>JBAXRQ010000059.1:0-1111 GCA_037131105.1 bacterium | reverse complement strand
GGGTCACCAGAGGCGGTCGCCCGCCTCCGGTTCCCACAGAACGTAGCGTGCGGATTTCCCGCACTACGCTCTTCAATCAATGGTTCACAGCACAGAAATAGTTTGTAACCCCGCATGGGGTACATCAACAAACATACTGCAACGGATAACCTACTTTATAGGCTCCGACTCGAAATTCGACAAACGGCAGCAGCCATCCCTGTTCTAATCTGACACTTGTATAGCTCTGAGCTTTCGCTGTTATTTCTTCATGTCCAGTTATCATGGCTGGATTATCTTCTCATTGCATAGAAGTCCGTAACCTCTCATTGAATAGAGCCCATGTTGCCCATGAACAATTCATCGACTGCTGGCCGCTTCCCCAGGTAGACGGCTCTCCCGCCCTCAAAGTACTATCAGCCAGTCTGACTGCCACCGGATCATCAGGTCTTCCTCGCTTTGTAACTTGTCAGACCCTACAAGCTCCGCTTGAACCCGGTGGCTCTCCCTTGTTCACATGAAGTCCTTTGATGACATGCCAGCGGTACGAACCCCGGAAGCATCTTGATAAGCTTGCCATAGTGCATAACAAGATTCTGCCTTCCCCATTGAGAGACAAGGTCGGCTACTTCAACCACGTTCGATTTCGGGGCTATCTTTCCGTTCACTGACGTTCTGGCCTGCCCTCTCCCTGTCTACGCTTCGCAGTGGTCGTTACCGTAACGGCGCCTCATCAAGGGTTCACTTTCGTTCATCTCTTCAGTACATACCTGACGGATCATTGCCCGCCTTTTCCCTAATGCTAAACGACCAACACTCTTAATGTAAGCCGCATAGGGTGGTTTGATTTCAGCGACTGACCGCCGAAGCCGAGGGGCCTACCCTCATCTTTACTACAGCACGGATGACTTATGTCATCCTTCATGGCACACTAGGAGTTTCCACCTACGTATGAACCATCTGGAGCCATATTGTAGGAGTTTCCACTTACATATGAACCGTCTGGGATCATGGTGTAGTCACCTGCGATTGAGGTCGTTGCAAAAGCCAATAATGTAATCAGAATTATTGCTATTTTGGGTTATTCTGCATAAAGGTACGTAACGCACCATAGGATTTGCTGCAAACCCTT
>JBAXRQ010000058.1:0-1126 GCA_037131105.1 bacterium | reverse complement strand
TACGGTGTCAATTTGCCGAGTTCCTTCTCCTGAGTTCTCTCAAGCGCCTGAGAATATTCATCTCGCCCACCAGTGTCGGTTTGCGGTACGGTCCCACTGTGACTGAAGCTTAGGGGCTTTTCTTGGAAGCAGGGTATCTGTCACTTCATGTCCAAAAGGACACTCGTTATCACGCCTCAGCTAAGCCATCCGGATTTGCCTGGACAGCACGCCTACACGCTTGAACCGGGACGTCCAACACCCGGCCGACATAACCTTCTCCGTCCCCCCATCGCATCACAGCGAGGTACAGGAATATTGACCTGTTTCCCATCGACTACGCGTTTCCGCCTCGTCTTAGGGGCCGACTCACCCTGCGCCGATGAACGTGGCGCAGGAAACCTTGGGCTTACGGCGAGGGAGCTTTTCACTCCCTTTAACGCTACTCATGTCAGCATTCGCACTTCCGATACCTCCAGCAGGGTTCACACCCCACCTTCGCAGGCCTACGGAACGCTCTCCTACCATGCACATTGCTGTGCATCCGCAGCTTCGGTTGCTAGCTTGAGCCCCGTTACATCTTCCGCGCAGGACGACTCGATCAGTGAGCTATTACGCTTTCTTTAAAGGATGGCTGCTTCTAAGCCAACCTCCTGACTGTTTTAGCCTTCCCACTTCGTTTCCCACTTAGCCAATATTAGGGACCTTAGCTGGCGGTCTGGGTTGTTTCCCTCTTGTGTCCGGACGTTAGCACCCGGTGCACTGTCTCCCAAGCTGTACTCATCGGTATTCGGAGTTTGCAATGGTTTGGTAAGTCGCCATGACCCCCTAGCCATAACAGTGCTCTACCCCCGACGGTGTATCACGAGGCACTACCTCAATAGTTTTCGGAGAGAACCAGCTATTTCCAGATTTGTTTAGCCTTTCACCCCTATCCACAGCTCATCCCCTAACTTTTCAACGTTAGTGGGTTCGGTCCTCCAGTACGTGTTACCGCACCTTCAACCTGGCCATGGATAGATCAACTGGTTTCGGGTCTACACCCAGCAACTAACGCCCTATTCGGACTCGCTTTCGCTACGCCTTCCCTATTCGGTTAAGCTTGCTACTGAATGTAAGTCGCTGACCCATTATACAAAAGGTACGC
>JBAXRQ010000057.1:0-1133 GCA_037131105.1 bacterium | reverse complement strand
TGATCTACTCATGGCCAGGTTGAAGGTCGGGTAACACCGACTGGAGGACCGAACCCACGTCTGTTGAAAAAGCCGGGGATGAGCTGTGAGTAGGGGTGAAAGGCTAAACAAATTTGCAAATAGCTGGTTCTCTCCGAAAACTATTTAGGTAGTGCCTCACGTATTACTGCTGGGGGTAGAGCACTGTCATGGCTAGGGGGTCATAGCGACTTACCAAACCATTGCAAACTCCGAATACCGGCAAGTACAGCGTGGGAGACAGACACCGGGTGCTAACGTCCGATGTCGAGAGGGAAACAACCCAGACCGACAGCTAAGGTCCCCAATGATTGGCTAAGTGGCAAACGAAGTGGGAAGGCGAAAACAGTCAGGAGGTTGGCTTAGAAGCAGCCACCCTTTAAAGAAAGCGTAATAGCTCACTGATCGAGTCGTCCTGCGCGGAAGATGTAACGGGGCTAAGCCAATAACCGAAGCTTCGGATTCACGTACTCCACTTGAATCCATTTGTACGCTTGACGGCGCGCAAGCGCCGTCAAAGCATCTCCGAATGATCGAATAGATCCACGGGGGTGCATGGAGTGGATTGAAGGGAGTACGTGTCTGGTAGGAGAGCGTTCCGTAAGCCTGCGAAGGTGGCCTGTGAGGGCTGCTGGAGGTATCGGAAGTGCGAATGCTGACATGAGTAGCGATAAACAGGGTGAAAGGCCCTGTCGCCGTAAGCCCAAGGTTTCCTGCGCAACGTTCATCGACGCAGGGTGAGTCGGCTCCTAAGGCGAGGCCGAAAGGCGTAGTCGATGGGAAACAGGTCAATATTCCTGTACCAGAGTCGAATGCGATGGAGAGACGGAGAAGGTTATGTTAGCCGGGTGTTGGACGTCCCGGTTTAAGCGTGTAGGCGTGCTGTCTAGGCAAATCCGGACGGCTTAGCTGAGACGTGACGACGAGTCCCCTCGGGGATGAAGTAACAGATACCATGCTTCCAAGAAAATCTTCTAAGCTTCAGTTCGACTGTGACCGTACCGTAAACCGACACAGGTGGGCGAGATGAGAATTCTCAGGCGCTTGAGAGAACTCAGGAGAAGGAACTCGGCAAATTGACACCGTAACTTCGGAAGAAGGTGTGCCGCTAGTAG
>JBAXRQ010000055.1:0-1175 GCA_037131105.1 bacterium | reverse complement strand
AGTTGTTGTCCGCCTGTGACCACACTACCCAGTTCACGTCGATGGAGTCCTGTGCGGCTTGCATGAGGTGTTCAGCAGAGAACAGCATGATCTCAATAAGCTCATTCGCAGGCCTGCCATTGACGTTCGCTGCGGACTTGAAGCCGCCCAGGTAGATCCTGTTCCGTTTTCTGGCCTGAGGTTGACCAGACACTTTCTCACCTTGGAACGAGAGGCACAGTGCGACCTCTGCAGGCAACGCAGGGGCACTATCGAAGTCCACACTGCCAGAGTACGTGTACCAAGGTACACGCGGCTTAGGATCGCTCAGCTTGTATATCTCGAGCACGTAGTCGCCAGTAAGTGACTGAGTCGTCAACCAGTTGCCCACGCGGTTACCGTCAAGCTCGTAATCGTAGAAGTCTGTAATCAGGTCGCGGATGTTATTTCCGCCAGTCTCAGCGGTTCCGCCTAGTTGCCAGTGCATCGTGTTGACCATCTGGTCATCGATGAGTCCAGAAGCTGACGACCATCGCATGACGCTTACATTTATGTCTGTATTGCTCATACGTTGGATTGTAGCAGGATCTCAGGAACTCTGGTGCATGCGCTTCCGCTTTCTCCCCAGATACCCTTTAGTCATTCTCAGTAGTAGTAGTAGGGCCTGTGGATTGTGGAGAAGTGTTCATGAGGCCGCATTGCGCGCAGTAAACAATGGAATCTGGCCTTATTCCGTTTTCCAGAGGATTTCCACACTTCCCACAGGTGAGTACCCACCATGAGGCACCGTCCATAGTTTTCCACTTTTCTACTGCCATTATAAACATCCTCCAAAGTAGGGTACCCACAGCTTATTCGCAGGCAGTGACAGTCTACGTTATGGCGCGCAAGAACCCGCAGAAGAGGCCGGCTCAGATTCTGCGGGTTCTCTGTTGCATGTTGTTCGCATGCAAGTAACTACTCGAGGGTTTCGGTTAGGAAGAGGATGGACCCTCAAGTAGAGGTTTAGGGTTCTTGTTGCCAGGGGGACTTTGTCAGGTAGGGCTATTGATGTCGAAGAGGCCACGCTGGGTAGGTGCTAATCCTCTTCGTCGTTGGCTGTCCCATGCATTGTCTACCCAGCCTGAGTCCACAAAATGGAAGTTGTTGTCCGCCTGTGACCACACTACCCAGTTCACGTCGATGGAGTCCTGTGC
>JBAXRQ010000054.1:0-1192 GCA_037131105.1 bacterium | reverse complement strand
TTATAGGAGTCTGACGATGACCTACTTTCACATGCGTAGTGCACACTATCATTGGCGCGAAGTCGTTTCACTGTCCTGTTCGAGATGGGAAGGAGTGGGGCCAACTTGCTATGGTCGTCAGACATAACTGTTGTCGGGATCAGGATGGTTCAGGTTTTAAGCTGAAGCTCACACTGGCCGACTTGTTTGGAGAAGTAAAGATAGGTTGATGATTGTCGCGATGTTAAAAACACCTGCATTTACTTAATATTATAGGGTCAAGCCTTACGGGCAATTAGTATCAGTTAGCTTAATCCATTACTGGACTTCCACACCTGACCTATCAACGTGGTGGTCTTCCACGACCCTTCAAGGGGGTTAAACCCCCAGGGAAATCTCATCTCAAGGCGAGTTTCCCGCTTAGATGCTTTCAGCGGTTATCTCTTCCGGATTTAGCTACCCGGCAATACGACTGGCGTCACAACCGGTACACCAGAGATCCGTCCACTCCGGTCCTCTCGTACTAGGAGCAGGTCCCTTCAAATTTCCAACGCCCACGGCAGATAGGGACCAAACTGTCTCACGACGTTTTAAACCCAGCTCACGTACCACTTTAAATGGCGAACAGCCATACCCTTGGGACCGGCTACAGCCCCAGGATGTGATGAGCCGACATCGAGGTGCCAAACTCCCCCGTCGATATGAACTCTTGGGAGGAATCAGCCTGTTATCCCCAGCGTACCTTTTATCCGTTGAGCGATGGCCCTTCCATACAGAACCACCGGATCACTATGACCTACTTTCGTACCTGCTCGACTTGTCAGTCTCGCAGTTAAGCATCCTTTTGCCATTGCACTATCAGTACGATGTCCGACCGTACCTAGGATACCTTCGTACTCCTCCGTTACACTTTGGGAGGAGACCGCCCCAGTCAAACTGCCTACCATGCAATGTCCCCGATCCGGATTACGGACCTAGGTTAGAACCTCAAACACATCAGGGTGGTATTTCAAGGTTGGCTCCACGATGTCTGGCGACACCGCTTCAAAGCCTCCCACCTATCCTACACAGATCTGTTCAAAGTCCAATGCAAAGCTACAGTAAAGGTGCATGGGGTCTTTCCGTCTAGCCGCGGGTAGATTGCATCTTCACAAACATTTCAACTTCGCTGAGTCTCGGGTGGAGACAGTGTGGCCATCGTTACGCCATTCGT
>JBAXRQ010000053.1:0-1196 GCA_037131105.1 bacterium | reverse complement strand
CGTCATCGCTGGGGCTGTAGATCTTCCATGTCCAACTTACCGAGTCTGTCGCATCGTTCATGAGTGCTCGAGCACTGTGCAGGATGGTATCTACGAGAAGGTCTGCAGGACGGCCATCGTTGTTTGCTTGCGCGTCCAGGGGACCTAGGTAGATGCGATTGCGCCGGCGCTTCTGGTTCTCGCCAGACTCCTTTGTCGCTTGGAAGGACATGACCAGGGCAACCTCTGTGGGAAGCGTGTCATCGTTTGACAGGCCGCTTACCTGAAGCTCTTTTTGGTAGACAGGCTGGCGAGGCTTCGAGTCAGACAGACGGTACGCAGTAAGCGTCACATCGCCATTAATGGCACCCGTAGACATGAAGTCAGTTATGCGGTTCGTTCCGTTCGGTGGAACGCGCGTATAGAAGTCCACGAGCATGTCCTTGACGTTATCGAAGTCCTCGAGACCGAAGCTCGAGTCTTGCCAGTGCGTTGTATTCACATAGCGGTCTTCTGCCAGACCACTCACGCCATGGAAGGCCCACTGGAAGACATAGAAGTTGCTCAGATCGCTCATAGATGCTTTACCTTGTCTCGAGTTCCTCTACGGATCAACAACCCTACATGGTGACTAGAGGCCAAATAAGGATCCTTCCCGAATCCACAGACCCTTTGTTCATTCATTAGCTGTAGTAGTAGGTGCTGTGGATTGTGGATAAGTGACCTTCAGACAGCATTCTCTGCATGATCCAGTGGACTTTCCAGCGTGAGGGTTATCCAGTCCGCTTCCACAGTTTCCACAGTAGAAGCGTCCCCAGACCTCAACTGCGTAGTTTGTCCACTTTTGATCGATCTTTGTAAACATCTCTTCCCATGACATCTCCACAGTTTAACCACAAGGAGTGACATTCTGTCGGATGGCGCGCAAGTGTTCGAGCGAGAGGCCAGCTCTAATCGCTCGAACACTCTGTCGCTTGGATTTTGCCAAGCGCGTAACTAGGTGAGGGATACGTGAGGAAGAGGATCAACCTCACCTAGAGGTTGAGGGTTTAACCAGTTGGTTCCAACGCGTTAAAGATCCCTCGAGCTGTAGGACGTATCCCTCTACGGCGCTGAGTGTCGAAGGCATTGTCTACCCATCCACTCCAGACCGGATACGCAGCGTCATCGCTGGGGCTGTAGATCTTCCATGTCCAACTTACCGAGTCTGTCGCATC
>JBAXRQ010000052.1:0-1208 GCA_037131105.1 bacterium | reverse complement strand
TCCTTACCCTCGTTATCAGTGATGGTCTCAAACCCCACAATAAAGGCAAGGTCGATTGCCTTCTGGGCAAGGTGACCACGAGCAATGGCTAGAGCCTTTACAGCCTGACCGACTGCACCATGGCCAATAGCCCGGATCTCTGGGTAGACCTGAGTGTCACAAACGGCCCGGAAGATAGCAGTAGCTGCAGCCTGAGGAGCAGTGCTAGAAGATACCCGAAGCATCTTTGGGTAGGGACCCGGAGAGGTCCCGTCGGGGAGCAGTTCAGCAGATTCCACAGTAGGTCCCTCAATCGGTGTCACTAGAGATATCCCCCATCCTAATCACCCGATCAGCATTAAAGTAGCCGACTGACTCCATAAGATTTAAAAGATCAGTTAAAGGTAGCACAGCGTACCAGTCTTTAGGGTCAGGTTTACCCCTCGGGCGAGCTGCAATAAAGCCAATATCTGCAGAATCATTATTGACCTCCGCCTTTAATTCATTAAGCCATGTAGATATAGAAGCGGTGTCTCCAGTTGCTGCCTTTACTTCGACAACTACTTTCCTAATACCCGCAATATCACCACGGTCTAGAACCCCCTCTAGCCGCCGACGCTCTACTAGAAGCCCCCACACCTGCTGCAGGTGGGTGACCATTTTTACCTCGGTGTCGACACCCCACCGCTTAGCGGACTGGGGACTTCGCTTAGCCACTATGGGGTTCCTCTATCGTTACGACGATCTACAGGTTCTCTACCAATCCTACGGCTTAACTCTCGGCTAATGAATGATGCCGTCCGAGCGAGGCTACCCTGCTGCTCCGCTAGCACCTTACGGAGGGCATAGGCCATGACTACCCGGTCAGACGCAACCTCTACCACAGGGTCAAGCTTGGCAGCAGATTTAGCCTCGGTGACAGTAGGTGACTTCTTGTCTGAAGTGAAAGCAGACAGGAACCTAGCCTCAGCTATCTTCAGTGAGTTAGTAGCCCGAAGCTCTTCGATCTCCGCCCGGACTAGCTCCTCTGCAATGAAGTTCTCCCACGCAACATATCGGGAGAATACTGACATGAGAACCCTGTCAGGCAGATCAGTGATATCTGCGGGGACCTCAGGAATATCGTCACTTGGTCGGTCCCACAACCTTACGTCGTTTAGCCCCGGTTGACCGCTTAACTCCTCGTTTGACTGTTTCTTCAACATCCCTGCTCCTTGGTTCTTTAGATC
>JBAXRQ010000051.1:0-1232 GCA_037131105.1 bacterium | reverse complement strand
GTTGAGGAACTCCATGCCTCGCACTTTATCGAACACCTTCCAGCCAGAGACCGAATCAAGTTTGTGAATGAGTGCTACCGCATTCTTCAGGACAAGGGCAAGCTCACCCTCATCGCTCCCCACTGGGCTTCTTGTAGGGCTTATGGGGATATGACCCACCAGTGGCCTCCTGTGAGTGAGTTCTGGTTCTACTATCTTAGCAAGGCATGGCGAGAGGCTAACGCTCCGCATGACGATGTAGAACACTGTCCCACAGGCTACTCGTGCGACTTTGAGGCCACCTGGGGCTATGGCGTGAACCCCGCCCTTCAGACTCGCAATCAGGAGTTCCAGCAGTTTGCCCTGGCGAACTACAAGGAAGCCATTACGGACCTTTACGCTACGTTGGTTAAGAAATGAGTACAGCCTTTCAAGCGGACTCGTTCCAAGTTGATGCCTTCCAGATTGATGCTTCTGGGGTTAACTTGGCTCTGTCTGCTGTGGAAGGCGCTGACGCTTGTGCCGCTTCCATCACTGTTTCGGCACTGACTGCCAGCTTTGCCCTCATGGCTACGGAGGGGGCAGACGCTTGCGAGGCTCTCATTTCCTTGACTATTAACGTAGGAAAGCCTATGTCTTGGGTGATATTACCCAGTAGGAGTTATACTCAACGGATAGCCGCTAAGGGGATCGTCTCTTACGCCAGCAAAAACAGACTTGTCAGGGGGGACGCATGAAATCCTGGGGCCAGAAAGATCCCGCCGAAACCTATGCGGTAGCCTTTGACTTCTCTGCTGCTCTCCAGGCGGGGGAAACCATTAGTTCGTCCACCTGGACTGCCTCCACCTACTCTGGGAACGATTCAAGCCCTTCATCTGTCCTCTACGGATCACCCTTGACTTCGGGGGGGACAGTGAAGCAAACCGTCACAGGGGGGAACTCGGGAGTTTCATACCTTGTCACTGCCACCGTCCTTACCTCTGGTGGGTCTGCCTACATCGGTAGGGCTATTCTTCCGGTGCTGACTCAGGCTCCCTAGGCCCCTTCACCCATCTGGCGAGGAGTTCCACCTTGTTCACCAGCAAGGCGGGATTCCCCTGGACTTTGTTCATAATGCCGGTCACTCGTACCACATCATTAGTCTTTAGAAGTAAGTCGGGATCGAACCACCTACATCTCCAGTAGATGATTGTATTAACCTCCTCGACCCTTCTGTCCCAAGGTTTACCAGATGGAATGATGACTGTGAACTG
>JBAXRQ010000050.1:0-1268 GCA_037131105.1 bacterium | reverse complement strand
TCGCTACCTTAGGATGGTTATAGTTACCACCGCCGTTTACTGGCGCTTAAGTTCTGAGCTTCGCGCTTGCGCGCTAACCCGTCCCCTTAACGTTCCAGCACCGGGCAGGCGTCAGTCCATATACATCGTCTTGCGACTTGGCATGGACCTGTGTTTTTAGTAAACAGTCGCTTCAGCCTGGTTTCTGCGGCCACAGCCAGCTCGGGAAGTAAATTCCTTCACCAGCCGAGGCCCCCCTTCTCCCGAAGTTACGGGGGCATTTTGCCGAGTTCCTTAACCATGGTTCACTCGATCGCCTTAGTATTCTCTACTTGACCACCTGTGTCGGTTTGGGGTACGGGCCGCGTTGTCACTCGCTAGAGGCTTTTCTCGGCAGCATAGGATCATCAACTTCGCCTGAATCGGCTCCCCATCAGGTCTCAGGCTACATGAACTGCGGATTTGCCTACAGTTCGCCCTACACCCTTAGCCCGGGACTACCATCGCCCGGGATTGACTACCTTCCTGCGTCACCCCATCGCTTGCCTACTACCGGTTTGGTTCGCAAACTCCCTGCATTCCGTCCGAAGACTTCCTGCGCTTTGTTGGCTTAACATCACCAGGTTCGGCATTGGCGCGACAACACGGGTACGGGAATATCAACCCGTTGTCCATCGACTACGCCTGTCGGCCTCGCCTTAGGTCCCGACTTACCCAGGGCAGATTAGCTTGACCCTGGAACCCTTGGTCATCCGGCGGAGGAGTTTCTCACTCCTCTTTCGCTACTCATGCCTGCATTCTCACTCGTGTGGCCTCCACGACTGGGTTACCCCGCCGCTTCGCTGGCCACACGACGCTCCCCTACCCATCTACACACCTGGACCTTGCGGCCGGGTAATAATGTAAATGACACAACTTCGGCGGTGTGCTTGAGCCCCGCTACATTGTCGGCGCGGAATCACTTGACCAGTGAGCTATTACGCACTCTTTCAAGGGTGGCTGCTTCTAAGCCAACCTCCTGGTTGTCTATGCGACTCCACATCCTTTCCCACTTAGCACACGCTTGGGGGCCTTAGTTGGTGTTCTGGGCTGTTTCCCTCTCGACTACGGAGCTTATCCCCCGCAGTCTCACTGCCGCGCTCTAACTTTCCGGCATTCGGAGTTTGGCTGATGTCGGTAAGCTGTTGGGCCCCCTAAACCATCCAGTAGCTCTACCTCCGGAAAGAAACACGCGACGCTGCACCTAAATGCATTTCGGGGAGAACCAGCTATCACGAAGTTTGATTGGC
>JBAXRQ010000049.1:0-1322 GCA_037131105.1 bacterium | reverse complement strand
TGGCTTAATCTTTGAGACAAGCATATGACTACTGGCAGGATCAACCAGGTAACTGTTCTGAACCATTCAGCCTGACCTCGCCACTCGTGGACGAGTCCAGGCCTCCCGAGTTCAGCGGACATATTCCTCCCATGAGGATGAACACCCAGTAGGTGCCCTAATCAATAGCCCAACCATGAATTCTCCTGGGCTGCAGCAAAGAACAAGGTGTTCCAGATCCCACGGGATAGGGTCCCTGCTCCTTGAGCACCCACTGAGCTAAGCCGAAACCAAGGTCTCGACCTCGCAAAAAGGGGACAACGTTCCCAAAGATACTGCTGCTCACCAAGTATCCATACGGTCTTTCCTTCCTTTTGTAGCCATACAAAGATGTCCACACTTTTCCGATAAGAGATGTCACTGAGCTAGCCTGCGAACATAGCTGTCCCCTGCACTTGAATCCTTCCCCCAGTTCTCTGAGTAGACACTGGATATCCGCACAAGTTCTTCCCTGCAACTGGACACTCTGGCTATCTGCACAAGATCTACCCAATAAATTGGCTAGACAAGCAACTAGACACTCCAGCTATCCGCACAAGAATACAGAAGCAAGCAACTGGATAAGCCAACATCCAACCAAATAGGCTGGTCTCCAAACTCAAGGACGCAGGGAGTCACTCCAGACCTATAAATAGGCCTAAAGAGGCTGGTCGACCTGGCCTATGCCCAGTGGAACCAATTTCCTCTGGTCTGCTCCATGGCACCCTCAGACACCCATTTGAGAATTCCATGAAAATTCTGGGAAACCCACCACATTACTGCAAAATATTGAAAATATTGACTTGAAGGTCAAAAACATAGAAAAAATCAGGGAAATCCAAGAAAGGTCCACATAGAACGAAGCAAAAATATCTGGAACCACAAGGTCAGGTAAACTCCAGCTGTACCAAAAACACAATTCAGGCCACTGATGCATAAAAATAATCGATTGATATGGTATAAATAACAGAAATTAAAAAAACTCTGAAAATTCAGAAATGAGCTGCCAGGGAAGAAATATAAAATCAATTCTGTGCAAGACATACACCAGCTGCATGTTGGCGATCCAACATACCCCATATCGTTTAATAGGGCTCCTGAGACGTGCGGGAAGCCGCCTGCGACGGTCTGAATCGCAGAATTCGCTAAATCTTGGTTACTCGGGCGTTGGCTGCCTGCTGCTGCCTGGGAGGCGGGTTTTCGCTCAAATCAGGGTCTGGTGCCCTCCAGCGGCACGGCAGCGTTCCAGCATACCCCATATCGTTTAATAGGGCTCCTGAGACGTGCGGGAAGCCGCCTGCGAC
>JBAXRQ010000048.1:0-1325 GCA_037131105.1 bacterium | reverse complement strand
TACCTTAGGACCGTTATAGTTACGGCCGCCGTTTACCGGGGCTTCGATTCAAAGCGTGAACCTCTCCTCTTAACCTTCCGGCACTGGGCAGGCGTCAGACCCTATACGTCGTCTTTAGACTTCGCAGAGCCCTGTGTTTTTGCTAAACAGTCGCTACCCCCTGGTATGTGCCCCCCGCCCATGGTTGCCCACCGACGGGGCCCTCTTATCCCGAAGTTACGAGGGTAATTTGCCGAGTTCCTTCAGCATCGTTCTCTCAAGCGCCTTGGTATACTCTACCTGCCCACCTGTGTCGGTTTCGGGTACGGGTTAATGTGGGGGCTATTTCCTGGAACGCATGCGCTACCCTCCGAATCCAATAACATCGGATAGCTTCTTGCATTCGTCACCCACCACTAGCTCAGGAATATTAACCTGATTGCCATCGGCTACGCCTCTCGGCCTCACCTTAGGACCCGGCTCACCCTGCTCAGATTAACTTTAAGCAGGAACCCTTGGGCTTTCGGCGACAGTGTCTCTCACACTGTTTATCGTTACTCATGTCAGCATTCGCACTTCCGATACCTCCAGCTGCCCTCACGGGTCAACCTTCACAGGCTTACGGAACGTTCCGCTACCGCGCAGCCCTTGCGGACTGCACCCTAAGCTTCGGTATATGGCTTAATTCCCGATACATTTTCGGCGCAAAAACCCTTATTTAGACCAGTGAGCTGTTACGCTTTCTTTAAAGGATGGCTGCTTCTAAGCCAACCTCCTGGTTGTTTTGGGATCTTCACATCCTTCCTAACTTAGCCACAATTTGGGGACCTTAGCTGTAGGTCAGGGTTGTTTCCCTCTTCACGATGGACGTTAGCACCCACCGTGTGACTGCCGCACAGTACTTCCGGATATTCGGAGTTTGGTTGGGTTTGGTAGGTCTATACGACCCCCTAGCCCATCCAGTGCTCTACCCTCCGGAGTATTCATGCGACGCGATACCTAAATATCTTTCGCGGAAAACCAGCTATCTCCAGCCTTGATTAGCCTTTCACCCCTAACCACAAGTCATCGGAAACCTTTTCCACGGTTACCCGTTCGGCCCTCCAGTGCATGTTACTGCACCTTCAGCCTGCTCATGGCTAGATCGACTGGTTTCGGGTCTATATCAACGTACTCAATCGCCCTGTTCAGACTCGCTTTCGCTTCGCCTCCACCTATCGGCTTAAGCTTGCACGTCAATCATAAGTCGCTGACCCATAATACAAAAGGTACGTAGTCAGGCTTGCGCCCTCCTACTGTTTGTAAGCATTCGGTTTCAGGTGCTCTTTCACTCCCCTCGTCGGGGT
>JBAXRQ010000047.1:0-1355 GCA_037131105.1 bacterium | reverse complement strand
AGTACCGTGAGGGAAAGGTGAAAAGAACCCCGGGAGGGGAGTGAAATAGAACCTGAAACCGTACGCCTACAAGCGGTTGGAGCCGAGCTTGCTCGGTGACAGCGTACTTTTTGCATAACGGACCGGCGAGTTACTCGTCTCTGGCAAGGTTAAGCGAAGCGAAGCCGTAGCGAAAGCGAGTCTGAATAGGGCGATTTAGTCAGAGGCGGTAGACCCGAAGCTGAGCGATCTATCCATGGGCAGGTTGAAGCGAGGGTAAGACCTCGTGGAGGACCGAACCCACGTCAGTTGAAAATGGCGGGGATGACCTGTGGATCGGAGTGAAAGGCTAATCAAGCTCAGTTATATCTGGTTCTCCCCGAAATATATTTTGGTATAGCCTTGCGTGTTCAATCGTGGTTGTAAAGCACTGTCTGACCTAGGGGCCCTACCAGGTTACCGAAGTCATACAAACTCTGAATGCCACGATTCTAGAGCGCAGGAGTCAGACGGCGGGGGATAAGCTTCGTCGTCGAGAGGGAAACAGCCCAGACCACCAGCTAAGGGCCCTAAGTGTTGACTAAGTGGCAAACGTTGTGCGAGCGCAGTGACAACCAGGATGTTGGCTTAGAGGCAGCAACTCGTTTAAAGAGTGCGTAATAGCTCACTGGTCAAGTGTTCGTGCGCGGATAATGTAACGGGGCTCAAGTCAACCCCCGAAGCTGTGGACTTCACTATGTGGAGTGGTAGGGGAGCGTTCGCGTTGCAGTGAAGCGGCGGCGGAAGCCAGCCGTGGAGCGGCGTGAAGTGAGAATGCCGGTATTAGTAACGAAAGAGGAGTGAGAAACTCCTCCACCGATTGCCTAAGGATTCCTGAGTAAAGCTAATCTTCTCAGGGTTAGTCGGGACCTAAGCCGAGGCCGAAAGGCGTAGGCGATGGACAACAGGTTGATATTCCTGTACCACGTCTTTCACGTTATTACCGATGGGGGGACGGGGAAGGATAAGCGAACCGTGGCGTTGGTAGTCCACGGACAACCCGGTAGGACGGATCCCAGGAAAATCCGGGGTCCATTAAGTCCGAGAGGGGATGTCAGCCGGCTTCGGCCGGCCAGTCGCTGATTCCATGCCTCCAAGAAAAGCCTCTAGGGAGTGGGAACGTGCCCGTACCAAAACCGACACAGGTGGGCAGGTAGAGCATACCAAGGTGATCGAGAGAACCCTCGTTAAGGAACTCGGCAAAATGGCCCCGTAACTTCGGGAGAAGGGGCGCCCTGCCTGGTGAGACCGCTTGCCGGTCAAAGCTGGGCGGGGCCGCAGAGAATTGGCCCAAGCGACTGTTTACCAAAAACACAGGTCTCTGCTAAGTCGAAAGA
>JBAXRQ010000046.1:0-1359 GCA_037131105.1 bacterium | reverse complement strand
CGTAATCGACCGATAGTGAACCAGTACCGTGAGGGAAAGGCGAAAAGAACCCCGGAAGGGGAGTGAAATAGATCCTGAAATCGTATGCATACAAACAGTGGGAGCGGACTTGTTCCGTGACTGCGTACCTTTTGTATAATGGGTCAGCGACTTACATTCAGTAGCGAGCTTAACCGAATAGGGGAGGCGTAGGGAAACCGAGTCTGATAAGGGCGATAGTTGCTGGGCGTAGACCCGAAACCAGATGATCTATCCATGGCCAGGATGAAGGTGAGGTAACACTTACTGGAGGTCCGAACCCACTAACGTTGAAAAGTTAGGGGATGAGCTGTGGATAGGGGTGAAAGGCTAAACAAATCTGGAAATAGCTGGTTCTCTCCGAAAACTATTTAGGTAGTGCCTCACGTATCACTTCCGGGGGTAGAGCACTGTTATGGCTAGGGGGGCATGACGCCTTACCAAACCATGGCAAACTCCGAATACCGGAAAGTGCAGCGTGGGAGACAGAGCACCGGGTGCTAACGTCCGGACTCAAGAGGGAAACAACCCAGACCGCCAGCTAAGGTCCCTAAAATTGGCTAAGTGGGAAACGAAGTGGGAAGGCTAAAACAGTCAGGATGTTGGCTTAGAAGCAGCCATCATTTAAAGAAAGCGTAATAGCTCACTGATCGAGTCGTCCTGCGCGGAAGATGTAACGGGGCTCAAACTATGCACCGAAATCGCGGATATGTACTTGTACATATGGTAGGAGAGCGTTCTGTAGGCCTGCGAAGGCAGCTGGTAATGGCTGCTGGAGGTATCAGAAGTGCGAATGCTGACATGAGTAGCGATAAAGGGAGTGAAAGGCTCCCTCGCCGAAAGCCCAAGGTTTCCTGTTCAACGTTCATCGGAACAGGGTGAGTCGGCCCCTAAGGCGAGGCAGAAATGCGTAGTCGATGGGAAACAGGTTAATATTCCTGTACCTCAATACAATGCGATGTGGGGACGGAGAAAGTTAAGCAAGCCATCTGTTGGAATAGGTGGTTCAAGCGTGTAGGGAGATCTCTTAGGCAAATCCGGGAGGTCAATTCTGAGGCGTGATAACGAGGTACTTCGGTACTGAAGTTGCTGATACTAAGCTTCCAAGAAAAGCCACTAAGCTTCAGTTGTATTTAGACCGTACCGCAAACCGACACAGGTGGGCAGGATGAGAATTCTAAGGCGCTTGAGAGAACTCGGGTGAAGGAACTCGGCAAATTTGCACCGTAACTTCGGGAGAAGGTGCGCCCCGGTAGGGTGTAGGACTTCGCGTCCAAAGCCTGATGGGGTTGCAGTGAAATGGTGGCTGCGACTGTTTAATAAAAACACAGCACTCTGCAA
>JBAXRQ010000045.1:0-1364 GCA_037131105.1 bacterium | reverse complement strand
TTCGCTACCTTAGGACCGTTATAGTTACGGCCGCCGTTTACTGGGGCTTCAGTTCGAAGCTTCGCCTTGCGGCTAACATCTCTCCTTAACCTTCCAGCACCGGGCAGGCGTCACACCCTATACCTCACCTTTCGGTTTTGCAGAGTGCTGTGTTTTTGTTAAACAGTCGCCACCGCCTGGTCACTGCAACCTTCCTCGGCTCACAGAGCAAGTCTGATCACCTAATGAAGGCACACCTTCTCCCGAAGTTACGGTGCCAATTTGCAGAGTTCCTTAGACTGGGTTCTCTCAAGCGCCTTGGGATTCTCACCCCACCCACCTGTGTCGGTTTACGGTACGGTCTCCTATCTTGCTCCATACGCGGCTTTTCTTGGAAGCATGGGATCACTGACTTAAGCTAATATTGCTATTAGCGACGTCATCGCTTCTCGGCCTTAACGGGGAAACCTTTGGTTTCGTATCTCCCCAGCCTACGAGCTTAAACCACCATCCGTCAGGTGGCTCAGCTACCCTTCTCCGTCCCCGCTTATTTCAACGCTTGATAAGAGGTACAGGAATATTAACCTGTTTTCTATCGTCTACGCCCTAAGGCCTCGACTTAAGGTCCGACTAACCCCAGGAGGATTAACCTGGCCTGGGAAACCTTGGGTTTACGGCGAGAATGTTTCTCACATTCTTTATCGCTACTCATTGTGGCATAATCTCTCGTAGAAGCTCCAATGGTCTTTTCAGTCCACCTTCACTGCCGCTACGATGCTCCCCTACCGCTCCTAGAAAGACGTACTTTCTAGAAGCCCAAAGCTTCGGTGTTTGATTTTAGCCCCGTTACATTTTCGGCGCAGACCCACTCGACCAGTGAGCTATTACGCTTTCTTTAAAAGATGGCTGCTTCTAAGCCAACTTCCTGGCTGTTAATGCGTTTCCACATCCTTTACCACTTAATCAAAACTTAGGGACCTTAGCTGTTGGTCTGGGCTCTTTCCCTCTCGTCCTTGGACCTTAGCACCCAAAGACTGCCTCCTCGGATAACAGTTCACGGCATTCGGAGTTTAGTAGGGTTTGGTAGTCTGGTAGGACCCCTAGCCCTTCTAGTGCTCTACCTCCGTGACTGAATTACCGAAGACAATACCTAAATATTTTTCGGGGAGAACCAGCTATCCCGGAATTTGATTGGCCTTTCACCCCTAACCACAGCTCATCCGAGAATTTTTCAACATTCACCGGTTCGGACCTCCACGTGGTTTTACCCACGCTTCATCCTGGCCATGGCTAGATCATCCCGCTTCGGGTCTGCCCCACGCAACTTAAATCGCCCTTTTAAGACTCGGTTTCCCTTCGGCTTCGTCTGTAATTGACTTAACCTT
>JBAXRQ010000044.1:0-1451 GCA_037131105.1 bacterium | reverse complement strand
GCAGGCGTCACACCCTATACGTCCACTTGACGTGTTTGCAGAGTGCTGTGTTTTTGTTAAACAGTCGCAGCCACCTATTCACTGCAACCCTGTTCTGCTCCACCCGCGAGGGGCTTCACATACTTAGGGCGCACCTTCTTCCGAAGTTACGGTGCAAATTTGCCGAGTTCCTTCACCCGAGTTCTCTCAAGCGCCTTAGAATTTTCATCCTGCCCACCTGTGTCGGTTTGCGGTACGGTCCCGTCTTGACTGAAGCTTAGAGGATTTTCCTGGAAGCGTGGTATCTGCAACTTCATGCCACAAGGGCACTCGTCATCACGCCTTGGTGTTGACCCTCCGGATTTGCCTAAAGGATCCACCTACACGCTTGAACCGGGACATCCAACACCCGGCTTGCATAACCTTCTCCGTCTCCCCATCGCATCAAAACGAGGTATCGGAATATTAACCGATTTCCCATCGACTACGCCTTTCGGCCTTGCCTTAGGGGCCGACTCACCCTGCACCGATGAACGTGGTGCAGGAAACCTTGGGCTTTCGGCGAGCGGGCCTTTCACCCGCTTTATCGCTACTCATGTCAGCATTCGCACTTCTGATACCTCCAGCAACCCTTACGAGTCACCTTCGCAGGCCTACAGAACGCTCTCCTACCACTCATACTTGCGTATGAATCCGCATCTTCGGTGCATAGTTTGAGCCCCGTTACATCTTCCGCGCAGGACGACTCGACCAGTGAGCTATTACGCTTTCTTTAAAGGGTGGCTGCTTCTAAGCCAACCTCCTGGCTGTTTATGCCTTCCCACTTCGTTCACCACTTAACTATGTCTTTGGGACCTTAGACGGCGGTCTGGGTTCTTTCCCTCTTGACACCGGACGTTAGCACCCGATGTCTGTCTCCCGTGAAACTACTCTTCGGTATTCGGAGTTTGCAATGATTTGGTAGACCTATACGGCCCCCTAGTCATAACAGTGCTCTACCCCCGAAGGTATATCACGAGGCGCTACCTAAATAGCTTTCGGAGAGAACCAGCTATCTCCAAGTTTGTTTAGCCTTTCACCCCTACCCACAGCTCATCCCCTACCTTTTCAACGGTAGTGGGTTCGGACCTCCAGCAGGTGTTACCCTACCTTCATCCTGGCCATGAGTAGATCACTTGGTTTCGGGTCTACACCCAGCGACTGATCGCCCTATTAAGACTCGCTTTCGCTACGCTTTCCCTAAAAAGGTTAAGCTTGCCACTGAATGTAAGTCGCTGACCCATTATACAAAAGGTACGCGGTCACCCCTTGCGAGGCTCCCACTGTTTGTATGCATGCGGTTTCAGGATCTATTTCACTCCCCTCCCGGGGTTCTTTTCGCCTTTCCCTCACGGTACTGGTTCACTATCGGTCGATCACGAGTATTTAGCCTTGGAGGATGGTCCCCCCATATTCAGACAGGATTTCACGTG
>JBAXRQ010000043.1:0-1504 GCA_037131105.1 bacterium | reverse complement strand
AAACTACTTCGATGCCTCTGGCTATGTTCACACCTAAATCAAAAATGCTCTAATGAGCCAGAGAACAGAGTTTGCGCTTCGAGCGCTACAAACAGACAACTTTCGAGCCCTGTGCCGAGAGTATGGGATCAGTCCAAGAGTGGGCTATAAGTGGAAGAACCGCCTTCTCGAGGAGGGGATGGGCCGGATGGAAGAACACAGCCGTCGCCCGAAGAGCACTCCCAATGCCCTGAGCGAAGAGGAAGTCTGTCGGATTGTAGCGTTGAGGCTCCGACATAAACACTGGGGAGGCCGGAAGCTACAGGAAATCTACTTGAGACGACACGGTGAGGCACCGAGCGAAAGCAGCTTCAAGCGAGTCTTTGAAAAGGCGGGGCTCGTAGAAAAGAGACGCAAGAGGAGGGCCTCCCAAGGAGGCAGCATAGGAGACACCCGTAAAGCCGGGGCATCCAACGAAGTCTGGACGATCGACTTCAAGGGATGGTGGCACGATGCGCAGGGGAAATGTGAGCCCCTGACCGTCCGCGATGAATGGAGTCGCTACTTGCTTGAGGTTCGGGCCCTGGAGAACGCACGCACAGAGACAGTGCGTGCCTGCTTTGAAAGGCTCTTTGAGCGCTATGGACTCCCTCAGGCCATCCGTAGTGACAACGGTTCACCCTTCTCCAGCTCCCGCAGCATCATGGGACTCTCCAAGCTCTCTGCCTGGTGGGTGGCTCTTGGGATCGATTTACTTCGTGGGCGTCCCGCCCACCCACAGGATAACGGCGGCCATGAGAGGATGCACAAGGACATCAGCCGGGAACTGGAGGGCACCCGCTATCGGGATCGTCAGGCTGCTCTAGATGTCTGGAAGCGAGAGTTCAATGAGGAACGCCCTCACGAGTCCTTGGGTATGAAGATGCCCTCTGAGGTCTATGAACCTTCCAAGAGGAAATGGGAGGGAACACCCGATCAACTCGACTACGAGGGTCTCATGACCCGAAGGGTAAAGGGCACGGGGCATATCTGCTTCGAGAACCAGTTAGTCTTCCTCTCCACAGCTCTTCACGGATGGGATGTGGGTCTTAAACCCCTGCGGGATGGAACCCTTGAAGTCTACTTCGCCAGGCTCCTCTTGGGACATCTCGAGCCTGAAACAGCAAGCTTTATCCCGGTTCTTCCCGACGCCCCAGAAGCCATTAAGGAGGCAGCTTAGGGATAGCTAAGCAGGCATCTCCGCTTCAGGGGCTCCCGCCCCTTCCGCTCCGCTGCCTGCTACCCCAATCTCCCTGCCATTGACCAACAACCAAAACACCAACACCATAACCAAACACTCACGTCATGTGTTACCTATGTCTTGAACCACGAGTGTTACCTATGTCCTGACCCGTGCCGCGGCCATCCTTCACAAGCAACTCCAACTCCCTGCCATTGACCAACAATTAAAACACCAACACCATAACCAATCACTCACGTCATGTGTTACCTATGTCTTGAACCACGAGTGTTACCTATGTCCTGA
>JBAXRQ010000042.1:0-1515 GCA_037131105.1 bacterium | reverse complement strand
CCCAACCAGTCAGCCTCGGCAGGGGTAATATTGTCCGCAGTCTTACCCGCAGATCTCTTGTCCCACATACCCCGGCTCTCCATGATCCGCATGTATTCTGGAACATCGTGGATACGGATCTGCTCAAGAGCCTCGTCTTCCTTGGACAGCGGGGCAGGGGTAGAAGCCTTGGCGGTCTCTTCCTGTTTCTTCTTGGCTTCAAGATCTTGCAACTGCATCTCCAAGGACTGCAGTTCATTCAAGAGTTTCGCTTTCACGGCAGGTGTTAGGTTAGTAGCCATTGTTGTCCTCTACTTCTGTCCCGGAAGCTCCGGGATATTCCTTGGCTTCCTTGTCAAGTCGTGCCAACATTTCTTCCCACGTTTCACCAGGCTTTTGCTGTAGGGCAAAGTTACTCATTCCTGCATTGGAGGGCAAGTAGCCATGGAGCGTATCTCCAGGCCGGTATCCCTGCATCTTCTGGGACTCGACCTGGGACTTGATCTGGGAGGGAGTCCTAGCCAGAGCGGCCCGGGTATCAAACAGGCCCGCTTTGCTCAGATCTCTTCCACCTAGAGTTCCGTTCCCATAAATATCTGACTGGGTGACCAGCTTTGGCTGGGGCGCAGAGGGGGCTATAAAGGGTGCTTGGCCATATCCAGGCAAACCCTGGGTGCCATATGTAGTAGCGAGAGTAGGGGGTGCCTCTGTGCCCGTACCGTACGTTCCACCCATGTACTCAAGTAAAGTTTTGGGCTTGGGCGGGGTTGGCTGGCCAGGTGTGAACTTGGCCAAGGGCCGGCGTTGGTCTAACGGAGCATACGTTTGTAGCCCGTCGCCCTCCTTTACAGGAGCCGGGAGTTGGGGCACAGGCGTTGATGTACCCAGTTTGTTCTCGGAAGCTCCAGCGAGCGGGATCCTTCCATCAGAATGCTCATAGTTAGTCGGATCCTGGTCAGGAGCCGGGGTTTCTGTCTCGGTTGTTGCTCCCTCTACAGCTGTAGTGGGCGTACCCGCTGCTTTCCCCGCTTCTTCGGTGGATGGATCGCCTTCGAGTTGACCTTTGATGTCGGCAATGGCTTTCTTCGTGGCGGTGATATCCGCATCCAAATCGCCTGTTGGCTCAGCGGTTGGCACTTTGGCTGCCTCTCCGCCGTAATCCTTCATGCGCTCTTCGTTCGCCCGAACCTCATAACGCTTGGCCATTTCTGGATCAAGGGGTTGCAGCAACGCCACGAGCTTGGTCGTACGCTGGGAACCTGTAAGGCCTTTGAACGTCTCGGACTGCAAGTCGCCATACTCGGCGATGAGCTTGTCAGCCTTGGCTTTGGTGCCTTCCATGAGACCAAAGGGTAGGCCTTCGCGTTTAGCCTCGTCGGCTATGCTCTGGGCTCCACGGGCTATTCCGCCAATGGCTTTACCCCACTGGGCTCCGGTGGCCATTGGATCTGGTACCGCTGATGGCTGTTGGCTGTAGTTCACACGATAATCTGGCATAGTTATTTCTCCCCGCTGCCACCGCCAAACATACTGTAC
>JBAXRQ010000041.1:0-1525 GCA_037131105.1 bacterium | reverse complement strand
TCACTCGGCTTCGGGTCTACAGCATGCGACTAATTCGCCCTATTAAGACTCGCTTTCGCTTCGGCTCCCCATCTCTGGTTAACCTCGCCACACACCGTAACTCGTTGGCTCATTCTTCAAAAGGCACGCCATCGCGGCCATCCTAAAAGGATGACGACGCTTTGACTGATTGTAAACCAACGGTTTCAGGTACTATTTCACTCCCCTCCCGGGGTACTTTTCACCTTTCCCTCACGGTACTAGTTCGCTATCGGTCGCCTAGGAGTACTTAGCCTTACGAGGTGGTCCTCGCAGATTCACGCCGGCTTTCCCGGATCCGGCGCTACTCGGGAAATCCGATCAGAGTCCAATGCATTTCGCGTACGGGGCTGTTACCCTCTTCGGCGCATCTTTCCTGGATGCTTCCACTATGCAATTGGTTTTGTAACTCTGTGAAGGTTCTGATGCACCTTCCATCGGCTCCCACAACACCGCATTGGCAACGCCATCAGGCTTTAACACCAACACGGTTTAGGCTCATCCCGTTTCGCTCGCCGCTACTCAGGGAGTCACTGTTGTTTTCCTCTCCTCGGGGTACTGAGATGTTTCAATTCCCCCGGTTCCCTCCTCTGGTCCTATGCGTTCAGACCAGGGTGACACCCCATGACGGGTGCCGGGTTTCCCCATTCGGACATCCACGGATCCGCGCTTGGTAGGCAGCTCCCCGTGGCTTATCGCAGCCTCCCACGTCCTTCTTCGGCTTCAGGCGCCAAGGCATCCGCCGTTGACTCTTTATAACTTGGAGAACATAGATGCTCGTGCTCGCTATGGAATTCTCAAGGGGCGTACAACGCCCGCAGGGGACCGTGAACACCTAAAAATAGACCGGTGAACTGGTGCCTTTCGGGCGGACGAGCGGCCGGGCGGACCTCGAGGGTCGGCCGGCATCGCTTCGGAGGGATTGGATATCGCTCCAGGCTGCTCAACAGAGCAGGAACTAGAGGTCACTCCCTCAAAACGGAATAGTGATGCCCACAGCCAACCGCAGGGCCCACTGCCTGATGGACGGGACCTCCGAAGAGGTGCGGTCCGCCAGGGGCGGGATACAGCTGACAGCGAGTAGCCAGTGATCGACTAGGAGTATCTGAACCGGGATGGTCCAGACAGTGACTCCTTAGAAAGGAGGTGATCCAGCCGCACCTTCCGGTACGGCTACCTTGTTACGACTTCACCCCAATCACCGATCCCACCTTAGACAGCTCCCTCCAAAAAGGTTGGGCCACTGGCTTCGGGTGTTACCGACTTTCGTGGTGTGACGGGCGGTGTGTACAAGGCCCGGGAACGTATTCACCCCGGCGTTGCTGATCCGGGATTACTAGCGACTCCAACTTCATGGAGTCGAGTTGCAGACTCCAATCCGAACTGAGACCGACTTTTTGGGATTCGCTCAACTTCGCAGTCTCGCAGCCCTTTGTATCGGCCATTGTAGCATGTTTGCAGCCCTGGACATAAGGGGCATGATGACTTGACGTCGTCCCCACCTTCC
>JBAXRQ010000039.1:0-1535 GCA_037131105.1 bacterium | reverse complement strand
TGGGGATAGCTTCCGCACTCGTGGACATGGCTGAGCGAGACTACGGGAAGATGGGAGATCGGGCACCCGTGAAGTCTCCGTGGACCGTGACAGCGGTGGATTATGACACGGGCAAAGAGATCCCCCGTTCGCTGGGAGATCCTGAGCAGCTTTCCCTTGCGGATGCTCCAGTCTCTTCAATGACCCATTCTAGCCGTTTATCGCCAGATTCTGCGGCCCTGTATAGGGGTCGAGGGATCAATGTAGCTGATAAACACGTCAACACCTCATCCACAGGTGAGAACCGAAGAGATCGGAATACATGGGCTAGCAATCAGTTAGCCAGTACGACCGTAGACTTAAACTGGAACGGTCGGGTAAGTGCTCCCGACCCGCAGGCCACTGATAAGTACTACCGACCTAGCCCTGCAGAGAAGAGTCCTATTAACACTCGCAGGTCTAACGGCCAGCCCGGACCTTCTCGTAGACGTAGTCTCAATATCATCCCTTCAGCCACCCAGCCTGAACTACCCTTATAAGAATGAGCATCCAGAACGTATCTCAAGAGCAGTTTAAAGAGCACGTTGCTGACCGTCATAAGAGCGGCAACTCGTTCTCCGCTGACGAGATATCAGGAATGAATACTGACCAATATCATGCTGTGCTCAACCATGTAGCTGATATGCAGCGTGGTGCCCCAGAAACTGCCATGAATAATGCGCAGCGCATCCTTGGCGGAGGAGTGCAGGGAGATGCCCTAGAGCACGTCGGAGACCTAACTCATCGTATGAACGAGGAGTACGGTACAGATCAAGGTGGGTTCTACCGCAGCGAGTATGTCAAGCCTAAGGTAGAAACCCAGCTAAGGCACCTGACTAGTGGCTACGGTTACGACCGAGAAGCTAAAGAGAATCTCCACAATAACCGATCAGACTGGGAATCTAGAGGGAAACCAGTTCCATCCGATGTGGATGTGTGGGATTCCCTTGAGACCTACGCAGATGCTCACCAAGCCCTTCCGGTGTATCACGAGCCGGGTTATCATGCTAGATCTGCGGCAGTCAGTGTTGGGCGAAAGAATACGCCCAAGGCTGTAGAGCACCTACAGGCCCTAAAGAGTCTTGTAGATGATGATGACCGTTACCAGCAAGCTATGTCTCGGGAAGGTTCCGTGGCATGGCTTAAGAGTCAGGAATCGGACGAATGAGTGAATCAGCAGAAGATATCGGGTACGGTCCGGAGATCCCTGAAACGACCGCCAAGATTAAGCGGTACCTTGAAACTGGTTCTGTTCACGCTCCGGTTAACCCTGTTGACTACAGAGAGCCAACTCCTGCTCAGAAGGAGTCTGGCCGTAAGCACGCACAGCGTGCCAGAGCCAACCTCTACAACCACAGTGGACTCCCCTACCCAACTCCTCCACGTCCTCCTAGAAGCCCGTCATCTACTCCACCTCCCCAGCCGCCATATAACGGCGGGGCTAACCGAAATCTAAACAAGGGTGGTCCCAGCGATGCCTAGACGATTTGAACGTGGACCGCAGTACAACGACACCT
>JBAXRQ010000038.1:0-1555 GCA_037131105.1 bacterium | reverse complement strand
GGGGAGGGGGCTTCGGCCCCCTTCCTCCCTGCGGGGAAAAAGGAGATCGCCTATGAGCGAAGTGAGTAGCAAACCCGGACGCAAGCCTATGAATAAGGAAAGCCGTCCCGCAAATCCGAAGTTCTACGATGAAGCCCCCCAGGAGGAGCATCGGGCAGTCGCTGAGATGCCTCGCCCTGTGCGAGACAGTCGCTTCTCTGGTAAGTGCCGCAAGTTCATGCTCCACAAGGTTCCGAACTGTTCTGAGTGGGCCTATGCTTGCCCCGGAACTTTGAACCCAGTCCATGTCCAGCGTGGCAAGATGGTTGTTCTGCCCGAAGAGTACTTCGAGGCGTTCAAGTCTGCTGGCGTTGATATGCTGAAGTGCGACATGGATTTCCCATCGGGGGGATCTCCCACCTACTACACCGAATACATCACCAACTACCCTTACCAGGATATGGGAGAGGCTACTTGGGAAGAGTACCTGGAGTGGAAGGCCGAGGACTCCAAGAAGGTCCATCCGAATCAGGCAAAGAAGCGGTAAGATTTATGGGGAGGGAATATGCAGAGATTCTATGGGGAGAAGCGGGATGAGTATGGTCGTGCTGAAGTAGGTGCTTCAGTTTCGGTGTATGACACTGGTACGAGCAACCTAAGTGCGATTTACGAAGCATCTGATCCCCTAACCACCCCTTCCTCTGCTATTCCCAACCCACTCACTACTGATGCCAATGGCCTTTATGGTTTTGCTGCCCCTACTGGCGTGTATGACATTGTGATTCATGGCTCTGGGGCCGCTGAGTATAAGAACAAAGTGGCGATGTTTGACCAAACTACCTCAAGCACCACTGGTGCGGGTGGATCAAGCACTCAGATTCAGTACAACACTGGTGGAGTGCTGACGGGTTCTGCCTCTTTAACTACCGATGGTACGAACCTAACGGTAGGTGGATACGAGAGCGTTGAGGCAGTAAGATTCAACACCTCTACCCCGGATACATCAAATGTCACTGGCAACACCTACTGGGACTCTACCAATAAAACTTTAACTACAGTAATCGACTCAACGCTTGGTATTAATCTTCAACACGGGCAAGAACAGTATGTACATTGCATTAATGACGATGCTGTAAAAATACTTAACGGCAAAGTAGTCTATATTAATGGGTCTTACCTTGGAGAACCAACCGTTGTTCTTGCGAAAGCCAACACGCTAGCAGATTCCTGGAGAACCATTGGTATTGCCACCCAGGATATTGAGGTTGGCGCAACTGGGTTAATCACTACCTTTGGGGTTGTACATGATCTAGACACATCGGGTTATTATGCCGATGGTGTACCGCTTTTCCTTTCTGCTACCACCGCTGGGAATCTAACCGATGCGGCTCCTTCTTCGCCAAACTATGTAGTTCAGGTTGGTCTTGTTGTTGGTAAGGGTGTAGCGGGTGCAATTTTTGTTTCCCCATCAAGGATTGTCGCAAATGATGATTCTCTAACCGACAATAGCAAGATAGTCGCTCCGTCCCAGAGGGCCGTGAAAGCGTACTCGGACGCTTTCGCTTCTTCCCTCGCC
>JBAXRQ010000037.1:0-1566 GCA_037131105.1 bacterium | reverse complement strand
CCCTTGAGTAATCCCATCTCGATAGCCAGACGTAACTGAGATATTGGGGTTGGCCGCCATCATGTTAGATACCTTGGAGGCGAAGCTAGGGTCTAGGTGTTCTAGCCCCTGACTGCCGTACTCCCCGTATGGGGATGGAGTATCTCCCATGAATCCAAGTCCCGGCAGATTGCTTGCAGCTTTTGATGCACCTGCAGCGACCTGCGCCCCCACCTTAAAGAATGATGTCACCATCAAGTTTGCTAGTGGAGTTGGGAGTGCTGACATGATCGGCCCGAGGAAGTCTCCCATTAGGCCAGTTAGCTTCTGGTCAATCTGACCCATCATCTCTTCAAACTTGCGATCCTGACCCTCACGGTTAGCAAACTGCTCGTAGTTGCTAGATGATCCCAGCACTTGGAAGTCTCTTCGACTCTGGGCCGACATGGTGCGCAGTCGTTCTCGTGCTAGGTCCTGACCCCGCTCTCCGATGATGACAGCAATATCACTAGATCCTGTACTGGCCTTACCGATCACGTATTGCCAGAAGTATTCCCGCATGTATTCTGGAACATCGGTACTACTGAACCATGCATCCATGTTAGACCCGGGAAACTGCTGGGTAGCTAGCTCTTCTTTAGAGAAAGCTTTACCCCTGTCCCCACCGGGACGCTGACCCTCAAACCACTTGAGGGTGCTCTCTGCCCACTCTTGTAGGGTTTTAGGCACTCCTCCTGCACCGAATCCACTCATAGCTCCACCTGTGAGCATGAGTGCCTTCTGGTGGCCACCTGTATTGGCGAGGAAAGCACTCGACTGCTTAGCCAGATTCTCGGCTCCTACCTCTGGGGTAAAGAGCTGCATTTGGCGAATACCTTCAAAGTACGCCCCGGATTTGGCTGAGTCTAAGTTGCCGTATCCAGACATAGCCCCCTGATGGAGCGCTCCCAGTGTGTTGCCCATGTCCCCCATCACGGGAGTACTTTGCTGCAACTTCTCGATCAGTCGACTGATCGTGGTGCTGTTGAGAGTAGCCAGCGGCCCCAGCGCTCCAGCTATAGCTGGGCCGTTCTGTCGGGCCTCCTCCATCCGGTTATAAGCGTACTTAGGGGCGATTGATGCCACGTTGAACATGGTTTCGCCAAGGTTCTCACCTTTGAGTCCGCTGACTATCCCGGAGAACGCCCCGGTGCCTCCCCCAGATGAGGTTCCACCCAAACTACCGTAATTGTAAGGTATGCCTCCGGGAGTGCTCCCACCTCCACCGAAACCTGCCAACCCGCTCTTATTCAATGCTTGAGCAGTGGAGTTAGCTCCCTGCTGCATGTTCGAGAATACAGAGTTCATCCCCTGCATCATCATGGCGTTCTGACTGCCCATGGACATTACGGTGGTCTGTAGCTCTCGTACAGCACCACTGAGTGCCTTTATATCTGTGGTAGCAGCGCTCACGCCATCTACCGAGAACTTCATTCCTGTGGCTACAGGGATAGGACGCTCAGCGCCTGAAGATCCTGAAATATTAGGTTCATCCACTGCGCTCTACCCTCCATACGGTTACTTCGTACCAGTAAGTACGTTCTCTTG
>JBAXRQ010000036.1:0-1597 GCA_037131105.1 bacterium | reverse complement strand
TTTCTGACCCCCTACTGGCTGATTACCTCTGTCAAGGAAGAGCCATCTTCCCCTACACATGTAATGAAGACGACGGCTTCTTGGTTGAGTGCTTAGCCCCGCTTCGAAGAATAGTCACCCCCTATCCGTTGCCACTGGATTATATTGTAACTCGGCAGGTCGAGAGTGAAAATGCCCCTCTGTCTGCCATGCCTATGGCACTGGTACGAGACTGCCTCCTAGGTAGTGGTCGTGAGAATCTTGAGGAAGCGTGCAGCCGACCATGCTGGACAGTAACCAGGGACGAGTTCTATGGAAACCACAGTCTCATCAGCTCCACAAAGAGTGACGCTACCCCCACCTGGAAGCTGCTATCTGACAGTTCATCTGGCCAGATGAAGTTCGTAGGCGCAGTACAGTATATCTCACAACGTCGTTGCCTGGATGTACCACGTCCAGCAGTCGTTGCCCACCCATGGCAAGCAGACCCCCCCCTCCCGTCGAGAATAGTCATCGATGTCGCACACCATCATCCCAAGAGTCTGCCTGCCCCTGACAATTGGGAGATAATACAGCGCAACGGGCGAGTCTGGATTGCCGATCGCAATAACCGAGTCGTCAAGATGGATGCAGCGCAATATGGTCTGCTCCTAACAACGTGTTATGAGCAGGATATTCAGCGTACTCCACTACAGAAGTTCTTGGTGCGGATCTGTGAGTCCTGTCGATCCCAGCAAGAGGCTGACCAGGAGTATTGTGTGCCCTGGAGTCGACACCTCCTGGCGAATATAAAGTGGATCACTGGAAGTGAGCTTCTCATTGGAGCGAGTGCTGTCACATATAATCCCCACTTTCTACACTTCTCCTCTCCATATCCCACAGATGTGCACCTAGGAGCCGTAGACGAGTGGCCCCAAGTACCAGCTCTACTAGTCCTAGACTCCTTCGCACCTCAGATGCGATGCCGATTGTTGGAGAGAGCAGTTACGCACAACCCAGGAGTGTGGGTCTTGCGGCAACAGAAAAGCAATCCTGATGAGCCAGATCTAGCGACACTCTGGCGAATAGCACATTTGTATGCTGAGCTGCCTAAAGAAAGCAAGGTGCTGCACAAGGAAGGATGCTGGGAGACTGCTGAATGGGACGTGGAGCAGTCGCGCGCTGTCACTCAACTCTGGAAGCTTGTCACTCACCCTGAGATAAGACAACAAGGCCATGCACTGCACCCTGGGGCAGTACAGCAACAGTTAGAACGTGGCGGACACCACCAGTACGCCTTCCACTGGAATGAGACTCCAGTCCCCCCTCGACTCATAATCCACCGTCAGCACCAGCAAGATGCTCTAAGACATGAGTGGGATGGACTGGTAGCAGGTACTGATGGAAGTGTCGATGTCCGGGCCGAGCGGATGGGCGCGGGATACGTGCTGGGCGCGGACCCTGTACCAGTCATGGCCTTTAGTGCCAGAGTAGGTGGCCCCCTTTCCACGGCTCGAGCAGAAGCTGCCAGTCTACTTCAGCTCTTGCTTGACGTTCGACAGCATTTTAGCCATCAAACGCACCTTTTGGTATTTGTTGACTGCCTAGTCGTACTGGACATTCTGCAGAAATGGGGGCG
>JBAXRQ010000035.1:0-1695 GCA_037131105.1 bacterium | reverse complement strand
CACTCCTTGTGTGTTTGTTTTCACCAGCAGCAACTTGCTGCTGGCTAGCGCCCTATGATGGAATCGAACCATCAAACTTCGCACCCATACTAGGGCTAACCAAGCCGTTACCTACACAGCCCTCCAACTGCCGACATAACTTGTCAGCACAGTCTTGTTCTTGTCAGTGGTTAACTTTTCGTTAACCACTGCCCTGATCGCCATGCCCTTCAACGACTCCAAAAACTTGGAGTAGTTGGACTTAACAGTCAGAGCCTTACCAGTAAGCTCAAGCGACAAATCACTGACAACCTTCAAGCTGTTACCAGCGAGAGTTATGTCAGCAAAAGCGGGACGATTATAACCGTCCCTCTTCAGGGTAAACTGAACCCACGGGTTCGTCACCCCAGACTTATTGGTGTGATCCGTAACCTTCACCTCAGTGATAGTCACGACGTGGGTACCACTCCGGAATACCGGAGACTGCGAGGCCTGAACGACCTTGCTAGCCTGAACCTGCTGCACCACCTCAGCAATCAGCTGAATCAGCTGATCATTGGCAATAGGAGCAACTGGCTCCTGCGAGATCCGCTGCATAGCCGCAGCTTTCATCTCTTTGATTTCCTGCCGTGTCATTACCATGATATATACCTCCTAGGTATATTTTGTTTCACCAGCAGCAACTTGCTACTGGCTAGTGCCCCGGTGAGGATTCGAACCTCACAACTTCGCCAACCGGGGCTACCTACTACTCGCCTTCCTTCAAGTAGTTCAATTCAGGTGCAAGCTCAAAACCGGAAGAAGCGATCTTAAACACACCCTCGTTGACGATAATTACATCGCCAACCATGAGTGATCTACGAGCAAATGCCCGGTAGATCATACTGAGGTCAACATCCTCAACCGTATTGAGGCCCTCACCGTTACCGATACGGAAAATCCGCTCAAGATCGGCTTGGAGGTCACGACTTACAGACATGGTAATACTACCCATCTCCGTATATCCGTTGACCCACTGAAAGTGGTAAATAAAGAATTCCATATCTGACATAACTACACACTCCTTGTGTGCTCATACTCACCAGCAGCAACTTGCTACTGGCTAGCGCCCCGATGAGGATTCGAACCTCACAACTTCGCCAACCGGGGCTACCTACTACCTACTCGGGAAGTCCCTCGGGCATCCCGAACACTTCGACCCACGGAGCCATGAGTAGGCCCCGCTGGAAGATGGTGTACGACCCCTCGATGGTGGCGAGGTCGTAGGTGACGATGGCAAGGACTACCTCCCAGGTTACTTCCGGCCCCAGATACGTCCCAGGCAGGACTACCTCCCCGGTTGCGTCCCAGTTTGCCTGCCTGGCCGCATCCCAGGCTGCGCACCTGACTGCGTCCCATGCAGCGCCCCAGGCTGCGTCCTTGGCTGCATACCTCGCTACGTACGCTGCGTCCATGGAGGCTGAGGAACCATCAACCCCCCAGACAGCGTCCCAGCCCCTGTGGAGGCTCCTGAACTCCTCCATGGTGAGCTTAGGAATACGGTCGATGATGGCCTCCACCACCGCCGTCTTGGGTCCGTATATCTGGTTCATTACACTCTCCTTCTCTCTACTACCACACAGCACACGATGCGCCATGCGTACTACATACTGCGTGCCCCAGTGGGGAATCGAACCCCACAACTTCGTCCAACCAGGGCTAACCAACTACTTGGTG
>JBAXRQ010000034.1:0-1696 GCA_037131105.1 bacterium | reverse complement strand
CTAATAACCAGTTTCTTTTGAGTAGTGTAAAAGAGGTAATATTTATAGGCTGCATTTGTTGTAGTGGTATTAACTGACTCTTGTAGGAGTAGATGTACTCCTACAGGTGGGGTAGCTATACAAGTGAGCCCACACACACAAGGGGTGCGAGTCCACGAGCACACACTCAAACCACCGATGTACCAATGGTCCTTGTCCTTAGCCTCAGTCCCTGTCCTTGTCCCTGTCCCTAGTCCACTCTTCTGGTAACGACCCGTGAGCCGGTCGGTCACCCTCAGACCTGGTCGGTCTGTAGATATGAGAACCCGAGGAGCTCTAGTCTGGGGTCGGGGGGTCGGTAGGCGGAGGGGGATCCCGGAGCCTCAGCCTCCCAGGTGCCCCTTCTAGCCCACTCCCATCTCCCGCCCGGAGGGCCCACGGGCGTACCCCGTGACACCTCCCCTACAAGACTAACCGTCAGCGTCCTCGACTGACGCAGGGCCGCAGCCGTGTCAGACCGAGCCGCGACGAACTATACCTTGCCAAAGGCAGCGAGAGCAGCCGCCAGCATGTCGTTCGAGCGGATCGGCGGTCAGAGCCCTTGATCCCTTGATACGTGCCAGGAGCCTCGGCCGAGTCCAGGACCCGGGGAAAAAGTAAGAGCCGTGTCTTCCCTGCAGGTTGGGAACACACAGTAGCCCGGGTGAGCGACTCGATACTTCTTCGACCCGAGTGATGCTCCCTCGAAGATGGTATGGTCCCGGACCCGGGGAAAAAGTAAGAGGGCGAACCTTCCTCATAATCATCTGTTACTCACTGGCATGTACAGTGAGCGCACCTTTCGGGTGACTGACACAGTATGACTTCCGGTTGGGTGCCTTTTTTACTACTCTAACCACGCGAGAACTGCCACCTGTCCGCCCTGCCAGGGTCCAATACCTTGGGTGAGCGACCAGTGCTCGACCGCCGGGACTCGTGTTGGTGGCACGAGACGCGCTTGGCAGGATAGCTGGTCACCGTACTTAGGCTGCCGCAGAGAATGTGAACGGTGTACTGAAAAGGGACATAGGCACTCGCCTAATCCCCCCGGGTGTTGTCGGTCATGCCTCGGTCGTGCCCTAGGATAGCCATCCGACTCTGCGTCCTCCTGAACAATCCGTATGGTCGCGGCAGATAACCCTACCCACAGCCGCCCGCCTACGGTCCTGTTCGCAGGCTGTTCCCGTTGCCGTACCGTACACACGTGGGCAGCCAGAGTACGCAAAATCCTAGACGTCGACACGTATGGTAGGGTAATTGCCACATTCTGCTACAGCATGAGACGGGGAGGCGGTGAGGTCGCCTTAACCATAACACCCGGGCCCATGGTCTCTTAATGCGCGCCGGATCCGTATGCACACCACTGGTGGCTACGGAGTTAGGTCGGGCACCTGCGAAAATGAATCATGGTAAGATCTACGTCTTCCTGGATCGAGTCAGAAGGCTGGGCTGCACTCGAGAGCCATGATATCGACCGACCATCCGTCTCCGACCGGTCTGTACACCCCCCAAGCGGGTCAGGGGCAAAGGTCAGGTAATTAAATTGGGGCCCATATACAGATTGCGGAGGAGAGACGTTCCATCTGCCGAACGGGAGGGACACACACACTCTCCTGCTCGGCACCTTTCCCCGTTCACGATGGAGGGTATTCCGGTGCGTCGTCAGGGAGGGTAATGA
>JBAXRQ010000033.1:0-1703 GCA_037131105.1 bacterium | reverse complement strand
GGGTAGTAGTGGTCCCAAGAGTAGAGGACTCGTCATAATGAGAACAGCCGCACCCAGAGTCAGGTACAGACCGCTCGGCGTTGACATACCAAGGCCATTCTAGCCGCTCGGGGCGAGAATTCTCGACTACCCCACCACGGTTAGGAGCAAGCCGGATGTATGAGTTCTCAATAAGACCAAGTTCAAGTTCTTCGGTCATCGACCGTGAGCGATTTACCGTCATTTCTGACTCCTATTACATCATGGGGTTTACAGAGCTAGATGCGTTTCTAAGGGTACCACTCCATACGTCCTCTTCCATGTCAACCTTGCGTACTGGCTGGGAGGTGCCACTCGTCCAAGAACGTACTGAAGGCCGCCACCTATCCATCTCAAACAGCCCCTCGATGGTGAGCGGTTCTCGGTTATATGCAACCTTAGGGTCAGGGAATAGCAGCTGAGGCACCATCGGCTTAATCTTGCGAATCTCGTCAGCGGGGATCTCCGCAACACGCATGGCCTCAGAGACGATGTAGGACTCTTTGGTGGCTGATGGGCTAATCATCCACGGTGATACTGGCCCGCTATTCTGCTGCACTATAAGGGCACCAGAAGTCTCTGCACCGGAAGCGACGGCGTCTACTAGATCACCATAGCCTTCCTGATCAATACGGATAGACATTATCGACCGGGGTAGGCCATGCCTACGCCCATTCCGGGTCCGCTCCATGGGGGAGCCATATGACGCAGCTGAGCTGCCCTGTCAGGGTTATGCTGGTCCCATTCCACGGTTCCAGTTCTTCCCGGAGTTCCCTTAAGCCCGACTCTGGCGAGATCGCCGGTCATCGGAACCTTAGCCCCCTGCTTCATGGGAGCCATACCAGCCTCCATAAGAACGCCCGGAGGGACATATCGTTTGCCAAGAGACTGTGCCAGTAGCCCATCAGTTGGCTGCATCTCTGCAGGCCAGAAGTAGTCCCTACCATCTAGGCGCTCACCCTTATGAACTCCCCGAGAGTACGGCTTGTTGTCTGAACGCTCCCTAAGACCTTCTCGGAGACGGTCCTGACGACGAGTCTGGACCGTGCCAACGTACCCATCTGGGTACTGAGCGTCGGGGGTCCGGCGATGCATGGCCCGAGCAGCATCCAGCGGGTCGTGAAAGAACGGCTGCGGGCCAGCGACTTCAGCAGCACGAAATGGGGCATCCCCTGCGGGATAAGCACCGCTCTGCTGCCACTGCGTGAAGGAAGCCATGTGGGTATGCTACTCCGTCTGGTTAGACTCCGCTATGAGTTCAAGAGTTTGCTCTGCCGCCGCCAACTGAGCTTGGGTATCAGCTAGGGCTATCTTCAAAGCTACTGCCTCTACGATAGAGTCTCCGATAATCTTCCCTAGTTCGGGGAGAATCTGGTCGATAGTTACTTCAGACATGTAGGAACTGTACCTCACTACTTAAGAACTATGCGACTGCACCCATCCAGACAGGGTATTCCCGCTCTCCAGAAATGAATGAGACATATCCCATATCACCCATAACCGGGATAGAACCAGCGATCCCAGCAAGGGGGACAGAATCCTCTCCCCATACCTGAGGGATGACTACAACTAAGTCTCCATCTAGCGTACCAATTACCCTCGCCTCATATACCCCTGCGAAGTCAGCCATTAGCGCTGGAATGTCTTAAACAGAATGGCGCTTATTTCCTTACCCTCGTTATCAG
>JBAXRQ010000032.1:0-1750 GCA_037131105.1 bacterium | reverse complement strand
CGCTTGAGAGAGGTGATCCCTCTGCCGTAGATGGTCTTCGTGATGGTGGGGCTGGAGTGTCCAAGTACATCTTGAATGGCCTCAAAGGACGAACCTTGATCCACGGCCAGGTGGGCGAACGTATGACGCAGATCATGGATTCGGATGTACCTGAGTCCAGACTCATTCCTAAGCCAGCGTCGGTATCGTCCACTGAAAGTCGAAGGCCATAGCTCGGTGCCGACTTCGTTGGTGAATACGCATCCGGAGTTCATCCACTCGGGAAGCCACTCCTTCTGTGCGTCCTGACGTGCCTTCTCTCGCACAAGCGCATCAAGAGCAGCTGGAGCAAGATCGATGGTGCGGTTGCCGTGCGTCGTCTTGGGGTGGTTGTACTGAAGGAAGGACTTCCTCTGACCGCTGGGAAGGGTCTGAGTGCCCTCTCGGAGGGTTCTCTCGATGCGGCAGGTGCTCTGCTCAAAGTCGATGTCATCCCAGTGCAGGCCGAGGCACTCCCCCAACCGCAGCGCTGTGTGCAGCATCAGGATCATGAAGGTTTCAAACTCGGTCCCCTCTGCAGCCTTCAAGGCGGCCTGTGCCTCTTCCGCACTCCAAGGTTCCTGGACCTTCAGCTCCTCATCTCGTCTGGGATTGAACCGGGGAATGTCCCGACAGGGGTTGAGGTCCACCAAGTTGTTCAGCAATGCCGAACGGTAGATACCGCTGATGATCGCCTTGACCTGATTGACCGTCGATGATGCGTACTTGGCTCGAAGCTCATTGAGATGGCCCAGCACCTCTTGCCGAGTGATCTCATGCAGCTTGCGAGCACCAAACGTGGGATACACATGCTTGGAGAGCATCTGCTGGTAGTTGCCGATGGTCTGCGGGCGAATCTTGTGAATCGCCTCAACGGCGTAGAACCACTCGGAGTACTGGCGGAACGTCTGGTTGCCGAGATCGAGCCGAACACCCTGGTCCCTCTGACCGATCAGCCTGAGTCGAATCTTCTCAGCCTTGGCCTTGGTGGGCGCTGAGACCTGCTTGTACTTCGTCTTGCCATTCGGATATTTCCCGATCGGGACCTTGGCGAACCATGTCTTGGTGGCTGCCTTGTACTGGACCGTGCCTTCCCCTCTGGATCTCATCGAACCCTCCCGAGACGAGCGTTCTGCCCCTCATTGGCACGCTCTTCCAATCGAGCGACGTATCGGATAAGAGAGGAATGTGGAATAAGTGTTCGATTGTTGATCTTGACGGCTTTGATATCTCTGGACTGAATCTGCAGATATAGCGTTGACCGTGAGATACCCAACAGCGATGCAGAGGCCTCCACTGAATACAGCAGTTTCTGGGTTTCTGACGGAATAACGTTGACGATCATCTCACCTCCTGACATAATTTGACTCACTTTCTGATGGATACTTTCCATCTCAGTGAACCAATTATACATGATAAATAGGAGAGTTTTGTAGGTTCTTTATGACTTTTTTCGTGGTTATTTTTGATTGAGATAGCAAGTCATTCACGACTGGGTGGTACTCCCGTGCAGCAACTGATCCGCCTGACGACCTCGATGGATCGAGTGGATGAGTATGCGCATGAGTACGCACGCGGTGAATCCCGGTGCAACCATGAGAGAGCTCTGGGTCGAACACGCAGAGTGAGAGGTACCCGAACCCCTTGTAATTACCGGGGATTCGGAGGTCAGGGGCCTGACGCTCAATGGTGCACTCGGCGGGATTCGAACCCACAACCTTCTGATCCGTAG
>JBAXRQ010000031.1:0-1773 GCA_037131105.1 bacterium | reverse complement strand
AAGCGAGTCTTAATAGGGCGAATTAGTCGCATGCTGTAGACCCGAAGCCGAGTGAGCTAGCCATGGGCAGGCTGAAGCGGGGGTAAGACCCCGTGGAGGGCCGAACCCACCCTGGTTGAAAACAGGGGGGATGACCTGTGGTTAGGGGTGAAAGGCCAATCAAACTCGGTGATAGCTGGTTCTCCCCGAAATGCATTTAGGTGCAGCGTCAGGCGTTCAGCATCGGAGGTAGAGCACTGAATGGGCTAGGGGGCCTACAAGCTTACTGACCCCAATCAAACTCCGAATGCCGATGCTTTAGAGCCTGGCAGTGAGACTACGAGGGATGAGCTTCGTTAGTCGAGAGGGAAACAGCCCAGACCGCCAGCTAAGGCCCCTAATTATTAACTAAGTGGAAAACGATGTGGGAACGCGAAGACAGCCAGGAGGTTGGCTCAGAAGCAGCCATCCTTAAAAGAGTGCGTAATAGCTCACTGGTCGAGTGGTCCTGCGCGGACAATGTAACGGGGCTCAAGTTAATAGCCGAAGCTGCGGATTTCCGTTTTACCTGAACTTGTTCGGGAATTATGAAACGGGAGTGGTAGGGGAGCGTCGATCCTGCTGAGAAGCGGCGGTGTAAACCGTCGTGGAGCGTGGTCGAGTGAGAATGTTGGTATGAGTAGCGAGAGAGGGGTGAGAAACCCCTCCGCCGTAAGCCCAAGGGTTCCTGGGGAAGGCTAATCCTCCCAGGGTAAGTCGGGAGCTAAGGCGAGGCCGAGAGGCGTAGTCGATGCACAACTGGTTGATATTCCAGTACTTCCGTGTCCGCGCCCAATCCAATTTTGATGTCCTAAGGGGCTGTCCTTCGGGGCGAACCGACCGACTCATAGGCGGATAGCGAAGGAGGGACGCAGGAGGGTAGGTGAGCCCAGGCGTTGGTTGTCCTGGGGTAAGCGTGTAGGGAGAGGTCTAGGCAAATCCGGACCTCATGAATCCTGAGACGCGATGCCGAGCCGTAACAGGCGAAGTCACTAATCCCATGCTGCCGAGAAAAGCTTCTAGCGAGCTGGCACGGAACCCGTACCCCAAACCGACACAGGTGGGCGGGTAGAGAATACCAAGGCGATCGGGAGAACTGTGGTTAAGGAACTCGGCAAAATACCTCCGTAACTTCGGGAGAAGGAGGGCCTCACTAGGATGATGAACTTCGCGTTCTGAGTCTGAAGAGGCCGCAGAGAATAGGGGAAAGCGACTGTTTACTAAAAACACAGGAGCGTGCGAAGTCGTAAGACGATGTATACGCTCTGACGCCTGCCCGGTGCCGGAAGGTTACGGGGAAAGGTTAGCCTTCGGGCGAAGCTTTGAACCTAAGCCCCGGTAAACGGCGGCCGTAACTATAACGGTCCTAAGGTAGCGAAATTCCTTGTCGGGTAAGTTCCGACCTGCACGAATGGCGTAACGACTTGGCTACTGTCTCAACCAGAGACTCGGCGAAATTGCAATACGAGTAAAGATGCTCGTTACCCGCAACAGGACGGAAAGACCCCGTGGACCTTTACTGCAGCTTGCTGTTGGGTTTTGATTCAAATTGTGTAGGATAGGTGGGAGTCTTGGAAGCCGTGGCGTTAGCCATGGTGGAGACAACGTTGAAATACCACCCTGTTTGTATTGGAACTCTAACCCAGGCCCGTTATCCGGGTCGGGAACAGCGTCAGGTGGGCAGTTTGACTGGGGCGGTCGCCTCCTAAAGAGTAACGGAGGCGCCCAAAGGTTCCCTCAGCCTGGTTGGCAATC
>JBAXRQ010000030.1:0-1828 GCA_037131105.1 bacterium | reverse complement strand
CTTCACTACAGTGCCAGTTCCCGGAGGAGCGTGGAACCCTCCGCCCCCACCGTCTTCACCACTTACGCTCTGCCCAAGTACCGGAGGAGCTTCTGCGGCCCGTCCTGATCCAGTATGAATACTTCCCGGAGCATATGCTCCCATACCTAGAGGAGCGAATTGAGAACCAAGGACATCTTTTCCGGCCATATCTAGATGATATATCAGCTTCATAAGGAATGTAGGCAACTACCCTGAAATGTAGTTGTAGGTCCTATGATTACGGTATGGCCGCACACAAGAACGTCAATGAAGATCAATTCGGACATAGGATGGAACATACCGCTCCAGATCCTGAGTCTGGGTTCCCGGCCCATGATCTGACAAGTATGGCCTCAGACTATTATCAGAACCCTCACTACTATGAGTATAACGACGCAGGCATCGAGCGCCCTGTTAGAAAGCTCCTGAAGGGCCTTAAAGGATCTCCTGACTCAGCGCTAGAGGTATACCGGTCTGTGCCCCCAGAGCATGCCGATAAGGGGATTAGGCCGGGAGACTGGGTTACCCCGTCTAAGGCGTATGCAGAAGGACACGGGATGCATGCTACTGACCCATCACAGGACTGGCCGGTAATCTCGCAGACAGTCAAGGCTAAGGATATCTACACAGCTGGGGACTCTCTGGCCGAATGGGGCTGGCACCCAAGCTGACTAAGCGTCTGGGTCAAACAGTTGGTCGTGGACCCGAGTCGCCATACTCACGTCCGTAGTATCAGGCAGTCCCGACGACAGTCCTCTAATAGCCCGTACCTTAGACCGGTGGGCTTCATTCTCAAGATTACCGGTATACACCCGGTGAGCACGGTTAACTGCAGCATGAAGGGCCTTATCGGCAGGGTGCCATGAGTACATGTCTTTAAGGTGCGGGTTCTCATGAACCATTCTCCCTAAAGATAGTTCGTTTGGCGCATTGTCGGTGCGCGCAAGGCGACTGCCGTTCCATACGGATACTGGCCTACTTAGGCTGCGTAGGGTCTCGTCTTTATAATCAGAGCTGGGCATTTCCCCGCCCGTAGCTATGTGCTGGCGCATAACCCCATACAAAGCCCTAGAAGTAGGGTTAGCAAATATCTTGGAATGAGTCCCGTAAGTGCCAGACTCAGCATCACCTAAGGATGACCTTAAATGCTCCTGTCGGGATTCAAGCTTTGGGTTCATGTCCCCAACATTCTTGTAGTCAGAAGAACGGTAATCAGCGTACCCATCAGCTACGCCCTCCAATAAAGGGTCAGAACCCTTATCACCCTTGTACTCGTGATCACTAGTACGAACACCTTGGTTGTTTAGTAGTGGTACTTTGACTTTGCCGTCTATACCAGTCAGGTGGGCGTCGTGACCTAATTCATGAGCCAAGGTATCCGTCGAACCTTTTCTCCCAACATCTACAGTTATACGGGGGCCACCATTACGGTCATCTCCGCCGTAGCTAAATACCCCTAAATACCCAGTAGGGTGGTTCATAACAGCGAGAACTGTAGGTCGCTGGTTCACTACCCCAGCGGCCTCTTCAATTCGTGAAGGCTTGGGAGGATCTACATCGTGAATAGATAAGTTACTATCTACTGCGTTGGCCAGTAACCAATCTTGAGCTATATCATGCTCTGTTGTGTCTTTAGCTGTATCTTTCCCATACCTCCTCTTGTACTGGTATTTGGCATTCGCTTCTCGATTTCCCTGATCGCGCTTTTCCTCAGCATTAAGGACATTCGAGCGGCGATCACTAAGACCAAGCCCACGAGTAAATGATTGGATTCTCTGAACAGGGCTTACTAGCGGGTCGTCTACCC
>JBAXRQ010000029.1:0-1829 GCA_037131105.1 bacterium | reverse complement strand
GAGCTGTTACGCTTTCTTTAAATGATGGCTGCTTCTAAGCCAACATCCTGGTTGTCAAAGCAATCCCACATCGTTTCCCACTTAGCCATTACTTGGGGACCTTAGATGATGGTTAGGGTTGTTTCCCTTTTCACGACGGACGTTAGCACCCGCCGTGTGTCTGCCGGATAGTTCTCTTGGGTATTCGGAGTTTGGTTAGAATTGGTAGATCTCGCGACCCCCGCATCCATCCAGTGCTCTACCCCCCAAGGAATTCGTCCAACGCACTACCTAAATAGTTTTCGCGGAGAACCAGCTATGTCCAGGTTTGATTGGCCTTTCACCCCTATCCACAAGTCATCCCAGAATTTTTCAACATTCACGGGTTCGGTCCTCCAGTAAGTGTTACCTTACCTTCAACCTGCTCATGGATAGATCACCTGGTTTCGGGTCGTCATGCGACGTACTTATTCGCCCTATTCAGACTCGCTTTCGCTACGCCTACACCTAACGGCTTAAGCTTGCACGGCACATGAAGTCGCTGACCCATTATACAAAAGGTACGCCGTCACCACGCGAGGTGGCTCCGACTGCTTGTAGGCTTCCGATTTCAGGTTCTGTTTCACTCCCCTTGTCGGGGTGCTTTTCACCTTTCCCTCACGGTACTTGTTCACTATCGGTCGTCGAGGAGTACTTAGGCTTGGAGGATGGTCCCCCCATGTTCAGACAGGATTTCACGTGTCCCGCCCTACTCGAGTCTGTCGCTAATTGACGCTTACGGGGCTATCACCCACTATGGCCGACCTTTCCAAGTCGTTCAGCTTTATGTCACGACAGCACTGGCCTGGTCCCGGTTCGCTCGCCACTACTACGGGAGTCTCGGTTGATGTCCTTTCCTCCGGGTACTGAGATGTTTCAGTTCCCCGGGTTTGCTTAATGAACCCTATTTTATTCAGGTCATTATACCTTTGAACAACCTACGAACCGCACCTTCAGCCGGAGCTGAAGATCAAGTTCGCAAGTCGTAAAGGTGGGTTTCCCCATTCAGAAATGTCCGGATCAAAGGGTGCTCGCGCCTCCCCGGACCTTATCGCAGCGTGCCACGTCTTTCATCGCCTCTCGACGCCAAGGCATCCGTCAGAAGCCCTTATGCGCTTGATCGTTCTCAGCAAAACTCATGCGTGGGGACGGTTTGTATCAGACCGGTACGAAGCGGTCAGACACGCCCACACATGCGCTTTGAATATTGTCTTTGCAGACAATGATGTCTTCTCAGGTCCATCCTCCAAACTCGGGGGAGCCGGATAAACCCTTCAATTTACGATGTCATTTTGCCAATACCAGCATAGCCAGGTACTGGAAACTTGTTCTCCGCGATCGCGGTTGCGCTATCCAATATCGATTGGATGATGGTGGAGCCAGACGGTCTCGAACCGACGACCTCATGCTTGCAAAGCACGCGCTCTACCAACTGAGCTATGGCCCCATCTTGAAGCCGCCCCCAGCGAGAGGTGTCGTTCGACCAAATCCGCCCGAGGATCCACGAGGAAATGTGGTGGGCCCAGGCAGACTCGAACTGCCGACCTCACGCTTATCAGGCGTGTGCTCTAACCAACTGAGCTACAGGCCCTTGAAGCGGCACGTTCGAAGCCCTGAAGGCTAAGAACACGCGATCGCACCACAGCCTGTATCGAACGGCTGCGGTGTTTTACGGAAAGAGAAACGAAGACGGCGACACTCTGCACCTGTTTAGTGTCATTGAACGAACCAATAAGGCGTGAGCCTTGGAGGTCCATCCTTAGAAAGGAGGTGATCCAGCCGCAGGTTCCCCTACGGCTACCTTGTTACGA
>JBAXRQ010000028.1:0-1951 GCA_037131105.1 bacterium | reverse complement strand
GACTTCTGGCGACCACCAAGAACCCTGCCAGTAGCTCTCAACCGCCCAGACTGCCCAAATAGAGCAATAGCCTTCAGGTTGCCAAGTTCCCTGTTATGCAATACCTCACGGTCCTTGCCGAAGTTCATGTTCTGCCCAGTCCCTGGTTGCATCATAATGAAGGCCAAGGCCCCAGCCACAACACAATCCTCGCACTCATCTGGCAACGGAATGTCAGTTATCTCGCCAGTAGGGATGTAGGAAACCTCTGCCCTAACCTCTTGGTAGACGGTCCCATGAACCTCTGGCGTAACGCTGGACACTGGGATGGAGGTAGCGGTGAAACGGATACCAGCGGTGTTGCTAGCGGCCCCAGCAGCTACCCAATCAATGGTCCCTGCAGTCGCAATAGTATAAGACCGTCCAACCACTACCCGCTCAGAAGGAACCTGATTGGGCCGGGGGTAAAGGTGGATGACTCCGTTGCCGAGGTAGGTGTAACCAGCGGGAATACCTGCGGGAAGGTCCGGGTAGGAATAGACATTATCTACATGGACTTGGTTGTATTCGTTAAGAACCTTCCAGTTGCCATCGAAGTCTAGAATCTCAACCTTGTGGACCCTGTTATACGCGTATAGCAACGAGGTTGGCATAGTAAGTAGCTCACTCATTGCCGACATATTGTAGACAAGTTCCCTGGCTAGCATCGTCTGGCGGCAGACCTTTCTCACGGCTTCCTGGATGGCATAGATGGAACGCTCCTCCTCAAGGTCCTTCCTGAATACTTGAACCTTTGGGAGTAACCCGCGAACCGTAAGCGCCATTTATGCCCCCTGCAATTCCAATATCGACTTGATGATACCATCCTTTGAAGTGGTGGGAGGAGGGGCGTCTTCCTTACCCTCGGCCAGAGAGTCATAGACCTCACGCAATGCCTTCATGCTTAGGCTGTTGAGGCTTCCTTTTTCATAGTGAGTAACCGCCTCAGTGGCCTCTTCGGGTTCATCTGAGTAAATGACATCAAACTCTTCAGGGTGCTGTTTGCAGTGGTTATCGAAGTTATCACCCCAAACCCCAGCCGGGAGTTCGTTGTTGGTGAGTTTGTTGAAGAAGGCTTTAATCTTCATTCCTTGCTCCTAGAAAAGAGGGGAGGGTTGGGAACATTCCCAATACCCTCCCCCATTCTAAACGGTTTTGACTAGAAGACCATCATGCAGACGGTGGCCTCAGGCTTAACCAGCTTGTAACCGAACACGTTCAGACCGGAAACGCCCCAGCCGAAGGTGTCGGTGAGTTCCAACTGACGGTGCTTCAGGAACTGAGAAGCAAACGCGAGGCTGGAGGTATGACCGGCGGGGCAGTAAGAGTTGCCAGTGCCAGTGACAGCGCCATTGGCGTTGGTCACATTGTTGCTGACATAAATCTTCATGCCATCGATCTCGCCGATGAGGCCGTTACGCAGGGGAGAAGTGGTGTCCCCAGTGAAGTAAGCCTGAGCCAAGGGGGAGTTCTTCAGCCAGTTCGCCCAGTTCGGGGTGACCACAGCCCAACGCCCACCATCACGGGGAACATTGTTAGCGTCCATGACCTGACCCGCATTCAGCAGGGGGAACAGGGCATTGGCAGCGGTGAAGGTGGTAGCGGAACCAGTGGCCTGAGCAATGCCAATAGCGGTAGTGCCTACGGCAGCAGCAGTAACGCAGTTGGAGGTCGGGATGGAAGCGATCATGCCCTGAAGAACAGACTGATCAACCTTCACCTTCATCTGCCAGGAAGCATCTTCACTGATCTTCTCGATGAGGGCCAGATCGCTCTGGTAGTCATCAATGTAGTCCACTCGGAAGGCATAAGCCTTCTGCTGGTCGATGCTCAGGATGATCTGCTCATCGCTGATGTCCTGATACGAGATCGGGGCATTGACCGAGTAGTCGAAGATGTTGACAGTGGGGACCTTGCGGATGATGACCTTATC
>JBAXRQ010000027.1:0-2035 GCA_037131105.1 bacterium | reverse complement strand
GCTCGCAACTCAAGAGGATGGAGCTTGAATTCACTTCCAAACACCGACGCTCCTGAACTCGCTGCCCGTATCCAAGTTGAACCCTTAGCAATGGCACCTCCGGAGAGAGGAGCTCTTACTGGACCTACTCAACTGGATGTTTATTGGAGTACTCTTACCACACCTTAAGATGGAGGTTCTCCAGTTCAATCGTACCACTTGCAGTTCGACAATGGAACCAGCGCAGACGTTTGGACTGACGTGATTGGACTCGCACCCGCCTCAACTGCTTCGGAAGTGATCGTATCCAGTGGTGTAATCCCTGGAACCTTGTATGCCTTCCGCGTGCGAGCGATGAACATATTCGGCTGGGGACCTTACTCTCTGGTAACCTACATCCAGGCTGCTCACCAGCCAGCAGCTCCACTTGCTCCGACAACTAGCATCGACGCTGCAACTGGAGGAGTTGCGATCGCATGGATTGCACCTGACGCCAGCGGTGACCCAATAACTGCTTACAAGATTGAGATTCTTAACTAGGCAGGCAGCACTTGGCTCACTAACTCTAATTGCAATGGCCCTATCTCCATGACTGTCACACCACTTAGGTGTGTAGTCCCAATGAGCGATCTCACTGCTGCACCATTCAACTATGTGTTCCAAGATGTAGTCATTGTGAGAGTATCAGCTGCTAACTCTTATCCTGGCTTCGGACCAGCTTCACCAAGGAGTGATGCACTGACTGGAGCCGCCATCAGAGTGCTACCAGTTCAGATGGCTGCACCTACTGAGGACTCATCGAGCACCGATGCAACTGTGACCATGAACTGGGTCGCCATCAGTGGAACAGACGCAGGCAACAGCGCTGTCATTGCATACAGCCTCTACTGGGATGGAGGTAATGCCACCCTTGATCCAGCAACATCGTTCTTACCCTTAGTTGACGATCTTGTACAGACCTTCACGGTTAACTCAGTAACTGGAGGTATGACTTACAGATTCGTCGTGACTTCAAGAAACATCTACGGCTATGGACCGAACTCTGCAGTCACAACTCTTCAGCCACATGATGCACCAGGCAAGACCGACATTCCGACAGTCGCTTTGGACGCATTGGATCTACGTCAAGTCAAGATCAGTTGGAATGCACCCAATGATCACTCGGCACCAATCCTTCACTATCAGATCCTCTTCATGAAGGTGAACGGACAATTCGTACCTGAACTTACCAGCTGCGACGGTTCACTGACTGGCCTGACTCCACTGGTGAGCGGCGCAAGACATTGCAGTGTCCCGATGACAACTCTCCGAACTCTGACTGCTCTCCCGAGAGACAGCCTGATCAGAGTGAAGGTCTAAGCTTTCAACCTCGTTGGAGCTGGCCAATTCTCAGAGATCAACACAGCTGGAGCAACAATCGAGACTGAGCCTACCAACTTGAGCGTTGTAACCATCGATGAACTGACAACATCGAACGTAGCTACCACAGTCGTGTGGACCGCCCTCACTGGTTCAGCCAGAGGTGGCGTGGGTGTTGCCATCACCGACTACGAAGTGTACTGGAATCAAGGACCCATCACCAACACCTGGGTACACCTTGCCAATGCCACTACCACATCTCTGTCAACTTACGTAACTGGACTCGTTGGAGGAACCACTTACGGCTTCGAGCTGAGAGCTTACAACAAGTATGGACCAGGACTCTTTACTGCTCAAGTTTCGATGATGACTTCACAGGCACCGGATACGCCTGCCGCTCCCACTATCACAGTGGTTGGAGCACACGTAGAGATTGCTTGGACTGCACCAGTGGCCAACTTCAGCCCAGTCCTCGGCTACAAGATTCTCATCCAGACCAAGGCCGGAACTTATCTTGAGAGCACGGCCATGTGCGATGGTGAGGCACAAGCATTGGTACACTACTGCCTCGTCGCAATGGACGATTTGAGAGCAGCACCATTCAATCTAGCTTACCATGATCTCGTTGTGGCCGAAGTGCTGGCTCGCAACTCAAGAGGATGGAGCTTGAATTCACTTCCAAACACCGACGCTCCTG
>JBAXRQ010000026.1:0-2051 GCA_037131105.1 bacterium | reverse complement strand
TTTTTGAGTGAGATGCCGCTACCTGCCAAGCGTTCGAGATAATCTCTGGCATCGTCACCCATGCTGACTAAAGCCGCCACCTCCTGATCACGCCATTGCCGGCGTTGGCTTTTGATGGCCGCGTCACGATGTTCAGGCAATTCGACTCGTTGCTTTCGTTCCCAGGAACGAACATGAGTGGAGATTGTCTTCTCCTTCAGCATGATGCGGATGAGACGATGGTCGGCCTTGACGGTGACGATTTTGTCCACCGCCCATGGGGGCACGGTGTAGTTGTTGGCATCGAAGCGGACGGAGCAATCGACATGCACCTTGACCTGGGCCGTGTCCCAGTAGTCGGGTAGCAAGGCGGGTAGCGGGTTCAGGGCGTCGCGCCGTAGACGATCTGCCGGACGTTCCCCGGTGGTGGCATGAAGCCGGAGATTGGCCACCGTATCTCGCCACTCGTTGGCTTGGGCCTGTACATCGGCAAGGTCGCGGAAGCTACGGAGTGGCCAGAAATTGTGGCGGACATAGTGCACGACGCCTTTTTCAACCTTTCCCTTTTCCTGGGGGCTATACGGGTGGCACGCCTTGGGTGTAATCCTCAAGGGTTGCAGGAAGGCGAGGAAGGCCTCGTTGTAGCGGATGAGAGGGTCTTTCCGCTCGACGACCGCAGTCAGCATGTTGTCGCAGACCAGGTCTTTGGTGGTACCCCCGAAGAAGCGAAAGGCGTTGAGAAGACCTCGGTGCAGGGTTTCCTGTCTTTGAGAGTGAGTGAACTCGATATAGAGCATACGGCTGTGGCACTCGGTGACCGCCAGACAGTAAAGCTTGCGGGCAGTGTTGCCGTAAATGAGCGAACCAAAGTGGCCCCAGTCTATCTGGCACTGTTCGCCAGGCTCGCTTTCGAAGCGGATAAAGGCCCGGCGTGATCGCGGCCGGATCGTTCGGAGGTAATCTTTGAGAATGCTGGTCTTGCCAGTAAAGCCTTTAGTCTCCAAGCGCTGGCGGATGACAGAGGAAGAAGCCTTGGGGCTCTGGGCCAGGAAGTCGAGAATGTCCTGCCGGTAGGGATCAAGCTTACTCGCCCTGATCACGGTCTTGCGCTGCGGTTCGGGGTCAGCGAGATACTTGGCCACGGTCTCTCGATCCAGCATCAGGATTTCTGAGATACGGACATTGGAAGTACCTTCTCTGGCCAGACGATGGATCTCAAAGACAGTGCGTCGATTAAGCATGACTTCCTCCCAAAGAGGCCGCGATGAGCTGGCGAACGGTGGCCGGGTCGGAGTGTCGCATGTCATCTGCCGCCTGCAATGGACGTCGCTGGCTTGGCCTTTCCGGTAGCGAGAGCACCTGAAACAGTCGGCCATCAAAGGCAATGAGGTCGCGGTCGATGAGGCTGTCTCGTGCCCAGAGATACTCTTCCAGGCTGATCGCCAACAGGGAGCAGATCTTGTCGTAGCCATACCACGACAATCCTCGACGATCAGCCGTCAGTACCAGGAAAAGGTAGAGCAAAAGCTCGTGATGGCTCAACTCCATCCAAAACCCGGCCTGCAGGAAACGATGCTCAATAAAAGCGAAACTGCCCTCGATTTTCCGGACACGATTGGCAACCAGCGGTCTACGTTCGATCATGATGACACCTCCTCTTGGAGACCATCGTAACCGAAAGGCTGGCAAGTACCTATCGAGTCCTTGTTGCCGAATTAAGTTGCTGTAATGGCTGCGAACTTGACACGTAACGCGTCCATGTTGACACCGTTCCAGGCAATGGCACCAAGTTCGGCTGGGAGGGGAATGAGTATGTATTCCCTTGAAATGTCAAGCAAACTTTGCTGGTTGGCCTGGCATTGGAACGCATCCATGTTGACATTCGGCGTCACCATATTACTTGGTCCATCCCGAGATGCCTTGGCCAGAGAGCGTGTCAGGCGACGCTTGAGCCAGTAGTCCCTGTGAGTTTCGCGCCATGCCCGGCAGGCATCACGCTGATTCTCCAAGTACTCTGGATCTGTGGCTAACTTGGCTCTCTGCCACTGAGTTTTGCGGGCTCGTTGACATAC
>JBAXRQ010000025.1:0-2126 GCA_037131105.1 bacterium | reverse complement strand
TCACCTTAGTATTCTCTACTTGTCCACCTGTGTCGGTTTTGGTACGGGCACGCGCTTCCTCCCTAGAGGATTTTCTCGGAGGCATGGCGTATGGGACTCGCCGGCTCTAAAGCCAGCTGGCATCGCACCTCGGGTTAATGCAGGCCCGCATTTCACTAGGCCCACCCCTACATGCTTACCCCAGGACAACCATCGCCTGGGTTCCCTTAGCCTTCCCCGTCTCCCCATTGGTCAAACGGATGCGACGTGGTACAGGAATATCAACCTGTTCTCCATCGACTACGCCTTTCGGCCTCGCCTTAGGTCCCGACTAACCCTGAGCAGACGAACTTTACTCAGGAATCCTTGGACAATCGGCGGAGGGGATTCTCACCCCTCTTTCGTTACTCATGCCAGCATTCTCACTTCCCAGGCCTCCACAGGAGTTTCCACGCCTGCTTCACTGCCCTGGGAACGCTCTCCTACCGCGTACTAGATCCGCAGATCTAATACACCCGCAGCTTCGGTGGCGTGCTTGAGCCCCGTTGAATTTTCCGCGCCCGAACACTTGACCAGTGAGCTGTTACGCACTCTTTCAAGGATGGCTGCCTCTAAGCCAACCTCCTGGTTGTCACTGCATTCGAACATCGTTTCCCACTTAGCTAGTACTTAGGGACCTTAGCTGGCGGTCTGGGCTGTTTCCCTTTCGACGTGGAAGTTTATCCCCCCACAACTGACTCCCGGAGTAAACGTAGTGGTCTTCGGAGTTTGCCTGAAGTCGGTAACCCGGTAAGGCCCCTAGTCCAAACAGTGCTCTACGGCCAAAACGCAATTTATCCGAGGCTATACCTAAATATATTTCGGAGAGAACCAGATATCACTGAGTTTGATTAGCCTTTCACTCCGACCCACAGGTCATCCGCCCAGTTTTCAACCTAGGTCGGTTCGGCCCTCCACAAGGTCTTACCCTCGCTTCAGCCTGCCCATGGGTAGCTCACTCAGTTTCGGGTCTGCCGCCTACGACTCTGTCGCCCTGTTCGGACTCGCTTTCGCTTCGGCTCCACTCATCGCTTAACCTTGCCGCAGACGAGCAACTCGCTGGCTCGTTATGCAAAAAGCACGCGGTCACGGAATAAATCCGCTCCCACCCCTTGTAGGCACGTGGTTTCAGGTACTATTTCACTCCCCTTCCGGGGTTCTTTTCACCTTTCCCTCACGGTACTAGTCCGCTATCGGTCACCTAGGAGTACTTAGCCTTGGAGGGTGGTCCCCCCAGGTTCAGTCCGCGTTTCACGAGTGCGGACCTACTCAGGAACGTCTGACAAGAGGTCATGAGGTTTCGTCTACGGGACGATTGCCCTCTTTGGTGCGCGGTTCCACGCGCTTCGACTACCAACATGACTTTGTAACTCTTGCCAGGCCGGCTACAGCCTGGAACAGACGCCCTACAACACCGAATACGCAACGTGTAGCCACTTACACGTACTCGGTTTGGGCTGTTCCCTTTTCGCTCGCCACTACTCAGGGAATCTCGTTTGATTTCCTTTCCTCGGGGTACTGAGATGTTTCACTTCCCCCGCTTGTCTCCATCTGGCTTATGTGTTCGGCCAGCGGTGACGCCGCATTACCGGCGCCGGGTTTCCCCATTCGGGCATCCACGGATCAATAGCTATTCAACGCTTCCCCGTGGCTTATCGCAGTCGTTCACGCCCTTCATCGACTCTAGGTGCCAAGGCATCCACCATGTGCCCTTACTATCTTGACGGTGATCGATCGACCCTTTAGATCGATCGGTGATACCCGTTTTGACCCGACCGCTCATCGTGGTCGGGTCGTGGCTGCTGTGCAGTTTTCAAGGAGCGCCGAGAGGGTTAACTCGCCGGCCGCTTGACACGGGGGCCAAGACGGCGAACGGGCCGGTCTCTCAAAACTCAACAGCATGCATTTACTCGCTAACGGCGGTATGCCGCAGCTTGAATGCCAGATTCGGTCGACATTCCAGGCTGCTCAGCCGGAGGCTGTAAAACAACGTTCACGATAAATCGTGAGGCCGATTACAGCGCCGTACTGCGCAGGTCCATTTAAGGACTCCCTAGAAAGGAGGTGATCCAGCCGCACCTTCCGGTACGGCTACCTTGTTACGACTT
>JBAXRQ010000024.1:0-2146 GCA_037131105.1 bacterium | reverse complement strand
AGCACCTGCCTTGCACGCAGGGGGTCATCGGTTCGATCCCGTTCACCTCCACCAATAATTTTGTAAGGGCGACCCGTTGGGTCGCCCTTATGGAACAGTTCTTTGACAATTGCATAGTGGATAGTAAGTTTAGGTAGCAGGTATGTATGAAGTGCTCGTACATATTTGTGTAAAATTGTATGAAACTTGTAGATTGATTTCGATTTTTTATGGTCAAGCTACTAAGGGCGTACGGTGGATGCCTAGGCAGAGAGAGGCGATGAAGGACGCGGTAAACTGCGATAAGCTTCGGTGAGCCGTTAAACAGGCTTTGACCCGGAGATTTCCGAATGGGGAAACCCGGCAGGGGTAATGCCTTGTCACTGTGTACTGAATACATAGGTACATAGAGCGAACTGGGGGAACTGAAACATCTAAGTACCCCAAGGAGAAGAAAACAATAGTGATTCCGTAAGTAGCGGCGAGCGAACGCGGAGTAGCCCAAACCGATACCAATTCGTTGGCATCGGGGTTGCGGGGCCTCAACATGTGATTGATGAAGGGTAGCTGAGCGGTCTGGAAAGGCCGGCCATAGTGGGTGATAGCCCCGTAAGCGAAACCTTGATTCACGCTAGAGTTACCCCAAGTACCGCGGAACACGAGAAATTCCGTGGGAATCCGGGAGGACCATCTCCCAAGGCTAAATACTCCTCTCTGACCGATAGTGAACCAGTACCGTGAGGGAAAGGTGAAAAGTACTCCGATAAGGAGGGTGAAATAGATCCTGAAACCGTATGCCTACAAGCAGTGGGAGCACCATGTATATCAGGTGTGACGGCGTGCCTTTTGCATAATGAGTCAGCGAGTTACTCTTGCTAGCGAGGTTAAGTTCATAGAACGGAGCCGAAGCGAAAGCGAGTCTTAACTGGGCGTCCAGTTAGCAGGAGTAGACCCGAAACCGGGTGATCTATCCATGGCCAGGGTGAAAGGAAGGTAACACTTCGTGGAGGCCCGAACCCACTGGCGTTGAAAAGCCAGGGGATGAGCTGTGGATAGGAGTGAAAGGCTAATCAAACTCGGAGATAGCTGGTTTTCCTCGAAATATATTTAGGTATAGCCTCGAGTATGCGTAACGGGGGTAGAGCACTGGATGGGCTAGGGGTCTCACCAGATTACCAAACCCAATCAAACTCCGAATACCGTTAACGAAGAGCTCGGGAGTCAGACGGCGGGTGATAAGATCCGTCGTCAAAAGGGAAAGAGCCCAGACCGCCAGCTAAGGTCCCCAAATTCATGCTAAGTGGAAAACGATGTGGAAATGCCCAGACAACCAGGAGGTTGGCTTAGAAGCAGCCACCCTTTAAAGAAAGCGTAATAGCTCACTGGTCGAGTGGGTCTGCGCGGAAAATGTAACGGGGCTAAGCGTAGTACCGAAGCTGCGGACTGACGTCTTAAGACGCCAGTGGTAGAGGAACATTGTGTAAGCCTGTGAAGGTCGACCGTGAGGACGGCTGGAGGTATCACAAGAGATTATGCTGACATGAGTAGCGAAAATGCGGGTGAGAAACCCGCACACCGTAAACCCAAGGTTTCCTCCGTAAAGGTAATCTGCGGAGGGTTAGTCGGTCCCTAAGGCGAGGCTGAAGAGCGTAGTTGATGGGAAACAGGTTAATATTCCTGTACCACCTGTTGTTGCGATGGGGGGACGGAGAAGGGTAGGCGAGCCGGGTACTGGTTATCCCGGTTTAAGCGTGTAGGGGGGGAGAGCAGGTAAATCCGCTTTCCCGTTAACTCTGAGACGTGATGACGAGAGCGTATGCTCATAAAGTCGTTGATCCCATGCTTCCAAGAAAAGCCTCTAAGCTTCAGACAGCAGGTGACCGTACCGTAAACCGACTCAGGTGGGTGAGGAGAAAATCCTAAGGTGATTGAGAGAACACTGGTTAAGGAACTCGGCAAAATGACACCGTAACTTCGGGAGAAGGTGTGCCCTCATTAGGTCTAGCGATTTACACGTGAAGCCGAAGGGGGTCGCAGAGAAATGGCGGTAGCGACTGTTTACTAAAAACATAGGTCTGTGCTAAGTCGTAAGACGATGTATACGGACTGACGCCTGCCCGGTGCTGGAAGGTTAAGGGGATTTGTTAGCGCAAGCGAAGCTTTGAAC
>JBAXRQ010000023.1:0-2298 GCA_037131105.1 bacterium | reverse complement strand
CGCTACCTTAGGACCGTTATAGTTACGGCCGCCGTTTACCGGGGCTTCGGTTCAAAGCTTCGCCTTGCGGCTAACCTCTCCCCTTAACCTTCCGGCACCGGGCAGGCGTCAGACCCTATACGTCGTCTTACGACTTAGCAGAGTCCTGTGTTTTTAGTAAACAGTCGCTTGGGCCGTTTCACTGCGGCCTCGGTCAGCTCACACCGCGTGGGTGATCACCGGTCGAGGCGCTCCTTCTCCCGAAGTTACGGAGCCATTATGCCGAGTTCCTTAACCATAGTTCTCTCGATCGCCTTGGTATTCTCTACCTGCCTACCTGTGTCGGTTTGGGGTACGGGCACCAGTAGAACTCCCTAGAGGTTTTTCTTGAAAGCATGGGATCACTGACTTCACTCAATCGCTTCGTCATCAGCTCTCAGGCATTGTGTGCGACGGATTTTCCTATCGCACGCCCTACAGCCTTTCACGGGGACGTCCAGAACCCCGCTCAGCTACCCTTCTCCGTCACCCCATCGGTGTTAACGCGCTACTAGTGGTACAGGAATGTCTACCTGTTGTGCATCGACTACGCCTTGCGGCCTCGCCTTAGCTCCCGACTGACCCTGGGAGGATTAGCCTTGCCCAGGAACCCTTAGGCTTACGGCGGAAACGTTTCTCGCGTTTCTCTCGTTACTCATGCCAGCATTCTCTCTTCTGTACAGTCCACAGACGGTCACCCACCTGCTTCGATCCGTACAGAATGCTCCCCTACCACTCCACATAGTGAAGTCCGCCGCTTCGGTACCATGCTTGAGCCCCGTGAATTGTCGGCGCATGTCCACTTGACCAGTGAGCTATTACGCACTCTTTAAATGAATGGCTGCTTCTAAGCCAACATCCTGGTTGTCTGAGCAAACGCACATCCTTTGCCACTTAGCATGGATTTAGGGACCTTAGCGGGCGATCTGGGCTGTTTCCCTCTCGACTACACAGCTTAGCCCACATAGTCTGACTCCCGGGTTCTAGAGTACCGGCATTCGGAGTTTGGTTGATTTCGGTAAGCGGTGAAGCCCCCTAGACCATCCAGTGCTCTACCACCGGAACTGAACACCCGAGGCTAGCCCTAAAGCTATTTCGGGGAGAACGAGATATCTCCAGGTTTGATTAGCCTTTCACTCCAATCCACAGGTCATCCCCTCCGTTTTCAACCGAAGTGGGTTCGGGCCTCCACGAGGTCTTACCCCCGCTTCACCCTGCCCATGGATAGCTCACCTGGCTTCGCGTCTACCACATGCAACTGAACGCCCGTTTAAAGACTCGCTTTCGCTACGGCTCGCTTTCAGCTTAACCTTGCTGCATACGGTAACTCGCTGGCTCATTCTACAAAAGGCACGCCGTCACCCTGCCTTGATCCGAAGATCGAGGCTTTCCAGGCTCCGACTGCTTGTAGGCACACGGTTTCAGGTACTATTTCACTCCCCTCTCGGGGTGCTTTTCACCTTTCCCTCACGGTACTAGTTCGCTATCGGTCGCTAGAGAGTATTTAGCCTTGGAGGGTGGTCCCCCCAGATTCCTACCGGATTTCACGTGTCCGGCAGTACTCGGGTGGTCACAAACGAAGTCGTTGCAGTTTCGCGTACGGGGCTTTTACCCTCTCTGGCCGGCTGTTCCAAGCCGTTCTACTACCACAACGTTTTGTAACTTCGCACCTGGTCTGATGCCCAGATACTGTGACTCCCACAACCCCACATGCAGCAACGCCATCAGGCTTACACATACATGGGTTTAGGCTCTTTCCCGTTCGCTCGCCACTACTAGGGAAATCTCGGTTGATTTCTCTTCCTCGGGGTACTTAGATGTTTCAGTTCCCCCGGTTGCCTCCAACCTGCCTATGTGTTCAGCAGGTGGTAACTGGGCATGACCCCAGCTGGGTTTCCCCATTCGGACATCCTCGGATTAGCGGTTGTGTGCACCTACCCGAGGCTTATCGCAGCTTGCCACGTCCTTCATCGGCTTCTAGCGCCAAGGCATCCACCGTGTGCCCTTAATATCTTGATCTGTATCATTCGCAATCTGATCTCGCGCTATGCAGCTTTCAAGGTGCAGACGCGCCCCAGGAGGGCGCGTGCAAGGGCCTGAGCCCTGAAGACCAGATACTGTGACATGTCTTGCGACACCAAGAAGCCAGATCAACGTTGGCTCTAGGGCCCTAGGAGTGCAAGCACTCAACCAGAGCGCCGTCAGACCCGTAGGTCCGACGCCTATCTCCCTAGAAAGGAGGTGATCCAGCCGCACCTTCCGGTACGGCTACCTTGTTAC
>JBAXRQ010000022.1:0-2309 GCA_037131105.1 bacterium | reverse complement strand
TCCTGGAAGTATTCGATGACATACCAACCACCCGGATCCGCGCCAGGGTCCGTAAGTACTTGGACTACTATGAAAGCGACCAGTGGCAGGACAACTCAGACAAGCCGTTCCCGGTAATTACATTCGTGTGTCCCAATAAAAGAGTGAGGAGCCATGTCTCCTACTTCCTGGCTTCAAGGGTCGATGAAGAGACCGGACCCGAGGTAACGACAGTTCTGGCTGAAGAAATCTCCTCTAAGGGGCTGGGGGCAGTACAAGCTGTGCGTTAGAAGATATTTTCACGCCCTCATCGGTCTCCTCAAGTACGCCCAAGGCAATCAACCTGTCAAGCGACGCGTTAACCTCCTCCCAGGTAGGATCGTTCTGCATTTGACTATGTTACTTTTACCCAAGAATAACAGCCAATCATTAAAAAATTGTTAAAACATTATTGCCCTACAATTGTCTGCCACGAAAAAAGCCCGGAAACCCTGTAAAGGCTCCCGGGCTTAGTCCTAATACTCATCCGCCAGCATCACCGTCATGACCCTATGACAGAAACTGGAGAGCGGGTCGCACCACCGCTCGAAGCTGCCGTCGTAGTAGTCAATCTTCCAGAAGACCTTCTGGCCCTCCCATGTGAGCTGACCGAAGTCGTGCTCTTTGTGGGGGTCATTGTCTTCACTGAACTGACTGAACTCCCTGACCGCCCGAAGCAGACCGGCTACGTCATTCATACCCCTTACACCCACCGTCATCATCACCATCAGACCTCCTGTCCTAAACGAGTCGTTCTTTGCGGCGATCAGGCTCGCCCTTTCTTCCTTAACCAATGTGCTTTCCATGTGACCTCCGTTGTTGTTAGTTGTTTCCATATCCAAGCCCCTCGAGGGTAAGCTCTATATCTCTTACCCTAACTCCCTGCTGGTAGAGGAAGTCGGCCTCACCCAAGGCCTCATCGTTTCCCTTGTACTTCATTAGCAAAGCCCTGAACTGGTTGTCCTGTTCCCAGAACTCCCGTACCACCTCTTCATCTGTCTTCATATCTACCTCCTTTTGTTATGTGCTTAATGTGAGGCTGGTCGACCTCCTGCCTCTGACCAGAGACAAAGGGCAGCATGCTGGACGGGTCAAGGTGGAGTCCTTACCTTTAAAGGAGGGATTAAATAAAAAGGAACAACCTTGACCCGTTCTGACCTGCCCTTACGATGGGAAGACTGGCAGGAGGATATGCATATCTCGTAGTATTTTGAACGCAAAAAGCCCGCCTTTACCCGAAGGTAGAAGGCGGGCTGAATGAATGATATTTTGGCTAAGCGAGATAGCCTAGCACTCTACGGCACAGTACTTGAAGTCGTTTTCCTGGTCATCCATGGCTAGCGGGAGACCGAGGCGGGAATTCTTGAGGAACTGGGCGATTCTCTGACCAACCCCATCGCGGAGAGAGTAGGCGGAAAATTGAATAACTGGAAAGGTAAATCCAGGTACCTCCTGAAAAAGCTCACCCGTAACGATACGGTTCTCGATCGCATTAGCCTTTTTCATTGAGCGACGATTTACTCCTTCTAAGTCAGCAATCCAGCTAAGACGATGCTCAAGGTTCATGGCCGCACACCTGTGGGCGCCGTATCCACCAGTACGGAAATACTCCAGTGTGACAGGGTCGATGGCGAAACCTTCAACCTTATTCCCTGAGCTTCCACCGGTGGTGTCACCGCGGGAGTCGTAGAGAAGTCGCCAAAGTGGATCCCCGTCTGCTTCGCACATGACGCGCATTACTTGCATCTGGTGCTCGTAAGCCTCCTTGCCATGGTCGACAAGCAGTGAGGGCTCCTCACGAAGCGCCTCATCAAACTCCTCACGGAAAAGCCACGCGGGACATAGCCGGATACGCATTGCCTGCGCAACAGTCTGGCCGTTGTGGTCCGGAGTCCCAAGCTCGTTGCCGTCCAGATAATGTCTCTGGTAGACATGCTGAAGTTGACCCACGACCCGTCTTGTCTCGGCAGGGCTTTCGGTTCCGAAATGGTCGAGGGGCAGCTTCATGTCCTTGCGCCAACGGCGGATGAGGTTCGAGAGGCGACGGGAGGTGTTATGGTATTTGGTGTATATACGCCTATACCCTTCAACGCCGGTCGCACCCTCAGTCCACTTCTCCGGGAAGACGACGATGGGAACAGATTGGGAGAGGCCCCGTATCGTTCTGATCACGGAAAGGTGCTGGTCCGGGTCATGCTGGTCCTCATCAGCGATGACTGCAAGCAGACGCTTCGCCTCAATCGCCCAGCGGATACGCTCAAGGTCATCGAGAAGTTCATGCTGGTTGTCGT
>JBAXRQ010000021.1:0-2539 GCA_037131105.1 bacterium | reverse complement strand
GTATACAATGTGATCACTTTCGGGGAGACTCGTTCGTCCCCGCTTCACTGGTCGGTTGCGACTAGACCGGAGGGGCAGTGAACCCGCCGGCCTTGGGGGGGGGGAGACGGCCCCCCCCTCCAAGCCCATCAATTCAGTCTGCTTAGGCATCTGCCTGTGCCTGGTCTGGCGGTAGGCAGGGAGACTGCATCCCCAGCTCCAGAAGCCCCCTCCAGGCTTTGAACTGCACTACTTCCAGCGCTTCAGTCAGGAGCGCACAACTCCAAAAGCTAACAGGTCTGTCCCCGATCCACGTGTTCCAGAACCCGATGAACTCAGATCGAAACGATCTGTTGTCCAGGTTAGTCCCAAAAATACGTGCCGCTTCCAGGCTAGGGAACTCGACGAAGAGAAACATCGGGTTCTTATCCCCTTTGTCCCGTTTCCCTACAAAGTGGGTGTCCGCCGCCTGGACGCACACTCTCCAAACACTGGAAACTTCTTGACGCAGTCTTTCTTCCTCGGAGGAAGAATGAGCTATCTTGTCTGTCATCCAATTCGCCGCTAACGGCCCTATCAACACATTGGGGTCTACAAACAAGGTTCCTGCCGCGCGCACCCGCAATGGAGGAGTCACCCTAGACTCTACCATCCGGTACAGGGCCCCTAGTGGGCACACAGGCAGCTGAATCTTCAGATCGATAGGACGCTGGTCGTCCCCATCACCCAGAGAAACTGTGACATTCAGGACCTGCCGCCGCGCCACTATGAGGCTAGATGCTTCGATCGTGAAGAGAGTGGATGCCCCTTCATCATCCGGGGAGTGGTGCACATACGAGGGCTTGCCCCGCGCCCCCCCCCCACCGCCGCCACTGAAGATGCGGCGGGAGGTGGTGAAGCGACAGGCCACAGGTCCCCGAAGGGCCCGAGTCAAGCCATCTTCCAATAGGGCCAGACTATCGGCATGGCTCAGACCCAAGCTGAGCCGAATGGCCCGGAAGACCGCGTGGTCAAGGGGCGTCAATTCCACCTCGACATGTGTGCCGTGCGGTGCCACTGTGGCATAGCTACCGTGTCCGAGCGAGAGCTTCCCTCCCAAGAATGCAGTAACCCAATCTCCAAAGGGGAGTAGCACTGTCAGCGAGAAGGTCTGGAGGGCCGAAAGATTGCCCTCCAGACGCATGTGCTTGCGAACAGTGCGAAGGGCAAAGGCATGGTCTGCCCACATGTCAGGAGCAAGCTCCTCTAGCTTGCTCAAAATCCCATCCTTAATCGAGTCTGCAGAGACAGAGCCCCCTGTCGTGGAGGCAGGTGGCGGCGAAATGCTGTTGAACCGGAGTTCAACATGCTGTCCCGCCCGTCCCGCTGCCACACAAGGTGGCAAGAGGCTGACCCGGGCGCGCGGTCTTGCCAGAATAAGCCCTAGGGCAGTCATGCGGGCAGGTGTGGCGTTACACCGTCCTTGGATAGGCACGGCCTCCATCAGGGCCCATTGCCGTAGTGAAGTCGCTTCCGACATCAACTCAGCTATGGCCCGCTGATGGGAGGCAGCCTCCTCAGGCAGTGGTGCCTGCTGGCGTACTGCCTCAAGGCATCGATCTATAGTTGTCCAGTCTGTGTCTCTGCCAAACTGCACCTTATCTAGAAGTGCTTTTCGCTCAGGATTCATGCCCCCTCGTAGGAGTGCCCCTACCTTAAAGGAGCCACCACTCATTATGAAGGCACCGAACTCCTCCCATGATGCTGGCCAATCCACGCGGGGTAGGATGAGCGCATCATGGGAGACGAGGTCTATGCATACCAGTTTGGTGCACCCCAGGTGCTGCCGCAGACTCAAGGCCACCACCAGGTCTGGGGAAGCCCCATACCTGAGGTGGTCAAACCCATTCCAATCGGCCTCGGTGACCGAAACTGAATGTTGTTGTTTTCCTCTACGGACAACAACAACTTGTGACTCAGACGACCGCTGCACCTGCGGGGGTTGCGTCGCTGCACCTGGACAAGAAGGCGCAGATACAGTCCCATGGTCCTGCGCCAGGTCCTGCCGTGCTGACGATGACGACGTTGATGACGGCATGCTCCTCATCCTGTTCCTGCGTGCGTTCCCCGAGCCTTGCCCATCGCGCGCCTCAGTCCCCCCCCCCCTCTCTGGTATCTCCAGAGAGGGGTTGCAATGGACGGCCGAGGGCCGTCCTGTGCAATGCTGACCAGTCAACCCTGACCACGTGGACCGGCACTCCATTACAGGAGCCCCAGCCAACTGCTGGGAGGCCGAGACTGCAGAGCTGGTCTGGGCGCGAGAGGCACCAGCGTCCTCGCCCAGGACCGTCGTGACATGCCGTCCCCAGAGTACGGTGCGGTGAGCAGTGCCTCCCTTATCCCATGCACCTTCCTCAATACTCTGCACTCCACTCACCATCCTTACGGAGAGTGGACCCGCCCGCTCACTGTCCCACAGGGCCACGCCGTGGTTGCGATCATCTGGAACCCCGATAAATATTATATATGGTATATGTATGGTATATACCATACATATACCATGTATATTACATATTCAGGT
>JBAXRQ010000020.1:0-2577 GCA_037131105.1 bacterium | reverse complement strand
TCAGCTCGTGTCGTGAGATGTTGGGTTAAGTCCCGCAACGAGCGCAACCCCTGTCCTATGTTGCCAGCGAGTAATGCCGGGGACTCATAGGATACTGCCGGTGACAAACCGGAGGAAGGTGGGGACGACGTCAAGTCATCATGCCCCTTATGTCTAGGGCTACAAACGTGCTACAATGGCAGGTACAGAGGGCTGCGATACCGCGAGGTGGAGCGAATCTCACAAAGCCGGTCCCAGTTCGGATTGGAGGCTGAAACTCGCCTCCATGAAGTCGGAGTTGCTAGTAATCGCGGATCAGCAACGCCGCGGTGAATACGTTCCCGGGCCTTGTACACACCGCCCGTCACACCACGGAAGTCGGATACGCCCGAAGCCTGTGTCCTAACCCGCAAGGGAGGGAGCAGTCGAAGGCGGAGCTGGTGACTGGGGTGAAGTCGTAACAAGGTAGCCGTAGCGGAAGCTGCGGCTGGATCACCTCCTTTCTAGGGAAGCGGTGCAATTACGCACCGTGGGCGCCCCCTTCGGATGTGGAGCCTCGGTTTCGACCGAGGTGACTTTCCCGATCGAGGTCTTCGGACCTCATCGAGGGGCTCGCCTGGAATTACGTCGACCTCGTTAGGGCCGGCTGTCACTGCATTCCGCAGTGCCTGCTCCGGTTTCCATTGCTCGGCTTTCAGGGACTGGCACGCAAGCGCCAGGTTGGTTCTACTTCGGTAGAGCTGACAGCCCTGCGGCACTGCCGCCCGCTCCTTGATAACTGCATAGTGATAATTGGTGTTCTTTATCTCAGTAATAAAAATAAGAGAATAAGGGCACACGGTGGATGCCTTGGCATCAGGAGCCGATGAAGGACGTGGACGGCTGCGATAAGCCCTGGGGAGTCGCTGAACAGACTTTGATCCAGGGATTTCCGAATGGGGAAACCCACCCGTGGTAATGCGCGGGTACCCTGCACTGAATCCATAGGTGCAGCGGAGGTAAGTGCGTGAACTGAAACATCTAAGTAGCGCGAGGAATAGAAAGAAATCTCGATTCCCTGAGTAGTGGCGAGCGAAACGGGAACAGCCCAAACCATGTCGGAGTGATAGCCTGTGGGCGTTGCCGGCATGGGGTTGTAGGATCGTTCTTATCCGTCCCACAGGGCGGGTGGGGAGTTACAAAACTTCGTGATAGTGGAAGTACGTGGAAACGTACGCCATAGAGGGTGAAGGCCCCGTACACGAAATCTCGAAGACTCCCTTGAACGACACCTGAGTACGGCCGGGCACGTGAAACCCGGCCGGAAGCTACGGGGACCACCCCGTGAGGCTAAATACTTCCTGATGACCGATAGTGAACTAGTACCGTGAGGGAAAGGTGAAAAGCACCCCGGAAGGGGAGTGAAATAGTACCTGAAACCGTGTGCCTACAAGCGGTCGGAGCCGGCTAGTCCGGTGACGGCGTACTTTTTGCATAATGGGCCAGCGAGTTAGTCGTGTGTGGCGAGGTTAAGTAACCGGAGCCGAAGCGAAAGCGAGTCCGAATAGGGCGATTTAGTCGCACGCGCTAGACCCGAAACTAAGCGATCTATCCATGGGCAGGTTGAAGCGGGGGTAAGACCTCGTGGAGGACCGAACCCACGTCGGTTGAAAACGGCGGGGATGACCTGTGGATCGGAGTGAAAGGCTAATCAAGCTTAGAGATATCTGGTTCTCCCCGAAATATATTTAGGTATAGCCTCGGTTGTTCAGCTTTGGTTGTAGAGCACTGTTTGGTCTAGGGGCCCTACCAGGTTACCGAAATCAGACAAACTCCGAAGGCCATTGCTCCAGAAACCGGGAGTCAGACAGTGGGGGATAAGCTTCATTGTCGAAAGGGAAACAGCCCAGACCACCAGCTAAGGTCCCTAAATCATGTCTAAGTGGGAAACGATGTGCGGATGCGTTAACAACCAGGAGGTTGGCTTAGAAGCAGCCACCCTTGAAAGAGTGCGTAATAGCTCACTGGTCAAGTGTTCGTGCGCGGATGATGTAACGGGGCTCAAGACATGTACCGAAGCTGTGGATAGCGACTATGTCGTTATGGTAGGGGAGCGTTCCTAGGACGAAGAAGCGGCAGCGGAAGCTAGCCGTGGAGACCTAGGAAGTGAGAATGCTGGCATGAGTAACGAGAGAGGTGTGAGAAACACCTCCGCCGAATGCCTAAGGGTTCCTGAGTAAAGCTATTCTGCTCAGGGTTAGTCGGGACCTAAGCCGAGGCCGCAAGGCGTAGGCGATGGACAACTGGTTGATATTCCAGTACCACGTAGCCACCGTTTGACTGACGGGGGGACGGGGTAGGATAAGGGATCCCGGGCGATGGTTGTCCCGGGGCAAGCGCGTAGGAGGTTCGGTTGGAAAATCCGCCGAGCAATACTCTGAGACGTTATGCCGAGGCCGTAGGCCGTAAGTCCCCTAAGCCATGCCTCCAAGAAAAGCCTCTAAGGAGGTGGCGCGTGCTCGTACCAAAACCGACACAGGTAGGCGGGTAGAGAATACCAAGGCGATCGAGATAACCCTCGTTAAGGAACTCGGCAAAATCGTCCCGTAACTTCGGGAG
>JBAXRQ010000019.1:0-2947 GCA_037131105.1 bacterium | reverse complement strand
CTTATAACGCTGCAGTAGCTCGCCAGAAGAAGCAGGATGAAGACTACGCTAACTCTATGAAGCGTTGGGAAGCAGAAGCTCTTTCAGCAAGCGCTGCAAACGCAGCTCTTGTCAACGCCCAGAAGATAGGTCCGCAGGCTAAGGAAGTAGGAAAGGCAGGTGAACTCGGCTACGCGATTGGAACAGGAGCGACTCCGGTAGGTTACGGATCGTTCCTAGGCAACAAGGGAATGAGCGCAGGAACGCGTAGGCTCGATGAGTACCTCTACGGTGCTGCTCCTGGCGGTGCTATCCAGGACATGAGAGACCTGCAGCAGAACTACGGCGGGCTTCTCAAGCTTGTCCAGAATTGGCTGCCGCAGGGCTCTACGCTCAATGAGTCTGGTATGGCTGCGTCTGGCACGTATGCTTCTGCTCCTGCAAGTGGTTCAGGTGGTCCTGTTGAGCCTACTAAGGATCCGAAGAAGAAAGGCTTGCCTCCAGATCAGGGTGGATATCCGGCCATCGACGGGTATATGTGGGATGATGACACTGGTCGTTGGATCTCTCCAGCTCTGTGGAGCAAGAAGAACGGTCCGAGCAATCGTGGTCTTCCTGGAGAGGGCCGGGTAGGAGGCCAATACAAGTGGGATCCAGAGATCGGTGACTACATCGACCAAGCTCAGTGGCAGGCAAAGTATGGCGAGAACTCTCCATACAAGTCTAAGATTCCTTACAACGAATACAGCGGAACGTTGCCTGCTGTAACGACCACTACTCCAGCCAACATCACAGCACCAATAGACGTTCCATTCACGGGTGGTGAACCATCTACACCGGGAGGATATAGCAATCTTAACAATCTATGGAATCCAGTCGTCACACCTCCAGCTCTGCAACCAAATGGTCATACCGAAAGGCCCAATCCTATAGTGTTGCCAGAGCAGCAGGTTAAACAACCAATAGGTGATACGACGAACGGTCAGTATCAGCAACTCGTTGATCTGATGAACATGAATGGTGGTGGAACAGGTCAGGTTTGGAGCGATGAAGTAAACGATTACGTCTCACCCCAGGAAGCTGTAAGACTCTACACGGAATATGGACCTGGGCAGGGCAAAGATTACGCTAGCTTACTGAACATGATTCAGAGCGCTTAAGACAAAGAGGATAACACAATGGGAATGCTAGGAGATATCGGTGGCGTGGTAGGCGGGCTCTTCGGAGCCGGCGACAAGAAGGCAGGCATGGAGCAACAGCTTGCCAACTACCAGCTCGGTCTGAGCCAACTTAGGAATACTCGTGAGGAAGCTGGACCGTCAGCTTCAGAAAACATCACAGTCAATCCCGCTCTGGCAACGGCGCAGATGGGAGCTCTTGGGGCTATGCAGGGTGAAGCCGCCCAGGGCGGCATGTCTGCTCAGTCCAGAGCTGCTCTGCAGCAGACGATGGACCAGACTTCTCAGCAGGAGCGTGGTCAGCGTGAAGCTATTCAACAGAACGCTGCTGCTCGTGGAGCTGCTAGTGGTGGAGCTTCTCTCGCTGCTCAGATGGCAGGTCAGCAAGGTGCCGCTAACCGCAATGCTATGGCAGGAACTCAGCAAGTCGCTGATGCCCGTCAGCGTGCTCTTCAGTCTATGATGGGTGCTGGTCAGCTCGGTGGTCAGATTTCTGGTCAGCAGTTCGGTCAACAGTCAGACATCGCGAAGGCCAAGGACGCTATTTCTTCCTTCAACGCTGGTCAGAGACTCAACAAGGCGCAGGGTGTTAACACGGCTTACACCGGAATGGGCGACCTATACAACAAGCAGGGTCAGCAGAAGGCTGCAGATGCAGCGGCCCTCGGAAGTGCTCTTGGCGGCATTGCTGGTGGTGCTGCCGGCATGGCAACTGGAATGCCGTTCTTCTAGGACTTAAGGGGTAAAACAATGGCATACGAAGATATCAGTATTCCTCAAGAGGTCGGTGACGACTTGCTTCCGTATGTCAGGAAGCCGGAACCGGCCGCGACTCTGCAGCCACAACCTGAGTCTGGTCCTGTTCTACAGAATTTTCAGAATGTTCTGCAGCCCACAGTTCCCTCTCAGGACATCTCTACAGTTCCAGGGGTAGAACCTAGCCTTGAGTCTCCTAGACCGCGCGAGATGGGCCCTGGTGGGCCCGGACTGCCGCCCCAGGAGGTGGTTGGAAACCTACCTGTAGAGACCAAGCCAAAGGACTTCCTGGAGATCCTGAGAGACAATCTTCTAGAGGGAGACAAGAGCAGGAAACAACTACTCGAAGATTGGAAGAAGGCTCAGGCTACAGACAAGCTTACAAACATCTGGCGCAATTCAGCAACTCCTTACACATCTCTGTATATGGAACAGATGACTGGTAAGAAGCTTGATACTCCCAAGCCATACAGCGAGACAGATCAACTCCTAAAGAAGCAGAATGCTATCAATGAGTCTGAGCAAGCCATCCAGCGTGGCGGCATCGGACTTGTTGCTGCACAGAAAGAACTTCAGGCCGAACAGCAAAAGAAAACAAACGATGATCCTGAGTCTACTGAATCTGAGTACGCTCGTGGTCTTGTTCAGAAGATGGCTCCTGGATCTGCTAATCTACCAAGTGGTAGGAAGCTGTCAGCTTCGCAGATCTACGCTACATTCCCGAGGCTTGAAGCTTACGCTGCGTCTGAGAATCGTGTCAAGGCTATGGTTGACGAGGCTGGTAGAAAGCGTGACTTCACCTCTGAACAGAATGACAAGAACCGTGCTCTACGTGAGAGGGTAGCTAACCGTCCTAACTGGTCAGTGAATCCAGACACCGGTCAGTACTATCGTAAGGTTGGTTCTACGACAGTTCCCGTACCTCATGCTGAAGTTGCGACTGCTCTTGACATGGAGGACAAGCTTGTTGGTAAAGGAGCTGCCCCATCCGCTCCAACTGTAGAGGTAAGTGCCCCTAAGGGCGGCCCGCAAGT
>JBAXRQ010000018.1:0-3063 GCA_037131105.1 bacterium | reverse complement strand
CCCGACAAGGAATTTCGCTACCTTAGGACCGTTATAGTTACGGCCGACATTCACCGGGACTTGGGCTCAGAGCTTCGTCCCGCTTTCGCGGAACTAACCCCTCACCGTAATCTTTCGGCATTGGTCACGTGTCACACCCTATACGTCGTCTTCACGACTTAGCAGAGTGCTGTGTTTTTGCTAAACAGTCGGTAGGCCCATTTCTCTGCGACCCCATCTTGCGACGGGGCACCCCTTATCCCTAAGTTACGGGGTTAGATTGCCGAGTTCCTTGAAGAGGGTTCACTCGCGCACCTTAGTATACTCTACTCACCCACCTGTGTCGGTTTACGGTACGGGCGCCTTAGTATTCGCTACGCATTTTCTCGGCAGTGACTTTAAATGATCCGCTTCGGCCGTAGCCTCCGCGTCCCCTTGCGGGACAAGGATATTCATCACCTCGCCATTCTCCGTCTCTGCGTCCACGTAGGTTAAAGTTCGGCGGTGCAGGAATATTAAACCTGCTGGCCATCGTCTACGCCGTGCGGCCTCGACTTAGGACCCGACTAACCCTGGGAGGACGAACCTTCCCCAGGAAACCTTGGGTTTACGGCGTCCCGGAATTTCACCGGGATGATCGCTACTCATGTCTGCATTCTCACTTCCGTACACTCCACGGTTAGTTTCCTTTCCGCTTCGATGCGTACAGAACGCTCCCCTACCACGAAATTCCGGCGAACCGGTATTTCATCCGTAGCTTCGGTCGACCGCTTGATCGCCAATCATTTTCGGCGCAGGATCTCTCGATGAGTCAGCTGTTACGCTTTGTTTAAATGATGGCTGCCTCTAAGCCAACATCCTCACTGTCTAAGAAATCCCACATCCTTTCCACTGAGCGGTCGTTAGGCACCTTAGCTGACGGTCTGGGCTGTTTCCCTCTCGACGACGAAGCTTATCCCCCGCCGTCTGACTCCTGCACTCCACCCTGTAGCATTCGGAGTTTGATTGGATTCGGTACCCGGGTATGGGCCCTCGTCCATCCAGTGCTCTACCTCTACAGGTCAGCATGCAAGGCTAGCCCTCAAGCTATTTCGGGGAGAACCAGCTATCACGGGGTTTGATTAGTCTTTCGCTCCTACCCACAGCTCATCCGAGAGCTTTTCAACGCTCACCAGTTCGGACCTCCATCCCATTTTACTGGGACTTCATCCTGGCCATGGGTAGATCACCTCCGCTTCGGGTCTACTGCCTGCGACTATGTTCGCCCATTTCGGACTCGCTTTCGCTCCGCCTCCGGACCATAAGCCCTTCGGCACGCCACAGACAATAACTCGCAGACTCATTAAGCAAAAGGCACGCCATCACCCCTTGCGGGGCTCTGACACCTTGTCGGCACACGGTTGCAGGTTCTATTTCACTCCGCTCACAGCGGTTCTTTTCACCTTTCCCTCGCGGTACTTGTTCACTATCGGTCACCAGATTGTATTTAGCCTTATCCCGTGGTCGGGACGGGTTCACGCGAAGTTTCACGTGCATCGCGTTACTCAGGGTACCACTAGGGCTCTTTCGGTTTTCGGATACGGGTCTCTCACCCTCTGGGGAGCGGCTTTCCATCCGCTTCTCCTAACCGTCGAAGTCCCACATTGTGGCCCTACAACCCCGGGGAGCAAGCTCCCCGGTTTGGGCTTTTCCGTTTTCGCTCGCCACTACTTACGGAATCACGCTCGTTTTCTGTTCCTCCGCTTACTGAGATGTTTCACTTCAGCGGGTGTAGCTCTACCGGCCCTATGTATTCAGGCCGGAGTGATCGGGCATTCCCCCGATCGGGTTACCCCATTAGGAAATCCCCGGGTCCAAGCGCCTGTGTGCGGCTCCCCGGGGCTTATCGCAGCTTACCACGTCCTTCATCGCCATCTGGTGCCAAGGCATTCTCCGTGCGCCTTCGGTAGCTTGATCTCGCAATCCGTTAAGGTCGCTTAGTAATTTTTTTCCAATTCTTCAATAGAATCTCGCCTCGACTTGAAGTTGTTTTACCCGATTTTTTCCCGTCGTCCCAAGCGGTTGCCCGCTCAAGACACACGGAAAGACTCGTGTGTAAAAACTATCTATACTGCGCAGTTGTCAAAGAACCCCTTGCCGGTTTTACCCAGCACGGGAAAATTTTAGTTTCCGTTTCTATCCGCGGCATCCATCCCCAAATCCCAAGGGCCTCTCGTGGGCCTGACTGGGCTCGAACCAGTGACCCTGCGCTTATCAAGCGCATGCTCTAACCAACTGAGCTACAGGCCCGGTTTGCTCCAAGGTTTACTCCAAGCTTTAGTGGAGGCATTGGTGGAGGCATGGGGATTCGAACCCCAGACCTATAGCTTGCAAAGCTACCGCTCTACCAACTGAGCTATGCCCCCAAAGCTTACAGATCCATTAGGATCGGACGCCGCAGTTGTTTAATCGGAAGACTGAATTGTGCGGGCCACTCAGGCGTGGCCCCGACAGGTTTCCCTGACTTGGTCTTAAAAATCCCATCGTTAGACGAATCTAACGTACAGGGATCGACCTATCTCGTCTCAAACTTTCCAGGAGAACAAGTCCCCTATCCAGAATGAGCCGAGGTATATACTCCTTAGAAAGGAGGTAATCCAGCCGCAGGTTCCCCTACGGCTACCTTGTTACGACTTCATCCCAATCACCAGCCTTACCTTAGGCACCCGGAGGCGACTTTGGGTAAAACCGGCTTTCATGATGTGACGGGCGGTGTGTACAAGGCCCGGGAACGTATTCACGGCGCCGTAGCTGATGCGCCATTACTAGCGATTCCAACTTCATGGAGGCGAGTTGCAGCCTCCAATCCGAACTGGGCCCACCTTTTCGGGATTGGCTCCACCTTGCGGTCTTGCGTCCCTCTGTAGTGGGCATTGTAGTACGTGTGCAGCCCTGGCCGTAAGGGCCATACGGACTTGACGTCGTCCCCACCTTCCTCCCCGTTTCACAGGGCAGTCTGGTCAGATTCTGGTTTCCCAGGAATAACTAACCACGAGGGTTGCGCTCGTTGCGGGACTTAACCCAACATCTCACGACACGAGCTGA
>JBAXRQ010000017.1:0-3078 GCA_037131105.1 bacterium | reverse complement strand
GTCATAGGTTGTCTTGTGACGCGGTCACGCTATCACTAATAGAAATCTGACGCGGTCGTCAGGAAAACCTAGTGGCTTCAGACGTGGTAGTGGTAAGGCAACAGCTGGCTGGTTGAGTTCAGCACCAGGGACGAGAGGTCCAAGGTGACTGACTTCATTGTCCGGAGTTGACCCCGTGACCATAGGGTCATTAAGGACGTTCGCGGGGCATTAAGGACGTTCGTTAAATTCTTAACTATTATTACTTTAGATAATTCAAAAATGGATCTGCCGCGCAACTGTCCCTGCAGGGGAGTCACCGTCACAGCCGCTCACTAACCGTTGCCTCAGAGGTCCACCAGCGCGAGGTCATCCAGGGCAGCCGTCAGGCAGTGGAGGTAGGCTGCCCTCCCCCAACCGAAGTCAAGTCGACTGATGTGCATGGCCAGCTCCTTGATGTACTGGGTCACCTACGCTCTACAAAATAAGTCAGCGGAACCTACCTGGATCCAACCCCAGAGCGGAAGGGGTTGAGGTCGTGGCCCTTGATGTAGTTGAAGGCCATCTCCACAGGAGCCATCCTGAAGTGGTAAGGACCCATGTAGAGCACTGGCAGTCGCAGCTTCTATATGATGTCCCTCGCGACAGTGCCTCTGTGGTAGCCAGCATTGTCCACCATGAAGATGGTACTCTTCCTCCAGTGGTGGTCCTCGGCGTCAAAATGCTCACAGAGCTTCATCAGGAAGAACCCGAAGGTGGGGCCGTTGGTCTTGCCGCAGTTAACGGTGTACAGGAACTGTCCCGTGCTGGTCAGTGCTGCTATGAGATTCACACCCTCCGGACGCAGGGCAGTGGTCACCTGGTTCTACCTGCCCTTCTCCAGCCAGCCACGCTAGCGTTTGTCGGTGGAGTTAATCACACTCTCGTCGATGTCCACGATGCGGACTTGCCCGTGGAGGGCGTTAACGAACCTTGCCGCCGCAAACTACCTCTGATACTTGGCGGCAGGGAAATTCTAGAGCAGCTTGATAGGCTTCACCTTGCGGTAAGAGGCATTCAACTTGGTGCGAAGGTACAGACCCAGGGTTGAGCGGCTGACTCGCAGACGGCACCTCTGCTGCAGCAGCTTCTGGAGGTCTCTGAGTTGGAGCGGCGTCATGGCTGTGTCGAGGGCCTCTTGAATGATCACCCGAGAGCGCTCGTGCAGCTTGAGAAAGCGTGGTCGAGTAACCTTTCTCCTGAAGACAGCCTCGTGGGTGTCAAGTTGACCACGCTTGATGCGGCGCAGCAGACTATAACTCATGCGCAGCCTCTTGGCAACTGTAGTTAGAGGCACCTGACTCTCATTCATCAGGAACCGTGCCTCAGAGAGCAGTGCCTTCTGCTTCTCCTTCAGTCTCCACTTGGAGAGAGTCCCCCACTTGTTGGTAGCGGCAAGTGCCTCCCCCTCCTTGACCTCCTCACGTGGGCCAGCGACAGACACTGCACGCATATGGTCATGGTGCACTCGGTTTGAGAGAGAGCCGAGGTCAGCCAGCCGGAGACGTGAACCTGACACACCACTGCTGCTGATAGCAGCTTGCTCTCTAAAGTAGACCTCCTTGGCTAAGCCAGCGAGGCGGAGGACCTCCTCGTCCTCAACCATGGTGGCTAAGATGACCTTACCAGAGAGCTTCTTAAGCTCAGCCCTGGGGTCAACCACACCATGAGGGTTGTCACGGAACCTGCTCTTGGCCACCACGAGGGCCTCCCTGGCCTGGATTATAGCTGGAGTCACTGACTCCGAGATCACGTCTGCCAACGTAATGTTCCTACGTGAGACGAGGTTGGTGCTCAGATAGAAAGGTGCCGGAGCAGGGCTGACCCTTGCTGTCTTGAAACTGTGGTCACTCGCAGAGTCCTCTGACTGCCAGAGGTCAGCATCAGCGTGGGCCTCCCCGTGTAGAGAGGAGGAGGTGGGCTGTGTGCTCATGGGACGACTAAGGTATAAGATTACAAGTTTTCCCAGCTGTTGCCCTTTTAGGCAACGCCTACTGGAGGCAAATTACTCTCACTGGGAGGTATAACTTGCTCTCAGGTGATCATTCCTGAGTAAGTTCCACCTATTACCTTTAGTTTATAATCAATTTAGTAGCAGCACAGACAACAACAGCACAGGTCACCTATGTCCAACATACCACCGCAGCAACTGTAGCAGGTGAACATCCACTCGCTCATGGAGAAGATGTCCTCGAAGCGGGACGTCTACAACTTCCTCACCCAGGAGTGCGAGGCTTACCTGCCCAAGATGGACACGGTCAACATCTACTTCCTCAAGCAGATCACCCGCGGTGACAAGGAGGTAAGTTACGCTCCACCTGACCCTATAGTACATAAAGCGACAGGCAGTCAAGGTGGCTGCAGTGCCACAGATCGAGGGTCTCACCATCGAGGACTTCACCAAGTATGCTCGCTCAGACCCGGTGCTACTGAAGTTCCTTCCTGACGAGGGGGACTGGCACCACTTGGACAAGAAGTGGATGTGCGACGTGCTCTACACCTAGAAGCCAGTAGGTGTCTAGACAATGATAACCAAGGCTATGAAGGACAGGAAGAAGAGACTGGAGACGACCCAGAACCTCCTCGTGGACATGAGACCAGAGTTTGCACAGGCCCTCTAGAGGTGCATGTCCTTCAGCAGTAAGTCAACCTTCCACACTCAGTGTCTGTAGGCTCCAAGGGCAAGGGTGCTCACATGCTCAAGGGCTCATCTAAGAAGAAGAGGTCACGAGCTGAGATGGAGGAGGTGAAGCACGAGGAGGACCTCCTCAACGACAACAAGCAGGAGTTCCTGCGCCAGTTCAAGTACTTCAAGAGCAACCATAACGACATAGGCATCGACGTGAACAAGGCCAAGGACCATGTGGGCATCCTGAACAAGCTCCACCACCAGGGCGTGATCGATGCACATGGCAACGCAGCACCTCCGAAGCAGAAGTGAGACCAAGGTGGGACACTCCAGTGTATAGCCACATGCACTTGAGTCGGCAGCCATGCAGCTGCCGGGCACAGGGAGGGGGTCCCGAAAGCCAGGTGTGACTCTCGACCACCATGGAGGTG
>JBAXRQ010000016.1:0-3198 GCA_037131105.1 bacterium | reverse complement strand
GGAATTTCGCTACCTTAGGACCGTTATAGTTACGGCCGCCGTTCACCGGGGCTTAAATTCGCAGCTTCGCTTGCGCTGACCGCTCCTCTTGACCTTCCGGCACCGGGCAGGTGTCAGCCCCTATACCTCCTCTTTGGAGTTTGCAGAGACCTGTGTTTTTGTTAAACAGTCGCCTGGGACATTTATGTGCCACCACCTCGGGCTATAAACCCTACCGTGGTACCCCTTCTCCCGAAGTTACGGGGTTAATTTGCCGAGTTCCTTCAGCAGAGTTCTCTCAAACGCCTGAGGATTCTCTCCTCGACTACCTGTGTCGGTTTGCGGTACGGACACAAGCACCTCTCCTTAGCAGCTTTTCTCGGCAGTGTAGGATTAGGACTTTTCGTCAGAAACCTTGAGCTCACGGCACCCGGACTTCCCTAAGCGCCACCCTTGGATCCTTTCACAGAACATTCCATAGCTCTGCGTCCCTACCTTCCTGCGTCCCTGCATCGTACAAACGAGATGCTCATGGTGCTGGAATATTAACCAGCCTTCCATCGCCTACGCCTTTCGGCCTCAGCTTAGGGTCCGACTAACCCAACGCGGATTGACCTTGCGTTGGAAACCTTAGTCTTACGGCGGACAGGGTTCTCGCCTGTCTTTACGCTACTTATGCCGACAGAGTCTCTTCCCATGTCTCCAGCTGTCCTTGCGGTCAACCTTCACAGACGTAGGGAATGCTCCCCTACCACTTACGTTCGCAGCTTCGGTAACATGCTTTAGCCCCGTTGAATTGTCGGCACAGACCCGCTTGACCAGTGAGCTATTACGCTTTCTTTAAAGGATAGCTGCTTCTAAGCTAACCTCCTGGCTGTCTAAGCACATCCACATCCTTTTCCACTTAGCATGTATTTTGGGACCTTAGCTGGCGATCTGGGTTCTTTCCCTCTCGACTACGGATCTTATCACCCGCAGTCTGACTGCCGGACTTCACGGCGTGCCATTCGAAGATTGGTTGGATTCAGTAAGCTGGTAAGCCCCCTAGTCCATTCAGGTCTCTACCTGCACGACGAAACATCCGACGCTAGCCCTAAAGCTATTTCGGGGAGAACGAGCTATCACGGAATTTGATTGGCCTTTCACCCCTATCCTCAACTCATCCAAGCGGTTTTCAACCCACACTGGTTCGGACCTCCAATAGGTTTCACCCTACCTTCATCCTGGTCAAGGATAGATCATCCCGTTTCGCGTCTATTTCCAGCGACTGTCGCCCTATTCAGACTCGGTTTCCCTGCGGCTTCGCCTCTTCGGCTTCGCCTCGCCACTGAAAATAACTAGCCGGCTCATTATGCAAAAGGCACGCGGTTCCACCGGATATACCATAGTGGTTCCACTGCTTGTAGATTGACGGTTTCAGGTTCTATTTCACTCCCCTCATCGGGGTTCTTTTCGCCTTTCCCTCACGGTACTGGTTCACTATCGGTCAGATGAACATATTTAGCCTTACCGCATGGTCGCGGCAAATTCTGTCAAGGTTTCTCGTGCCCCGACATACTTGGGAACACCACTCAGAGTCCTAGTAGCTTTCGCATAAGGGGCTATCACCCTGTATCGCCGGCCTTTCCATGCCGTTCCGCTAACTATAGGTTTTGTAACTCTGTGTTGGAGGGCAGCTCCAACCTGTAGGTCCCACGACCCCCCCTACGCAACGCCTGCCGCTTACACGTAGGAGGTTTGGGCTGTTCCGGTTTCGCTCGCCGCTACTACCGGAATCACTGTTGTTTTCTGTTCCTGTGGGTACTGAGATGGTTCACTTCCCCACGTTCGCTTCTCTAAGCCTATGTATTCAGCTAAGAGATGACTGAGCTTTCACCCAGCCGGGTTTCCCCATTCGGACATTCCCGGATCACCGTTCGCGTGCAACTCCCCGAGACTTTTCGCAGCTTACCACGTCCTTCATCGCTGTCATCTGCCAAGGCATCCACCGTCAACCCTTTGTAACTTGGCCTTCCATCAATGAATTACATTGACTTCAAACCCAAAAGTATTGATTCGCTAAACTTGCCTCGCCTTAAGCCCACAGCGCCTCTAGCAACGCCATGGATCACCCTTCTCTATTCCTTCTATTGGTCTGTCAAACAACTCTGCCTCTCGGCAACCGATCCTCGAACCGGCCTTGAGCTGGATTCAAATCCCTTGGGATCTCAACTCAACTCAACTCAAACTTACGTGTGGTGGGCCTAGGTGGATTCGAACCACCGACCTCACGCTTATCAGGCGTGCGCTCTAACCAGACTGAGCTATAGGCCCTTTGGTTTGGTCAGACTGGCATCGCGGATCAACTCCGCCGATTCCCCCTACTTGCCATTCCTGGCAAATGGTGGACCCGACCGGGATCGAACCGACGACCTCCTGGATGCAAACCAGGCGCTCTCCCAGCTGAGCTACGGGCCCATACGAATCAGCCGCAGGCTCAAAGAGGAGGTCGATTCCAGTCTATCGCAACGCTCTCGCGTCGCTCCCACTCGCCTTTCGACTCGTGGAGACTGGACCTCCTGGATGCAAACCAGGCGCTCTCCCAGTTGAGCTACGGGCCCGTTACTGGGCATCCATAAACACCCACACAGACGCCCAAACACGCTCGTCAAAGATCACGAGCGTCTTTAAAAACCGGATAGAAATTTCGATCGGAAGCGTTGACCTATCGTCACCCCTAAAGGTGACTCTCCTTAGAAAGGAGGTGATCCAGCCACAGGTTCTCCTACAGCTACCTTGTTACGACTTCACCCCAATCACCAAGTTCACCATTGAGACCTAGCCCCCTTGCGGGTTACCACAGCCTCTTCAAGTGCTCCCGGCTTTCGTGATGTGACGGGCGGTGTGTACAAGGCCCGGGAACGTATTCACCGTATCATTCTGATACACGATTACTAGCGATTCCACCTTCATGTAGTCGAGTTGCAGACTACAATCCGAACTGAGGACGACTTTCTCCGATTAGCTCCATCTCGCGACTTTGCAACGGTTTGTATCGCCCATTGTAGCACGTGTGTAGCCCTGGACATAAGGGCCATGAGGACTTGACATCATCCCCACCTTCCTCCCGGTTAACCCGGGCAGTCCCCGTAGAGTTCCCGCCATGACGCGCTGGCAACTACGGGTAAGGGTTGCGCTCGTTGCGGGACTTAACCCAACATCTCACGACACGAGCTGACG
>JBAXRQ010000015.1:0-3697 GCA_037131105.1 bacterium | reverse complement strand
GACCCGGCGGATGACCGGTACCCAGGAAGGGGATGGTGTGGCTACCTAGCGTACTCTCAGATCAGAATGGGTGCGGATGCGCCTCCGGACCCAAGCACGGATGCGGGAGCCCAAGCCATGATAGCAGCCCTGAAGGAGCTGATAAGATTTGCGCCAGGCAGTGCGAGACAAAACTGGGCAAACATACCGCGCGAAGACATGAGATATCCGAAAGAAATACTCATGTCAATCATTGAAAAACTGAGCCAGAGGAAGTCCTTCCTATCAAACAGGGATCTTCACATACTGGACTGGCTACCAGCCAAGATTCTGGATGGAACATGTGCCAGACTGAACTTCTCCAGATGGGCACTTGATCCGGAGGACGAGGATTACAATCACCTGATGGAAGGGCCGACAGCCACAGGCACCATAACAAACACTGGTGAGCTTCGGAACATACTGTCGACGGGGAAAATGATGACCTTTAGGAGGGGGCACTACCATGTAAGGAATAGTGGGATGCTAGAGGATCTTGAGGCTGCCCTGAAAGAAGCCATCATAAAGCTGGGGAGTCTCCTTGGCCTGACGAACAGTGGAATTCTGGAAAGCGGTGAGAACTTAGAGGGTACGGGAGTCACAGGGTTGCAGAACAGAACGGAAATGGATGGCGAGAGTGCAAGGGTGACTAGTCCCGACTTTCCGGAGAATGGGGAAGTCGGCTTGACTGCGGGGGAGGCCATGGGGACTGACCCTAGCAATAACTCGAAGGGGGAAGGAAACGTGGCGGGAGCGTCTGGGCGTGTTCACAGCTCAGATGATCCAAGCGATACCAGTGCCAAGGAGGATAAGTGGGATGGCACTGAGGAGCAGCTACTGGACATAGTAGAGCACGAACCTTGGGTTGAGGCACACGGTCCCCCTATGGAAGCTGAGGTTGCTAGACCACATGGTGCTTTACCGGACTTCCCACCCACAATGGCGGAGGCCAATCAAATGAAGGGTATAAGAGAGGAGAAGAAGATGAAAACGGTGTTCTGGAATGCGAATGCGTGGAACGCCCAGAACTGTGAGAAAGTTGCGGACGTGGTCAAAAGATCGAACGCGGACGTGTTGTGCATAACGGATGCAAAGATGGATGAGGGGAGGACCAGGTATATGCATGGATATCTGAACACGCTCAAAAGAGTGACTGGAAAGAACTGGAGGGGAAAAATGGAACCGATGCCTGCCCGTCGAACAAAATGCTTTGTTGGGGGGGACGTGATCTTCTACTCGGACTTATGCTCCAAAGTTGTTAAGAGGCCGATCCTGCCACATGGGATACTGTCCAGCCTCGACTTTGTATGGGGAGGCACACAAATGAAGATATTATCAGTGTACCGGCCGTATGTAGGAGCGAAGGAGACTGAAGGTGCCTTTAGGACACTAGCTCAGTCCATCATACCGGGGTTTGAAAAGCTCCTATGGGAAGAGATGTTAAAGCCGTCTGCAGTAAAGACGCTTATTGGTGGAGACTTGAACATGGGAACGGCTCCGGTGGACTTCAAAGTGACTGGCACTGACTTCACAAGGATCCCATTTCAAGGTGCGGCTTCGACGTATCGTAATCTAGGCGACAAAAAATTTGTCTCCACTACCATTGACCATGTGTTATCAAACACGGATAGCAGCGAGGCTTGGGTATCCTCGGATGGGCTATTTGTAGGAGATCACTTCCCGGTAATTGGCGTCATCAGCGCAGACAAGGTGCCCCCAAAGAGGAGCAAAAGGCTAGCAGTGAGGCTACCGGCAACGATCAAGGCAGGCGACAAGGGTGCACGGAAGAGACTAACTGCTTCACTGGAAAAGGCACTGAAAGGGAACCTAAGTGGATGGTCGGTGTCCCAAATCACGGACTGGACGGTCAAGGAGGCCATCAGAATCCAAGAATCAAGGAATACGAAGAATAATCCTGATGGTTGGTCTCCTGTCTCCAGGCTACTACACATCAGACTAAGGATTATTGGGGCCCTCTTCAAGAGGATGGTGGACAAGGCAGGGCTGGGGGCCTGCTATCATCTATATACTGACCTGAAGAGGGATATGAGGAGGATAGTCTTGAATGACGATGAGAAGGATTGGCTGGGACAAAATGGAATACCGGAGGGATTACCGGACTGGAGGGAATGGCAGCGATTGAACACTACTGAAGGTCTAAGAGCGGAGCTCCTTCACCTGAGGGCCCTCACCACCAAAGAAAGACGTACGGAGCTTAGACTGCTTCATGGAGGAAGAATGCGGAGGATACAGGATGAAGCGGACGCGGGGAAGATTGGGGCGGTGATCAAGACTGTAATGGCTAGATCGCCTACATTCTCGCTGGATGTAATATATGGGAAAGAAGAGAACATCGTGGACGCTGATGAAATAGCCCGAATTGTAACTGAGTTCTTCGCCCTCTGGTTCAACGCCACAGAGGATGATGATGCCAGAGATGCGGAGGTGGCAAAATGCACCAAGGAGGTCAATGAGGAAGAGTGGCAGAGCCTGGCCACGAAACTGAACATACCATGGCAACATGCTAAGGAGGTTCTAAATGGAATGGTGGACAAACCCATATGTGAAGAGGCTAGAATAGAGGGGTTGGGGCTAGATACTTACATCCCAAGCCTAGAGGAATTTAATGACTACATCAAGACACTGAACCCGAGGTCTGCTGGTGGTCCATCGGGGTTAACATACCTGCTGGTATCTTGCTGGCCGGCCAATGTGCGAGAAAGGGTTTACAACGCAATAAGCAAAGCCTGGACTGACAGGACTGTGGTCCCAGGATGGGGCAGGAGATGGTTACAACCGATCCCAAAAGTTGAAGAACCAACCCTTGACGACCTGAGACCGCTGATGCTGGTGGAAGTCACTCGAAAGATATGGGTGGGACTAATTATGAAAAAGATTGCTGATTTCTGGTTGAAGTGGAAGCTCATAGACCAAGCGCAACATGCGTACATCAGGGGAAAGGGCACATCATCAGCCATCCCACAGCTCACGAATTGTCTTGAAGCGGCGAAAGACTTCAAGACGAGCATTTATATAAGCTCGTGGGACATGAAGAGAGCCTTTGACTCCCTGGGGAAGCTATTCATCATCAGGTCTCTAACCAGGCTGCATATTCCGCAAGGGCTAGCAGGCTTCATGACGAGCTTGGATCAGGGCGGGGACGTGTTCATAAAATGCCCGAAGAACATCAAGGTAGCGGAAGGCGGACTGGAGGCGCTGGATAGAGAGGGGATCAAGTTCCGAACATGCAAGGGCACGGGTCAGGGAGATATACCGTCACCCCTCCTGTGGGTTGCTGCCCTAGACACCCTCCTAACGACACTCAGGAAAATACCGAGCGAGTTCAAGACACAGGACCTTGCAGGGGTGTCACATCCAGTAGAGACGATTGCGTTTGCAGACGATCTGCTATCAATTGAGTCCACCATGGGAGCGCTCCAGGAGAAAGCGGATATCATCTCGGCCTGGTGTGTACTCACAGGCATAGAAATTTCGGTCAAGAAGCTCAGGACCTTTGGAGTGCACTGGGGAATATGGAAGAAGGACAACCCACTGCTTGTCCACACTAAAGGCTGGACCCCAATGGAAATCAAGATACGTGGAGATGGCTCACTCAAGCATCTGGGAGTCAAGAGCGACATGGATGCGCACCACAATATACAAAAAGCGGAATGCAAGG
>JBAXRQ010000014.1:0-3782 GCA_037131105.1 bacterium | reverse complement strand
GTGGTAGAGCATGATTACTCCTGGCGTTGATGTAGCGGCTTTCGCAAACTGGGGTGCGGATTGGTGGCGCAAGCGCAAGAGCGAGCGTCTAGAGAAGGAGCGCATCTGGCAGGAGTGCTGGCTTGCCTACGTCTCTAAGTTCGGCAAGACCTGGGACAACATTCAGGACTTCCGATCCAAGCGGTACATCCCCATCACTCAACAGGCGGTTGAGGCAGTAGCTGCTCATCTCACCCAAGGGGTCATGCCATACGATGAGTTCTTCGACATTTATGGCAGAACGCCAGATGATGACCCCAAGGCTAAGGCAAACAAGTCCCTGCTCCAGTGGCAGCACCACAAGACTGGTTTCCGCACCAAGATGAACCAAGTCATCAAATACTCCACCATCTTTGGGAATGTCCCCTACTGCGTGAACTGGACCACCCGCACCCAAGTGGTTCCAGACGAAGCAGCTTTCATGCAGAACATGATGATGGCCCAGCAGCAGGTTCAGATGGGGATGGAACCCGAGATTGCGGACTCTGCCCCCACGATGGAACAGCGTGTCTATGACGGTCCTACTCTGGAAGTGGGCAATATCTTTGACTTCTGCATTGAGCGCCACTCCAACAACCCTGACTATGCCCCCAGATGTATGCGAACCTTCAAGAGCAAAGCATACTTGCTTTCCATGCAGTCTTCTGATGGGTACTCCGTCTATGAGAATCTAGATGAAGTCCATGAGTCTGATGGGCAGAACGATCCCAGTGACGGCCTTAAGCGTGAAGTATATAGGCTTGAGGGCTTCATTGACCCTCCCAAGAGCATGGTGGAGTTGCTTCAGTTTGAGGGCGATCTTGAGTTACCCGGTCCTGATGGTCCGGTCATCTATAAGAACCACATCTTGGTGATTGCCAACCGAAGTAAGGTGATTCGGTTTGAACCCAACCCCTTCGCTCATGGCAAGTGCAGTTGGAATATGTTTGTCCTCTACCCTGAACCCGGTGAGGTTTATGGCCGAGGGATTGTGGAACCTGCCCTTGGCTTGCAGGATGTGATCAATGTCCGGGCTAATCAGGTGATTGAGGCTAACTCCCTCATTATCAATCCAGTCTTCACCCACGTTCAGGACGGCGTGTTTGATGCCGATGAGTTCCTCTCTGCTCCCGGCGCTCTTTACCCAGTAGCGGCTCAGGGCAACATTCAGCCTCTCCATGTGATCCCACAGGCTTCCTTGGGGTTCCAGGAAATCGGCTTTATGATGGCCCAGCACAACCAGTCCACTGGGGCGCAAGCCTCCTTCACCACCCAGGACTACAAGAAGAGCGCCACTGAGGTCGCCGCAAGCGCCGGGATGAGCAGTGGGCGTGATGCCGAGACGCTCAAGCATATTGAGTACAACCTACTCAATCCGATCCTGGGTATGCAGATGCAACTCAACCAGCAGTTGATGGATGAGGCCGTCTGGATTCGGGTAGCTGGCGATCCCAATACTGGGACAATGTTTGATCCCAACACCGGGATGCAGTTGAATGTCCCCGGCCCTGCGGTGATGAAAGTTGCCCCAATGGACATTGAGGGGGACTTTGATTGCTTTGCGGTTGGTGCTGTCAATGTTGCAAACGCCCAGCAGCAGATTGGGCAGACGATTCAGTTGATTAGCGTCCTAGCCCAGAGCCCTGCGGCTCAGGTGATTAAATGGAACGAACTGGCGAAGGATCTATTTAACCTTGCCAGGATTAGGGATAGTTGGAAGTTCATCAAGACGGACCAGGAGATCCAAATTGAGCAACAGCAACTCTTCGCTCAGCAACTTGCTATGCAACAGGCTCAGCAAGGATCCCAGCAAGGATCAGGAAAACCTGGAGGCGCTAACTCGTCTGGTAGCCAACCCGGACCTTCAGGCGTTTCTTCTCTGGCTGGAATGGCAGAACAGCACGGCGCTCCAACCAACGGACCCGACCCTGGACAACTGGCAGGTTCACGCCTCGCATAAGAACGGAATGAGAGAAATGATCAAGCGTATTGCAATGTTATTTGAAAGATCGTAGTATAACCCTTGCCGGAGACGGCGTTAAACATCGGATAAAGGAGGGGACTTTGAGCCCAGAGGAATTTGACAATCAGGTTGGTGAACAAGAGGTTGAACCCGAAGTTCAGCCGGAACCCGAAAAGCCCAGGCGAATCGAGGTAGACCCGGACGAATTGAAGGAACTTCGTGACACCATCCGGCGACAGTCTGAAGAGTTGCACCAGCAGAAGTTGTGGGCTATGCAGCAGATTCAGCATCAGCAGAAGTCCGAACCCGATCCCCAGGTTGATCCTGATGTGGAGAGAGTGCTTGCTCCTGTGATCCAGAAGAACCTGAAACCCATGTTGGAGGAAAACGAACGGCTTAGGGGCCAAGTTTCCTCTCTCGCAGAACAGGCAAGGGTACAGGCGAACATTGATTACATTGAAAGAAACATCCCGAACTTTGAGGAAATCCGAATGGACTTGGCTAAAGAAATTGAGTCAATGTCCAAGCAGGATCAGGAAATCATCCTGAACTCCCCCTCGCTGATCGTGAAAATCGCCCAGGGGCTTAACAGCAATCGGGGTGTCTCCTCTAAGCAAGTCTCCAGGCAGAGGGCCGTTTCGGAATCCTCTACCGCCACTTCCGCAACCAAAAACTCTTCTGCTCTAGGCTCAGTCGATTGGAACAACCTGACTCCCGCTGAATTTGCGGCTCAGGAAATGAAGATCGAACAGATGCGCCGGAATAGAAACTACTAAAAGGAGCCAGCAATGGCCGTTACTACCTCTAGCACCCTCTCAGCCCTTACCCAGTACATTCAGCGCAAGGGCCTTGCTGTCGCAGACCCTAACCTCGTTATTGGCGAGTACGGCCTGAAGAACAGCATCCCCCAGAAGAACAGCAAGACGATGGCCTTCCGGCGGTATGAGCGTATCAGCCCTACCACTGGCAAGGATGCTTCCACCATCAAGAGCCTCGTGGAAGGCACGATCCCCACTGACACCCAGCCCACCATCACCACCGTGACGCTCACCCTGAGTCAGTACGGCAACCTCTTCCGAGTTTCGGATCAGGCTGAGTGGATCAATGAAGTGAGCGTGGACACCGAGTTGATGGCCCGTAACTCCGAGAACATGGCTCAGACCATTGAGACCGTGTACCGGGATGGCATCATGGCGGGTTCTGCTTTTGGCCGTCTGACTGACAGCATCGGCACTATCGGCGCTGGCGCTCGTACCACCGTGGCTGGCAAGATCAATGCCGTGGCGCTCGACAAGGTTGCCCGAATCCTCAAGGGTGCGGACGCTAAGTTCTACACTGAGCAGGTTGATGCCACCACTAAGATTGCCACCCAGGCCGTCCGTAAGTCTTACATCGCCGTCACTCACCCTGACGTTGAGTTCGACCTTGAGAGCGTTCCTGATTACGTCCCCGCCGCTAACTACAGCAGCAACTCCGGTCTGCTGAAGGGCGAAGTGGGTTCTTACCGTAACATTCGCTTCGTCACCTCCACCCTGTCCAAGATTTTCCCCGACAGCGGTGCGACCAAGGCTGGCACGAAGTCCACCACTGGCACGGACTCTGACACCTACGCTACCCTGATCTTCGGCAAGGAAGCTTACACCGTGGTTGATCTGGCCTCTGCTGCCAACATCTTCTACACCCCTGCCTCCAGCCAGGATCACGCTAACCCTCTCGGGCAGTGGTTCAGCCTGGGGTGGAAGGCCATGTGCGGTTCGGTCATCCTCAACGATGCCTGGATCTACCGTCTTGAGACTGTTGC
>JBAXRQ010000013.1:0-3875 GCA_037131105.1 bacterium | reverse complement strand
CTACCTCCTCCAATCCCTATGGGGCCATCCCTGTTGGAATGCCTACCCCCTTTGGCAACCTCTACGGAGGGCCAGGTAATGAAATGCCTGGGGGCATGTCGGATAAGTTCCAGGCCCTTCTGGTTCAACAACTCATGAACATGGCTACCACCACCGGATTCAACTGGACGTGGGATTACACCAAGGGTCAATATGTCCAGGGCCAGAAGACCGTACAGCAGGCCCTCAATGATGCAACAAGGCTCTTCCAGGAAGGCACCTTGACCGGCACCTTCAACGGCCAGCCTACCCTTGCGGCCCAGCAACTCAAGCAACAGGCCGATCAGTTTGCCGTGAGTTCTGGTATAAGCCGGGATACCCTGAACGCTTCAATATCCCAGTTCAACCAGACCTTTGCCCTCAATTCCCAGAAGCAGGCCTTTGATCAGGCTCTCCAGGTAACCAACCTTGAGGCCAACCCCCGGACCCGTATCCAAGCCTCCTTCATGGGAGCCACCCGCGGAGGCCTAGGCATCCGGCAGGGTGCAGATCAGGGAACTCCCGGAAGTGCCGCCCACTATGCAACCCAGGTCAATGCTGATGGTTCCCAGACCCACTTCTATGGAAGCCCCACGGTAGATGGGGAGGGGAACTTTGCCAATGTCCCGGTGGGGGCCTTCACCAATGCACTCATGCAAGGGAAGAATGTGGCAAGTGCCGGGTCAATCGATGGTACTGGTGGGTACACCACAGCGGATGACTTCAGGAAGCGGTTTGACCTCAACAAGGTCAGGCTCTCCGACTACCTGAATGCCAAGGGGTCTGAGCAGCAGGAATTCCTTGGAGCCTCCTCCTTTGCAGGGAATGATGACGCTTCCACCATGACTTCCCTGAACAGATTTGCACCCCGGGAACGTTCTGTATTTGGAGGGGCACTCTCTAGGTAACCCCCTCCATCGGAGGATTGATGCCCGAGGAATCGGAAAGCCTTCCTTCTGTTCCCGTTGCTTCTGCTATCAGTGAGGCCCATTCAGAGTTCCTTGCCAAGTTCGACCAATACACCTCGACCCAGCAGGGGCAGGTGGATGGGTTGGGCGAGCAGGGTTCCGAGATCAATGAGCCTGCCCCTGGTGACCAGAAGCCCAGCGCATCAGATGCGTTGAAGCAGGAACAGGAGAACCAGGCCCCGCAAACCAGACCTGATCCCAAGGCCCGTGACCGGGAACTAGAAGCCAAGCTTCGCGAAGACCGTGACCTTCAGGACTACGTCCAGCGCCAACTCCAGAGTACCCGCGACAAGACCGTAGCGGAACTGAACAAGCGCATCAAGGTCACGCAGACGGTGGATACCGTCAGGAATGCCAACCCTGCATTTGCCCAGGACTGGGAATCCCTCCCACCTGATAACCGGCAAGCATGGATGGAGGCCCAACCGGAGTTTGATTCCACGGTCAAGGGAGCCATTCAGGACACCATGAGGCAGGTTGTCACTGATCTCATGGAACTTCTTGGAGCGGATGAATCCGGCATCACCGATGAGATGGTCGGGCCTCAGGGCCGGGATCAATTGAGGAATTATCTCCTGTCCGGAGCCGCAATGAAGGCGGAAACGGAGCGGGTACGGAAAGAAGCCTTTGAGGCGGGCAAGGCCGCAGGACGCGCTGAGGACCGGGGTCTGGAAAGACGGCCCCCGACTGGTACTGCCGGAGTGGCGAATGCCCCGGTGACCATGGCAGATGCCCACAGAGCGTTCATGGATGGCCTGGACCGTCTCGGGGTCTAGGAAACACAAATGGCTATTGGCAATACCTCCCAGCTTGCAGAACTCATCCGCTTGGTCTATGACAAGCCCTTTGCAAGCCTGATTTCCCGGAATGAGTTCATGCTGGCGCGGTTCCCCAAGCAGGATGTGACGGGGGACGGCATCCGGTGGAAGGTCCAGGACGACGCGAAGAATACCTCTGCTGGTAGCTACTCCGAGTCTGCTTCCTTGCCCACGGCGGTTGCTCACAAGTACCTCGATGCCAAGTTGACCCACCGGTATGTGTGGGCAGTCATTGAGGTAACCGGTCAGATCATTGCCCAGACCCAGGGCGAAGGGGGATTCAAGGCCGCTCTCAGGTCCGAGATGGATGAGACCATGTTGGATTTGCGGAACCAGATCAACTCCTACCTGCTGGGAGCCACCAGCGCGGCCACGGATATTGATGGCATCCAGACCTGGAACAAGGACTCAGCCACTTACGCCAACATTGACCCTAGCACCTACACCGGGTGGGCTTCCTACAAGAATGCCAACTCTGGTACTGGCCGGGCACTCACCGTGGCCTTGATGCAGGATGTCAAGACCAAGGTAGAAGATACCCCGAGGTTTGGCAATGTGTCCGTGATTCTCACTGGCCCTACCCAGTGGAACAACTACGGGAACCTGCTCACCAGCTTGCGTCGGTTCATGCCTGCTGACACCTTGGATGGGGGCTTCCAGGCCTTGGACTTCGAGGGGGTTCCGGTCGTCAAGGTCCCAGGCTTTGTCACGGGGCGGATGGACTTCCTCTCCGAGAAGGATTCCAAGGGGGCGGCCAATCTGGTCTACCGGGTACTCCGCAACTTCGATGTCCAGGACAAGAGCCAGACGGTAGCTGACGGGGCTAGGTTTGTCATCTACCACTACGCCAACATGCAGTGCCGGAACCGGCGCATCAATGGGTTCCTCTCAGACTTGAGCTAACGGGATTCTTTACATCTACCGGGGGTCGGGAAACCGGCCCCACCTTATTGAAAGGGGAGTACACACCGTGGCAATGTCAGGATCTCCGAGCCGCCAGCCCAAGGCGGTTGCCATCAAGAAGGGTTCGGCCCCAGTAGCTACCCAGCAACAGCAGGCCAAGCCTACCAAGATGTCTGGCCCCAAGGGACCCAAGAAGGGATACATGGCGTAATGGCAGCCAAGAGTTCTGGAGCCAAGCCCTTAGGCAAGCAGATGACCAAGGAACCTGCCCTTCCCAAGAATGCCCCCAAGGCCGTCAAGCAACTTGAGAAGAAGGAAGCCAAGGCAGGGTACGCAAAGTACTAATGCCACTTTACACCTACCGGTGCCGGGAAGGTCACATGCTTGAGGAGTTCAGGAACCTGGAATCCCGCAACAACCCTGCCTGGTGCCGGGACCACCTTTCCCCGGCCCCCAGGGAGTTCACCATTCCGCAGTTCATCATGCGGCCGGCAGGATATTCCCTGAAGCCCGGAGACAAGGGCTACTGGTCCTTTGAGAATGCCAACGGAACCCAGGATCGCGGGAAGATCACTCCCTTCCAGAAGGAAGAGGAACGGCTCAAGTCCCCGGTCACCTTTGCTGAGGATGAATGATGGTACTTACCCAGACTCATGATGAGAACAGGATGCTCACCCCGGACCAGATTGAGGAAACCTTGGATAACTCCAGTTTCCTGAACCTGTTTGACCTCAACACCTTCGAGCGTGCCGAAGTCTTTGACCGGCTCAATGGGGAAGGTGCCCGGGTCAAGATGCGGACCAAGGATGAAGACATCAAGGTCCTCATTGAGCGGGCACGAGGGGAACCGGAAATCCACATCATCCCAGGGAAAGGCAAACCTGCCAAACCCTTCCCGATCAAGGTAGCGATCTATGTCGCTGCTAACCGCGACTACCCACAGTTTGGCGGGGCCTCCTGGAAAGTGGAGAAGGCCATTGACGGGTACTCCACCGTAGTGCCGGTCCCCGCGCGGCCTGACCTGATCGAGTTTGAATTGATCAAGGAGTAACCTGATGCCGGGACCACTTGGTACAGGCTCCGGGGGAGGGGCAGGAACTATTACCTCCGTGACTGGAGGTACCGGGATCAGCGTCTCAGGAACCACGGCGCTCACGGTCTCTTCAAC
>JBAXRQ010000012.1:0-4586 GCA_037131105.1 bacterium | reverse complement strand
AGTTGAACTTCCCTGGGGTACCGGTTGCCGGGTCATACCCTTGTACAAACCTTTCCAGGTTGATGGCCCCGAGGTTGCATACCCCCCAGGCAGGAAGTCCTTGCTCCCCACAAGGGTTCACACAGATGATGTCCTCATAATAGTGGGTATTGGATTCCTTGTTGTACCTTTCCATGAAGACCAGACCCGGTTCCCCGGACTTCCAGGCACTCTCACAGATATGGTTCCACAGTTCCTTGGCATCCATGGTATGAAACACCTGCCCATTCCACTTGAGTTGCCACTTCCCACCCAGCTTGACCTGGGTCATCAGGGCATCAGAAACACAGACGGAGAGGTTCGCGTGGTTGAGCTTCTTGAGGTCCCTCTTCCGGTTGATGAACTCCACAATATCAGGGTGATCATCGTTGAGCATCAGCATCAAGGCCCCGCGCCGGGTACCTCCCTGCTGGATCACGTCACCGGTGGCGACTGAGTAGAGTTCTGCCCAAGCACAAGGACCGGAGGAGTGTCCATTCACGGACTTGATGTAGGTTCCCTTGGGCCGGAGGGAAGAGAGGTTCACTCCAACCCCACCCCCCCTGGACATCAGTTCCACCATCTGCCCTAGGTTCTTGATGATCCCCTCCCGGGAGTCCTCTGGGCTGGGAATCACGAAGCAGTTGTAGTAGGTGACCTCATGGTGGGTACCTGCCCCGGAGAGGATTCTTCCCCCTGGAACAAACTTGAAGTCCTCCAAGGCCTGATAGAACTTCTCCCCCCAGAACTTCCGCTTCTCAGGGGTACTCTCCGCTCCGGCAATCCCCTTAGCTACCCGCGTCCACATCTGCTCCGGGGTCTTCTCAAGGGCCATGCCATCCGGCCCCTTCAATGCGTAGCGGTCCATGAATACCTTGCCCCGGAGTCCCTCAAGCTTTGTGCCAGTCATTGATTTCCTTCTCCAATAGTTTGATGAGTACCTTGTTCGCTCGGCTAATGGTCTTGCGGGCGGCCCCAGGGGTCCCTCCGGTCAGGCGGGCTACCTCATTGTGATCAAGGCCCTTGGCGTGAAGGACCAGCACCATGCGGTACCTGGGGGTTAGCTGGAACAGCATGGCCCGGGCCTTTTCCGCCAGTACCAGCCGTTCTTGCAGGGTCTCCTCGCGGATCACCAAGGCTTCTGGAGAGATGGGATTCAGGGTTATATCCCCAAGCCTCTTCTGATCAGTTATTGTCAAGTGCCCATCAAGGGAAACCAACCGGTACTTGATGGCTTTTGCATAACGATCACGGACAAAGTTCCCGGCAACTACCCAGAACCACCGGCTCAGGTGTTTCCACTGGGCCTCAGGGGTATCCCCGTTGAGTACAAGCTCCGGGAACTTGAGCCAGACCTTGAGCCAGATGTCCTGCTGCAACTCCAAGGAATCCATCCCGTTGGTCCGTACCCGTCTCTCGCACCACGGGCCTACCATTGGCTGGAGCATCTGGTACATGGAATCAAACCGATCCTTGGGAGTGAGGTCCAAGTTCACGGCCCGGTACGTTTGAATCAGTTCCACTGTCATTTCCCCCAAAATGTTCCCGCGCTCACATTGACCTTGATTGGCGCGTCTTGCAGCTCAGGAACCTGTTTCATCCCCTCCTGCATCACGGAGGCCAGAGACTGCTTGTACTCCTCCGTATATCCAGTGGGTATGCACGCAACCAATTCATCATGAACCGTTGCACCTATTCCAAATCCCGGCTTGAGTAGCCCCCTTTGCCACGCAAGCTTGATGGCAAACTTCATCCCAGCAGCAGCCGTGCCCTGGACCTTGGTATTCAGAAGAGTGGTGCCTATCAGCTTCTGCCCTGAGACCACCCTCCGCATCCCGGTAGGAAGCTCAATGGTCACGGGGTAGCTGTCACTAGCCATTGCATAGGCCTGCTTCCGCATCCTCAGCAGACCTGGGAAGCGCTTGAAGAATTGATCCTTGAGCCTGATCGCATCCTCTTCCGTGATCAAGGCCCCATTGCTCCTCGCTTGGGCCAGCAACCTGCCACTCCCTCCTCCGAAGAGCAGGGTGAAACTCATGGCCTTGGCAAGTTGACGCTGGAGAGAGGTGACATCTGCTTCCTTGATGTTGAAGACCTGGGAAGCTACATTCCTATGCATGTCTCCAGTACTCAACATGGAGAGATATGCCCGGTCCTCTGCGAGTGCCGCTCCTACCACCGCCTCTATCCCCGAGTAATCCCCGGAGATGATCTGGTGGCCTTCCATGTGTCCGATGTATGGCCGGCCGGTTTCCCCGTTAGGGAGCCGGACCTTGGGGAGTTGCTGCATGTTGGGTTCCGAGGAGCTGAACCTTCCGGTATCAGTCCCGGTTTGAGACAACCTGGAGTGCAGGTGGGGAATACCTGCACGGGGGTGTACAAACCTTTTCACCCAGGCATCAGAGTAGGTAGAAGCAATCTTCTCCCCGAACCTGAACTCAAGCAGCAACTCCGCCAAGGTTTTCTCAGGCCCGTCAGTACCCTCCCTGAGAATGTTCTGCAAGGCCTCCTTCCGCGTGCTGTCCCATTCCACTCCCAGGTTTGTCAGGGCCTTTTGGAGTTGGGGTATGGAGCGCAGGTTGACAGCACCTAATCTCTCCAGCAGAAGCAGTTCAGCTACCCTCGACCGGTCCCGCGCACCATCTCTCCATGACTTCAATTCGGCCAAGGCCACCGGAAGCCCGTTGAGTTGGATTGCAAGGATGGCCGGGATCAAGTCCTGTTCGAACTCGACCGCGGGTAGGACCCCCTTCTGGGTTGCGTCCTTGAGTTGTTGCCTATAGAGCCTTGGGAGGTATTGGATATCCCCAAGGCAATAGGTAATCTGGTTGGGGGAGAGGGCCGGAGCCATCCACCCACCATGGTTGATTGACTTGTCCACGGTCTGGTTGAGGCGTCTCTTTAGGGACACCTCCAGGGACTTCTTCACATCAGCACGTGCTGAAGTGATGACTACCTGCTCTGCAATCAGGGTGTCAAACCACTTGCAGGCGAAGATGTCAACTCCGGCGTTATGCAGGAACAGGGCATCAAAGGTGGTGATGTTGTGGCCGACCCAGAGCCTGCCCTCCTTGGGGGTTGAGAGGAAGTCCCTCAACCGCTCCTGCAAGTGACCCCTCACATGGAGGATCACCGAGGTGCCTGAGTCCTCCCCGTAGAGGCTGACTACGGCAATCTTGTCGTTCCAGGGGGAAAGGCCCGAGGTCTCAAGGTCAATCCCTATGACCCGGTCTTCTTCCCAAAGGGTCCTGATTCCCTGGTCAATGGCCTCGTTGTAGCTGGTGTAGGTAACTCCCATCAGGAGACCCAAGGCCGGCAGGTAGCAGTCAAGGGACAATTCCTGCACCACTCATAGTGTTGGTTGGGCCAGAATGCCCGGACCTCGATCTGCTTGATGACCCCGTGGAGTACACGCTCAAAATGCTTGTACTGTTCTGGAACCCGTTTTGTGATGACCTCCTTGGCCTGGGACACCTTGCCCTCAGGAGGACTGATGGCAAGGATTGAGAAACCCTTGGGGTACTCCCCCCACACCTCATTGAAGGCCCACCCATAAGCCGTCATCTGGTCAGAGGAATCCGCTTGGGCCTGCGTCCAGGGCTTCCCGGTCTTCCAGTCGTAGAGCCACTGGCCCTCACCCCTGGCGTCAGCAGTTGCCGCATCCACCCGGGCAAGGAAGGTCCAGTCAGTACCAGGTATGGGGCACTCAAGCTCCCACTCCACGGAGGTAGGGGTCAGGGTCGGGCACAGGTGTTCATGGCCCGCGGTAACCATGGCTTCAATCTCAGTCCAGATTCCCGCGTCCGTCCGGCCCTTCCAATTAAAGTCCGGCTGGGCCTTCTCCTCATCCCAGGAGATGCTGGCCGCCCTTATGGCCGGGGCCAGTTCCAAGGTCTCCGGATCAAAGTCCGGCCACTTCCCTGCGGCCCGCATCTTGGCCCGCAAATGGAACTCCATCGCGGCATGGACTGCGGTTCCCCTAGCCATCCACACGTTGGGAGGTTCCTTCAGCTTCACCCCATCAAGGCCCACATACTTGGCTTCCCACTGATGGGAACAGGACATGAACAGGGAAAGGGAGGAGTAGGAAAGCCTCTTCCTGATAGGAGCCAAAGCCCCTGGTGGTTCTCCGGAAAGGATGCTCATGGCTCTGCTCCTAGTTCCCTTGCCAAACAGATCGCCACGTCAGGAGGCAAGACCCTGGCGAGGTCCCAGAGAAGCATGTTCCTTATGCGACCCGGCCCACCGGCATGTACAAGCAATGTGGACGCTTTCTTCATGCCCATGTTGCGGGCTTTCATCCATTCCCAAAGATCACGGGTGGTGTAGTTCCAGCGATTTTGGTATTCGTGGGGATGGCCCCAGACTCTTTGGTGATCAAGCAAGGTCATCAGGAGTTCCTAAGGAGCTGGTACTGGAGGGGCAAGGCCCTCAGGCTCAGGAGAAACCCTTCTCCCATAAAGAACCCCGTCCCTATCCATGTACTCCACATGCTCTTCCGTTGGCCCAATGCAGGGACAATGGGGGTAAGGAGTTCCACAGACCGGACAATCCCCATCCTGGTCACA
>JBAXRQ010000011.1:0-4673 GCA_037131105.1 bacterium | reverse complement strand
GGGCCTAGGTCCTGAGGGCCTGAATGTATGTACTGGAGGATTCCTTGGACCCCATTGAACCTTGTACCAAATTCTGGCTACTCCTACTCAAGTCCCACGGTCAGTCCTTCCGCGCTGCCTGGAGAGACCACAAGGCCTTGATCTGGCCCAAGGTACCCACTGAGGCTGAAGTGGATTGGGAAAGGCAACATGTAGCCAATTTGCTATTCATCGAGGCCGCTGAATATGCTGCCCTTAGGGCAGGGGAACTAGAGAAACCATGGGGAAAGCTGGTACTCCTCAGTGTCCTGGGTGGCCTTGAGGAGGTTGACTGGGGGTACATGGCAGGGGAATGGATCAGGTAAGGGCCGTGATTCCGATTACCAAGAATGGTATGCTTGTTAGGGGTAGAGGTACCCAAGGGAGTAGCCATGAGAGCAAGACTAGACCCGGCAAAGGTCAAGGCGCGTAGGTTGTTGATGAACATGACCCAAGCGGACCTGACGTACAAGGCAAATATCAGCGTGGGCACCTTGTCGAAGCTTGAACAAGGATTAACGGCATCGACTCAGCTTCTAGTAGCTAGAAGCATTGCGGCTGCCTTGGCTACAAGCGTGGACGCTCTATCCGTATCTAGGGAGGGGGAACCTGGAGACCATGTCAAGGAATAACTCCTTGGTAGACATAACGGAGAGACCCCTGAGGGTAGCCCTCTATGGCAGGGTCTCCTCGGAGGACCAGGCGGAGAAGGGCACCATTGAGGTCCAGCAGTCCAGGCTGCGGGCCTTTGTGGAGGCAAACAACTGGATGGTGGTGCCTGGGGGAGAGTACTGGGACAATGGGGTGACGGGGACCCTGTCCCTCAAGGATAGGGAGGCTGGGGCCGCACTCCTGTGGGATGCTGGTACTACTCCGCGGACCTTTGACCATGTCCTGGTGTACAAGCTGGATAGGTTGGGTAGGTCAGCCAAGGTGATGCTTGAGGCCCATGAGGCACTCAAGAAACTTGGCATCACCATCAGGAGTATCACCGAACCCTTTGATACCTCCAACCCCGTGGGGGAGTTTGTCTTCCAACTTCTGGGAAGTGTCTCCCAACTGGAGAGGGCTTCCATCCTTGAGCGCACGTCAACAGGACGCATGAGGGTCAAGTCCCTGGGGAAGTATCTCGGGGGGAGGGTGCCCTATGGATACCGTACCGATGCCAAGGGGTGTCTCATACTGGACACCGAGATTCTTGAGGGTCTTGCCTTGCCTGGGGACTTTTCCCCGGCAACCGTTATCCAGATGATCTATTCCCAGGTTGCTAACGGCATGCCATTGCTCAAGGTCAGGGAGTGGCTTGAGACTGCGGGGGTACCTCCCCGGAACCATACCTGCAAGGGCAACACCTTTGAACGGAGGGAGTGGACGCGCGGAGCTGTGCGGGACCTGATAGATAGCCCTACCTACAAGGGCACTCTAAGGGATGACGGAACCTACCTTGTACCCCCCATTGTTACGGAGGAGATGTGGCAGGCGGCGCAGGGGGCAAGGAACTCCACCCGGTACAAGGCCCAGGGGGCAATTCCTGCCAAGGTGTGTCTCCTCAAGGGCCTTGTGCGGTGTGTACTTTGCGGAAGGGTGTTCTGCTGGTGGAAGGGGAACAGTAACAGCAAACACAATTACTACCGGTGCGGAGGGGCCATGGGGGCCTTGCGGTGCCAGAACCGTGCCCAAGTCAAGGACGTGCTGGAACAACAGGTATGGGCACAGGTTCTTGAAGGCCTCCACGATATTGATCGAGTGGTGCGGAACCTCCGGGCCGATATGGAAGCCTCTCATGTGGGCATTGAGGTTCTCCGCGCTGAATACCAGGCCCTCAGGTTGAGTGAGAGGGAGCTTGTACTCCAGCGTGACCGGGAACTTAGCCTTTTCCGGTCGGGCCGGGTCACGCAGCAGGAGAATGACAAGTACCTGGATGCCTTGGAAATGGAACTGGCTACCCTCCGGCAGGGGTTGTACAAGATTGAGCGCAAGTTGCCCCAGAACCTGATCCATCCCGATATCCATGACGCGACTGTGTCAGCGTTGAAGTCGATAGCCACAAGGTGTCTGGGGCAACTTGAGAACACGACCCCGGAAGAGTGGGACACTTTGCGTCGTCGCACGTTAGAAGAAGTACTCCACCACGTGGTACTGGACTCCAGGAACCCTAAACTCCCCACCATTCAACTGGTGTGGAAGATGTGGGAAGAGGGTTCAGGTTCCCGAGTAGCGGCTACGGGTTAGTCAAGACTTACACGTAGCCGCTACTCAAGCGTGGAATGGAGCCGGAAATAGGAAAGAAGAACCTGATGCAAAACGCCCCACCTGCCCTCAACGTCACTGCCGGGTACAGCCCTTGGTACACCAATGGAACACAGAACCGGACTGTTTGCGGGATCGTCCTGCACGACACCGTCACTGATGGGCCGGTTTCCCCAGCCGCACAGAGGAGTTACCACTACACGGTAACCAGGTCGGGGGAGATCATCCAGACCATTGACCTTGACGACTACGCATGGCACGTGGGGACGGTTACCGCGTGGCCGTGGTGGTTGCCCGCTACCAGTTCTCCAAAAGTTTCCGCGGTCAACGTCTGGACGGTTGGAGTTGAGCTGGAAACTACCCAGTGGGGCTTGCTGCAAGGCCCCGCCTACACCTTGGCGCAGTACCAGTCCCTCAGTGAGTTAATCCAGTCCCTCTGGGACAAGTACGGGGTGATTCCTGTGGTGGGCCATTCGGCCTTTGACCAGGCAAGCCGTGATCCTGTGGGATTTGACTGGACCAGGTTGCCTCAACCCCAATCCCGGCATTCCCGCAGGGTGACCCCGGAGGACTTTGACGTGCTGCATCAGGTGGGATTGATTCACCCGCACCTGAAGATGTGCATTGCAAGACATGCTGAAAGTCCTGTCACAAGTCTTCAGATTACCTATGCTGATGGTACTATTCTTCACCTATTTGACAAGGTAACGGAATACCTGATGTGGCATGAGGGCCAGCTTGTTCCATTGGGTTTGCAGGATTAGTGATGCCCTCGGTACTGCTTGAGTCAATGGACCCGGACGAGCAACGGCAGAGGATAGGAATGGCCCTCAGGTTCCTGGGATTGGCGCATTCCGCAAACATGGAGTCCCAGATGGGCTTGTGTCTTGTCCACTGCAACGCGGCCGTGAAGGCGTTGGGAGACATCCCGGCTCTGGTGGGTCAGGACTTTTGGGACACCTTGGGCATAGACATTCCACAAGAGATTCTGAAGCTGTTCGACATGGTTCGGGAGGCCCACCCAAAGTTATTTGACCCAAAGTTTCGGGATAGGGTCCTGGCGTCCGAGGAGTCTAGGAACACTTCTGAGGATACCCAGGCCCTTGAGGACCTCCAGTCTCCTGATGATCTTTCCTCCCTGTTTACCCCTCAGGAGCTAGGCAGGATGGAGTTCATGAAGTACTTGGTGCAAACGAAGAGGGTATCGGACAGTTTTGAGGATAGGTGAAGACCTGATCAGGCAAGCACAACTGGGGGATAGCGAAGCGTTCTCTCATGTGTATGAGGCCTATCAGGAAATCATCCTGGTGTACTGCAAATCCTTGCTGAAGGATAAGGAACGGGCAGAGGAGATAGCTCAGGATACCTGGCTGCAGGCACTCAAGAGTATCGGAGAGACTGGCCCGGACCTCAAGATCAGCGGGTGGCTTCACCGGATTGCCCACAACAAGTGCTTGGATGAACTGCGGAGAAGGAACCGGATCGGGTTTGTTTCCCTGGAGTTCGTGGACCCGGAGACGGGGGGAATGGATGGCCCGTCAGTACCAGCCACTTCCCCTTCACTTGCAACTTTGCTTGAGACCCTCCCTGAAGCGGAGAAGAATGTACTTCTCCTGAGATTTGAACAACGGCTATCCATGTCCGAGATTGCTTGGACGTTGGGTTTAAGCCTAAGCACTGCGCGGAAACTGCTACGAACAGGTATTGCCAAGGCGGGGGCCTTGTTAAAGGACTAGGCAATGGACATGGTCATTCTTGCGGTAGTGAATCTGGTGGGCATAGTAAGTCTGGGAATGCTTTGCATCTATGCAGAGGTTGAGAGGCAGAGGGTAGCGAGGGAAGTGATCTTCCTGCGGGCAAGGCTCCAGGCTAATGGGTGGTCGGAGTTTCATGCCACCCGGTCTGGGGGTGCCTTGCCCCTGGCCTCGTGGCAGATCAAGCCCCTTATTGAGAAGCATGTCCAGCAGTTATCGGCGTTGAGGGTTCCTGTGGCCCTTGCCCGGATACCCACCCATGTTGAGGAGGAGGCAGGCAACAGGTTGTACGCACTCCAGATGGCTTACCGGTACGCGGTGATCCACGAGGATTATGAGCGATCCAAGCGGGAAGGCCAGTGCCTTTCAATCAAGGTCTAAGGAAACAGGAAACATGGTCACGCTGATTGCAACGACAGCAGGTGAATACCTCACGGTGGATGAGGGTGTGTATGACGCGGTAATTGATAGCTACACCCAGGAAGACGACCACCCGGAGTACGGCCCCCGGGTGAAGATTGTGGTCAGGATCACGGAGGAGGGAGACTTCCTGGACTCCAAGGTCTCAGGTATCTGCTCCCTCAAGTTCTCCGACAAGACCAAGCTCCGCACGTGGGCTGAGGCCGCCATCGGTCGGAAGATCGAGGATGG
>JBAXRQ010000010.1:0-4961 GCA_037131105.1 bacterium | reverse complement strand
AGATCGTGCTGTCCTTGACGGTAAAGGCGGTATAAATGGCGTTACGCAAGATATATTCTATCCGGTGGGCGTCAGTATTCTCGTCCTTGGAGAAGACCCTCCTGAAGACCGATATGACGCTCTCGCAGACCAGCTCGCGCTCCAGCTCCCGGTCGTCCTCGTCCTCATAAGGCGTCAGCTCAAGCAGGTTTATGCCTACGGGAAACTTGATGTCGAAGGGGTTAAAGTAGATCAGGTCCTTCCTTCGCTCCTCTGGAATCGTGGCCAGCAGGTCCTCGGCCAGGTCGCCGTGCGGGTCGATGACCGCCAGTCCTCGGCCTTTCCGTATGTCGTCCTTCGCCATGTGGTACATGACTGTCGATTTACCCGAACCAGTCTGGCCGATAAGGTAGACGTGGCGGGAGCGGTCCTCATCGGTAAGCCCGACCGAGACTGAGGAGTTGGCGAACGTATTCTTTCCGAACATCACGTCCAGGTCGGGATTGTTCTTCAGTGACAGTGGCGCAGGGAACTCCGGGCTCTTCACCCTTATCAAATCCTCGGCGTGGTGGCTGGTGAGGTACGGGAAGTGGTAGAGTGCGGCGATCTCGGAAGAGGATACTATCTGCCCTGAACTAAGTAGCCGTTTAGACAACTGCCAGTTACGAAAGCGCTGCAATATTCCGATCCTCGGTTCATATTGCGGTCGCAGAACTTGCCCCGTCTCATGGGCAAAGCTGACAAATGAAGCCCTGAGTCCCTTGTCCCGAGATGAAGCCTCACTTCGCTTCGCGATTACCATTGTCCTAATGCTAACTCTGAAGAGTGGCTGGCTAAGCTTTGACTGTATGAGCTGGGCATACTGTGACTCTTGCTTCGTCAACAGCCTTTCGACTCTCTCAAGTTTAGGAAGTGGAGGCTGTCCGGTTATCGCATCGGCAACAATAAGCAAAGGACTTACCATCAGGCGGACGAATGACTCCGTCCAATTCAGTAGAGGTATTGTGGACGTTGCTTGCAGGTATCTGCCCGACTCAATCTGGGACCTGATTTTCTTGGCCTGCTGGTGACGAACCTGCGGCCGCATAACGACCTGGATCGCCATCAGCTCATCAGACTCGAGCTTTGACATACTGGCTGTCAGGTAGGCAAGTGGGTCATGCTGGCCCAGCTGCTCCTGCGTATTTATCGGGTAGGCGAAGTGCTTGCCGAGCTTATACTGCGTCACGACTGGTCTCGAGTCCGTGATTACATAGTCTTCAGCCACCCTGATTGACATCCCAGGCAGATAGCCCCTTAATGTCCTATCAATTTGTGGACTGATTTGAGTTGGGACGCTTACCAGGTACCTGATACCGGATTCCTTTTGCGAAACGATCTCGAAGGAGAGGGAAAGACTGCGGAGAGTAAGCCGGTCAAGTAGTGTGCGACTCGAAATAACGCCGAACAGGATGTTGAATAGCTCAGTCGTAGTTAGCGGTGATAGTGCAGTCTGCTTGGGAGGGGTTATTTCAAAAATGACCCGCGGTCCACGCAGGTCATTCATCAGTCTGACAATATATACGACGAAACTAAGGAGAAAGAATATACCGGCAAGCGCAAGTAGTATATAAAGCAGTCCATAAGCCAGATGTAGATATTCGAAGAACGGACGCTTCAAAAAGAACCCCGAGAAAGTGGCAACGTATATATCTGCCTTGAACATAATACTTTAGCTCTAGCATATACTGATTGTGATTGTCAAAGTATTTGGCTCTGGAAGCAACAATCTATTGACACTTACGGAAGAGCTGTGATATTACGGTGGTAATAGATTGCAACAGGTTAACTTATTATTAAAACAACGGGTGCGCACAAGCGTTCCCCCAAAGGAGGGAGAAGGCATATTTATGCACCGACTCCGTCCTGTACTACTATCGTTCCTGCTGGTTCTCGTATTCGTCAGTCCTGCGTTCGCAGCCGATGATGTCTCTAAGGTTCAGAACTTCATCACCAATATCATCCAGGTTCTCGTCACGCTAGCCGGCCTCATTGCAGCCGGATTTTTTGTGGTCGGTGGCATTAGCTATATCACCAGCTCTGGAAGTCCTGAGCGTCTGGACCGTGCCAAGTCGACCATCATTTACTCGGCGCTTGGACTTGCCATCGCAATCGGTGCATTCGTCCTGACTAACGTGGTCACCCAGATAGCCACCAACTCATTCAACTAGGGTCATGAAACGGCTCTTCACCGCAATAATAATCTTCGCGGGATCAGCTATCTTACTGCCAAGTGTCGCCTTGGCCGCTTCTAACGGCCAGATTGAGGATTTTACTAGACAGACACTTACGACGTTCATAGGGTTCGCAGCCGTGGTTGCGACCTTCTTTTTTATAAAGGGGGCCTATATCTACATCACCTCGACTGGAAACCCTGCCGCCCTGGAGGAGGCTAAGAAGACGATCCGGAACGCCCTTATCGGACTGGTTATCATCGCCGGGGCAATGGTTATGACCGGCCTCTTCAACTCGGCCCTAACCCAGCCATCATCAGGCGGTCTGACCCCCGGTATGACGCTTACTCCGATTACCCCGACCCAACCGGACAACTCACTGGTACAGATCCTTCTGGATGCCATCGCGGGGTTCTTGCAGAACATCGTGCAGTCGGCCACCCAGCCCATCACCAGCGCCATCACCACGTTCCTTACCTCAACACCCTCCCTCTCGACCAACTCCGTCGTCTTTAACTTCTGGCTGGTCATGGTCGGGATTGTCGACTCTTTGTTTGCCCTGGTAATTGCCCTAATTGGTCTTCAAGTGATGAGCGCCTCGACGTTTGGGTTTGAGGAGCCGACCCTCAAGGAGATTCTCCCGCGCATCGGGCTGGGCTTCCTCATCGCCAACACCTCCATTTTCCTTATCGACTGGATTATCCTGCTCTGCAACACCCTGGTACAGGCCGTCCTAAGTGCGACGGGAGGGATCGCCAACGCCTGGATACTGAATGCGTTTGACCCTGCAGCCCTAACTTCGGGCACCACGCTCCTCATTACCCTGATCTTCATGGTAATATTCCTGGTCCTGGCCATCGCCCTGCTGCTCTTCTACATAACCAGGCTGGTCCTCTTAGCGCTGGGGGCGGTTCTGGCGCCGTTCGTCTGCCTGCTCTGGCTGCTTCCGAAGATGTCATACCTGGCCGAAAGCCTGGCCAAGGCCTACGGAATCATGCTGTTCTCGATCTTCCTGCACGTGGTGATAATCCAGCTGGGATCGTCCTTCATCACGATTCCAGGACAGGTCGGCACCAACCCCTTCCTGTCGGTACTTGTTGCGATCGCACTGTTTTCAATCCTTCTTAAGAGCACATCTATGACACTCCAGCTAACCCTAGCCTCGCAGTCCACAGGAGCGCTTAAGAAGTTCGGTGGGCAGTTGTTCAACGTTCTTTCACCAGCGCCAGTCGCTTCAAGCGGACGTGCATCATCGGCGGCCAGGAAGGGGACAAAATGAGGACGACAGTCGTACCGGCCCAGATCACCACGGTAGAGGATAGGATCGCAGGCAACCTTACGTTCGTCCAGATCCTACTGCTGATAGTTGCCATGATTTCCGGCAGCACCATCTACCTCCTGATGCCTCCCCACCTGAAACTCGACGCGTACAAGGCATTTTTTATTACTCTTGCGATTGCAACTTTCGGTGCCATGGCGATCCGTATAAAGGGAAGGATCGTGGCCGACTGGATAGTGCTTCTGCTCCGGTACTACCTGCGCCCCAGAATCTATGTTTACACCAAGTGCGATCCCGTATATCGAGATCTCTTCATCCCAGTCAAGGAGCGGTCAACTACGAGAGCTCCTGAGACCAAGCATACTGCGAAGATCATTAAACCACTGTCCCTGGCCGAGCAGGTCCATCTCGACCGCCTGATAGCAAACCAGGCGCTGACAATAACATTCTCACTCAAAAAGAAAGGCGGCATCGATGTCTCACTCATCCCCTATGAAAACTAACGGCTCAGCCAGGTCACAGATCGGCATCAAGGAAGTCAGGGACAACATCCTGGTCCTGCCTGACGGCCGTTACCGTACCGTGCTTCAGACCTCATCCCTCAACTTCGAGCTACAGAGCGAGGAAGAGCAGGACGCCCTGGTCGACACCTTCCAGTCCTTCCTCAACTCGCTTACATCCCCCGTGCAAATCCTGATCAGGGTAAGGGAGCTCGATATCGACAGGTACCTTGAGGACTTCGAGTCCAGCCGCACCGACGAAACCGTCGAAGTCTACCGCGAGCAGTTCAAGGACTACAGCGGCTTCATTCGCAAGCTTGTCGCCGGTAACAAGATCCTGTCCAGGCGCTTCTACCTGGTCGTACCCTACAACGATACGACGGGCGACTTCCAGGTGGTCAAGGCACAGCTCAGCATGGAGACGGAGATCATCATCAAGGGCCTGGAGAAGCTGGGAATGACCGCGCGTTCGTTGCCCGGACTTGAGATCCTGGACCTGTTCTACGGATTCTACAACCCCCAGAAAGGCAAGTCACAGCCCCTGGTCCAGGAGCTAGTCAGGAGGACCGATGCCCTTGTCTAGGATCAAGAAGGGATACCAGCGGATGAAAAGCGAGCGGGACACAAAAAAGAAGGCGCTCTCGTTTGCCTTTGGAGAGCAGGACCAGCTTGACTTCATCACCTACTCAGGACTTGAGGAAACGCCGGACCACCTCATAGTCGACGGCCGCTACGTGCGGACGCTGTTCATATCCGGCTATCCCTACACGGCCTCGACCGGATGGCTGAACCACCTCATCAACTTCAACCATGACGTCGACATCTCGTACCACATTGAGCCGATCGGCGCCACGTTCGCCCTACCCAAGCTGAACCGGAAGATAACCGAGCTCATCTCGACCAAGCGGGCCATGGAGCGGGCCGGCAAGATCATCGGCGCAGAACTATTGGACCCGCTTGAGTCCGCGACGGAGCTAAGGGACAAGATAC
>JBAXRQ010000009.1:0-4975 GCA_037131105.1 bacterium | reverse complement strand
GCTTCAGTAGGTTGGTTGACATGGGACATGATCAGAGGACCAATCACTACTGAGTGGAATGTGGCGTTTGGCTTGCTTCTTGGGGCAGTTACAACTGCTAAGGTTGTCAGATAAACTACCCACTTTTTCTGACAGCACTTGCTAGTTTTCGGTTGATGCCCTATATTAGTCCGTAGGGGGACACTGTTGAGTTCAAAAAAGCGGCGTGGACAAGCAATCCAAGAGTTCCGTTCCAACAACAAAGAGGCTGAGATTAGCCTTCTCTCTGAGGAACCCAAAAAGTATGACCCTCTCGCCTCAACTGAGGATCTCATTGCCGATCTGCGTAGGGTGCAAGAACGGAATTCCGGTGCTTATATTACCCGGAGATTCTACCGGAAGTACGGAACCTATTCTGATTCCACTTGGGACTCCAAGTTCGGTACTTTTGCAGAGTTTCGTAGGCAAGCTCGTCTTGAGCTTAGCCGAGGCCAGTCTCAACTCGAAAAGCAAGTTGCCAAACACGCCTCGCTAGACATTCGCCGGGGGTTCATGGAGGAGGAAGTTCTGCCGTGGAATGGCAGATTTTCACATGACCACACTGGCCGCTGGCAGACAATGATTGTGGCAAGTGACTTCCACGATAAAGAGACAGATCCCTTTGCCCTTGAGGTGTTCCTTGAAACCTGTAAACGCATTCAGCCCTCCATCATTTGCTTGGCGGGTGACGTATATGACCACTACGAGTTCTCCCGGTTTGATAAAGACCCTCGTGGTTGGGATGCCGCTGGTAGGCTCCATTGGGTCAAGAACAATATCTTCAAGCCCCTGCGTAGCGTGTGTCCCCATTCCCAGGTGGACCTCTTGGCCGGGAACCATGAGCATCATCTACTAAGGCACATGGCAGAACGCACCCCTGAAATGAGAACCATTCTCAGTGACTTCATGGGGCTATCGTTTGCCGATCTTCTAGGATTAAGAGCGTTTGAAATCAATTTAGTCTGCCAGCACGACCTATCTGCCTTCAAAGTTTCTGACATTCGCTCCCAGATGGCGAAGAACCGGAAGACTTACTTTAATTGTCTTACAATTGATCACTACCCTGACACCAAGTTCACCTTCGGAACTAACTGGGTTGCTGGTCACACCCACAAGCCCGGTCTACTCACCCACTGCAATGAAGTGATTGGGAGCGTCTGGGGGGTGACGAATGGGTGTATGGCTAAGGTTGACAACTCTTACACCGATAGAAACCGTAACCAGAATGGATTCAGTATCATTCATATTGATACCAAGAACAAGATGGCCCAGGTTGAGCCTGTGGTATTCTCGGATGGGTTCGTCATTGTGTCTGGGGTGAGGTATGAGCGCCTACCGAATTGAGACAGTCTGGATGGATGATGACAATGCCACTTACTTTGTCCATGAGATCACCGATGAGGCTACTGAGGCGGTAGCTGGGTGTGACTCCCATGCAAAGGCTTGTAGGGTACTGGAGGGCCTGTCCTGGATGACTGCCTGGGAAAGTGGAAGCATGAGTCTACCCAAGAAGCGAGAGAAGCCCATGCGGATCATCTTCACCCCTGCCAAAAAGGTGAAAAAGTGATACCTCGCTACCTGATTTACACGATTTTGGTACTTTCAGGCGCAAGTGTAGGGTATTACGCAGGTTATAAAGTAACAAAACCAAGTCAGGTTCAAGAGACATATAGGCCATCTATTGTTCAAAGTGATGGTAGTGTTGTGCTTGAGAGGAAGCCTGATGCGAAAGCGAAACCCAAACAGATCATCCCGCCCGGTAGTAAGGTGGAGAGAATCGTGTCTGTTGAGGTGGAAACAGAAAAGCCTACAACGCACGTTGCAGTCGATCTCACTATCGTATCGGAGCCAGACGGAGGAAAACGAGTCGTGGCGAGTAGTCCCGATGGGCGAATCATTGGTAGTACCGACATCCCTGTTGCACCTGTTCTCATCCCAAGAGTCCAGAACTGGACCGTAGGGGGACTCTACTCCCCATCCACGAGAAGGTATGGCGGGTTCGTACAATATAAAAAAGGTCCATATGTTGCTCAGGTTCTTGCAATGAGTGATAATGTCTATGTTGGTGTGGGTATAAACTTCTAAGGAGCCATCATGCAAGCAGGTACTTTTGAATATGCCAATGGAGTCATCGGTCCCGATACCGTTACGGCGCTTGGCATTGTTACTGGTTGCCAGCGGTACAACCGCATGGCCTTCACCATTACTGGCCTCACCACTGAGACTATCTCGGTCAACGTTTCGTTTGACTATGATCCTAGTGGGAGTGGGACTTGGGCAGCCGCCGCAGTCCGTCCTATCGACATGGCTACTGGCGCTCTTGTAGCCGCCTCTGCTCTCACCAATGGAACCTTCCTCCTGGTAAACACGCCTTGGAGGGCTATCCGCTTCGTCAAAACCGCTACCACCGATCCCGCAACGGTTCGCTGGGGCATCCTCAACGCTAACTAAGGAGATCTCCATGGCCATTTTTAACAACAATCCCAATGTCTCCAATATGCACAAGGCTTTTGAGCCTGCGCTCACCATGGTTGTGGTTGCCTCTGGCACGACTGCCATGCTGACCTACTACAACGGTGTTAAGCCTCACACCGGCACTGGTACGGATGTGCAGATTGCCAACCGGGCGATTGGTGACATTGTGTTTTCCACCAAGTCCACCACCGACACCATTGCGGTCACTCCCTCTATTGACGGGACGAACTTCGATGCGGCTCTGATTGGTGTGATCTTCGATGAGTCCACTGGTCTGCCTGTCACTTCGTCTGCTCTGCCCACTGGCAACTACCGGATTCCCTATCGGTTCCACCAGGCGTTCCAGGCTTTCAAGTTCACTAAGTCTGGCACTACTGCCGTGGCTTCTCTCTCGGTAGCGCAGATCGTAACGGTTCACTAATGGGAGTGATTTACGCTTCCACTGTCCGCACCTCAAGGATGAATGCAGTTGAAACTGCCCTTGATGCTGGGGCAGGTGCTGCGTATCTGGAGATTGGGGATGCTGGCTTCGCCACCGTCCTCGTCACCTTCACCCTTTCTGATCCTGCCGGAACTGTTAGTGGTGACGTTCTTACTGGCAACTCCATGCCAAAGAGTGCCACCGCTGGCAATTCAGGCACTGCCGCTGGGGCCCGCCTGAAGGACTCAACTGGGACTGTGGTGGCAAGCGGCCTTACGGTGGGGACTGTGGGGACGAATGTCATCATCTCCCCTAGCACTACCATCACTTCGGGGCAGTCTTGTTCCCTCACGGCTTTGACTCTCACGCATAACACTTCGGGGGTCTAATGCCAGTCACCGTAGGTCATGCCAAGTCCATCACGATTGCTGACGGAACGAACACCAACATTGTTCTTCCTAGCAACTGGAATTCAGTTCATGCAGTCACCCTGAGTCTTGCTGGGAACGAAGTGGTGAAGGTGTTCCAGGCTGGGACAAACACCATTTCGTCTGGCACTCTGTCTTTTGCTGATAGCAATGGCATCACGTTTGGCATGGCTACCAATGGAGTGATTACCGGGACGGTGAAGACTGACTACCAGAGCGCAGGGGCATACCTCACAACCGCCCAGCCAGTCGGAGCTTACCTAACCACTGCCGCTCAGTCCAACCACTCGCATAACTTTGCCACCACCACTACGAATGGCTCAGTCATTGTTGTGGGAACCACCGGGTCTGCTGGTGTCACGATTGCGGTTCCTCCCTACCTCACCACCACGGCAGCCCAGAGCGTCCAGCCTGTTGCTTATGCTGCTGGGGGCACTACTAACAACTTCTCCACCCTGGTCTTTGGCAACTCCAACGGGCTGAGTTGGTCTACCGGGACGCAGGGCGTGTTCCCAAGCGTTGCTGTTCTCACTACCGCAATGGCAAGCAATGCTGGTTCCAACTTTGCTGGATTAAGCACTGGTGCGACTGGGGCCTCCATCACGGTCAATAGCCAGGGCATCAACGTAAATGTTCCCGCCGGAACTGACACTTGGTTTGCCACTGGCGCAAACACCATCGCTGGAACTAATACCAGCGGCACTTTCGCCAATGACCAGTATGTGATTAGTGGTGCGGGTGGCGTTTCAGTGGGCATCAGCAATAACACCGTGGTTATTAGTGGAGCAAATGCTGGAGTAGTAAACCAGACTGGGCCTAACATTGCCGCAAGCAACGGAACAATCACCGCCGGAACGGTTTTGTTCTCTAATGCAAACGGCGTGTCCTTTGGCCTCAATGGATCTACCATGACAGCCTCGGTTCCACTAAACGCCACACTGTCCCAGCGATACCAGTTCCCAGTTGGGGCCATGAGTGCCTTGTCTGCATTCGGTAACGGTTCGTTCTCTATCGAACGCATAGATCTTGACCAGGATCTATCAGCCACTAGAGTTGATCACCCCATCCTGTGGTCTGTAGCCACTTCAGCTACGGCAAACACTTGGGGTTTTGTGATGACTGCCATCGGTGCTATCTATAGCAAGAACGCCTCCACCCTGTCCCTAATTACTAGCGGTTCAACCAACTACGCATTTACCTTAGCGTCTAATACCGCTGGGTCTACCCAGATGGGTGTGAACGCTATTCGTCCCGTGTCTATCCCGATGAATGTTGCCCTCAAGCCGGGTGAATACTACCAGGGATTCGGGATCTCTACGAACACGGTGTCCAGCGGAACGGCCACCACCGCCCTTGGCCTGACGATCTCGGCTATGGGCATGGTTGGGTACTCCGGTGCGGTTGGTATTGTTGGTGATTTTACGGCTACAACGAACACCAGTACTGGCCTTTATGGTGGTCACGGTGTGTATAGTGCGGCGTTCATTAGCAACCCACCCAACCTTTCAATTAGTGATATCAACCAGAGTGGTTCGTACTCCAACCGGGCAAACATCGCCCTAATCTATCGGAATATCTAATGAGTGATGCCGGACTCAGGAACGATAACCTTGAGTTGTCCACTACCACCTAC
>JBAXRQ010000008.1:0-5166 GCA_037131105.1 bacterium | reverse complement strand
AGGACAAGGCCCCCCTTCCTCCCACCATGGCTACTCCTGCCACCCCTGGGGCCGTTAGTGGGACGTACGGTGGTTCCTACATCAACCCGATCACCGGGCAGATCACCTACTCTTCCACGGCAAACATGCCTTCTGCCACCTCGCTCTACAACCAGAACCTGATGAGTCAGTTGATGGGGTATGGCGGGACAGGGCAGGACATTTCCCGACAGGTTGCCGCCCAGCAAGCAACTCTGGACCGCCTTAAGACTCAGGGCGTTGGGACTGCCTCTCTTGGTGATTACATTGCCAAGGACTCTGGCTGGATTGACCCCAAGACCGGTGGAGTGATTGACTACACCCAGTTCATCAACAAGCGGGGGGCAGATAACCCTCTCTGGACTGAGTTCATGCGAGCCACCGGAGGAAACTTCGGTTCCAACAACCCCGATATCTCCTTCTCCAATTGGGCGAAGGCTGACTACGCTCGTAATGTCGCTCCTGCTGAACAGTCCTTGAAGCAGGCCCAGCAGACGCTCCAGGGGAATCAGGCCACTTATGATGCCCAGTTAGCTGCCGAACAGCAGAAACTTGCCGCTCTTCAGGACTATCAGACGCAGATGGGCGGGGCTTCAGCGTCCGCTTCTCAGAACCCCATCCTGTCCTATCTGAACAATGGACCGGATCAGTCGAACTACCTCCAGAACCAGATGACCACCCAGTACAAGAATGCTCAGTTGGCTAACCAGCAGAGCATGTCAAAGCGTGGCATGGGTAGTAGCGCCATGAGCGAGATTGGTTCCGCAGGGAACCACTTGGGATTGGCCCAGGGGATTCAGGGCGCTCAGATCCAGGCAGGTCAGCAGAACCTAGGGAACCGCATGACGATGCTCAACTACCTAAGCGGACAGAATGCCGCTGATCTGGGTGCTGAAACCTCTCGTGGCGGGTTGTATAACCAGCAGATGGGCATGGGACAGGGCGTGGCTCAGAACATGGCTAGTGCGCTCACCAACCAGCAAGCGGCTAATGCTGGCATGGGGTGGCAGGGGCAGATGGCTGGGTTCAACGCTAATCAGGCTCAGGGAGTGGCTAACCAGAACGCCTGGGGAAGTACGGCTAATGCCCTTGGGGCGAATGCCAACAACATCTCCAACTGGCTAAAACAGCAGAATGATATGCAGAATGCCGGGTCTGCCGGGACCGCTTATAATGCTTGGATGGGCGCAAACGCAGGTAAAGTCCCTTACGCTGGAGGTTGAGTGAGCATCTACGATACGCTTCTAGGCACTGTGGGGCAGGGATATGCCCAGGCTAACCAGAACGCAATGGCCCAGGCTCAGATGCCCACCTTTGCAGATAGGTTCCTAGCAGGGCTTCGTCAGAACACTGAGGACGAATATAAGAGGAAGATGGGCGAAGGCTCTCTTGCCATGAATCAAGCCTATAAACTATCGCAAGAGCAGCAGATGCGTGATAACGCCAGGATTCATCAAGCTCAGATGACAGGCCATGCGATGGATTATGTAAGTAATAATTTGACCGGTAGCAACCGTCCCGAAGTGGCTGCTTATCTCCAGTCCATCGGTATTGATCAGAACGTGCTTCCAACCAAGAGGTTTGATGCCTCACCCTACTCTTACACTGAAGTTGGACAAGATAATGCTCCTGCCTACCAGGGTATGTCTCTTGCGGAAGGTGGCGAACAGACTGCCCCTGAAACCACTGTTAATGGTGTAGCTTCTACTCCCGTCCCCTTTTCAGACTGGGGAACAAACGCTGCATTCAAACAGAAAACACTTGACCTAAAGCAGATGCTTGGAGAAATGTCTGCCAATGGCAAACTCAAGATGATGGAATTAAAGCAGATGGAGCCCAAGTCTGCCCTTGGTAAGCTGAACTACGACTATGACCGCTATAAGGGGACTGATAAGGAAATCTCTGATGCAGACTATGCTCAGATGCGTTTCCATCTTTCCAATGTAGTGAATCCACAGTCTGGTCCGGCAATGGCACAGGGTATTGTTATTGCTCCATACATTGGCGCACAGGGGCCTTCTGGTAGCAATCTCCCTGGTGGGGGTGTTCCTCCTACTCTTCCTGGGAGTTCTCCCTCTATCGGCGGGTCTCCTGCTCCTGCTGATGGCGGAGTCGCTAAGGTCAAGAAGTTACTTGGCATTAATCCTCCTGCTGGAGTTCTCCCGGCCCCAGATCCGAACAGCGTTAAGGGGCGGGAAAATGCCATCGAAACGGCTAACGAAAGGGCAAAGGCAGAGGGAGCGTTAATCCCGCTTAATAATCTTGATATCAATATCAATAAGGCTCTTTCTGCGCTTAACACGAGTAGTTCTGGTGCGTTTGTTCCATTTACGGGTATTGTTGGTAGAAGTGCAACTCCTGCTGGTGTAGCACTCAGGAATCTTATGACATCCATCCAGACTGGCGAAATTGTCAACCAGATCACAGCGATGAAGGATAGAGGCGTTGGTCTAGGCCGTGTTACCCAGATGGAATGGGTTGGGTTGGGTAATCTTATTTCATCGCTTTCGCTTGATCAGGACGATGCTACGCTAACCCAGAATCTTAGGCAGATCGCCACCGTTTTGTCTCAGATCAAGACTAAATTGCAGTCTGGGTCTCAGGGAGTGATCGACGCACGGAATCCCAATACTATTACCCCACAGACTGCCCCTCGCTCTTCCATTGTGAACCCAACGACTGGTCAAGTAATGCACCTATCTGCTGACGGAACCAAGTGGGAGTAATTGATGCCCGATAATCTGCCTCCTCTTCCGCCTGGGTTCCAGCAGACCAACGCTATGCCAACCGTTCCCCCTGGGTTTACACTTCAAGTTTCGGGAACTCCTCTAGCAGAAAATGCTCCTCCGAGCGCAGAGGACTATGCTCAGTTCTTTGCCACTGGGTCAATGCCCAAGAGGGCAAGTGTTAGAACGATGGATCAGTCTACCGGGTATCGGAACCTGATCCGTACCCCAGAGGATCTTGCATCTGCGTATGGGTTCAAGGCCACAGACTTTGATCCCAAGAATCTCGCAGATGAGTTTGAGAAATACAAGTCAGAAACGGGCGAAAGGACCGGAACCCTTGGTTCTTTTGGTCTTGGCGCAATGCAAGGCATCCAGTCTCCGGTAACTGGTGGTCGGCAGTTGCTGGCCCGTGCCGCAGGGAATGAAGGTTGGAAGAACATCGCTGATCTTCGGGCTAGATATTCTCAGGACATTCTTGCCAACCGTACTCAGGGGCATGGTCTAGCGGCAGGTCTTGGTGAGGTTGCTGGTCTCGCTCCCTGGGCCGCCCCTACTGCCCTCATGGGTGAAGGTCTAGTCGCCGCTGCTGGTGCTGGTGCGTTGTTTGGCGCTACGGCCCCGGTATCTGCCCCCAACTTTTGGTCGCAAAAAATAGCCAATACAGCCATATCTACTGTTGCTGCTCCCCTCGCTCAGTTGGGCATTAAGGGTCTTATTGCTGGTGGAACCAAGGGCATTGCTGGTGGTAAGGCTGCTCTTGGAATTGAGGGCGCTCTCCCCCGTGAGTCTCAAGCCGCACAACAGTCGATCATTGATGCTCTTGGTATCCCCAGGGAGAATGTGACTGCGGCAGACATTCTTTTCCGCAATGGAGTCCGATCCAACCAGTCAAGAATCACCCAGTTTAGAAACCTTGCTCAGCAAGGGCCTTCCAGACTTTCTAATATTAATGAACAGAATCTAATTTCCGCTGACCGTGCAGCGGCTAACCTTGGTCTGAATGTTGGCAGAGAACTTGAGACAACCCCATTTTCGGGTATGAGCCAGTTGCAGGTTGCCGCACAGAACGGGGATAAAAATGCGGCCCGAATCCTTGCTGAACTTCCAAGTGGTAATGCTCCTATCCAGCGTGGTGCAACTGAACAGTCAAGTCTTGAACTAGAGAAATGGCTAAGGGAGCAGAACGTCACTGGTCCTGCCTATGCTGCCGTTCCACCAGAACCTTCTACTGGCACAATCAATTCATCTAACTTCGCTAGTTATCTCCAAAACACAATTGCTACTCTTGAGTCTAAGGGTAAATCCCATGGTCTCAATAAGCCTGGAGGTCCACTCGATGCTTTGAGGGTCTACCTAGAAGATTATACCGGTAAACCTGGAACTCCGGCGGTCACGGCACAACCTACATACACCTCTGCCCAGCAGAAGTTCATTGATGAGATGCTCACCAATGGAGTCCCCAAGGCAAAGATTGATGAAATCCTTATCTCCAATGGCATTACCCCTTCGGCTGCTCCAGCAAGTGCCGGTACTACCGGTGTGCAGGGTATGAATGATCTGAAGGGATTGATGACGCTAAGAGAGAATATCGCTGATGATGTTAAACTCCTAGCGAGCCAGGGTGGCGGCAATAAGATGACTAGGCCACTAACCGATGCGGCAAAAATACTTGATGAAATACTAGAGGGAGGTCATCAAACCCCCGAATGGCAAGCCTTCCTAACTGCTAATGCTAAAGCAAAGGAACTTCATGCAACACGAGTAGCCAAATACAATGATAGTCTACTGGGTGGACTCCAGAGAAAAGCTGCGAACATGGAGGAGGTTCTTCCAGATGTTGCCGCTAACAAAATGCTTGGCATGACTCCCAATCAGGCTAGTGAGGTCATGGGGGCGATGGAACCTCGTGGGCAAGCAGCCATGCGATCTAACTTTATCAATGATCTTCTTGCTGGGTCTAGAAACAAGACTGCTCCCGAAGGACTTCAGTTCAACCGTGAGAACTTCTTAAGTCGTGGAGAGAACCCAACTCTTGAGTCTGTCCTAACTCCTGATCAATTAAATATTAAGGGTAGGCTTGATGAGGCCCTTCGGTTACTTGATCAAATGGGTAGCCCCCAGCCTTCATCTTCTGGGGCGGTTGACCTTGGGACTTCGGGGGCTTCTAAATATAAAATGGCAAAGACTATATTCTCAAAATTTGCGTCTGGAGCAGATAAGTTTCTGACCACAGACATCGGTAAGTCTATGCTTCTTACCTTGTCGGCATCTAAAGACCCTGCACTTAGAGATACCCTCATACAGAAGATCCTAATGAATTCTGAACGGGTTTTGCCCAAACAGGTTGGTTCGATCTTCCAGAAAAACGTCTTGAACCCAGTCAACTCTCCAGAATAAGTATTTTTACTTAGTCATCGTT
>JBAXRQ010000007.1:0-5758 GCA_037131105.1 bacterium | reverse complement strand
GTGGCAGGAGTAGCCATGGTGGGAGGAAGGGGGGCCTTGTCCTTGGAGTCAAACAAGCCACCAACCGCACCACCAAGAGCGCCACCAACAGAAGCGCCCATCGGTCCACCAAAGTAAGCCCCAGCGGCAGTACCAAGCCCCGCACCAACCGTTGAACCCGTAGTACCCATTCATCACCCCGCTTCTGAAAGTATAGTATCTTGTGGCATTGCACTCAACGGAACCTTAATTGGGTCGTCAGGAAGCAAACTAAGAACCGCCATTGACTCCATGTGGTTTCCGTAGGTTTGGCAGGACCGGATTCCCCAGGGGAGAGTCTCTAATCTAAACCCTAGATTCTTAAGTGTTCGGATGGTTTGGGTTCTAGCGATAGGAATGTGAACTCCCACCCTCTTTTTATCCCCCGCCATGAACCAGCGGTTGCGGAGGTCCATAGCCACCCGGCAGAGTTCGTCCCGGCGCTGGTGGAGTCTCCCCACCTCATTCACCCAGATCAACTCCACAACGTCCCTAGATGGGTGAGTCTCCAGAATGACTGCCAGCACTCTTTCGCCTTCGTGCAGGAAGCCAACATCAGAGGATTCTGCCAGGGCGATACAGACGTTGGGGTCTTCCAGGGTAGAGGGAAGAAGGCGATGCTTGCTGAGTAGTTCATAGAGTTCAACCCCCTCCATGCGGCGTGGAATGAATGTTGCTTCGATCATCTGACACCCTTGATTCTCGCATCTGGCCTAAATCCAACGATCTTGGCAGGGCCAACACCGGAGAAGACAAACTGGAAGTACCGTGCATTGCCAGTAACATAAACCCGATGCTGGTTAAGATCACCCATCGTCTGAATGTCGTAATTATCCGTAGCGGAGTTATTCACTACATGGGTTTCGTTCCAACCAATCCGATTGAACTCCCATGACAACTTCACATTAACGAGGTAATCCACCGTGGAGTCCATGAGGAGATCCAACCACAGGAGTCGCTTCTTGATCCAGGTTCTCAAATCAAACCAAGCGCTCTTGTAAGACCAGGGAATCTCAGTTCCGTTGTCAGTGTCAGAAGTGTGGAGATGGACGATATCGCCGGAGGCTAGAGCCCCATACACATTGGATGTGGATGACGAAAGGATGGCATTAATCACATTCCAGTCGGAATACTTAGTCCACGCCCCCTTCGAGCCGTCCGGCTGAGGGACCGAATAATTGAATAGCAGGACTCCATCATTAGAGTCAGAACCACTATTAGGGTAAGCCCAACAAACACGCTGACTGCGTATGTCGTGCCACCCGGCGATAAGAGACCAGTTAGTGCGGTTTGTTTGGTCGAAGACAAGGGGGGCCACCTTTACAGACATGGGGACCAGTTGGATGTCTGCGCCCTGCAAGATACGACTTAGGGTGGTGGGTCCGAACTGGGTCCAGATGTAAATGTCATCCCCTACAAGGACAATGGAGTAGGGGCTTACACATCCGGTATGAAGAATCTTATTCTGCGTGATGTCCGCAGCACTACTACCAGTATAAACAAATGTGTTTGTGGCCGAGAAGAAAACGGTGAAGTCGTACAAAGTTACAACAGCCTTGACGGAGTTGTCCTCTCCCCCCTGGACCTGGAAGGCAAAGGCATCATTGACCGTAAACCAATCTGAGTACGATCCGTAAGCAGCAACCCAGATATTGGACTTCCTCCAGGCCATCAGGTGCTGATTGCGTCCCCTAGAAAGAACGGCAAACCCTTCTGGAGACCCGTTCGCATTCCAGTCATTGGGCGTGTTGTAGGCAGTTGTGACCGAAGGGGGATGTACCGTTAGACTTGAAACGGCCCCTTGGTCAGAGTAGGAAGACGAAGTTGTCTCGTAGAGAAAATTATAGGTTCCAGTCTCATACCGATAAATGTAATAGGACTGAGCGCCATCAGAAGCAGTCCAAGACAACTGGTTATACATGGAGGTGCTGAGTGTTCCACTATTGGCAACAGACACCACTTCGGAAGCAAGGCTTTCCCCCCGCCCCGAGATAGAAGTTACAACGTAGTAGTAAGTAGCACCAATCCCACCACCCACTGGCGTTGCCGTGACTGCCGTGGGAGGGATGACTAGCGAAGCATACTCTAGCGACTGCAAGTCCCACCCATAGCGGGAGATCATGGGCTGTTCAACTCCGTTGGAGAAGATGAACGAGTTGGCGCAATAACTTCCCTGCCAAGTCGTACCAGTCAGCACCATGCTCCCGGTTCGGTCAGTCCAGGGACCATTGATAGAGGTAGACTCATAAAACTTGTGCGAGACGATGGCAACAAAGACTTCCTGCCCCTCGGAGGTGAAGTAGTTGTTAAAGTATTCCACTGTCCCAGAGATGGAGGAAAGGGATTCATAGCCCTTCCTGACGGTGAGAGCGCCGGACAGATCAATGTCTACGTTGTCAATGTCCTGGGCCTCCCCATCCTTGATGTTGACCTGGGTAGCCTTTAGATTTAGGCCCCCCATGTTCAGGATTTCGGGTTCCTGGTTGGTCCTTCCGGCGTAAGCCATTACCACACCGTATTAGAATTGTAGGTCATTCTCATGCGGGGAGTGCGCCTTCCGGCGTTATTCCTGTTCATCTGGATGCGGAGGCACTGTTCGTAGCGTCCCATTTCTGCTTGCCAGTCGGGATATTCAAGGAACATCTTCATCTTCCACTTGCCGAAGGCTACAACTGCCTCAACAAACTCAGGGGGAACGTCAACTGCCAGCAACTGGTCAGAAGATCCAAGCGGAGCAGAAGGCCCCTTGTAGTAGGAATAAGTGAGTTGAGGATAGGTGGAGATGTACTCGCTGTTAGGAGCAGGGCCGAAGGTGACCACATTGGAGTCCACAGAGTAATACTGTGGCGTACCGGGCTGACTAATGACTAAGGTGGGGACAATCTGGTTCCACTCATCGGGAGTGAGTTCCCGCAACTGCATAGAGTAAGCAGATCCAGTAAATGGGACGAATGGGTAGCACATTCTGGCGAAGTTGGCGGGGAGAGCGTACGAACCAATCCCGGCCTGAAGATCCACAACTGCACTTGCCTTGAGCCATTCCCATCGGTTTCGGCATTTAATATCATTAACGGCATCATTCACGGCATTCATCGCCGTTGCAGTCCCCAGGAAGTTGCTGGTGGGGAGGTCGTTCTGTGACTCAATCCCACACTCATTGAGAATGCGGTTCACCAAGTCCTTGAGGATTGGGGTCTGATTCGGACTATATGAAACGGTTGTCATCCATCCCCCTAGATTTCATAATATACATCATATAGTTTTATAGTCCCAATCATTGCCGTAGAAATCTTTACCTTAATGTTGGGTGCTGAAACAGGTACGGCTAAGGAACTAATTATTATCCCAATCGGAGCATTGATAAGATTTACATATCTGCCTGGTCCAGTTTGACTGGCCTCTACAAACTCACCGAGAAAGTTAAAACTATATGGGTAAGTTGTTCCACCATCAATAGAAATTTGCATTAGCGTCCCGGTTTCATACGCAGTTCCTATGTACTGCCCAGTCGCTTCAATAAGTAGTTTTACCGTGACACCTGTAGTCAGGATATCTGCTGCCCAAAGTGAGTAGACAACTTCAGCAGTACCAGAAGAAACGTTCCCAATACTTGCATAGGTTGTAAGATTTTGGTCAAACGCATTATTGGCATTTGTAACAAAACCATCCCCAGTTAGCGTCTGGGCAGAAGAAGTTGGACGCTTCGTGGTGGTGGTTTTGTTAAAGTTACCAACCGGGATGGTGAACATTATGCGTATGCCTTCTGAAGAGTGCAGAGCAAATTAGTCCCATCATAATAGGCCGTTAGAAGGTCAACAGACCCACCAACAGTGGAAAGCGTACCAGCAACGCCACCGGGCCACTTCCAGTTACCCGAGAAAGTAACCAATCTACCACCAGTCACATCCTGGGTGAGTTTCCATAGATATGTGCCACCAGACACAAGGTTGGTGGGGAAATTCATGGTGAAGTTGCTTGTGAGTGTCACATGGAAAGCATTCCCGGTAGAAGCATCCGTATCTAGCGGAGAAGCAAAAGACAGAGCAACGGATGCAACATTCTGACTCTTGGTCCAGGTGTTTGCCACGCCAGGAAGAGCGAGAGTGGTGGTGGTGGTAGAAGTTCCGGTGATGCGCCCATACGTGTCCACCGTGAAGGACACAAGGGACAACGCCCCTGTGGTGGTGGAGAGAGTCTGGTAAGTGGCAGCAGAGGCTCCACTAACCGGGAGGTCAGCGGCCACAAGAGCCCTGAACGTAGGAGCTGCCACAGCACCGCTAGAAGGCCCCGCTAAGACGTAGTTGGCAGTCTGGGTATTCCAACTACCAGTTAGAGTCCCAGTCCCAGTAACAGGGCTTCCAGAGATGGCAAACTGAGCGGGAAGACCGAGGGAAACCGAAGCAACCCCACCCGCACCTGGGAGGTAAGCAGCAACGATGTTCCTATATACCCGATAAGTAGCAAAATTCGACCCACTAATGTCTATTGCGTAGAAGCCATCTGGAGCGCCAAAAGAATACCTACCAAGGGAGTCGGTGGTCATTGGGTTGGACTGGGTAACAGGCGTTGCCGTGATGCTAGAAGCTGCCGTGTAGATGGATGGGAGGGGATTCACAACTACACTCCCAGCCGTGACGGTGTAGACAGTCACCGTTGCGCTAGACACCACATTACCAAACTGGTCTTGTGCTACATCAGAATGAATCCCATAAGCCATTTGTCACCTCGCTATAAATATACACTATGCTCGTACAATACCCGGCGAATTGATGAGATTCACGGTCAAGGTGGCTCCCACTCCATCAACATAACCTACCTGTTGGAGAAGATTCCCAGTTGTTGCAGGAGGGGTTAGGGTGGTTCCTCCGGCGGTGGATAGGAACACTGGTTTACCAGCATCTGCCGCTACAAACGACCCAATTGAAATGGCATTGTTGATGCCGAAAAGATAAACAGTTGCAGTTGCACTAGATGAGAACCCGCTTAACACAAATCCGTGAACTGGTTTAGTTGCATCAGTTGAGTCTGCTGGGCGCACATTCTTCACTCCAGCCACATCATGGAAGCTCACCCACTGACCTGCCGTCAAGGTAGCTGAAGCGACTGCCGTAGTGATTGGAAGTTCTGCCTTTGCCGTGAAGGAGGCCCAATCAGTTGAGGTCAGGTAGCCATTGACTCCAGAAGCGGCGGCAGCCATAGCCAGGGTTCGATCTGCGGAAAGGTTACCTCCTCCGGTGATGGGGGCAGTTGTGCTGATGGTTCTGGAAGTGGGAACACCCCCTAATCCCACCAGGGTTTGGTCCCCTGTATTGGCGTTGCTGACGGAAGCAGTCCCTGTCACCGCCAAAGTAGGAGTGGAAGAACCACTCAACACTACTGAATTGACTGACGAAGGCGTGATAGCCCCCAAAGACAGTGTAATTGCCGCATTAGAAGTGGGATTTGCAACCGTCCCACTTATACCATTTGCCGTCACCACACTGACACTAGTAACCATACCGGTACTGTTTGTGGTGGCAACAATCCACTTGCCAGTAGCCGAATCGCAGAAATCAACTGATTCCTGTGGGGCAATGGTTCTAGAGGTTAGTCCATCAATGGTGTCCGTCTTATTCACGGCAACAACCAGATCCCCGGTTCCTGTGTTCTTAATTGTCTTACGGTTCCCCGATCCAGTTGCAAGAGGAAGAATGAACGAAGTAGTAGCGGCCCCATCAAAAACAACAAAGTCATCATTCGT
>JBAXRQ010000006.1:0-5902 GCA_037131105.1 bacterium | reverse complement strand
ACCCCAGTTTGCGAAAGCCGCTACATCAACGCCAGGAGTAATCATGCTCTACCACGCAAAAGGACTGTAAGCCTGACCGGGACGGCGACCAAAGGAACTATAGGACTCATCTGGGACAGCGGCGAAGGTCTGGGGATTGTAGGGGTTTTCCTTTGGAACCCAACCCTCAGGTTGGAATCCTTTGCCCATACCACCACCAAAACCACTATCAATAGGACCAACTGGCTGAGGGCGGGGAGTCCACCCCTCAGTATTGGGAGTACCAAACTCAGTATTACCACCCATAGGACGGTTCTCAAACCCCATGGTACGAGGAGACATCTGATTACCCCCCATAGGGGCATTAGAGTCAAGACCAAGGCGGTTACGCATCCAGTTGCGGAACATCAGTACTCCTCCTTCATCTTGGCTTCCTTCTTCTCAAAGGGCTTGCTCTCGCCCTTCTCGTGCTTCATCGTCTCGCCCTTCTCGGGTTCCTTCTTCTTCTTCTTGCCCTTGCCACTCTTCAGGAAATCAAGCATCGAGTTCATATATGCCCTCCATCAATACAATATACTACTGGCAACCAAACTCACCAAACTGCTGTAAAAGTTTTTTGTTCCGCACAAGCACTGATTTTTCCGCTTTTTGGTCCTCAAAAGTCTTTATGTTCTTTCTAATCAGATAAATAAGAGCATCAGTGGCATGGTCTTCACCATCAGTGTCGTACTGCTCGGGGTTGTTTTTGTCCGTCTGGAGGCTTGGGAGCGTCCGAATCAGACTCGTGCAGACATCCATTACCTTCAGTCTGGACTGCCCATTTACCGTCTTTAAGTAGTCCCGAAGGAGCGAAATGCTCCCGGCCTTGTTCTTCTTCTGCGACTTCTGGAAGTGAACACTCCCTCCAGAAGGAGATGCGAACTGTGCCGCAATGGTTGTGCCTAGGCCGTGATCGTCGAAGCAAGAAGCGTCCAGATAGCGTTCCGTAATCCATTCGTCATTCTCCAGTTCTATGCTCCGGATCAACTGCCCCACCTCGTAAGCTCCCTTTCGGTTGCCTACATTGGGTTTCCCGTCAGATCCGTAGAGTTCCCGGTAGATATAGACATCTCCAGAGGGACTTGTAGCCGCCCAGAGGAAGGCATAAGGCTTAGAACTGCCCCAATCCCCTGCCATCCACCGTTTCCAGTCCTTTGGGGGCTTAAATCCCTTGATAACATGGACATGTGGGGTCCATTCCTCAAAAAATGCCCCTTCCACCACATCCCAACGTCCCTCAAGGAGCATTTTCCGCTGAGATTCAGGCATGGAAAGCAATCTGGCCCGGTACTCACCATCGGAATCAAGGAAAGCGTTGTCTGAAAGCCTACCAGGAATGAATATTCGAGTTCGTCGCTTTAGATCTTCATGCAATTCCGAAGTTTTGAGCCGATCAAGCTCCTTGTCCTCAAATGTTAGGTTCTTTTTAATGTCCAGGTAGGTGTGAAAGGGCTTCATCCCACTCGGATGGGTGTCCACGGCGAACCGTTTCATCACCCAAACATGACCAGGACCACCCGGATTTGTGGTGGCAACGATCCTAGTTGGAACACCTGCGGCACTTCTCATGCGGGATTGGATAAAGATATACTCATCATCCGTCCCCCACAGGGTTAACTCGTCCCATCCCGCCCAAGAATACTGAAAGCCTCTGTGCTGGAGGGCATCCTCGTAACTTTCAATATAAGCAAGACGGAGAGTAGCACCATTCGGAAAGGACCAACTCTTACTCTTGTCTTTATAGGTGGCCCCAATGGCCCCATAAATCTCCTGGGACCGCCTGAGAACTTCCTCAAATTCAGGGAAGGACTTACGGAACAGAACACCCACTGCGCTCTTACCGTATAGGTTGGCATGATTAAGGAAGTCTCCCAGAAGGCCGTCCGTCTTCCCACCTCCCGCAGCACCGCCATATAGAATCTCCTGGTAGGGACACTGAATAAAGACCCGCTGACGCTCCTGGGGGCTCCAGGCAATTGTTGTCAAGGATTCACCTCAGTAGCCGTCCCAGCGTCCCCAAGCCAAGGGATGATCTCAGCATCCATCGTCCGATCATTCTCAGCCAACCACTCCTCTGCACTAATAGAAGGAGGGAGAATGACAATATTATGCTGCGTGGTCTGCTCAATGTGGATCTCCTTAGGAATCTGCGTAGCCATGAGTTTAGCCGCATCCCCAGGGTTCTTTAACGCCCAGTCCACGAACCGAATCCGGTACTCAGGCTGCATCATCAGGCTAACCATGGCTTCGCTCGCCAGCTTCTGCTTCTGCCGGGAACTCATCCCATGCTCCCCGCCGTACTTCACCAGCGTCTTCAGACTCGTACTCAGCCCCTCCACCAGATTCTTCTGGACGAGGTAAGCCTCTGGGTCCATCTCCTCGCTCTCATCATATTTTTTAGGACGGCCAGGGCCTTCTTTGTTCATTCTCATAGGGCAAGGTTACGGTCCCCCTCCCCCCCTGTCAAGTTCTCCTATATTTACTATAGTTATTCATAAACATAATTAGCACACTCCGCTAAGTGAATGAAGCAAGGTCTCCCCCCCGAGAAAAAGGAGACCCACTCCTTGAACTATCATAAAGTGCATACCGCACTTAAGGCATTATATTGGAATAAGGAACCTAGCGGGGGACAAGGTATCGTTTCAATTCAGCCCCGGCCAGCCTGGTGAAAGGTCACCTCTACCGCCCCCGGCGGGGGCCTTGCCCTGTTGATACTGCGTCTCAGTTCTGGTCTCAAGTAACTCGAACGAACCCACTTACGAAAGAAAGGCGAAAGGCGAAATTAAAGCGAAGAGGGGCAAGGGGGGGTGTGGAGGGCTCCAGATGGGCATGCTCCTATCACCTATCAGTGCCCTTCTGCGTGGCTCTGGTGGGTCTAGGATGCTGTCTCTGCTCTCTCTCTTATAAGGAACGCAGTGGATGGACGGGGCTCTGTGGCATGCGCCACGAAAAACTTCTGCGTCTGTGATCTTTGTCACTTGACGAATGTCCCCCCACGCCTATTCTGATAGGTGCAGGATGATCCTGCTGGAGGATTCAATATGGCTCACCGATTCACTGGCATCCTTGACCGCCATTCCGTCACGTATAGGTTTGACGGTAAGCAACTACAGATCCTAGACGTTTGGACCGATAACGGCCAGGCCTTTGAATCCTGGAGGATCTGTCCCGAATCTCTGCCAGAACTGTTCCGCTGGCTGGGCTACTGATGTTTAGCCGCCTCTCTCTCTCTTCCTGGCTGGCCGTAGCCTACCGCCGATCGATCCGTCTTACAATTAATCCTCGTTCTGTCTCTTCCATTCTCTTTTTCTAACCTCCCCATACCGGGGCTCTGTGCCAGACGGCACTATCGGGAGTCAATCATGCTTAACCAATATGACAACCACGGCCTATCAGCCTGGACCTGGAACAAGGTGGCCCGTGAGCTCGCCTGGACCGCCGGTGAGGCCATGGATGCCTGGGGCGATCTGGAGCAGGGGTTCATGACGCCCCAGATTGAACTGTTCCAAGTCAGCCCTGAACATGAGTACCTCGAAAAGATGGGCGAAGATCCGAACCAGCCCGGCTACTACCATCGGCTATCTGCCTCTGGATATATGGACTGCACCGACTGGAGCGGTCCCTTCCCCACCCTGGAGGATGCCATGGCCGACCTTCTCTCTCAGTACGCAGATTAACCCAAACCTGCCCGAATCGGGCCAAAAGGAGCTACATCATGGCTAAGAATTTCTTCGACCTTCCCGCAGTAAGGCAGGTTTCCGCATGGGTGATCTGCCACGAGGGGGACTGCGTTGGCAAAATCCTGGTTGCCTACCCGAAAGACGGCGCTGGGATCGTCCGGGCCTTCGTCACTATCTGGTCTGGTCCACTCCAACAGGATGGCCGCATGACCGGAAAGGCTAAAGGCTATGGCTGGGACAAGACTAGCGGAGCCGTTGATGATGCCCTGGGCAACCTCACTAATGGCCTAGATCTGTCCGGTAGGGGAATGGGAGCCATTACCTCCTTCTTTGAATCGCACGGCTATAGCCTCTGGAGTGTGATCTGATGGCTAACTTCATCCGAAACATGCTAACGATCATCCTGTTTTTGGGTTCCATGTACCTCATTTATTGCCTGGGAGCATAATAATGCGAAAAACCTTCAATGAATCCAAGATAACCTTGCGACACTGGCCCAATGGCGAAAGCCTCTCAATCTGGCATCTCAGCCCTGGCCTATGGTCTTTCTGCCATGCTTGGGACGGCCACGAGTCTAGAGTAGGGCCGATGTACCCAACAAAAACGGCCATCATGCTTGAATCCGAATCCTACATTCATTCTTGGGAGAATTAGCCAATGAAGCCTAAGCGCATTCCCACGGAACGACTACAAGCAATGCTCAACTATGCCAATCCCAGAGCCCAGGATGATGATAGGACGCATCGGGCTGAGATTAGGCTGGAGTTAGCCTACCGGAAGGCTTGGGCGATCCTAGCGGGCTGCACTCAGCCCTGGGAGGATTAGGCATGATGACCGAATGCAGCAAAACTCCTGCCACCAGTTCCGGTGAAGAGTGGTGGCAGCCTTGAAATTAGCAGCTATGAAGTGACCAATATCACAGACGAATCGTCCGATAATACCAATTCAACCCCGGCCAATCCTGGCCTTTCCTAAAAGGAACCCCATGAAACCCTACACTATCGAGCCAATCAAATTGGCACGGCTATTCAATCTGTGTCGGGATTTAGCCGATATACTTGACAATATCCAGCCCGGTCTAGTCAATGATCCGCACGATGATGGGGACAGCGCAGACGCACAAATTCTGATCAATCTAGCCGATTCTCTTAGGGGGAAGCTATGACCGGAACAGGAACGGCCCAAACGATCATTCGGGAGGCCCTGAGGCTTGGCATTCTGTGTCGTCCTTGCCTTGGCCATGGCATGACGGCTATCGGTGTAGGCGAGGCCCTTACGCTTACGGAAGATGGGTTTTACCATGTAAGTGCAGCCGATCCTGGCGAACATAGGTACTTCGTAGTCAGCCCTTCCATGCTCATTCGGGACTGGGAACTAATTTCTACCGATCTGATTCGGGATGAATACCGCAAAGTATGCGAGATTCCTTGGTGAGCAAAATCAAGGATTACCTAATCGGATTAGAGGAACAGTTTCCAGACAAGTACTTAACCAATCAAGACGAAATGGGGCCTGATGAAGACCCAGAGGAGCGGGAAGATGAAGATTGAAACCCTCATTCCATGGGATGGCCCTGGAGCTACCATCGTCCAGATCATAGACCGAATACCAGACCGATCTACCACCCTGGCGGATGTTAAAGAAGCCTTACGCTGGGCAGAGAGTGACGGCAAGGTCATCCGATATGGGAACTATTATTGGAGAAAAGACCGTGCTAATTAGCATAATGTTCATAATCATCATCATACTTTCTATTGCAGTATACAAACTAGAGGAGTTTAATAATGCCGGTTAATCACTGCCAGCATGGGATAGAGTACGATGACCCTGACGGACCATGCGATCAATGCCTTGCGGAGTACCCTAGGAGGCTCCCAGACTGGTCAATGATCGTGTTCAAGATGAAAGCAGAACTAGATGCTATCGAACACCGCATTCAAAAGCTGGAGGAAGAATGGCAGAGCAGGAAGTGATCGTTGGAAGATGCCTCCAGGGGAGCCTAGTAGCCTATCTGGTGGCTCCAGAGGAACAGCAGAGGGTCTGGAAGTGGCTCAATAGTCTGTCGTGCGTTGAGAGTGCATGGGCAGAGCCCCTGAGTGTTTGGCGCAACCGTAGAATCAAAGGAGGCAAGTGATGGACCTAGAGGTAACGGCCAAGGAATGGGCTACCGGAAAAGAAATCCAGATATTGCTTCGTGACGT
>JBAXRQ010000005.1:0-6935 GCA_037131105.1 bacterium | reverse complement strand
GTGACCACAACCCGGGCCGCAAAACTAGACAACCTGGATACCACGGTCAGTAGCCGGTTCCCCACATCCTCTTGGATAGCTCCCGCTTCAGGGTCAGGGAGCATCTCCTACCCAGTCACCGTGACCCAGTCTGATGGAGTGACTCCCATAGAAGGGGTCCAGGTATGGATAACCACGGACCTTGCTGGTACCAACGTCATTGCGGGGAGTTTGTACACCTCATCAACGGGGCTAGCCACATTCGTTCTGGATGCAGGTAGCTACTACTTATGGCGGCAGATTTCCGGGTGGAACTTCTCCAACCCCCAAGCGATAACGGTGAGCTAGATGCCAACATTCCCGAGTTCCGGCCCCGCGACAGGAAGCTCCAGTACCACGTCCCTCCTGAACCTGATCCCTGATGCCCAGGGTCATACCTTCATGGGAGGTCCCCTGGGGTTCTATGCCGGAACCGTGGCAAGTGGGTCTGATGCCACCAACATCATTGACTCCACCCTCATTGATTCCTCCGGTGCCCAGAGTTGGAAGGGAAGTTCCTTCTACGTTTATGACGGGGTAGCTATCGGGCAGAAACGGTTTGTACAGACCGTGAGCCTTGCAACAGGAACCCTCATCCTCAACCGGGCACTCACTTCCACCCCTGCCTCAGGGAACCATTACTGGCTCCTGAGGGATTACTCCCGCGACCAGTGGGCCGCCTTTGCTAACCAGGCGCTTAGGGAAATGCGGAGGAAGATTACCTATCTCCAGAACACTGGAGTGACTGGCCGGCGGATTGCGGTACCCACGGGAATCAACCCGGATGATGTGATTGACATAAGACGGAGGGCGCTCAACGACTCCACCAGTCCGGGCAATGACACCCTTCCCTGGTACGCCTTTGACTATGTATCAGGCAACCCGGTCTTGAGAACTGATGTGGATCAGGATGGATATGAGTTGCTCTGGGATGTCGAGGAAACCTACACCGCTTCCACGGAGACCGTGTTTGCCACGGATGCAGAGACGACTGATGCGCCTCGGGACTGGTTGACTGCGGAGATGGTTTCCCTGGCCCTTGCCACCCTGTGGAGTACCCAGGTCACTGACGCGGATCAGCGCCGGATGGACAAGAGGCTAGGAGCCGCAGGGCGTCTGGTGGCCGGTCTCCGGGCCAAGTACACCCCGGGTTCCGGCAAGCGCCTCATCAGTTCCGACCCCATGTAAGGAATGTAGGATGGTTGTTGCCAAGGCCAATAGCCCCTATAACCTCAAGCTGGGAAATTACTACTGGAAGGTAGCCCAGGATCCCCAGTCCTCCATGCTGATGTGGAAGCGGAACCCCATTCCCTTCTTCCCAAGCCGGATCACTTCAGCAGCGGCAAGCCAGACCCAGTTCCCTCCTGAGGCCCGGGTTCCCTACAGCTTCTCGGAGCATGGGGGAGGCTACGGCCTCAGCAGGATTGATGGTACTGAAGGAACCCAGGTCAGCCGGTACTTCTACACCACTTCACGGGCCGGGTATGTGGATGAAGGGGTGGATTGCAGCTTGGGAACCTCGGTGACCTTGGCTGGCAAGGTGAACCGGGCCAACTTGCCCAGCACCCCTACTGGTACCAACCCGAAGTTCATCCCCTACAACAACTCCCTCTACCTTATTGGGGGCCAGTACATCTACAAGATGGATGCAGGGTTTGCATGGACTCAGGTAGCGGACCTTGGGTCAGGGGTCACGGCAACTGATGCCGCAGTATTCCGGGGTTCCCAGACCACCAGCTACCTCTTCCTGGCCTGCGGGTCAGGTACCTCCATGCAATATTCCACGGATGGTACAAGCTTCACCGCGGTTCCCAGTGGTGCCCAGGCAGAGCGTCTCATCAAGATCAACAACAGGCTCTACAGGTTCCTTGATGGGGAAACCTGGTACGCCACGGACGGGGTAGTTGCCAGTGCAGGTCCCACCTTTTCCGGGAGAATCCAGGTAGGAGACAATGTAGGAACCTGTAACGGCTTGTACAACCACAGTGACCGGATTGTCATTGGCAAGAGTTGCGGGCTATTCCTCCTTGCCTCGGACACGGATACCCTGGACCAGAACCTTCACCCGGAACTCTGGAACAATGGTGCTGACAGCGATACCTTTTCCCAAGGGGTCAACTTCCGCAATAACCTCATCATCAAGTACAAGCAAGGGCTAGCCTCCTACAATCCTTCCTTCAACTACGCGGAGGTAGGCCCCAATGAGATTCTGGATAACCTGTGCCCTGCTACCGGTATTCCATCTGCAATGGCCGCAGATAATTACCATGTGTACTGGACACTCCCCTCAGGGTGGATCATCAAGGGTGTACCCACCCTCCAATCCGGGTCCGTGGTCAAGGTCACCCCTCACACCTACCTCAACATAGGAACCACGGCCGTCACGGCAATGGGCACCTGGTCAGGGACAACGGGATCAGACCCCCAGCTCTACTGGTTGCAAGGCAGCCAGGTTGGCCGGGTCATCCTCTCTACCACCGGGAACCAACTCACCGATAGCCGGTACCAATACTGTGCTGGAGGAGTCCTTTATGAGCCAAGCTTCTATGCCGGGTTCACCCAGGAGAAGAAGCTCCTCCTCAGTTTCTCCGTGGATGCGGACAACCTTTCAGGAACCTGTTCCATCCAGCATGGGTACAAGGGCCTCACAAGTGATTCCTACACCCAGTTGACGGGGAGCCTCCAGACCCAGTCCCCGGGTTCCCGTGTAGACCTCTCCACTCCTCCCTTTGCTGCATCCTTCTGGACCTCAGCCACCCTGGTCTCCCAGAGTAGTACCAGCACTCCCCTGCTCCGGTCCCACACCATCAGCTACATCGTTACGGTTGACCCCGTGATGCAGATGGTCATAGGCCTTGACCTTACGGAAGGGGCAATGCTTGATGATGGAAGTTACCAGAGGATAAATCCTGATGTAGCCTCCGCAAGACTTGAAGCCATGATCAATGCAGGGATATTGCAACTGATTGACCCTTGGGGAAGAGTCTATGATGTCACGGTTCCTCTGGATGGCTTTGATGAAACTGGTGGAGGAAACCATGTCATCAAGGTTCCAGACCTGTTCGTTATGCTTAAGGTAGTAAGTCAGAAACAACGCACAAGGGGAACCTTTGCGTTTGCCTCGACCTTGACCTTCAATGCGTTGAAAGTCTACAAGTTCAACCAAACGGTGACCTTATGAGTACCAACACTGGAGCGCCCTTCAGCCTCACCCTTCCCGATGACACGGATTATGTTGACCTGGTAGGGACATTCCTCAAGCCCCCTCTCCAGACCCTCAACACCTATGCGGTTCACAAGACGGCTACCCAGACCCTGACCAACAAGACCGTTGGGGATCAGGTGGACTTCACCCAGGTTAGTACCCCTTCCAACCCGGTTGCAGGAGTTACCAGGGTGTACTCCAAGACCACTGATGGGCAGCTCTACTACAAGAATGGAACCAGTGGCGCGGAAACATTGATTGGAGGAACCGCGGTGAACTATGCCCGGAGTTTTCTCCTGATGGGAGGCTAGATTGGCAGAAACCTATTCCCGGCTTGGGGCCATGACCTCAACCAATAGCGCCACCGTGGGGCAGGTACTCCTTACCGCCACCAATCCCACCATAGTCAGCACGGTAACGGTCTGCAACACGGCGGCTACCGCTGCTACCTATTACCTCTACCTGGTACCGGCTTCAGGAGCAACGGCCAGTACCACCTACGCCACGGCCACTCCAGCTAACGCCTTGGTACATGGAGCCACCCTTGCGGCCAATGACACGGTCACCCTGACCTTGGGGCTGGTGCTGGAGAGTACCAACAACAGGCTCATTGCCTCTGCCAATTCCACCACGGTGGGGTTCCAGGCCTTTGGGGTGACGGTGACTTAGGGATGAGTATTACTAACGTTACCGGAACCAATATTGCTGGCAGTAAAGCTCGCTCCTTGGTCAAAGCTGCTTCCAGTTCAGGTAGCACCATTGCCATCGAGGGGCTAACTCCGTGGTTCTCTGGAGGGGCTGCTGGGTATACGGTAACTGGCCCGGGGTTTATCCTCCATACCCAAGCATGTGGAACCATAACCATAGATGGGGTTGCGGTGGGTTCTTGGGCACAGAATGGTAGCCCCATGATTTCATTCCGTACAAGCTGTGTGATTGCCTCGGGATATGCCCATGGTGTCTACACCCCTGTGTATGGGGCGTACCTTAGTTACCCTGCTGCTGCTACCAAAACACTTAGTAGTGCCGGATATGGCGGGACAAGTATTTCTGTTAATACTTCTATTACTACATCAAGTTCTTTCCTATTTGACTTCTACATGACGGGGCTGGGGACGGGGTCTGGAACAGGTACTGATAAGAACTGGTCCGGCTCCTACTCCATCGTAGTGAATGGCGCTAGTACAGGGAGTGCGGATAAGACGCTGGCAGCAGGGTCATGGGGCATTCCAGGGGGTACCGGTGTGGACTATGGTCACCCTACCCATTACTACTCCATGATGGTTCCATTTGTAGGAACTATCAAAGCCTTGATCAGTGGAAGTGGGAGTAATTGTTCAGGTTCAGCAACTTACAATGTCATATGGAAATAACCCCTCCTAGAAGAAAGTGAACCCATGAACTGGATCACCGGAACAACGCCGTTCCAGACCCCATGCCCCAATGGCGGGGCACCCAGGGCAGTCCTTGGGGTAGTCCTCCACCACACCGGGGGGCCTAGCGCCGTGAACCCCCACTCCGAGGGAAGTTGGCACATCCTCATTGACCGGAATGGGGATGTGTACCAACCAATTCCCTTTGCCTCCATCGCTTGGCACTGTGCCAACACCAACCGGTGGACCCCGGATTGGGTGACCCGGACTGCGGGATGGTTTGGAGGGTCGGCAATCAACACCTGCACCATAGGGATTGAGTTGGTCTCGGTTGCTGGTACTTCCCTGTTCACTGATGCCCAGTATGAGAGTTTCCAGGAAGTGGCCTCCCGGATCGTTGCGTTTGCAGGTCATGACATCTGGTGGGTGGGGCACGGAGAAGTACAACCCGATAGGCGGTTCACTGAGCCGGACAACTTTGACTGGGCCAAGGCAGGGTTTGGGGGCAGGGATTTCAGGAATGGCCGGCGATGGGTGAACAAGGAGCAGGATGTGAACGAGAAGGAACAGGCCATCATCCAGGCAATCAGGGAGGCCAATTATTCTGATTATGCCTTGGACTTGATCAAGGTCTGCTCAGCGCTTTCAATGAATGCCGGGAGTATTGCGGAGCAGGTGGAGAAGATCGGGGCCTTGGAATCAATCATCTCTGCACAGGCTGGCGAGATTGAGGAGTTGAAGGGGAGGATTACAGAGGTACAGGCTCCAGAGGTACTGGCCCCAGAGATTCTTGCCCCTCCCCCAGAGGAATTGATTGTCCATGCCTCCTGACAAACCCTTCTGGACATTCAGGGAAATCATCGGTGGAATAGTGGCCTTGACCATAGTATGTAGCATATGCTGGTCTGCTCTTTGGGATCAGAGCCAGGCGAGTCAGACGGCCTTGGTGGGTGGCCTGGGCGCTGTAACTGCGTTCCTGTTCAGAGGTTCCATGCCTCAAAACCAAAATGGGAATGGCTACACCCCTGGGTCTAGCCCAACTGCTGGTACTCCTCCGGTCCCCTAAGGAAATTTCATGAAGAAGACCCTCACGGAACTCCTTGGAGGAATTGCCATGGGGGCCTTGATCCTGAAGATATTCCTCATTGGCCTCCGGGCCGCAGGACTCATGATGACCGTGGATAACCTCTCAGGGTCTGAGCTGGAACACCAGGTCACGGAGTGGGCAGTAAGGATTCTTACTACCCCTACTCCAGAATCCTAGCTAAGGGTGAGTACTAACCACACTTACTATACCCACAGTTGTAGCACTTGTGACAGCCCTCCTCCCGGACCAAGGAACAGACTCCGCATTCCGGGCACAGGTCCACTGTTGCCGGGGCAGGAATACTCGTGGACTTGGCAGGAATACTTTTGGCCGGGAGAGAATTGCTGGGCACTAGGCCCCCATTCACCTGGATGCTGGTTGCCTCACTGGAGATACCCAGATAGGGAGTCTCATCTTGGGGTTCGAGTGAATCATTCAGGTAGGTGTCAATCATGGTCGCCACCGCATCCGGCACGGAACGGGGCAACCCGAGCATCCTCTCACTCCCGCCGATTCCCCTGAACTGATGGCCTAGGGCCTCAAGCCTCTCCCTGGCTGACTGCGGCCCAGGGGACCTCAGGTACTCCGTGATGGACCGGCCAAGGGCTTCGGTAAGGGAGTGCATGTCTGATCCAGTTTTACCCACATGCAAGAATACCTCGAGGGGTTCCAACTCCTGATCAAAGGTCAGGGTAGACCACAGGACTCCCTGAGGTGTCGCGGTGCGGGTGGTCTGGGCATGGGTCACTGAGGGCCGTGTGCGGCGGGCAAGGTAGCCTGCTGGTACCAGCAGTTCCTCGGGAGCCTTGACTTCAGGGGTAGCTTGAGGGGTAGCTTGAGGGGTAGCTCCCTCCGCCCCATGGGAAAGCACCCCTTCCCGGCACCCGTCCCGGAAGTAGGTAACTCCCTTGCAGCCCAGGTCATAGGCCATCATGTAGAGCCTCTCCACATCCTCCACCTTGTGGGAGTTGGGAGCATTGACCGTCTTGGAGATGGAGGAGTCCGTGTACTCCTGGATCTTTGCTTGTACCCTCACGTGATCCTCAGGAGTGAGGTCGTTAGAGGCCACAAACCACGCAGGTTTAGGATTTTCGGGGTTGGTTTCCTGCCATTCCTCAAGCAGGGGGTGGACCATGATGTGGGTACCTATGCGGTCCTTCCGGGTAGTGATGAAATCATAGACAGGTTCAATGCCAGAGGACACCCCGGAGAGTAGGGAGGTAGTCCCAGTGGGAGCTTGGGTAAGGAGTAC
>JBAXRQ010000004.1:0-12892 GCA_037131105.1 bacterium | reverse complement strand
CTCCACACGGCAAGCCTCCACACGGCAAGCCTCCACACGGCAAGCCTCCACACGGCAAGCCTCCACACGGAAACGCAATGTGCCCCGTACCGGTATTCCGATACGGGGCACATAAGGGTAGGGGTATAGGTAGCTCTAGTGTTCTATATACCCCGTGCGCGTCATAGGATCGTAGCACGCGGTACAGTCACTGCAAGTGTGCGTGACGCTACCCTGTTGCTTGTGGCACACGGTGTACCCTGCACTGGTGATGATATCGGCCGATGTTGCCACCATAGACAAGCTGGTAAATCCGCCCGTATATGCGGGGTCCTGGTCTGGGGATAGGTCCACAACCAACCCTGAACATACCACATTGACGCGTTCTATCTCACCTAACCTTAGGGTAGCTGATAGTAGCCTTATGCCAGTCATTAGGTGACCGTTACGTGTGGGACACCATATGATTAGGGTAGGATACTTAGCTACCAGATAACCAAACACTATCGCAAGTAGCTCAGCATACCCTGGCGACCAAACATCACCAGAGGCATGATGCCGTATACGTGGAATGCAACACTTGCATTTAGTGTACCCTGATATACCTACTTCATATGCCCGGATTAGGTCCTGAACGTATCTAATCCACTCTGGAGTTTGGTGAGGGTACTCCGGAGTAACGTATGTACCTGCTACTAACTGTTCCTTCTCTAGTAGCGTACCTGGGACGTAGGATAGCCTTACATAATCTGCTACCGCACGTCGTGAGTCATCGTAGCGTGCCAGATGAGCTAGTACGGTGCTTCCGAAACGGAATGTACCTTTACTGGCATAACAATGGGCGCAGACGAAACGTGGTTCATGATCACAAGCTGGTCCGTGCGCGTCAAACTGCGCATTCCGTTTTGCTAGTCCCTTAGCCTTAATTCTCTGGTACGTCGCGTCACTGGTAACTGCGGAAGGACAAGCAAGATGTGCTGGCAGACTGTAGCTCGGAGTTTCTACGTGCTTCCCGCGCGTCTCGCACCAACCGTATAGCGCAGTTGGGTAGCTGATATAGCGCGCATTGTCGACAACGACGGTACGTGTGGTGCCATGTGGTGCAGGTACGGTCACCGTTTGTACTGGTACCAGTAGCGCGCGTGTTCTGGAAACCTTTACTAGGTTTCTGGCATTCCATGATGCTTTCACTGCTAGTCTCCCAATCGATCGCTACGGGCGCATCGGTCTGGTGGTAGTTGTAGCAGAAGTAGTAGCGAATGTCAACAGTTAACGCCCAATTCTGGAAGCACAGTGACCAAACAATAAAACTAGAACGCCAGTCTATTAGGGTCGCGCGCGTACCTATATAGCCTTCAGGTACGGTCACTCTAGGGTAGCGTCATCTGGAATTACGGTCACTTGTGAGTTAGAAACTTGCTACTCGCAGAGCTAGCCTAGGATTAGCTCTGCTATCAGGCATGCGTGCCAGCTGGGAGCTAGCTGCTACTGTAGTAAACTAAGTAAACCAGGTTACTTAACATCATCCCGATCCCCTGGCCCGCGCCCCGTCCGCCATCGCTTCTTGAACCTATAGGCGTGAAAGGGTCAATCCTCTTATTTCCCTGTAAATATTTTTCAGGCAAACGTTTCATAGGTGTAAGGCAAATATTTTTCCCCTACCCCCAAGGAGTTGCCCATTTCCTCTACCAACCTTGCTTCATTCATTCCTCCCTCTTCCTCCCTCCCCTCTTCCTTCACCTGGCAGGCCCAGCCCCGGCAAATGGCTTTCCTTGAGCGGACAGAGGATGAGGTCCTCTTTGGAGGCGCTAGAGGTGGGGGCAAGACGGATGCCCTAGTTGCCTACATGATCCTTAGGGCTTCCAAATATGCAAAGTCTAATCATCTCATCTTGAGAAGGGAATGGGTAGACCTCATCAAGGCTGGTGGAGCCGTGTCCCGGATGCAGGAGTTTGTGGGAGAGAAGTGGGCCTGGCACGGTCAGTACCGGAGATTCACTGCTCCCAATGGATCCATGGTGGAGTTCGGTCATTGCAAGGAGGAGGAAGATAGAAGGCAGTACCAGGGAGCGCAGTACCACACGGTGGGCTTTGAGGAGGCCACCCAATTCACGGATAGCCAGTACTTCTCCATCACGGGGAGCCTCCGGTCTTCTAGAGTTGATATCCCTACTAGGTTGAGGCTTACCGGGAACCCTGGGGGAGTGGGCCATGGGTGGGTGAAGAAGCGGTTCATAGACCCCTTCCCCAGCGGGAATGTCACGGTGAAGGAGAAGGACACGGGGCTTACCATGGCCTTCATCCCTTCAAGGGTCTTTGACAACATGGCCCTTACCAATGCGGATCCAAGGTATATCGCTAGGTTGAAGGCCTTGCCCGAAGCGTTGAAGAAGGCCTGGTTGAATGGGTCATGGGATGTGTTTGAGGGGCAGGTCTTCACGGAGTTTGAGCCAGCCGTGCATGTGCTGGTACCCCACAAGATTCCTGATGACTGGAGACGGATAGTAGCAATTGACTATGGGTATAATAGCCCCTTCTGCGCCTTGTGGATGGCTCAGGACCCCCAGTCCCTCAGGGTCATCGTGTACCGGGAACTCTATGGACCGGGCAACAGGGACAAGCTCCAGGCCCAGGCAATCCTCAAGGCTATGACACCCTCGGAGAGAGCTAGGGTCACCTATATTGCTGATCCTTCCATGTGGGCCAAGAAGGGGGAGAATGAGGTCTCTCCGGCGGATATCTATGGCAGGGAAGGGTTGGCCTTGATCCCGGCGAAGAACAATAGGTTGCATGGAAAGATGAGGGTGCATGAATACCTGGCCCCGGACGTTTTGCTACTAGGGCCGGGGGATGATGGTACTCCCCTTGGTCCCCAGATTCCCGGTCTCCGTATCTTCCGTACCTGTGAGAACCTCATCAGGACCCTCCCCAACATGGTGTATGACGAGCGGAGGGTGGAGGATGTGAATACCCGGACGGAAGATCATGCCTATGATGCGCTGAGGTATGGGTTGATGGCCCTTAGCCGGAGGCCGTTGGGAACCTTCACCATGAAGCTGGCAGAGAGTCTGGGGGATTTTGAGGCAGGGGAACCAATGTTTGGTACTCCCCAGGGGGCCATGGACCGGGATGCCCTGACCCGGCTTGGGGAGCTGGCTGGGGCGGTTTGAGGGGGATGGATGATGGCTGGTACTGGAGTGAATAGTGACTGGTACTGGAGTGAATAGTGGCTAGTGCTGGAGAGATGGCCCCTCCTCCTGGGGTCAAGTTGGAACTACCTTCCCCTGAGGTCATCCGCGCCCGGATTGAGGAGCGCCGGAGGATGTATGGGGGTTCCACCACCATGTATTCCACTACCTCTGGCCCGGATACTCCTAGTTCCTATGATGACTTGGTGATAGGGGTCAGGAATAGGCGCAAGTTGCTCCAGACCCCTTATGTTCCTACCCCGTACCGGAGTTCCCAGCCCCCGTTGCGGGCAGGACAGGCAATCCTCGGGGATGTGATCCAGAGGGAGGCCTCCATCCTCTCCCAGGGAGACCGGAACCTCCGGGTAATCCCCGATGATGAGAACTCCAAGAAGGAGCAGGAGAGGGCGGCTCTCCTTGAGAGGTGGACAAGGGCCGCATTCCTGGGCAGGCCAGGCAGGCCCTCAAGGATGACGGAGGAAGCTGGGGAAGATTGGTTCAGGTTGGGGATGGAGGCGGCCTTGGGGGATGGAAGGGCCATCTGGGAGTTCCTTCCACGAGCAGATAGGTGGAGCAACTTTGCCGGCCATCCTGATGCGGACCAGTATCAGGGGGATGGTGGGTACAAGCAGTTCCAGAAGGACCGGGACAAGTTCCTGAAGAGTACGGCCCAGTTTCCCTTTGAGATCAACCGGGTAGACACCCTTACCTACTTTGAAGTCCGCAGGGACAAGAGGATTGCCGAGGTCCTCAAGGTAGATAGGCGGGAGAAGAGGGAAATCTTTCCCAAGTATGGGATCAGGGAGGGCATGGATTCCCAGTATGAGTACGGGGAAGCCTATCCCCTGAAGGACTTGCCCCCAGGTTTGGTGGGGACTTGTGAGGTGGTTTCCTACTGGGCTGCTGCTGATGAGCCGAGGATGAAGAATATCCCCGGGCTAGGCCCCCGGTTGGTGAATGATGTGGTGTGGGTGGTTGAGGTTGATGGACACCGTGTTGATTGCGGGTACTCCATTGGCCCTCCTTGGCATCCGCTTCCCTATTTCTGTTTCAACGGGATGGATTCCTCCATGCCTGATCCCATGCACAAGGGAGTCTCTGTGGCCTTCCGCCTGATGCGGATTTGTGACGCCATAGATGAGCTGATCAACATGAAGATGATTGTGGCTAGGTGGGCCAGTCTTCCAGCTTGGCAGAAGACTACTCCAGAGGGCGGCATCTTTGACCTGAATACCGGGGCCGCAGGAGCAGCAGCAGCAACAGGGTCCAGTGGGAGTTCCTCCGGGTTCATGGGGTCCTTTGCCCTGGAGATGGGCAGGGGCTATGAGTTGTACCCGGGTCAGAAGATAGAACCCGTGGTATGGCCCCAGCACACGGTGACCATCCTGGAGAGCCTGAAGAATGACTTGACGGAGTTGAGTAACCTGCTTGGCCTTCCCCCAATCATGAGGGGGGACATGCCTAGTGCAGGAGCGGCCGGGTACCTTGCCGCCCAGCTCATTGCCCAGGCAAAGACGGCCCTTGCCCCGGTGCTTGATAACGCCACCAATTGTGTATCGACCATGATTAAGTGGTTGTGGTGGCAGGTGGAGCATCGGTTTGAGGAGGGTGTACCTATCTGGTGGAATGGGGATTCCAAGGGGAAGGGGGCCAGTTGGCTGTGGCTCAAGCCAGAGTTGATTGATGGCAGGTATGACCTGACTCTGGAACTCCAACCCCTTCTTCCTGTTGACAAGATCCAGAGGCAGGAGGCTTCCTTGAACCAGGTACAAGCCAAGGCCATCTCCATGCGGAGGCACAGGGAAGAAGGGCTAGGTCTTGAGGACCCTGAGGAAGAGGAAGAGCAGATAGCCACTGAGGAGATGCTTAGGAACCCCATGGTGGCAATTCCCCGGATGGCTAGGGCCGCGGTAAGGATGGGGTACCTCACGGCGGAGGAAGCAACTGCTGTGGTGAGGAAGGAGCTAGGGTTGCCGGATGTCTCTTCTGCTGCGGGAGCTGCGGGGTTTGTACTGGGTCCTAACGGGGTACCCATTAGTTCTGGGGGACCTCCACAAGGCCCCCTCCCACCTGGGATGCCGTTGGCTGCACCTACCTCAACCCAAAGCCCGGTTCCGGGTGCCGGACCCGACATGCTCCAGGTGATGGGGGGAGGGCAACTTGCTCCGGGGATGGGTCTTCCCATAGCCCCCACGGCACCTAATCCCCAAGGACTTCCCGGCGGGTTGAACATCCAGGGCGGAGTAGGGATACCAAGACCTGGTCCTGACCTAGCCTCCCGGGCCATGTAACCCCAAACCATCCCCCCTGATTCGTTGTGTTTACGGAGTAACCTATGCCCCCAGTTCGCCGGCCGGTACTTTGCACCAAGGAACTCATTGCCAAGGTGGTTGACCGCGTCACCTCGGATGGCCTGCACCCCAACAGGGCGGCGGTGGCCTGTGGGGTTTCTCCCAGGGCGCACTACACCTGGATGTCCAAGGGCACCGCAGATGTCACTGAGGATAATGAATGTACTAGCGTGTATGCCGATTACATGATGCAGCTAGGCAAGGCAGAGTCCGAGTTGCAGGCCTACTGGATGAACCAACTCAAGATTGCCCCTACCAACCAATGGCAGAGGTACGGGTGGTTGCTTGAGCGCAGGTTCCGTGATGAGTACAGCATGTACATCAAGCCGGAGAAGAAGGAAACCTCCGCGGACAGCAAGACGGTTGTTGTGGTGTCGGAGTTGGCTCAGGCCAGTATCTAGGAAAGCATGGAATGCAAGACCTCAACTCACTCCAGGAGAGAATCATCCAGAGAGCCTCCATCATGGAGAAGCGGATTGTCTCTTCAATAGATGAGCAGACCTCAGGGCCTCCCGTGGGAGGGTCTACAAGGCCTAGGGCAGATACCAACCTTCTCTACCAGGTGAAGGACCCCGCGTTCCTTACCCGTATCCAGTCCATGGCTCCTTACCTCACCCCCGAGGAGAAGGCCTCGGAGAACCGGAGGTCCCAGATTGCTGGTGGGTACAAGGTGTTTGAGGGAACCTAATGGGTAAGGGGTTTTCTGATTATGTACCTATAGAGAACCTGCCTGATGAACTTTCCGCGGTCTACGGGGCGCGGAGTTCCCAGACAATGGATGCCTCATTGGAGCAAGCCAGGCTCAGGGCTTCAAGGCTTCAGGTTCTCTCTGATCAGTACAACGCCCCTCTTCCCGGCCAGGGACTAGTAGATCAACTGAAGCAAACGGCAACCCAGTTTGGGAATGCCTTCCTGAATGCGGACTTTGCCAAGAGCAATGTCTTCAACCTGGCAAGCCAAGGGGCCTCAGGTCTGGCTTCCATGCTTCCTGATACCTCTCCCGTTCCCACCAAATACGGGGACGTGCACCAGAGTCCCCTAGCCACCGTGCCCATAAACGCAGCGCGGGGTGTACTGACGGGTGCTTCCAAATACCTGGGAGGCATTGGGCAGGCGCAAGCCACCATGGGGCAAGGAAACATCCTCCAGGACCCCGTCGGAACCGGGATGAACATTGTAGGAGGAGCAGCCTCAGGGTTTGCCTCCGCAGTCCCCTTCAATGCCTACTCTGAAGTGGCTAGTGAAACTGCCAAGGCCACCCTTCCTGACTCTGCCCAGCAGCCCCTTGCAACCCTTCCCGTGGTAGGTGATGTGACCTTGCCGGGGATGATTGGCCTCGGGGCCAGTCTCAAGGCCCCCCTTTCAGGAGGGGAGAAGCTTCTGGGAGACCTCACAGGGAAAGCCCTCTCCAAGGGATTGGGGGTAGTAAGGAATGCTACACGAGGGTTGTTTGACAAAGCGAGCTTGGGTATTCCGGGGGCCGGAACCTTGGCTCGTGATAATGAATTGCTTGTAGCGTCCATTAGTACACAACTTGAAGACGCTATCGCACAGACGAACACTTCCTTGGAGACCTTGAGAAAGATTCCTGTCTCTTCGGGGCGTGTTCCATTGCGACAGCTTCAGGAAACTGAAAGTGTGGAAACGGGGCTTGTACTTACCAAGTCCTTGATTGATGCAGGTTTCCACCCCTCAGATGTGAGCAATTTACTGGACGCCACGGTATTCAACTCATCAAACTCTCAATTTTCCCGAGGCGCAGGGGCATGGGAACCCCTTGCATCCAAGCCGGAAATCAAGACTCTCCGTGATTCCTTGGCAAAAGTAAGTGAACTTCCCAAGACTGATCTTACTGCAAGCAACAGCACGTTATTCCTTCACGGATCCCCAAACCCCTACGACACAGTAAGCCCTTCTTCATTGAACCCTTTCGATAGGGATGGGATAGGGCTATACCTAACGGATGCTCGGGAGATTGCTCAACAATATGCCGGAAACTCGGGGCAACTTCGGCAAGTTCGGGTACCCAACACCTTTGACATTCTTGATGTGAATAATCTCACATCTCCAGATTTTGAGGCCATTGCTTCCGCACTAAATACGATGAGGCGTAATGGGTTAAGTAGCCTTGAACGTGTCATGACGGGTACTGACTTGGAGCAGGGGTTCAAGGCCTCCAAGTTTGCTGACCCTAATGATCCGGGCGCTCTTGTCAGGTACATCAATAATCTTCTTCCCACATCCTCCAGAGTGGCAACAGATGCCATTTCCCCTTCCATGCAGCAACCCAATCTTGCAACAGGAGTGCTTGCTCTTGCTGGGTATGATGGACTTCGGTTCATGCATCCGGCAGGAGATATGGCGGGAGAGGCTTACCGGGCGCTATCCATCTTCCCCACCTCCCTCAACATGATCCAGAACGCGGAGACCAAGCAGTGGATGGGGGCTTCCCTCGGGGGCCTTGCAGACCGGTTCCTTCCCAAGGCCCCAGGGGCAGAAAGAGCGGCCGGGGCTGCTGTGGGAGGAGTCACGGGGTTCATGAACCCGGAAGGCCTTTCCCAAGGGCTTCCGGGAACCCAGGATCAAGGGTCAAACGCTGGTACTCCTCAGGAACCCACCCTAGGGCAAAGGATTGCGGGGGGAGTGACCGGTGCCGTCATAGGGTCGCAGGTTCCGGGAGCCTTGAGGAAGGCCCTAGGGAGGGAAGGGGGCCAGGGGTTCAGAATTCCTGGCGCAGGAGTTGTGGAGCCTCCCTACCAAGCTGGCCGGGACATCATTGGCGAACAGATAGCCGCAATTGGCAAGCGCACTCCCGGTAACACCAACAAGGAACTGGATGCCTTGACCCTCAACCTGGGCACCCGGGTGAACCGGATGCTCTTTGACCGGCTGGAACCCCTGAGGAATGTTTCAAAAGCCGCAGAAGGTGCAGGGTACTCCGGTGAAAGTGCGTACCAGCGGGCACGCCTGCTTCCGGGAAGCCTGAACGCCTCAACCCAGTTCGTGCAAGACAACATTGCTCCTGCAATCACTGGGTTTACCAAAGCGGAAATGCCTGTACTTGATGCCTACATGTCCGCGGTGGACTTGCTTGAACGAACGATGACCCTTGGCATGGTGGAATCCGACAGGGTTACTGCAAGGGCCACAGCGCAAGGGCGTGTACCTACCGCGGCTGAATTGGCAACTGTGCAGAAAATGGTGGATGACCGGCTGGGGGGGTCCACCTTTGATGTGACGACCCTTCAATCCACCCGATTTGGTCCGGGAACTTCCCAGGTAACCAACCTGGAGGGACTCAAGGCTGCACCAATGCGGCAGATAGAGGATTCCCTACTTAACAGTTCCCTGGACCCTACACTTGCCCCCCGGGTCAAGGCCGCTGCACAGCAACTTGCGGACGCCAATGACAAGTTGAGGCTGCAGCAACTGGAAGCGGGTCTCTGGTCTCAGGAGGAGTATGACTTCTACAAGGCCAACATGCCGAATTATGTCCGGTATGACGTTGAGAATTACCTTGCCACAAAGGGTTCAGGGGGTCAAGGGCAGGGCATAAACCTTTCAGTACAGGACAGGTTCCTTGATCACATGAGTCAGGAGGGAACCGCGCTCAATCGCCAGTCCCCTGTGGCTTCACTGGTAGGGCAGTCTTCCGGGGTCATCAACCGTGTCGAGCGGAACAAGATTGCCCAGACCCTGGAGGAGTACCGGCAAGTCCTGCCCGAGTTGGATAGCGCACTCAGGGAAGTACAACCCGCCACTACTCCAGGGTCACCGGCCCCTCCCCGTGCAGTCAGGAATCCTACTGATGAGGTATTCACGGTCTGGAGAGATGGGAAGCCTGTTGAATATTATGTAGACAAGGCGTATACCAATCTCTGGAATGTACCTTCCAGCGCCCTTCCCGCAGGGCTTCAGATTGCGAGCAAGCTTCTTGGGGTTGAAGCCCTGAAGGCTGGAGCCACAACCCTCAATCTGGGGTGGCTTCCATTGAATGTCATCAGGGATGCCTGGCTGACTACTCTCAGGAATAGTGGTCCAGGGAGAGCGGGGGCTTTCAAGACCGCAAGGGAACTGGGAGTGGCCTACGCCGACCTGCTTGGCCGGAAGGAACTTGCCAGCGCTGCTGTCGGAGGAGTTGCCGGAGCCGTTGACCCCAATCCTCTTGGTTCATCCTCTCCAACCACTGGGGAACGGATAGGAGGGGCAGTTGCCGGTGCCTTGATTGGAGGCAATGCCCCCAGGGCACTCAATGCGGCCAGGAGACTGGCAGGCAGGACGGTCCCCAGTGCTGTTCCGGTGGCTGATGCCCAACAACTGGCCCGGTTGGGAGTAGCCGGGGACAACATCTACTCCGGGTATTCCCCTGCTCAAGTGGTGGCTAGGATACGCGGTGACTCCCGATTGCGTGCAACCATTTCCGAAGTCAAGGATCAGGTCAAATTGCAGGAATGGACAAGCGCAATCAATCAGGCGCTCAATGTGCCGGGAGCAGCCATCAATGATGTTGCGGAAGCCTCGGGACTTTCCAATCTCAGTGCCAAGGTGGAAGCGGCCCCCAGACTAGCCCAATTCAGGCTATCCCGGGACGCTGGAAAGTCCGATATCTCCTCCGCACTTGATGCCCGTAATGTGACCATGGACTTTGACCGGATGGGGGTGCTTCCCCGGGTCATCAACCAGATCGTTCCCTTCTTCAATGTTGCAGTGCAAGGTGGGGAGAACCTCATACGCAGGGACTTTGCCAAGGGCAACAGGACCGCAACTGCAATTTCATTTGCCTTGGGGGTGGCCCTTCCAAAGCTGACCAGTGAAGCCTGGAACCGTAGCCAGTTTCCCAATGAGTATGCAGAGGTTCCTGATTACATCAAGGATTCCTCGATTGTGATCATGTTGGGAAGAGGTCCCAACGAGGCGAATGGAAACCTTGGCCCTCCCCAGTTCCTCCGTATTCCTCTTCCCCAAGAAGTACAAACACTTTCCGCATTGATCACTACTGCAACAGACAAGATGGTCACGGGTGCCGGGGCACCTGAGGAGGGGAAAACGGTTCCCCGTGGATGGGGGGGTGTACTGGAGAGCCTCGTGGGTTCCTTGACCCCGCTCCAGGGAACCGGTAACCCCACCAACTTCGCCAGCTACCTTCCTCCCGTTGCAAAGGGACTGACGGAAGTAGCCCTGAACAAGGACACCTACCGGAACCTTTCCATTGTCCCTGATCCATTGCATGCACTCCCGCCAGAGAACCAGACCAGACCTTGGACCACCGCACTAGCAAAGGCCCTCGGAAGGGTGTTTGGTACTTCTCCGGCCTACGTGGAACATCTGATCACGTCAGTCAGTGGAGGTACGGGCCAGCAACTCCTTGACGCCGGGGACACTCTTTCACGGGCCACGGGAATAGGTTCCCCGGCCACCTCCCCCCAGCGCAGGGCCACGGGTGTTCCTGGCTTGGATTCCCTTGTTGGAGCGTTCTATAGGCAGCAGGGGGGCCAGGATGTCCAAGCCCTCCGGGACAAGGCCAGGAATGACATCAAGCTTTTCAGCAGGCAGGCCATAGCCTATCTGGAGGCCCTCCCCAGTTTCCAAAGCTCCGATCCGGCAACTCAGGAAGACCAGAGGCGCAAGCTAGCCAACGCGGTGGAGCAGATGATCATTGACGTACAGCGAGCGGGGGTCTTTACCTCAGCCAAGACTACTCCACAAGCCAAGTATCTCATGAGTGAAAGCCCTGCACAGGACCTGATCTTTGAAAAGTCCGTGCAAAAGGTACGGGCATATGAAGAAGCCATAGCAAACAAGCTCCCTCCTAGTGCCTGGCCTCCTGCGCCTTCATTTGATGATCGGTTCAATGCTGCAATGGCTATCAACTCCTCTACCAATCAGCCTAGGCTCAACCCAGGGTATAAGATTCAAGATACATTCAATAAGAGAGATATTGAAACTGCTTTGAATGCTACGATGGAAAAGGTATATAATCGCTAATGGCTGGCATACCGACCACTATTGCTCAAATTGATGCCCTTCTTGCGGCTGGAGGAATTGATCAGAAAACTGCCAATTATTGGGAAGCAAGAAAAGGGCAGCTTTCCGTTGATCTCCAAATGCAGTCCATTCTTGATGCTATTGCAAGAGCCAAGGCATCTGGAAATGAAGTTAAATATTACAACGATAATAAATCAGATGCTATTCTTGTTACGAGCTTTGATGCAGTAACAAAGGCGCAACTTGGTGCCCAGAATCAAGTCACTGATGCAGTAAGGTTGCTAGGAACTTCCAAGAGTCAAGAAGAACTCAATCAAATAACCGCAGCTACGGATTTATTGAATCAGCAGGTTGAGGAAGCCAAGCTAAAGGTTAAAGACCATGCGGCCAACACTACGCTTGCATCTGATGTAGCCAAAGCAAACATTGCCCAAAGTCAGGCAAGTGCTGCTGCAAGTGGGGCATCAGCAGCAGCTTCCCAGGCAAATGCCCAGGTAGCCCTGGCCCAGCTTAAGCAACTCGAGGCCCAGCAGCAAAGGACCCTTGATTTCCAAATCTGGCAAAAGGACATGGGTCCCAAGCTAGGTGCTGGTGAGATCACCGATGCCCAGTATCAAGCGGGCATCCAGGCCTTCATGTCCTCTGCTGAAGCGGTAATGAGTACCCAGATTCAATTGGGTCAATTGCAACTAGCCAAGGATTCCCAGACGCAACTGGCTACCCAGTTCAAAGACAAGATGGGCTTTGATCAAGATCAGGCAGATGTTGCGGCGACCCGGTGGAAAGCAAGTTTTGATCAGGCTGCGGAGCAGTTCACTCAGACCGGGGTCTGGAAACAGGCAGAGATTGATCTCGGCAACCGGAACGCCACAACGCAGGAGAACCAGCTAGCCCTGGCCCAGAGGAATGCCGAGGCCCAGACGCGGGCTACTGCGTTCAGCATGGCTCAATCAGAGAGTGACCGGCAGTCCAAGAATGCCTTGGCCGTTGAAGGGGTAAAGGCGCAGAGGCAGACGGCTTACCAGACTGCGTTGAACCAGTACCAGCAGACGGGGTGGGCTACCCAAGGTGCCCAGGATATCCTGAATGATCTGAGGAAGCCCTTGGCCCCGGAAGTGGTGGCCCAGATGGCAGGGATACCTGCAAACTCTGACCAGTTCAAGAAGCTCTATGAGATGTACCAGCAGGCTCTCATGCCGGCAGGGGCAGGAGGGCCTTCCCAAGGGATGCCGGAAGCAGGAGGGCCTCCCCCAGAAGCCCTTCCCCAAGGCCCGGATTTCCGGCCCATGCAACAGCCTACCTTCAGCCCATCTCCTCCTGGAAGCATGCCCCCGGGGCCTCCTCCAGTCGTAGACCGGTACATGGCTGGTACTGGCGGATACACATCACC
>JBAXRQ010000003.1:0-54605 GCA_037131105.1 bacterium | reverse complement strand
CCCCCCTATTTATAAAAACACCCCCCTTGATGGAACCACCGATTTCTTATATACACTACGTATTACTTGGGGATCCCCATGCACTTGATTCCTGACATTGAGGAAGATATCCCGCTGCCTATTAGCGCGGGCGACGCCCTGCCTGACCTCTCTCCAAAAGAAGAATTGGACATGAGGGCACGGACAATTAAAATGTTGTCTGATATCACGGGAATTGCGCTAATTCCCAGCAATGAGAACATTGCTGAAGCTGAAGTATTAGCCCGTGAAATGATGTCGAACCCACAGGTTCGTCCGCAGTATGCCAAGTACCCGAATGAGGTCATGGCTTATCTGGCTGGGATGGTGGCCCAGACTAATGTCCAACTCGTAGACGAATTGTCTGAGTTGAAGATGTATGTTGTAAACAAACTCATCTACGAGGTTGAACATGCCAAAGATAGTAAATCTCGGCTCACAGCCATAGCTAAATTAGGCGAGGTCGATGGTGTAGATGCCTTCAAGAAGCGTTCCGAGATGGTGGTTAAGATCCAGCCCATCGAGGAAGTGGAACGCGAACTATTATCTGTACTCAATAATATCGAGTACACAGTTATAGAGCCTGAAGATGCTAATTATGTCGTCAATCATATTCCAGATAATGAGGGAATAGAGACTTGCGAAGCTAATGAGTAGCGTCTTCTCCCAGAAGTTGTCTGCATCAGACATCATGAAGCTCCGACAGGCGCTTCCGTCCATGCCTGATAAGCAGAAACGTCGAACGGCTGAGTTAATTAAACAGTATGCCGACTCCTTAATTAAGGAAAAGGCCAAGGATAACTTCCTTTCTTTCATCAAGCATGTCTACCCCGGCTACATGGTGGGTCCACACCATGCTAAATTAGCTAGAATTTTCGAGGAAATTGCCGAGGGCAAGAAGAAACGGGTGATCGTGAACATCGCACCCCGTCATGGTAAGTCAGAAATGATCTCTTACCTCGCCCCGGCATGGTTTTTGGGCAAATATCCGCACAAAAAGGTCATAATGGCCTCTCACACTGCCGATTTGGCAGTAAATTTCGGTCGTAGGGTCCGAAATCTAGTAGGAAGTGACCTTTACCATGACATTTTCCCCCAAGTGGAGCTTCAGGCTGACTCAAAGTCTGCGTCGCGTTGGGGTACTAATTTTAATGGTGAGTATTTTGCCATTGGTGTTGGTGGTGCTTTGGCTGGTCGCGGTGCTGACCTGTTTATTATTGATGACCCCCACTCGGAGCAGGAAGCCAAGCAGGGAAGGTCCGACGTATTTGAGCCAGCGTGGGAATGGTTCCAGTCTGGACCCATCCAGCGACTGATGCCGGGAGGGGCCATAATTATCGTTATGACTCGATGGTCGAAGCTGGATCTCAGTGGGCAGATCATCGACCACATGATGAGGAATGACGACGCGGACCCGTGGGAAGTTGTGGAATTCCCTGCCATCCTGAACGACAAGCCGCTATGGCCTGACTTCTGGCCGCTTGAAGAATTACTTGCCAAGAAAGCAGGGATGGACCCCCGGTACTGGATGGCTCAGTACATGCAGCAGCCTACCTCTGAGGAAGGTGCGCTGCTTAAACGTGAGTGGTGGAAGATTTGGGAGGAAGATAATCCCCCCAAGTGTGAGTTCATTATTATGAGTCTTGACGCTGCGCAAGAAGCTAATACTCGGGCTGACTATAATGCGCTTACAACGTGGGGCGTTTTCTTTAATGAAGAAGTCAAAGCCTATAATATTATACTTCTCAATGCGATCAAAGAACGGCTAGAGTTTCCTGACCTTAAGAAGCTCTGTCTGGATGAGTATAAAGAGTGGCAGCCGGATAGCTTTATCGTAGAAAAGAAATCGAATGGTGCTGCTATTTATCAAGAGATGCGGCGTATGGGCATTCCGGTGGGGGAGTTCACCCCCGGCAAAGGGCAAGACAAGATTAGCCGTGTCAACGCAGTATCTGATATGTTTAATGCAGGTATTGTATGGGCACCCGACAGGCGGTGGGCGCGTGAGGTAATTGAAGAGTGCAATGACTTTCCATCTGGCAAAAATGATGACTTGGTGGACAGTACGACTCTTGCTCTTCTTCGCTTCCGTCAGGGTGGTTTTGTCCGTCTACCTACTGATGAGCCTGATCCCGTTAAATGGTTTAAGTCGTCGCGGGCGCATGGGAAAGGATATTACTAATGGATACCGGAGAACGCCAGCGCAAGCAGTTGGATAGCTACGCGGATCCGCTCAATGCGAAAGATCCCGAGCTAGCAGCCAAGATCAGGGCCAAGATCGGGACGCCGTACCGTGATCTGGTGGACCCCAATAAGGCGGTGTTCCTGAATCCGGGGCATTCCTACAATCTCTTGGGGATCAACGCCCATAGGGTGCGCCCTGAAAATCGGGAGGATTTCGCCCAGCGAATGGCGATGGGACTCGGGCAGATCAACTCTGCATCCTACAATGCGCTGGGAGATCCGAAGAAAACGGTCTATGGCATCGGTAACGGGGCCAGTCCGCAGACGATGGCCCATGAGTACCGCCACGACAAGATCAATGATGAAATGGCGAATCGGATACAGGACTTGATCCACTCCAACTCACGCGCCCAGTACTCCAATAACCTGCAATCGCTCTATGAAGGATTATATGGCGATAGGGGTGAGAAGATATCAGTGGGGGACAAGGAGAAGAAGGTGATGTCCGCTTTGGATAGCAGGATCTTCAATTCTCCCGAGGCATATCCTAACCTGACGATGTACGCTGTCGACACCCACGCCGCCGTCAATAGCGGCGAATCTCAGGGGTATATGGCCCATCCGATGGATTACCTGACTGGCAACACGGTAGAAACTAGCGTTGGCAAGATACCGAAGACAATGGTTGAGCAGCGTAACCAATACCCCTTCCTGAACTTCGTTGGCGGGGATATATCCGCCAAGAAAGCCATCACACTTCCAGAGAACTACTGCAAGGGCGGCAGGGTGCGGGTGATCTGATGCCATATGTACTCGCGATAGGAAAATTCTATGATCGTTCTTATATGAGTGCCAATAAGGCGGGGTACTACTGATGCCGTACGATAAATATGCCTACACGGACAATGGGGCCATACGCCCCATTCCAGAGAACCCCATGCTGCGTACCGCCTCGCAGGGTCTGGGGACGCTGCGCCGCTATCTTGATAATGCCGGTGAAAGCGTAGCAAGTGCGCTGGTACCCAATACCCAGTTACCTGTTGGTAGTCTTCTTGTTGGTCAATCCCCGGAAGAAATCCATCAATGGGCACAGGGATCGTCGCCGTTCTATCAGGGTACGCTCAACTTCGCACCGGGCCGTGATCGGGGGATTATCGACACGGCTTTCCTGCCCGTGGGAGAAGCAGCCGGGATCGGAGGGCTGGCTCGCTCGCTGGCTCGCTCGCTGGGAGCGTCTGCCATGCGGCGAGTCATTGAGTCCGTGCCCATGCAGGCCGGTCGCCGTCAGTTCATGAAGAATGCGGGACAGGCGGCGGTCGGGACGGCAGTCGCGACACCGCTGCTGCTGCGCGGACTCGGCAAGGCTGCGGAGCATGCGGCTCCTGAAGTAGCGGAGACGGCGACGACTCGCGTGGTGTCACCCCATGACTACCATGCCATGCGAGGGCAGGCAAATGTCCACGCCAATCATGTAGCTGATAGAACAGCGAATGATATGTACGACGGTATGACGGCGGAGTCTTGGCACACCCACAGGGATGCAGCATACAACAAGGCACATGCCGAGCTATTGGACGACTTGCACAGCCGTGTCGAGCCGTATCCTACGCATAAAGAAATCAACCAAAAATACAATGCTAACGTCCACGGTGATGAAGAACATGTCGCGGAGTATCTGAAACAAGGCTGGCTTCCCACACGAGAATCTTGGATTGCTGATCAGTTTCCACATCTGGAAACCGTGGAAAGCAAGCTGAAGTCCGGTGGCGAGTACGTGGATCCGTTCACTGGCAATCGCGCATCCATGCGTGATGGTGAAATAGTGTGGACGAACGGGCTCAAGAGTAGACATTCGCCTAGCGGATTACAAGAATCCAGTTATCAGCCTTGGATAGAAAACGCGCATAAGGCCAATGCCCGGCAGAAACTCGGACTCGCAGACGAGTATGGGATCTACAAGGGTCCGGATAGACCCTTGCCCCCGAGAGGAACAGAACTCGATTTCCCTGACCCCGAGCCTGATTATAGGGAATATAAGCATGGTGGAGCTATCGAGCGTACGACGTATTACAGGAAAATTCTATGAGTGCCAATAAGGCGGGGTATTACTAATGACTACCCAGAAGTTCATGGGTCGTAATCAGCTACTCAATCGCCTCGCTGCGCAGGTGGGGTCTGAGGATACGGCCAGAAGTATTCTAATTAAGCGTGGGCAGATGACTACTGAAGGCGTACTGACTGCAACGGGCAAGGCCCGAGATAACATGACCGCCGAAGAACGTGCGAAAGACCGCGCCTCCAAGAAGACCAGCATACCTGAACAGAACATGACTTACGATCCCCGCACAAACCGGGCGACTAGGAGACGTTGATGAGCATTGATAAGAGTATTTATTCTGCCCCACAGGGGATCAGTGCTGGCAACGAAGAGCCTATTGAGGTTCATATTGAGGATCCGGAGTCGGTAGATATCGAGGGTTCTGGCTTTAAGGTTCATATTGAGCCTTCGACTCCTGACTTTGACGCGAACCTCGCGGACGATATTGACGATGGTGAGTTGACCTCGTTGGCGTCTGAGCTTATGACTGACGTACAGGAGGATATGAATTCCCGTAAGGATTGGCTGGATACCTACGTCAAGGGGCTTCAGCTTCTTGGTTTGAAGTATGAAGAGCGTAGCGAGCCTTGGCCCGGTGCTTGTGGCGTATACCATCCACTATTGATGGAAGCTGCAGTCAAGTTCCAATCTGAGACTATTATGGAGACATTCCCCGCTGCGGGACCAGTCCGTACAGTCATTATTGGTAAGGAAACGCAGGACAAGATAGACGCTGCCAAGCGTGTCGAAGCAGATATGAACTTTGAATTGACGGAGATCATGCAGGAGTATCGTCCAGAGCATGAGCGTCTATTGATCTCGGTAGCATTGGCGGGTAACGCCTTCAAGAAGATTTACTTTGACCCTAGCCTGAATCGTCAGACGGCCCCGTTTATCTCGGCAGAAGATGTAGTCGTACCTTACGGTGCTACCAATATCGAGTCTGCTGAACGTGTCACGCACAAGATGCGCAAGACTAAAAACGAGTTGCGCAAGCTTCAGGCAGCAGGATTCTATAGTGATGTAGATCTTGGTGATCCACTTCGCGTATTGGATGAAGTAGAGAAGAAGAAAGCTGAGCAGCAGGGCTTCTCAGCTACGATGGACGACCGTTATCAGATCTACGAGATTCATTGTAATCTTGACCTGAAGGGGTACGAAGATGAAGACAAGCACGGGGAAGCGACGGGGATCGAACTCCCGTACATTGTCACCATTGAAAAAGGTACCTCAACAGTCCTTGCCATCCGACGCAATTGGCTTGAAGAAGACAAGCTCAAACTGCGCCGCCAACACTTTGTCCACTACGGTTACATACCGGGTTTCGGATTCTACTATTTTGGTCTCATTCACCTCATTGGCGGCCACACTAGATCAGCAACGTCGCTCATGCGGCAGCTTATCGATGCGGGTACGCTCAGCAATCTACCGGGGGGTCTCAAGACTAAAGGCCTTCGCATCAAGGGTGATGACACTCCTATCGCACCGGGCGAATTCCGAGACGTAGATCTTCCCAGCGGGACTATGCGGGACAACATCCTGCCCCTCCCTTATAAGGAGCCGAGTCAGGTCTTGATGGCCTTGATGAATCAGGTAGTCGAGGACGGTCGTAGATTCGCGGGAGCGGGTGATCTAAACGTCTCGGACATGTCATCTCAGGCCCCGGTGGGTACGACACTCGCGGTACTTGAGCGCACTCTCAAGGTAATGGGGGCCATTCAGGCCCGCATTCACTATACGATGAAGCAGGAGTTTAAGCTCCTCGCCGCGATTATCAGGGATAATGCCCCGGAGTCCTATGATTATGAACCTGAGACTGGGGACGCTGGCGCGAAGCGTAGCGACTACGATCATTGTGATGTCCTGCCTGTATCTGACCCCAATGCCTCCACAATGGCACAGCGTGTGGTGCAGTATCAGGCAGTTCTTCAGCTATCTCAGACAGCACCTCAGATCTATAATCTGCCGTTTCTTCACAGGCAAATGATCGAAACACTGGGCGTCAAGAACGTCGAGAAGATTATTCCCAATAAGGACGACATGAAACCAGTTGATCCCGTGTCTGAGAACATGGCGATCTTGAATGGTACGCCGGTCAGGGCATTCATGTATCAGGATCATCAGGCACATCTAACGGTGCATATGGGGGCTATTCAGGATCCCAAGCTGATGCAGATCATGGGGCAGAACCCACAGGCCCAAGCAATTCAGTCCTCCGCGATGGCCCATATCATGGAGCATGTCGCGTTCCAGTACCGTGCTGAAGTACAGAAGCTGATGCCTCTGCAGCTTCCTGCCCCGCCTGACTATGATAATGACTCTGGGTATATCCCCCCGGAGCTTGAGGCCAAGCTGTCTCCGATCATTGCGCAAGCTGCCAGCCAGCTTTTGCAGAAAGATAAGCAGGAAGCCGCTGCACAGCAAGCCCAGCAGAAGATGCAGGATCCGATTGTACAGATGCAGCAGCAGGAGCTTCAGCTTAAGCAGCAGGAGATCCAGATCAAGCAAGCCTCGCTGCAGTTGGAGGGGCAGATATCTTCTGCCGAGCAGCAGCGTAAGAATGCACTGGATCAGGCTAACGCTGCATTCCGGTCAGCAGAACTTGAGCTAAAGAAAGAAGAACTGAAGATAACTTCTCAGCTTGATAGCGTGAAGTTGGGTGCTGAGATTGAGCATCGCAAGCGTCAGTTCATTGTTGACAGTGCATCTAAGGCTGATCAGCAGAATCACCAGAAGGATCAGCATAGGCATGAGATTATCAAGACTATGGCTGATATGCAGAATACCCAGCACGATCAGGCTATCGACATCGCTAGTAAGGCCGATACACATAATCTAGCCGAGCAACAGCACAAGCTCGCTTCGATCAAGACAGGCGTTGATATTTCGCAGCAACATACGAAACATCAGGTTGACTTGCATAAGCACCATACGAACCTCGATGAACAGGCTAAGGCCCGTGAGTCGCAAACGGAACAGGCTGCGCAGCAGCCGCCCCCGGCTGGAGAGGCTGAGTGAAAGCCACTACCGCCGCTGAATATTTACTTGCCCGACTAGATGAACAGAGAGCTAGTAGCGCAGAAAGCGTCATTACTGGGCGGGCTACTGAAGCGGAGTACCACAGACTTTGCGGGGTTATCCAAGGTATCGACTTCGCAAAGATGATTATTATCGACCTTGCAACCAAAGTAGAGGAAGAAGATGAGTGATATTAACGTCGATCAGACGCAGGATGAAGCCACTAGGAAAGCAAAGCAGCTACCAGAACCTACTGGGTTCAGGATGCTGTGTATGGTTCCGAAGATTGAGGATACTTTTGGCGATAGCAAAATCCTCAAGTCTGATGAATCTATGCGAGTTGAAGAGCAGATGACTGTAGTCCTGTTTGTAGCAAAGATGGGTCCGGATGCTTATACAGATAAGACTCGGTTCCCCAATGGCCCTTGGTGCAAGGTGGGAGATTTTATCGTTGTACGGGCATATGCCGGTACACGATTGAAGATCCACGGTACCGAGTGGAGAATCATTAATGATGACACGGTAGATGCCGTTGTCGAAGATCCCCGTGGCGTTGGCCGCGCATAAGGAAATAAATATGCCCCCCGAGACTCCAGAAGACGATGAAATCAAGGTTTTGGTTGTAGACGATACCCCGCCAGCGGATCGTAATCGTTCCCCCCTTCCAGAAAATATTGTGGAAGAACTGGATAAGGACGACCTTGAGGAATATTCCGATAAGGTAAAGACCCGCATTAGCCAGATGAAGAAAGTCTGGCATGACGAGCGCCGTGCTAAGGAATCAGCCACCCGCGAGCGGGAAGAGGCTCTTCACTTTGCCCGTAATACTTATCAGGAAAATCAGGCACTTAAGCAGCGGCTCGGGGCTGGCGAGCGAGTCTTCATTAGTGAAGTTAACAAATCAGCTTCTAATGACCTACTTTCTGCCAAGACAGCCTTGAAACAAGCGCAGGAATCGGGGGACGCTGACAAGATTAGCGATGCTCTGGATACCTTTACAGATGCGAAGCTAAAAGTTCGTGAAGTAGAGAAATTCCGTCCTTCTTTACAGGAACAAGAATCAGGTGTACAACCTGTATATCAGGCTCCACAGCCGCAGTCTTCTCCCCAGCCGGATCAAAAAGCCGAAGCTTGGCAAGAAAAGAATACGTGGTTTGGCCGGAACAAGTCTATGACCGCCCTTGCGCTAGGCTTGCATGATGAGTTGCTTGACGCGGGTTTAGATCCGCGCTCCGACGAGTACTACCGTCGAGTTGATACGACGATGCGGAAGCGATTCCCTGAGAACTTCTCAGAGGAGTCCGATACGGATGAGGCAAGCAAGCCCACCCGCAGGAACAGCACTGTAGTTGCCCCGGCAACACGGTCTACTTCTTCTAAGCAGATCCGAATCACGGCTAGTGAAGCCGCAATTGCTAAAAGATTAGGACTGACCCCTGAAGCGTATGCCCGTGAAAAAATCAAACTGGAGAACAACAATGTCTGATCCTCGTATGAACCGAGAGGTAGAAACTCGGGAGATTACCAAGCGCCCGCAGACTTGGACCCCGCCATCAGCTCTTCCTAGTCCAATCCCGCAGAACGGGTGGACTTTCCGATGGATCCGGACAGCCATTATGGGTCAGCCTGACCCGACTAATACGTCCGCAAAGCTTCGTGAAGGTTGGGAGCCTGTGAAGGCCGCTGACCATCCGGAACTCATGATGTACGCCGATGCCAACAGTCGTTATAAAGACAACGTTGAAAACGGTGGACTTCTTCTTTGCAAGGCCCCGGTTGAACTGATGAAGCAGCGGGATGAATATTACCGCCGCCAAGCTCAGTCTCAGATCGAAGCTGTCGATAATAACTTCATGCGGCAGAACGATGCACGGATGCCTCTTTTCTCTGAAAAGAAGTCGGATGTCTCGTTTGGCCGTGGAAATCGTTCTTAATTTTTAGGAGTCTACAATGGCTTATCCGACTGTTTCAGCCCCCTATGGGTTTAAGCCGGTTAATCTTATTGGCAGTCAGCCGTTTGCGGGTGCCACCCGTCAAATCCAGATTGCCTATGGCTATGCGACGAGCATTTACAACGGGGATTTCGTCTCCGTCTCGCGTGGTCAGGTTAACCGTGTTGCGATTACGACCGCTGGTGCCCTGAACTGGGCTGGTACGATCACCGCTGCGGCGGGTAGTTCGTATACGACCGGTGCCGGTGCGGTGGTTGGCGGTACGACGAGTACTGTCGGTGTGTTCCTCGGTTGCTCGTTCACGGATCCCACGACCAAGCAGAAGCGTTACTCGCAGTACTGGCCCGCTTCGACGCTGGCTGGCGATGCGGTTGCGTTCGTTTGCGATGACCCGGATACGGCCTTCAAGGCTGCTGTCGTCACTGCGCAGGGCGGCGTGATTGTTAGTTCGGTTGCTCCGTCGATGATCGGTCAGAACCTCACGGGTTCGGATCTCGCGGGTAACGTGAACACGGGCGACTCGTCTAACGGTCTACTGTACACGGCGATTACCCAGTCTATTGCTGGCGAGCTTACTGCCAGCGCCTATCCGTTCCGGATGGTAGATGTGGTTCGTGATACGGCGGTTGTTCTGGGTACGGCGACGTACTCCAGCGGTGGTAACTCAACGACTGTTGTTGCTTCGGCTAACCTGACCTTCGCGGTCCCGGTCGGTGCGCAGCTTTCGTGGATTGCCCCCAACGGTCAGTTGGTTGATACGGGTTCGTTTGTTGCCACGGCCATCACGGCCAACAACACCGCGAACATCGTCATCTCTAACGCCCCGCTGACGAGCATCACGGGTACCCCCACCCTCGTTGTGACGCAGTTTCCGGAGGCCGTGGTTAAGTTCAACCTCGGTACTCATGGTTACTATACGTCCATCGCTATTGTGTAATTGAGGAGTAATTAAATGGCTATTTCACGCGCACAACTCCTCAAGGAACTGCTCCCCGGCCTGAACGCTCTGTTCGGTATGGAGTATGCGACCTACGGCGAGGAGCATAAGGAACTGTTTGAGGTAGAGACCTCGGAACGTTCTTTTGAAGAAGAGACGAAGCTGTCGGGTTTCTCGGCGGCTCCTGTCAAGTCGGAAGGTTCGGGCATCCAGTACGACAACGCGCAGGAAGCATGGACCGCTCGCTATAACCATGAGACGATTGCTCTTGGCTTCTCCCTGACGGAAGAGGCGATTGAGGACAACCTGTACGACTCACTCAGCAAGCGTTATACGAAGTCGCTCGCTCGGGCGATGGCGTATACGAAGCAGGTTAAGGGTGCTTCGGTCATCAACAACGGCTTTAGTGCCGCTGTGACTGGTGGCGATGGTGTGGCGCTGTTCTCGACGGCGCATCCTCTGGTTAATGGTGCTTCTAACAGCAACACGTTCACCACTCAGGCAGATCTCAACGAGACTTCGCTTGAGGCTGCGGTCATTCAGATCGCGGCGTGGACGGATGAGCGCGGTCTGCTCATCGCGGCCAAGCCGCGTAAGCTGGTTGTCCCTCCGGGCCTGATGTTCGTTGCCAAGCGGCTGCTGGATACGGAACTCCGTGTCGGCACCACTGACAACGACATCAACGCGCTGAAGGCGATGGGTTCGGTTCCGGAAGGCTACAAGGTCAATCACTTCATCACGGACAGCAATAGCTGGTACCTGCTGACTGATGTCCCGAATGGCCTGAAGCACTTCGTCCGTACTCCGCTGGCTAACAGCATGGACGGCGACTTCGACACTGGCAACGTGCGTTACAAGAGCCGCGAGCGTTACAGCTTCGGTTGGAGTGACCCGCTGGGTGCCTTTGGTTCGGCTGGTTCGACCTGATGATACGGGGGGAGGGGGCAACCTCTCCCCCCACTAATTTTTTGAGCCATGTCAGCCCTAACGGGACAATGCACAGATGACATGGCAACTTGTGCATAAGGAGTGATTTATGGGTCTTGCAACTCACCTTGGTCCGTGGCTGCTCGGTACCGTCAAGAATACGACGGGTTCGACGGCTGGTCTGATTCGTAACACGGGCGCGACAGTAGTCACCCAGACTGCTTCGTATACGACCCCTGCTGGCGTTTCTGCCGCTGCACCGTATACGGGCGTTACGACGGCTATTGCGGTTCTCCCGGCTGGCGCGGTTATCCATGACATCATTGTTGATGTCATTACAGCGTTTGTAGGCGCTACTGCAGCGACAACGCTGACGGTTCAGACGGGTAATGCAACGTTGGGTCTTTCGTCTAACTTTGCGGCGGCTACTCAGTTGGCACAGATTAGTGCTACGTCTACTGTTGCTGCTGGACGTACTACGATGTCCCCGAATACTACGAACATTGCGTTGTGGAGTAACGTGGGTACCAGCGATCTGATTGTTCAGCTTATTTTCGCCACCGCTGGTAACTATACCTCGGGCGGTACGGCTAACATCCAGATTGCGTATACTGTCCGTAACGCTGACGGTACCGCCGCCCCGACTTACGCTCAGGCGTAATCTAGGAGTTAGTCATGGGTAAGCAGACTAACTATAGCCCGACGTTCCCGCAGTATCCTGCGGGGGCGTTCGCTATTACGGCGAGTGATACTGTCAACCTCCAGAACGTTGCGATTGTCTACGTGGGTACGGGCGGCACCATTAAGGTGACTACGGCTAACGGAGACGTTGTTACGTTCACAGGTGTAGCGACCGGAACCGTATTACCAGTACAGGTACTGCGTGTCTGGGCTGCTACTCTTACGGCGTCAGGTCTGGTTGGGATTTACTGATATGACCTTTGGCTTCGGTCATGGGTTCACTCGCGGTGTTGGTGCTGCGGGTGGACCGATCTTCTCACTTGGCTTTACTGGGCCGAATTTCCCAGCCAATGTGACTTTCAGTCGTGGCACTGCCGCGACACTGATGGGCCAGAACCGGCTGATTCAGTACGCGCCGATGAACCTTGTTCCAAGAAGCCAATCTGGCTTTGGTAACAACCCCGGCTGGCTCTTCAACGGCCCTACTGCCGTCTCTACGAACAATACCGCTCCTGACAGCACGGCTACAGCCATTAAGATTGGCCTACAGTCTACGGCGATTAACTCCAGCGTACAGGTATTGCCGCAGCCAACGCTTACAGTCGGCGCTACTTACACGTTTTCGATGTACGCGAAAGCCGCCGAATACAGCCTGTTCAATCTAGGCGTACAGGCCAGTGTTGCAGGTTGCCAGTTCAACCTACTGACAGGCACAGCTGGTACTCCCGGATCTGACGCTGCGACTACGGTATCCAACCCTACGATCACTAACGTAGGCAATGGCTGGTACCGTTGCTCTATCACGGTTGTGCGGCCCACAACGGCAGGAACTTCGCTGCTGTTCACGCCGTCCAACGTCGCGTGGGCGAGCGGCAACATTGACCAGATCGTCACTGGCGCGGCGGGCGGGGCTAGCGGCATTTACGTCTGGGGCGGCCAGCTTGAGAACGGCGGCACCGTAGGCGCATATGCAGTGACGACTGGCACGGCCTACTATGGCCCGCGTCAGGACTACGACCCGACGACGCTGGTGGCGCAGAACCTTTTTACATTCAGCAATGACTTCACCAGTCCCGCGCTCTGGGGGAACGGAGGGTTCTCTGTAACCCCCAATGCCACCGCCGACCCATTCGGTGGCACGGCGGCGTCGCAGATCATGTCCGTATCAGGTGCTGATGTCACGGTAAGGGCGTTCACGGCAACATGTTTGCCCGCGACAGTTAGCATCTACGTTAGGCCGAGTGCCAACTATGGTCTTAGCAATATAAACCTACAGTTTCGTAACAATACGACATCAACTACGTTAGTTAACTGTCTTGCGAGCGCTACTAGCGGATCTACGGCGAATGGCTCGTATCTAGTTTCTGATGCCGGTAATGGCTGGAAGCGCGTGTCTATGACTGCGACATCCGGCATCACCATGGGAGACTCACTGTCTTTCTACTACGGGGCTACATTTGCAGTGACTCCGGGCTTTTACTGGTATGTCTACGGCGGTCAGTGGAATGATTATGCGTCCGCCCTCACCTACACCGCGACAACGACGGCTGCGATCACGCAGTGCGCCCCGCTCGGCCTGTTGGTGGAGGAGGCAAGGACGAATCTGTGCCTGTATTCACAGGACCTGACGCAGGCGACGGTATGGTCGGTAACTAATTGCACGATTACTGCAAATGCAACTGTTTCTCCCTCTGGAATTTCAGATGCTAGCGCGCTTGTTGAAAACGCTTCTGCATCCGCTGCACACGAAGCCCATCAGGCAGTATCCAAAGCCGCAAGTGCAATCACTTACACATATTCTTTGTACGTAAAGGCAGCGGGGCGCTCATGGATTTGCGCAACGCTTTATGATGGCTCTGCAAATGGTTATAGATTTTGGTTCAACGTCTCTACTGGAGTGTTGGGAAGTTCCGCCATTATTGGAGCCGGCTTTACTGGGCCGTCTTACTCGATGGTGTATGTGGGAAATGGTTGGTATCAGTGCGTTTGCACAGTTACCAGCAACGCGGCAACGGCCATTCAAGTATTCAATTACAGTACTGATGCGGATCTTTCTACCGCGCCTGCTACTGGCCTGAACGCAGCGGGGCTGTACATTTGGGGCGTACAGCTAGAAGCCGGAGCCTTCGCCACCAGCTACATCCCGACCGCTGCGGCGGCGGTGCCGAGGAATGCGGATAACGCGACGATTACGCCGGGAGCTTGGTACAACCAGCCCAGCGGGACGATTGTGGCGGTGGCGGATACGGCGAACATCCCCGGACCAAGCTCGCTGTGGGACACATCGACGGCCACTGCTCCCGGCGTATTCGGGTCAACCACCGTCAACTATGGCCTGAACGGATCGTTCAGCCAGTCAGTCACGGGAGCCTTGACGAAGAATGTTTCCTTCAAGACGGCGTACGCCTATCTCGCTGGCAACCATAACGGATGTACAAATGGCGGGACGGTAGCGAATAACGTGAACGCGGCCGTAATTGCATCTCCGGCATCTATCGGCATTGGTAGCAGAAGCGGGACCGTCAACTTCCTCAACGGCCACATTCAGTCCCTCGCCTACTACAACACCGCGCTGTCGAATACGCAGTTGCAGCTTCTTACCAAAATTAGCTCCTTAGTAATAGACGCGCTTGGCAACTTTGTTGTCTCTGATGCTGGTGATTCGGTAGTCAACTACCTCTAGGATTTATCATGGCTAACGTACCTCTTTCGACTCTCACGACGATTGCCAACACCACAGGCATCGGACTCACCGGCTACTCGCTCACAGGAGCCGCCGCAAACGCGCTGCTCGATATGTCGGGCACTTGGAATACGACGGGCGTGGCGACGCTGCTTAAAGTCAACGTCGTCAATACGGCTAGTGGAGCCGGGAGTCTGCTGGCAGACTTTCAGGTGGGCGGGGTTAGTAAGTTCAATATTGCCGCCACTGGCAACGTCACCATTGCCGCGCCTACGAGTGGCAATGGACTGACGGTCAGTAACACCGCCCTTACCACTGCGGCGATTGTCGCAACAAGCTCTACCTCGCCTACGGGTATTGGCCTTTACAACACGTTTGCAGATCCAGCGAACCGCAACTGGGCTGTCCTTACCAGCCAGAATGCTTACGGTGATTTTGTTATCCGGCAATCGACGGCGCAGAACGGCAACCCGATACCTGCTGGCACTGATAGATTCTCTATTGGCCCACTCGGAAACGTCACCATCGCCGCCCCGTCAAGCGGCATCGCACTTACCGTCGGTGGTGCGAGCGCGAATAGCGCATTGAATATTTCCGGCGTGATCACGACCACGCTCGCGGCGGCGGCGCTGACTGGATCGACCGGGCTCCTGTCGTCGTTCACCTACGCCGACCCCGGCACGGTCGCGGCGGGCGACGGCTCCGCGCTCGCGCTCGGCATGGCGGGTCGCGCTCGTGTGTACTTCACGGCCACGCACCAGAGCACGTCGAAGGACGCCATCGACCTCGGGATCTGGACGACGACGGGTGCCGTCGCCGCGCAACGCGTCGCTGTCAGCTCGACGGGCAATGTCACGATCAACGCGCCTACGAGTGGCGCGTCACTTACGGTCAATACTGCCGGCTCAAACGTAGTAGTAGCAACTATAGGTGGGATGTCCGTTTCTAACGGCGCGGTGTTTGCGGGTTCTACAACTGAGATTGTGTCAAGCCCGGCCCTAAACATAGGGACAAATGCTGCGGTGGCTGTCGGGTTATGGACTAATTCCGCGCAGCGCCTCTCCATCAGTTCCGTTGGTGCCGCAACCCTGTCCGCACCTACTGCGGGAGTCGCGCTGACGGTTTCGCCGCTGGCGGGTCAGAACGCAATCGTGACGACCGGCGCAATCAAGTTCGCATCGTTCACGGTCGCGGGTCTGCCCGCAGCAGCCACAGTCGGCGCGGGATCACGGGCGTTTGCCACAGACGCACTAACCCCAACATTCGGCGCAACCGTCGCAGCGGGCGGCGCAGTGTTTATCCCGGTATATAGCGACGGCACGAACTGGAAGGTAGGCTGATCGTGATTGAATTTCCCCTCGACAAGCGCGCCCACGCCCTCGGCGGCTGGGCTATTGCTGCTACCCTCTCACCGACCATCGGTCCCCTTTACGCACTCCTAGCGGCTACCGTCGCAGGGGCAGCGAAAGAAGGCGTCGATAGTCTCGGCTATGGCACCCCGGACTGGTACGACTTTATCGCTACCGTCGCTGGGGGTGTTATCGGAGTCCTGTCCCTGTTTGCGCTACACGCAGTGAGTGGCGTATTAAATGCCCAGTAAGTCAGCCAAACAGGCCCGTATGATGGCGGCAGTAGCCCACAATCCGGGCTTCGCCAAGAAGGTCGGCATTTCCCAATCAGTTGGGAAAGATTTTAACAAGGCCGACAAGGGCCACAAATTTGGATCCGGAGGGATCATGAAGAACGCTAGTCCTGCGATGGAAAAGAAACACGCTGCTTGGATGAAGTCGCATGGCGCTCCCAAGAGCATGGTCAAGGAAGAGTCGGCTGAAGCTGACGAGGAAAAGGGCGAGCCGAAGGGCTATAAGCGCGGTGGTGGCGTGAAGAAGCCCCGGATTAATCCTGCGGGTCTTGCTGCTCTTATGGCACAGGCTGGCCCTCCCGGCCCCGGCCCTAGCATGGGTATGCCGTCAGGCCCCCCTGCTGGTGCGCCTCCTATGCCCGGTATGAAAAAGGGCGGTAGGATTGCTAAGGGTAAGCAAGTCTCTAATATCCCGCTGTCTGACAATAAAAGCAGCGATAAGCGTATTGGCAGTGGAGTCGAGGCTAAGGGACGTACGCTGACCCGGATGGTCAAGATGGCTAAGGGCGGCTCGACTAGTCGCGGCGATGGCTGCGCGTCCAAGGGTAAGACCAAGGGGCGGGTCTGCTAATGGCCCGCTGTAAGAAGATGGCAGACGGGGGACCCGCTAAGCCGGATCCTAAGCCTAATCCTATGAGTGATCAGGATACGCCCCCCAAGGGGACTGTCCCGTCTGCTCCTACTGGAGCGGGTAAGGAGTGGCGGGAACGCAAGAAGTTCGCTTCAGGTGGCTCCGTCCGGGGTAGCGGCTGTGAATCCAAGGGTAAGACTCGCGGGAAGTTTGTCTAATGAGACCCTCACGGGGCATGGGGGCTATTTCGCCTTCCAAGAAACCTAGACTCATCGAGAGAAAGGATTCTGATGTTCCCGTGAAGTTATACTCAGAGGGCGGCACCGCGTGGACGCGCAAGGAAGGCCAGAACCCCAAAGGCGGGTTGAACGCCAAGGGTAGGACTTCTTATAACAAGGCCCACGGAGCGCATCTTAAGGCTCCACAGCCAGAAGGTGGGTCTCGCCGGAATTCGTTTTGCGCCCGTATGAAGGGCATGAAGCGTAAACTAACGAGCAAGAAAACGGCTGGTGATCCGGATAGCCGGATCAATAAGTCCTTAAGGGCGTGGAACTGCTAATGACAGCCCAACTTTCAGGTACTACTTCATTCAATCCAGATCTTAATGAGATCCTTGAAGAAGCTTTTGAACGATGCGGTGCAGAACTCCGTAGCGGCTATGACTTTCGGACTGCTAAACGTAGTCTGAATCTTCTACTTGCTGATTGGGCCAACAAGGGCATTAATCTCTGGACGCTCGATACTGGATCCCAGCTTCTAACGTATAACGTTGGAACCTATACTCTCCCAGTAAATACGATTGATCTTCTCGACCATGTAATCCGGACGGGTACAGGTACGACCCAGATTGATATTAATATCACTCGGATCTCTAGCTCGACGTATCTTTCCATCCCTAATAAGAACGCTACAGGGCGTCCGATTCAAGTTTGGATCAATCGTCTTTCTGGGGCTACGAATTCGGTAGGCGCGGTCGTCTATCCGACTATTAATGTTTGGCCGTTACCTGATAATAGTACAACTTACACGTTTGTCTATACGCGGCTGAAGCGTATGCAGGACGCGGGCGATGGTATCAATGGGCAAGATATTCCATTCAGGTTCCTTACCCCGATGATCTCTGGGCTAGCTTATCTTTTGTCTCTTAAGATCCCCGGTGCTGACTCCCGTACAGCGGTTCTCAAAGCGATGTACGATGAAGATTGGCAGTGGGCTTCAGATGAAGACCGTGAAAAAGCGGCTATTCGCTTTGTCCCCCGTGAGTCGTTCCTGAGATAGTCATGTCAAGTCGTTACGCATCAGCTAGACATTCTATTGCGGAGTGTGACCGTTGCGGATTTCGGTATAAGCTTTCTGAACTGAAAACTTTGGTCATAAAGACCAAGAACGTGAATATCAAGGTATGCCCAGAGTGCTGGGAACCAGATCAGCCGCAGTTACAGTTGGGGTTATATCCTGTCGATGATCCTCAAGCTGTCCGTAACCCTCGCCCAGACGTAAGTTATTACGAGGCTGGGAATGACGGGGCGGGCGGTAGCCGGGTTATCAATTGGGGATGGAATCCAGTAGGTGGGTCTCAGGGCATTGATAATGGGCTTACTCCCAATGCTTTAACAACTAACTGCGCTGTTAGCGATGTAACTGTGGTCATTTCGTAGGAGAATAGAATGAAGAAAGAGAGCAAACCAGCCCCCCGTTCTAAGGGCGGTCCTTCGTCGATGGATCGTAAGAAGTATGGTCGGAATATGTCCCGCGTTATGAATCAGCGCGGCGGCAAGCGGGGATCGTAATGAGCAACGATAAGTTTGATTGGTTTGGGTTTGATGAAGACCCTATTGGCAAGTACAAGCAGCCAAAGCAGAACACGAACCCAACTAAGCAGGGCTATCCGCAGGATGATATGAACCTGACGGGTACCAAGAGTAAGGGTCGTTTTATTGATCCTTATGGCAAGAAAAAGAACCGTATGGAAATGCGTGGTTATGGCGCTGCAGAGCGTGGCCGCGAGTTCTACTCGGATATCGAAGATCACGACCCGGTGCGTACTAAGGGGTAATCTGTGGCTACCTTGACATACGCGCAGCTTACGCAAGCTATTGAGGACTATTGCCAGAATACGGAACCAACTTTTGTTTCTAATATTCCTACGTTTGTACAGCTTGCAGAAGAGCGGGTATATAACTCGGTCCAGCTTCCGGCTATTCGGAAGAACCAGACGGGTACACTGACGGCTACTAATAAGTACCTGACTCTACCGACTGATTGGCTAGCGACATTCTCGCTAGCCGTAATCGACCCGGTATCAGGGGCTTATTCTTATCCATTAGATAAAGATGTGAACTTTATCCGGCAGTCGTTCCCTACTCCGACTGTCACAGGTACTCCGGGTTTCTATGCGCAGTTTGACCAGAATACGCTGATTCTAGGTCCTACTCCGGATCAGTCGTATGCTGTAGAACTTCATTACTACTATTACCCGACTTCGATTGTTACCGCTGGGACTAGCTGGCTGGGTAATAATTTTGCTGAAGTCCTTCTATACGGTGCGCTTCGTGAAGCGTATCTGTTCATGAAGGGTGAGCAGGACATTATCGGGTACTATGAGCAGAAGTATCAGGAAGGCATGGGGCTTCTGAAGCAGCTTGGCGATGGTAAGAACCGCCGCGATGCTTACCGTAACGGTCAAGTTAGAGTACCTGTGCAATGATTATCCAAGGTCAGTGCGGTAGCTTTAGAGCGGAACTCCTAAACGGGTACCATGCATTTAGTTCAGCGTACCGCGCAGCCGACACGTTCAAGATGGCGCTATATGCTTCTACGGCTAGCCTTGATCCTGCGGCGACTACCCTCTATACCTCAGTCGGTGAAATCACCGGCGCAGGATATTCTGCGGGTGGGATAGTCCTGACTCCCACGGCCCCGGCTAATAGTGGGGTTACTGCGTATGAGTCTTTTGCTGATGCTGTATGGCTAGGCGCAAGTTTCACTGCTAACGGGGCATTGATCTACAACTCGACACAGGGGAATCGAGCAGTATTCATCTTGGCCTTTGGAGGTAATAAAACGCCAGTCAACAACACGTTCACCGTACAATTCCCGGTGAATGGTGCGACGACTTCCGTACTTAGATTCTATTAGAGTAGCTCATGCCTATTACCGTATTTCATTCCCTAACGGCAACTACTCCGGACATTACTCAATACGAGATCCGTCCCAGCCACTGGAACTCTGGACATGCGGCGTCCATCAATGCCGTAGGCTCTGAGATTAGCGGAGCGTTCTCCAACGGTGGTAACGTCACCTTCGGATTGAGCGCGAATGGGTTTATCACTGCTTCAGCCCCATCAGGCGGCGGGGGCAATCTAACCATTAGCGGTGGCACTTCATCTGCATCCAGTGGATCAATTGTCTTCGCCAATTCCAACGGTGTTTCGTTTGGTCTCAGCAATGGGACCATGACGGCGAGCTACACGGTCCCGACTGTTCCTACGTCATATGTTAGTCAGGTCAATGGATCCTCGGGTGCCATCAGCCTCAACGTAGGCTCCAGCCTATCGGCATCGACCAATGGATCCTCGATCACGTTCGGGTTGGCATCGAACATCACCACTGCCCTTCAGAGTGCAGGTGCTTACCTAACGACTACCCCAGTCCAGACTACCCAGCCTGTTGCTGTCAGTGGATCTAATGGATCTTTTGCCTTCTCGACACTCTCGATGGGCGCGTCTAACGGACTGACGTTCTATACAACCAATGGAAGCATCGTTGGTAGCTACACAGTACCTGCTGTTGGTGGTGCCCAGACTGCTATCAGTGGCATCGGGGCGGGAACCCAGACTCAGACTTCAGGTACTGTACTGTTCTCTAATAGCGGCCCCGGCAATATCGCCTTCGGCTTAAGCAACGGCACGATTACCGCTAGCTTCACGGGTGCTTACCTAACGACTGCCATGCAATCGCAGTCTTCATCCGTCTTCGCCAAGACTGGATTTACGAGTGCCTCGACCGCTGGTGCAGCAATTGTTGCTACGTTGGATACCAATGGCCTGAACATGGGCGTTCCCGCCTATCTAACGACTACCCCAGTCCAGACTACCCAGCCTGTTGCTGTCAGTGGATCTAATGGATCTTTTGCCTTCTCGACACTCTCGATGGGCGCGTCTAACGGACTGACGTTCTATACAACCAATGGAAGCATCGTTGGTAGCTACACAGTACCTGCTGTTGGTGGTGCCCAGACGGGTATTAGCAGCGTCGCAGTCGGTGGTGCAACGTATACGTCAGGCTCTATCAACTTTATTAATAGCAATAGCTTCTCGTTCTTGTCTACGACTGGTCAGGGCATTATTGGGTCGTTCTCGGTACCTGCTACCTCGTCCATAAGCGGAACAGGTGCCGTTAGTATTTCGGTTAACGGTAGCACCATCAGTATTGGTGCCCCAGCAGTGTCGATGGGCGTCTCAGGCGGTAACACTTCTAACACCAGCGGTACTGTCTCCAACCAGCTAGTGTTTGCGGGTGGAAACAACATCACCCTCTCCGGAGTTACCGGTGCAGGGGGCATGACTGTCACCATTTCCGGTGCTAATGCAGCGGGTGCCCAGACGGGTATTAGCGGGATAAGTGCAGGTACACAGCTTCAGACTGCAGGTACTCTGCAGTTTGTGAACTCTAACGGCATGACGTTTGGCATGTCGAACTCATCGCAGATCACGGTGAGCTACACCGTACCTGCTGTTCCTACGGCATATGTCAGTAGCGTCAATGGATCCTCGGGTGCTATCAGCCTCAACGTAGGCTCTAGCCTTTCGGCATCGACCAATGGATCCTCGATCACGTTTGGGTTGGCATCGAACATCACCACTGCCCTCCAGAGTGCGGGTGCTTACCTGACGACTGCTATGCAGTCACAGTCTTCATCTGTCTTCGCTAAGACCGGGTTTACAAGCGCCTCAACTGCTGGATCTCTGATCGTAGCGACGCTGGATACCAACGGCCTGAACATGGGCATCCCTGCCTATCTGACTGCTGCAGCGGGTGCCCAGACTGGGATAAGCGCCATCGGGGCGGGAACCCAGACCCAGACTTCAGGTACTGTACTGTTCTCTAATAGCGGCCCCGGCAATATCGCCTTCGGCCTAAGCAACGGCACGATTACGGCAAGTTTCACAGGCGCGTATCTGACGACTGCCATGCAATCGCAGTCTTCCTCCGTCTTTGCTAAGACTGGATTTACGAGTGCCTCGACCGCTGGATCTCTGATCGTAGCGACGCTGGATACCAACGGCCTGAACATGGGTTTGCCCGTCTATATAACGACTACCCCGGCTACATCCTCAATTGTTGGTACTGGGATTGTCAGTGTTGTAGGCGCTGGAAATACCATCAGTATTGGTGCCCCTGCGGTATCGATGGGCGTCTCAGGCGGTAACACTTCTAACACCAGCGGTACTGTCTCCAACCAGCTAGTGTTTGCGGGTGGAAACAACATCACCCTCTCCGGAGTTACCGGTGCAGGGGGCATGACTGTCACCATTTCCGGTGCTAATGCAGCGGGTGCCCAGACGGGTATTAGCGGGATAAGTGCAGGTACACAGCTTCAGACTGCAGGTACTCTGCAGTTTGTGAACTCTAACGGCATGACGTTTGGCATGTCGAACTCATCGCAGATCACGGTGAGCTACACCGTACCTGCTGTTCCTACGGCATATGTCAGTAGCGTCAATGGATCCTCGGGTGCCATCAGCCTCAACGTAGGCTCCAGCCTATCGGCATCGACCAATGGATCCTCGATCACGTTCGGGTTGGCATCGAACATCACCACTGCCCTTCAGAGTGCAGGTGCTTATCTAACGACTGCTCAACCTGTTGGCGCTTACCTGACGACTGCCGCCCAGTCTTCAGCTTCTAACGTATCGCTGGCTATTGCGGCTACGAACAACACAGGTGGTGGAACAGCATCCCTGTCGGGTGCAGTGAGCTTCAGCAACGCCAATGGATTGACGTTCTATACGTCTCTCGGCAATGCGATTGTCGGTAGCTACACGGTCCCGACTGTTCCTACGGCGTATGTCAGTAGCGTCAATGGATCCTCGGGTGCCATCAGCCTCAACGTAGGCTCCAGCCTATCGGCATCGACCAATGGATCCTCGATCACGTTCGGGTTGGCATCGAACATCACCACTGCCCTTCAGAGTGCAGGTGCTTACCTAACGACTGCTCCTAGCACAGCGGGCCTGATCTCAGCTATTAACATCAGCGGCAGCAACGCCAGCGCGAACGTAACGCAAGTTGTGTTCGTTAACAGCAACAACATGTCTTTCGGGTTGTCCACTGCTGGGCTTGGCCCGATTGGCACCATAACTGCGAGCTTCTCGCAGTCCAACCAGACAGGCAATGTCTACGTCACAGCCAACAGTACACAGCTATCGTCTAGTGCAGCTATTGACTTCCGTAGTCTCTCGTTCGCGGGAGCGGGCGTAGCCTCTGTCGGTGTATCTGGTGGTGTTGTTCTAATCTCTGTCCCATCTGGCGGCGGCGGTGGCGGTGTTGCTATAGCCGCGAGTAACTCGACGTTTACGTCTGGTACTGTAGTTTTGGCTGCTGCGGGCGGCGCATTGACTATCAGTAATGGTATTCAAAGTGCGCTGTTCTCGGTACCTGCTACCTCGTCCATAAGCGGAACAGGTGCCGTTAGTATCTCGGTTAACGGTAGCACCATCAGTATTGGTGCCCCTACTCCTACCACAATGCAAGATTATTTACCTTGGCAGCTAGGCAACTCGACGTATACCTCCTTCGGTCAGAATACGTTGGCTTTTATGCCGATGTTCCCAATGGGCAATTATTCTATGTCCATTGTAGAATTTATGATGAGCCTCTCTAATGCGAGTAGCTCTATTAGCCACGCTGTTAGTAATACTCTAAGTTACGCAATGTATTCTCAGGGTACTGGGGCGAGTACTAGCCAGATGCTGCTAATGGTATCTTCTTCAATGGCGATTATACATTCTTACTCTTCTAACCTATCCGCTGGTTACACGATTGCCCAAGGTGCAAATAGCACTACCTACAGCAGTGCGGGCACGGGTTCTGTATCAGCATGGACAGGGCAGAAGATCGCCTCCCTCCCGTTTGCTACTAGTATTGCAGAGGGTGGGTTATACTATTTTGGTCTGGCAAACTCTACCGCCTCAGTAGGTAATACAGGCGCTATACGCATCTCATACATGGCGAATGCTGAAGCCTCACTTACTGGGTTTGGTGGACTGGCCCCTAACGGTGTTACCGCCACTAATGCGTCAATTCTTCACGAACCGTTTGGGTTTATATATTCCGCAACTTCAGGAGCATGGCCGTCAACAATGCCACTTAGTGATATGCGAGGAGCAGTAGCTAACGCCTACCCCTATGTATTTTTTGAGAACTAAATGAAACCGCAGATTTTAACCACGCATGATTCTGGCTATCACAATGAAGACCTCGCAAAGTCTTCGTTGCGTGTGCTGGAAGGTGGATCTTGGAAAAAGCAGAGGGTCATTGTGATCCTACCGTCTGCTGCTACGATCCCCACGAAGGTAGCTCTGTCGCATTGGTCGATTGCTTTCCCGCCTAATCAGGCGGTCCATCGGATGCTCGCGCTCGGCCAAGAAGTTGGTGAAGCGTATAGCAACTGCATAGCTGAAATCCTTGCCCATCCTGATCTTAGCCAGTGGGAGTACATCCTGACCATCGAGTCGGATAACTGCCCACCGGGTGATGGAGTCGTCAAGCTGATTACTCAGATGGAGAAGCACCCAGAGTATGCCTGTATTGGCGGTCTTTACTGGTGTAAAGGCCCTGAAGGTTGCGCCCATATCTGGGGAGACGCGAAAGATGCCCAGATCAATTTCCGTCCCCAAGTCCCCAAGCCCAACGAACTCGTTGAGTGCTGTGGTACTAGCATGGGGTTCAACCTATGGCGTATGAGTATGTTCAAGGATGACCGGCTGCGTAAGCCATGGTTCAAGACCTTGAATGGCTCTGAAGGTCAGGGTATCGGCACACAGGATCTGTACTTCTGGAACGATGCCAGAAAGTATGGCTACCGGTGCGCTGTTGATTGTGGAGTCCTTGTTGGACACTATGATCATGAAGGTAAATTCGGCATTCCAGACACGATGTGGTAAAGGAAAATATGAACGCAGTTGTAGTTGAAGAAGCCCCCAAGCCGCCATTGAAGCTCGATATTGGCTGTGGCAAGAACAAAGCCGCTGGCTTTCATGGCGTAGATTCCATCCAATTTGATGGCGTCGATACCGTCATGGATGTTCGTGAGACCCCGTGGCCGTGGGAGGATGACTCAGTAGATGAAGTCCACTCCTCTCACTTCGTAGAACACCTGACTAACAATGAGCGGGTCAAGTTCTGGAATGAGCTTGGTCGCGTCATGAAGAAAGGCGCACAAGCCAGAATAGTAGTGCCGCACTGGTCAAACGCTTGTGCATATGGCGATCCGACCCATCAGTGGCCGCCGATGTCTGAATGGGCGGTGTACTACCTGAATAAAGCTTGGCGCGATGCCAATGCTCCCCATGCCCCTCTCACTTGCGATTTTGATTTCGTAGTGGGTGGTAGTTGGGAGCCGTGGCTGGAAACGCGGACGATGGAGACGAAGATGTTTGCTATGGGCAAGTACATCAATTCGTACCGCGATCTGATCATCACTATTACCAAGAAGTAAGCTATGACTTGGACTCCGGTAGATGACTCACAAACAGGGGGATGGACTGGGGTAAGCCCCGGTCCTGTTTCTCCGTGGGCATCTGCCGGTGGTTCAAATATCCCATCATGGTCTGCGATTGCAGTGGCTATTGCTGGCGCGTTCCAGCTAGGTGCATTTCAGCCCGCCTTCCAGATTGCGAATGTCAGCAATACTTGGACTCCTGTTAATGACTCCCAGATTTCTATCTGGATTCCGGTTCCGTAAGGATTACCTATGACAATTGCATACAGCACTAACCTTGGCTTGATCAGTATCACTACGGGTACTGAATCTGGTCTATGGGGTAGCTATACCAATACGAACGTTTGTACCCTTATCGAGCAAGCTATCAGTGGGTATGGTACTCAGGCCATTACAGACGGCGCGGATACGGTCGTATCTATTACTAACGGTGCATCTAGTACCGGTAGAAACATGGTCTTGAAGCTGACGGGCGCACTTACCGCCAGTCGGAATCTCATCGTACCGACTGTTCCCAAGCTCTACTTCATCAACAACGCTACTACTGATGGTGGCGTTCTTGGCCCTTATGCGGTCACTGTAAAAACCAGCGGCGGCACGGGTATTAGTGTTCCCAATGGTAAGACGCTTGCTGTTTATTGCGATGGAACTAATGTTCTTAATGCTATGACGGCTATAACTGCGGGGGGAACTACTACCCAAATGCAGTACAACAACGCTGGATCCCTTGCTGGGTCCGCGATGACTTATGTTGTAGCGACTGGGGCATTCACGGTCGCTGCTCCTACTACTACTTCTGCTACGGCGCTGACAATCTCTGCTGCTTCGGCGGCACCGGCTATCGGGCTTTCGTTTACGTCTGGACAAAAAGCTTTTAGCGCGACTGATGGGAGTATTACTACATTCTGGGATACGGGTAGTACCCGGCTTAGACTTGGTACTACAACTAATAATGGCGTAGCTATCGCGTGTTTCAATTTTGACTACTTCACTATATCCGGTACGGGTAGTGCGGCATTCGCTGCGCCCGCTAGCGGCGCGACTGTCACTATTAACGGTGTAGCAAACAACACGGGTAATACCTCACTACAGATTGCCGACCCTGCCGCTGCTCTATATGACGCGGGTTACGCGACTATCCCGCAGGTAGGTAAGACAGCTTCATATCCAATCGTATCAGCAGACGCGAACAAGCATATCTATTACACCGGTACTGCTACTGGCCCGATTGCTACCATGACTATTCCGGCCAACACTAGCGTTACGTTCCCTATCGGTACTACGCTGATGTTCGTCAATGATGCTGCAGCGGCAGTGTCTATTTTTATTGCTATTACTTCAGATGTACTAGTCTGGACTACAGCGGGTACTACTGGACCTCGTACACTCGGACGTTACGGTATAGCTACTGCCGTGAAAGTCACTTCTACCAGATGGTTTATTAGCGGGAGTAACCTGACATGAGTGGTTCTGCTGTTGCGGCTTGGTTAACTTCATCTTCTTTTGCTCCGGTTACTCATACCTATACGACGGGTACTAGCGTAACCGAGACGGCTCCTACTGGTGCATCTCAAGTAGTCATCGAAGTCTTTGGCGGTGTGGGTGGTGGCGGCGGGCAGGGTGCACACGGCAAAATTTCTCCGGGTACTATCGATTCCGGTGCTGGCGGCGGAACTGGTGGCTATAGCAAGACGACGACTGCCATCAGCGGTGGTCAGACTCTGATATACACTGTTGGCGGGGGTGGAACAGGCGGCACGAATAGCAGTTGGTCTGGCTCTGGCGTTTGGTCTGGTGCAAACGGCACTAACGGTGCTGCGTCTTCTGTAAGTAGTGGCACCAAGACGATTACTACACTTTCTGGTCCGGGTGGCGGTGGCGGCGGCGGCGCGGATCCGGGCGGCGTAACGGCGAACAGCGTTGCTGGCGCGGCGGGTACGATTGGTACCGGTGGCACGGACACCAATACGACCGGTAACGCTGGTGGCATTGGATTAGCTAATAGCTCCGTGGGAGGAACCGGAGGGGCCGCTGTCACCGGGGTCAACGGATCCGGCAACGTTGGTCAGGTCGGAAATACTGGGCCAGTTGCTGCAGGTTCTGGCAAGGTTATTTTCTACTACACATGAAAGCTCCAAAACGCCATAAAAGTTGGGCTACGATTAGTAGCTGCTCAACGTATGACTTTGATGGATATCAGGTCGTCCATTTTACGTCAGACCGCAATGCATTCTGGCGGTTCGACATGGATGAGACCTGTGTATCGGCAGTCTGCGCGTATTACGAAGGGGATCTGCGAGTGGTAGAGGCGAAGGATCCGGCCATCGTAGGCACGGTCTACAAGGGGTTCTGGGATTTCACAGCCCCTGACAACCTACATCACAATATATTAGGGTCATGGATGCACTGTGTTGCGGACACCCCAATGAGTTGGTTTTGTGTTCATTCTGAAGGAACGTTAAAGCGAGTAGCTTTTGGCCCTCCAGAGGAGTGCCCGGTTGGGGATGATTGTTTTATCGTAAGACCAGCTATTGCGATGTACTTAGGGAAATGACTATCTGGTTATTTGCAGAGGAGCGTTCAGGAAGTACATGGCTAATTACTCATATAGCAGGTATGTTGAATTTACCGTTCGCCTATATAGAGCAGGACGGGACAGTTCCAGATGGGGTACATCAGACTCACTCATTTGATAGGTTGAAAGATGCTCATGGGGTATTACTGCGTAGTACCCGCAAAGATGTTTTTGAGCATTTTCTAAGTTGGATCATAATGGATAGGGCGAAAACAGCGCATCCAGAATGGTACAGCCATCCCTTTATGCAGCGAGGTAGCGCAAGGGATAGAGACCTAGATAGATTGACTGAAGTATGCGCTGATAAATTCGATGTAGTACGAGGCGATATTCAACGATTTCTTGTTCTCAAGAAGGCTAGGAATATAGCGTGGGATACCAAGAATGCAGTAAAGCAGACCATTTTTTATGAGGATCTCATTGAAGGGGTTAGCATTCCAGAGCTAGGTATCGACAGAATTGCATTCAGCGATGGGGGCTTATATGACAAGTTACCCTATGATAAATGGGCTGTAATCACTAATACGGATCAAGCCCTACAATGGTTAAAAGAGGAGATGTTATGACCATTAATTTGTTATTCGGCATCCTCGGCGGTGCCATAGTTATTGGCTTGGGATTCTGGTGGTGGAAGAATATGCCTAATACGGTTAATTCCGCACCGGCTTCCCCCAGTGCTGGTACCCCCCACGGTCCTCCTTCTAATGTTCCTCCGGGTGGTCGTCCGAATCCCTCGGATGTCGGCGGCACGAAGTAGCAGTCATGAGACCAGAAGATACACAAAAATTTATTATAGGATCCTCTGGCCTTGGCCGAATGATAGGGTTCCTTTTTACGGGCCTGATTGGAATTATTGTCTGGATAGGGGTGTCTTTGATCACTCGGGTTGATGTCCTGACAGCTAACTTTAATCAGTATGCCCTGCGTATGGAGACTAGGGTTACGTCGCTTGAGCAACGTGATCGTAGAGGTAAGGAGTAAATAGTCATGGGCTGGCTAGACGTAGTATCAGGAATCTTTAAACCCATTGCGGATGTGATCGAACACGTTCTACCTTCTGGGGACGCGAAGATTCAGCTTCAGCAGAAAATGCTAGAGGGCCAGTTGGCCGCTGCGTCACAGGTCATGGACTATGAGAAGCAGCTTCTCGATAGCCAGATGCAGATCATCAAGGCAGAAGCACAGGGTAATTCATGGATGCAGCGCAACTGGCGTCCTATTACCATGCTTACGTTTCTAGCTTTGGTGGTTTGCGACTCATTTGGCTGGCTCCCTAATCGACTAGCCCCGGAAGCATGGGTTCTTCTTCAGATCGGTCTTGGCGGCTATGTTGCTGGCCGCAGCCTTGAGAAGCTTGCTCCGTCTATTATGAGTGCAGTAAAAAAATGACTTTCGACGACGCATTCATGTGGCTACTTGGCGTAGAAGGCTCATATTCCAATAACGTCTATGATCCGGGTGGCGCGACTAAGTGGGGTATAACCGAAGCTGTTGCCCGTAGTTTTGGCTATACCGGGGGTATGAAAGATTATCCGCTAGAACAAGCCAAAGAAGTCTACAAGATCATGTACTGGGGAAGCCTGAAGATCGAGTCCCTACCGGAATGTATCCGGTATGACATCTTTGATGCAGCAGTTAATAGCGGAGTCACTGAGGCTATCCGGTGGCTACAGCATGTATGTAGCGTAGAAGAGGATGGGGTACTCGGCCCTAAAACTCTGGACGCTGCTCATAAGATGGACCCCCAGAAACTCCGTGCAGGATTCAATGGACGGAGGCTGCAGTTCATGACTGACTTGCCACAATGGTCTACGTTCGGGAAGGGCTGGGCGCGTCGAATTGCACGTAATTTGATGCTATAGGTGTTGTTATGGCTCTTAAAAAAGTTCCAGTAAAAACCGGACTCAACCGCGAAAATACTAACTACGCGGGCGAGGGCGGCTATTACAACTGCGACAAGATCCGGTTCCGGTCTGGCTATGCGGAGAAGATTGGCGGGTGGGTCACGAACTCAGTTAATAGCTTCGCTGGCGTATGCCGCTCCCTGTTCAACTGGGTCACGCTAGATAGTCAGGCGCTTACCGGCGTAGGGACCAATCAGCGGTATTACCTTCAAAATAGCGGCACGTTCTACCCTATTACGCCGATTGTTCGTAACGTATCTATTGCTGGTACGGGCGCTCATCTAGTAAATAACCCATTTACTACGCTAGCCGGTAGCAACTTAGTTACCGTAACTGATGCTGGATTTTTATCCTCAGTGGGGTCATTTGTTAATTTCACAGGATGCGCTGCGTTTGTTGTAGTGGCGACAACTGCAGCAGCAGGTAACGGTACTACGGCTACTGTAAGTTTTACTACGCAAGTTAACCCTCCTGCTGTGGGGTCTGTTGTAACTGTTGCTGGCGTAACCCCTGCGGGATATAACGGTGCGCAAACCGTAACAGCATCTACGGCCTCCTCAATATCTTTTACCAATGCGACTACCGGTGTCCAGACCGTAGCGGGTACAGTCACCCTGCCTCTGAATGGATCTTATGAGATCGTCACGGTCGGAGCGGGCACTTATACGATTTATTCGCCGGGGGCCACTACGAGTATCTCTGGCGGCGGTGCGGTAGTAGATGCTGCCTATGAGCTATCTGCCAGCAGTGCTATCTATTCAGCTTTAACCAACGCGGGATGGGGCATTTCTAACTGGGGTTCCGGTGGGTGGGGGACTAGTACAGGCGGGTCTATCCCCCTTGCGCTCTGGTCACAGGCAAACTGGGGGGAGGATTTCATTTTTTCTCCCCGTGGTGGGGCTATTTATTACTGGGTTAAGAACACTACCGCTGACGTATATGGTAACTATACCCCCGCGACTACAATCAATGCCTACGCGGCTACGCAGGTTAAGACTTTTAAAACTGTTGCCGCTGGCGTAGTTGCAAGTACTACTTTTGTTGTAACAGATACGGCTGATATAGATGTAGGGTCTGTAATTACTCTAAAATCCGGTGCAGCTACTATAGTTGCTGGCACCTACGTCACTACTGCTTGGGCGGGCGGCACAACAATTACGGTTACTCCTGCTGTATCAATTACGGCGGGAGCGCAAATTAATTTTAGCTACTCCGGTAAAACTGCCCCTAATACGATTAACCAGATAGGGGTATTTAGTGTTTATCAGTTTGTCGTAGCACTAGGATCTACCCCCTACGACCCTTCAAACTTTACGCCCGCGTTTAACCCTATGCTGGTGCGTTGGTCAGATCAGTCCGTTGCGGCTGAATGGACCGCGACGACGTTCAATCAATCGGGCGAATCAATACTTTCTAATGGGTCTTATATCGTAGGCGGTGCGCCCGCACGGCAAGAATTCCTGATCTGGACTGACCGTGCGCTGTACTCTATGCAGTACATCGGCGCTCCGTTCGTGTTTACCTTCCAGATTCTGATGGACAATATCTCCATCATGTCGCCTAACGCCATGATCACGGTAAACAACATTACCTATTGGATGGGCGTAGATAAGTTCTATACGTATAGCGGCACTGTGCAGACACTCCCTTGCACCGTTCGTCAGTACGTCATGAATAATTTAAATATCTCGCAGTCTTTCCAAGTTATCTGCGGGCATAACGAAGAGTACAGCGAAGTTTGGTGGCACTATCCGTCTACTAATAGTATGACGAATGATAGCTATGTAACGTGGAATTATGTAGACAATAACTGGGCCTTCGGGACTCTCAACCGTACTGCGTGGTATGACACGCCGCTAGTTCCAAACCCTATCGCGGTTATCAGCGTACAGAATCCTTACCTGACTGCTGCGATTACGGCTGTCAGTACGACTATCCCTGTAGCTGATTGCAGATCATTCCCAATTTCTGGGATTATCGTAATTGACTCGGAGCAAATTGCCTATACGACTAATGGCGGGACGTTTTTCGGTGGCCTGACTCGCGGATATAATAGTACGACTGCCGCTTCTCATGTCATTGCATCTAGAGTCACGCAGACAATGGCTAATCAATTAGTGCTACATGAAATCGGGGTTGACGACGGATCAGTTAGTCCTGCTATTGCTATCCCTGCTTATATTGAGACAAGTGATTTTGATATAGACGACGGCGATCATTATGTATTTATTAGCCGAATTATTCCCGATTTGACTTTCGATAGCTCAACAGCAGGGTCCAACCCAAGAGCTACGTTAACTCTGACTCCTCGGGATTATCCCGGTTCGGCCTATGGCACCCCCTATGCGAGTTCTGTTGTGGGGATCCGCCCTCCCCCAACTCCGCCAACTGCCTATCCTGTTGAGGAATATACCGGGGTACTATATTCCCGTGTACGTGGGCGTCAGGTGGCATTTAAAATAGAGTCTAATAAGCTAGGAACCACATGGCAGTTGGGCTTCATGCGGTTTGATATTCGTACGGATGGGCGTCGCTAATGGCTGTCCTACGCAAAGTAGCCGCTCCCAACCTGCCACTTTCACCCCTGCAATACAGCAATTCATGGCAGGAGCAGTTCTCCAACGTACTTCGGCTGTTCTTTAACCAGCTAGTCACTACGGTCGGCTCGGCCACCCCGTATGGGTCTTTTTACGATACTACTACCCAGACTAATCCTGTTAGCGGTGCGACCAACATAGCCCATCTGAACACTATCGTTACACAGTATCTATGCTCAGTTGAAGATGGTGTGGCGAATTCTAGGGTCTACGTGACCCAATCAGGTGTCTACAATATCCAGTTTTCAGCCCAAACCCAGAAAGGCGGCGGCCCTACTACGAGCATCTATTTCTGGATGCTCCAGAATGGGATAAATATCCCGAATTCTACGGGGTATATTGCTATAGCCCCGAATGACAAGGGTATTGCTGCGTGGAACTTCCTCCTGCAGTTACAGGCGGGGGACTATGTGCAGCTTGCATGGGCCTGTACGGACACGGGTGCCACCCTCCCGGCTATTGTCCCTACCGTAAGTGCCCCGGCCTCGCCTTCCATGATTTTCACAATAAATTGGGTATCCAGTCTTTCGTACTAAAATGCTACTATTCTATAACCTTGACTTGGCGAGATTTATATGAGCAAAACCATTCACAATGCTGCTGCTGGTCTCGCCTCATTCGGACGAAACGGCGACTCCATGCTTGTCCATATGACGCCTAACGAGGTATCTGGACTGCATAGACTCGCTCTTGCGACGGGTAATACACCTACCATTAACCCCCATACGGGTCTCCCAGAAGCTAGCTGGATGGACTCACTCATGTCCGCGTTCATGCCTATGCTTATCCAAGGGGGTATGGGTATGGCTGGAATAGGGGAGATGGCACCGCAGGTGTCGGGTATTATGGGCGCGATAAAAGGTGGCCCGATGGGGGGTCTTGCTGGCTATCTGGGGGCGCAGGGAGCGCAAGCGGGGATGCAGCAAGCAGCTAATATTGGCTCTGCAGCTAGTACACCCGTAGGAGTAACTTCTTCTTTGCAAGATATCCACCCCACTGCTCAGTTTCTTCCCACAGAAGCTGATCCTACAGCTTCACTGCAGAATATTGCCCCCACTGCTACTTATCGTGATCTAAGTAATCAGGCCGAAACTCTTTCTCCTGCAGAACTTCAAAAGCTTAATGCTCCTCTAACTTCTGAAAATATGAAAGCTGGGTTTAACTATAAGCCCGCTAGTGGTGAAAGTGGGCTAGCTAATATCTATAGCAAGATGGGTGGCTTGGATCGTATTAAGCTCCTTGCTCCTGCTATCCCTGCGTTATTGGCTGCAGGTACGCAGCAGGGTCCGAAGAACCAGACCCGCTATATCAGCGGTGGGCATTACCATCCGGGTAAGGTCAACCCCAAGTTTGGTCAGCCGGGTCAGCCTTACTTTATCGGTCAGGGGTATACGCCGGGTACGCTCAGCAAGTCTTATACGTTCCCTAGCGACGTTGCTATTAATCCAGATGGCTCTCCTGCGACGTATACCCCTAGTGCGAAAGCGGGTGGTGAAGTTCGTAAGATGGCTGATGGTGGCGCGACGACTGTTGCTGCTCGTTATCCTACGATGGGGCCTCCGGTCAATCAGCCGAGCCGTATCCCCGATGCGGCTCCCCCTTCTTCTCCCCCGTCGCCTAGTCAGTCAATGTATGACTACTACGACAGCATGTTTAACACCCCGGTGACTCCCCAACAAATGAATACAGGGGAGGGTATTAGTTATGATCCCGCTACTGGGCAGGTAACTAATAATTTCAAAACCGCAGAGGGTAACTATCTTAACGAGTTAAGTAAGCAAGCCCCTGCTACCTTTCATATGACTGTTCCTCCTGTAAATACTGGCGGCGGTGCGGGCGGCGGTACGCATGGTGCTGGTTATGGCGGTGCTGGATATACCGGCCCAGTTGTAGTGAATCCTACGACGACTCCCCCACCTAATACGACTCCTACGACTCCTACGACTCCTACGACTCCTACAACTCCAGATTATTCTCAGTTTAATCTGAAGAAGAACCCCGGTATGTTGGGTAAGTTGAGAAATGCTATTACTCCTTCACCGGGCACTCTTGGATTAGCGGCATTAGCTGGGGCATTTCCTTTTGGCCCCTCGTTGCTTATGTCATCAAAACTTCCATCTACTCTTAAGGATGTAGGGAAGATACTGAGCGGCCAAGACACACTAACCCCAGCGGAACAAGCAAAGCTTGACGCTACAAATCAAGCTCAAGAACTTGCTGCACAAAATAGAGATGCCGCAGCTTTTGCCCAAGCAAATCAGGGTGGGATGAATAATGATTTTGTCCCCGGTGATGGCTTCAGTGGCTATCAAGGTTTAGGCGGTATGGGTGGCGGTATGGGCGCACCTGATTTTAGTAGCCGTGGTGTCGATACTGCATTCGGTGGCTGGAATGGGGGAATGTTTGGCCCCGATGCTAGCGGGCCTAATGGCGGCATGGGTACTTTTAAGATGGATCAAGGTATGGTCGCCGCACAGGGTGGCTCTACCCATGATATTCAGGCCCGTCATTTCGCACGGGGTGGAGCGTCGGGGGGATCTAGCGGCCCTAATTGGGGAGCGGCGGGTAGTGCGCTCATACCTAGTTGGGGTACTGTAGGTAAATCCCTCGCGTCTACTTTTGTTCCCGGTGGGCAAGCTTATGGGATATTAAAATTAGGTCAGGGGTTAGCTTCTGCGGGCAACGCTCTATTTTCCCCAAAGGCTGTCCCTCCCTTACCGAATGCAGTCAATCCAGCAAGTTATGGCGGCGGTGGTCATTCGATTGCTACTGATTTCAGTAACCCCGGTAATGGTTTTAGTGGCTATCAGGGTATGTACGGCGGTACTGGTGGGGGTATGGGCGCACCTGACCCCACATCATCACTTAACTTTACATTAGCTCCCGGTTTGGGAGATAGCGGGGGGTCCGTTAACGGCGCACAGGGTGGCTCTACCCATGATATTCAGGCCCGTCATTATATGCAGGGAGGCTTATCCCCCCTTACTAACAATACTTACGCGGCTGGTGGGAATCTTCTGCATGGCGGCGGCGATGGCATGTCTGATTCTATTCCTGCTGTAATTAATGGCAAGAATCCACAACGCGCTGCATTGGCTGACGGTGAGTTCGTAGTCCCTGCAGATGTTGTTTCCCATCTGGGTAATGGATCTACAAATGCTGGTGCCAAGAAGCTCTATGCGATGATGAGTAAGATTCGTAAGGCACGTACTGGTAATAATAAGCAGGGTAAGCAGATTAATCCCGACAAGTATCTTCCTAGATGAAATATGTAGTTCGCAGGGCAGAGAAAAATCCTAATGATCTATCCCAGATCTTTGAGTTACTTGCGAACCACTTTTCTAAAGAACATAAGATGGGGTCGGAAATTACCGCGAATTTTGATCGGGAAAAAGCTCTACGGTCAATTATTGCGTCTATTGATACCGCAGCTTGGGTCGCAGAAGATGAGAATGGGATAATTATTGGGTCTTTAGGACTGCTATTAAATTCCCCGTGGTACTCACATGAGCATAGATATGGTGATTTATGGTTTTATGTATTACCCGAAAATAGGGAATACAGATTAGCTAGGGCGTTCATTAACGAAGTTAAAGCTTTTTCCAGAGAATCTCAGCATCCAGTAGTTCTTGGTATCTTCAATATGGATGATACGGAACGAAAAAATAAGATGATGGAAAGACTCGGCATGAAACTAGCGGGCAGTTTTTATTATTTCGGAGAATAGCTATGGGTTCATGGTGCAGCGGCGGCGGCGGCGGGTCTTCGACTCAGACCGTTAACCAGAATAACATCCCAGATTGGGCCGTTCCTTATGCGACTGCTACGCTTGATAGCGCAGCAAAGCTAACAAATACCACAGATAACCCCTATCAAGCATATGGTGGTACGCAGGTTGCGGGATTCAATCCCCAGCAAGAGCAGGTATTCAAGAATGTACAGGGTATGAAAGTACCCGGTCAGACACAGCAAGCAACGGGCGCTGCAGGTATGGCTACTGCGAATGCGCTAAGTCCTGAACGATTTAGTAACCAAGTCAGCCAATACATGTCTCCTTATACGCAGCAGGTTATAAACCAGCAGCAGTTGGGGGCAATTGGTGATTATGGTCGGAGTCTTCCGCAGTTGGGATCCGCAGCGGGTCAGGCGGGGGGACTTGGCGGTACTCGGAGTGCGCTTATGCAGTCTGAGGCTAACCGGAATCTACAGAATCAGCTTCAGGGTATTACGGCTACTGGCTATCAGAATGCGTTCCAGAACGCCCAGAATGAATATAATACACAGCAGCAGACAGCACTAGCGGGTGCGGGTCAGTTGGGTCAGTTGGGCCAGCAGCAATACGGTCAGGAGATGGGTATCAATCAGGCGCAAGGTGCGGCAGGTGCCCAGCAGCAAGCCCTTGCCCAGCAGATTGATACGTCTAAGTATCAAGACTTCCTGAACCAGCAAAACTATCCCTACAAGCAGTTGGGGTTCATGTCTGATATTTTGCATGGCGTACCTTCTCAGGCATCGGCCCAGCAGTTCTACGCGCCAACGCCTAATCAGGCTAGCGGCATTGCAAGTCTGGTAGGTCAGGCTGCGTCTGGCGGCGTTCCGAAGGGTTAAGGAATTATCATGGCTACTTCGTCATATAACCCGAGCATTCTCGATCTAGGAATGCTGAACATGGCCCAGATTATTGGGAATGAGCCTCCTGAGTTACAGAAGCAATCTATTGCTAATGCTATCCAGATGGGTAAGGTTCGACCGGGTGATATTCCCGCGCTGCAGGAACAGATTTCTCATTATCGTAATTCTATGCTGGCTATGCAGCAGCAGGGACAGCAGCCACAGGGGCAGGGGAATCCCAAGCTATCCTCTATGGGACTGCATAGTCAGAAGGGGTTACATGGACAGCCGGGGATAGATGCTTATGGCGGTCCTTATGATATTCCTCAGATGCCTGAACAGTCGCAGGGGCTTGCGAGTCTCCCTGCTGACTTCCAGTTGAGAGGCGGGGGTATCGTCGCGTTTGCTGGAGGTGGAGAACCTTACCAGACCGAGTTCGACCTTAGCTATGACGAAGCCCCGGCTGGCGAAGCCGCTGCTGGCGAAGCCGCTGCTGGCGAAGCCGCTGCTGGCGAAGCCGCTGCTTTAGAAGCAGTAGCCCCGCCAGCAGCGGCTTCTAAAGCAGCGGGTTGGCGCGCTGCAATGCATGAAGCTTTAGGGGCTGGAAAAATAGGTAGGACTAATATACTTCCTTCTATGTCAGGAATTAGAGCTATGTCAGGAATTAGAGGACTAGCCCCCGGAATTATGAGAGCGGGCATTATCCCCGCCGCTGCCGCAATGGGAGCTTCTGATATTGTACATGCTGTCGCTGGACAGGTCACAGGCGATGCGTCGTACCAGAACATCCCAACTGAAGACTTTTACAAGTACTACTCGCCATCTGAAACGGATACAAGAGAACACGGGTTCTGGAAAGACGCTAGTATCCGTGCGCTCGGCACGTTGCATCGTTATGGCACGATGGGAGTCGGTGGTCCGGGGGGCATGTTAGATACTATGCGACATAGCGGTGAGACTGCCAGAACTCCCCCGCCCGCTCCCCCCAAGCCAACTATTGTTCCTCCAGCCGCTCCCGCCCCCATTTCCAATGCGCCTGTAATTCAGCGGGATTATGTCCCGGCTCAAGATTCCATAATGACGATGCTTAAAAAAGAATTGGAGGACTCAGGGACTGGTGGAGATTACGCTAGCAATATGACTGCGCAAGCTGGACGAGATAAGGCAATGGGTATCCCAGCTCTTCTTGAGCAGTCTAATAAAGCGCAGACTGATTATGAGCAGCAGGTTAATGACTACCGTAGAAGCCTTGCAGGAAACAAGGAGCGTAGCTTCTGGGCAAATATGGGTGCGGCTCCGGGCGGTACCACAGGTATTCAGGCTATCAGTGCAGGTACTCTGGGTTCACTTGAGACTGAACGTACTGGTATGGCTGCATATATGGACATGTCTGCTAAGGGCAGCATGATGCGTCAGGCGCTTATCAATGAGCAGATTGCTCTCAAGAAGGGTGATAGTCAGACGGCTACGCAAGAAGCTCGGATTGCTGATAGTTTAAAGCGTGGCATCCTAACTGATATGGTTAATCGCCAAAATAGTATTGATACGAATGCTATGCGGGATCGGACGGGGGTTAGACGGGGCGTGTTAGATAATCAAAGAATGGAACTGTTGAAGCAGAAAATTGAAGCCGATGTACATAGGTCCATTTATGCTGCTATTACTAAAAATAATCCCATGTACCCAATGCAAAGGAATAGGCTTTTTACTAAAGTAAATGATCCTAATACTAGCCCTAAAGATAGGGCGACTTTTAAAGCTCAGTTAGATAACCTAGATAACTCTATGCTTAGTCAAGCTATGGCTAATAAAGAACTACAGGCTGAGATATCAGGTATTAGATCTAAGGGTGCGCTTGATAGTTCTTCTATCTATTCCGAGGCTAACCAAGCTATTTCTGGTGAGGAATGAATAGGAACGAATTTGAAGATATCCTAGCGCGTCGGGGTACGGATCCTGCTGCTGCTAATGTCGCTAGATCTATATTTGGACAAGAATCAAGTTACGGCGCTGCGGATACTTCAAAACCTAATAAGGCGGGTGCCCTTGGCCCGATGCAGGTTATCGAGCCTACGTTTAATGGGCTAAAAAATCAGGGGTTGATTCCTAAAGAGTATGAATGGAACAACCCCCAGCATAGTACTGAAGCTGGCGTTAGCCTCATTGAAGATCTCTGGAATAGATATCAGGATCCCCCAAAGGTAGCGGCTGTCTATTTCGGTGGCCCCCGTGCCCTTGACCGTAACGGGAATATTCAATCCCATTTACAAGATATTACTGGTAAGAGCATAGGAAGTTATGCTTCCGATGTTGTTGGGCGTCTTACGGGTATCAGTTCTGCACAAGCAGAACCCGCTCAAGCTCCTACGACATCCCCCTCGATGCAGTACGCACAGTGGCTCATTGCCAATAAGGCGAGTCGCGGATCCCCTGAATTCAATCAGGTAGTAGATTCTTACCATGCGGCTTTACAGAATGAAGGGCTGACGCAGTACCTTCCCCAGCAGCAGCAGCAGGAACCTACGGAATATGCCGGGTTCACAGGTGCGTTTAAGTCTGCGATGCCCAATGTTGCTGCCAGTATTGCTGCGGGCCGATATGCCGCGAGCGGTACGACTGAGAATGCTAAGGCATTGGTTGATGCTTCTGCTTCTAAATATAAGCAGATGGAACTCGGTGATATCGGTGGTATTTCTGATTTTCTTGAATATGGCAAAGAACTTGCGGGTGGGGCGCTTGGCTTCATGGCTGCTCCCACCGCTGCCGCTTTCGGTACTGAACTAGCTACTAGAAACCCCGTTGCTGCTGGATATGCCGCCACAGGTATTATCGGTTCGCAGTTGGCTACGCAGGATCTAGCCCGTCAGGCTCAGCAGCATCTCGCCGCGCAGGAGAAAGGACAGGCTTATGAGCCGTCTGTTGCCCGCGCTGCCATTGCCACTGCCGCCCAACTTGCGTTGTTTGAAGGCGCACTGAGCAAGTTCCCGTTTGTCTCCAAGTTGCTGGGACATGAGGGTGAGGAAGTCGCTGCTAAGACTGGCGCTCAATTAAAGGATGCGTTGGATAACAAGACGCTAACCTACGCTAATGGCCTGATGGAAGGCATTGGTAAGGGCGTCAAGTTCCAAGTTCCAGTAATGATGGGACAACAGGCTCTTGAGCGTTGGCAAGCGGGGATGCCTTTGCTCGACGCCGATGCACGTAAAGAATATATGAATGCGGCTGCAAGTGGTGCAGCGATGGGTGTTGGCTTCGGGGGCTATGAAGGCTTCAAGAATACTGCTACCGACCGTGGCATGGCTAATCAATATCAGAAAGAACAGGATCTGATCAAAGATCTTACTGCAAAGGAAACAGCGAAAGCTGCTGCAGTACCCGCCGCGCCCACTGCTGGGAAGCCAGTTGCTTCCGTTGTTGAGGCTCCTCCGGGTGTTATCACTCCTTCTGATGTGAGGGTCGCGGGAGCGCCAGCCCCTGTAGTCGCGGAGGGTGAAACGCCCCCAGTAGTCCCTCCTTTGAAGATAGAAGATATACTTAGTAAGTGGAACGAAGTTCCCGCTCCCGTCGCTGCTGAAGTCCCTGCCGTTGCCCCTGCCGTTGCCCCTGTAGTCGCAAAAGTTGCGCCAAAAAAGGCAGAACCGAAAAAGGCAGAGCCGCTGGTACTTACTAGCGAAGATAAGGCTAGGGTTCTGGAGGCGTTTCGGACTATCAAAGATCCGACTCTTAAGAAGATAGCTGCTACTGGCATTGATCCAAAAATAGTAAACCTAGCAAAAAATGCTTTGCTAGATGAGAAGCTGCTGAGTAAAGATGGCCCGTTTAAGTGGGTAGTTACCCCGGCAGAGGGAGTTAAAGTCGATGAGCAAGTCGCTGCTACTAAGCCTAACGCCCCCGCAGTTGGAGAGAGCGTTGCAGGCTCTGTACCTACGGCAATCGCCAAAGGAAGAGCCGCTGACGAAACTGTTACCGGAGGAGTGGGAGTTCCTAGCGCAAATGTTGGAGAACTTCCTGCAGGAGAGAAAGCACTCAACCCTGCACTGAAGGCTAAGGTCACTAAGCTTGAAGAAGACCATAAGACGGCTGAAGCATTTAAAAATGCGGGTATAGATGAGAGCGAGTCCGAAGCTACTGTTCAGGAGGGAGTATCTCTTGGCCGGATAGTTAATGATCTAAGAGAATCTGCTGTAGGAATTTATACTAAAAAATTAATATCTAAGGAAGACTATAATCTTATTAGAGCCGCGCTTAGTAAGTCTATTCCTGATATTGCTTTTGTAGAATCCAAGCTTACTCATGCGCTTGAACAACAAGAGCTAAAACATAAGCTAGTTGTATCTGAATCTACGGCAGCAAAAAAGATCGGGGATGCAAAAGTTGCTACTGAGATCAAAGCAAACGTCGCCCATGCTAAAGAGCTAGGCGAAAAAGTTAAGGTCAAGGTAAAGAAGCGCCGCGAGATTGCTAAGGAAGAACCTAGTACTCCTGACGAGGAGGCGCTAGCTGCCGCCGCTGCTATTGATGCACGGAAGAAAGAACTAGAAGCTATTCCTGATGAGGACGAAGTCGTTCGTGAACTCCCGCTGCTTCAGCGTGGGGAAGTAACCAACACGGGCGTTAAGACTGAGGAAGCTAAGAAGGCGGTCGATGAGGCTACCTCTGGATGGACTAATAAACCCAAGATCAAGGTTGTAGACTCAGTAAAAGATCTACCTCATGAAGTACGCAGTGATGTCCATCACGATGCTAAGGGCGTCTACGACCCCAATACTCATACGATCCATATCATAGCTGGCAATGCCAAAGATGCTTCTGGCATTAAGGCTACGCTTTTCCACGAAGCTCTAGGCCACTTTGGCCTTTCCAAGAAGTTCCGCGATAAGCTTGATTCCGTCTTGGAGGATATCCTCAAGCATAACTCCGGCGTTAAAGTAGCTGTTGAAGAATGGAAGAAGCGATTCCCTGATTCGTATACGCACCTTACCGGTCATGAACGGGATATCCGTGCGGTCGAAGAAGTGCTTGCTGGACGCTCTGAAACAGGGCCGATTAAGCATGTTGGGCTTCGTGGTGCGCTTAATAAGATCATTGCCGTTATCCGTGACTTTGGTCGCCAGATGGGTTTAGTCAAAGACTGGACTGACAATGATGTTACTAATCTTCTGCATCAGGCCCATGAGACCGTGATTCATGGCGGCGAAGCTGAGAACATCCGTGGTGGTATCCGGATGCAGCGGACTGAGAAAGCTGCTCCTGCTGAAGACCGTACCCCTGAAGAGCTTCTTAAGAGCATCGGGAAGGGTAGGCAACAGTATGAAGATCGCCCTTCGCTGGTAGAGAAACTCAAGAATTTTGTAAAGAGCGGGCATAAGAACTACGAAGAAATCATCCGTCTTACTCAGAACGAGCGCCGCCCACTTAAAGTACTAGAGGATTATCTAGCACGTTCTAATCTCATTCGCCGTGGCGATGGGGATTTCAATAATGCCTATGAGATTCTATCTCAGGCAGCGGGTGAGTCTGACCGTAAGCTACAGGTATTGAACCCGCATCTGGACAAGCTCAACAAGAGCATCGTAGATATCGCCAAGCGGGATGAGATCACTCCTGTAGAAGTGCTTAAGCGGCTTCAGGCTTACTCGATTGCTATGCACGAAGGCGAGCGCCGCCTGATTAAGTTCCTGAAGAATGTACCGCTAAATAACAAGATTCATCTAAATGTTGGTGGCATAAAGATGACCCCTGCGCAGTACCGCGAGGAAATCTTCAAAGCCCTGCATCAGAATATAGATCTTGTTAAAGGTGGTGAGACTAAGCAGATGCGTAAGATCCTTGAGGATCTTGTCGATAAGTATAAGGTAGCTGATGGTTGGAGCCGCATGAACCCGACAGGTACGATGAAGGGTGAAGTACTATCTATAGACTCCCCTATCTACGATGTCGCGGGTTCCTTTAGTAAGGCTGAACTACAGACGCTTCGGAAGATGAAGGATGCAGCGTTTGCTGGGGCCAACGGCGCGGACCTTAAAAATATCTTTGATGCTGTAAAAGACATACAGAAAGAGACCATTAGGCTCGATAGCGAAGCTAACTACTGGTCAACCCCTGTAAATAACATTACAGACTTCTACGGCTATGAACACTACATGCCGTTCAAGGGCCGTCCGGGGTCTATGGTTAGCAAAGAAGACCAAGAGCTTGAGCTTGGTGATAAGCATACTAGCGGGGAATTCTCACAGTATGCTGAAGAAGCTGGAGGCCGTAAGTCTGATTCTGATAACCCTGTTCTACAGACGATGGCAGATGCGGGTAAAGCTGCGGGCCGTGCTGGTAATTCTGGTTATACTGAAGCTATCAAGAACCTAATTACCCAGAAGCATCTGGCTGGAAAGCTTGTAGAGAAAATCCCGTTTGAAGATCGGTACAACGGGGTTACTAAAAAGGATATTCAGGGCAAGAATAATATCTTTCATTACATGCCAGATGGCAGCATAGAGGTCTATAAGATCTCTAATGAAAAGATGGCTAATGCCGTCCGGGGTTATGCTGGGCAGAATATTTTCCAGTCAATCAATAAATTTACTGGGTTTATTGGTAAGGGACATACGCGGCTTAACGTTGCATTCTCCCCCTACAATTTGACTCGTCACTTGATGACGACAGCATGGACTATCGGCGGGGATCTTAGCCCCAAGGAATCCGCTAGGTTCCTCGCTTATGCCACTAATGAGATCGCTGCGCGGAACGGAGTTGCCAAGGCGCTTAAGGCGGCTGTCCTTTACTCTAAAAATGATTTCAAGACCCTAGAATCCCTAGCAAACGCAGGTGATCCTGCTTATAGGAATCTGAAGGAGTTTATCGAGATCGGCGGAAGGACTTCTTATATCCGCTCCTTGGGGAGCAATTCCCATATTGAGGATTTGATTAAGCAGGTAGGTAAGTCAGGCGTTGCTACTAAAGTAGATCATGTCCATAAGTGGTTTGATCTTTGGGCTGATGGCTTCGACCTTGCTGGCCGTGCGGCAACCTATGGATTCATGAAGGATAAGGTACTTTCTAGACTAGAAAAAGAAGGCCGGGATATTAAGTCCCCCGAGGTACTTAAGGAAGCTCAGATCGAGGCGGCTGCTTACGCCAAGAATATGTTCAATTTTGAACAAGTAGGCAAGTACGGGCGAGAGATCGGTTCTTGGGTTATGTTTTTTCGTCCTACGATAACAACTGCAGTAAGAGCATTGGATGTATTGCTACCTGCATTTCGTAGTGGGGAGTCTATGCTCGCCCATGCCCCTGATACGATCAAGGGGAAGAATGAGGATGGAACGTATATCAACCAGAAAGCTGTTGATGCGTTCTTAGCAGATCATAAAATGCGGCAGACTAATGCCCGCACGATGATGCTAGCTATGGCGGGATTGGGAATGACAGCTTATGGCGCTGCCTACATGATGTCCCCGCTGGATGAAGAAGGCCGTAACCGGGTAGGTACGGACGACATGGCTATGTGGACCCGGAATATCCGTCTCCCGTTAGGAGAGATAGGTGAGAAGCTTGGGGTTCCTTATCTTGTTATCCCCACTGGGTTTGGCCTTGGAGCGTTCATTGCTCTCGGCGCACAAGTGGGTGGACTCCTTGCCGGGAATAACTCGATAGGTAAGATCGTTGGGAATATGATCCCAATCGCTATGGACTCCTATCTCCCTCTGCCTGTCGCTAAGTTCAACCCAATGGATAATCCTATCGCATGGATAGCTGAAAGCGCAGCCCCATCATTTGCTAGACCCTTTATTGAATATGGGATGAACATTGATTCGTTCGGTAGGCAGGTACATAGCTCCCACCAGAATGCTTGGGGTGATGCCTATGTATCCTCAGAGCATATCCCTGATTTTTATTCCAACGTAACCCGGTTTATGGCTAATGCTACTACTGGAGATGTAACGATGTCCCCAGATACGCTGCATTTTTTCCTCAATGCCTATCTAGATGGGCAGTCGAGAATCATCCATAACTCATGGGATCTGGGAATGGTCTTGACGGGCATGAAGGACTTCGACATTAAGCGTGATACTTTTGTACTAGATAGCTTTATCGGCAAGTACAGTAGCGTTGATAACCGAGAGTTTGCTGAGATTGAGAAGGGTATCAAGAAGACTGAAGCTATTCTTAATATGTTCAAGGGAACTGATAAGTACGACGATTACATAGACGCCCACCCTAATGCTGAGATGGTCGTTAATATGTACAACAAAAACGTTAATGGTGGAATTAAGAACATCCGTGGGCAGATGAATAAGATCCGCGCTAACACGGAATACAGCCCAAAGGAGCGTAAGGAAGCCCTAGATGATCTAGGCTATAACTTACATGCGCTAGAGCGCAGCTTCATCGATGCGTATCAGGACTACCAGAAAGACTAACGCATCCTCCATACCCTGACGCCAAGACAGCCGTCCTTTACCGAAGCATAAGCTCGGATTCGGACTTTAGCTGCCTTGGCGCGGGTATCGATTATATAAATAAGCCCTGAAGGTTCCAGAGTGGGGATAAAAAAGCTATCCCCTACCTCCATTGAATCAAATGGAAAAAGCCACTCTGGTTCCTCATGCTCATTAAGCATCTAGGTTAATCAGGTCGCTAGGAATCTGGGTCTTGAATACTAGGCAGTTCATGGGAGGAGTAGCGCCCATCCCAGCCCGCCAACCCGCCGACATGCGCTTCTTTTCTGATCGATCCAATACGCCCTCCTTCTCCATAGGAAGCTCAAACTCTCGCATACTGATCTGCTTGGTCGCTAGGAACTTCTTGAACTCCTGCTTGGAGATATAAACCTCCTGATTGTGGACTTCGATGCGACCTACCAAGGAGTTTCTAGGCTCGCTGACAACCCGGTTCTCATCAAGAATCAGGAAGTTAGGGAACTGCGAGTACATGAACTCGGTCAGTAGTCCCTTATAGTCTGTGGTATTAAGCTTCACTGTTTTATCCCTTATCTGAATCATGTCTAAGATAATTTTATTGTAGACACGATCAATATCTATGTTGATGATCCCTGCCTCAATGGCAAGTTCCCCACCTGTAAAGCAACAGACGATAGCATTGGCGTAGAACCGGTACGCTGGGTCTTTGCTGTAGTCTTTATAGAACAATTCTGTACGCCGATTCATGATATTTCGGACGTATGGCTCCCCCACTTTATAGTAATGCTCGATGAACTTTGGCCCCGCCCACCCGTAGTTAGTACGGAACGGATCGAAGATCTGGTTGCCATATTTGAAAGAGTCTTCGTGCATAAGCGGGGGGCGCTTTACTACCAACTCAATCATGCGGGCGATTTCTCCATCGGGCCTAGCCTTGATACTAAAGAACTTGTCATACAATGACTGGTTAGAAGTGCTACCCAGTAGCAGGGATGCTTCCATCTCTAGCTCGCGCTCTGCGTTTACCGAGGACTGCATACGAGCTTTTGCCTTACCCTGCGAGATCATATGCAGTAGGCGGGAAAGCTCCTTCGCATCAAAGTTACCGATCTCGTCCAGTCCAAACATGATGTTCTTCATGCCCAGATACCGCCCGATCATGGCGTTAGCTGTAGAGCTACCCTCGATCAAACTGGACTTGTGTGGATCACTAAATACACTAAGCCCTGAGTAAAGAGCAGCGGTCTTGCCCGCTCCGGTGTCGGAGTTAAGGAAATTAATCGCACAGCCAGCCGTGGAGGTGAGTCGCATCAGGGGCGAGCCAAACCCCATCAGGAGTCCCAGTGCCTGAGTCTCGAAACCGGGTAAATCCAGCATGTTGGCTGACTTCTGCCATGTCTCGTAATCCCCAGCCCGCCTGACATACTTAGCTGAGTTCTTAATCATTGGGGAAGTAGAGGCTACACGCTCGCCCTTCCTTGAGATCTCAAAGTTCCCGAGGACAAAAGACTCGTAGTCTTCGGTCCATCCCATTTGCATTCTCATATTTTCTGCTACCTCCTGTCGTTGGTAGTACTCCACCCACTTGCAGATGTAGTCATACATACGAGGAACTAAAGGAATCGGAACCATGATGTCGTTCCGGGCTAGTACCTTCTTGAAATCGTCCATCGATACGACGGTACTTAAATTAAGCGTGAACTCTCGGAAAGGATCCTTTGGCAATACATGGCGCATCAATAAGCTGCCCCCGTCCCCCTTGCTGTACATCCGTGTAACGGGATAAACATCATGGGCAGTGAGCCTTACCGGGGGATCCTGATGGAACTTCCCTTCTTTATCCTTGGCCGGGGGTGGAATGTAATAGATACCCCCATCCCTGTGACGGCTATAGGGTTTCAGGCAGTCGGGAAACTCTATGTCTTCCTTAGCCTTAACCCGTACTGCGTTCTCTTCAGGCCGCACTTCCTCAACGACTTGTCCAAGTGCGAGGGGATTAGTGATTTTCCCGTGGTAAGGGCATCCATCGCATCCGTTGGGTCGGTACTTCTCAAAGGTTGAACACTTAAAGGGGTTCCCAACGAACTCCTCTGCCTTAGATTGAGTCTGCGCTGCGTTATACCGTGGGTCATATTTTGATAACTCATGTACGGCTTCAAACCCTTCAATGCAGTTAACTGCTATTGATAGAATCGATATCCAAGAGTTGTAGTCAACCCGTGTGGACTCGATTATATTTTTGATCTGGTTGCAGCCGCCTTCTTCGTCAACGCTCTTCTGGGCTATTACTTCAAACGATGATCTCAGTCTAGTCGGCTGGATATCGATCTCGCTAATGAACCCTTTCTGGATGCCGTCTAGTACGGACTTGTGATCCTGCTCTGGTACTACCCCGCTCCACTCATTCAAAAATTCTTTAAACTCACAGAAATCATACTGCGGATACTCGCTATCGAGTACGCGGGTAATATTGGGTGGGTCTGTCTTGTAGTTAAGAGTATCCGGACAACGCATAAGCCGCGCTGCATCAGCCGTAATGGCTGAGTCGATCTTCAGATTATTCTTTATGCAGTAGTCCCTGAATAACTCTGCATATATCCGCCATTCATGGATGGCAATGTCTTCTTCAAAGAGCCAGTAGGCTTGGATACCGGTTCCCGAGTCTACCCGCACGGGGGCGGGAAGCTGTGTCTTCGTTAGGAACGCGCTCAGTTCCGCTAGCGCCTCATCCTTACTGCTGTAGCAGATAGCCCCATGATTGACATCCAGATCTATGAAAAAAGATCTAGACCAAGCTGCGCTATCAGCCTTTCTGCTATACCCAGTAAATGAGTTAGGAGCTACATAAACATTGAATCCTTCACCTTTTAAGTTATTGGTTTGTTGAACTAGGTCATCGATTGATTCAGCGAATCTATGCAGGACTTTCCCCTGCTTGATCCCCGCTGCGCAATAGACGCCTTGTGCCGGTAGTGCCCTTTCATAGAATTTTTGTCGCATGGCTACCAAGACTAAAAAAGCGGGGAGCGACCCCGCCTTACTTAAAGATCATTACCTGTCAAATCAGAATTCAGTTCCTATCGCTGCAGCGATATAGAACTTTGCATCCTTGAGCGACTTAGCAGGTAATGTGCCGTCTGCCAGATCTCTTTCGAGCATCTCTATAAAAGCCTTGACGGCTTTGCTTCGGCTCTCACGAACCCCCATACCTCTGAACCATTTATGCACAGTAGTCTTGGAAGCCTCCAAAGCTACTGCGGTATAGGCGGCGGGGATCTTAGCCTCAATACAAAGCCGTGCCAGCTTCAAGCCCATGTTAGTGCTTGTAGATCTGTCTAGTTCCAACAGAAGCTTGTCACCGAATGGGCGTGGCATACGTTACTTCTTCTTACTCCAACGACGGACAGCATCGGGCATGTCACCGCCTTCCGTGGTTTCCTCAGCCTTACCACTGGCACGGAGCGTGGGTTCTGAAACCTCGCTACGCTCATCCGAGTGCGGGCTGAAACCCGGTACGGCTGGCTGGGCGACTTCCTCACCACCATCCTGCTGGAACACCGTCAGCTTGATTGCATTCTCAGCAGCAACAGACTTGGACTGCTCAATGACAGCCTCGATGTCCGTACTTGATACTGCATCCACGGGGGAGAACAGCAGCTTCGGGACAGGTGACTTCGTATCAAACTGCATACGAGTAACTACACGACCAGCACTGATGTTGTTGCTAGCGAGCATCTGCACGTAGGCGCGGAAGGGAAACTTCCCATTATCTTCCTTACCAAAGACCGAAGTCGCTGGCAGGACAAGCTGCAGGATATCCCCAGATGGGTCATTCGGCAGGACAACAGCGGTACGCCACTGGAGGCGGCAAGCCGTTCCAGTCCCATTCATGCCCGAGTTCTTGGCACTGAACTGACACTTATCACAAGTGTCTGACTGCGGAGCCTTCACCCCATCGTCAGGTGTCTTGCTATCTGACGACCAGCACAGCGGGGAAAGCTTAACGCCCTCCTGATAGCCCTTGTCGTAATAGGTACGGGCAGCGTTATGCGCCATCTTCACGAAGATGACATTCATATGCCGGTCTTCGATAGCGCCAACTTCCTTACCACCAGCGAACTTCCGGAACACACCACCCTTGATGCTGATGCGCTTGTTGTTCGTGCCAGTACCGGCTACTGCGCGGGTATCGTCATCGACCCCTGATTGGATCGTGGCGAGGCCGCTGTTCTTGATAGACTGAATTAGATCATTGCTCATTTTAGTTCCTTGATTACTTACTTGCTTTGCGAACAGTGATGCCAACTTCTCGCATCACATTTACGCCGGGGGGTAGTCCGTCCTCGGCATGGTCAGCCATGAACTCCCTGAAGTTACCCTGATGGATACGCTTCTCAAAGAGATCGACTGCATCATGCTCAAGCACGAACTTACGGAAATTATCCCAATCGCTGCAGATGAACCGCTCGTTGATTTTGCGGATCACCGTACCATGTACTGTATTAATGCTATTAGCATTCATAGAATTACAGGTAGCCAACATTAACGTCTCGATCTCTAGCAGATCGGACTTGAGGACTGCATCCGCACTCTCAAACTCCATCGTTAGTTTCTCGCGCTCTGTACGAACGGCGAGATACGCCGAAACTAATTCTTCCATGTTTACTTCATTCATACTTCCTCCAACTCTTGTCTGTATAGATCTACTAACTTTAAGTGACTGTCAACTTTGCCTTGGAGCATCGAGTAAACCCTACGCTCCGCGTCTGAACTCTGTAGATGGACTACTGTGCATTTATTCTTTTGACCAACTCGATCAATACGTCCGATACACTGAATATACGTTTCGACACTAAGCACTGGACCCCAGAAAATAATGGTATCCGCTGCTGTAAGGGTGACTCCGTGCGAGGCTGACTGCGGCTGAATGACTAGGATCCTTGGGTCTTCCATCATCTGGAAGTTACTGATTATCCTAGTACGTTCATTAGCACTAACATCGCCCTTGATGACTTCGTTACTCAATCCTTCTTGGTTAAGGAACTTGGTGATGACTTCTATTGTATGCAGAAAGGGTACGAATATAAGCACCTTGTGCAAGGTCTCGTCAAGTACTTCTTTAAGAGCTTTGAGACGGTGCGTGATGTCGAACTCAACGATGTCATGCTGGTCCGTATAAACCGCTCCCCCGGAAATCTGCAATAGCTTACTCATGGCAGATGCTGCATTAACTGCAGAGATCTGCTCGCCCGCAGCTTCAATGAGAAGCTCATGCTTAAGCTCTTTGTAGTAGCGCGCCGCCTGTACCGTCATCGGGATATCTCGCGTCTGATACGTTACCTCTGGTAGATCCAGACAGTCCCGCTTCGCGTAGCGTATCGCTGGCTGTAGTGCGCTGTAGACATCGTTCTTAGCGGTGTCTTTTGCTTTCCACTTGAACCGGGTGATCGGGAACATGACCTTATCCCGCCATGCCGTCATGAACTTGGGTATACGATGCGGGGAGATCATCTTAGCCAGCCCGAAGGCGTCCACGGGGCTTTGACTCGCGGGGGTACCCGTCATCATCCAGATCCGCGTAGCGGGTGTGATGATGCTTGCCAGCGTCTTCCAGCGTTTCGTAGAAGCGGTCTTGTATGCGTTCGCTTCATCGATGATGATCAGGTCGAACCTAGCTCTCTTAAGATCTTCTTTGACGATGTTAACGCCATCGTAATTAATAATTACGAACTCGTACTCACCATCAATAACTATCTTACGTTTGTTAGCCGTGCCATGTGCCACTGCCACTGTGCGGTGCATCGCGGTCTTGAATATATCGTCACGCCACGCGCTAGACATGATGGACAACGGGCAGATCACTAGCACACGCTTAATCTTATCGAGCTTCATTAGGTAATCTGCAGCCCAGATAGCCGCAGAAGTCTTACCTGTACCTGCCTCGTTAAAGCAAAATGCGCGGGGGCGAATGGACAAGAACGAAGCCGTGTTCCTCTGATGATCGAACGGCGTATAGAACCCCGGCCAATCGTAATCACGGATCATTGGCGACGGTATGTCCGTCGTCGCAGCGGGACTGTTATCCATGATGCTTGCTAATGATTCGATCTCATCATGCCCCCAATAAACCACTATCTCCTTGCGCCCGTTGAATTCGCGGAGCTTCTCAGACTTATCGATGAACTGTAACGCCCGGTCAGCAATGTCATTACGTAGCGTTAATTTAACTGCAGTGTCTTGTATTACTTCCATTACTAATCCTTACTTCATAGCTCCACTGGACTTGCGAGGGAAGGATCGGTTTTTGCTGGGAGCCTCAAGTCTAACTCCATCTGCATTGGACCCGCCTTTAGATAAGGCTTTAACGTGGGCAACGTCCTTGCCTTTTCTACTGACTCCTTTGGAATCCAGTTTTCTACGCGCCCGCTGGCGCTCCATACGGTCTTCATGTTCGCCTCTCTCTACTTGTTTCTTATACTCATGCTTATAGGGACGGGGGGACTTGGTGTAAGGCATTTCATCGGCTCCTATGATGTTCGCAAGTGATGACCGGGCACCAGCCACATAGCCCAGTGGGGTTCATCGGCCACCAGTCTTTATCTGCTGAATGCTCCATCCTAGACAGATCGACTGAGAAATCTTTCCAAAGTAGGTCTATGTCTTTCCGCCTATATTCTGCGGGCATGAAACTATTATATGCCACAAATAGCAGCCCTGCTTTTACGTGGTTAACAGAGGGGAAGCTAGCGAACGTCATCAGAGCCATCAGCTTTAGCTGTTTCGGATCGGGGTACTTGGCACTACCAGTCTTGTAGTCAATGATGAACGCAGTGTCTGTATCGATGACCATGAAGTCAACGATGCCTCGTACCCAATAGTCGGGCGCGTCAAAATTACAAGGCAATTTGTCTGCACTGAGCGCCATTTTGTATTCAAGGTACTTCTCTCCGGGGATCTCAAGCAACGCATCTATCATCGGCTTGTACTTCAGGTAGAACTTAGGTAGTTCAATCCCATCACGGGCGTAATCTTCCAGCGCCTTATGCACCTCAGTGCCATACAGCATCTGGGGAGATACTTTGATCTCATAGTTCTTGAGTATCTTGATCTCGTGATATTGATTGGGGCAGTTTAGGTATTGCTTCAATCCGCTGAAAGACCACTTAATCATCAAACTTCCCCGTATGTTTTACCGAACTTAACTTCACAAGTAACTGGAAGACCCAGCGCCCAAGACGGCGCAGTAGACATCGTGCGAGATATAGCCAGCAGTGCTTCGTTCAGTATCTCTGGCCGTTCATGTACTGTGAACACTATCGAGTCATGCACCGTAAGTGCAGGGCGGTACCCTAACTCTGCAAGCCACAACATCTGCTGGCCGACAATGATCCGGGCTAGGGCTTGGACGATGTTCTCGACCATTCCCCCACCCCAGATACTAACCGGCCCTCTGCGGGAGTCATAGATGATTTTTCCCTCAGACATATGGAGCTTGGGATAGCGGATATGCAAACCATTCGGGAGCCTAACTCCTAGTGGACCGTAGTGAATGCCCTTGGACCCCAGTGGAGCCTCCTGCACCATTCCGCTCATCATCTGCTGCAGTGCAAGATCACAATCTCTCCATAGCGCAGTGATCTTGTAGCTCTCCCTGCGGTATAGGCTAACCATCTCTTGGCAGACATCTAATGATAGGTCTGCGCCGCCTAGCTTAAGAGTGCTTTGGAGCTTGGCGGCACCTGTCCCGTACCCCAATCCAAGAACACAGGTCTTACCTACAAATCGTTCTATGGGATCATCTCTCGTTATAGGGCGCTTGAATACCTTGCTGGCAAACTCTGAATAGACATCCCGGCCTTCAGCAAACGCATCGACAACATCCTGCTGACCCGCTAACCATGCAAGTACACGGGCCTCGATCTGGCTGGAGTCTGAGTTGATGATCACATGCCCATCAGGGGCGACGATGGAATTCTTTAAAGCCTTCTTGGCTTTATCACGGCTAGGGAGATTATGGAAATTGACAGAATCACTGCCAGCCCAGCGTCCAGTATGAGCGCCGTAATAACGAAGGGGAACAGGCAGACGGCCACGATTACGCCCACCAATTCCGATAAAACGCTCGACGCGAGACTCCTCGATGGTTGACTTCGTACCAAGACGGACGGCGCATAGCTGTTGGACGATAGGGTCTGGATGATCTTGCAGTTCCATAAAACCTTCGTCAGTTTTAGCAAACGCATAAGTTTCCTTGCCTGTTGTCGGGCTGATCTTCATAGGAGGATCAACGCTGAATGTCTTAAGCAATGCCGCAAACTGCGGATTGCTACTAAGTATCTTCTGTACGCCAGCCTCATCTGAGGCAGCGGCATGCCCCATGATGTTGTGCAGCAGATCCAGCTTCTCAGCCTTGATATGCTTCAAGCGTTCTATCAGCAGCGCGTCGTCTACTTTGAAGGTTGGCTCTGTGAACATCCGGATGGTGAGGTCGATGAGCTTAAGTTCATCGTCTGGAAATCCCTTGGAGAGAATATCGAACAGACGATGAGTAAGATCCACATCGTTACGGCAATAATCCCCATACCTATGAAGCCCATCGCTATCGAAATCAGCCCGTCGCTTACCCAGAGCAGTGATGACTTCATCGCCCTTTTCCCCTATCTGATAACGCGAAGCCAGTGCCTTCAATGACCCACCCACCTCCACTCCGTGGATAGCTCGCGCCATAGATAACGTATCGAACCACATGCCCGGTACGATGCCGTACTTCTGCGCGAGAATAAACCCATCGAATAGAGTGTTGTGGCAGAGGATGGCATGCTCGGACCAGTCCCATGCACGGTCCAACAGGCGATCCCCAGCCAGCGCATCGGGTTCCTCCCACTCAGTCTCTCCATCATCAATCTTGATCCCCACGCCTATGACTTCAAAACGCGGATCGTTGATGTACTCTTCGGTGGTCATCTTCGACAGGGAATACTCCTTGTCGTAGTACGTTTCAAAGTCAATGGTGATGATGCTCATTTCGCCAACCACCCTTGCATGGCTAAATTTACAAGAGAGTA
>JBAXRQ010000002.1:0-160989 GCA_037131105.1 bacterium | reverse complement strand
ACCCCACCCCATGATTGGTATTGGGACATTATTCAAAGAAATTGACTCCCACAGCCCCTTGGCGCACGCCTGGGGGCTTTTCCCTGTACTTTGACCCTTTATACCCCTCCCGTGATATACTAAATCCATGCAATTCCGTGTGCCGCAGAACATCGCCATGGAAGATAGAATCGTAGGTCCCTTGTCGCCTATTCAGTTCGGTATCGTGGTCATAGGCGGAGGGATCTCCTTTTTCGTGTACAGCTCGCACTCCATCCCGTCTCCTTTGAACGTCTTCTTCGGGATCATGCTAGGGCTGTTCACCATCGTCATGGCAGTGGGCAAGTTCAACGGCTTCCCCATGTACCACTTCATACGCTTTCTGATCGCCTTCCTCATCAAGCCAAAGGTACGGATCTGGCACAAGGAAGGCGCTGAGGTGAAGCTGATCAAGGCCGACACCATTAAGCCAGAGGAGAACCACCACCACGCCACCAAGAATATCTCCAAGGCCGACATTGCCCGGCTGGCAGAGGTATTGGACAGCCACGGCAAGCGGGGATTGGTACCCCAGATTAAAAAGCCTGACGAGGACGCCTCATGAGCAAGTCCACCGCCTCACCTACCCAAGCGCATCTGCCTATCGCCGGCATTCAGGACGGAGTAGTCCTGATGAACGACGGAAGCGTCCGTGCCATTCTTAAGGTGGAGCCCATTAACTTTGACCTGAAATCAGAGACTGAGCAAAACGGCATCATCTACAGCTACCAGGGCTTCCTGAATTCACTCGACTTCCCCATCCAGATCGTGATCCAGTCCAAGAAGCTTGACCTGGAGCGCTACCTGACAAACCTGGACAATTCCCGAAAGGACATGACCAATGACCTCCTGCGTATTCAGACCGAGGACTATGTAGAGTTCGTACGCCGGCTGATCTCAGTGGCCAACATCATGTCCAAGCGTTTCTATGTCACAGTGAGCTACTCAGCAGCCACCAAGGAGGCCAACAAGGCAAGCTTCATGAGTATGTTCGGCCACCCAACTGGCGCCATTTTAGAGCAAAAGCAGTTTGAACGGTTCCGCAGCGAGGTATTCAACCGGGCCAACCTAATTGGAGGCGGACTCTCGCGCCTTGGCCTGCGGGTAAGTCTACTTGAGACCCAGCAGATCATCGAGCTCTTCTACGGTATTTACAACCCGGACATCGCGACTGAGGAGCGCCTCGTTAACACCGGCGACCTGAGTGCCGGCGTAGTATCCTCAGCATTTGCCGGAGACGGCGAGGTGCAGACTGCCGAGGCAGCCGCCACAGCTGGTATGGCTCCAGCCCCGGTTATGCCGGGACCGGTTCCGATAGCTCCCGACGCAGGTCTCGCACCAGTGGTAGCCCCTATGGACCTGCCTGAGGGCCTGACTCCTACCGCGCCACTCGCCCCTGCCGAGCCCGCCCAAGGTATCCCAGTCGAAAATCCGCCTAGTCAGCCTACGCAATGAAGTTCCCTTTCCAGCACGACAACACAGAGCAACAGGCTATTGCCCAAGAGGAGGCTGCATACTCGGCTTATCAGGAAGGCCTTACCACGACCCGCGATATTATCGCGCCTTCTGACTTTTTAGTCACTCCCAACTACCTGCAGCTGGGCAACTTCTACGTACGCAGCCTCTTCGTCTATACCTATCCACGCTTCCTGAATACCAACTGGCTGTCGCCGATCATCAACTATGATCTGACTATGGACATCGGCATGTTCCTCATCCCAGAGAACGTGCAGGAGGTGATGCAGTCACTGCGTCGCAAGACCACCCAGCTAGAGTCTACCCGTCAGATAGAACGAGAAAAGGGTTTGGTACGTGATCCTGAGATCGACATCGCCATCCACGACATCGACGAATTGCGTGACACCCTGGCCCAGGGCCAGAACCGACTCTTCCAGTTTGGTTTGTACATCACCGTCTATGCCAAGAGCCTCGAGGAACTAACCACCCTAACCAAGCAGGTGGCTTCCACTCTGGGGGGACTACTGGTATACACCAAGGAAGCCTTGGTACAGATGGAGCAGGCCTTCAACTCAACACTTCCCCTGAACAATGATGAGCTTTCTGTCCTTCGGAACCTGGATACCGGATCGCTCTCCACCACCTTCCCGTTCACCACTGCCGAGCTCACCTCTGACGAGGGCATCCTGTACGGCATCAACAGGCACAATGACTCGCTGATTCTATTTGACCGTTTCAACCTGGAAAATGCCAACTCCGTAGTCTTCGCCACCTCTGGTGCTGGTAAGTCGTATTTCGTGAAGCTGGAGATATTGCGCTACCTGATGCTGGGAGCCGACATTATCATTATCGACCCTGAGAATGAGTACCAGAAACTGGCCGAAGCAGTGGGCGGATCTTACCTGGAGATCAACCTGAACTCACCCAAGCGTATCAACCCGTTTGACCTGCCCACCGCCATCGTCGGGGGCGAGGATGACGATGAGGAACCCGAGGATGTGCTCCGCAGCAACATCACCACCCTGCACGGCCTGCTACGCCTGATGGCAGAAGGTGTCACCCCTGAGGAAGACGCTCTCATCGATAAAGCCCTTTACGAGTGCTATGCCCTGAAGGACATCACCACCGATCCCGCCACTCAGCACAATCCGCCTCCGGTCATGGCCGACCTGGTATCAGTTCTTTCCAACCTGCATGGTGCCGAGAACCTCATTCTACGCCTGAGCAAGTACGTAGAAGGCACCTTTGCTACCCTATTCAACCAGCCCACCAACTTCGAGCTTACCGGCGGCCTGGTAGTCTTCTCAGTTCGTGACCTGGAGGAAGCCCTACGGCCGGTAGCCATCTTCACCATCCTGAACTACATCTGGAACAACGTCCGCCAGGAGCGCAAGCGCCGTATCATGGTGGTGGATGAAGCCTGGTGGATGATGCAGTACGAGGACTCGGCCCGCTTCCTGTACGGTCTAGCCAAGCGCGCCCGTAAGTATTTCCTCGGTCTTACCATCATCTCCCAGGACGTTGAGGACTTCCTCTCCAATAAGTACGGAAAGGCGGTGGTGTCGAACTCATCGATGCAGGTACTCCTGAAGCAGTCCACCTCATCCATTGACGTGATCTCGAACGTATTCAACCTGACCGAACAGGAAAAGTATCTGCTGCTCAATGCAGCGGTAGGGGAAGGCCTCTTCTTCGCCGGACTGAACCACGTAGCTATCAAGATTACTGCCTCCTACACTGAAGACCAGATCATTACCACCGATCCAAAGCAGCTGCTCGCCATGCGCGGCGGCGGTAATTAAGCACGAAGCATGCCTGTAGAAGAGGTCGACACTGGGGAAGAGCTAGCCGGGCTCTTAGACGAGGAGTCCGAGCAGGAGCTTGGTGAGCAGGAGCTTGCCGAGCCTAGTTTCACTGAACCAGTCACCCAGAGCCAGGGGGGAGAGGCTCCTCGGACCACTGAGACTACAGCTTCTACCTCCAGTACTCCCGCCGATACCACCGCGACTAGTGGCTCTGCCCAGGCTCCTGAGACCACCCAGACCAGTGGGACAACCCCTAATCCAACTGCCTACTATAACCAGAGCCTGGGACCTGACCAGACCATTGCGAACCCTCAAAGCATACGCCGGACTGAGGCCGGCGTAGCACCTGATGCCGTGGCCGCTCAGAACGTCTCTCCTGCTGGAGCCGCCCTGCCCGGCCCAGGCAACCTAAGCGGCGGCCCCCAGCCCAAAGCCAACATTACCACCGGCGGCAGTGGTGGATATCAGCTCACCGCCAATCCGGCCAATCAGACCGGAAAAGCCGGAGGCGGAGCTGCATCTGTGGCTGGAAAAGCTGCGGGTGAAAAGTCTGGGACTACCGCAAGCCTGGCCGGGTCTGCGGCTGCCTCCTCAAGTAGCCTCAGCAGCAACCCCCTAGCCCATGCGACAACAGGGGGAAATGCTAAATCCCAGGTAAAGGACATGGCAGTAGATGCCGGCGCCAAGGCTGTGGGGGCAGCCACAGGAACAGGTGTTGCAGGAGAAATAGCTACAAAATGGGCAGTCAAGCATAGGAGGGATATCCTGATAATAGCAATCAGCTCTGTGTTGTTTATTATTATCCTTGTAGTGGTTCTGATTATCTCCCTCTCCTCCATAGCCTTCGGCGACACACCCACTGCTGTGGGTGTTAACGGTACTGCGAACGTAGAGACAGTAGCCAGCCTGGACGGCCTGGTCCTCCCATTTCCAGATACCAAGTTAGGACATGAGAGTCATATGGCGGATAAAATGATCACTGGCACCCATTATGCCGGAGTAGACTCTGGCAAGATCTACCCCACTACCGATACCAAGAATCGTGGGCAGGGCGCCTCCTTTGGCAAGATGACACCTGAACAGGAACGCTGGTTATTCAACGAGCCCTGGGCATACGACAAGAATTTGGATGGCTGTCATGGAGGTTACAGTCATGCCTGGGGGAAAAAGAAGCTCCTGGTTACCAGCGTAGAGACCCACAAGAGCGTAGTCGTCAGCATCGACGACTGCGGACCTAACTCCTATGTAGTACGCCGAAACGGGATCGGCGCCGGTGCCACTACAGAGGTATTCTATGCCCTCGGACTGACTAATCCCGGCAAGGGTTACGACAAACAGGACGGCATTAACGCTGACAGAACCCCCAAGGATAACGACAACCGGGTTACTGTCGCCATCGTCAAAGACCAAAACACGCCTCTCGGTCCAGTAGCACTGACTGGGCCTCCCTCAACCGGATCGACCGGACTGGTTACGTCCATACCTGCAGACAAGGGCATCTGTACGTTCTGCACCCAGAAGCCACTCACTGCCGCTACAGAGACAAATCCCAACATCAACCACAACTACGCCATGCCTAAGGTGATCGCTCTGCATTACCTTTCCACCTACGGCGACCACAGTACAGACCCTGACGAGACCGTCCAGCAGGCCTGGGATCAGTTCAACAACTCGATGAAAGTTTCTGGCGACGGACAAAAATATGTCCAGTTCGTAGTAGGTAAGGACGGTACCATCTACCAGTTCTTACCAGAGACAAAACAAACCGCGGGTGTCTCTCACTACAACGTGGCCAACGGAGGAGTCACCATATCGGTGGAAAATGAGGGCGACTTCGAAAACGGAAGGGCGGGCCATAACTTCACCTCGGCACAGGTGGCTTCAAACACCAAGCTAGTCAAGTACCTCCAGCAGAAATACGGCATCCCTTCAGGTGACGTCATCTCTCACATGATCGCCGACTGTAGGGTGATTCAGACCGGTGCAGAACAGAAGTTCCACCGTACCGATCCAGGCATTCCCTTCATGCACGCTGTGCTTGGTCCGCTGGGCATCAATAACGCTGGAGAAGAGCAGACCTGTGCGACCCTTAAATCAAAAGTCGGTACTACCGGTAAGTGGTAACCATGAACCTACGCACCCCCAAGCCAACCCTCATTCTCGCCGCCGTGGTTGTTGTACTCGGAGTAGGAGCCCTGCTTTCGCTCTATTTTTCCAAGAGACATGCCACAACATCAACCGGGAATACCGGCGTGACAGCTACTAGCAGCCAAGGTACCCCCGGCGTTGTACCAACTCCCTTCCCGGTTGCCACTCCTGTGGCCATAGCAGTCGATGCCAACACCGTAGACCGGGCTAGCCCAGTCAGTGGTGGTCAAGTGGTTCGATATCTGGACAGCGACGGCAATCTCAAGGAATATTCAGCCGCAACTAAGGCTGTAACCACCATCACCACACTTGACCCTACCCCCCGGCAGATCCAATGGTCGCCAGACTCAAAGACCGCCCTGCTTTCATACGCCGGCGAAAGTGATGACGATTCCAAGACACTGAAGCTTCTCAATGCCGCCAGTGGCACCCTTACTGACATTCCGGGCTCCTCAGGTGCCTGGAGCATGAGTGGGCAGGTAGTGTACGCAGTGGGCAGCGTGGATGGCGCCACAACCCAACTAATCGCACTGACTCCGGGAGGAGGAAACCTCAACCTTTCCAAGATTACAGGACAGGTTGATCAGATGGTCATTTCACAAAAAGACGGGCGAATTGCCCTCATGGTGAGCGACCAATCCTCTGACGGAGACCAGAGCAGCCTCACCATTATCGAGGCCAACGGCACTGTCAAAAAAAACGTGGCCGCCGCTATTACCGGCCTCATCGGGTGGTCAGCAGAAGGCACCCTGGCATTTCAGCATCAAGTTGATTCAGCATCAGTGATTAGCCTGTACTCTTCCAAGGTAACCGATACTACTACTGCGTGCGGACAGACCCAGGCATGGGTGGGTTCCCAGCTACTAGTGGCAGCCTCTCCTGCCGGAGACGAGGTAATCATGGTTAGTCTTTCAGAAGGTGGGTCCGTTACTTCAACCCACTCAGTTGACGGGCCCTATATTCAGAACATAGACCAGATACTACCCTTTGGTGACAGCGTCTTGATTCTCACCAATGCAACACTCTACACGCTTTCGCTCTAAAGCCTGTTCAGCAGTCGGGGCGTAGGTGTATCATGAGTCTATGACCCATAGATCTGCCTCCCGCCTCGTAGGACTTGCCGCTTCATTCTACGCTTTGGCCGTATTAAGTGTGACCCATGTCTATGCTGCTGGGACTACTCCTGTTGTGGGGGGTCCGGTCGGATCCCTTCTACCGCCCCAGCCCACCTCCCAGCCCTGCTTCCAGGGGGTCCTGGTCAGTGGCTGTACGAACAATACCACCTTCCCACAGTATATGGACCAGATCATTAGGCAGATCTCTCCACTGGTTCTGTTCGTGGCAGTCATCGCCATCGCCTTTTCTGGCGTCCAGTATATGTTCGGAGGCGTCTCACCAGAGCAGTCCAAGAAGGCTAAGCAGCGGATCATCGGAATAGTCATAGGCGGCATAGTCTTCGCCTCGGTCAGCTTTATCCTGCACCAGATAGCCAATAGCGTTACTCTCCAAGGCAGCGCCTTCCCAGTGGCCGCACCTACTCCGAAGCCGGCCGCCCCTGCAGTTCCGAAAAAGTAGCCCGTGGAGACACCGCCACCTATTATCGCACCCAACAAGCCCAGTACGGGCAAGGTACCCCCTGTATCTTCAAGTCCTTTTACTAAGGATATCCGCCGCAAGAAGCTACGCAGCTGGGGGATTACGGCCGTCATAGCCGCGTTCATCCTGTCATTACTGGGGCTATACCTGTATACCAGCGGTCGCAGTACCATTCTCATTCTCGACACCAGCAAGGATATCACCATTACCCTGAACGGCCAGAAGGCACCAACCAAGCTCACCAACAAGGGCTACGAGATCACCGTATTCGCTGGGAGCTACCGGCTGCAGATCGCCAAGACCCACTACCTTCCCTTTGTGCAGGACATCCTACTGGGCAGGGGGCAGAGTCTCCAGGTACGTCCGGCCTACGCCTTCCAGCCCACCAGCAAGCAGTCAGAGGTGGCCACCGTCGACTACGTGAGGCCTTCTGTTGACGAAAAATCAGTCTTCTACCTGGGAGACAACCGCAAGACCATTTACCGAATGAACATCAGCAGCCAGATCCGTGTGCCGCTCACTACCACTAATCTGCATGGAGTAAGTGATGTCCAGTGGTCAAGTCAGCCTGATGTCGCCCTCATCACCGAAGCTGACGGGGTCTACCTTAGAGAAATTCCTACGTTTAACTTTACTACCCAAACCCTGGTCAAACTGGGCGGCCCCGAGATAATCTCACCCATCTGGGACCCCCTGAACCCCGAGCGGTTGGCCTTCGCCTACTTTACCGCCGGGGGCGAGCGCTCATTGGTATTTAGCGATAAGCGCCTTACCAAGATGGACCGCAAGGCAGACCTCAGTGCCATTCCCAATCCTAAACTGATTTGGTCTCCCAATGACGCCTATATACTTCTAGTAGCTCGTTCCAGCGACCCAGGACTTGAGAATCTTTGGGTGTACACCACGGCGGATGGCACCCTGAAGCAGCTGACGACTGGCGGCTCCATCCTCGATGCCTCTTTCTCTCCCGACAGTGGTATAATTCTCTATGAGAGTCAGTCGGCAGGAATCAGCGTTCTCGGTACCATGAAGCCGGATGGGAGTGGGCAGAAACAGCTGAATGTGGCAGGCAAGGTCGCCCAAGCAGCCTGGAAGGGTAGTAGCGGCTTTTACCTCCCCAGTCAGAACAGTAACGCCATTACCTCATATGGCATCGACGGCACCAGCAAGGAAGTGGTATTTGCCTTCCCGACCCAGCTATCGATCAAGGGCATGTTCTATTTCGGAACAAGCAAGACGCTGATATTCTACACCGATAGTTCACTGTATACCGTTGGATTAGCCTTATAGCACACCAAACAAGCTAAGGGAGGGGACCGTGGCTGAACCAGAAAAGAAGGGGGGAGGCGCCAACATCTACATCATGCTCGGCATCATGCTGGCTACGCTTTTTCTATTGGCGGCGGCCTCTTTTGGATCGGGAAACACCTGTACCGGTCCCTGTCCTACTGGTGATACCGCCGTGCAGCCGGCAGATCCCTCCGATCCTGCAATTGCTCAGCTCATGTCAGAGCTGGCCCTCTACAATGACCCTGGCAAGTTCCTCCTGGCAAATGCCGCCCAGCTCGACGCCCTCAAGGCACGCCTCCAGACAATCAAGGGTAATATCCAGGGGAAGAAGCCCGGCTATGCCAACATCACTTCCACGGAGCTCATCCCTCTTATAGATAGAATGGTCGGGGAAATCGACATTGTGCGCCAGACCATAGGGGCGATAGATACGGTCAGCAAGAACAAGCGCACGACTGCCGCCAAACAGTTCATCGCTGATAGCAAGACTCTCAATCAGCTCCTTCCTGGGGGAGCCACGGCCTGTGACCAAGGTGGTACTTGCCTAGACGTTCCTCTCCTGATCCAGGGTGGACATAACTGGTGCGCTATGACCTCGGCCTTGATGATCATGATGTATCTGGCGCATGGGGATCACTCCAGAACCCCCTTATCAAACCATGTCGAAATCACCAAGGGCCACTTGACTAGCGCGCACCCAGATGGGGAAGTTTTCAACGCAGTATCAAGCCCCTCCTATGTAAATGCCGTAGCCAGGCAATACGGAAAGAGCGCTAACTATGACTTTGCCTCAGCAAGTAGCGCTAACCAGCTCTACAATTTAGCCGTGAAATCGATCAACGGAGGCTATCCCTTCAACATCTATACGAGGGGAACGTTTTATGGCACCGTGCACGTCGTAGTGGTGACCGGATACAATCCCGCCAACAAGAGCCTCTACGTCAACAACCCAATCACCTGGCCGGCCGGAAGCATAAAGAATGCTAATACTGGGCGCTTTAAACACGTTTTAACCGCCGACTTCGTATTTAGCACCCTTGGGAAGCAGGGTGGTGGCAAAAACGGCGGCGGCCACGACCTATTGGTCAACAAATCCTTCCTATGATGGCCTCTTTCTTCTCTCAATTTCGTCGCGGAACGAAGACCACCCTGATCATTGTCATGGCCCAGACAATGGTGTACGTTCCTCTCCTCTCCGCAGCCATGCCGACAGCTGCCGTGCAGGCCGCCCCGACCTCTACCGCATTTACCAAATCCGAGCTCTCGCAGCGCTGCAACGCCATTGGCCAGGGCATCGCTAGCGCCGATCCAAACTACGTCGACGGAAATACCGAGTACAGTAAGCTAAGCCCTGACGATATCAGCGGCCTTAATGATACTGGCAGCCCGGACAGTGCTAGTGTCCTGGATGAGAACGACCAGCTCTCGTACCAGGATTACTTAAAATATAGCGAGGATCCAGATGGGGGAATGACCTTCGTCACCAAGGATGATATCGGCCCGACCTATCCTCCCGATACCGAAAGCCAAATCGCCCGAGTCGGCGCAGCAGACGATGGGGGGTGGTGGGTCTGTAATCAGGATGCTAGCCGCCTCCTTTCTCCACTTGGCATCAGTGGCCTCACCGAGAGCGTCCTGACTGCCGCAACTCTCCCTACCAATAAGATAACCTTCAAAAACCCACTCGACTATTATGGTCTGGTAGGCGAGCCGTGCCGGAAGCTGGATGGCAATGCCTGCGATGAGACCAAGGTCAAGATAGATGATAAGGGAGTCGCCATAAAGGACTCTGACGGAAACACCCAGCAACAAAGTGACCCGGGCTGCTCCCTGGACATAAAGGCCTGGAAACCCCTCTACTACGACGACGTAGCCTGGGTAAACAACTGCTGGGACGCCCCGAAGGCCGACGTCCGCATCCTGAGGACCCTCACCTACCTGGTCACTCCTACCTCTGAAGGAGGGGCAGGACATGAGCTTATCGACGTAGGGCAGATTTTACAGACCGGTGGGGTGAACAAGGAGTTCACTGCCAATGACGACTCAACAGCACCACGCAATGAATGTAATGGTGGTATCTTCTCGGCCCATTATTATGATGTAAACCCGCCGCACGGAAGCACCTGCCTGGCCAAGGCCCTTGATATCGACGCTATCGATAACATCCGGGTCACCACCAAGATCACCGAGAAGAAACGAATAGGAAGAGACAAGGTAAGTTATCAGTACACCCAGTTCCCCACCAAGGTAGCCTGGCAGACTGACGAGGGCATCTCCCAGTCTGGCGGCCTGCCGAATATCAGCACTGTCTACCAGGGAGCACTGAACGCATTCAAGGGAGGCTTCGATACCTTCCTGGCCAACCTCGACCTGCAGACGAGCGTCAATATCTCCGGCATCACGATGAATAATATCGGGGACTTGGTCAAACAGACCGGCGCCTCGTTATTAAGTCAGCTGATAGGAGGGCCAACCGGGGGACTAAAGGGCTCTGACCTTTCCTCCACACTGGACAACTTCGGACGAGCCTACCTAAGCCAGCAGCTCGGCCTACTCCCCAATGCCCTCGTCAACAAAGGGGGGACCATAACCCAGAATGTCGGCCAGTCCACCCTGGAGCAAATGCTGAACCTACCCGCCGATTCCGTACAAGGTAGTACTCCGGCCGCCATACAGACATCGATAGGAAGCCGCTATCTTGAGGAGAATGTCTTCCATGTAACCCCCGGTACCCTCAGCCCAAGCACTGGCTTCTCTCTCCAGAGCGCTGCCGATATTGCCAAGGCCATCGGCATAGGGCGGATCGAGGAGCTCTATAATCTGCCCCCTCAAAGCCTGCGAGTATCGGACTTCAGCCAGCTTCTCGCCGCCGGACCGGCTGCTAAGGCCATTTTCTCCAACACCAATGCCGACCAGCTCGACAAGGACCTCTACCTCACTTATATATCACCCGGTACTAGCACACCGAGCTTCGGGGTGCCCACCGCCCAGGCTGACTTTGACCGGCCCACCGCCAAACTGATCGGAGGACAGAAGTCACTGAGTGATTATTTCAACCTAGTAGGTACTCGCACCATTCAAGGGGACATCGGTAGCTTCACTACTACCGCTACGGCTGCCGACCAGACCGAAACAGTTACCCGGACCGGAACCTTCGCCGGCGTACCATTTCCCCTTGTTGGAGTTACCTCTATCGCCGCAAACGGCCTCGACTGCACTACTGTTCTGTCGCAGTTCAAGGAGAGCAACCCTCTGGACATTTGTAACCAGAACAACCTCTACAGCCTTCTCACTACCTCCGGTACTACCACTATTCCTCCACTCACGACTGTCATAGTCCCTGGAAAGCCTCTGGTCGTACCTCCGGAGGCCCCAGCAGGGGATCCTAACATTACGGCTCTGGTCAGAGCCGGCGCTTTCACCCAGGCCCAGGCAGATACCCTTGTTCCCCAAATCAAGAATGTAGTCTGGAGCAATACCTATCATCTGCCGCCCACCCAGACCCAGGCCGATAGGATCACCGTTCTGAAGAACACCTTCAACACAGTCAACGACCCTACACCTTCCAACTGGTCATCAGGGTGGCTCACCCAGTTCCAAGCCGCCCAGCAGCGTCTTTCCCAGTTGTCTACCACAGGTGCCTCCACCGAGGGATACGTATCAAGTACCAGTACCAAGCAGGCCCAGAACGCTTTGAGCGCCATCATCTCCCAACTACACCAGCTGGATGACGGCGTACTGGGATACTTCGACAAGATCGGACAGGGAGGCATGGGCGCCAGCCTGAATTTGACCAGCACTTCGGTAACCTTTACTCCCCAGGGTCAGATCAGCAGTGTCCAGCCAGGAAGCGGAGATCCCGTCGCCACGCTTCTGAAAGGCGGCCTCGGCATCCTGAAGACTATCGGCCAGCAGGTTGCCACTCACGCCCTCACGACCGACAAAGTGGCCCAGCACCAGCTCTTTAACGAGGTTAACGGTGACGGCACCCCCTACCAAGGCGACTTCACTTCTACGGGAGTCAGCACCCTCCTCAGTACCAACGGCCTGCTGGATTCTGCCGACATGGACCGTATCTTCTACCGTAAGGAAGCTAGTCAGGTATTTGACCGAATAGGTACCGTTGAACTGCTCAAGGGAGTCTGGGGACGCACCGACCTGCCTTTGCGCCCAGACCAGCTCCAGGCCCAGTCTGGATCAGGGAGCTCGACGCCCCCTGACGTCGCGGATCCAAGTGGGGATGATTTCTATTACGCCCGTTATTCTCAACTTCAGGGGCTGGTAAGTAACCTGATTTCTTCGGGAGGACTTGCCGGAGCCACTCCAGCGTTGTCTACCTTCAAGGACAAGTCGGCTCCGAACGGAGTGGAAGCAGTTAGGAAGGCAATAGTCGATATCGAGTCAGCCATCCTGAACTCAGCCCCGGCCAACGAGTCAGGCCGCCAGGACGTCATGAAGGCCGCACACGTCATTCAGGAAGCAATCGTGGGTCGGGGCCTGGACACTCCCCAGGACGGCAATAGCCAAAGCTCTCTAGCCCCTCAGGCATCCCTGTCCACAGGCAACACCTATGGCAGCGGATCCTGCAGCGCCGCTGACACCCTGAAGCAGGCCATTCTTTCAGGACGTCAGACCAGCGATGCTTCGGACCCCGTACGTGCTAACGCCTTGGACAGCCAGCTGACCAACTTCTCAGAGCATACCGCAGACTGTCAGCTCACCCAGTCACTCAACCTTCCTAGCGGCAGCCTGACTGGCTGGCTCACAAGCGGCAACAGTAGCCTTGCTGGCCTGGAGATGTCCGTGGGTCGTGCTGACGCTTCTCAGAAGAGTCAACCTATCAATGATGAAGACGCCCTATCCTTCGGTGCCAAAACAATAACCGAGCGCTCCCAGCAGCTACTTACCAACCTCATTTCAGGAAACAGTAGCTATGACGAACGCTACAAGGTTTCTACAAACGACCTAGTCAGCCTTTTCACCGGACAGAGCCAGAATCTTCTCACCAAGATCGGAGGGAAGCTTATCGATGAACGGATGGACTGGAAGAGCGGCACCGCTATCAACCTGGCTGATCCCATCTGTGGTACAGCCGACAGTCCTCAGACCTGTACGGCTGCCGAGGCAAGCGGGGCACGCTTTGCCTTCATGGGCCAGATGGGGATACAGGCGGTAGCCAGCGACCTGGGCTTCCCAGCCGGCTTTGACATCACCACTCCAGGCACCTTTAACCAGAACTTCGGAAACTCTCTTCTCAGCCAGGGCCTCGGACTGGTCGCCAACAGCTTCAAAGGAGACTTCAAGCAGGTAGTCGATCTTAATGATCCCGGCGCCATTCTTACCAGCCTAGGCCTTCAGGACCCACCCTCTGTACAGGCGGCCCTGAAGATCCTTAGCGGAATCAGCTCTCGGGTAAGTATCGATCCGTCCCAGGCAGACCCTAAGGCTGACCGGATCCTGACCAATTATATTGCTAAGACACGTAAGGATGTCATTTCCCAGATCAGTGACTCGAATTCGCCCTACTGGCAGACTTCACCAAATAGCATCATTACCAATCCGCTGGTCAAGAAAGATAAGGACTCCTTCGACACCTTGTTGCATGATCTGACCAATGACGGCGGCTACGTAGCCATTAGTGATCTAGTCAACAACACAAAGTCCGAATACTCGGTCAATGACGATGACTATGCTAACCAGATTGCCGGATTGCAGTCGCGGACCAGCCAGCTGAACGGCCTCTACGGGCTGGGGGCCACTCCTGGTGACTCTCTTAAGAGCTTTATTACCGGCCAGATCACCGCCGACGTCCTGTATACTCCGTCCACCCAGCACCAGCTAGCCCAAACCCAGGCCAATCTTAATGCCAATGGGGCGCCGGCCAGCGCCCAAGCCCTCCTTGCCGCCATCCAGAATGCCACAGGATGCGACCTGTACGGTTACCTCGTGGGGAGCAGCAGCCTGAGATCGTGCCATGCTCCGGCCGGAGGCTTTGGGTCTCTTTCAAACGCCTTCAGCAACATCAACGGTCAGGCACTCTACCTAGGTCTTGCCCAGACTTGGAGCGCTGACATGGAGTCAAAGCTGCAGCTACCTGCAGGTACCATTACCGATCTGGTACTAAACCCGTCCCAGGCACCAGAGATCGCGCTTACCATCGGCATGCAGAAGCTAGCCAGCAAGATATTCAATGTTGCTGACCAAGCTGACATCGACGGGTTCACCGCCAGCTTCCGCAATGCCTTCCTCTCGGCCAACTGCGACATTACCTTTGGCTCCCAAAGCTGTTCACTCGATTTCAATAAGACTGCTGCCCGCGATCTTCTCCAGGACAGCCTGAACAGCATGATCAATGCCGAGATTGCCAAGCTGGGGGGAGGAAACCTACCGGGGCTCATAGGCCATGTCGACCTGCAGGCCATCCTTTCTGGCGACGTCAGCAGCCTTACCGACATTGCCGTCCAGGAACTCATCGGCACCCTTAACAAGGGTCTAGGCAAGCTTGAGGGGGTTGCCGACCGTATTGACGACTTTATCCTGCAATACCAGAACCTCAGAGACAGTCTGAAGGACTTCAGCCTATCGACGGCGGTTGTCGAGGCGGCAGGCAAGGACGCCCTGAACAGCTATTTCAAGGATAAGTACCCCAATGCCCCCTGCGGCTCTTTGGACAACTGTCTGAACGACCCCGGTATCGGGCCTGAGCTCAACGCTATCAAGGAGATCGGTAAGAAGGACTTCCAGAAGAGCCTCATCCAGGACGTAAAGTCCCAGATGCAGAACGCCATCTATGACACCCTGCTGTTCTCGGTGGACAAGAACATCCCGGCAGGCTTCATTGAGACACTTACCCACGGTACCGATGCCGAGAGAATGACCATGCTGGCCCAGTACGGTATCAACTCTGCCCTGGCAGGAGCCCTGGGAAGCGCCCTCACCGCCGCCGACATAGCCACCCTGAAGGACTTCGCCGCCAACGGCTTTAAGAACGCCTCTGCCTATGCGGATGGACTGAAACAGGCCGCCATTGACGCCATCATGGCCAAGGTGGGGGGCTTTGTGACTGCCAAGCTGAACGAGCTTATCGGCGCCCAGAATACCCCCCAGTTTATGCAGGCCTTCGCCGGCTGGGCTTCCAGCGGTTTCAGTTCCGACGTGTTCCATAACGGCAGCGGCAAGCTCGGAAAGGATGGCAAGCCCGTGCCTAGCATGTCAAACCTGCTTACCCAGATAGGTCAGCAGAAGCTGTTCGCCTTCGGTGACAAGATGTTCGGCTTCAAACCGGGTACCGCCCAGAAGCTCTACAACGTCTACAAGGCAGTCCATACCCTTACCACCAACGCCAGCCAGGGCGCTAAGGATAATGCCGCCGCTTTCCTTATCACCCTAGCCATCACCACGGTATTCGGCGACCAGCTGCGCAGCCTGGAAACTTCCCTGGGACTGGTACCGGGCAGCCTGGATCTCCTGGTGGGTGCCATAGTCGATCTCTTCATCTGCCCCGCCCTGGCACCGGTAATGCTGCTGCAGTTCATCCTGGTCAACTTGTTCGGAGTATATAAGGTAGTGGTTGTGCAGAGAGCTACCGGAGACGGCTACTGGCCGCTTGGCGCTCCGAATCCGCCCAATGCTGGAGCAAGCCTGGCTGCCAATAATCTTCCCCAGAGTGACTTCGACGCCAAGAATCCCGTGACCTACGCCGCCGGAGTCAAGGCAGTAGCCCAGCAGAACGTCCACAGCGTACTACTTGACCTGTTGCAGATGCCAGAGAAATGGGCAGGCATCTCACAGACCCACCCGAATTCCCTCTGGGTATCCCAAGTATTTAGTCATCCGGCAGGCGATCTGGGTTCCTTGGAAGGATATCTGTCAGAACCAGCCCCATGGCAGCAGGATGGAAGCTACGGGTATGGCGCTCTTACCGATAGGGCAAATACCAATGCCGTCCAGGAAAAGAACGGGTACAAGTATTACACGCCAATCACAGACTACCGCGCCGGATTCTTCCCCGATTCAAGTTTCTGGGACCGCATACATGTCCGCTGGTAACTACTAAATCACCTCTATGCCCGCCTCATTAGACGTCTCACTCAGGCAGTTCCAGCGCGAGAAGGAAGAGCACCAGGCCGCCGCCATGGCCGCCAACATGGGAATGACCACTACCCAGCTGGACGACTTCCCCTTTAACCTGGACGTATTGGAGCTTGTCCCTATAGAAACGGTTACCAAGCGCCGCTACGCCGCCTACGTGCGGTCATCTACCAAGGTACATATGGCGGTAGAACGCCCTGACGATGAGGAGATCCACAAGGAGTTGATAGCCCTTGCGAATGACTGGCATAAGGACCTGGAGCTCACCGTAGTCTCGGCAACCAGTATGAATGTGCTCATAGACGCCTATCAGAAACTCCGTAATGAGCGGGTGGAAGAAGAGGCTCAGTTCTCCCGGAACCGCACCGAGGAGCAGAAAAAAGACTACTTCCACAACATCCGTACCCTGGACGACCTGCGCGAACAGGCGGGTAAGGCCAGTACGACAGAACTACTAGATGTTATTCTAGCCGCTGCCTTCAATGCCCAGGCCTCGGATATCCACCTCGAGCCTAGCGAGAAGGTCCTGGAGATCCGCTTCCGCATAGATGGCGTACTACAGAAGGTTCTGGAGCTTCCCATGGCCCAGCATCACGGCCTAGTCTCCCGCATCAAGGTCCAGTCAAAGATGAAGTTGGACGACAAGAGCAACACCCAGGACGGTCGCTTCGGCCTCCAAGACAAAGGCATCAACGCCGACCTGCGCGTCGCCACCATCCCGACTGGCTACGGAGAGGGGATCGTCATGAGAATACTGCGCCAGGACATGCAGACCCTTACCATCCAGGAGCTGGGATTCTCAGAATATAACCAGGGACTCATCAATAGGATCATCAAGAAGCCTTACGGGCTAATCATTGTGACGGGACCTACCGGATCAGGAAAGTCCACTACCTTGTACGCACTGCTCAAAGTACTGAACTCGCCCGAGAAGAAGATTATTACCCTGGAGGATCCTATCGAGTACCGCCTACCTGGATTGCAACAGAGCCAGATCGACAGCGAGCACGGCTTCACCTTTGCGGAAGGATTGCGTGGGGCCATGCGTCAGGACCCTGACATTGTCATGATCGGTGAAATTCGGGACCCTGAGACCGCCACCATCGCCCTGAATGCCAGCCTTACCGGCCACCTGGTGCTTTCCACCCTGCACACCAACAACGCAGTCACTGCCCATACCCGTTTCCTGGAGATGGGAATCGAGCCGTTCCTGCTGGCCGGCAGTATCCAGATGGTCGTCGCCCAACGCTTGGTGCGCAAACTGGTACCGGGAACCACCGCTGAGAAACCAGAGTACTCCGGCCGCATAGTCATCGGCGAAGTACTCTGCCCCAACACTGAGTTCGAGCAAGCGGTCATGCAGCACCGTGACCAGGGAGGCCTGGAACAGATCGCCGAGCGTGGCGGTATGGTCTCCATGCTTAATGACGGCCTGGACAAGGTAAAGCGGGGGATGACCACCGAGTCAGAGATCTATCGAGTTACCTCGGCCTAACGCCGCTTCGGGAGCGACGGACCGCCGGAAGGCGGTCCTAGGATCTGAGCGGCCTCCGCCGTATGAATCTCATACCAGCGAAGATCTTCCACATTGTAGATGTGGCAGGGAGGACGATTCCTTAACTGTTAGCCCGGAAGCGACGCTGCCTCGGAAGGCGGTCTTAGGATCTGAGCGTTCTCCGCCGTGTGGGCCCACACCAGCGAAGATCATTCATTTTTGTGGGAGAAGGGGAGGATATGGCAAAGAAAGGGACCCCCTAGGGGGTCCCTTTCTTATCCTAAAGCTGAAAACTGATTAGCGCTCAGAGCGGTAAGCAGGAGCAGCCTCCTTAGGACGAGCCTCATTGACGGTAAGAGGACGACCATTGAAGTCCTTGCCGTTCATAGCTTCGATAGCGTCGTCAGCACCCTTGTCTTCGGTGATGGTAACGAAACCAAAACCCTTGCTGCGGCCGGTCTCACGGTCGGAGATGATGATAGCCTCTTCAACGGTACCGAAAGGGGCGAATGCAGCCTCTAGTTCCTCAGTGGTGGTGGAATAAGGAAGACCACCAACGTATAGCTTCTTGGACATATGGGAAAAATTTAGTTCAAACGAATTACACTTGTTTCTACGATTCTGTCTTCCTACCTACCCTCGACCCAGCAAGACGGAGACACGTCTCTAAAAGACTGCTTAACTGTACACCTGTTTCCCAAAAAATGCAATGGTGCAATAGATAGCTCCAAGAAGGTATAATGAAACCATGAAAAAATACTTCCTAGAGATTCTCGTCTTTTTGGTCGGCGCTGCCGGCATGATCCTTGAATTAGACGGCTCCCGGGTGCTTTCTCCATACCTGGGCACCACTATAGTAGTCTGGTCCAGCCTGATCGGAATAATACTGGGAAGCCTAAGCCTAGGATACTGGCTGGGTGGCCGCCTAGCCGACCGCAGGCCTTCTTACCAGGTCTTAGCCAGCCTTTTACTGGTATCAGGCATACTCGTGGCCTGCATACCTTATATCCAGGGAAGTCTCTTTACCCTTGCCACAGCCGCGACCCAATCCCTCTATATCCGCTCGGTGGTAGTCTGTCTGGTGCTCTTCGCCCCTGCTACCGTACTGCTGGGCATGGTATCGCCGTACGCGGTGAAACTGAAGATGGAGACCCTTAAATACACAGGTAGCACCGTGGGCAATCTCTACGCTATTTCTACCCTAGGGAGCATCACCGGCACCTTTCTAGCCGGCTTTTTCCTGATCGAGTATCTACGCACCACCACCGTCTTACTTCTGGTAGCCGCTATCTTACTGGCAGCTTCTCTCCTCGCCGTCGGATTCACCCGGCGCAGCCTGCCTCTGCAGACTGGACTGGCGCTCATACTAGTAGCCGGCCTGGTCATCTTCCGTGTTCATGACCTCGTCCTGGCCCAGCAGGGTTTTATCGATACTGACTCGCAATATTCTCGTATCTGGATCTATTCTGGCTATTTTCCAGGGCAGACTGAAGAAGCTCGCTTCATGCAGATCGGCAATGAGTTTAGCTCTGCCATGTACCTTAACGGTGACAAGCTTACCTTTCCCTACACAAACTATTACAGGCTGGACAGCACTCTGAACCCTGCCATTGCCCAGGGTAGAGGACTGATGCTGGGTGGGGCGGCCTATTCCTATCCCAAGGATTTCCTAACCCATTATCCAGAGGCTAAGATGGACGTGGTGGAGATCGATCCCAAGGTGACCGAGCTAGCCAAGCAGTATTTCAACCTGAAGGATTCTGACCGGCTGAACATCTTCCACGCTGACGCCCGCACCTATCTCAATGAGACCACCCAGACCTATGACGTCATCTACGGTGACGCCTTTAGATCAATGTCGGTACCCTACCAGCTGACCACCCAGGAAGCGGTCCAGCGCATGTACGACAGGCTCACGCCAAAGGGAGTGGTGATCCTCAATGTTATCTCCGCTATCAACGGCCCCAAAAGTCAGTTCTTCCAAGCCGAGTACGCCACCTATAAGTCGGTATTTCCCCAGGTCTACGCTTTTGCGGTCAACAAACCTGAAAACGGTACCGATGTCCAAAATGTGATGATAGTAGCACTCAAAAGCCCCACAAAGCCTTCATTCGTAAGTCCCGACAAAGAGATCCAGGGGTATTTTAATCATCTCTGGACTAAACAGGTAGAGACCAGCCAGCCAGTACTCACTGATGAATACGCACCGGTTGACCGGTATATGCTGTCGGTAATGTAGCCTGAGGAGTAGAGGCCACCTTACGTACCCGTAACGAGGTGATACCCGACTCAGGCTTCACCAGGTCCGCTGATATAAAGCCAGGCTCATAATGAACACTAGAAAATAAGGCATCTTGGGCCATCATCTCAATATAAGCCCCCCAGATTTCTTCGCCAACCCGCTTGGCTCCACCTCTATCCACCTCAGCCAGGAGTATAGTACCCTCAATTCTCACCAGGGCCTGAGGGAGTAGATCCGCTATGAAGCTCCTAACCTGAGTGGATTCCACTGACGCTTCGTGCTCCAGAGCGCTTCCCAGAAAGGATGGCCTTTCCATAGGGGGTGGTTAGGATGTTTGACCTAAGTGTAGCAGCAATGTGTCGGAATTATGTAAGGTAGGGGACATAAGGAAGAGATAGGGATGGCGGCCGGGCCTTCTCCACTCCTTGACCGAGTAAGCAATCACCACTCCATGGAAGATAGGGATTCGGTCACTCGCTTCCGCGAACATTCCGACCTGCTCCAGCAGGTCAAAGCGGGACTCGAATCCCTATCGCGAAGCACAAAGTAAAAAGAGTATCCTTAGATACTCTTTTTACTTTGGCGGAGAGATAGGGATTCGAACCCTAGATGCAGTTGCCCGCATAACGGTTTTCGAGACCGCCGCCTTCGACCACTCAGCCATCTCTCCAAAGCCACAAGGGTGGCTATTTTTTGGATTTCTTACGAACGGTAACCTGGACGCCCTTCTTCACTTCAGTGCCCAACACCTCAGCTTCAGCCTTCTCCATAGCAGCGATTGCCTCTGGGTGAGCCTTCTCAGCTGCTTCCACAACCTTCTCGACACCAGTTAGGCTCAAGCGCTCCTTATTGACATAGTACTGCTGAACAATAGAGAACAGGTTGGTCACTATCCAGTACACGGCTACGCCGGCTTCGAGACGATATGAGATATACAATGTGAGGGCCGGTGCCAGGTACATCATCATCCGCTGGGTAGCCTGCTGGGCGTCATTACTACTGGCAGACTTAGGAGGAAGTGTCATCTTCACCTGGATCAACTGCAGACCGGAGGCAATAATAGGTAGGATGAACGTCTTATCAGGCTTCAGCAGGTCAATGCCAAAGAAAGCAGTATTAATGAACTCAGGCTTCGGCAGCCATCCGTACAAGTGTGGATTGTGAGCTACTAGGCCGTGCTGGATAGTGTAATACAGGAGGTATAGCACCGGAAGCTGGAGTAGAAGAGAACCACAGCTAGAGAACGGGTTGATGTTGTTCTTCTTATACAGCTCCATCTGGGCGGCTGCCAGACCCTGCTGGTCACCAGCGTATTCCTTCTTCAGCTCGTCAAGCAGCGGTTGCAGCTGCATCATACGGCGCTGGCTCTGGGCCCCCTTCTTATAAGGGACAATCAGGACAAGCCGTACTAGGATGGTCAGCAGGGCAATACCTGCTGCTGCATAATGGCCCGGCGTCGCCCAAATAAAGAAGTTGAGGACGTTGACGAAGGGATAATAGACGATGGCGGAAAGAATCTCAGGCATGGAAGGTAAGAATATTATCTGACTGGGTCGTGGCCGCCATGCGACCAGGGATTACAACGGAGAATACGCCAGAGAGTAAGAACCGAGCCCCAGATCGCACCGTGTTTCCGAATAGCGTCGACACTGTACTGGCTACAGGTTGGCGTATAACGACAGTAGCCGTAGGGGTAGAACACCTTACGCGGACTGTGGTCAGGGGAGAGGTGCGTCTGGTACCACTTGATAGCGGCCAAGAGCACCTTTTGGGCCGGATTCAGGCGAGCTTGCCCAGGCATTGGCGTACTTGCTGATGGAGTTGGTCGAAGCTCAGGGCGTCACCACCTTTCCAGACCCGGATCACCAGGTCACCTTGGGGGAGGCCAAGCTCTCGAACTATAGAACGCACACGGCGCTTTATAAGGTTCCTGACTACCGCTCGCTTGGACACCTTAGTGTCTACGATCACGGCGATCCTTCCCAGTGTAGCCGGTTTGGCTATAAAAGAACAGGTAACCGCCGGTGCATTCTGCCGGCGGCCCTTACGTAGTACGGTGATGATATCGGCCCCGCGACGAAGGCGGTTTGGACGGGAGAACACCGGACCTACTTAAACTTCTTGTTCTCGTTGGAGACAGTCAGCTTAACGCGGCCCTTGGCCATACGGCGAAGAATGACCTGGCGGCCCTTCTTGGTCAGCATGCGCTCGCGGAAGCCGTGGGTACGAACGCGCTTGCGCTTGTTGGGTTTGAAATTGAGATACATCTGTGAGTACTCGAGTAATTAGTCAGGCCTTACTATATCTTATTTTTTTACTTAGGACAAGGTGTGGGACAGGGACGGAATATTGACAGTATTAATAAATATTATTAATATACAGATATATCACTTCATTGCTTTTTATGCCTGCCAATATTGTCTCGATTTCACTCTCTGATAGCGAGGTTGCCCAGGTTAATAAGCTGGCGACTGACTCAAACCGTTCTCGCAGTCAGATTTTTAAGGATGCCTTACATCTATACTCCTTTGAGTCACAGTGGCAAGAGATACGGAAAGCAGGTGACCGCATCGCCAAGCAGCTAGGTATAGAATCCGACGACGATGTCGAGCGGATCTTCGGCTAGCTCCCACCAGCTTCGAGTAGTATTTGACACCAATATCTATATTGCGGCCTTTTTGCGTCCCGGGATGTCCGAGGAACTGGTTAAACGAGGATTATACGGTGAATTCACCGTCCTTTGCTCGGAATATATCCTGGGCGAACTAAAAAGAAAGATGGGTACTAAGTTTGAATTTACAGCTGAGCAGGTTGGTAAATACCTAGACTTCATTAGAAAGGGAACAGCGATCATTGAGGCACCCCTGGTTCCTAAAGTCATCCTTCGAGATCCTGACGACAACCACATCTTAGCTTGCGCCCAAGCTGGCAAGGCGAATCTAATAATCACCCTAGACAAGGACCTGCTCGACCTTAAGGAATGGGAAGGTGTGGCTATCGTCCACCCTAAGACCTTTTCCTGGATCGTCTCAGGTTAGAACTAGAGAGAGAAATGTCGGCTTATCTGTTCGGCGACGTCCTGAGGTGATCTTTCACTATTATCAATGGAGAGATTTAAATCATGGCTCACTGGCGTAAGAAGGTCGCGGGTTGCGGTCAGGTTCCTTAAGACCTCAACGTCTCTGATTTTTGAGTAGGCGGCTCGAGACTGGGCAGATATTCGACTTTCCAAGACTTTTTCACTTGGTAGAAGTTGAACGAAGCACACTTCACCACCGGAAGACTCTATAATTTCAACGACCCTAGAGAAGTACTCGTCATCCAGTCCAGCCGCGTATACCATGGTAAAGATAAGGTCAGTGCCAGCTTTAGCCGCAGCATCAAAAACATCAAGCCTTAGTTGGGAAATTAAATCAGCACTTTGCTGATTCCGCTCAGGAAATATCTCCTTGGCCAGCTCAATGGTAAGGTGATTATGGAAAAGACGGTATCCCGTTATTCGGGCAAGCTCCTGGGCGACAGTGAGCTTACCAGCGGCTGGAGGACCGTATATAATTATGAGTTTCATAAGAAAATAGTATCAGAAAAATAACATCGGGGCCCTTGAGTCGAACAGCTTTGATTACTACATCACCTGAATCTGCCGCTGCTTGCCTGAAATGGACCTTGAGACGTATTCCGAAGTAATAAAGACCAGCAGCCCAACAAGAGTCGTTCGACTTAGTGAGGCCATATAGCAGTATCCCTCCGGGATACGTCTCAAGGCCTCTTGTCGGGCTGCCGGTCTTTTCTTATAGGAGTGAGTCAGTCAGTCGTTTTCAGTATTAGCCTGAATCTTCATGCAAGTACCTGAAAAGTCTTTGAGACGTACTCTGGAGGAGTACTTTCTGACAGGCTCCCTTGAGTCGAACGACTTTTCAGGGTATTAACCTGTATCTGCATGCGCATTGGTAATTTGAACCTTGAGACGTACTCCGAAGGAGTACAAGTATATAGTTTCCTTGAGTCGATCAGTCCGCCCTGGGAGTTTACTGTAAACCTAGATGTTCTCTTATTTCGGACCTTGAGACATATCCTGGAAGGATATATAAGATGGGTTCCCTTGAGTCGATCAGTTCGAAATAAGAGAACATCTAGGTTTATTGTGGATAACTCTTTACACCTGTGGATAACTCTTGGTATCCTATTCACTAAGGGGCAGCAGCCCTTATTTTTACACCTTCCTTTCCGCCGCCATGACCGAAGAACAGCTCAATCTAATCTGGAAACAGGCCCTCTCTGAGATAGAAGGGGAGATTTCGCCGGCTGTCTTCAAGACTTGGTTCCATGGAGCCCAACTAACCGCCCTCACACCAGGTTCCGCCCAGGTTACTGTGGAAAACATCCACTCTAAAGGATTCATCCATAAATACGCTGAAGGTAAGATTCTAGCCTCCATTTCCCAGCAGGCCGGATATGAAGTCACAACTATAGAATATATCATCGTCGCAAAGCCCAAGGTAGGCCGTAAGAACGCGCCAGCCGGCGGGCAGAGCCTCTTCAATAGCGTGGATGACTCAGAACCCGTCTCACCCTCCCAAGCCGCTCAGCAGCGCAGCTCAGACCCCATCCCGGAGTCAAACCTCAACCCGAAGTACCGCTTTGACACCTTTATCATCGGTAACCGCAATCGACTAGCCCACGCCGCCGCCAAAGCCGTAGCTGAACGTCCTGGTAAAATGTATAACCCCCTCTACCTTTATGGGGGAGTAGGACTCGGTAAAACTCACCTGATGCAGGCAGTAGGTAATGAGATTATTGCCCGAGAACCACAAAAGCGGGTGGTCTACGTCTCCAGTGAAAGCCTCATGAACGAGTATGTGGCTGGTATCCGCGGCAATAAGATGGATGCCTTTAAGAAGAAGTACCGGAACGTCGACGTCTTCCTGATAGACGACATCCAGTTTATCGCCGGTAAAGATGGTATCCAGGAGGAGTTCTTCCACACCTTTAACTCCCTCTACCAGACTGATAAGCAAATTATTATCACCTCAGATAAGGCGCCAAGCGAGATCGCTGACCTAGAAGAGCGTCTTTCTAGCCGGTTCAGCTCTGGTATGATCGCTGACATGCAGCTACCTGACCAGGAGACCCGTCAGGCCATTCTCCAGGCTAAGTGTGAGGAGAAGGGCATCAGCCTACCCGACCAGGTTATCTTCTATATAGCCGACCTGGTGGAGACGAACATCCGGGAGCTCGAAGGGGCTCTTACCACCGTACTTGTACACCTAGCCTCTAGCGACACGCCGCCTTCCCTTGAAGAAGTACGGGATATGCTGCGGGCATTTTCATTACATAAACCACTAAAGAAGACCACCTTTGAACAGATTAAAGAGATAGTCTGCGAATATTACGGAGTAGACTTCAAAGATGTACAAGGTCCACGTCGCCAACAGGAGATAGTCAAGCCACGTCAGATCCTCATGTATTTGATGAAGAACGAACTCGGTATGACCTTTCCCACCATCGGCCGTGAGATTGGGGGACGCGATCATACCACCGCTATGCACTCCGTAGACAAGATTGAGAAGGAAATGAAGAAATCACCAGATCTTCTCGATGAGCTCAGCCGGATAAAGGAACTGTTTTATGTAGGCGGCCACAAGCCTTAGGGGGTTGACTTTTTCAGGGTTTTGGCGTATACTCCAGGCACGTTTTAAGGAGAGGAATCATGAAAATACCAGTCACCGTCGTTACAGCGCCGCGCACCTGGGCCACACAGCAGTTAGCTACACTAAGAGGTGGGGGATATCAAATCCTCAACCTCAAAGACGAGCCGGCCGTGGTGCTCATTATGGGACACCACAATCGCCAATCTTTGGCAGTAGTAATCTTAATGGATAAAGACGCGTTCCTTATCCAGCACGAAGAACGGGTTTGGCCGGAGTAGAAACATGTTTAGCCGTACGGAACGCCTCTCACTTAGTGGGGGGCCTTCTGATTTTTATAGGATGTATTATATGGGTTCTCTTCTCTCTTTAATAAGTATTTATAACAACAATGACAATAAGGGGTGGGGAGATGTGGAAAGACTGGTGGAAACCCCTCCGGTAGCGTTCTTTTTCCTGCTATACTATGGGGAGAACCTTCGGACAACCTACGGAAAGAACCGGGAGAAGTCGGAGTTTGCCCACAGGTAGGTGGCGAGGGTGGGGAAAGACGCTACTTATCCCATAGTTATCCCGCCATTTCCCCCATATAATACACAGGGTTCTCCCCACGTTTTCCACTACTTATCCACATTCTAGGGATATACCATGAAATTCAGCTGCTCCCGGGAACTACTTGACCGACACCTCCAGTACGTTAGCCGCATCATTACTATACGGAGCAGCCTGCCAGTGCTTTCAAATATCCTCCTAGAGACCGACAAGGACATCCTAAGGATCACTGCTACTGACCTGGAATTGGCCATGACCACCCATATCCCTGCCACTATCGAGCAGGAGGGGACCTTTACGGTGCCAGCTAAGATTTTTCAGGAGTTCGTGCACCAGAATCCTGATGACACTCTTACGTTTAGCTTGGAGTCGTTTGAAATGGTGGGGAAGAGTAATAAGGTGACTGGGCGTATTGCCGGCATCGACGCCGAGGAGTTTCCTGACCTGCCTAAGCTGGAGAAGGGTTCTAAGGTCAGACTGCCCCTGACGCCTCTGGTAGAGGCTCTGAAGCAGGTGGTGATTGCTTGTGCTCAGGACCAGTCCCGACCAGTACTTACTGGGGTATATATGAACCTTTCTGAGGAGACAGCCGTTTTAGCTGCTACCGACAGCTTCAGGTTGGTGGAGCGTCGCATTCCCATTGTGCCCATCCAGGACTCATTTACCTTCCTGGTGCCGATGCGGACCATCCAGGAGCTTATCCGGATCTCGGCATCCTTCGTAGAGTTTCCTGACCTGGAAGTGGAGATCACCGACCAGCAGCTTCTGATGAGGCTGGACACCTTGGAGATCTATTCCAGGCTGCTGACCGGCAATTTCCCCAAGTACCACGCCATCATTCCCCAGAAGTTCATGGCCGTAGCCGAAGTGACAACTACCGAGCTGGTACAGGCATTACGTCTATCGGCCATCTTTTCCCAGTCTGGTGTGGCCAATGTCATGGTGGAGATCGACTCCGAGGGAACCTTTACTATCGCTAGTTACGGCTCCCAGAGGGGGAGTACTAGTCATACGGTCTATGCGGTGATGCAGGAGGGCTTCGAACCGGTCCGGGCAGCCTTCAATGCCAAGTTCCTTTTGGACGCCTGCACGGCCAGCAACTCGCCCCACTTGGAGCTGCGCTTCAGCGGACCCACCACCGCACTGGTCATCGGGACCGAGGATCCTACGTACCTTCAACTGGTGATGCCGATCCGGCTTGATTCATGATCAACAGGTTAGAACTCGACCAATTCCGGGGTTTTGAAAAGGCCTCGTTCGACTTTTCGCCGCTCACCATCATCACCGGAAACAACGGAGCCGGTAAGACATCGATCCTCGAGGCTATATCGCTTTTGTCACTGACGACCTCGTGGAAAACCGAAAAAGATACCGAGGTAATCCGCTGGGAGGCGCCCTTTTGCCGGGTGGTAAGCGGGGTGACCGAACTGGTGGTGCAGCATTCGCCCTACCTGAAGCGGATGAAGATAGACGGGGTCAGTAAGCGGACTACCCAGGTGATCGGGTTGTTTCCCACCATCCTTTTCCAGCCAGACGATATGTCACTGCTCTATGGAGCGCCTACCTATAGGCGCCAGTACTTGGACCGGGTCATTTCCCAGACCTCACAGACCTATACCCAGGCCATCATCCAGCTAGGTAAAGTGCTGAAGCAGCGGAACCGACTATTGAAGAATATAGCCGAGGGGTTGTCTGGCCCCAGTGAGCTGGAGTTCTGGGATGAGCAGCTGGCCGAGGTGCAGGCAGTCATCCAGGCCGGGCGCATAGGCTTTACCGAGGCCCTACAGGGACTTATACCGGCCATATTTGAGCAGATGGTGCCGGGGATGGGTGAGATTTCACTTCGCTACCATCAGAGCCCACACGGGCATTCCCACAGTTTTCTCGAGCATTTGAAAATGAACCGTGAGAAGGAGATAGCTTCCGGCAATAGTCTCTATGGCCCTCACCGGGAGGACTTTGAGGTGTACTGGGGCGACCATCCGGTGCATGAGTCCATGTCGCGCGGCCAGGCCCGGTCACTGCTGGTGGCCTTCAAGATGGCTGAGTTGGAGTATATGACCGAAAGAACGGAGACCAGGCCGGTACTGCTGCTGGACGACATATTTTCAGAGCTGGACGCCGAGCGGCGGGAGCGGCTGGTGACGGTATTTGGCGACTACCAGGTGATTATGACCACCACTGAGCTGGGGACGGTGGAGAAGCTGTTGAAGGGGGAGGTGAAGGTTATTGAGCTTTAGCCGGCTTCTTCTTTAGCGCGATAAGTAGGCCATAGGCCAGGCCAAGGGGTACCAGGTAGCAGCAGGTATTTAAGGCGAACTCCATGGTAATTGGGAGGGGCTTATTGAGGCTGTCATATCCCCGTAGCGCCAGGTCCTGTCCTTCAAGATTTGAATAATAGTAGGTGACGGGCCAGCCTCGCAGGGTGTCTTTGCAGGTTAGGGTTGGCCTGGAAAGGTCAATGACGTCGGTGCAGCTGAATGTGTCGTAGCTCTTAATAAGGTAGGAGCCAGCAGAGAGGCAGACTGAAATAAAAAAGAGGGTTGAGAGTACAGGGCCATTCTTGTTCATGGTGTTAATAAGGGGCTGAGGCTGCCCTTACTGTATACCACGGCAGGATGTGACTCAACTGAGGATTGACAGTGGGGTCCGAAGGATTAGTATTAAGAAAAGATCGCTAACTAGAGAGAAAGGAGCACGATGTACGAAGAACAATTTGGTGGCGGGTTTGGCGAGAGTCCTAACCAGAAGAAGGATCCTCTTGAAGGTATCCCCGAAGAGGAACGGGCACGTCTAACCGAGGGATTGGATCTGGAGACGATAGAGAAAGTCGGTCCGGTAATGGCGATTATGTATGAGCACAGGGATGTTCTCGCGGAGATTGATGAAGAGCGGGGACGGGAAGGAATCTCACAGGAGAGACTTGACGAGCTTTGGGCAAAGGTAAGGGACGGCGCATCAGATGGCCAGCAGTAATAGAGGCACACTAAAGCCTGAAGATATGTAGCAGGGCGTCGAGAGCGGCGCCCTGCTACTGTGTGTTAGGCTCCCCATTCCGACCAGCCATCCCCAAAGGCTAGGCTGGCTTGGCCGACTTGCCGCATGCCGTCCTTGAAGCTTTTGAGAAACTCACTGATGCGCTTGTCGGTCACTATGTATCGAGGGACGATACTTTGCTTCAGTGTGATGCCGTCGAGGGTTCGGCAACGGCTCAGCGCCACGTATAATTGGCCGTGACTGAAGGTCCCGCGACCCAAATCGATATGGACCCGGTCGAAGGTTGATCCCTGGCTCTTATGTATGGTTACAGCCCAGGCCAGGCGCAACGGGTAGTGGCGGTAACTGCCTACCAGCTCTGACTCGAGCTGGCCGCTCTCGGGGCTTAGCACGTACTTTGACATCTCCCACATGAATGGGAGGACCTTGATAAGCCGGCCGTCTGAAAGCTCGACCTCCACCACGGGGTCGCTACCTTGAGGGTCGTCATATACCCGTTTTACCCGCCCTATGCTGCCGTTTACCCAGCGTCCTTTGGGGTCATTTACCAGTAGCATGACTTGGGCGTCGGGCTTGAGCTTGAGTTCTTGCGGGGTGGGGAAGTCACGCTCCTTGAAGCTGCCGGTGGGAGTGCCGACGAAGGTGTGCTCTGGGGCTGGCAGCTCCCGCAGGTGCTCGTCGTTGATTTTGTGGGCAAGGTCGTTGGTAGTGGTGAGGGAGATGAGTCCTTCCTCTTGCCCCTGATACAGTACTTGTCGCTCATTGAGCTCCTCCAGTTGTTCGGGTGTGACGGCGTTTTCCCGGATGGCGTTCAGGATGGAGATGAAGGAGTCATCCTTCTGCCTGAAGATGTGGTCCAGCTCGGCCAGGTAAAGGGTAATGTCATCAATAATCTTGGCGTCGAAGAAGTAGGGGCTCTTATACTGAGAGTTGAAGATCTCACGGTCCTGGGTGGTGACTACGGGAGGCAGCTGGTAGAGGTCACCGATGAAGATCATCTGGACGCCGCCGAATGGCCTGTCCTTGTGGGGCCCGTAGAGGCGCAGGAACCTGTTTATGCAGTCCAGCATGTCGGCCCGAAGCATGGAGACCTCGTCGATGACTATGGTGTCCAGGGTCTTATACAGCTTGGCATTCTCAGCGGCCGGGCGACTGCGGCTGGCAGTGTCAGGAGTAACGTCGGGACGAAATCTGAAGAATGAGTGGATGGTCTGTCCTCCTACATTAATGGCTGCCACTCCGGTGGGGGCCAGTACCGCCACCTTCTTCTTGGTGATGGTTCTAAAGTGATTCAAGAGAGTGGATTTGCCAGTGCCGGCCCGTCCGGTGAGGAAGACGTGCTGATTACTGTCCTCCATGAGGTCGAGGGCGGCTTGGAACTGGGGGGTGATCTCGGGTGTAGTCATGCGGGGTTGAGTATACCGAAAGAAGAGCCCTGCGCCAACATGCCCATAGAGCTAGAGCGTTTAAAAGAACGATTCTTAAGTACGTGGCCTAGTCAGTCTGACTGAGGTACTTTTCGAAGAAGAAAGCATCAGTTGCTTCTACAATGATAGTATCAAGGTTATTACCCTGGTACTTCTTGGGAAGAGGAGGAAGCATGCTGGTAATCTTCTCGAGTTGTTTGTCGGGAGTGTTAGTCATGATAAGAAAAGGATAACAAGATTTCTTGATACGAAAAAGGACCCTATTCGGGTCCCTTTTCTGCTGCACCAAGCTATTTAGACCTCAATAATCACCGGGATAACCATTGGCTGGCGCTCGGTCTTCTCATAGAGGTACTTGCTGACCCGGTCGCGCAGGTCGTTCCGGATAGCAGGAAGGTCAACCTTGCCGCTGGCTACTGCCTTGGCGAGGAAGCCCTTAATCTCATTGCGCACCTCGTTCACGAAGCCCTCATTCTCACGCATGTAGATAAATCCACGGGAGATAAGGTCGGGTGAGTTCAGGAATCGCTTCTGCTTGGCGTCATAGACGCTGACGATGAAGAATACGCCTTCCTGGGCCATGGCCTGGCGGTCACGCAGGACGATGTTTCCAACGTCACCGACACCGAGGCCGTCCACCATGACGTAGCCGGCAGGGGCGTGGTTCTCGGTAGGATACACCTTACCGGTACTGTCCATCTCGAGGATCAGACCGTTGTCACCGATGATGACGTTCTCTGGGCTGACGCCGACCTCTTGGGCCAGCTTGCCGTGCAATATCAGGCGGGCGCGCTCACCGTGCAGCGGTACGAAGTACTTAGGCCGCATCAATGCGAGCATCAGCTTCAGGTCTTCCTGGTAGGCGTGGCCTGAGGTGTGGGTGTCCATGATCTTGTTGTAGATCACGCTGGCACCAGCCTTGTACAGCTTGTCCATGACGCCGCTGACAGCTCGCTCGTTACCTGGGATAGGGGAAGAGGAAAGAATGACGGTGTCGCCCTTCTTGATCTTGATGACGCGGTGCTCACCGGAAGCCATGCGGGACAGGGCAGCCCGGTCCTCACCTTGGGCACCGGTAGAAAGTACCAGTACCTTCTCGTCGGCGAATCGGTTGATCTCACGCTCGGAGACCAGGGTGTTTGGTGGTACGTTCAGAGCCTTCAGGTTCACGGCCATTTCAACGTTCTGCATCATACTGCGGCCGACTACCAGTACCTTGCGGCCTGACTTGGCGGCGGCATTGAGCGCCATCTGGACCCGGTTCAGGTCAGAGGAGAACATCGCGATAATCACGCGGGCCTTCGCCTCAGAAATGGCGGTGTTCAACGAGGTCTCAACCACCTTCTCAGAGATGGAGTGGCCGGGACGGTCGACATTGGTGGAGTCAGAGAACAGCAGGTCTACGCCGCGGGTACCGATGGCGGCCAGGGTACGGAAGTCGATCTGCTCGCCGGAGGCTGGGGTGTAGTCGAACTTCCAGTCGGTACAGTAGGAGATACGTCCGTTAGGGGTCTCGATCTCTAGACCGATGGCGCCGGGGATGCTGTGCATTAGGCGGAAGGGACGGATGGTGAAGACACCGAGGCGCAGGACGTCCTTCTCAGGCTCGATGGCGACCATCTTGTTCTTGCCCTCAAGACCGAACTCGGTCAGTCGGCCCTTGGCCATGCCCATGGTGATGGCGGTTCCGTATAGGGTAGGGAAGCCGAGCTTCTGGACGATGTAAGGAATGGCACCGGTGTGGTCAAGGTGGCCGTGGGTGATGATGGCACCGCGGATGTTGGCCTTCTTGGCCTCGAGGTAGGTAACGTCAGGGATGACATAGTCGATACCTAACATGTCGGACTCAGGGAACTGGAAGCCCATGTCGACGATGATAATGTCATTGCCGTATTCGAAAACTGTCATGTTCTTGCCGATTTCCTCAAGACCACCCAGAGGAATGATCTTCAGCTTCTCGCCGGTGGTGTTCTTGGGGACGGAAGACTCGGGCTGGGTCTCGCTGAGGGCCTTCAGGTTGCCACCTGGCTGCATGAAGACACCTCCGCTGTCCTCGGGATAGCGACGGCGGTCAGGACGACGAGCAGGGGCCTGGAAGCGGCCGGGATTACGAGGATTGTCAGGATGGTTGGGGTGGCCGATAGGCAGGCTGGCCGGGTTCTCGGCGGGAGCGCTCGACTGAGCGGGTGCCTGAGGGGTAGGACGTGGCATACTGGAACGCTGGCCGCCAGAAGAGAAGCCACCAGGAAGCGGCCGACGGGGGCGTCGGTCATTGCGAGGCTGGCGGTCGCCAAGAGGGGCTGCAGGAGCAGCGCCTTCGGGGGCAGGGGTCTCACCGGCCAGAGGCGTACGAGGACGGGAGGCCTGGTAGAAGACAGTCTTCTTAGGCTCTGCCTGGTAGGTAGTAGAGTCGGTGTGGGGGCCGACAGTGGTAGGCTGTACGTCAGCAGGTACTGCAGCCGGGGCAGCCTGAGTAGCTACGGGTGCCTTTGAGTGCTGGTCACCGGCAGCTGGGCGTGAGTTACGTGGCCCGGATGTAGTGCGGGGACGGCTAGGGCGTCGTCCGACCTTCTTAGGCATATTAGCCTGGTTCTCGCTGGAGAACACTTCTTTGTTTGTGATGATGTCCATTATTGGGATGCTAGTGTGCGTAATACTTTTGGAATAATGAGGAAATCCTCCTCGAGGGTTTGACGCATGCCGCCGTTATAAAGGGCGACTGCAGGGTGGTAGAGGGCTAGGTAGACTTGGCCGTGATGGCGCTTGGGCTGACCGTGAACCTGAGAGATCTTGAGGTCCGGGATAAAATGGCCAAGGGCGTGACGACCGAGGGTGACAATGAGCTTAGGGTTGATCAATTCGAGCTGTCGGTTGAGGTAGGTGGTAGCACAGGTCTGCTTCTCGTCAGGAAGGGGGTCGCGATTGCCCGGTGGGCGGCACTTAACGACATTGGTAATAAATACGTCCTGACGGGAGAGATTGATGGTGGCAAGAAGACTGTCAAGCAGCTTGCCTGAGGCTCCGCAGAAGGGGATGCCTTGCTCGTCTTCATTTTTTCCTGGTCCCTCGCCGATAAATACCACGTCGGCGGAGAAATTTCCTTCCCCCGGGACTGCATTGGTGCGGCCTTCACAAAGGCGACAGAGAGTGCAGGTACGGACCTGGTCTGCCAGGTCGGAGAGCTTATGGGTGGAGGAGTCCATCAGAAGCGGAAAGGAGGGTGAAACGAGGAGAGCGCAAACTTGTACATCACGAGTATACCTTATTCTGAGTAAAATGTCAATCGTATCCGGTCGATGGGAGGGAGATTTTGGGCGGTGGAATAGGCCTTGAGATCCTCGATAAGCTTGCCTTGGATCATGACCAGTTTGAGTCTGTCTGTACGTTGGATTTCCAGGTTTAGGCAGCCATCTTTCAGGGAAACTGCTTTGTAGAGGCCGGGGTAGAGGCGTTCGGCCTCGCGGCATACCTGTCCGGCGATTAGAATAGGACCAAGCCCGTTGCGGTACATGTTCTTGCTAATCAGCTGAGAGGTCTTTTTCCAGGGCACGGTTTGAAGATTAAGGGGCTGGAGTCGGTGTGGGTGTCGGACTGGGCGTGGGCGTAGCCTCGGGCGTCGTGGTTTTGGTCCCGCCAGGCAAGAGGGCCTGGGTAAAGAGCGGCTGGCCAGGTTCCAGGGGTTGGTTGAAGATGCCGCGTAGTATCTCCTCGGCTACAGGCTCGGAACTCTCAGTGGCCTCGGTCACATTTCCGTCACCTTCTATAAGAATGGCAATGACGTACTTAGGGTCCTTGGCCGGCGCATACCCAGAATACCAGGAATGGGTGAGGCCGTCGGTGCCAAATTCAGCCGTTCCTGTTTTACCAGCCGTCACGACAGTTAGTTTACCGAGTAGCTGAGCGGTTCCTCCTGGTTGGGTGGTCATTTCCATGCCCTCTTGGACTGAACGGATATTGGCGGCGCTGATCCAGTTTGAGTTAAGGACCTTGTGAGGCATTAGACGTTCCTTTCCTGTGATTGGGTCCACCGTAGACCAGCCCAACTGGGGCTGATACAGGGTGCCACCATTTGCGATGGCAGCAGTGGCGGCAGCGATCTGGAGCGGAGTGGTCAGGAAATACCCCTGGCCGATGGACTGATGGTAGGTGTCGCCGATATACCAGTCTTCCTTGATGTTCTGCTCCTTCCAATCGGGTCCGGGAGTAAGTCCTGCTTCTTCTCCAGGCAGATCGATGCCGGTAGGTGTGCCGAAGCCGAAGCCGTTCAGGACCTTATTCAAGGCGTCGATCCCTAACCCCTTTACCCCTTGGCTGGGCAGTCCGCCGCCGATGGCGTAGAAAAAGATGTCATTAGACTGGGCGATGGCCTTGCGGATGTCACTGGTGCCATGGGTCTTCCAGTCAGGGAAGGTGAAGCCACCAATCTTTACCGGAGACGAGGTGTCGAGGGTGCGGTTGGCGGTGACTATGCCATCCTGGAGGGCACCAGCGGCGATGATGGGCTTGATGACTGAGCCAGAGGGGTAGAGTCCTTGGATGGCCCGGTTCAGCAGTGGATCGGCAGGATCGTCTAGCAACTTCTTATAATTGGCCTGGCTAATGCCGTTGGCGAATAGGTTGCCGTCATAATCTGGCAATGAAACCATGGCCAGGATGGCGCCGTTGCTAGGGTTGAGGATGACCGCCGAAGCACCGAGCTTCTTGGTGGCATCACCGAAGGTCTTGGAGCGGAGCTCGATGGCATTCTGGAGGGAGGCCGCCACAATCTTCTGGAGATTGGTGTCCAGGCTAATACGGAGGGTCGTGCCTGGCTGCACCACGGTGCCACCCGAAAGAGTTCTTACGATGTTTCCTGCTGCGTCCACCTCTGCCTTCTGTTTGCCGGGAATGCCGCCTAGTAGGTCATTGTACTGCTCCTCGAGGCCTCCCTTGCCAAGAATCTGGCCGCGGATAGCCCCATTGCTCTTAATGTCATTCTCAGTGGCTTGCCCAACGTAGCCGAGTAGGTGGCCCATGGAAGTGAATGAAGTGTACTGACGAATGGGCGCCTCCTGGATAAGTACTCCGGGCGTAGCGGCGAACCATTCCTGGTAAAGGAGACTTTCGTCCTTGGTCAGACTACTTTTGATAGTGAAAATATCAGGGCTACGGAAAGCGCTGGGGTCGGTGGGGTGGGTGGTGTCCTCAATAATGGCAATGGTTTGGCTGTCGATGCCGGCTTTTTTCTGTAACAGGTCGTAGACAGTCTGGCGGTCAGTTTTTTTGGCAGGTAGGGTCTGTGGATTTATGGCCAGAGCCAGCTGGCGGGTATTTTGGGCAATGATAGTGCCCTTGCTATCCTCAATGAGACCGCGGTCAGCAGGTACATTGATCAGCTTGATGCTGTTGCTCTCAGCCTGGGCTCGGTTCTGGGCGCCTTGGCTTACCTGAAGACGAAAACACTGGACACCGAGCATGGTGATGCAAAGGACGAAGGCTACGCGTAGCCCGTTGAGAGCAGGTACCGGGCGCTGGTCTTCCTCGACCCCATGCTCCAGCTCTTCCGGGGGCAAGCGGTAATCACGAGAGTCGTAGAAGGTGTCTTCCTCCATCTTGCGCTCCTGGCTCGGATTGCCGAACAGGTCAAATGAACTCATGGTGGGGGGTATGGCGGAAGGTGGTAAGCAGCCAGGTGCCGAGACAGATAAGCAGATAGGTAATGAAGAGGGGGAAGAGATAACCGATGGCGTGCCGCCAGGAAAGGATAATAAGATCGTATGAGATAAAGACCACCAGCAGGGCGGCCACAAAACGGACTAGGGGTGCTGTAAAACGCAGCTGTTCTCCAAAAAGGAGATGGCTGCCGACTACGATAAGGCTCACCAAGGAAGCTTCTCCGGGGTGGCTGGTGCCAAGTAGCTCAAGTCCCACGGTGATGCCCCCAAGGAGCCAGTAGCCTTCGGCGGGATTGTTTCTGAAGAAGAGGGTGAGTAAAGCGAGGGCATAAAGAGTTGCGACTACTTGAAAGGAGGTGCTGGCCAGTAGGGTCAAGGAGAAGATGACGGCGAGAAAGCCGAGTAGGGCTAGGAGGAGGCGTCCCATCATCCTGAGGTTAGGAGTATGAATACCGACTCGATGCCGAAGGGGTCTTGGGCCGGCTTCACCTTGAAGCTCTGGCTGAGGTCACTTTTTTTGGAGGCTAGTCCGGTAGTCTCACCAACTAGGATGCCCTGGGGGACGGATCCGCCCAGGCCGCTGGTCTCTACTATGGAGTCATTCTTTACCTCTACCCCCTGGGTGATGTTGGTCAGCAGCACGCTGTTTCCGTCGCCAACCAGGAGGCCTTTTTCCCTGTTGTTAGAGAGCCATACCTGGATACGGGACTGGTTCGAGGTAATGAGCCTGATGACGGCTGAATGCTGCCTGACGCTTACCACCTTTCCAACCAAGGCGCCTTGGGACACGGCCGGCTGGTCTGGTTTTATGCCTTCGGCGCTACCGATGTCGACGGTCACTGTGCGATCAAGAGGGTTGTCACTTATCAGTACGATATGGGCCAGGGCTTTTTCAGTAGTCTGGGTGACGCCGGTAACTCCGACTTCTTTGCGCAGGGCGTCATTTTCTCGCTCTACCGTCTGCTTGTCAGCCAGGGTCTGCTGCAGGGTTACCACCTGCTGCTCAAGTTTCAGGTTTTGGTCGCGCAGGGTACCGATCTGGCGCAGGCTCTGTATGGTATTGAAGAACGAGGTGTTCTGGCGGATGAGAGCAGAGCCCAGAGGCTTCACTGCTTGGACGGTGATATCACGCAAAGGGGCCGTCCATGAGATCGGTATGATGAACAGGAGGATGAGGATGCCGAAGAAGACGCCGAGGCGCTTGAGCATAGAGGGGGTGGTTTAGCGGTAGACGGCCGGAAGCAGGAGGGCCTGGAGGTGGTCGAGGTTCTCAAGGACGGCGCCGGTGCCGCGCACCACGCAGCTGAGCGGGTCTTCAGCTAGGTATACCGGCATACCAGTGACCTGTTGAAGTAGCTTATCAAGGCCGCGCAGTAGAGCGCCGCCGCCGGCCAGTATGACTCCGCGGTCCATAACATCGGCCAGCAGCTCTGGCGGAGTCTCTTCGACGGTGAGCTTCACCGCGTCCACGATAGCAGTAACTGACTTAGAAAGAGCTTTGCGGATTTCCTCGTCGGTGACGATGATCTCCTTGGGGAGGCCGGTAATCAGGTCTCGGCCACGCATGGGGGCGGTCATTTTCTCGGTCAACGGGAAAGCGCTGCCGATGGCGATCTTAAGGTCCTCTGCCGTGCGCTCACCGAGCAACAGATTGTACTGGTCGCGGGCGAAGGAGATGATGTCGTCGTTCAGCTCATCTCCGGCGATACGAAGCGACCGGGAGGTGACGATGCCTCCCAGGCTGATGACGGCTACCTCAGTGGTGCCGCCGCCGATGTCTACTATGAGGTTTCCGGTGGCTTCCTGGACAGGAAGATTGGCCCCGATGGCGGCAGCCATGGGCTCCTCGATAAGGAATACCTGGCGGGCGCCGGCGTTCAAGCCAGCCTCTTCCACGGCGCGGCGCTCTACCTCAGTGACGCCGTAGGGAATACCTACCAGTAGGCGCGGACGAGGTACTAAGGAGAACTTGGCTTTCTCCACCTTTTCAATGAAGTATTTGAGCATGGCCTCGGTGACCTCGAAGTCGGAGACGACGCCGTCCACCAGCGGACGGATGGCGACGATGTGGGCGGGAGTGCGGCCTACCATCTTCTTGGCCTCGTCGCCGATGGCCAGGATCTGCTTGGTCTTCTTGTTGATGGCTACCACGCTGGGCTCGTTGATGACCACGCCCTGGCCACGCACATAGACCAGACAATAGGCGGTGCCCAGGTCGATGCCGATGTCGTGGGAGATGTTGCCGAGGAGGAAGTCGAGGGCGCGAAAACGCATGGAAGGACGATCAAAATAGTGTTTGTATGCACCTATCAGAGTAGCAGATTTAGCTAGTCGCGGCTATGGGCTAGGAAGGAGAGATTTCTATTTGCTCAGGTTTCTGAGGTGCTCGTCGTAGGTCTTGGCAGGTAGGAAGGTGCCGTCCTTGCCGTAGTAAAGGAAGTAATAGTTTGTCTTGGTCGGATTGACGGCAGCTTTGATACTTTCAAGGCCGGGGCTGTCGATAGGGCCGGGAGGTAGGCCGGTGACGGTGTAAAGGTTGTAAGGAGACTGCACCGACTGATAATCAGCCTGGATAATGGGTACCCAGAACTTGTAGCTTACCGGGTTGCCTTGTGCTACAAAGGCCTGGCTATCCTTGGCATATTGCACACTGGGGTCGGCCTCAAGCTTCATACCGATCTTCAGCCGGTTCAGGTAAATGCTAGCTATGGCGGCCCGGTCCGCATCCCGCAACGCCTCGCGTTCGACAATGGAGGCAATGATCAGCTGGTCGGGGGTGGGATTGAGATCGGCGGTACGCTTCGTGTAGTCGGCGGTCATCTCGGCTACGACGTCCTTGGCGGTGGTATTTGCAAAGAACCGGTAGGTATCAGGGAACAGGGTGCCCTCCATGCCTTCGCTGGCGGTAAGGAAGTCGGCGGCCGTACAGATGCCCTTCTCCTGCATGAGGGTAGCCACTTCTTCCCGGCGCTTGCCCTCGATAACGGTAATACTAATGTCTCGCTTCTTTTCGTTAAGTGCAGCTGTATCACGTTCGTCACGAATCTTCTGTAGGTGTTTTACACCGAAATACGCGGCACCGCTGCCGATGACGAGGACCACCAGGAAGGAAAAGACCAGTTTATGGAAGAGGGAGGAAAACATCAGGTGATTTGGTCTAAGTAGTGCTGGAGAATAATGGCCGCCGCCGCCGCATCGCGTTCTACGTTGGGGTACATCTCGTCGGCTTCCTGGCTTGAGTAGAACTCATTTACGGTAACGATTTCGACAGGGGGCTGCCGGTCGGCTAGGAGTGCACGGAGGGACTCAAGTACACCCTCCACCCTGAGGGACTGACTGGTCGGTTCACCGTCTTCGGTGTAGGGGAGGCCAACAACTATAGTGCCGACAGAGTACTCATCTACGTACGCGACGATCCCGTGCAGGACCTTGGTCATGTGGGGCATGTCAGCCTCGAGGACTCCCAGCGGCTGGGCGATCAGGCCGCTTTCAGAGACGGCCACCCCTGTCCGTTTGAAGCCAATATCAAGCCCCAGAATGGGGCGAGAGTTCATCGCCTAGCTGTTACAAGAATGAAATAGTCACTATACACAGCGAAAACAGTAAGGGGTGAGGAGGTGTATTGGATATACGACGACGAACCGTGAACTGTTTGCAGCTGGTAGAGTGATGATTTCACTTACTGTAATAGTTAGGCTATGAACTCTATTCATATTTTACGAGGACAGTCAGATACTTGCCCGAATAAGGGAAGTTGTGGATGGGCCACCAGCTGGGCTGCTGCTTGATGACCACTTGTCCGTTTTTGACAGAAGTCTTCAGAAGGGCTTCACCGGCACTGCGGCTCTTGCCTACTAGCTGACTACGGATGGGAGCAGGATCTATCGTAGCTGAGAAGCGCCCCTGTCCGGTGGCTGAAAGGGTGACCGTGCTGCCGGCCATATCGACTACCGTCTTGGTAAAGTCGACCTTTTCAGTGACATAGGTGAGGCTGGGGTCGGAGCTGGTAGTGAGAGACGTTTTGGCGGCGGCCGTAGCCTTGGCCTTGTCGGCGACCAGTCGCTTTAAGGTGAAGGTGGCAGTAACCGTACCTGAGCTGTTCTGACTGCCGGAAGCTACAGAGGGGTGGAACGCGTCATTGCTGAAGATGTCGGTGCCGGGATCAAAGAGTACGTCGCGGTCTTTGAGCGATGCTACCAGCTTGGCCCCAACATCATCCTTGCCTTTCTTGATCAGGGCAGCCTTGGCATTGGCAATATCAGTATCGGTAACGACGGCCGCTACCTTGCTGGTGCCAGCGGTAGTACTGATGATTTGGGCAAAAAGCTTCTGGCCGGGGACGGTGGCGGGAGTCTGGGAAAGATTGCTGGCTGTACCAGGGGCCTGGGCGGAGATTTGCACGTTGGTTGTTCCGGGTACGGGGGTGCCGCTGACGATACTAGCTCCGGGCACCGTCACCTTCTCCTGGGTAATGAAGGTGAGGCCATTAGCGAGAATCTGACTGCCGGCAGGTAATAACTTAGGATCACTTGAGTCAAGGTTGGAGACTGAGGCGGTACCCTGGGCTTTATTGCCCAGTTCAACGCTTCCGGTGGCAGAGAAGGTAAGGGTATCGTCCAGCTGGGAGGTAATGAGTTCAGAAGGTAGAGTAGGGCTGCCGGTAGTAGCGGCGATAGTGGTATCCTTCTTCCAAGGCTGGGAGTCAACGATGATATCGACCTCGGTCTTTGGTAGGTAAAAAGCGCTGACGCCGGTAGCGGCCAGCAGTAGTAGGATGACCACATAGACGCCGAGCAGGATGAACTTGCGCCTGCGGGGATTGCTAGGACTTGCCGCGGGGGGAGTGGAGGCTGAAGCCATAGAGAGTGGGTCGTCAGTCGGAGGTGTGTCTTTGACTGCGGGTGTGATATCGACCGCCGCAGTGGCAATGGTAGGCTCGGCAGTGGGCTTGATCTCGATGGGTGCGTCTACTGATTCTGCTGCAGCTGGCAGGTCTGTCTTGACCTCGCGGGTGGTGATGGGTCGGATCTCCTCCGGAGCTTCCTCAGTCTTCTTGGCCTTCATGATCTCACGGGGGACGATAGGCTCTACGGCGGCAGTAGCTCCCACTACTCCAGACGCTTCGACGCCTTCAGCAGCTTCTTCAGGTGCGCCCGTGCCTTCCTCATAGTAACGGTGTACTTTTACCCCGTCGATCATCTTCACGCCTTCATCAGCAGGAACCGCCTTCTCCAACGAACCGGCATCTTCAAGCTGCGAGACCACCGAAAGGCCAACCTGGGCAGCCAGATTTCTGCCTATCTTATCGGTAGTCACTAGTACCAGCTGTTTGCCGGCGTCGGCAGCGGTCTTCTTGGCCAGCTTCAGGTTTACCAGGCTCTGCAATAGAAGGGCACCACGGGGAATGACCAGGGCAATGACCGGATCGGGGCTTCCCGACATCCGTTCAATGACCGTGGTGATCTCGTCGCTGACTTCTACGTAGATGGGATTCATGGGAATGCTTATGTCCGCAGGCCTTTGAGGATCTTGGTGAAGGTGCCCGCTACCGGTGATTCGTTGCCGACCAGGTCAAGGGCGAGATTTGCCAGGGCCATCGGGGTGACGTCTTGGGCGCTGTCCAGCTTGCCGGTGCCGTCGACGATATTGGCCACTTGGTCAGGTTTAATGTACTGTACTTCCGGCTCCTTTGCAAAGGGGAGCGACTTGGTCCAGGCCTTCTTTTCCAGGGCCTTCTTCAGATCAGGAAGCAGACTGCCGCCGCCGCAGATGTACATCTTGGAGGGGAGCAGGCGATTGTCGGTAAAACGATCAGACTGGGTGAACTCCTCCAGGGCCAACTCAATGCCTGAGATCCAGACGGCCACCTCGTTCTTAATGAACTCGCCGACCCGCTTCATGTCCTTTTCCTCCAGCCTGCCCTCGGAATAGGCGATCTTGATCTTCTCGGCCTCTGCGAACGAAAGCTTCAGCATGGTGGCGATCCGCTTGGTAAATACGCGACCTCCTAGGGCGAACATTTTGGTGCCCTCCAGGCCTCCTGAACGGACAACGGCGATGTCGGTGGTGCCGCCGCCAATGTCTATGAAGATGCTGGAAATGTCGCTGGCCTCGTCAGACCCAAAGCAGCGGGCCACGGCGTAGGGCTCGGTGGCGATGGATAACAGGTCAAGGTCAAGGCCTTCCACTATGGCCTGTATGGCGCCGAGATGGACGGTGGGAGCGTAGGCGGTATAGATGCCGACTTCTACCTGGCGACCTTGGAAGCCCAGGGGGTTGGAGACGCGGTAGCCGTCGATTTTGACGCTGACTACTGCAGAATTTACCAGCTGGACGTCGATTTCAGAGTAGCCGCTTTCCCAGGACAGGTCCTTGCGGGATTTGGAAAGGGTTTCCTTCTGGGCATGGTTGATGATCTCCTTGAGCTCGGACTCGCCAATGGGGGTCTGGGGCTTCTTGCGGGTAGCGGTAGTGACAGTGGTATTTCCCTTTACTAGCTCTCCGGCGATGCCCACCACTACCTGTTCTGGTTCGCGTCCTGCCGCCTCAAAAGCTTCAGTAATGGCCTTGCTGGCGGTGTGGATGACTCCGGCGATATCAGTGACGCTGCCGCCGTGCATGTCGGAAAGGCGTTGGCGAGCCCGTGCCTGGCTGATAACGGTGCCACGCTCATCCTCAATCTCAAAGACCAGTACCTTGACGAACTCAGTACCGATGTCGAGGGCAAGTGCTGCGGGTTTGCGAGGAGTCCGCTTGCGAGAAGAGAAAAGCATAGGAGTGGCTTCTGGTGCTGATTGCTGATGGCGCAGAGGGCGCGCTTACCTCCTATGGTAGCACATTTGCTATACTGGACGGTATGGATACCACCTTCTTTGCATTTGATCCGGGCAGCCTGGAAATAGGCGTAGTGGTCGGCTTTCTGCTGTGCCTGGTTCTGTATGCCTTTTTCATTCACCCGTTGCTGCGGCGGGGAGTGGAGAAGGAGCTGCGCGATAGGAAGGACCAGTTCATTTCACTGGCCTCTCATTATCTTCTCAATCCGATTACCATCATCCAGACTGCGGTCAGCAGCCTGCAGGAAGGCGATACGTCTTTGACCGCAGAGCAGCGTGGGAATTATTACGAGGCCATTGTGCGAGGCCAGCAGCGCCTCTGGATTGTTACCCAGCAGCTGGTACTAGTAGGTGAGATTGACCAGAAAAATCTTACGCTCAACCTGGGTGTAGGTAATCTCATGGATACAGTAAGCGCCGCTGTCACTGCCGTCGATCCCTTCGCCCGGGCCAAAGGGCTTAAGATGACGATTACAGATGACAGTCATGAGGTAAAGGAGGCTCGCTTTGATGAGCGTCGCCTGAAGCAGGCGCTGATCGCCCTAGCGGATAATGCGGTCAAGTTCAGTCTGGATGGGGGCGAGGTAAAGGTGAATATCAAGCAGGAGCGGGGGATCTTCTCGGTAATGATAGTGGACAATGGCATCGGCATGCCTGACGAGGTTATCGCCCATGCCAGCGAGGAGTTTTACCGGGGCACTTCGATGTACACCTTTGACTATGAGGGGCTGGGACTGGGCTTGCACATCGCCCAGGCTATCGCCAGGTTGCACCAGGGAAATATTACGTTTACGTCAAGGCAGAAGAAGGGGACTACTGCTGTCTTCGAGTTCCCCTCCCTTTAGAGCCACTGGACCCGGCGTCTTTCTGCGTCAGGAGCTCCGAGCCTCCTTCGACGTACGCTAGTACGCCTCAGTACTGTACTCGCTCCTTTCTTGAAATACATCCGACTCCAGCGGCCCTTGTGAACTCGTGTTTTCGCTTTCAAATCTATTTGTGATCTGATAATGTGGGCCCATGCACAGCACAGAAATCCGCCGCCGTTTCCTTGAGTTCTATGCCAAGAGAGGACATGTGATCATGCCCTCAGCTTCTCTGGTGCCTGAAAATGACCCGACCACTCTTTTTACCGGGTCGGGCATGCAGCCGCTGGTGCCGTATCTGCTGGGGCAGCCCCACGCTGACGGGACCAGGCTAGCGAACTCCCAAAAGAGCTTCCGCACCGACGACATAGAGGAAATAGGTGACAGCCGCCACACTACCTTCTTTGAGATGCTGGGGAACTGGTCCCTGGGGGATTACTTCAAGAATGAGCAGATCCCCTGGGTATTCCAGTTCCTGACTGAGGAGATCGGCCTGGATCCTAAGCGGCTGTTCGTGACAGCCTTTGGTGGAGATGAAGAGAACGGGATTCCCAGGGATGAAGAAACAGTAAGTCTCTGGCAGAAGCTGTTTGCTGAAAAAGGAATTGAGGCCACAGCTGTGGACCTGGGAACAGAAGAGAACGGCGCCAAGGCTGGCATGCAGGGCGGACGCATCTTCTACTACACCAAGAAGAACTGGTGGGCCCGTCAGGGTTCGATAGATAAGATGTCGCCAGGTGAGCCGGGAGGTCCGGACTCGGAACTATTCTTTGAGTTCGATGTGGAGCACAATCCTGCCTTCGGGGAGCATTGTCACCCTAACTGTGACTGCGGCCGTTACTTTGAGATCGGCAATTCTGTCTTCATGGAGTACCGCAAGAAGGATGGCAAGGGTTTTGACAAGCTTGCCAAGCAGAACGTGGACTTCGGGGGAGGCCTTGAGCGCATGCTTGCCGCTACTAACGACCAGCCGGACATATTTCGTACCGACATGTTTGACGGGGGCGTGAAGCTCCTGGAGAGTCTCTCGGGGCTGTCCTACGATGACGCTGACTATACCAAGTCTTTTCAGATCATTCTTGACCATGTACGGGCCGCTGCCTTCCTCATTTCCGATGGGGTAATCCCCAGTAATACCGAGAAAGGGTATTATGTCCGGCGTTTAATCCGCCGCTCGGTGAGGCATTGGGACCGTCTAGGCATTGAGCGGGGGGGTCTTGAATCGACCGTCGATGCAATACTCGGTTGTTACGAAGATGCCTACCCAGAAACCTTCGTCAAGAAGGACGAAATCAAGGCCGAGATAGTCAAAGAGGAAGAGAAATTCAGAAAGACGCTGCAGCAGGGTAAGAAGGAGTTTGAGAAGATCAGCGCCGATGACATTTCGGGTAAGGATGCTTTCAACTTATATCAGTCGTATGGCTTTCCTATTGAACTGACTGAGGAGCTGGCCTATGAAAAGGGGGTCGCCGTGGATTCTCTTGGGTTCCGAGCTGAACTTAAGGCTCACCAGGAGCTGTCCCGCTCCAGCTCCGACAAGATGTTTAAGAGCGGATTAGGTGACACCAGCGAGATGTCGGTCCGGTACCACACCGCCACCCATCTTCTGCACCAGTCCCTGCGCAAGGTCCTGGGCGATGGCGTCCAGCAGAAGGGGAGCAACATTACTCCTGAGCGGCTGCGCTTTGACTTCTCGTACCCCGAGAAAATGACGCCTGAGCAGATTGCGGCCGTTGAGACTATGGTCAATGAGCAGATCCAGCGCGACCTGCAGGTGACCAGTGCCACTATGAGCCCTGACCAGGCTAAGCAGGAGGGGGCTATCGGGCTCTTCGGCCACAAGTACGGCGACAGCGTCTCGGTATACACTATGGGCGACTTCAGCAAGGAGATCTGCACCGGTCCCCACGTGGAGCATACCGGGGGAATGGGGAAGTTTCGAATCGCGAAAGAGGAGGCGGTTAGTGCCGGAGTACGGCGCATTAAAGCGGTATTGGAGTAAGAAATGGGGGTGTGACATTTTTCATAATTTTGTCATAATCAGCTTCCAAAAAGGTTTTTAGAAGGATTGACAGCAAAACCAGTTTGGCCTATACTTAACAGCGATAAAAAGTACTCGACGATCGGCGCTAACGGTACGGTAGCCAGGGAGAAATCCATTCGGAGCCGCATGACAGCGCGATCGAAAAACGGTGGTACTTTTTGCTTTTTTTTACACTAGAAACAAGAAATTACGAGCATGAAGGACATCTACCTGACCAAAGAAGGCATCGAGAAGCTGCAGCTTGAGCTCAAGCAGCTTATTGATGTTGACCGAAAAGACGTCATTAAGAAGATCAAAGAGACCCGTGAGTACGGTGATCTTTCTGAGAACGCTGAATATGACGCTGCTCGCACTTCCCAGTCCATGATTGAGGGTCGCATTGAGGAGCTCGAGGCTCTGCTTCGCAAGGCCCGCGTCATCGACACTGCCAAGGCCAAGGCCGGCAACAAGGTGGCTATGGGTTCCAAGGTCGAGGTCAAGATAGATGGCGACGACATGGTATTCAATCTGGTCGGCTCCGCTGAGTCCGATCCTACCAAGGGACTGATCTCCATTGAGTCCCCCCTGGGTGTGGCTCTTATGGGCGCTAAGGTAGGTGACACTGTGAAAGTTGCTATTCCCGACGGCGGAACAGTAGATTATAGTATCATTAAGATATCGTAGTCTAGGTTCGAGAAACGTCAGGTAACGAGAAGCGATGTATCAGTTCGAAGGACTAGACCCGTTTGAGGCTCGCAGGGCCAAGCTGCAGGCGTGGTATGACGCCGGCATTGACCCCTATCCAGCCACCGTACCCGAGCATGACTCGGTGTCTTCAGTGCGTGATTCGGGCAACCATCTCCTAGGAATGGGGGAGGGTGCTCGTCTTGAGGGAGGAGTCTCAGTAGCAGGCCGCATCTATTCCCTGCGTGGGCAGGGAGGGCTGTATTTCGTCGATCTCCAGGATGAGAGCGGCAAGATACAGCTTATGTTGAAGAAGGATATCATCTCCGAGGAATGGTTCGAGCGTATCCAGCTGCTGGATCTGGGTGACTTCATCCATGCTTCCGGGCCGCTCTTCGTGACCAAGCGAGGAGAGCTTACCGTAGAGGTAAAGGACTGGACTATCCTGACCAAGGCTTTGCGCCCCATGCCGGACCTCTGGAAGGGCCTGCAGGACGTCGAGCAGCGCCAGCGCCAGCGCTATGCTGAGCTCATCGTGAGCTCCGATGTCCGCGAGCGCTTCGCTAAGCGCAGCCGCTATGTGGCAGCCATGCGTCGTTTCCTTACTGAGAAGGGCTTCATAGAGGTGGAAACACCTACCCTGGAGGAGATCCCTGGGGGCGCCGATGCCGAGCCCTTCGTCACCCATCACAACGCCCTGGACGTAGACCTGTTCCTGCGCATCTCACCGGAACTACATCTGAAGCGTCTGATTGTCGGCGGCTTTGACAAGGTGTTTGAGATCGGCCGTGCCTATCGTAACGAAGGGATCAGTCCCCAGCACCTGCAGGAGTTCACCACGATGGAGTTCTACTGGGCCTACGCCGACTATACCCAGCTCATGGATCTGGTCGAGGAGATGTATCGCTATATCATTCAGGAGACATTTGGTACTCTCCAGCTGCAGCGGGGAGAGCATGTGCTGGATTTTTCCGGCCCTTGGCCACGTACCAGCTACCAGGAGCTACTCAGGCAGTATGCAGGCATCGATATCCTTACCATCACCGACGAAGAGCTCGTTGAAACCGTCAAGAAATACCGGGTGGACACTGACCTTTCCCTCGGACGCGGCCGCCTGATGGACCAGCTGTACAAGAAGACAGTACGTCCGAACCTGATCCAGCCCCAGTTTATTATTGACCATCCCTTGGAGTTCTCGCCGCTGGCCAAGAAGCATGCTGACAATCCCAAGATCACCCAGCGTTTCCAGCTACTCATTGACGGTGCCGAGCTGGGCAATGCCTTCAGTGAGCTGAACGATCCTATCGACCAGCGTGAGCGGTTTGAGGAGCAGGAGAAGCTGCGCCTGGCCGGTGATCCTGAGGCCCAGCGTATGGACAAGGACTTCCTGCGCGCCCTTGAGTACGGAATGCCGCCTACTGGTGGTTACGGGGGAGGGATTGACCGCGCTCTGGCCATTTTTATGGACCTGGAGTCAATTCGGGAGATAGTGTTCTTCCCGACTATGCGGCCGGAACCTGAAGAGAACTTCGAATAGGCGACTTGTTGGTGGGGCATGGGACGGCTGTGCTGGCCGTCTTTTTTTGTCGGTTCCTTTTGCCGGACCAGTCTTATATAGTTGAGACATTACATCTGTAAGCGAATTCTCAGGATGAACCACGTCACCGTGCCGCGAAGTGTTCTCAGGATAGCGGGACCCGTCATTCTGCTGCTCGCTTTGACGGCACTGGGAACCTACGGCTATCTTGCCAGACGTAGCCATGCCATCGATCTCTCAGTGGGCAGCAGCGTAAGCATCAAGTATCCCCAGGCCCGAGAGGTGGTTCAGCGAAATGATAGTAACTATGCGCTGGTCCCGGTCAAGGGATCCTTTGCCGGCAGCAGCCCGGCTGGCCTCAGGGTGGAGGCTCGTTCCACCGTCATGTCGGGGCAGAAGGGGGTGGGTACCGATTGGACGGAGGTGGCTACTACCGCATCAGACGGTTCATTTTCTGGAAGTCTGAGGATGACAGCGGGAGGCTGGTATTCCGTAGAGGTGAGGGCGACACGCAGTGGCGTGACCGCCGCCAGCGCCCAGGTCGACCGGGTCGGTGTGGGCGAGGTGTTTATTACGGCAGGGCAGTCAAATGCCGCCAATACAGGCAGCTACATGGCCACTACTTCCGACCGTGTGTCTGCCTGGCGGGGGGAAGGGACCCAGACTGCCGACGGTATAACTATAGCCGGCTTCTACCCCGGCCAGCCTGACCGAGGATGGGAAAAAGCTAATGAGCCACAGCCCAATATTCGCACCCAGCCCATTCCCAGCCAGCCCCAGGTCGTTAATGGCTCTATCTGGTCCCAAGTAGGTGCTAATCTCGAAGCCAGCCTCCACGTGCCCATAGGCTTCCTTTCGATAGCTGAAGGTGGTACCTCGGTGACCCATCAGCCAAGAGTCCACAACTGGACGCCAGACGACTATTACCTGTATGGCAACCGTATGAAGATGGGGCTGGACTACTTTGGCAAGAACGGGGTGCGGGGTATTCTCTGGGTCCAGGGCGAGGCCGATGCCAACCTTAAGACCTCGAAGGACGCCTACAAGGCAGGGATCATGGACCTCATCAATGCCTCCCGTCGCGATTCCGGCTGGACGGTGCCATGGTATGTCTCTCACAGCACTTATTTCGCTACCGCCGGTGCAACTGTGAACACAAGTCCCGCGGACCTGGCAGCCATGCAAGTGATCCGCCAGGCTCAGAATGAAGTAATAAACGGCCAGGACATATTTCCTGGAGTAGACAGTGACGACCTGATTGATCTTGCCTGGAGAAGGGAAGGCACCCATTGGAATCAGGCCGGACAGCGCGAGGTGGCTCATCGTTGGGATGTGCTGCTGAGTACCAGGCTCGCCTATATAGGCATTCCTCCGGTGGTGGCACCTGCCACCCCGACCGCCGCGAGTACTCCTGCTTCAGGGGCTAACCCTACTCCCAAGACCTCCTCAAAGCCAACTGCCACTCCCAAGCCAACTGCCACACCCAAGCCAGGAACTAAGGCGACACCTATACCCGCTGCTACTCCTGAGGCCAGTACTGTACCTGAGGGTGCCCCGCCTCCCTTGGCTGCCATACGAGTTAAGGTCGGTGCGGCAACCTATGAGGCCGGCGTAGGAAAGAATGTGCAGGTGAAAACCTCACAGCCCATTCTGCTGAACGGTACTGCCCAGCCGAATGAGGTGGTTACTATACGGGTCTATAGCACAGTAAAAAGCTATGCGGTGACTGCCGATGACAAGGGGGAGTGGACCTATTCAGTCGATGCGGCCACCCTTCCCAGCGGTACGCACAAAATAACGGTGAGTACGGTGGCTCAGCCTGATGAGCAGGACGTATTTGACTTCAAGGTGGTCGGCAGCGGGCTCACGAATCAGTCAGGCAAAGGGTATATCTGGTGGATACTTGCGGGAGTACTCGCCGTAGCGGCGCTTGCCGCAGTCCTCGGTCTGATTCTATGGAAAAGAGGCAGGAAGAAAGCTTCTCCTGCACACAGGGACAGCAAGAAAGAGACGACTCACAAATCGTCGTAGGGTATCATTTCCAACTCTTCACTACCTTATCGTGGTAAGGCTCGGCCTTTTCCCACATATAGGTGAACATATTGCGGAAGGTCTGAGCGATGTCGGCATTCTCCATGAGGGTAATAACGGTATGGCCCTTCAGGGAAATAATGGCGACACAGTCACCCCAGATCATGATCTGGGCGGGGGACTGGAGCTGGCTTTCCTCCACGATGCGACGCTCGATGCCGCGCTCCTTGTCAGTGACCAGGTAGCGTCGCTTGCTCTTCTCCTCAAGGGGGGCAATCAGGCGCACCTTCATCTTCTGGGCGATCTGACGTTCAACCATCTGGTTGATGACCTCGGAAATCTCCGGGGTCGTATTGTCGTACACCGAGCGCAGAAGAAGGAACTCCTTTTCCTTGGATGCAAAGAGCTCGTCGTAGACGCTTATCAGTCCGGGAAGTCCTTCGAGGTAACGCACAGAGGGCCGGTTTGAGGTGATGGTGTACTGGGATACCAGCTTGGGGAGGAGGACGCTGGTAGCTGCCTCCGCCTCGGCCAGGCGGTCTTTTTGTACCTCGATCTGGTTTTTCAGGAGGGTAGGGTCAGTGACCGAGAAGGTGGAGCTACGTCCGCGGTCCACCTGCTGTACCAGGTCGCGGTCGCGGAGGCTATAGAGGACGTTATAGAGGTCACCGCGCTTAAGCTGGCTGACTTGGCTCAGCTCAGCAACCGAGAGCTCTCCCTTATTCAGGAGATACTCATAGATGATCGCCTCTTTGTCACTGAGGCCGATGCGCTTGAGGAAAGTAGTGATTTTTACCATGCTCATAGTATGACACAAATAATAGCTTTTGTCCATATTCAATTTGAAATGAAAGTAAAAAAGATAGTATTTTAACCTTATAAATTCTCCTATTTTATATTTACCTTTCAAATATACTTGACAAATATAAATCAAAATGATATAACTCTTCCTGCAAACGAGCGAGACCTGATAACGACTGACAATCCGCCAAGTAATAGGAATTCGGGCGATCATCCACTGCGTGTAGTGATGTACCCCGCCTTGAGACGCTTGCTGGTCGCCAGGTTTCGCTTGTAGCGCTGTTCCGGGTTCGGGTGCGTTCCTTAGGCTACTAAGTATCCATCCTGAGCGCTGAAAGCGACTCAATAGTTTGAAAATTCGAGCCGGCGGGCCAGTACGCAGGAGAAATGATAGTTATGAATACCTTTCAGAAAATCGCGTCGTACCTCGCCGGGGCCATCCTTTTCGTCATTCTTGCTGTGGCGGTCCACCGTGCCAACCAGCCGACGGCCCACCCCCTCCCTTACAAGGAGTGGAGTGCGGCTCCGTTCGAGCGGGTCCGGACGGTCATGGACTACCGCGGCATCCAGATGGCCGAAGTCTGGCTCCAGGCGGAACCGGATGAACATGATCTTCTGCCGTGGTTCGTGGATACGTACGTCCTGAAGGACCGACGCACGTATACCCGGACCATCCAGCAGGATGTCGTTTATCCGGATCTCAAGCACCCGGTGGAGCTGCACATTTGGGGTGTGCACCTTATGCGGGGGAGCAAGGAAATCTGCTTCCGCAAGTAAGGATGTGACGGGGCCGGGAAGGAGGCCCATAGATTAGGACAGTTCACGTCTCGAGTGCGGGTGAGTCATTTACTCACCCCACCCGTCTCGAGCGGTGAACGCTCACGTTTCATTGTGTGCTAGCACGGGTTTGCCGGTGACGACGTACTGACAGCCGCCCAGGATGTGTCAGAGGCTCCGATCGATTCTTAAATTCCCTTGCTCCTTCGTGCTTGCTTGTGCGACACGATAAAAAGGCCGGATGTACAGCCCCGGTGCCAGGCTGATCGGACTGTCTCTCCCGACGTGAGAGACCTGGGAGACCTCAGCCTGGTGTAGAAGCCTTCAGGCGGGGTCATCCCGGTAGTTAAAATGTTCTCGTATGTTTCTAGGGAAGGTGCTGCGCCGCAAGGCTCGGCACCTTTTTTTGATCTGTACACCTGGAAAGGAATCGGCTAGTATGAGACATATCCCGCAGGATTAACGTCTCTCTATGCTCGACATCAAGCTCATTCGCGACAATCCCGACCTGGTAAAGGCCGGCATTACCAAGAAACACGGCGACCCTTCCCTGGTCGACCGGTTGTTGACCGTCGATTCTGAGCGTAAATCCCTGCGTCAGGAAAGTGAGACCCGCCAAGCCAAGCAGAACCAGGCCAGTAACGAGATGGCCAAGGCGACGCCTGAGGATCGCGAGAAGCTGCGTGGCGACCTCAAGGAGCTGTCTGATGCCATTAAGGCCGACAAGGACCGCCTGACCGCTCTGGACGAGTCCTGGACGGTGCTTATGCGCCAGATCCCCAACCTTCCTACTGAGGACGTGCCAGAGGGTGCCTCCGACAAGGAGAACGTAGTCGTAAAGACGGTGGGGGAGAAGCCTGCCTTCGCCTTTACCCCCAAAGATCACGAGGTGCTCTGCGAGGAGCTCGACCTGCTGGACACCAAAAGGGCGGCCAAGGTCTCCGGTGCTAAGTTCTATTATCTGAAGAATGAGCTGGTCATCCTGGAGCAGGCGGTACTGCGCCTGGCTCTCGACACCTTGAAGGCCAAGGGCTTTACCTTGCTGTCGGTGCCAGACCTGGTAAGAGCCGAGGCCATGTACGGGGCCGGTCATTTTGCCGCTCCCGAGGACGAGCAGGACGGCGACGCCTATAAGGTGGACCGGGACGGACTGTACCTAGCCGGTACTGCTGAAGTCGCCCTGGCCAACTACCATGCCGGCGAGATTCTCTCCGAGTCCGAGCTACCTCTGCGCTACGCTGGTATTTCCGCCTGCTTCCGTCGAGAGGCTGGCACCTACGGCAAAGAGACCCGCGGTCTCTACCGGGTACACCAGTTCAATAAGGTGGAAATGTTCTCCTATGCCCGCCCTGACGATACGGTGAAAGAGCACGAGCTGCTGCTTTCATTGCACGAAGACTTGCTCCAGAAGCTTGGCCTGCCGTACCAGGTAGTACTGAATTGCGGCGGTGATCTTGGCACGCCCCAGGCTAAGAAATGGGACGTCGAGACCTGGATGGCCGGCATGGATAAGTACGGCGAGACTTGCTCGGCTTCCAATGACACCGACTACCAAGCCCGTACCCTGGGCATCCGCTTCCGTAGGGTGGGGGGCGACCAGACGGGGGAGACCGAGTTTGTGCATACCCTGAACTCTACGGCCTTCGCCTCGCCCCGTATCCTGATACCTATTCTAGAAAACAACCAGCGCGAGGATGGCAGCATTGCTATTCCTGAGGTGCTGATTCCCTATACCGGCTTTAGCGAGATCCGGAAGCGGGACTAAGAGTCCTTTTTGATCAGGAGTGATTGACTTAGCGAGGACGATGCTGTATGATCGTCTCTGTTTTGTATTTTGATTGAAAGGGGTGAATTAATGTCGAGACTGCCAGGAGGCGCTACGATCTATGTGATCAAGAACGGCAAGCAGGAGGAGGTAGTCGATCGGGGGATACAAATCGTCCTTCCCAATCTTCACCACCTAGAGCTTTGCCATGGCTCTCTTCTCCCAAGGCTCCCTAAGGGGGATGCAGATTCTTCTGCTTATCCGGATAGGGCCCAATTTCTCAGTGGCGACCAGCCGGTTATCGCTGAGGCACTGATTACGGGGAACGATGCCGTATACCTGAAGCTGGACCGGAGTGACGAGTTTACTAGAATACAGTCATTGGTCATGCCGAGAATTGAGGAGCTGCTTGTTAAAGTAGGGATGTATTGGGAGAAATGCAGGCAGTTAGAGGAATGTCCTCCAGAGGAGAGGGGGGCATTAGCAAAGCAACTCAAGCCGTCTCAAGACGTGTTGAGCGCTCAGGAAGCTGAAGAGTTGCACATCTTAGGTCTCCTACTCCGTAAGGCCAGCCTCGCTGGCGTTGCCAAAGTTGGCCCAGACTTAGAAGACGTCATGAAGAGCTTTGAGCTCTGGGAAACAAGGAGCGCGAGAAGAAAGTGATTTTACGTAAGGCCCTGGCATTGTTGCCGGGGCCTTAAACGTTTGTAGCCCATGAGGCAACTCCGGCATTGACATTATTCGGATTTCCTGCTATACAAGAGGCAATCGTTCCGTAGCTAAGGGACGTATATTGGGGAGGACAAAGTGAAAATCGCAGTAACGATTGCGGGGAAACCCGCAGGAGCAGCACATGCCCAACCGCATCGCGGTGGGGCAATCGTAGCAAACCGGCAGCAAAGGTACGTCTGGAGTGCTCAGGGCAGTGGAAGGGCCTTCAGCCTGAGTGTTCGAAGGGTATGGCGTCCCAGGCGCGACCACCAGCATTTGTTGGTTGAGGTGCCAGTACTAAGAAGTGCTGGTCCAGAGTGGAGACCCGATCCCAACTTGGTGTGAAAGTCTCGGTGCCTGGCTACGGCCGAGCACCTCTAAACGAAGGACCCAGATCATCGGGCCTTCGTTTTGTTTTGGGGCGTTGACCTTACCTGTCCTTCTCCTTTGCGCTTTTCTGTAGGAACGGCTATCATACGAATGCAACTTTCTCCTATACAGAACCTCCTATGAACCTATTGGATCGGTTGGCTGGTGACAGCTCCAAAGCATTCCTCAAGCAGCATAAGAAGACTCTCGATGCGATTAATGCTTTCGAGGAGCCACTGGCTGCGCTCTCTGATGCCAAGCTGAAGGCCAAGACCGCCGAGCTCAGGGAAAAGGCCAAGGAGCGCCTTTCCAAGAATGAGCATGACCCTCTGGCCATGCTGGAGATGTCTGACCGGGTGAACGAGAAAAAAGAGGTGAATGCCTCCCTCAGTCACATTTTGCCTGAGGCCTTCGCCGTCGTGCGTGAGGCGTCCAAGCGGACGGTGGGCCAGCGGCATTTCGACGTCCAGATGCTGGGTGGCATTGCCCTGCACCTGGGAAACATTGCTGAGATGAAGACTGGTGAAGGTAAGACCTTGGTCGCTACCTTGCCACTTTACTTAAATGCACTGGCCGGCCGCGGCGTCCACCTGGTCACCGTCAACGACTACCTGGCCAAGAAGGCGGTAGAGGACTACGGACCCGTCTATGACTACTTGGGCCTGACCGTCGGCATAGTGGTGCATGATACTGCCCTAAAATACCAGGAGGGTGAGCTGGTGCCGGTCAGCCGCAAGGAGGCCTACGCCTGCGACATTACCTACGGTACTAACAACGAGTTCGGTTTCGACTACCTGCGTGACAATATGGCGCCCACCCAGGAACACCTGGTGCAGCGCGAGCTGTTCTACGCCATTGTCGACGAAGTGGACTCCATTCTTATCGACGAAGCTCGTACCCCGCTTATTATCTCCGGGCCTGCCGAAGAGTCGGCTGACATGTACGTACAGTTCTCAAGGCTGGTGCCCCGTCTGAAGGCTGAGGACGACTATACGGTGGATGAGAAGGACAAGGTAGTTTCCCTTACCCAGTCGGGCCTTGCCAAGATGGAGGAGTGGCTGGGCGTGGAGAATATCTATGCCGGCCAAGAAATGTCGCTGGCCTATCATCTTGAAGAAGCCTTGAAGGCCAACATCCTCTTCCGCCGCGATAAGGACTACGTGGTGCAGGAGGGGGAAGTGGTCATCGTAGATGAGTTCACTGGCCGCCTGATGCCCGGACGCCGCTACAGTGAGGGTTTGCACCAGGCTATTGAGGCCAAGGAGGGCGTGAAGGTGCAGCGCGAGTCCGATACGCTCGCGACCATCTCATTCCAGAACCTGTTCCGCCTCTATACCAAGCTTTCAGGTATGACCGGTACCGCCAAGACTGAGGAAGAGGAGTTCATTAAGATCTACGGACTCGAGGTTATCCCGATTCCTACGAACCGTCCTATGGTGCGCAAGGACCTGCCCGACCAGATCTACAAGAGCGAGCAGGGCAAGTTTAAGGCATTGGTAGCCAGCATCAAGGAGCGTCATCAGGCTGGACAGCCTATTCTGATCGGTACTATCTCTATTGAGAAGAATGAGCGGCTGGCCGAGGCCCTGAAGAAGGGGGGCATCAAGCATGAGATCCTCAATGCCAAGAACAACGAGCGCGAGGCCCATATCATTGCCCAGGCTGGCCGCAAGAACGCCGTCACCCTCGCCACGAACCTCGCCGGTCGAGGTACGGACATCATGTTGGGTGGCGTCCCTCCACGTAGGGCTGATTTCGACACCGCTGCAGGTTACGAAGTGGCTCACAGCGATTGGCAGATGGCCCACGATGAGGTGCTGAGGCTAGGTGGCCTGCACGTATTGGGTACTGAGCGCCACGAATCCCGCCGTATCGACAACCAGCTGCGCGGTCGGGCTGGACGCCAGGGTGACGCCGGTTCCTCCCAGTTCTTCATTTCTACCGACGATGATCTGATGCGTATCTTTGGTGGTGAGCGGATGAAGCACTGGCTGGATGTCATGGGCGTTCCTGACGACGATGCCATTGAGCACAAGATGATCTCCCGTACCATCGAGTCGGCCCAGAAGAAGGTGGAAGGCCATAACTTTGACATGCGAAAGCGTCTAGTCCAGTTTGACGACGTCATGAACCGCCACCGCGAGGTGATCTACAAGCGCCGGCGCAAGGCCCTGGTGGCTGCTGCTGAGAACAATGAGGAGATCGAGAGTCTGGTGGAGGCAGCTATGGCCGGCGAGGCCCGTCATTTGGCTGGTGTACACGCCTCCGGCGGTAAGCACGAATGGAATCTGGAACAGCTGTCCCGCGATGTCCATGCCATGCTGGGTCTTTCTGACCAGGCTGTCCAGGTGCTGCATAAGGAGCTCGATGACTTTCAGAGCGACGCGGCAGTGGAGGGACGGCTCAGTCATCTCTTTGAAGAGGTCTACGCCAGCAAGAAGACCGAGTTCGGCGAACACTTTGGCAACGTACTAAGGAGCATCTACCTGCGTACCATTGACCTGCTCTGGGTCGAGCACCTCAACACCATGCAGGAGTTGCGCACCGGTATCGGACTGCAGGGCTATGCCCAGAATGATCCGCTCGTAGCTTATAAGTCCGAGGGGTATCGGCTATTTACCCAGCTGCTCGCTGCCGTCGACCAACAGACCATGCGCTCAATATTTCGTGTACAGAGGGTAGAGGAGGCGCCAGTGCCAGCCGCACCTGAGGAGTCCGGGCAGCTGATTGGCTGAGTGTATACTCAGGTGGCTCGAATTCGTTATACTAGTTCTATTCAAGCCTAGTCTTTTACTACCCATGGCCGAACTCATGCAGCTGGACCGGGCCGCCGCCGCGGCTGGCAAATCAGAAGTCACCCTGCGTCGCCTGATCAAAGCGGGCAAGATTCCTTTTCACAAGGAGAAGACCCTGACCGGCTTTATTTACATGGTGGATCCTGACCAGGTACGCGCCTTCTACAGCGGTGCTCCAATTGAAATCAAGCCTGAGAGCGTTCCTGTGGACGAGGAGTCTGATGCTACAGAGCCGGCTTCGATTCCTACCCATGCCATCCGGGTGGCAGTGGCCGGTGAGTCAGGCGCTGCCCATGAGTATTGGCAGAAGAAGGCCGACATGTACGAGGACAAATACAATGATGAAGTGGTCAAGCATTCTCAGGCTCGCGAGGAGCTTGGCGTCTGGCGGGGACGGGCCGAGCAGTCCCAGGCTATGTTGATGAAGCTATTGCCAGCTAGTTCCGATGCGGCCCAACCTCAGGCACCGGTAGTACCTGCTAAAGAAGGTGGTGGTTGGCTGATGACTGTTCTCATGACGGTTCTTATCGTGCTTATGGCCGCCGCCGCAGTCGGGGCATTCCTCTACATCATGCACACTGTCTAGAATTTTCTGTTGGGCTGTAAAAGGACTCCTGATTAAGGAGTCCTTTTACCTGGTCCGGCACGTGTCGTCATTATGAGCGCACGGCGTCCGTTCAAATAGTCTAAGCTGTCATACGGCTTTCCATCAAAAACTTTTGAGACGTACTCCGGAGAGTCGCCGCACATACATTCCCAGGAAACTGATCGACTCAAGGGAGCCTGTCTACAGTATCCCTTCAGGATACGTCTCAAAAGTTTCCTATGAACGTATGTGACGTCTTACGCGAGAGGGGAACTATTAGTTGGGTCTTCGGGCATTTCGGGTAGCTCTAGACTGCCATTGATAGGCGGCACGCCGGCAGGTGGTGCCTGCGGGGTGACGGCGGCGGCAGGATCAGTAGCTGGTGCGGGAGCCGCTGGATCGACTGGTGGAGCAGCCGGCGCGACAGGAGCGACAACAGGAGCGGCTACGGGAGCAGTCTCATCAGGGAGTTCTTCGGCCCAAGGAGCGTTGATAGGGTTGGCAGGTGCAGCCATGGGATCTGGAGCCGCCATAGGGACGGGAGGTGCCACGGGAGCCGGTGCCGCCATAGTAGGACTAATGATAGCTGAGGCGGCGGCTGGAGAAGTGGATTCAGACATTGTGGGCATGGAAGCGGAGGGCGAAGCGGTGAGGCTGGGCATGGTCGGCTGGACGGCAGGCATCTCTACGGGTGCAGCAGGCGCATCGATACCAACGGTCTTGAAATTCTGCTCAAGCTGGTCGATGTCCACGATAGCCAGTACCGGACGGCCTGATTTGGTGAGTACATAGGTTACCTTTTCATTCTCCACCTTGGTAAAGATGTCGGAAATCTTCTGGAGTGCGTCTTCCTCGGACAGGATGTTATTCAGGTCGATGTGCAGCATGATCGCAGTTACTAAAAGCTAAGACCACTATATCGGCCAGAGCTGGCTTCGTAAAGGACAACTTGCTAATGTAGAAGCAGCTAGGATCTATCTCACGATTACTAAAGTAAGTGGAATTCCCACCGTACGGACTGTAAGCGGCTTGAGACTCGTCGCCGTATATCCGATACGACTCCTTGTCTCTCACCACTTTCGTCTCATACAGTGGAAATTCCATTCTTTAAGCAATCGTGAGATAGATCCTAGACAATCCGCACTTCACGGTGCGGTCAACTCAGCGTATCCGCGTCACCCCCTATGAAGCACACCATTATCCAGCATACGACCAGCAACGGTATCTCCTTAGTGGTGGTGCCTCTCCCCGCTACAGCTGCAGTGACGGCCATCGTTCTGATGGAAGTGGGTTCTCGTTATGAAAGCGACCACCAGCGTGGCCTGGCTCATTTTGCCGAGCACATGGTTTTCAAAGGAGGGCGTAAGTTTCTTACTGCTCAGCAGATTGCTCAGACCCTGGACGCCGTAGGGGGTGAGTTCAATGCCTTCACCGCCCAGGAGTTTACCGGTTTCTACACCAAAACTGCAGGCAACCATCTGGAGCTTGGTCTCGACGTGCTCTCTGACATGGTCCTGCACGCGACCTTCCCTGAAGAGGAGCTGACCAAGGAGAAGGGGGTGATCGTCGAAGAGATCAATATGTACGAGGACATGCCGATGCGCAAGGTAGACCAGGTGCTAGCCGACTTAGTATATGGCGACTCACCACTAGGACGTCCGATTACCGGTACCAAGGAAAGTGTCACCGCTTTTACTGCTGAGGACTTTCGCGACTATCGAAAGCAGTTCTATATGGGCTCCAAGTGCACGGTGATCATTGCCGGGGCCGTTGAGTTCGACCAGGCCAAGGAGATGGTGGAGCGATTCTTCGCCGAGCTTCCCCAGGGTGAGGGCTACGAACCTGAGGTAGCTGAATACCAGGCTACCGAGAAGCGAGTTCGGCTGGAGCACAAGGCCTCCGAGCAGACCCACCTCATGCTAGTCACCAAGGGTTATCCTATCGCTCATCCCAAGAAGTACCCCTACCGGCTGCTGGCCACTATTCTAGGTGGCAACATGAGCTCTCGTCTGTTTACCTCGGTACGTGAGCAGCAGGGTCTCTGCTACTACGTACGGGCCATGCCTGACAGCTATCGTGAGACCGGCATGCTAGTAGCTTCAGCGGGAGTGGATAATGCGCGCCTGCCCCAGGCTGTGGCCGCCATTATGGTGGAGCTTCGCAAGATCCGCGAAGAGCTAGTAACCCCTGAAGAGTTGGACCGGGCCCAGCAGTTCCTGCTCGGCAAAATGCTGCTCTCACTAGAGGACTCCGAGCAGGTGGCAGAGTTCTACGGCATGCAGAGCCTGCTTGAGAAGGGGATCGAGGATACCGAGAGCATTGAGAAAAAGATCCTGGCGGTTACTGCAGAAGAGATCCGTGAGGTGGCACAAGAACTATTGCAAGAGCAGTGGCTACGGTTAGCTGTCATTGGTCCCCAAGAGGATGCGGATGGACTTTCTCAACTACTTACCTTAGAACATATTAACCAGTAAGAACGTTGCATGGCTTCAAAATACAAGACACACGAACTGCCGACTGAGCGTAGTTTTATCATGGTAAAGCCAGACGGCGTCATGCGCGGTCTGATCGGCGAGGTAATCAAGCGCCTAGAGCAGCGCGGCCTCAAGATCATTGCCATGAAGATGATGTCAGCCACCTCCGCTCATGTTGATGCTTTTTATCCGAAGGATGCTACATGGGTAGAGCGGCTAGGAAATAAAGGGCTGAAGACTTTCGCAGAGTATGAATTGGATCCTAAAGAGCATATGGGCACTGATGACGCTGGTGAGATCGGCGCCAAGGTGCGCGAGGCACTAGTGGACTTTATGGTTATTGGACCAGTAGTGCCGATGGTGGTGGAGGGCATACACGCCATTTCGATCATTCGCAAGCTGGTTGGTGCCACGCTGCCGGTTTTCGCTGAGCCGGGTACTATCAGAGGAGACTTCTCCATCGACGCTCCTACTGCCGCGAACCTCGAGGGTCGTAGTATCTTCAATATCGTTCATGCTTCTGAGACCGCCGAAGAGGCCGCCCATGAAATCAAACACTGGTTCAAGGACAGCGAGCTGAATGACTATGACCGGGCTGACCATGTGATAATGTTCGGCGACAAGCGCAACCAGTAGGTAACCCTAGTCTATGTTCGAATGGTGGGTGAGGCTGCTGGAACGATACCCTGAGCCCTGGGCTTTGGCGGGATTTGCCTTGGTGCTTTCCTGCGCATTGACCGGCGTCTTGAGGCAGCTGGCCCTGAAGCGCCATCTGTTGCCCAGCATTCGTACCCGTGACATGCATACGGTACGCAAGCCCCGGGTAGGGGGAGTAGCCATGTGGCTTACTGTTGTCGTGACGCTCGGCTGGTTGCTAACCCTGGGAAAACAGTACGGGAGCCTCGACTTTGGAAGACCACCTTTCCTGGGTATAGACGGGGCAGTCTGGGGCCTACTTGGTGGCATGACGTTGCTCTTAATTGTCGGCCTTTGGGATGATCTGAAGGGTGTCTCCTGGCAAGGGCAACTGGCCGGCCAGCTAGTGGCAGGACTGATCCTGGTAGCAGCAGGAGTGACTGTGCCCTTCTTGCGTCTACCCTGGGGTGGAGAGCTCCAGCTGGGAGTATTCTGGTCCGATGCCTTTACCGTGGTCTGGGTAATGATAATGATCAACGTCATGAACTGGTTTGACGGACTGGACGGGTTGGCCGGGAGTATTGCCCTGACTGCTTCGGTAACCTTGTTCTTACTGAGCCTACAGCTGGGGCTAATGGGTACGGCGACACTTTCACTACTCCTCTTTGGGGTGACCCTGGGCTTTCTTCCCTGGAACTGGTTTCCCTCCAAGCTGTTTATGGGCACAGTGGGCTCGCAGCTACTTGGTTTTCTCTTAGCGGTGATTGCTATCATTTCCGGGGGCAAGGTGGCTACTGCCGCCCTGGTCATGGGGATTCCGGTTCTCGATGCCCTAGTGGTCATTTTCAGGCGTCTACGGGCCCGGCAAAGCCCCTTCATGGCCGACCAGCGTCATCTGCACCACCGCCTGATGAAAATAGGCTTCACGGTGCCGCAGGTGGTCATTCTCATCAACGCTTTCTCACTTACCTTTGGCCTTCTGGCAGTACGGGGCTCTGAATCGGCCGATAAGGGCAAACTGGCTATCGGCCTGGTGGTGTGTATGACCGGCCTGATTCTGGTCACCTATGCTCTTGAACAGCGTGCTCTAAAAAGAGTAAACTAACTTCTGAAGGGCCCCATTCTGCGCCTAGCGTCGTCATCCCCTCCGATACTCGTTCAACGTACCAACAAGTACGTCTCACTCCGTTTCTCAGGGATTCCTCGCTACGCACCAGAATGATTAAGTCCTAAAGCATTAACTACCCTTTATGGCCGACCAACCCACCCCCGCCAAGATCCTGCTTGTAGAAGACGATCGCATCCTCCAGGAGCTCTATCTGGACCGCTTTATCGGTGCCGGTTTTAACGTGGTGCAGGCCTTCGACGGACAGCAGGCCCTGGACCAGTTGGCAGCTCACCCTGATACTCAGCTCATCCTGCTGGACATCATGATCCCAAAGATCTCAGGATATGACGTCCTATCCATGGTAAAGGCTGATCCTGCCACCAAGCATATTCCAGTGATCATTGTTTCAGCACTCGGAGACATCGACGACCAGGCAAAGGGCCTGCAGCTTGGAGCTAGTGACTACATCACCAAGGGCGGCATTTTACCCGGTGCGGTAGTGGAGAAGATCAAACAGTATGTCCTATCGCTTCCAGGGCCAGCACAACAGTGAGGAGGTAGTTCTCTTTAGTCATCAGCACCCCCTGGTACTGCTTCGTCCCTTTATGGTGGCGGGCAGTCTTCTACTGCTCCCGTTAGCTGCCTTTGTCTTCATTACTTCGAATTCATTTCTTTCGGCCTTGTTCTTGCTCTGCCTGGTGCTAGCAGTGGTGCGAGGAGTATTGGCTTGGCACGCCTGGAACAACTCTCTGGTACTACTTACCAATGAGCGGGTGATCTTCCTTTCCCAGAAGGGACCGTTCAACCGGGAGCTGGTAGAATGCAGCCTTCAGGCGGTGCTGCAGGTATCCCATGAGGTAAAAGGCCTGTTCAACACGCTGTTTGGCTTCGGTGATATCACCATCAGGACACCGGGCACGGGGGAGCCCTTTCTGATCCGCAGCGTCCCTGACCCCTATACTTTGCAGCAGGAGATTCTCCGGGTAGCGACGGGGGAATGAGACGGCAGATCATTTCCTTGGCCTTCTCTCTAGCCTCCGTGGCCCTTATTCTGGTGGGGATAGGGTACTTTTATAAGGTGGACGTGCATACGCCCACTAAACTGGTACCGAGGGCAACGGTCACGCCTCGGCCAAATCCACTACCGGTGGCCCTCATTGTGCCGCATCACCAGCTGGTAGCAACTCAGCGGGCCGAGCTCTTTACCCAGGCTGCAACCACTGGTCTGAAGCCTAAGACCATAGTGCTGGTCTCTCCTAACCACTACGAGTCAGGTAGTGGCGCCATCCAGACTACACCTCAGAGCTGGTCCACCGATGCTGGTATCATTGACCCCGATCTGGACCTGATTAAGCGGGTGGAGAAGGACGGTGTAACTGAGGAGATCGGCAGCTTTACCAATGAGCATGGGATCAGGAATATTCTCCATGACATCGCCCATACCTTTCCTGGCGCCAAGATAGTGCCCCTGATCATCGGCTCAAAGGCCACCCAGAGCCAGGCAACTAAGCTGGCCGACGATATCTCCGATGTCTGTCCTGACTGCCTAGTGATCGCCTCGGTGGACTTTTCCCATTATCAGCCGGCCAAGCTGGGGGAGCTGCATGATGCTGTCAGTATCCGGGCCCTGGACAATCTTGATCTCGATACGTTGACCAAGGTGGCTGAGGTGGACTCGCCGTTAAGCCTGGTGCTAGCCTCTCGCTTTGCCACTGACCGGGCAGCCGGCCATTTCGTCCTGAAGAACCACACTAACTCTGGTGTGCTGGTGAAGGATCTGGACGGGGAGGGCACCACCCACCTCTTTGGTTGGTATGAGCCAGGCGCCAAGACGGTGCCGGCCGCCAGCGTCTCGTTCTTGCTAGGGGGGGACATCATGCTGGATAGATCGGTGGCCGACCAGTATTTCTTCAAGAACGGTGGGAAGTTCACTCAGGTGGTGGACAAGTTCAGTCCGCGTACCTTCTGGGGTGCTGATCTGGGAATGCTTAACCACGAGGGGCCGATAGCTTCCGGTCCGGTGGATAATAACGTGACCTCAAACAACCTGGTCTTCAACTTCCCGCCCCAGTCCATCGACGTGGTGAAGGCTCTGCACGTAAATGCGGTTAGCCTGGCCAATAACCACAGTCTGAACGCTGGCCAAGCTGGTCTCGAGAATACCCGTTCGGTGCTGACAGCGGCTGGGGTGACGCCAGTGGGCGGACCTAGTGATGTCGACACGGTGAAGGCGCTGACTATTTCCGGCCAGGGTATTTCGCTGCATGTGATCACGGTACTGACCTTGGACAGCAATCCTGATCTGAGCAGTCTGATTAAGTCGCTGAAGCAGACGGCTTCCGACCGGGTGCTGGTATTTCCCCATTGGGGAGTGGAGTACCAGACCACCCATTCTTCAGGTCAGGCCTCCCAGGCCCATGCTTGGATCGACGCTGGCGCTGATCTGGTGATCGGGGCACATCCCCATGTGGTGCAGGACTCGGAGCTGTACAAGGGCGTGCCCATCATCTACTCCATGGGCAATCTCATCTTCGACCAGGGTTTTTCAGTGGAGACCCAGCGGGGCATGCTGGTCGGGGGCGAGTTTACTGACCAGGGGCTGCGGATCTTTGGCCTACCGGTGGGGATTAAGTCGTCAGCGCCCAGCCTGCTTACGGGGGCAGAAAAGGCAACGCGTCTGAGCCGGATATATGACCCTCTGAAAAGTAGCCTCCGGACGACCGAAACGGGAACTGAGTTGTACTTTCCTCGTCCCTGACATAAACTGGGAAGTAACTGAACGTTAGACTTTTTTATGAACAACAAAAAGGAGGGGGCAGCAAAGGGCATTAGTCCGGTGGTATTGGTGGGGTTGGCGGTAGTGGTAGTGGCCGGTGCCGGGGTAGCCTGGTATGCCCAAGGCCAGCAGAACAGTACCAAGACTACCGCAACGCCTACGCCAAGCGCAGGTGCCAAGGCTACGGCTACCCCGACGGCTACACCAGCGCCGACACCGTTTGCCGAGGCAGGAGTGACGTGGCTGGCTGCGCCAGTGAAGCTGGCAGATCTGAAGCTGTATGTCTATCCTGAAGGCTATGCCGGTAGTGCAGACGAGACCTCTTATTACCATGTAGGAGATTATAACGGTCGCGATATTGTGTTGACCCAATTGGTAGCTTTGGGCTTGGGTGGCCCTGATAGTGAGTTGTTCTTGAAGGATACTGGGAGCAAGGGAACCTATACTCTTCTCACCACATACAATAAGGCGGTATATGCTCAAAATAGTGGTGGCGCCGAAAATATCGGCTATGCCGGCATTGTTACTGCAAATAACACAGTTACTCTTCAGTCGGTCGCTCAACAGACGACCTTAAAGGTAAAGGGAGCAAACCTGGATGTGGGCACAGTTACTGGCCTCTTCTCTATCTTTGCTGGTGATTCCTTTAAGCAGTCCGCTCAACCTGTCGATACAACGCCGTATGGACCGGTCTATTCATTTGCTAAGACCTTGGATGACGGCACTGCGATTTATTATCTGGTCCTTCGACGTTTCGACGGTACGGCGGTAACGTATACGGCTCCCACCTCGGCAGTTCTGAATGACAGTATGGTGGCAAGTGTCACCTGGAAGGACGGCGCGAAGAATGCCGACACCTATCGGATTGACGGAGGGGGCGCGTGCGGTAGGGCTTCGGGAGTCAATGTTGTGGCTAGCCCTGATCTTTCACTTTTCACCCAGGTCGGTACTACGGCAGCTGGTAAGGCGGTCTATGAGTACAAGGACACCAACAATGCTGTTACCAAGGGCGCCTATGCCATGCTCAATGACGGAAAATATTTCGACACCAAGACCGGTGAGAGCATCACCATCAGCTATGCTGACTTCCTGAAAAAGCATCCGGTCATCTTAACCCAGGACCCGCTCGGCAACATGATCGTGTTGCGGAATTCTGTCTACGGCTCCCAAGCTGAATGCGGCAAGCCCGTGGTCTACCTCTATCCGACCAAGGACACCCAGGTCTCGGTGAAGGTGGGGGCGAGCATTACCAAGTCCGAGCCTGCCTACAATGGTGGCTGGAACGTTCTGGCTAAGCCAAATGGCGCACTGACCACTGCCGCAGGCAAGAGCTTCGGCAACCTCTTCTGGGAGGGTCTGGGCAACGGCACTTATCCTACCATCAACTCCGGAGTGGTGGTGAAGGGAAGCGAGGCGGCTGCCACTCTGAAGCAGCAGTTGGTACAGCTGGGTCTGAACAAGCAGGAACAGTCCGACTTCCTGGACTTCTGGCTGCCTAAGCTGCCTACCACCCCGTACGTACGCCTCTCCTGGCTGGGTACTGCAGATATGAACCGTCTGGCCCCTCTGGAAGTCACTCCAAAGCCTGATACAGTGATCCGCGTCTTCCTGGACTTCGAAGGATTGCAGCAGTCAGTGAGCCTGCCTGCCCAGCATCTCTCGGCCCGGGCTCGCAACGGGTTTACGGTAGTGGAGTGGGGCGGTCTACTACGCTAGTACTCGACTGAATAAAGAAAAGGCCGCCACATAGCGGTCTTTTCTTATGTCTAGCTGCATGGCTGCCCAGGAAAAGACATTGAGACGTATTCCGAAGGAATACTGCTAGATAGGTTTCCTAGAGTCGAACGACTTTTCCTGGGCAGCCATGCAGCTATTCCCAGGTTACCCTGTCAGCTCCTAATAATCCCGCTAATTGAACATAAAGCCTCTCCGCCGGCTCCACCTTGTGTGACACGGTAAGCGGCTGGGTCCCGTCCAGCGTAGGTATCATCAGAGTCACCGGCACATTTCCGGGCGACTTCTCCAGATATTCTTTGATCTTCTGCAGTAACCCCCGGTCGCCCGATTCTGGGATTTCCAGCTGCACCCTGGTGGCCCGCTTCTTAGTGGCCGGCTTCTTGTCCGAGACGGGGACGCAGTCGTCCACCAGTAGCTTCACTTCCTCGGTAGCCTCGTCCGGCACTTCCTCATCCTTGCTGCGGCGGCGCTTCTCACCTCGGCTGATCTTGGCTTCCACCGTCACGGCGTCGCCTAGCACGAAGTATTTCTTCTTATCCGCCCAGGTACGGGGAAATACCACCGCTTCCACGGCCCCTGTATCATCCTCAAGGCCCACGAAGGCCATGCTCTGGTTGGTCTTGGTCAATATTTCCCGCATGGTCATGACGACGCCTGAGACGCGTACTATGGTGTTGTTTTCCAGCTCGTGCAGCTTGGCGATAGAGACGCGGTCCTCCGGCAGGTAGTTCATGTAGGAGGAGATCGGGTGGTCGGAGATATAAATGCCGAGAAGTTCGCGCTCCCAGGCTAAGCGGGTCTTCTGGTCGGCTGGTTTGGAAGGCTGCAGGTGGAGCTCGTGCAGATCTTGGCCGTCCTCGGAGTCGTCGAAGAGGCTGGCCTGGGAGGAATTGCGCTGCTTTCCGATGTAGGAGGTGAATCGGGTGATAATCTCCAGGTTGTCGATGACCTGCTGGCGCTCGGCCAGGCTGTCGAAGGCGCCGGCCATGGCCAGGTTCTCCACCACTTTCTTGTTCAGGCACTCGGCGCAGCGTTTCAGGAAGTCGCTGAAGTCCTTGAAGGGCCCGTCTGCCTTGCGAGCTGCCACAATGGCCTCAGCCGGCTGCAGGCCCACGTTCTTGATGGCGCCTAGGCCGAAGCGGACATAGGAGTCGTACTGGTGCTTCTCATTCTCGGGGTAGAAGACGACGCCGAACTCGACGAAGCTCTCATTGACGTCAGGGGCCAGCACCTCGATGCCGCGCTCCTTACATTCGGCGATCTCGATACCGATGCGGTCCAGGTTGTTGATATCAGATGTCAAAAGGGCCGACATGAACTCCACCGGGTAATGCGCCTTCAGGTAGGCGGTCTGGTAGGCGATCATGGCGTAGCAGGCGGCATGGGCCCGGTTGAAGCCGTAGCGGGCGAAGGGCTCGATGAAGTTCCAGACCTCTTCGGCCTTGGCTTGATTCACGCTCTCATGGGTGGCGACGGCACCGTTAATGAACTTGTCTCGCTGCTCGTCCAGGAGGGCCTTGATCTTCTTTCCCACTGCTTTGCGCAGAATATCCGCCTCGGCGTAGGAGAAGCCGGCGAACTTACGGGCCACTTCCAGCACCTGGTCCTGGGTAACGATGACGCCGTAGGTGAAGGATAGGATGGGTTCCAGGATGGGGTGCAGGTAGGTGATCTCCTTACGACCGTGCTTTGACTCAATAAAGTCAGGAATGGCGTCCATGGGGCCTGGCCGGTAGAGGGCGACCATGGAAAGGATATCTTCGAAGGTGGAAGGCTTCAGCTCCTTCAGGTAGCGCTTCATCCCTGACGACTCCAATTGGAATACGCCGGTACTTTCGGCTCTAGAAAGCAACTCGTAGGTCTCCTTGTCATCGATGGGGAGGTGGTCAAGGTCGATTTGCACACCGCGAGTCTTTTTGATCACTCGCAGGGCCTGCTGCAGGATGTCGAGGTTTGAGAGGCCGAGGAAGTCGATCTTCAGCAGTCCCAGGTGTTCCACCTGGTTCATGGCGTACTGGGTGACGATGGCATTATCATCTTTGACCGAGCGCTGCAGGGGGACGTAGGAGGTCAGCGGCTCCTTAGTAATAACTACTCCTGCCGCGTGGATCGAGGTATGCCGGGCTACGCCCTCGAGCCTCGAGGCAATGTCGATTAATTTGGCCAGCTGCTCATTGCTGGAGTAGAGATCCTTGAGCTCCTGGATATTTTCCATGGCTTCCTTCAAGGTCATGCCGCCAGGTCCGGAGGGGATCAGCTTGGCGATGTAGTCGCACTCGCCGTAGGAGACTCCCAGAGCACGTCCCACGTCCCGGATGGCGTTTCTGGCCAGCATGGTCCCAAAGGTAATGATCTGGGCCACTCGGTCGGCCCCGTAGCGCTCCCGCACATAGGCTATTACCTCGTCACGGCGGCCAGCCTCGATGTCATTATCGATATCCGGCATGCCGATGCGCTCGGGATTCAGGAACCGCTCGAAGATGAGGTTGTAGTGGAGCGGGTCCAGGTTAATGATATGCACCAGGTAGGAGACGATAGAGCCGGCCGCTGAGCCGCGCCCAGGCCCGATCATAATGTCCTGGCTCCGAGCCCAGTTAATAAAGTCCTGGGTAATGAGGAAATACGATTCATAGCCCATCTTTTCGATGACCGAGAGCTCGTACTCGAGACGGCGGGCTACGCGGTTAGGCAGCGGGATGGCCGGGTCGTTGGGAGGTGAGGGCAGCAGTTCACCCTGTTTCCAGGTCTGTTCCTGTACGTAGTCGAAGCCGTAGCGCTCCTTCACTCCCTTGGCGCAGAGCTCACGTAGATAGGTTCGGTCGGTAGTTCCTTCAGGGAGGGGGAAGACAGGGAGAATATTCTCGCCCATGGGGATCTTCACGTCGCAGCGCTCGGCGATCTTTACCGTATTGGTGATGGCCTCGGGAGTGTCCTTGAAGATCTCGGCCATGTCCTCTGGCGTCTTCATGCTCAGGTCATAGGCGGTCATGTTGAGCCGGTTCGGGTCGTTCACCGTCTTGCCTGAGGAGACACAGACCAGCACGTCCTGGGCCTCGGCATCCTCGGGCTCAATGTAGTGGATGTCATTGGTGGCGATCAGGCCTACCTTGTACTCAGAAGCCAGGCGCTTGAGCTGGTCGTTAAGCACGCGCTGCTCGTCCATGTCATGAGGCTGCAGCTCAAGGAAGAAATGGTCGGTCCCGAAGATCTCCAGGTATTCCTCGAGGGCCTTTTTGCCTTCTTCGAGACTGAGCTCGAGCCGGCGGGGGATCTCGCCACCCAGACAGCTGGAGGTGGCGATAAGTCCCTTGGAGTGAGCCTTCAGCAGTTCCTTGTCGATGCGGGGCTTGTAGTAGAAGCCGTTCAGGTGCGCCTCGGATATCATCTTCAACAGGTTCAAATAGCCGGCGTAGGTCTCGCAGAGCAGTATCTGGTGGTAGGGCTTGGCGTCCAGCTTGGCGTCCCGGTCATACCGGCCACGTCGGGCCATGTAGGCCTCGACTCCCAGGATGGGTTTGATCTCGGCCTTCTTGCACTTCTCATAGAACTCAACGATGCCGTACATGGCGCCGTGGTCGGTAAGCGCCAGCGAGTCCATGCCCAGCTCCTTGGCCTTGGCAATGAGCGCGTCGACCTTGCCCGCGCCGTCGAGGAGCGAGAAGTGGGAGTGGGTGTGGAGGTGGACGAAGCCGGGGGGAGAGGAGTCGGTGGGCATTAATTTCAGTCTATCGGATACCTTGACGTAATCAAGCTGTGCCGCCCATTCCACGGCTAAGAATAGTTTTGAGACGTACTCCGAAGGAGTTCAGTGAGAACCTTCCTTGAGTCGATCACTATTCTTGGACGTGGAATGGGCGGCCTTACAAAATGCCGGTGAGGTATATTGTTGCCAAATCTGATCAAACCTGGTAGTATCACGGGGCTTCATTATTATTTTGAGGAGAAGAGAACAGATGACAGCTGTGAAGAGAAAAGGGGCCGCCTTCCGGGCACCCCAAGAAATGCCCGCCCGTGCTCTTGTGCACATGCCGCTTGATGAGTGGCTGAATGCTCATCACACGAAGGCTATCACTGAGGTCGCAAACAAACTGCGATCTCGCGAAAGAGGAGTTGCCACCACACTGGCAGCCACACCCCTTACCGCATCACTCGCTCACGCTGAGTGATGGCACGTCCCACAAGAAGGGCACCCCAATGGGGTGCCCAGTTCTTTTATATAGAGATAATACCTTGGCACACCTATTCTAAACTCCTGTAATCAGGTATAACCAAGAGACTATGCCACTTGCATTTATTACCGGGAGAACCCCGGCACTCTCGCGCCTAGAAATCGAGGCAGCAGCCACGACCTTGCCCTTCCAATGGTCACTTTTAATGGTACATCCGGATGTCTGTCTACTCAAGTCAACAAATGAGGCAGACGAAAAGGAATCCTTGGAAAAGTACTACCAGAGCAATGAAATACAAAAGCTTCAAGCACGATTGGGTGGTACCCAGAAAATTGCCCGACTGGACAAACACGTCAAACAGGACCAGTTGGTTGAGGCTCTGCTAGCTGAATTGGCCACCTCTGATGGTACTGAGCGGCTGACTTTTGGCCTCAGTATCTACGGCCGCGGTGTATCCGCCCTCAAACTCGGCCTGACCCTTAAGAAGCATATAAAGAAGCAGGGCCGCTCGGTTCGCTTCGTCACCCCGGTAGGCGGCGAGATTCTTTCTAGTGCCCAAATCGTCGGCAATAAGCTGACCGAGACTGACGGCATGGAGTTGCTGGCAGTGTGGGACAACGGCTGGCATGTAGGGCATACGCTTACCGTCCAGGACATCAACTCGTATAATAAGCGTGACATTGGCATCCCGGTCCCTGATCCGGTCTCAGGAATGCTGTCGCCCAAACTGGCCCAGATCATGATTAACCTGGGTCTCGAAGGAAAAGAGGCGACTGTCTACGATCCTTTCTGTGGCAATGGCCGTATTGTCGAGGAGGCTCGCCTGATGGGACTTGAAGCCTTCGGTTCGGACATCCTGCAAAGCCAGGTGGACGCATCACACAAGAATCTGGCCTGGATCGCAACCGAATACGAGCTGAAGGTCCCTAATGAAGTCTTCTTCCAGTATGACGCCACCAAGCCAGGAGCTGCCGAGCGTCTGCAGAAGATGATAGGCGAGGGCCCGTGGCATATCGTCAGCGAGCCCTACCTGGGCAAGCCGCTGCGTGCGCCCTTGACCCAGGCAGAGCAGGGCCCCTGGCTTAAAGAACTTGTTGATCTCTATCTGGCATTTCTAAAAACCTGGGCCGGGGCTCCCTATAAGCCCGACTCCATGCTCCTGGTTTTTCCGGCCGCCCAGTGCCAGGATGGTAGCTGGCTTTCTCTATTCAGCGAAGTTGTTGACAGGTTGGCTGGCTTCGGATATAGTGCAGTACAGGTGTCTGATTACGGACGGCCTGATGCTCACGTTCGCCGAGAGCTCGTCCGGATCGACTTTAAGTAACTCTCTCTCATGGCACACAAAAAAGCGGGTGGTAGTACACGAAATGGGCGCGATAGCCGCTCGCAGCGCCTTGGCGTCAAGATTTTTGGTGACCAGCACGCTGTGGCTGGCAACATCATCGTTAAACAGTACGGCCAGAAGTTCAAAGCAGGCGAAGGCGTCGGCGTTGGCAAGGACGATACTCTGTTTGCCCTGATTGACGGACTGGTCAGCTTCAAGCGGATCATGCGTCGCAAGTTTACCGGTACCCTGCGCCCGACTCGGGTAGTCAGTGTGTATTCTCCTAAGACGAAATAGCCTTTATGAACGCACAGGCCGCCACTACGTTTCTCCTCAACAAATACGGTAAGACCAACCCTCCGGCTGTCCAGCCAGGTGATACGGTTCGCGTACACCAGCGCATCAAAGAAGGCGCCAAGGAGCGCGTCCAGATCTTCGAGGGCCTGGTTATCGCTACCAAGCATGGCCGCGGTCTGAACGCTACCTTCATCGTCCGCAAGATCGCCGCTGGCGGCGTCGGCGTTGAGCGCACCTACCCTCTGCATTCGCCAAATATCGTCAAGGTAGAGCGCATCAAGGTAGCCGAGGTTTCCCGCGCCAAGCTGTACTACATGCGTGACCGAAAGGGCAAGTCCGCCCGCTTCAAGGTAGAAGGTCCTTCTTACCAGACCTGGGACGAGTCCGGCGCCATCCTGGCCGCTGAAGAGGCTGCCAAGATGGAAGCCAAGATCGCCGAGGACATGGCTAAGGAAGCTGAGACCCTGGCTGCCGCTGAGGCAGCTGCAGAAGCCGCAGCTGTCGAAGAGGCTCCTGCCGCCGAAGTCGTGGCTGAGACCACTGAAGTAGCTAGCGAAGAGGCTGAGGCCGCTCCTGAAAAAGAATAATGACACCGAGCGCACTGGCGCGCACGGAACTCGGCAGTGCCGGCGAAGAGCTGGCCGCCGAGTTTTTAGTTAGAAAAGGCTATAAGATCCACATCCGCAATCTGCGCCTCCGCATCGGCGAGATCGACCTGCTCTGCCTTGATGGGGAGACCATGGTGGTGGTAGAAGTGAAGACCCAGAGTAGCGCCGACTTCTCAGATCCGGTCTTCAAAGTAGACGCCGCCAAGCAGCGCAAGCTGCAGCAGCTCGCTCGAGCCATATCCGCCCGCTACCCAGATCGAAATGTCCGGGTAGATGTGGTGACCGTGGTCTGGCCAGCACGGGGTGGTAGGCCGAAGCTCACCCATTTGGAAAATGTGATCTAAGCATACGTACGACAGCCAGCGATCGGAGGTGATCACTGGCTTTGTTGGGGAGGGAGGAGCTTATTCAGCCACTCCTGAGTAGTAATTCTCTGTTGAGTCAGACCGCCACTTTCCGTCGCCGCCACCGCCGCTGCAGTTTGAGTAGGCGATAGTAGGGAAGGTGTTGCCTGGTGACTGGGCGCGCCCACCCTGTTTACGTAATATGCCGTTAGCAGCGACGGGTTTCTGTGGTTCGGGCGGTGTTGTGTCTGCGGGGGTGTTTTGATGTTTCGACAATGCAACCACTCTCCTAAGGTACGGAATATCCTATTATTAGGCCTACTTTTTTCAGGTGTCAAGTGGATATTTTTCTGGTACACTAGCCCTATGTCAATCAGATTGCGCTACGCGCCAAGTCCGACCGGGGAGTTACATCTCGGTAGCCTGCGTACCATCATTTTTAATATCCTGTTTGCCGCCCAGACCCCTGGGGGCTTTTTTCTCATTCGCGTGGAAGATACCGACCAGGCCCGGGCTGTCGAAGGCAGCGCCAAGCGTCAGCTGGAGGCTCTGCGCTGGATGGGGATAGAGCCTGATGAGGGCGTCTGCCTCGATGCGGCCGGAAACCTGATTGAGAAAGGCGAGTTCGGGCCGTATACCCAGTCAATGCGCCTGGATATCTACGGGAAGTACGCCGATCAGCTCCTGGAGGCCGGCTCCGCCTACCGCTGCTTCTGTACGTCTGAGCGCCTTGAGCAGATGCGGGCCGAGCAGCAGGCCGCCCATCTTCCACCTCGCTATGACCGTCGCTGCCGAAGCCTTTCCAAAGAGGAGAGCGAGAAGCGGGCCCACAACGAGCCCTTCGTTATCCGCATGGCCATACCCGATGAGGGTACGGTGGGCTTTACCGATATCATCCGCGGTGAGATCAGCTTCCAGTGCGCCGACTTGGATGACCAGATCCTGATGAAGACCGACGGCTTCCCGACCTACCACCTGGCCGTAGTGGTGGATGACCACCTCATGAACATTACCCATATCCTGCGCGGTGAGGAATGGCTGCCGTCCACTCCTAAGCATCTGCTGCTCTACAAGGCCTTTGGCTGGCAGGAGCCGCTCTACGCCCATGTGCCGGTCATTCTCGGTCCTGACGGCAAGCACAAACTCTCCAAGCGCGACGGGGACGTAGCGGTGATCAACTATCGTGACAAGGGCTATCTTCCCGAGGCGCTGTTCAATGCACTGGCCTTCGTAGGCTGGTCTCCCGGTACCGAGGAGGAGTTCCTGACCCGTGAGCAGCTCACCGAGAAATTCAAATTGGAGAAGGCCCAGAAGTCAGCCGCCGTCTTTAGCTTTGAACGGCTGGACTACGTGAACGGCTGGTATATCAGGCAACTTTCGTTGGCTAAAGTAGTGGAGCACATGCTGCCCTGGCTGGTTGGTGAGGCCTTGCTTGAAAAGGGTGCAAACGGTTACCGGTTTACTAGCGAGCTTGCCATCGAAGGCGCCGTCGAGCCCTATCTTGAGACCGTTGCCCGGGCGGTGCAGGAGCGCCTCAAGCACTTTGACGAGACCGTCGAAGCGGCCGGATTCTTTTTCCGCAGACCTGAATTTTCACCTGAAAGCGTGCAGATTGTAGTGCCTAAGAAGGGTGAGCTCGGCACCACTGTAAAGATCCTAGAGTCGGCCATCGAGTTTTTGAAGGGGATTCCCCAGTGGACCGTCGAGGTAATAGAAGAGCGGCTGCACGAATTCATCCTAGAGGGCGAGTACAAGAACGGTGAGGTCCTCTGGCCGATTCGCGCCTCGCTCACCGGAGCGGCCGGCTCGCCAGGAGCCTTTGAGATGCTGGCCATCTTGGGGAAAGAGGAGTCACTGGCTCGTTTGCACGCCGTATTGGAGATTACTAGCTGATCAACATCTTATGAAGAAGTATCCTCTTCTGGTACAGGTACAACGTTGGTGGCTGTTTCTGTTTATAGTGATGATCCCGTTCTCTACAGGATATATCTTTGAGCGGCCGGTGGCCTTCAGCTATATCAATCTCTTTTCCATTGTGTTTATTCTGCTGGGAGCGGTGAATGCCGCTACGGGAGTGGTGCCGCTGCGCAAGCTACACGACCGGCCCACCCTGGGGGCGCTTGCCATTTTCTTCGCTACTCTGGCCTACGCTTTGCTGTTTACCCATCCGCTGCGGGATGGTATTGGGGTTTGGGGAAGCCGGCTAGTGCAGCCGGCTTTAGTAGGGTACGGTGTCTACCTGCTTCTGGAGGCCGGTTTCCTCAAGCTCAGTGAGATCGCTGCTGCTCTGCTAGCTTCCCTCATTCCTCAGATAGTCGGGGGTTTCCTACAGGCCTCTCACATCCTTCCTTATAAGGATACTACCCGGGTAACCGTGGCCTACCAGTGGCCGAACACCTTTGCCCGCTACATCATGACCATGCTACTACTGACTTATCCCTGGCTACTGGCAAAGGTACCCGCCTCATTGAAACGGCCGGCCTGGATAGTCTGGGGGCTGGGTGTACTACTTCTGCTTTCGAGCATTTCCTATAATGGCACCGTCTCATTCTGCATAGGACTGGGTTTGGTCACCCTGCTGCTTCCTCGTGACTTTACCAAACTAAAAATCTGGGTCATCGCCGTGCTGGCTGTCTCAGGAATCCTGATCACCACCAATGCCTCCAAGCTTCCCAAGTGGCAGGCTAGCATTGGCAGTAGCCGGGAAACCCGCCTTGAGTTCTGGCATGTAGCCGTTGGCGCCATCAAAGATCATCCCCTTACTGGTATTGGCTTGAAGACCTGGGAGCACACCTATCCGCAGTTACTGGTGAAGTACGCTACCAAGCCGTTCCTGAGCCTTACTTCGCCACAGCCGCACAATTTTATTCTGGACAGCCTCTTGAAGGCCGGGGTATTTGGGTTTATCGCCATACCGCTCTTTTTGCTCTGGCCAGCAGTGACCGGTCTCAAGATAATCCGTCGCAGCCGCTTCGCTAAGACCGGCTGGTTCGGTCTTGCAGTGATCGGGTCAAGCGTGGCCCTATTTTGCTTCGGATTCATTGACGATCCTATCTGGAGCGACGACATGATGCCCCTGCTGTTTATATTGCTGCTGGGAGCCGCCTACTGCTATAGTACGGTGGTGACTAGGGGGCAAATAGAAAATGATAGTAAGACCTTATCATGAAGCTTTTCGTTACCGGGGGCGCCGGACTGATTGGGAGTGCCTTTGTCCGCTACTGGCTTAAGAATCACCCTGACGACCAGGTGGTGGTCTTTGATGCGCTTACCTATGCCGGAAACCTGGCTAATCTCGCTCCCGTTGCGGATATGCCGGGGTATAGCTTCATAAAGGGCGATATCACCGACTCCAAGGCTCTGCTTGCTGCTATCGAAGGGGCCGACTACGTGGTGCACTACGCCGCCGAGACCCACGTCGACCGGTCGATCAGTGGACCCTCCGTTTTTGTTAGTACTAACGTTCTGGGTACTCAGACCGTATTGGACGCTGCTCTGAAGCTGGGTGTGAAGCGCTTCCATCATATCTCCACCGACGAGGTGTTCGGCGACCTGCCTTTGGAAGGTGATGAGAAGTTCAATGAAGAGACTCCCTATAACCCAAGCAGTCCGTACTCGGCCTCCAAGGCCGGCTCTGATCATTTGGTTCGGGCTTATCATCGCACCTACGGCCTGCCTGTCACCATTAGTAACTGCTCAAACAATTACGGCCCGTATCACTTTCCTGAGAAGATGATTCCCCTGATGATCCTGAACGCCCTGGCCGACAAGCCGCTTCCGGTTTACGGCGACGGTCTCAATGTTCGCGACTGGATCCATGTAGATGACCATGCCCGGGCGGTGGAACTCATCCTGGAGAAGGGGGTTCCGGGAGAGACCTACTGCGTGGGAGGCGAGGCTGAGCGGTCAAATATCTGGATAGTGAAGGAGATCCTGAGTATCCTGGACAAGCCGGAGTCGCTGATCAGCTTCGTGAAGGATCGTCCCGGCCATGACCGCCGCTATGCCATCAGCAATGAGAAGGTCCGCCGCGAGCTGGGCTATGAGCCGTCCTATACTATTGAGAAGGGACTGAAAGAAACTGTGGCCTGGTATCAACAGAACGAGAGCTGGTCGAAGGGTGTGATGGACGGTGCCTATCTAGACTATTATGCGACACAGTATGGCCAGCGATAAGGTTTACGTATTCGGAAGCGGGTTCCTGGGCAGTCGCATAGCGGCGGCCTTTCCCGGCTCAATGAACACCGAGGTGGATATCACCGATCCCCAGGCCGTGCGTGCTGAATTCGATACCTTCCAGCCTACCGTTGTGGTGAATGCCGCTGCCCTCACACTTACCGGCCAACTTGAGCTGCCGGAGCACCAGGCCAATGCCTACAAGGTGAATGTCCAGGGCCCCGCCAATCTCGCCTACATCTGTCGGGAGCGGGGCATCCATATGGTCCATATCTCCACCGGCATGCTGTTTGATGGTGCCGGAGCCGACGGCAAGGGAGTACGTGAGGAGGAGGTGCCTACTCCTACTAACTTTTACACCTGGACCAAAGCCTGGGCCGACGCTCAGCTGGTACCACTGATGCAGGAAGGCGTCCTCATTACCCGGATCCATACGCCGTTCTCCAGGTTTGCCCACCCTCGTAACTTCCTTACCAAGTTGCAGGGCTTCAATGAAGTGGTGGATGAGCCTGCTTCCCTTACAGTGGTGGAAGACCTACTGGAAGCTCTGGTGAAGTTGGTAGGCGACCGCCGCACCGGCATCTACAACGTGGTAAGTCCCGGAAGTATCAGCTTTTATGAGATCGCCCAGCGACTTCAGAAAGCCGGACTTATCGACAAGGACAAGCAGATTGGAAAGCTCACTCGCCAGCAAGTGGAAGACATGATGAAAAAAACAGGCGGAGCTTATCAGACGTATCCTACTCTGAATACCGATAAGTTGGTGGCTGCTGGCATATCCCTAAGGCCGGTCAGTGAGGCGGTGGACACCATGATTAAGGAATACACTGTATGAATGTCCGCCAATCTAAAATCGAGGGGCTCTTCTTCATCGAATTGGATATTCATGATGATTCCCGAGGGAGTTTCCACGAGGCTTGGCAAGCTGAGAAGATGGAGGCCCAGGGTCTGCCCCACTTCGTACCGGTTCAGTCCAATGTGTCTGAATCCAGACGAGGTACTCTGCGCGGCATCCATGCCGAGCCTTGGGAGAAATACATTCATATCCCGTACGGTAGCGTATTTGGCGCCTGGGTAGACCTGCGCGAGGACAGTCCAACCTTTGGAGTGGTTGAGCAGCTGCAGCTGGATCGAACCAATGCCGTCTATCTGCCAAAAGGGATGGGCAACTCCTTCCAGGTCACCAGTGATTTTGCGCTGTATTCCTACCTAGTAACTGCTCATTGGCAGGCTGGTACCGTGTATCCCGCCGTTGCCTTTGATGATCCTGACTTAGCCATAGCCTGGCCTATCGCCGGCGACGAGCAAGTAGTCTCAGAGAAGGACAGGAGTAATCCAATCATGCGTCAGAAGTATCCTCATAAGTATAACCAGTCACTATGAAAGGCCTTATCATCGCCGGGGGCGAGGGAACCCGTCTGCGTCCGCTTACCTACATTACCAACAAGAGCCTGCTGCCGGTTTACAACCAGCCGCTGCTATATTATCCCCTGAAGACCCTTATCAATGCCGGTATCACCGACGTTCTCATCGTCTCCGGCAAGGGCCACGCCGGCCAGATTCTTAATCTGCTGGGCTCCGGCAAGGAGATCGGAGCCCGGATTTCCTATGAGGTCCAGGAGCAGCCGGGAGGTATTGCTCAGGTGATCGGTATGGCGGAGGATTTTGCCGACGGAGACAAGCTGGTGGCCATCCTTGGGGACAACGTGTATGAGGAAGTAGAGACCATCAAGGCGGCTGCCGAAGAGTTTGCTAAACAGGATAAAGGCGCCAAAATCTTCCTGAAGGAAGTGCCCGATCCTAAGCGTTTCGGCGTGGCGGAGATAGAGGGTGACAAGATCCTTGGTATCGAAGAGAAGCCTGAAAACCCCAAGAGCAATTGGGCAGTAACCGGCCTGTATATGTATGACAACCAGGTTTTCGACATCGTACGTAATTTAAAGCCATCCGCCCGCGGCGAGCTGGAGGTCACCGACGTGAACAGCGCCTATATCGCGCAGGGCACCATGGGCTACCAGAAGTTACAGGGGGAGTGGATCGACGCCGGAACCTTCGACTCGCTGCTGCAGGCCAGTAACCTCGCCAAGGAAAAGTTGCAGGGGAGATTATAGTAAACAAAAAGACCGGGCTTGCGCCGCGGTCCTTTCGAACGACTAAACCGAGTTATTTTTACTGAGGCTCACCTCTTCCTTTGCGGATCCAACGGGAAAGCACAATGTTCCCGATAGGGTCGTGCCAGCTCAGCCAGCGGCCGAGCTTCTCCTCCTGTTGCTGTTTCCAGTTGAGCTGTCTGGCCTCAACTTCAACATTCTTGAGTTGGCCCGTGTAACCCCAGGCATTGTAGGTGGGGACGAACCGTTCATAATGCACTGCGTCGGTGATGACCTCGATCTGGACTACCTCGTCAAGACTGATGTCCAGCTCTTGCAGCTGGCGCATGACATCCTTGACATCACCATACGTATCGTACGAGTCCACGAAGATATAGTAGACAGGCACTCCGATGTCCTCAGTGTCGATCTCGGCTTTCATGGCCAGCGCTGCCACCATTCCGTTTGGAGCGGGTGCCCCTGTCACGATTACGATCAGGATGCAATCTTCTGGGACACCTTGCTGTACACGTATCCTGAGGCTGGCTATGCGAGCTCCGGTGGGCGTGCCAGTCACAGTGTTATTGGGATTGATGGTCCCTGATGGCACGTGCAGTACCACAAACTTTCTCAAACGTATAGAATCCAAGCCTTCACCTCTTCAAAACAGAATGCCCTTTTATACCATGCCTAACCTGAAAAGTCAAGCATTGCCGCTCTGCATGACCTTGTATTTTTACCCCAAACGCCTACAATGGCAGTATGAAGATCGCCGTGGTGATACCGGCTTACAATGAAGCTCGGCATATAGAGTTAGTCCTGCACCGTCTGCCAGCAACCATCAAGGGGCATGCGGTTATTCCTATTGTGGTAGACGACGGGTCCCGGGATAAGACTTCCCAGGTTGCTGCAGCCGTTAAAGGAGTTCAGGTGATCCGTCACCGTACCAACCTAGGCAAAGGCGCAGCGGTGAAGACCGGCTGCGACGCCGCCTACCAGCTAGGTGCTGATATATTCGTCTTGATGGACAGTGACGGGCAGCACCGTCCCGAGGACATTGAGAAGCTAGTGACCCCGATTCTGGACGAAGGCAAGAACCGGCTAGTCATCGGCACCCGCAGCTTTAGCAAGAAGATGCCCTTGGCTATGCGCGTGGGTAACCAAGCCTTCACCCGGATTATGAAGTTCATCTTCCAGATCTCGGTGCGCGATACCCAGTCAGGGTTTCGGGCCTTCTCCCGCGACCTGTATCCTTCTATCCGCTGGGCGGCCTCAAACTACGCTATGGAGACCGAGATGCTCGTGCTTGGAGCTCGTAGCCATGTTGAGTTTGCCGAGGTGGGGATAGATACTATTTATTTGAATAACCATAAGGGTACGACGCCGCTTGACGGTCTGCGCATCCTTAAGACAATCCTTAAGCTTAAATTGACATGGTCACAGGGATCCAACTCGTCGGAATCATCTTTGGGTTAGTTCTTACCTACTTCACGTTCCTGCATTACAAACGCGACGAGTTCAGTTTAAAGGAGTTTCTAGGTTGGCAGGCGATCTGGGTCTGTTTTCTGGCCATAACCCTCTTCCCGAACACGTTTTACAGTTTCAATAGCGACCTTGGCATCTTGCGACCACTTGACCTGTATACCATCCTCGGCTTTATCGTGGTGATGAGCATCACCTTTTACAATTATGTGAATGTAGATCGCCTGCGCAAGCAGCTGGAAAAGGCCATCCGCGACCTTGCCCTCAAGGACTTTAAGCAGGATCAGTCTAAGAAATAGGCCCCTAGATTGAAAGAGCGGCATTTTTTGCTAGACTAGGAAGGATACTAAGCAAGCCTAAGAGAACGATGTGTTCAACGACAAATCCATCCTCATTACCGGCGGCACGGGCTCATTCGGCAAGAAGTTCACCGAACGGATACTGAGAGATTACAATCCGAAGAAGATCATCATCTACTCTCGTGACGAGTACAAACAGTACATGATGCGGAAGCAGTTCATGCAGTACGATGAACAGTTACGGTTCTTCATTGGCGATGTACGCGACAGGGATCGGCTTTACCGGGCCTTTGACGGAGTAGATATCGTTATTCACGCGGCCGCACTTAAGCATGTTTCCGTTTGTGAGTATAACCCCATCGAGGCGATCAATACGAACATTAATGGGGCCAAGAACATCATCGACGCTGCCATAGATCGGGGTGTGAGTAAAGTGGTGGCTCTTTCCACGGACAAGGCCGCGAGTCCCGTAAACCTTTACGGCGCCACCAAGCTGGTCTCGGACAAGCTGTTCTGCTCGGCAGGTGCCTATGTGGGCGGCAAGGACACTGTCTTTAGTGTCGTAAGGTATGGAAATGTGGCCGGCAGCCGCGGCTCGGTGGTGCCTTTCTTTCAGAGCCTCATCGACCGGGGCGACTCCGAGCTTCCTATCACTGACTCCCGCATGACCCGGTTCTGGATCAGTCTTGACGAAGGGGTGGACCTCGTCTTCAAGGCCATCGCCGAGTCGAGGGGTGGGGAGATCTATGTCTCCAAAATCCCAACCATCAAGATTACCGACCTGGCCATGGCCATGCATCCTCAGGCCAGCCTCAAGGAGATCGGTATTCGCGAAGGCGAGAAGCTGCATGAGGCTATGATCACCGAGGAGGACTCCCGCTTCACCCATGACTATGGTGACCACTACGTCATTTATCCCGACTTTGACTGGTGGGACAAGGACAAGCACCTGAAGCAAGGCGGTGCGAAGGTGAAGGAGGGTTTTCGGTACGCCTCTGACACCAATGAGAAGATGCTTACTGTTAAGGAGATACAGGATAAGCTCAAGGAAATCGAAATAGTCTACTAACCTTTTGTATGGATCCATTCATCCCGTACGGCAAGCAGTGGATTGAGGATGAAGATATCCAGGCGGTGGTAGACGTCTTGAAGGGTGATTTTCTTACCCAAGGACCGAAGATCGAAGAATTCGAGAAGGCGCTGTGCGACTATACCGGGGCGAAGTACTCTGTGGCCGTATCCAATGGCACTGCTGCCTTACATATCGCCGTTCTGGCCCTTGGGCTGGAGCCTGGCAGCGAGGGTATTGCCTCACCGAACACCTTTGTGGCTTCTGCAAACTGTTTGGCCTATGCCGGTCTAACGCCAGTATTTGCTGACATTGACCCGGCCACCTATACCCTGGACCCCCAGGAGACAGCCAAGAAGGTCACTCCTAAAACCAAGGTCCTGATCCCTGTGGACTTCGCCGGTCAGCCTGCCGATATGGAGGCGTTCTCTGAGATGGCCAAGCAGCACGGTCTGAAGGTGATTGAGGACGCCGCCCATGCTATCGGCACCGTGTATAAAAACGGTAAGAAGGTCGGCAGCGGTTGCTACTCGGATATGACTATCTTCTCCTTCCACCCGGTGAAGACCATAACTACCGGTGAGGGTGGCGCCGTCCTGACCAATGACCCTGAACTTTACAAGAAGCTGACCCTGCTACGCTCACATGGGATTACCAAGCGGGAGGAGGACCTCACCGAGCATCCCGGGCCTTGGTATTACGAGATGCAAAGCCTAGGCTTCAACTATCGTCTGACCGACCTGCAGGCCGCCCTGGGCGTGGTCCAGATGGGTAAGATCGAGAAGTTCCTGAGTCATCGTCGCAGTGTCGTCGACCGTTATAATCAGGCTTTTGCTAGTGTCCCGCTGCTTACTATTCCCCAGGAACGGGAAGGGGCTTCCTCAGCCTTTCACCTCTATGTGCTCCAGATCGACTTCGAGGCGCTGGGACTTTCCCGTGCCGAAGTCATGGGACGGCTGAAGGCCAAGGGCGTCGGCACCCAGGTGCATTACATCCCGGTCCACCTGCAGCCCTATTACCGTGAGACCTACGGCTACAAGGAGGGTGACTTCCCTCGTGCAGAAGAATACTATAGCCGCTGCCTGAGCCTACCCCTGTATCCCAAGATGCAAGATGAGGAGATTGAGCGGGTCATTGCCGCGGTGAAGGAAATGGCCACTGGCGCCTCGCATGAGTAAGCTGGCCCTGGGCACTGTACAGTTCGGCCAGGATTACGGCATCAATAACAAGGGTGGCCAGGTCGCAAAGGACCAGGTGGCTGCCATCTTGGATTTGGCGCGAAAGAACGGCATCGAGGTGCTGGACACCGCCCATAACTATGGGGAAAGCGAGGCGGTAATCGGGGACTATTTTAAGGAGAAGGGCTCGGAAGGCTTCAAGGTGGTTACCAAGCTGCCCAGTGCCTCAAAAGAAAACGCCCGCAGCATTCTGGAGGAGTCCTTCACCAGTTTGGGAGTTGATTCCCTGTACGGCTGTATCTTCCATAACTTTCCGTCGTATACAGAGCATCCGGAGCTGCTTGACCTACTAAAAGAATACAAGGACGCGGGAAGAGTAGAAAAGATTGGCTTTTCAATCTACACCCCGGCCGAGCTTGAGGAGATCATTGAAAAGGACCTTCCGCTTGACCTGGTGCAGTTCCCCTTCAGCGTCTTTGACCAGCGCTTTGCCCCTATGCTTCCGGTTCTGAAGGAGCGCGAGGTGGAGGTGCATGTCCGCTCGGTATTTCTGCAGGGACTGGTATTCAAGGAGGCTTCTCAGCTGCCCAAGGGTCTGAAGACTATAGCTCCCAAGCTAGCAGCCCTGCATGAGATAGCCGGCCAAAGTGGTCTGACCGTAGCCGAGCTCTGTCTGAACTTCGCCCTGGCCAACCCCCTGATCGATAAGGTGGTAGTGGGGGTTGATAGCACGCAGAACTTAGAAGACAATATAAGGGCGTCCCAGAAGGCCGAACAGGTAGCCGCTTTGGCTGGCCTTGAGGCACTAGGGGAGACTGACGAGATGATCATTCTTCCTTTTAACTGGCCCAAACCATAATTCAGCAGTAATTCGTCCCTATGAGCACTCCGAAGCCACAAGTCGCCCAGCATTCCGGTCCCACCCTTGATACGGTAGAGGGCTATGATATCATCGAGTGCGCTTCCTGCGGGTTCAAACATGTTAATCCGATTCCCACTGACGAGCAGCTGGACAAGTTCTATGCCGACGCCTTCTACGCCTCGGAAAAGACCGACTACTTTAAGGATGCGGAGACGGACCTAGACTGGTGGACGGAGACCTACAAGGACTATTACAAGATCTTTGAGCAGAACACCAAGGGCAAACGCCTGCTGGACATCGGTTCGGGCCCCGGCTATTTCCTGAAAGTCGGCCAGGATCTGGGCTGGGACGTACTGGGCGTGGAGCCTTCCGACCAGGCCTACGAGTACTCCACCTCTCTGGGAGTGAAGGTGAAGCATGAGTTCTTCACGGCTGAGAACTCCAAGGACGACGGTCTGTTTGATGTCGTCTGTCTGAACCTGGTCTTGGAGCACCTGCCACGACCGGCTCAGTTCCTTGAAGAGGTGAAGGGCGTACTAAAGCCAGGCGGCCTGCTCTTTATCCTCTCGCCCAATGACTACAACCCACTGCAGAAGATCGTGCGCGAGACCATTACCAAGAACCCGTGGTGGGTGGTGCCTACCCATCATCTAAATTACTTTGACTTCGCTTCGGTGCAGGGTCTGCTGAAGTCGCTGGGCTTTAGCATAGCTGACTGCCTGGCCACCTATCCTATGGAGTTCTTCCTTCTCGGCGGTGAGAATTATATCGGTCAGCGCGATTTGGGCCGGGCCTGCCACCTGCGCCGCAAGAGCCTTGAGATGGCTCTCTACAAGGACAATCCGGCCCTGCTGGGGAAGACCTACCGCGACATGGCTAAGAACGGCATCGGCCGGGAGTTTGTGGTCATCGCCAAGAAGCCCGAGTAATTTCTTTCTGAGATACCAAGAAAGGGGGCGGTCGGCTTGCGCCGTCCGCCCCCTTTGGGTACGTCGTACTATGTCACCCCTCCATGGTGACGTGGATCCGAATCGTGCCAGCCGTGTTGTCTGACCAGGCTTCCAAGGCCCTGCCGGCCTCATTGAAGTATACGGTGCGGGTCACCAGCTCGCCTGCGGGGAAATGACCCTGCTCCAGCATGGCAATGGCCCCGCTGAAGGCCCCGTCGGGAGCATTGCGAGAACCCCGGATGCTCAGCTCGCGCTTCACAATGCTGTTGGTATCGTAGGGTACCGTGCCCTGGCCGTAGCCGATGATAACGACGCGTCCGGCAAAGGACGCTTCCTCGACAGCGCTTACCAGCGTCTCATGAGCGCCGACAGCCTCGATAATGACATCGGGACCACCTTCGGTCATGTTCTGCAGGGTCGAGTGCAGGTCGTGGGTGCGGGAGTTGATGGTATCCGAAGCACCGATCTTACGGGCCAGGTCCAGCTTCTCATCGCTTCTTCCCACCGCTATGACCCGGGCTCCGCGCCAGTTGGCGGTGGCAATGGCTGCCAAGCCGATGGCTCCGCAGCCGAAGACCACGACGGTTTCCCCGGGCTCTACTTCGCCCCGGGTAACGGAATGGAAACCGACCGACAGGGGTTCGACCAGGGCCAGCTCGTGAAACGAGAGGTTGGCTGAACCGTGTAGTTTCTGCCAGGGAACCCGGATGAACTGGGTCATGGCGCCATCCCGCTGTACTCCGAGGGTCTGGTTGTATTCGCAGGCGTTGGGCCGGCTACGTCGGCAGGACGCGCAGGTACCGCAGCTGGTGTAAGGGGAGACCGTAACCGGCATTCCCGCCGTCCACTTGCCAGGTACCGCTTGCCCGACCTCACGGATGATGCCGGCGATCTCGTGCCCGGGCACCCGCGGAAACGTAACCATGGCGTTTTCGCCGCGAAAGGTCTTCAGGTCAGTTCCGCAGAATCCGACCATCTTGACCTCTACGAGCACCTCGTTGTGGCCGTAGCCAAGTTCCTCGCAACCACCAAACACGGTTTTACCGGGTTCGGTTATCAATAGGGCTTTCATCATTATTCTCACGCTCCTCTGGATTGTTAAGCGGTAGCGACTGGTTCATCCGAAGATGCCTGTCACCCCGTTCAAGACTGTCCAGGTATACTCCTTTTTGACCGATTTGTCAATCAGGTAGCCTCTTGGGCGAGTCTGATTAATTTGCTTTGCACCCTTAAAATGTATAGTATTTAGGAAGATTCCCAGAAGTCGCTGCCTTATTATTTTCACTACCCCTATGTCCACATCCCCGCAGAAGACGGTTCTCATGCTTGGAGCCGGTACTGAGCACCAGATCGCCATCAAGCTGGCCAAGGACCTGGGCTACCGGGTGATTGCGGCCGACGGCTCTGCTGACGCTCCGGGTCTCGCCTTGGCTGATGTCGGCGTCGTCGCTGACATCAAGAACATTGACGAGATGGTGGAGGTAGGCAAGAAATATGAAGTGGACGGGGTGATGACCCATGCTGTTGAGATTCCTCACATCGTCTCCCGTATTGCCAAGGCCCTCGGCCTGCCCGGTATTGATCCGGTGGTGGCTGACCGGACCACCTTCAAGTCACAGCGCATAGACTGCCTAAAGAAGGCCGGCATACGGGTTCCGGAGTTCGCGGTCACCCATAGTGTCGAAGAGGGCAAGCAGGCTGCCCAGAAGATCGGCTACCCCGTCGTGGTCAAGCCTGTCGACAATGCCGGCGCCCGCGGCGTCCAGTGCGTCAAGAACGACCAAGAGCTGGAGACGGCCTACGCCGAGTCCCAGACCTACTCGCATGACCAGCCGGAGATCCTCATTGAGCAGTACCTGGACGGGTTCGAAATCAGTACCGAGGCCCTGGTCTATGACGGCAAGATAGTCACTACCGGCTTCGGCGACCGCAACTACACCCGCAGCGCCGAGTTCTATCCATACTTCATTGAGGACGGCCACAACGTCCCTTCCACCTTGCCCCAGGAAACCCAGGACAAGGTCATAGAGGAGGCTAACAAGGCCATCCGGGCATTGGGCATTGACTGGGGGGTGGCCAAGGGCGACATTCTGGTCCACGACGGCGAGGTCTACATCCTGGAGATGGCTTCCCGCACCAGCGGCGGCTGGTTCTGCTCAGGTACGGTGCCACGGGCTACCGGCGTACATATCCTCAAGTCGCTTATCAAGATGAGCGTCGGCGACCCGGTGGATGAAGCCGATCTTACCCCGACCAAGCACAAGGCCGTCTGCCAGCGCTATGTCATTCCTACCGAGGAAGGTGCCTTCGTCAGGTTCGACGGAGTGGAGGAGGCTGCCAAGATGCCAGGCGTAGACATGTTCATCATGTTCAAGACCCCTGCGGTAGGTGAGATGATCCACAAAGCTACCAACCATGCCGAGCGCTTCGGCCAGATCATTACCGTAGCCGACACCATGCCGGAGGCCATTGCCCAATGCGAGGCGGCCACCAACACTATCAAGATAGTCCTAGAGCCACAGAAGTAAGTTCCCCGTATGGATATAGTTGCTATTATTCAGGCCCGAAGCAACTCGACCCGCCTACCGAAAAAGATTCTGCTGCCCTTGGGCGGTAAGACGGTTATTGAGCAGGTGGTGGAAAGGGTCGGCAGGGCCAAATTAGTCGACAAGGTGGTTATCGCAACGACCACGAACCCTCTTGATCAGCCGCTGGTCGATCTTTGCAATGTGAAGGGCATCGAGGTATTCCGTGGCTCCGAGGACGACGTCCTGGACCGCTATTACCAGGTTGCCAAGCAGCTGAAGGCCAAGACGGTCATCCGTATCACCGGCGACTGCCCCTTGGTAGATCCGGAGATCATCGACCGGGCCATCCAGAAACACCTGAAGGAGAAAAACGACTACACCGCCACCGCCTGGATTGAGACGTTCCCCGACGGCCTGGACGTGGACATCTTCACCTTCGACGCCTTAGAGAACTCCTGGAAAAATGCCGTCCTACCCTATGAGCGGGAACATGCCACCCAGTATATTGCCCAGCGCGCTGAGCAATTCAAAGTAGGCAACCTGGAGAATACCGAGGTCATGTCGGACAAGCGCTGGGTGCTGGATGAGCCTGATGACTACGAATTCCTTAAGGCTGTCTACGACGGCATTGGTGCCAGGGAATTTGGCATGCAGGAAATCCTGGCATTCCTCAAAAAGCATCCTGAGGTAGAGAAACTGAACTATCACGTATCTCGGAACGAGGGCCTCACGAAATCCATTGAAAAGGACACAGAAGTTAAAATGAAAGGACTCACCATGGGTAAAGGACAGCAGCTCTATATCAAGGCGAAGAAGATCATTCCTGGCGGCACCCAGCTCCTCTCAAAGCGTCCTGAGCTGCACCTGCCCGGCCTCTGGCCTTCCTATTACAGCAAGGCTAAGGGGGTAGAGGTATGGGACCTGGACGGCAACAAGTTTATCGATACCAGTTATATGGGCGTCGGCGCCTGCTCCATCGGTTATGCCGATCCGGACATCGACAAGGCGGTGAAGGCCGCTATCGACAATGGTGTAGCCACCACCCTGAACTCACCGTTGGAGGTGGAGCTGGCCGAGCTGATGCTTAAGCAGCACCCTTGGGCAGGCGGCGTTCGCTTCGCCACTTCAGGCGGTGAGGTAATGTCCATCGCAGTGCGTATCGCCCGAGCTTACTCTGGTAAGGACACCGTGCTGTTCTGCGGCTATCACGGCTGGCATGACTGGTATCTGGCCTCTAACCTGGCTGATGACAGCACTCTCGACGGCCATCTGCTTCCAGGCTTGCAGCCTAAGGGAGTGCCTCGGGCCCTGAAGGGAACCATTTTCCCTTTCCGCTATAACAATACCCAGGAGTTCCTTGACCTCATCAAGAAGCACAGGGGCGAGATCGGCGTCGTGGTTATGGAGCCGATGCGTGACCATTACCCGGACAAGGACTTCATCAAGACCATACGTGAGGTGACTAAGAAAGAGGGGATCGTCCTGGTAGTGGACGAGGTCTCCATGGGCTTTAGACTTACCGCCGGTGGCGCTCACCTGAAACTTGGGTTTGAGCCTGATATCGCCGCCTTCTCCAAGGCAATGGGCAATGGCTATCCTATTGCCGCTGTCATCGGCCGCAAGGAGGTCATGGACGTTGCCCAGGAGAGCTTCATTAGCAGTACTAACTGGACCGGTGCGGTCGGTCTTTCAGCCGCTATCGCGGTCATCAAGAAGTACCAGAAGAACAAAGTGGCAGACCATCTCGCCCATATCGGCAAGTTGGTTCAGGACGGCTGGATGGAGATGGCTGAGAAGAACGGCCTGAAGATTCACACTTCCGGATCATTCGCCATTGGCCACTTTGACTTTGAGTATGACAAGCCACTCATTCTCAAGACCCTGTTTACCCAGTGGATGCTCGACGAGGGCTTCCTGGCCACCAATGCCTTCTACTGCTCCTACGCCCACAAGGAGGCCCATGTGAAGAAGTACATGAAGGCCGTCGACAAGGTGTTCAGCAAGATCGTCTTGGCCATCAAGCGCGGCAACCCCGAGCGTTATCTGAAGGGCGAGATCAGCCAGACCGGATTTAGAAGGCTTACTTAACAGCCCATGACACGCGACGACCTGCGTCAAGAATATATTCAGCTGAACCCGCCTTCGGCGGCCGATATCGCCACCTGTGACGCGGTAGTGGTCCTCTCGGCAGAGGAGGTTGAGGTTGAGGGTAACAACCAGGAGCGGATAATGGCCGGACTGGATCTGGCTACGGCCAGCCCTGCCAAGGCCTTTGTCTACATGGGTACCAAGGCACATAACGAGCACCTTAAGGTATATATGCTTCAGCACAGGCCGGAAGTGACAGTATACTATCCGACTGACCGGCTCCAGGATTCAACCAAGACCCAGGTTCACAGCCTCTCCTTCTTTTTCAAGAAGCATCCGTTCACCAAGGTGCTGGTGGTTTCTAATGCTTACCACATCCCGCGGATAATGAGGTACTGCCAAAAGTATCTGCCAGATATGGACCTGCTGTTTTACCCTGTCGGCGATATGGCTTTCCAGAAGGACCTAATCGAGGGGGAGGTTGAGAAGATATTTCTCTATGCCAGTCAGGGCGACTTGCCACTTGAGCTTATATAAAGGATCATAAAGTATTCCGAAAAAGGTGATATCGAGAAGTAACGCCCGACAAGAAAGGAGCCCCGACGAGCGGGGCTCCTTTCTTGTTCTAGAAGTGGTCGGGGGTTAGCGGCTCACGTGCTTTGATAGGCTTGGTAAGCTTCCTGCCTGCATACAGTGGGAAGTACTTTGGCTCGATGCCTCCCCATGGGCGCAGGGTAATGACGGTCTCTTCGGTGACGGTATCGCCGGCCTGCAGGTCCTGTGCGGCGTAGAGGGTACGGCGGGCCCAGCGGTCGTTGATCTCATCGTTCTTGTGCTCAGGATTTACCACCGGCTGCTTTATGCCGCTGCCGGATAGCGAGGCCTCAACGTTGCGGATCTCTTCCATGAGACGCTGGAACTCGCTGATCTCCATCGAGTTGACGTCGTCGTTACTGCCGCCTTCCTCGCGGTCATTGGTAATATGCTTTTCAATGACGCAGGCGCCCAGGGCCACGGCTGTTAACGTGACGGCAATGTAAGGCGGTTCTGAATGATCTGAGTAACCGACTGGCAGTTTGAAGGTCTGTTGCAGGGTGGTGATGGCACGAAGGTTCAGGTCTTCCGTCTTGGGAGGGTAGATCGAGGTGCAGTGCAGGAGGATGATCTGGTCGTTTCCTGCCTGCTGGGCAACCTTGATTGCGTGGGCCACCTCCTCGATGTCAGCCATGCCAGTGGAGATGATCAGCGGCCTCCCCTTGGAGGCGATGTACTTGAGAAGGATGTCGTCAGTCAGCTCGTATGAGGCAACTTTGAAGGCGTCGACGCCTGCTGCTTCAAGTATGTCGACAGCCTCCTTGTCGAAGGGGGTGGAGAGAAAATCGATGCCCTTTTCCTTAGCGTGGGCGATCAGGCGCTCAGTCCAGTCGTAAGGCATCTCGGCTGATTTGTAGAAACCGGACAGTGAGCCGATCTCCTTGCCATGCCAGTCGTCAAACACAATAGTGTCGGCGGCAATCTTGTCGTGGGTGAGGTGCTGGAACTTAATGGCGTCGGCACCGGCCTCCTTGGCCTTGTCGATCATGGCAAAGGCCACGTTGATATCGCCGCGGTGGTTGGCGCCTACCTCGGCGATGATGTAGGCAGGGTGCCCGGCGCCGATGACACGATTACCGATGGTGACCGTCTGGAGTGGCTCATAGGTGAGTGACTGGGGGAGGGACTTGAAAAAAGCGTCGCGTTCTTTACCCATATGAGAGCTCGTTACGGTTCTGTTGGCTGAACTGAGGATATAAAATTATCGGGTTCACGTCAATCCGGGAGACCCGACTAGGCTTTCTTGGCGGAACCAGCGGCCGGCACCTGGTATCTCTTGAGGAAGGTCTCCCGGTCTAGGGGCTTTTTCTCACGGAGCAGCTTGCCCGGCTTGGTGGCGACCACAACCCAGCCCACCGGGAAGCCGGCCTTTTGGTAGGGGCCTCGGTCGACTACCAGCTTAATGATGGAGCAGAGGAAGCGGGTGAGTCCGTAGACCAGGCCCAGGCGTACCAGCTTCCAGACCAGTCCGATCTTCTTCAGGACGCTGTTTGCCTCGGTGAAAAGCAGGGCCAGCTGCCGTTTGCTGATCTCGTCTATCTCAAGCATGTCGCAGATCACCGCCAATGAGAGCATGCTGCTGGCCGCTTCAGTACAGGATGAGGAGGGGCTGATGTCGTAGGTCTTGAAACCTGCCTCCTTGAGCCAGAGGTCGAGGACGTAGCGGGTAGGCCGGTTGTAGTCATAAGGGATCTCGTGCTCGACATTGACGAAAGGGACGTTAATGAAGAGCTTGCCGCCTGGCTTGAGTACGCGGAAGGCCTCGACGATAAAGTCGGCCGGGCGCTGCAGGTGCTCGACGACCGAGGTGGAGAGGATGCCGTCGACCGAGTTGTCCTTGAGAGGGATCTGCTGGTCAATGGGGCTAAGCAGATCGTAGGTGATCTCCTCCATGCCCTTGAAGGCGATGCCCTGGTGGTGCTCCTGACTTATATACAGGCAGTTCGAGAAGAAGGGGCGGTAGCGCTGGTGTCCGGCGCCGGCGTCCAGAAGCACCCCCTTGTCGCAGAAGCGGGAGACCTCCATGAGAAACTTGAAGATGAGATGGGCCTGGTAGTTGCGGGCCCAACCCCAGCCCAGGTCATTGGCGAAGTATTTTCTGAGGGCCTCGGTACGGGCGGCATCTGTCTGGGGCATGGAATCAGTGTTAGTTTCTACAAATATACCTGAAGCCTTTGGGTGTCGCAATTTGACCTGGGCCCAAATTGAAGTAGCCCCGGGTAGCTGCTAGAGTGGAGGTAATGAAAGCAGTCCTGATACGATTTGTCGAAAGGGCCCACATCCTCTTCTTTGATCGCCCGATGAGCGACCAGATGAGGACATTTTTGTCTGACCTTTCCTGGTCATTCTATTCGAGTATGGTGGCCCTGCCCTCGTTTATGGTCATCGGGACCTTAGCGGCCCGCTTCATGGGTCCGGCCGTATTCGGGAAATACAACCTTATCGTTATCATCAGCTCCTACGTCACCGTGGTGGCTTTCTCGGGGCTAGACATCTCCGCCGTCAAGGCCATAGTGAAGTCACGGAACGAGCATCAGAAGCGGGAGTCTTTTTTCAGCGCCTTTGTCTACGTGGTCTCGGTACTGGTCTTTTTCTCTATCCTGGCCGTTGTGCTACGTCCGTTCCTGGAGGCGCGGTATGGCTTATCGAGCGCCCTTATCTGGTTTACCATCCTCTACACCCTGGTCATCTCGGTGAGGGCCTTGTTCGACATTCTGATCAGGGCCCTGGAGATGTTCAAGTTTCAGGTGATCGGCAAGGTGGCCGAAGTCCTCACCCTGGCCACCGGCTTTCTGCTGGTGGTGCTGATAACGAGGGGGCTGAGCTACCAGGCCTACATCCTCCTGACGGTGGGCTCGATGACGGTGGCCAGTGCCTACTACTGTTACTTCCTCAGGGGATATTTCAACGGGTTCTCGCTGGCGGTACTCAAGAAGCAGTTGACTGAGGGAAAGTTCTTTATGATCAGCGCCCTCTTGGCGACCATATTCGCCTCGTCGGACCGGCTGATTATCGCCCGGTATGTCGACATCACCACGGTCGGTATCTACAGCGCCTATTATCTGGCTTCCCTGGGCATTGTGGGGGCTCTTTCCGGACTCTTCACCAATGTCTTCCTGCCTGCCACTGCCAAGCTGACTGACAAGACCTTTACTAAGAAGCTCGATCATTTCCTTGTGAAGGGGTTCATTCCACTCTTCGTGATCATCTGTGTTCTGATCATGGTGTTCCTGGCCATATTCGGGAAGGCCTATCCATTCCGATGGGACTACGTGGTGATGTTCGCCCTGGCTGCCACCCTTACCTTCTTCCAGAATCTTCAGAATACGGTGATCCTTGATACCACGATGAAACGGTACGCCTACTACGCCTACGTCAATAACTTCATCAACCTTCTGACGGTGGTCTATTACCTGATACTGGTTCGCTATGTCATCTCGGTAGACCTGATACTGCTGGGCTACCTGGTGAACATGTTGGCGACCATGCTGGTGCAGAGGAAGCTGATAGGGGAGATGCGGGACACCACCAAGACAGAGGGGGGCGTATGAAGCATATGGAAGTCCAGAACTACGGGTTCAACCTGATCCTAAAGGACTATGCTCGATTTCCCCGGTACCTGCCCTTGCCCTGTCACCTAGAGCACGGCTGGACCTCGCTAGAAGAGGCACTAGTGAGTGATCTGAAGACTGAGCAGCCGCTCATGCTGACCTTTAGCAAGCGTCGCAAGGAGGCATGGAAGCGTAAAAGTCCCATACCAGCCGAGGTGATGGGCGCCCCCTTTTCGCACTATAAGGATATGCAGGGGATAGTCCGGGACAAGGCTGCCAGGGGTACGGTGGTATTTCCCAGCCATTCCACATATGACCTCAAGGCCCAGTTTGATATTGACCTGTTCTGTAAGGAGCTGCAGTCATTGCCCAAGGAGTTTCAGCCGATCACCGTCTGTCTTTTCTGGATAGACTATATCGACAAGAAAGCTGACGTGTACCGCAAGGCAGGCTTTTCAGTGGTAACGACGGGCTCGAAGTTTGTAAACAGCATCAGCTTTCCCCGGAACTTCTATAGCATACTGTCTCAGCATAAGTACTGTGCCTCGAACGACGTCGGGTCCTACACGTTCTACTCTGTGGACTTCGGTACGCCGTTCTTCCTGGTTGGGGAGCCTGCCATCGTCATTAACAAGGGTATGAAGGATGTGAATATCGGGGCGGTCGGGAGAATAGAGGATACTGATCTCGGCCTCAAGGTGCACAACCTGTTTTCCACCGGTCCGGTCAGTCAGATATCAGCTGCCCAGAAGAAATTCGTCGAAGACGAGATGGGGACCAAGGACTGTCTCTCCAGGGAGGAGATGCATGATCTGCTCTGGAAATACTATAGGAAAAATCCAGGGAGGATAAAAGATTCGCTAGCCTACATGGCCGATACTGCCATAAAGACGTTTATCCTGAACGGCCCCCTGGGCAAGCTCGCTATCGCCATCAGAACCAAGATCAGCTAACTGCCGGCATATGAAGAAGTATGATGTCGTCATAGTCAATTACAACGGTGAGAAGATCATCTCTGATTGCCTGCGCTCGGTCTATGCGTCAAGCGTCCAGCCGGTACAGGTCATTATCTATGACAACTGCTCCAAGGACGGCTCGGTGGCATTGATCAAGAAGGAATTTCCCAAGGTGGTTCTTATCGAGGGAAAGAAGAACCTGGGATTTGGCAGGGCAAATAATAAGGCCATGAAGCATTCGGAGAGTGAGTTCATACTATTTATGAACAACGATCTTCTTCTGAGTAGGGATTGCTCTGAAATGCTGCTCAAGAGCTTCATGGAAGAGGAGCTAGCCATTATGAACCCGCTCATTTATAAGGGTTGGGAGAAAAGCGGTACTGAGGTGTATTCCTTCGGATCGGAGATGAGTACCAGTGGGTTTGCCTACGGACTATTCGACATAGGGGAAAACAGGACTAATCTTAGCTGCTTTAGCGGCGCTTGCTTCATGGCCCGCGCCCAGGTCATAAAGCGAAATCGGTTCGAGGACAATTTCTTCCTATACTATGAGGAGCCTGACATCAGCGCCCGCGTACTGATGGATGGTCTCAAAATCGGCCGCTACAAAGAGGCTACCTGCTATCATCTGGAAAACTATTCATCCCCTAAGAAGAAGGCTGAGGGGATTGTCTTCAGGCAGTTTTATGCCATTCAGAACCGCTGGTACATGTTGGGAAAATTCTGGCCCTTGCCCCTCCTGGTTCTGGCTATGCCACTCAACCTGTTCCACTTGTTTTACAATGTCTCGTTCTTTCTGGCACATGGTAAGTTCAAAGAGACGCGTCTGCTTTACCTCTCTCTTTTCAATCTGGTTCAAGGCCGTAAGCGCTACCAGCCTGCCTCAAACCATAAGTGGACGAAGCGGCTGCGAACCACTGGCCTTCATGACCTCATCAGCCTTCAGAAAAAGGTGTATAAGTAGCGATGCTCCTTAGGGGGTGGGCAGCTTATAGACTATGGCATTGTCATCCTCGAAGACTACCTCGTCCTGGGCCACGACGGGCGGTATGGGATTGGCGACCTGCTCATGGTAACCGTGTTTACGCTGGGCATACAGGCCTTGGTCCTTGCGCTTTGAATAAAGGAAGTACAGGCTTTCAAATGCATGGTATTCGGGCCGTAGCACCTGTTCGGTATGGGAAGTAACCAGAGTCTTGTGCTCGTCTACCAGGACCCCGTCAACGATGATGTTTTCTAAGGAGAAGGTGTCAGACTCGCGTGTGGATACGAAGGGTAGTTTCACAAGCTTTTTGAGCTCGAGTGTAAGGTCGGTCTGGGAGGAGAGGGGTGCCAGATCGTTGGAGAGTAGGAAGTGGCGCTCAGCGTACAGTCGCACCAGCACGTCGTTGTTCTGGGCGGATAGCACCAGGCTGTTTTCTGGGGTGGTCTTCAGGAAGCTGATTACACCGGCTTCCTCCGGGAAGACGTCACTGACATTGTCCCGTGCAACTAAGAAGCTGCCGGCAACGCCGCTTATGGCTAGAAGTGCTGCGGCTGCCATGAGCCAAGTCTGCCGCTTGGCGGCCTCCCCTTCGGCTGCCTTTACAAGGGGCACCACACATACGCAGGCGGCGAGAGCTACATAGATCCAGGTGCGGTTCAATAGGAAATAGAAGCCAAAGCGGGGGGCTACCTCGGCGAAGAACAGGAAGAAGGCTAGGAAGCAGCCGGGCACTATCCATGCGGCCCTGTCACGGTTTGGCTTGGTACGGGAGAACCGAAGGGTTAGCGCCAGGACCAGGGCAGCCATATATAACAGAATCCCGTTATAGAGGTAGTAATAGGCTGCCGTTAAGCCTGGCCAGCCCAGCTGTGCACCGTCTACGCTCTTGTAGGACCCGATGAACCACCAGCGCCACTCGATGCCCGTGGTGGTAATAGTAAGGATATGGATCACCGTGGCCAGTCGGTCAAACAGACCTTCCTTGGAAAAAAGGATAAGGTAAGGGACGGCAATGATCAGTGCCATTGCCAGATGTTTCCAGGTTACTTTTCCAGTTCCCATAAGACGGACGACCAGGTAGAGGCTGATCCCGACAAACAGGGTCAGCATGGTGACCGACAGCTCGTGAAAGGGAACGAGAAGCAGCGAGATCGCTATCCCGACGCCGACCTGTAGCCATGAGTTTCGTTTTACGGCATAGATGCCAAGTATAAGAAGGGGAATGATAAAGCTGAGAAAGATCACCTGAGGTCGGGTGGTAAGGAACTCGATGGAGATTACCGGAGTACTGATAAGGGTGAGGAGGGCGGCGATGCGCAGAAGAGGTGCTTTGATCTCCTCACAGACATAGCCCCAGAAGCAGAGTACGGCTGCCCCAAAGAGTATGAATGGGGTAAGCAGGTATACCAGGAAGACCGGGCTTGAGGTTATAAGGGTAAAGGCTGCAAGCATGGTGGCAAAGAGGGGGCGCAGGGCGGTGGCCGATATACCGGCTCCATGGAGGGTAGCGATAGTGAGGGTAAGAAAGCCGTCATTGTCCTGGGCGTATCCGTTCAGGAAGAGAGGCAGCGTTACGCCGGCGGCGATGATGAACAGAGGAAGCAGCGCTTGGGGGAGGGCCTCATTCCAGCTGACCCTGCTTATATGAAAACTGAGAGGTTTCCGGTAAAAGCTATAGGCGCCGGCAAGGACTGCTAGCACAAGGCCAAGACCAAGAAGGAATTCTCGCTTCAAGGTGAAGGCGCCATGGCCCATGATAATAAAGACAAGCAGGCAGGTGCTCAGTACAAGGAAGGACAGGAGGATCGACCAGCCGATCCGCTGAGCCATGCGCGCCAATGAGTCTTTTTCAGGGAGTAGTCGAATGACGGAGTAGCCAGGGATGAAAAGGACGAGGAAAAAGCCGGCCAGAACATGGGTAACGAGCAGATTCGGCAGCAGCAGGAACAGGAAGGCAATCAGACTGAAGCCTGTCACAACAAGGGCAGATAGAGAAGGTTGTGTTTTCATCCTGTCGGTTATGGTCATAGGTGTCTGATTAGCGCCCAGTACCCTCTGGAGAGGATGTTGTAGAGTCTGACCGGTGCTGAGCTGACCTCGGAAAACTGCAGGTTTGAGCTCATCAGGCCGTACAGTTGTTTGTCGGATAGGGTCCGCAGCTTCTGGACCGTCTTCCGCTCCTTCAGAATCCTAGGCAGCAGTACCAGTACTGAGCCCCAGCTATGCAGCTTGGCCAGGAAGGCCTTCTGGGTGAGGGCGTAGAGAAGCAGGAAGAGCTCAGTCAGCAGGCCGATGGGAAGGATGAGTAGCAGCGTCTTTAGCTGGTAGCACTTTATGATGAATAGCAGGCGGTTGCGCTCGGCAAAATAGAACTTGCGGCTGTTTTTGGAGAAGGTGTATTTGTGCCATACCTGGGCTGCATAGAGTGATCGAATCTGATAGCCTGCTAGTCTGGCTCGCCACGAGAGGTCGACGTCCTCGTGATACATGAAAAAGGTCTCGTCAAAATAGCCGATGTTCTCGAACACTTGTCGCGGGAACAGGACGGCGGCTCCGCTGGCCAGGGCAATGTCAGTACCGCCTCCGGATGGCCTGCTCTCCTTGTTGCCGCCTGCATAGCTGAAGCCGAGATAATGTAATGGGTTACCCCAGGTATTGACCAGATCGGTGGCTTGTCCATTCTCATGGAGCAGGATAAGTGGCTGCAATATGGTGTTCCCATCACTTGCGCCAGACAGCTCTTCCAAGCAGGTCTTGCTGATCACCGTATCGGGGTTGAGCAGAAAGCAGTAGTCGGCTCCTGCTTCGAGCGCCTTTTTGATACCGATGGTATTGCCTGCTGCGAAGCCGAGGTTTCCGCCTGCGTCGATGGCGGTCGCCTTGGGATAGTTCTTTATGACGTATTCGAGGCTGCCATCGGCTGAGGCGTTGTCGACAAAGAACACCTGAAAGTGCTCGTAGGTTGACGCATATATAGAATCAAGGCAGTCCGGAAGATCCTTGATACTCTGATAGCCGACGATGATTACGGCGATAAGGGGATGGGAGTGGGTAGGCATGAAAGTGCTTATAGCTGAAGTGACGAAGAAACCCGGACGTCAGTCCGGGGATGTACGTCACCCCGGAGCGAAGCGGAGGCAGTTACGAAGCTCCGCTTCGAAGAAGCGGGATACCTCGGACCTCAGTCCGGGGCGCTTCTTAAGGCTATCTTAGCAGATAATAGTGTTAGGAAATACACGAAACTCTGGTAAAATCGAGACATGCTAAGTACCTATGTTTTGTGCCGAAAGCCTATGAAGGCCTGATGGCGAATCCTCCTTCCCAAGTGGACGTAGTCATCGTGAACTACGGAACCCCCCAGCTTTCTGTCCTGGCGGTTGACTCAGTGCTGGCAAGCCCAGAGGTAGCTGTTGTGGCTGTAGTGGACAATGGCAGTCCCGACGACAGTCTGACTATCCTTCGAGACGCCTATGATTCTCACTCTCAGGTCAAAATTATAGAAACTCCTCGCAACCTTGGCTTCGGGGCGGCAAACAATCTTGGTAGCCAGAAAGCGACCGCACCCTATCTCTTTTTTCTGAATAGCGACGCCCAGGTACGCCCTGGTTGCGTCCAACGCCTAGTTCAGCGCCTGGAGGCCGACCCTGGCCTTGGTATCGTGGCTCCCCAGGTCTTTCTGGCCGACGGCATAACGCGACAAGAGGATACCCAGGGAAGCTTCCCTACGGTTTCCTCTCTGCTTACCCACCGAGGAAAGCGACACCAGGCTACCCTTGCTCCCGACTGGGTGTCGGGCGTTGCCTGCATGGTAAGAAGGGAAGAGTTTGCCAGTCTTAAGGGGTTTGATGAGAGACTGTTCATGTATTTTGAGGACGTAGACCTCTGTCGAAGATATCAGGAGGCGGGAAAGGGAGTTGCCTGTGAACTGTCTGCCGAAGTCGTCCATCAGGGGGGAGGTAGCAGGCAGTCCACCGCAGTCCAGAAAATGAGTTATTACAGGAGCCAGGATGGCTATCTTCTCCTTTCAGGTGCCTTGCCGCTTGGCAGGTTATTGGTTAAGATTGCCAGGAGTCCGTATATCTTGCTAGGAAAACTGTTTTTATGGAAGTAATTAAGAAAAACCTCTATTGGGTTGCGGTGGTGGGAGTGGGTATACTCTCACTTTTCTTCTCATATTACGGTGTGATGGTGCACCACTATGTCATTGCTCCTGGTGATGACACCTATGTCCATCTTCGCAATATCATTGCCATTGCCCAGCATGGTGCGCCGGCCTTCGGTACCAGCTACCCGCCGGGCTTTTATTGGCTGGTACTGGGTGTAAGTAAGCTGACCCATAGCGGGATCTTGCCGGCCTATACCTATACGGCTCCCATTCTACTACCTCTTTCGGGCCTGGTTATCTGGTGGCTGGCCGAGACTCTGTATGGTCGTACCGTCGCCCTGGTGGTGTACGGGTTGTATGCACTTGTTTCCTTGCAGCCGTTGCAGACCTACTATGACGGCACCCTGCCAAATATCACCGCGGCCAGTATCCTTATGCCGCTGGCCTTTACCTTTTTCATCAAGACGCTTCCTTCTCCGCACCTCACTGTCCGAAAACGACTGAGTTGGCTGGCCCTGGGCCTGCTGACATCCGCCCTTATCTTTTATACCCATCACCTGACGGTATTGGTCTTTGTCGGGGTTATGGCTCCCTGGGCGGCCCTGCTGGCAATTCTTTATGCGAGGCGGGCCCATCGTCCTCTCGTCCTCGTCGGTGCCGTGGTCGGCGTTCTGGCTGCTGCCTCTCTGACGATATGGGCGTTTTTCACCCTCTCACTTTTTGGACCTGCCCGCGGCGTGGTACTGGAATTCGCTACCTTCACCAACCAGTTTCCCTACTTTCATCCTTTAAAGGGAAGCGGGGTTTCCCAGTGGACGCTTGGCGCCATAAGCGGACTCATCGGCGGAGTTATCCTGCGCTGTGGCTTGGCGGGCCTAGTGGTGATACTGGCACGGCTTCGTTCGTTTCCTAAGAGGATGCGCTTAGGGACTATACTCATTCTCCTTTGGCTTCTGCTGTATCTGGTCGGCTCTCACTATCAGTGGAGTGGGGAGCCTACCCGCTTGGCTCGAGATATGGCAATGCCGCTTTCGATACTGGCCGGCTGGTTCATCGTGGAGTTTGTTGGTTGGCTGCGCCGGTATTCGATAGTAGCGCAGGCGATTGCCATTATTCTGATCCTTGGGATGTCATTAGCGGTCGCTCACTTGCGGGCAAAGCAAGAGATGGACTATAGCCCGATGGTGCGCTTCAGCCAGTCAGATCAGGTGGCCTATGACTACCTTCTGGATCATCACCTAACTTCTGAGACGACCATACTGACCGACGAACCTATATGGGAACAAGTAGTGGCAGCACGCGGTCAGCAAGGGACGTTCGTGCATATCCATGACTCACTTGACTCGTCAGTCGTGCCTTCCACTGCCTGCTATCTGACTGGGTGGTATCTGCCGGGAGTGTGGCCTGCCTCCTATGCCGACCATGCTACGGCTGATGTCTACCTGAATGACCCGACCTATACGGTTGAGGCCACCTTCACTGACCCTATCAAGGTCAATTATCTCATCTGCAAACTATGAGTACCCTGCGCCGGGCCGCCTATAATACGATTGTCCTGTATCTCGGCAAGGTCGCCGGTATCTTGATCTCAGCGGCTACCCTGGCGTTTACTACACGTTACTTGGGAGTCTCCCTGTTTGGCGATTATTCGACTGTCCTGTCGATCTCAGCCATTTTGGTTTCTCTGACCGAGCTGGGCTTAAACTGGATAGTCTCGCGTGAGCTTGCTCAGGGAAATACTGGCATCCTGAACTCACTTACGAACTTTAAGCTTCTGCTTACCGCCAGCTGTATGGGGCTTGCGGCCTTAGTACTTCCGTTCATTGGCTATAACTCAAATATCGAGAAGGGTGTCTGGCTGGCAGCCCTCTATATCTTCTTTGGCTCGATAAACAACCTTCAGATAGCCGTTCTGCAGGGCACTTCAAATCTAGACAAGACTGCCTACACTGACATTGCCTCCCGTCTGGTCAATCTTGTCCTGATAATTATTGTAGTAAAGGGAGGGCTGGGTTATTTCTGGGCGGTGGCTGCTCTGAATGGCGCAGGCATCACTACCTTGCTGTTGAACAATTATTTCATTCGCAAGCTCAAACTGCCATCGTATCGCTTTGACCTGAGCGGCCTTGGTGCCTATCGCAAGGAGCTGTTGGAGATGGCGATCCTGTCAGCGGTCACCTTTCTGGTCTATAAGACAGATATTCTGATCCTGGCCCGCCTCAAGTCGTCGACTGACGTGGGTATCTACGGGGCTGCCTATCGTATCCTTGACGTGGCCATGACGGTGCCTTCGATACTCATTGGGGCATTGTATCCGGTGCTGAGTAGCCTGTACCTACGACGCACTGAGAAAGAGAGTGTGAGTGTTTTCCAGTCGGCATTTCTTGCCGTTATCCTCATAGGTTGCCTTACTACTGCCCTGGGCATACTGACGGCGCCGGTGACGCTGCGGGTGCTCGCGGGTACTTCGTTTGTGACCGCCTCAACCGTTTCGTGGTTTGGGCATCCCGTTACCTCCATCCTCATATTGCAAGTTCTCTCGGTCTTCCTCTTGTTCTCCTTCGTGAGCTCTTATGCCAATGCGCTGCTGATCATTGCCAAGAAGCAGCGGCTGTGTCTGTGGATCAATGCCTTTGGACTGGTATTCAACATAGCCGGAAACATACTGTTTATTCCGGCCCATTCCTACTTGGCCTGTGCCTTGCTTACCGTCATAACCCAGGTAGTAATCACAATTCCGCTGATGTGGGGATTGTACGTAGAAAGGGTTAGTATGGTGGGCTTAATTGACCTCGTTCGAGTGTTGGGTGTCACTGTCATCGCGGGACTGCTTTCTTCCTTCGTATATAGTGCTAGCCCGCTTGGCGCGGCGGCGCTCTTCGTCGTCATGTGGATGATACTGCTCTATGCTGCCGGCGGCCGTCCGAAGCAGTTGGCAGGCCAGCTACTGGCGCGGAAACAGGGCAGCTTGCTTAAGGCCTGACCCTTCTTTTGTAGAGGACTATACCCAGAGCTCCAATGAGAATGATGGCAGCGGTGCCGAGGCCAATGTAGGTCATGCCGCTGCGGCTAATGGCGCGTGAGGCTCCTGGGTTTGGTGTGGCGGATGCAGAAGGGGTAGGTGTAGCCGTAGACACGGCATCGGTGGCGGTCACCAGATGCAGGGTGCCTCCCTCAGATACACCGATCTCATATGAAACCGCCTTGCTGACCGGGGTCAGGGTCTTACCCTTGATAGCCTGCACAGTGAAGGTATAGAAGCCGGAAGGTATCGGCGCCGTAGTAGTAAGCTCCCACTTCCCGTCAGAACCATTGGCGACGCTCCAGCTCTGCCCCTCGGCCAGGGTAATAGCTGGGGTCACGGTGATGTTTGTTGTGTAACCAACTAGGCCTGTACCCTTCAAGATAATGCCGCTGACCGTGCCCTTGGTGAGGTCGGTGGTAAAGCCGGCGGCCTTTTCCAGCGAGGTGATAACCGGGGTAGCAAGAGTGGTATCAATCACGGGATCAGGCTCTTTGATGGTGATCTTGAAATGGGTGGTACCGCTCCAGCCGTCGCCGTTCTGGGCCCGGATATGGAAGTAGTAGGTACCGATGGCCTTGTCGGCGTAGGTGGCTGAGGTGGCTACATCTACCGCCTTGGCAGCCGGAACGGTAGCGGCATCCTGGTCTAGCAGATAGGAGAAACCGGTGACGCCGGCGGCCTTATTCCAGGAAAGGGCAATGGTAGTAGCGGTGTAGGCAGCGGCTTGGTCTGGATGACTACTTGAGGCCACGGAAACAGCTGAGGCAGGCACCAGGGCCCGCTGAATGGTGAAGCTGGTGCCGGAACCAGATGTGCCGACCAGAGTACCTGAGCGGGCCAGTTTGACGCCGCTGACGCTTACCGAGCCGGAACCGGCCGAGGTGCCTTTCAGGGTAATCTTGGCTATGGTCATGGAAGAGGTGGCACTAGTAATTCCGACAAATTGGCCGCCATTAGAAGGAGTCTTACCAGGGAGCCAGGTGGCGCCCCCTGGGGTGACCGACACCACCGAGACTGGTCCGCTGACCGAGAAGCTGCCCTGCACGCTGTCAAAGGAGTCGCCGCTGGCAGTCACGGTCACCGTGAAGGACTGGCCGACGGTGAAGGTGCCACCTCCTGAGGCGAAGATGCCGGCCGAAGCCCAGGCTGCCGAAGGGAGCATGAGGGCGATGAATGAGGTGGCAATGAGGGCGGTAAGAAGGCGGAGCTGGCGCATTACTTGAAGTTAGCTGCGAGTAAGGATAGGTCGAGAATGTCTACGGTCCCGTCGGAGTTCAGGTCAACCAGGGGATTGGGAGGAGTGGCTTGGCCCCAGTACTGGGAGAGGGTGGAAAGATCAAGGATGTCCACCTTGGAGTCACTGTTCACATCGCCGACGGTGTTGCGGGTAATGGTGATCGTCTTTGAGTTTACCACACTGCCGTCTACTCGTTTGTACTGTACAGCGAAGGCGGTGGTGCCTACTGGCGCGTCAAAGGTCACCTTCCAGTTAGTGGTGCCAGTATCGGCGAGTAGCTGGCCGTTGAAGTAGGCGCGTACCGGAGTGGTCTTAGCACCGGTCAGGCTGATGCTGCTGGCATAGGTCTTCAGAGTATAGGAGGAGATGTCGTTGGCAGTGTCATCGGTGCCGGGCGGCGGGGTAGCAGGTATACTGAAGGTCGACTTGATCTGGTTATACAGGTTCAGGAAGAGCTGGTTGCCTGAGAAGTTCGGGGTGTAGCGGTAGAGGGCGTAGGTCATGCCGTTGGTAATGTTTAGGCACTCTCCGTTAATCTGGTAATTCTGCCACTGACTGGTGCAGGAGCTGATGGTGGTCGGGTTGGTAGACCAGCGCTTCAGAGCAGAGACCCCTTCGGCGATCTGCTGGCCAGGTCCTCCGTAGTATTGGGCGCGGGTACGGTTATAGTCTACGTCGCAGCCCCCTGAAGTGACGCAGCTGGCCATCCGGTCGTTGAAGCCATACCCCATTATCCAGGACATGGTGATCGGGTGGCTGGAAACGATGCTGGTACGGTAGCTTCCGGTGACGCCGGCGCTTTCCTTGTCCATGGTGGCAAGGCTGATCAGTGGGTTGATGGTACCGGGACTAGGTGAGTTGCTGCCGCGGTCGGGTCGTGAGGTGTAGCTCCACTCATTGACCAGCTGAGCTATGGTCTTGCCGTAGTAGATCTCCAGCTCGGTGGCCGACTGCCAAGACTGGGTGACGGCAATGGTATCCCACTGTCCCTGACCGGTGGGGAAGTAGACGTTGAAGTCGTGGGGAATGGTGTAATCAGCCAGCTGGCTGCCCTGCTGCTGGAAATAGGTGTTAATGGAGACGTCGGTGACGCCGGCCAGGTCGCGCTCACTGTCACCGATGATGGTGTTATGGTCCAAGGTGGCCGCCTGCACGGTGGCAGAAGGCATGTGGATCATCCACACGCAGAGCGTCAGCGTAACTACCTTACTGATTGTGCCGAACAGCTTCGTTCTCATAATACTCGAGAGTGAGCGTTAGGTTCTTGTCGTCTGGGTAGAGCTTGATGGCTTCCTTGAGGGTGGCCTCGGCGGCGGTGTAGTCGCCCTTAGCGGCCTGGGCTGAGGCGTCGGAGATGTACTGCTTGGCTCCTGGAACGCTGGTGGGAATGGAGCTGGCGCTGGGCTGGGTGGTGGGGCTGGTCTTACCAGGTTCGCTGGCAGGAGCCTGGCTCTGGCTGACCAGCAGCACGGAGAGAAGGCCGCCACCGATGAGGATGGCCGCCACAACCAGAAACTCAGGGCGAATCCGTCCGGCTGTCTTCATACACTGCCATAGTACTACATTTTCTGGGTAATCTGAAGCTGAAGAGTTGACGGTTCCTGTGAGGCAGAGGGTTGCAATTTCAGGGGAAATTGGGTACTATTCTGAGGATAACGCGGGGGGAGCGCCCTCGCGCACGACCTGATGCCTGGTGGCCAAGTGGTAAGGCGCCTCACTCTGGATGAGGAGACCGTAGGTTCGAATCCTACCCGGGCAGCCAAAGAAAAAAGACGAACATTGTTCGTCTTTTTTCTTTGGTCGCTTCGCGAAAGATTCGAAACCAGGTTCGACCACGCCAATACCTTTTTTTGCGAAGCAAAGAGCGGGGAAAGCGCTCGTGCTCCTGCGCTCGGGCAGGAAGCGTGCCGAAGACTGCGTCAGACTATCCGGGTAGCCCTGTATTAAGCTCGCACCGATGGAAAATGAGCTACATCTGATCTATTCTTAAGATAGATGAAAAGAGATCTCCCGGCCGCCCCATCACCAGACTCACTCGCCTTTCGGCCTCGCTTTCTGCGAGATGATGCTTCTAGTGCGCAAGCAAACCAGGAAAAGGATATGGAGCCTGGTCAGACCGAGAAACATGAACTGACAGGATCGCTGGCTGACCTTGACTGTCTCCAGACGGTTGATCCAGATCTGTTTGTCATAGAGCAAATGAAAAAGTGGGTAGAGTCAGGACTCGGCAGGGTCAAGGAAGTTGAGGATGAGATCGCTCGGAAGCTGCGGGCAGGCGAAGGCCAGTCTCTGTCCCAGTTCTCCCTTCTGGGGCTATCACGTTCCAGCCGTGAGGATTACGTCTCGGAGGCCCTGCTGCACGAGATGGAGCTGAACCAGCATTTCTCCCCGCGGCTCTATCAGGCTATGGAGCAGTGCGCCCAGGAGAATTCGCCTGAGTCCCGCACTGTTCTCCATGCGGCACTCAGTTTCTTCTCCGACTACCAGTTCGCCATGCAGGGGGAGCCGGGAATGGGCCTGGAGAGACGCTACCACGGGTATCGGTTGAACCGAGGTGTAAGCCGGGATATCGACGGCGCAGGCTCACTGCTTGCCGAGCAGTCTCCCAACTATCTGATCAGGCGCCATTGCGAGGACGTGGCAGCAGGCGGTAAGTTTATGAGCGGAAGCGGCACCAAGTCAGATGTAATAGATGGCATGATGGGTGGTGGGGTCGATGAGATTATCTATACATATCGACACGCTGATGAGTCGTTCTGGCTGAGGCAGCAGCTAGGCATCCGTCAAGGAGTGGCCATTAACCATCCTGTGCTGCCCCTGGCAAAGGGCTGGGCGGGAGAATACCGTGCTGGCGAGCTGATAGGCCTTTATAAGGTCGGTCAGGAACACCACGACCTGCTGGCAGCCCCTAATGTCCCTGACCATTATTACGATGAGTTAAACGTGTCCGCCGAGGAGGGAGACTCGTCACGGTGGGGACTGATGAAGTTCCATGTTCTGCAGTCTATCCGGGAAGAAGTGGGGGAGCCTGTCTATGACCTTTCCAGGCTTGATTCGCACGTGATACATCCCCAGGTTTTGGCGGATATCTATATGCAGACGGAGCGCAGCCTTAACCTGCTTGCTAGGGATAATCCAAAAGAGCCTGCCCAAAAGTATCAGTTGTCTGACCTGGGCGATGAGTTTCTCGCCTCTGAAGACTTGCTTCGAGAATATCCCTTCCTCGTGTCGCTGAGTATGCGCCAGAAGATCGAGCCTGACTTCGGTATCGGGATGGAGGAGCTGACCCTGGCCGAGCAGCGAGCGTTCCTGCTGTACCTGAACGGTGCCGGCAACGAGGAGGCTGAGGCCTTCCAGGCTAATACCAAGCGGCTCGGCCTGCCCTACCTCCAGACCTTCCTTGCTTTGGACCGCTGGGAGGGGGCCCGCGAGGCGGTCGACGGCTTTTGCCGGACGCAGCCGGAGGAGTATGTGCGCCAGGTCCTTGGCCAGTACGCCCAGCTGGTGACCAGCGGGCAGCAGGTCGAGGAGTTGCTGAAGGAGATGATACCCAGTGTCGACAGTGCTGCCCTGGCGCCGGCCGTGCAGGTCAAGGTCCTTGACCAGGCCGCTGATCTGCTGCGCCTGGGGACTGACGCGGCCGCCGAACCTCGCCGATTGCAGGACCGGCTCTCCGACCTTACTGGAAACGCGGTGGTGTTTGCCAAGGCCCTGAGGGCGGCCAAGGATGCGAAGCTGGAGGTCTCCCTCGAGGACTTCACCGGATTCGAGTCGGTGCAGAAGACCGGAGCGGAACTGGATGAAGGCGAGCGCGAGGAGCTGCTGCGGGTCGCCGGGATGAACTGGGAGGGCAAGGGGAAGCTGGGCGCGGATATTATGAAGGGCCTCTCAGCCAGCCTACGGGATCCTAGCGCCAGGTTCTACATAGGCAAGGCTGACGGAGTCGTGATGGGATTCTTCAGGCTTGATGCTCGGAAGGACGGATCGCTCTACTTCGGATCGGTGAACGCCAACCCCAGCCACCTGGGCTCATCGTTCGGCCGGACCTTCCTGGACCAGGTGTTTATGGAGGAGGCAGCCGGCAAGAAGGTGGAGGCTGACTGCGACCTAACCGCCCGCATAAGCGGGGATTACCTCGAGCGCTACGGGTTCTCTGGCACGGAAGTACGCGACTATACCGGGGAGGGTGCCTGGTCACTCCATATCGTCCGGGACGACAGTGACGGCAACCTATCTCCCGGGGGCCTGCGTACGCTCTCTGACCTGGAGGTGGTCCAGCAGCTTGATGTGCCTGGCTCAGCCTGGGTGCATACCTCCTCAGGTCCCCGCGATCCGGCTTTTTCTGATTTCATTGAAAAACTCCGTGCCAGGATGGGTGCGGGTGAGGTGCTGACGGCGCTGCGCCAGCTGCCCGTGGATGACAAGCGTATCCTCTGCGCCGGCTTCGAGCCTAAGCCTTCTGAGGAGTAGGCCTTGCCTGGGACCAGGCGGCCTCAAAGAGAGAACGATGCATCTGGGCGATCTGGGGGTCCTCAATGATGGCCCCGATCATGCCCGAGGGATTGAGGGTGAGGTAGGAGATCTTGCTGCCGTACATCTGCATGACCGTTCCGAATGAGGGAAGCGGGTAGTCGATAAGGCGGACCTCGGTGATGGCAGAATCCTGGGCCAGGGCGTATTCGCGGCTGATCGGCGCATCGGAAAGGATGATGCGCTTTTTCTTTTTGAGCTGAGCGCGCTTCTTGGCGAACAGCCTGTTCATCTCGGAGTGCTGCTTGGTGACGGCCTCCAGGTCCACGTACTGCAGGATGTCTTCGGTAGCCGTGAGTGAGTCCTCCAGGATGCGCCGCTCGGCATCCACACCCTCGAAGAGGACTATGCCCGGCTTGTGGTAGTTCAGGGTGTAGGCGGAAGTCAGTTCAGGCAGTATGCCCTCTACTTCCCTGATATTCTCCTGTATTTGCTGGTGCTGACGGTCCAGTAGGGGGCGCAGGGTGGAGGGGTCATTCAGTTCGAAATGCAGCTTCTTCTTCTCCTCTGACTGGATGACCAGCCCCTGGTCGCGCAGGGAATAGAGGATGTGGTACAGGTTGCCCCGCTTCAGGCCGGTATCCTTCAGGAGCTGCTGGACGGGGGTCTTGCCGTGCTCCAACAGGTACAGATAGGTGTCGGCCTCGTTCCGGTTCAGGCCGGCTTTTTGTAGTGCTTCTTTATAGGGAGTATTCGTTTTCATATGTCTAGTATATAGTATAGCGCTGATTATGTCAATAATATGTTGATATATTTACCTTAATAAAAAATAACTATTTAACAGGTTAAATACCTTTAATAATACAAATATCGTCATAAGGTACTTGACAAATATGAATATCTATGCTACAATGTCGCCAACGATGAGAAAGGGAAAGAGGCTTACAGAGCCACCAACTCCCATCGCCCAATGCCGGAGGGGACAGGATAGAGGCCCTGACCACCGAAAGCGGCAGACGTTGACAACCCGGGTTTCATGGAACCAAGCACAATGCGTGCCGCGCCTACTTATTCCGGCGCAGAAGGGTCACTCCCTTAGGGTTCCACCAAAGTGAAGGATGTGCCGCTTTTTTCTCCTGCCAAAGGAGGGGGAGAAGAAGGCGGCCACCCCTTACTGATCCTGTTATGGAGAAGTATACAAGGAGGGGAAATCACTTAAATAGCTCTCATAGCTGTTTAACATCTGAAACAAGCTCTGGTAAACCATATGTCCAGAGTAGTGAACAATCTCTACCTTGAGCCGCGGAGGGCGGTTCAAGATTCTCGCTCCTGCATATCAACTAAGGAGGGTATGCAGGGCGAGGGTCTTCCTTGTAAAGAAGATGCTCAAGCGACGGCCGCTATAGCCGACGTGGAGAGGTGATTGAAATGAAAAACTTGGAAAAGATGCAAAGTGCTGTAAAGAATTATCTCCGGACTGTGTTCCGGAGTTCCGGCCTCGACCTGGACGAAGTCCAGGAGGGCTGTCGCATGGAGGCCCTTACCTCCGTTGATGATGGGGGCGATGTGACGCGGCGGGCCGCTTGGCCCGCTAATTACAACGTTCCATTGTCAGAATCCCAAGAAGGAGAGGTGGAAAGTCTTCGCCAGATGGCGGCCCAGGTGGCCGCTGAGGCGATGAAGCCGGTTAGGGAATGGAAGGAAAATCATTCTAGGCCTATTCCCGCTGCTCAGTTGCAGCGGGCCGTTGTACTCGCAGGTGCCTACGGGCATGAGTGGGGCAGCCGGGAGCTCCTTAAGGAGGAGCTTGGCTGGGATAATCCGCCGGCGATTACAGCGGCGGAGATTCAGGAGCGGGTAGCGACCGCTCGCGGCGACAGCCAGTTCTCAGGGATTTCGTATCCCTCGATGACTGGTCCCGGGGAGATTGTCCACACCACCGGCTCCGGCCGGCTGTTGTGGACCGTCCACCCCACCGGGGATGTGGATTTTGAAGTTTGTCGTCCGGGCAATGAGATCGTCCTGACGGCAAAAGTTTTCAAGAAGGAGGGAGAATATTGGGATACGGTGGTCGTTGAGGCCACCGGTAAGTTCTTCATCCGGCATCTGGAGGCGCTCTTCGAGGCAATCTCTAAGTGTGCCTACCATGGCGGTCAGCAGGCCTTTTCGGCCTGTGGCCCGCTGTGGGCCAGGGCAGAGTCCGAGGAGGTCGCGCAGTTTGACCTCCTTGAGGAGGAGAAAATTCTTTTGAGGGGCGTTTCTCGGGTGGAAGTGCGGGAGTATATCTCCGCGCACTACACTCCCGAGCAGGCGCCGCTCGGCGAAGGATTTGAGCGGGCCCTGGACGCCGTCATTCGGGGCGAATACCAGGGGACGTGTGTCGGGAGCTGCCCGACGCTCTGGGTCCACCTCTCTGAGGTGGAGGATGCCCCTGTCGGGACTCGCCGGATTCGGCGGGAGGTTGACGACGAGCCTTCGGCTCTTGCCCTGGCCTTGGAAGAGGCCATGGACAGGAAGAGAAAGTAGTCTTTTATCTGTGTCAGCAGGTTGATGTTCCGAGATGCGACCGATAGCGCATCTCAAGGAGGTGGTTCATATTTTCAGGAGAGGGACTGGCGCAAGCCTTTTCCTCTCCGCCGTCGGGCCGAAAAGGTCCCTGATGAGTCGCTGCGAATTGCGACGAAACGGTAAATAGTACTTGCCCTGGAGTCTATTGGTGTTAAGCCAGTGGGTTCCAGTAATGAGTACTTAGAAACAAGTGGGGCCAAACCACTATAATCATTGGTAATCTTTCAGAGGTGAATGAGATGACAACAGCAATGCAGATTTGCGCGGCTATCGCCCGCGCCCTTGGGCACGAATGTGCCGTTGATGATGAGATTGCCGCAGGCTGCGGCAATCTCCGGGGCCTCAATAGGGCCTTCTGTGAGGAGTCGGAGGGGAAGGAGGATTCGCACTTCCCCACAACCCTCTGCTGGGCATGGAGCGGTGCCGATTTGACGCTCCGTCACGCAACGGGGAAGAAGCGCCTAATTATTGAGGCGCGGGAGGACGGTGTAAGGATCGCCGTTTCCTCATGGCCAAGGCCTGAGCCACCGCAGACGGTGGCCCTGGTAACCTGGCAGCCAAACTGGGGGTTTGGCGAAGAGTGGGACGTGCCGACCCAGGGCTGGCTAGTCCACGACGTGGACGCTGGCTTACTGCGTTCTAAGCCCTCGCGGGCAATGGAGTTGCTCTGGTTGGACATTGAGCTTGGGGGCGTCATTCGTGCCGCCGCTGAAGCCCAGGTTGCCTCAGGGCAGACTGGACGTTTTGACGCCCAGCCACTTCTGACGGCATGGGACGTACTGGCTGCGGCAAGGGTTTTGGACGCCGAAGGCGTCGACCCAGCGGCCCCTGCCGTCCAGGCCGCCGCCGACCAAATCGTGGCCGGTGTCACCGCCACGGAGGCCGATCATCGGCCGGGTGGCGGATACTGTGACAGCCACGGGCCAGAGGTGACTCTGGTCGGTGCGGATACCTATATTCGCACGGCAAATTTCTCCGAGCTGTGGGTGCGTCAGGGGGACGCTCCCTGGGAGAAGACGTCGTGGCGGACCACCCGTTGTCACCGTCGCAATGACGATGACGAAGAGGCTGAACCCTCTTCACCGGATTTCCATATCGGTGAGGGTGGCCGCGTCGAATACCATGGCGTGGTGGCTGTAGAGCTCCCACCGGTCATGCCTGACGACGACGAGGAGTTGATCTCATAAATCACACCCAAACCCTCAAAGAGGCCCTGGCCTATGCCCAACGGCATCAGCCAGCGGCCTCTCTCCAAAAGCACGCAGCCTTCGCGACGACCGTGACCGAGATGGTCACTGGTATAAGCGGAGGCTACGACGGCCCCAGCGTGCGAGAGCATGCGGTGGGCCGCACCTACGGAGCCCGCCGGTTTTCTTTCGAGGAAGCCTGCGAGCTACTCATTTCCTCGGATGGGCTGATATTCGGTCCCATCCGTCAAATCCACAGGGACGTCTACGAGCAGGAATTCTGCTTCGATGACGACCCGTTGGACATCCGTGAGCTGGAAGGCTCCGGGGAGCCGTGATACGGGGCTCTTAAAATAATCTGCATCATTCTCGGGCTCTGGCGGCGCAAGCTGCCACCCCGTCCCTCTAGGCCTAGCCTACTGACGAGCTCGTGCAATTCGAGCGAAAGGGAATGTGAGCACCCTTGTGTCTGATCCAATGTACCGCATACCCCTCCTTGGCGGTGCCTCTTGGCTCAGACACAAGGGTGTTTTTTGTTATCCAACAATGCGCCATAGCCACTCTGGGCAAGTAAGGGTAGGAATTTCCTCACCCCGTTCCAGTACTCCCAGTCCTCCAGCGCCGTCCTAACTTTTCCAGGATCGGGCAGCCAAAACAAAAACACCAACTAACGTTGGTGTTTTTGTTTTGTGCTACGCCCAGGTAGGATTCGAAACCAGGTTCGCTGGCGCTTCGCTTCGCCGCTCGAGAGGAGTTAACCCGCGAACACGTAAGTAAGTCCGTAGGGGTTACAGACGAGAAAGCGGTGGAGCTTCAATATGGATAAGAAGAGCGGAACTAGGCGCCAATACCTTTCTTTGCAAAGCAACAAGCGGGGTTAGCGCAGTGCTTCCACGCCGTTCCAAAAACTGACTAAGGATTGCAGTATCCGCACCACTCCTGCGGCGCTTTCTCGGCCCCCTCGGGAAATTGCCGCTCCTGCTGGAAGTTGCACCGCTGGCAAGAACGTATCTCCGCGAGCACTAGCTGGGTAGGGAGCTTGCAGTATTCGCAAGGAAGTCCTCTCTTCACCTCCCTAATGACGAAGCCGGGACACCCGCAGGACGGGCAGGCACTCTTCAGGTTGGCAACCAGGTCCTTGGTCGCGGCGGCGATATTCTCCATACGGGTGGGGTTGTGGTGGGCCCGCATGTCCGTTTCCAGGAACACTGAGCGTACCAACGGCTTCCGCAGCATTCCGGCTACGACGTTGCGGAGGCGCTCCTCATCGTTGATCCCTTTGGTCATTCCTCGAACCGAACGCTCATTGAACCTGGCGATGATGCCGTGGGCAGGGAACCCGACTGAACGTGCGAAGGCCAGTGCCTCTTCGACGGTTGTTACCCGATCGCTAAGGGCGTTGGTAGCGGGTGATGTGTGGTGGCCGACGACTTCTATTCCCAGCCTGTCATCGAGATAGACGATGATTTCCGTGTTGCGAACCAGAAAAGGAAGGGAAGGGTTGCTCACGAAGCTCCCTTCGCTCGCGAGGCCGGCATCCAGGCCGGTGAGGTCCATAGCGGCCCGTGCCTTCTTTCTGGCGGCTTCCAACTGGTTGCCCGCCCTGTCGATCTCTCTGGTAAAAGTGCCGAAAGTGTCGGTGTCGATATCTTCGGGGACAACGATTTGCATGCCGAACGCCTCAGCAAGGATGGGGGCTACCACCGATTCTTTTCCGTGCATGGTGCCGAAGGCGACACTTCTGTTTCCTAGGTACTCAGGGGTTTCTGGATGAGGCATTGTGCCACTATTGTATCGAAAGACCCGTTTTTTGCTAGTAATTCGCTGAAGCCTTTTATCCTACCCAGGTTCCTATTCCCGCAGTATCTTCTCCATAGCCTTTCCCTTCGCCAACTCATCGATCAGCTTGTCCAGGTAACGGATCTCGCGCATCAGCGGGTCCTCGATCTCTTCCACGCGAATGCCGCAGACTACGCCGGTGATCAATGCACGGTTTGGATTCATCTTCGGTGCCTTGGTGTAGAAGGTCTCAAAACTGGTCTTATTCTCCAGCAGCGCCTCAAGCTGTTCCTGGGTGTTCCCGGTCAGCCAGCGGATGATCTCATCCACCTCTGCCTTGGTGCGGCCTTTTCTCTCGGCCTTGGCGACGTAATAGGGGTATACTTTTGCCACGGGAGTGGCGTAGAGATTGTGCTTGAGCATGGCGTTCTGGTGCTTCTACGGTTGCACTATAGTAGCACTAATTCATAAGAGTGCTATAGGCTGTATCCAGTGCCTTCTCCTGGTCTGGGTGGATATCGAAATAGGGGAAGCCGTGCTTCTTCGCCTCGTCCTCAAACATTTTACTCCAGCCTGTCAGCTGATCCGGCACCTTAGCTTGCTCCTCAGGCGAGAGCTCGCCCACCCAGCCGGGTCCTTCATCCAAATTCAGCAGTTCATCCAACGTAATGTGGCTGGTGCCGAGAAAGCAGCACTTTAGGGGGATCTCATCCCGAATCGAAGCGATCTGCGCCGGAGTGAAGATATCGCCCTCTACTGCGTAGTCTTCATATTTGTTTCGCAGTATTTTCAGGAACTGCACGAGATAGGGGAAAAACACCTCCTGACGCTCACCCCATTCCAGGTCAAGGATCTGAAGCTTGGTGGGGCCAAAAGCCAGTAGGTTCCGAATGATGTCGGTGGAAATGCAGGAAATGCTGTTTCGCTCGAGAATCCGGGATCCGATGGTGCTTTTGCCAGTCCGGGTAGTACCGCCGATGAGATAGATCATAGAAAGGGCTTACTCATTGTATTAATTCTATCAAAAAACCATGTCACCTTATGGTTTTGTTGGATGAGTAGTAGAATGAGGCTATGAAAAAGAACGTCCTCATCATCGGCTCCGGAGGCCGCGAGCATGCCCTGGCCTGGAAGATGGCTCAGTCGAAAAAGGTAGGTGAGCTTTTCATTGCCCCGGGGAATCCCGGAACTGCCCTGATCGGCAGCAACGTCGCCATTCCGGCAGACGACATCTCTGCTCTCGTCGCCTTTGCCAAAGAAAACCATATCGACCTGACCGTAGTCGGTCCTGATGACGCCCTGGCTGCTGGCATCGTCGATGCTTTTCAGAAAGAAGGCTTGGCTATATTTGGCCCTACCCAGAAGGCGGCCCAGATCGAAAGTTCCAAGGTCTTTGCCAAGGAGCTCATGGAACGCTACGGTCTACCTACCGCCCGATCACAGCACTTTACTGAGATAAAGAAGGCCACTGCCTATATTCGCACCCAGCCGGTCCTGGTGGTTATAAAGGCCAGCGGCCTGGCTCTTGGTAAGGGGGTGTTCATTTGTCAGACTCACGAGGAGGCCGAACGTGCCCTACGAAGCTTGTTGGTAGACGGAGCTCTTGGTGAGGCTGGTACTGAGGTCGTTATAGAGGAGTTTTTGGAGGGAAAGGAAATCTCTGCCCACGCTATCAGTGACGGTACTCACCACCTCTCATTTCCCTTCGCCCAAGATCACAAGCGAATCGGTGAGGGAAATACCGGTCCCAATACCGGGGGTATGGGGACCTATGCACCAGTAATGTGGGCGACGCCTGAGAACACCGCCACGGTCGAGAAAATAACAGGCAGTACTATCAAAGCTTTGCAGGCTGAGGTGGACGGTTTTCAGGGCTGTCTCTTTCCCGGCCTCATGCTAACATCTTCGGGACCGAAGCTTTTGGAGTTCAATGGTCGGTTCGGCGACCCGGAGACACAGTCCTATATGCGCCTCATGAAAACTGACCTCTATGATCTGCTTGAGGCGACCGTCCAGGGCAGGCTAAACACCATGAACCTGGAATGGGAGCCTGGCTTCGCCGTCTGCGTGATTCTGGCCAGTGAAGGGTATCCCGGTACATATGAAAAAGGTAGGGCCATCAAAGGTATGGCCGAGGCTGAGAACATCCCAGGAGTGGTGGTGTTCCATGCCGGTACCCAGAGCAAGGATGGAAGCTTGGTGACCAGCGGCGGAAGGGTGTTGGGGGTGACAGCGACAGGTACTACTCTACAAGAGGCCGTTGACACAGCCTACCGGGCCGTCGGCATGATTGATTTCCCAGGAATGCAGTTCCGGAAGGATATCGCTCGATCAGGTCTATAGCGTCTTGCTTTACCGTATCGTGAATCGTTCGCCGAGCATGGCTGGGAGCACCTTCTTCAGCTCGTCGGCATAACCAGCGTCGAGGAACACGAACTTACGCTGGGTACCCTCTACGGTCGTGATAAAGAACCGGGAATTCTTGTGCAGTTCAAACTTTTGCACGTCCTTAAGAGGAATTGCGTAGTTCTTGGGGTTGGACTTGAGGGCGCCGGCTAGCGACTGCTTGGCCAGCATGGTGCGGCCGTTCCGCTCCAGCTCCTGGCGGTTCCAGAAGAAGGTTTCGGAACCGTAGTCCTCATCTCCAATCAGGGTGTTCTTTCCGGTGGCCGGCACCTCGATAAAGGCAAGGCTGTCGTCGGTGACCAAGAGGGCGTTTTCGTTATTAGTCATGACGCCTTCACCCTCAAGTGTCGACACGCCGTGCCGCTTCAGATTCATAATGCCGAAGAGGGCGGCCTTAATGGATGCGGGCAGGTCGGGAAGCGGTGCGGAAGGATCGACGGTTTCTCCAGGGGTATCCAGATTTATGGATTTCATCCTGGCAATACTTACGAAGCCAAGCACCGCCATGGCGACGGCGCCGAAAGCAAAGAATGCCAGTACGAGAATCAGGGTGTGGTTGTCGCCGGCTCCACCTGGTTCAGGCTGATGGGTGAGAGCGAAATTGCCGCAGTAGGCCAGGAAGGCCAGAATAAAGGGGAGGAATGCCAGATAGTCGATAAGGGAAAACTCATGGTCGAGGATGTATACCGCCTGGCGCACCTGAGCGGTGTTCTTTCCAGCGGTGGGAATCCTACGGTACAGGAGGTAGCGAATACCTCCGGCTATGGCGGCAAGCAGGGGCAGGGAGGTGGCGGCAACCAGGATGAGTAGTCTGATAGTGTCGTTCAGCCATGGTATGAAGTCAGGATTCTCGGTGGTGTACTTCAGGATGGCCAGGCCGGCGATAAGTCCCAACGGCGAGCCGAGTATCATCTGGTAAAGCTGGTACTTTTTGGCAGTGGTGAATATGCGTAGCCAGGTGCCGCCAGTTCCGTCGTCAGAGATGGCTCGGATCTTTCGGCCGGCTTGTATATGGAGAAGGCCTTGGAATACTAGTATTGCAACCAGTCCCGCGAAGACTGACCACTGCATCTGGAGGTAGAATATGATGCCGCCAAGGACCAGGAGCAGGATGGGCAGTTGAGTCAGGCTGGCATAGCCCGATAGGCTCTCTGCGTTTCCGGCTGCCTTCTGAGCAGGGGTATTAAGGGTATTGCCTCGCTTGCGGGGATCCGGCATGAGCATGAACAGGAGCTTGAGGAACACGGTGCCCTTTGGGGCATCCGCGGGAACACCAGCCGTAGCGATCTTTTGCACAACGAGCAGGGCGCCCCCCAGCCCGGCAAAGAAGGCACCGATAATCAGGAGGAAGATAGTTCCCAGCCAGGCGCTTGAGAAATCATCGGTCTGAGCCGTGCCGGGGTCACTGATACTATAGCGAACAGTAATGCTGTCACCGACGTGGCGAGGGGTATCATTGTGCACGGTCGGAGTGAAGGTGTGGGCCTGACCGCTGGAGTCGCTGTAGGAGATGGTGGGAGTGTAGTAGGTGGTGGCCGGCTTACTGCTGTCAGTAGCGTTGGCCTTGGTCTCCTGTGAGACGCTGGTAACCTGTCCTGAGGTGGTCTGGGAATTGTACAGGAAATTGGTGGTGTCGAAATAATCCTTGATGCCCAGTCCAAGCAGGAGTAGCCCCAGGGCCAGCAGGGGAAGGGCGATGAAGCTGAGGCAGGATTTTTTCATGGAGAGGGTGCTAATGGGATAGCTCTAGTGTACCCCCAGTTTATCTCATAGCAAAGAAGGCTCCTTGGGAAGCCTGTAGTGCACTTTGCTATACTGGCATCATGAAACTCATTCTCAAGCTCGAATATCTCGGAGGGGTGCTGTTGTCACTCTACTTGTTTACTCAGCTGCCCTTTGCCTGGCGGTGGTATCCGGTGCTGTTCCTGGCGCCCGATCTGAGCATGGCAGGCTACCTCTTCGGTCCCAAGGTAGGAGCCGCTACCTATAATGTGGCGCATCATCTGGCCGTGGCTGCCTTTATCTACGTACTAGGTGGAGTATTAGGTCATCCGTTGGTACAGCTAGCAGGGTCCATCATGATCGGCCACCTCTTCTTTGACCGAATCTTCGGTTACGGACTGAAGTATGCCGACTCATTCAAGAGCACCCATCTTGGCGCCATAGGACCATCAAAGCGCTGATCTCTTCTGCCTGGCAGAAACGCCTCGTATCCTTCCCAGGACGATCGAAAGCAGGGAGATGCCTAGCCAAACTGGGTACCAGGGGGAACCTAGCCCGCCCATGACGGAATCAGTAGTCGTTTTCCAGTTCTCACTACCAAAATAGGGAATGAGGGTCCCTGGCTTCACATAATCCATAAGCAGGCCTGTTGCAAGCATAAACAGCAGCATGTATACAATGGCCGCAGTGTATATTCCGGGTGGGCGGAGCCAACGCCTCCAATCATTACGGACGTCATCTAAGAATAATGTGTCCGTACCAGTGGTGGGGGGCGGAGACGCAGCGGGCTTGCGCAGGAGGGCGAAGGTTCCTAGGATAATGCCCAAGAAGGCTGCCACGCCTGCCTCGGTGGCCTGTAGGAGTATGCCCAGTACGATGAGCTGATAGAGGTAGGAAAGAAAGAATATGAACGTTGTCGACAAGGCTTCCCGCACGAAGGAAGTACGTGTGTCTTGCGGTTGGTTCGCCCAGTATTCCTCCCGGATGGCCTGCGAGATGAAGCCTGCTGGGACGGTCATGAGGTAAAGAATGAAGCTCAGCATGTAACCATACTATATCGAATCCCTGTCGCTAGCCAGACCGGATTCAGGTTATGCGTCGGACGGCTATACGGCGTCCGAATAGTTCCGGGGATAGCTCTAGGCGGTCATGTTCAGCACTTCTTGTATTAGCTCAAACCAGATTGCGTAACCCTCGTCGCTGGGATGAAATGAATCCTTGGAATAGGTGCTGACGCCGTTGCGTATGCTGGGGAAATCCTTGAGGCTGGTGTACATGTCCACGTAGTGGGCGCCTTCTTCGGTGCAGACGCGAGTGTAGAGATCCCGGAAGGCCCTGGTGCGGCGTGAGAACAGCCCCCGAAAGACCCACGGAATGATATCGGCTGAGCCGACGTTTCCCCCGTGCAGGAGCACCAGTTTCTTGGTGTGTTTGAGGGCCTGTCGAATGATTTGTCTGAGACTCTCCTCGGCTGATGCCAGGGGAGTAAGACGAAGAATGTCATTGGCGCCAATCTGGGCAATGATGAGGTCGTACTGGCCGTTCAGCAAGGCTGGAGGGGGGAAGCTGGCCAGGTCAGCCAGGCGTGAGCCGCTTTTGCCGACGTTCAGGATGCTGGCTTCAGGGTATGCCGCCGAGAACCTTCCGGCGGTAGTATGAAGGCCTTCACTGGCGCCCACGCCCACGGCGGTGCTGTCGCCCATAAAGAGCACCTGCATTGCCGCCCCAGTAAGGGGACGGGAAAAGGGAGTGGTATGTTCGGTGATTTCGCGCGAGCGGCGGATCCTGGTTAGGAACTTGCGTACATACCAGTAGCAGTAGACGGCAAGGCCTACTACCAAGAGCAAGAGGACGGAAATGAGGGGGCTAGGGGTCATGGCTCAAGTCTACCAGAGGCTATGCTCAGGCACTCTTCTTACCGTTGAGGTTGAGCGTATCAGAGTCGTCCCTATGCGTTCCAGTGCTGCCGACGTGCTTGTCGCTGATCTTGGCGCCGTTCTTAATGACGTGGACCAACGCCATGGCATGACCCCGGCCCAGATCGAAGTCCTGCTTGAGCCAGTCGATGATGGCGCCGGCTTTGGTGGAAGGTGAGTCGAGGCCCTTTTCTTTTGCAAGGGCGATGAATTCGTTGGGGGTCTTGCCGGTTTTCTCCTCAATGTTGTCGAGATAGGCTTGGAAGGACATGCCGAAGGTTAGGAGTAGCTACTGCAATAGTAGCAAATTGTGCTGCAATGTCGCACAGATAAGGCCGGCAGAAGCCGACCTTATTCGTAGCTTGGTAGCCAATGACGTGTATCCTTCCATAAAACCGTTGGAGTGATAGTAGAGTCCTTTAGTGGGTTCCGCTTCGCTTCACGACTTTCTGGTCTGCACTCTGCTTCGCAGAGGCTTACGCCAGAAGCATCAGCACGACCGGTTTTTGGGGAGGATATTCGGCTTGGCCTTACATGGGCATGGTCTCGTAGACCTTGATGCCGCATTCAAGGGCGCCGGCCATAGGACAGCTCATGGCCAGGTTGACTGCCTCTTCTAGGTTCTCGGCCTTGACGATGCTGTAGCCTGAGGCGGTGTCCACATCCATGGTAACCTTACCGTTCTTGACTTGGGCCTCGGCCTTGGGGTTAAACGGGTTGCCGCCGTCCACCAGCTTGTCGCCCAGTTTTTCAAACCAGGCGCCCCAGGCGGCCATCTGCTCGTCGGAAGGCTTGATGGGGGCGTCAACGTGGTAGATGAATACGTAGTTCTGCATATATGTCCTTGCGCTCGGGTGAGCGGTTACTTATTGGTAAGGCTAGTAATGTAATTCTCTAGTGTTTCTCGTTCACTTCCCCAATCGGTATAGTACTGAGCAAGCCAGCCCTGGGCAATTTTGAGACCCTTTCGGTCAATGGCGACGAAGTTGGTCCGTCCCACTTTCTTGCGCTGTAGCAGGTGGGCTTCTTCGAGCACCCGGATATGCCGGTGCAGGCTGGGCAGTGACACGTGATGCTCCTTTGAAAGCTGGCCTACAGTAGCCGGCCGAGAGGCAAGGGTAAGGACGATGCCGCGCCGGGTGGCATTGGCCAGGGCTCCATAGACGTGGTCGAGTAGTGATTCAGACACGGGGGATACGGTCATAATAGTTAACTTATTCGTTAACTATATAGTGTTTTGGAATGGTGTCAAGCGGGTATTGTGGTCTGTCCCCACACCTCTTACAATGGCCCTATGAGCCAAGAAAACAAGGTATATCACAAAGACGGCAGCCTCTGGGCAAAGGCTCCTATGGCCGGCGATACCCAGGACGGGTACTGGGAATGGTTCCGTAAAGACGGCACCAAGGTGCGGACCGGCCACTTCGACAAGGGGAAGCAGACGGGCGAATGGGTGACGTACGATAAGATGGGAAGGGTGGTCAAAGTAACTCAGTTCTGATTATGGCTGACACTGCCCTACCAACTGTAGACGAGTATTTAGCTACTCTAAGCGATCCGGTTCGTCTGGCCGATGCCAAGCAGCTCTTGGAAATAATGGGCAAGCTCACCGGACAGCCGCCGGTCATGTCGTACGCAACTATTGTCGGTTTCGGTTCCTATTATTATAAGTATGCCACCGGCCGCGAAGGGGACAGTCCGAAGGTGGCCTTCTCGGCCCGCAAGGAGCACCTGGTGCTGTACGGGGTAATCTTCTATGACCACGGCACCGGGCTTTTGGAGAAGCTGGGGAAGTATAAGCAGGGCAAAGGCTGCCTCTACATCAAGAAGCTAGCCGACGTGGATATGGCGGTGCTGGAGGAGATGATCAGGAATGCTTATAATCGGCCGCATCCGGCAGAAGGATAAGTCCTCTTGCCAGCGTGAGAAGTGTTTTTATGGATAGGACGTCATGGTTCAGATTTGATCCTTTGGCTTCAGAGCCGTATTATGAAGGTATGTCCATTGAAGATCAAGGCTTTCAGAATATTCCTCCTGTACTCGCAGCTCCCACTCCTGAAGTGGATATGGCTGAGCGGGGTCCATCGAATCCGGAGGCGTTTCCTCTCTCATCTCAAGAGCAGGCAGTACTTGAGGTTATTTCTATTGAGCCGGAAGAGCGAGCACGACTGGAGAATGAGATTGACGCCATAGTCGAGAATCTTGTAAGCATGCAGCTGACCGAAGCTGACAAGAGACGCACAAGATATGTGGCCGACAAGGTGCGTTGGGAGATGATGGGAGGGCGCATCCTTCCCGCCAGCCTTGCTCTGTATGAGGATAGTTCCGGGAGTCGATCGGTTGGCTATCACCCAGACCTGGAAGAAATGAAGAATGCCGAAGACTATTTGGCTTTTTCGGCGGTGAGTCAGATGCTCGAACCGGTGGAGGCCCAGGTCGATGAGATTATCCAGAACAGAGAAGAGCGTTTTGTGGAGGTATTCTGTGACTACGCCCGCAGTGGTCCCCAGTATGGCTTACTGGCTTCGTTCACAGTTAATTTGCCTGAGGAACTTGATCAGCCGATTACCGAGTCTTGGAGAAACGTACGCGAACATCAGATTGACCAGTCGGTGCGACATCGGTTTGGTCTTGGTGAGGATCAAAACATACCGCGACGCTCCGAACCTGACATGGCAATGCGCCGAGAGAAGTACCAGCTAGACCTTGAAACCAAGCCTGCCGTTCGCCACAAGAAAGGAGTAGAGGGAGCCTCCTTTGACGCGTGGTTCCGAGAAGTGGCCAAGGACTTTTTACCGGGAGACATCGACAGACAGGCAGTTGAGATTACCAGGATCTGGGCTGAGCATACTGAGGATGAGGAAGGGAATGCTTCCCAGGAAAAGGTACTCAATCTAGAGCTTAACGACGGACGGGTAGTTGAGTTGGAGCACGTAGACAAGCTTTATGAGTGGGGCGGCGACTTCTTGAAGCATGAGCGGATCTGGCCGTTTGATTTGGAAGAGGTTGACGACTTTCTGGCGACCTATGTAGTGGCAAAGTATTACAGGCTGTTTTCTGATGAGAAGAGGGATCCTTCATTCGAAAATATTTTGAACGAATGCGTTGAGGATAAGGTCAGGAGTGCTATCGAGAATGACTGGCAGTCAGCGTTTCTGGGCCGATTATCTGCTCCACTTTTGCGTGGTCTCCCGGTATATCCCTTTAAGGAGAAGTCCGGGAAGGATCTGAAGGAAATCCCGCCACCTTTCCAGGAGCCCGACGGCAGAGTGAACGTGGAATCTCGAAACTCGATGGAATTCCAGAGAGGGATGGAGATCGGAACTATCCTTCGTAAGGATGCTGAGTGTGGTGACCAGCGGATGATGTTCTGGTCAAAAGGTGATGCTCTAGATCTGCCTGATAGGCATGAGAGTGAGTTTGATCTGTGTATCGCAGTGCTACAAAATGAGGCTCCTGATGGGAAAAGGACGCATCATCTTAGAGTGCCAGGCTACGAACTTGTCGGACAAAAGGGCACTATATGGTACTTTACGCACGCCGAGGGATATGATCCGTATACAGGGTCTGAGGAGGTGGAAGTACCGGCGGAAGCGCGGCAGACACTTGCCGAAGAGTATGACGGGATAGGGCTGACCGATCTGGCCGCCACTCTCCGCGATAGCGACGAGCTCTTTCTGGACGAGCTAGTAGAGCGTATCGCCGCGCATTCTCAGTATACGTTTGATGAAACGTATTCCGGGGGATTTAAGAAACATCGTACGATTGAGTCCTTTGAACAATTTGTGGAAGGAGGGAGGTTGCAGGTGCAGTGCACAGGCGCAGCAGCCTTTCTGATCGCTTCCTTGAAGATCCTATTTCCAGAAGGAGCGGTCTCTCAGATAGCTGGAAATATGCTAGGGAGAGGACGGCGAATAACGGCTGTAGGTCATGCCCAGGTAGTGTTTGCTTTGGATGGCCTTTGTTACGTCCTCGACTCTACTCCGCCGCTGGGAGAAGGGCGTGGGGGCCGACATGCCTGGGGGTGGGCTGATTTCGGTAAGAGTCATCGCGTCAGGAGACAGCCAAGGGAAAAGCCGGGCAAAGACTCAAAAGAAAGTCCTGCGGCAGTTCCGCTTCATAATGCTGAGAAGAGGGTCGGTTCCGAAGAGGAAAGGAACAGGGTGATCCGCACAAGGCTAGAGGAGACGCTGAGCGTGGTGTTCGACGTTGCTAGTAATGAGGAGCTGTATAGGAAGGTGCTGAAGCTTGGTCAGTCAGACCCTGTCCGCCGCAGTTTGGAGGCAGGCGTACGTAGTACCGGGGAGCAGAGAACAGGCACTGAGCTGCAGGATGCGAGCTCTTACCTGGATATGGTGCTGGCAGCCGATCCTCGAACCATCAGGAGCATGGGGCTTCCCGTCTATGACGCTCGTCTTCTTCAGATCCTGAAAAGGACATTAGACGCTTAGTGGTCTTTGCCGTTGGTAGGCCTTTGCTATAGTAGCGCCAAGATAAGTACTAAGCGGAAGACTGGAGGAAGATGAATGTGACAACCATGATCAACGCGGGGTAGGACTATCTTAAAGGGTATCTACTCTCTCGGCTGCATAGGGGTTTTCCTCAGCATTCAATTTCCAGCCCATGCAGGCGGACATGGCCGTGGTCCCGTCCTTGCCCCAGGAACCCCAGTGCGCGTGAAAAGCGTTCACTACCTCAGGGGTAAAGATGGCGGGCGCCTTCATAGTGGCGGCCGTAGTAGTGATCAGTTCAAAGTGAATATGGCTGCCGCCTCCTTCACCTGGAGGAAGGTACATGTAGCCGATGACCTGGCCTTTCTTTACCTGGTCGCCCTCCTTTACCAGCATGAACGGCTTGTAGAATCCTGGCGATGGCTCCGGCACCAGCGGCTCGATACTGTACTCCAAGGACCAGGCGTTGGTGCCGTCCTGGGCGATGGCTAGGTTTATCCCGTAGCGGTCATTGGTGCCCTCGGAATTCTTCACGGCAAACGAGGCGGTAATTCTGTCTATAATGCCGTCGGCAACTGCGTAAATGGATGGATAGTCCTTGGCCTGGGTGCCGCCCTTGGGCCATTGGTTGGCGTGATTGTCAAACTCGATATGGGCCCCACTGTGAGGGGTCGCCGCCCGCTTGCCTTTGTAGGGGAAGCCACCGTATACCACGTCCATATCCACGAGGAACTGGTCGGTGGGATGAGATTGAAAGGATGAAAGCAGGGGAAGACTGGTATACTTCGGGTCAAGGCCACTTCCTGGCTGGACCAGTGTTCCTGTGTGGGCGGTAGGGCCTGCCGTTGGAGTGCTGGGAGGAGGGGTCGTGGGAGTAGCCGCTACTGTCATGCTGGAGGAAGCTGGGCTGTGGCCTATAGTACCGGTCTGACTACTACTAGGAGCTGGGGAGGAGGTCCTCCTACTGGCGAGGACCAGCCCGGCTACGCCCGCAAGAAGGACGACTAGCGCTACTCCATAATACCAGTGCTGGGACAGCCGGAGGGGACCGTGCCCCCCTGTCTTCGCGGCAGGGGTCTTAGGGGCCTCGGACAACTCCGTTGCTTCAGAGGGGGTTTCTGCTGGAAGTAGTGGTTTGGTTATCTCGAGGTTGCTTACGGGCTTTTGTGGCGTACGCCAGTTGAAGACAGACTACTGACTGACCATTACAGCGGTCTGGCCGCGGTCGTAGGTCTGGGCTTTGTCGTCAAAGGCAGTCACTTGGGCGGCGGTCTTACCGGGGAACACCTCTACCTTCATAGTCTGAGCGCCGGTTAGCTGGATCAGGGCGACACCCTTCACTGCACTGGCCTTGACCGTAATGCCGTCAGCGGGCGCCGATCCGGTCCATTGCTGACCGTTCGGTAGGCTGTGACTAAACTGGGCCAAGGTGTACTTCACTAAGCCAGTGGCTGGGGTAACGGTAGCGGGGTCGGGGGTATTGCCGACGATGGCAAATTGGGTGGCGTCACCACCATCATAGGTGCCAACTGAGAATACAAATGCCTTGGTGTCGATGGCATCTGGGGCAATGGCAAGGTGGGCAGCGTAGTAATTTCCTTTTGGCTGCGGATCTGTGCTGCCGTGGTAGCCATTGGTGCCGGCCAGGAACCAGTCACCGATGGCGGTACCGGTGACGTCATAGGCAAACACGCCGTCCCTTGGTTCGGTAGTCCGTGCGTAAAAGGGAAGAATCTGAGCCTTAACCGAGTCACTAAAGTAGTTGAGGGGTGCGACCGTAACTATCTTCCAGGCCTCGGCGTTATTGAATGCTGTCGGATTGAGAAGGTTCTTGGTCGGCTTGGTAGTGTCCCAGACCGCGAAGTCCAGGCTCTGGCCTCCCACATGGGCGATGACCTGTCCGGCCTTGATCGCGATAGGGGTCTGGCCCATGCGGCCGGTGGTGGCAAAGTTAGAAGGTAGCTGGGAGATAATGGAGGTGTCGAGGCTTGTCACCAGGTCAAAGTAGCTGAAGAAGGTGCAGGAGTAGCTGATGACCATGCGGTACTCATCAGTCTTTGCGGTCGGTGCGTCCGACTGGTTGCCGATGAATGAGGTCCGGTGCTGGATGTCGACGATACTTCCGTCCGCCGGAGCCATGACGTCGTAGGTGTCACGGGGAGCCGATGGATTCTTCTGGTAATAGTATTCGTGGTCGATGGGGGTAACGTGACCGCCGATCATATTGCCCATGGGGGTAATGACGCCGATGTCCTTGGATGCCATCGGTGCTGAGGAAAGCGTCTTGCTACCGGTGCCGGTGCATTCGTTGTTTGAAAGAGCCTTGCCCTTCAGGGTAGGATCGGTGGAGTTGTTGCCGGCGGTCCTGCTTGATTCTGAAGTCTGTGTGTCTTTGCCGTGGTCATTTTCACTACCCCTCTGCTGACCTTGGTCAGGGTTGGAGACGTTGTTGCGGCTCTGACCGGAACGACTGTGCATGGCGAAGGCGCCGCCGGCTATAATGACCACTACTACCGCTGCTATGGAGCCAAACAGCACCGTCTTATTTCGGGGCTGGGCAGCAGGCGTCGGCTGGATCTCAGGTTTCTCAGCGGCTACTTTTGGTTCCTCATTCATGGGATTTTTTTATGGTAAGCTTGTACTAAGTATAGAAGGTGAAGGACATACGTAGCAAATACTGATCATGAATACATACGAGACACCACCTACCACTGAGCTGGAGGAGCCAGCCTACGTGCCTGAAACCCCGACCGAATTCATGGGCAACATGATGCTCCTGGCCATGCTCCCTCATAACATCGCCATGCTGCAGGGTATTTCCGAGTGCCTGGATAGGGGTGATTGGGACCAGGCGGTAGAGATGGGCATGCTCGGGGCCCTTACCAACATCGGCACTCACTTTGACCAGCCTTCACTTCAAGATACAACCACACCCCACGGGCCTGAGCATCCCAAGATCCGGGCTGCCAAGGAGGCCTATCATGGGACTATGAACGACTACGAGATGGCTGAGGGCATACTGCGCAGCGAGGGTATTGAGATGGAAACGGAACGCGTGACTAAACCCGAGGAGAAAAAAGCGGCAATCGGGGCCTTGAGCATTAACGTGAATGAGCTTATCAGGGTTTTCAGCGACATCCATACGACCACCAAGAAGGAGGGAGCCAGCAGCGCCAATACCGCCAAGACCATCTGATAACTGCAAGGAAGGAAGGCTGAGCTATTGCTGTAAAATGGCCATGGTTGCATACTAAGGGTATCTAGTACGCATAAGATTGCCCTATGGCCGATGAGTCAACCAACCCAACCCCAGTAGTAGAAGAGCCTGTCGCTACTCCAACCGCAGCTGTCGCCGAGGTAGCTTCCAAACCTGCGACCGCTGAAGTGAGCGCTACTTATCCCGTTTCTCTTGCCATTGTCTTTCCCGAGAACGGTAGCCGTCTGTTGGCCCTGTTTTTCTGGATCCGTTCCATTCTGCTGATTCCCCACTTTGTAGCAGTGATCATTCTGGCTATCGTCTGCTACTTTGTCATGCTGCTGAATTTCCTCATCATTCTCGTCACCGGCAAGCAGAACCAGGGCATGTTTAATCTGCTCTCCGGCTACCTGCGCTGGAGCGCACGCCTCAATGCCTATACCTACGGTCTTACCGACATCTATCCTCCCTTCCGCTTGGAGGAATAAGTAGGTTACTTGGTGGCGTTGATGAGTTCTAGGGATGTGACGTTCACGGTACCCTTGGAGACGGACTTACAGCTCTCAGTATACTTCTTGAAGAAGTCCTTCTGACCAAGTGGACTATTTCTTGGTGCCATTCTTCATTCGAACCCTCAGCCAATCAGCCTACCAGGTTGTGAGGTGTATTGATAAGTACGGCCTCTTTTTGCTACTGTGCCCCTGAAGTCTATTTTCGGGAAGGGGTGAGGCGAATGTTGACAAGGCAGTTGCAGGTTGAGGGGAAACCAGCCGGAGAAGTGTACGGCAATTTCGCAACCTTCGGTCTGGGTGTACTGGTTGTTGTAGCGGCCACCGTGTCTGTGGCGAGGTCGCCATGGGTGATTGTCGTCTACGTAGTCATCGCTGCTGTAGCCTATTGGCTGTATGGCCATAGGATATTTTCAGACAAGGACATCCTCGTCTGTATGAGTGAAGGCAAGGGAGTATCCTTTTACAATCTGTGGTGGTCCCTGCTGAACCGCAAACACATGAAGCCGCGACGATCCTCCCAGGATTATCTTCGTAGCCGACTCTCTGCACTGCAGGAGCAGGGGTTGGTGTATTGCCATCCTCTGCCTCGGTATGGTACATCAGGCGGTTGTAGGTGTACAGCCTGTGAATACCTCATTACAGAATTAGGAAGGGAGTATTTGCTTGTTGATTGAAAGGCTGGTCTCATCGCCAGCGCAGTTCAGGTAACGGGGGTCGTCTTGCACGACCCCCGCATTCTTTTTTACATTCCGTTCAGTGAAAAACTAGTTTCGCCTCCTGGCTTGGTCTCCTTATGTACCAGGGGTAGGCGCAAGGTGAAAGTGGTGACGCCAGAAGGACTGCTTTCAAAAGTGAGGTTGCCGTTGTGCTCCAGGGCGATATATTTTGATAGATATAGTCCTAGGCCGCTGCCGTCGGGGTGGGCGTTTCTAGCGTTCTCAGCCCGGTAGAAGGGCATGAAGATATTGCTGTGGTCATCAGGCTGTACCCCGATCCCAACGTCGGTGACGCTGACATAAACCTGCTCGGCGTCAGACCAAGCCCGCAGGGTGATGTCATTGCCGGTGAGGCTGTAATCCAGGGCGTTGTTGACCATATTCTCAATGACCTCAGCGATCAGTAAGGGATCGAAGGAAAAGACGGGCAGCGTCTCGGAGACATGGCTGATGACTCCGAGCCCCCGGCTCTCGGCTACCGTCTTGGTCCACTCGGTGGCCTTTTTGATGATGTCTGTCAGACTAGCCTCCTGGTAGGTGACCGGTAGCTTGCCATCCTCGATACGGGCGAGGTTTACCAGGTCATTTACTGTGTCGATAGCACGTTCCAGGGTCTGGTAGGCCTGGTTTACCATCTTCAGTTTGGCGGGCAGCTCAAGTATCTCCGGATCACTCTGTAGCATGGCCAGTAGCCACTTGATGGTAGAAAGCGGGGTGCGCAGCTGGTGTGAGGCGGTGGCCACGAATACATGCTTCAGCTCTTCTACTTCCCGACGGGGAGGGCGCTCGTTCAGGTCGACCTTAAGCTTGCTGATCTCAGCCTCAAGCTCTCTGATGTGTTGCTGGGGGTCTTCGGAGTAAGGCATGGTTTAGGCTACTGGCTTGTAGGTAATCTTGTCCAGAACCGGGGACAGCTGCTGAGGCGCGCCGCGGCCCATGGCGATCTCCTGACTGACATACGGCTCATACCCTTCGGACTCGATCTGGATATGGTAGCGGCCTGGGCGCAGACGGAGTGAGTAATAGCCGCTACGAGCCGAGGTGATGGCGATGACTTCGGTGGTTCCCCGTTCATCCATGAGGAAGGCCTTGAGAATGATCTGACCAGCCGCCGTACCATCGCGGTGCAGGATGGTGCCTGAAAGTGAAGGACGGATTTGTCCAATGATGAATACTATGATGATGATCACATACAGGGCCATGGTAAGAGCCAGGAGGGTGGTAACGCCCAGGTACAGCTCGTAGGCGGTATAGCCGAAGCCGGCGATGAATATAAGGATGGAGAGATACGAGGCGAAGCGTAGGATTCCCCAGGTCTTATGAAGTCGCATGATGATGCCGGCCAAAGCAGGAGAGTCGCCCTCAGGCACCAGCTTCATTTCCTCGTTCTCAGGCAGATGCTCGGGGTCAATAGTACGCTCCACGCTGACGAAGGAGAAGAAGCTTTTAGCGGTAGCGGCGATGCTGTAAAGTCCGGTCTTCGGGGTCAGGAAGCTGTAGCCACCGCTTTGGTCGGAGACGGTACGGGCAAATGACTCAGTCAATGCATGGGGAACCAGACCAAGCGAGGCGCCCACCACCGGCAGGCCGGTCTTTTGGTTCTTGGTGTAGCCCCAGTAGTTCCGTTTTCTGCGGGGAAGCGCCCAAAGGAACGCGTATCGCAATGCCTCTCGAGCATTTAGTCCGCCAGCGATGGCGATGCTGTAGTTGCTCAGTATGGGTTGGACCAGGACCGCTAAGGTCCCAAGTAGTAGTCCGGCCAGGTCTAGCGGATAGTGGGTGACTGGTTTGAAGTCGAACGGATAAAACTCGGTGCCGGGATGCTCGATGGCGTAGGGAAGAATGATGTCAGCCGGTGAGCCGGGTACTATTGGAGGAATGTCTCCGTGCACTCCCGGGTCATTGCCGCCTCCGTCACCTGGACCACCAGGAACATCGGGGTTCGGGTTTATTACTGAGGCGCCACAAGGGGTCAGCCACCAGCAGGGTACACCGGACTTTACGTTAAGGTAGGCCGGTTTGACCGACGGTACCGCGCCGTAGACGGTGGTGACTTTGGTGGCACTGATACTGTCGGTAAATACCCCTTCGGTGAGGCCACTTTCGATGAGGCCTGACTGGAGGATGCTGCCACCCTTGGCAAGGGTGTAATGCTGGGTGCGCCAGCCCATGTAGCCGAGGCCGTAGGTGTTGCCGATAGCAAGCGTCGTGTAGGACGCGGTGTTTGGTCGCATCACCGTGATGCGCAGGGCGGAAGCGGCAGGAATATCCACGGCGCCCCCGTAGTCAGCCTTCGGATAGGCGACGGCCAGCGGCCAGGAGACCCGTTTTATCTCCGTATTGGTGCGGGTATCTACGGCGGCGATGGCAAGACCGCCCGGATAGATACCCTCATTAATGGACTGATTGACCAGCAGATAGCCATTGTCGGCCATGGTTCCAAGGCTTGTCGGCACCGGCTGGAAGACCCCTACGGTATGAGCCCGAGCGCGACCCCAGCCGTCAGTGACGTTGGTCTGGTAGGAATAGTTCTTCCCAGCTGCCAGGGTGAAGGTGAGTGGGGTGCCGTAGATAGAAATGCCGGTGGCATTGTCGCGGGCCAGTTTCTGGGCGTCTGTGAGGCTCAGGACGGTAAGGGCCCCTAGGGCATAGGCGGTATGCCCGTCCTTGCTCAGATCGGCCCTGATGATCCAGCCGAAGCAGCCTTCTGTGGAGAAGGTATGGACCATGCCTGACGGATCGATGGTGGCCACCTCGGGTAGGCTGCTGCTGAACTGCTTGGTGACTCCCGGCAACCCATTGTTAAACTGGTCGTACCCAGTGGCGTAGTAGGTGGCCCTCGAGTTGGTGGCTAGCTGCAGGTACTGGGTAAGTCCGGCCCAGGCAAGTACCGGAGTCTCCGAGGATATGGTTACTCGCCCTGAGGCCTTCCAGGTCTTGCCGTCCTTGGTCACCGTAGCAGTCATGGCCGGCTCAAAAGTGGCCTGCTTGGTCCCTGCGGTATAGATGCCGGCCTGAGTGGCGGTACCGCCGATAGCGCTCCAGGTGACATTGAAAGTGGAGGGGTCCAGGTAGTTCCCGTTTTGTCCGTATATGGCCAGGGTAAACTGCTGCTGGGCGCCAGGTTTCAGGGTGATCGATCCGGGCGAAACGGCAATGCTGGCTACCCGGTCGCTGCTGTTGTCTATGTAGAGGTCGGCGTCAGAGGCGCCTTGCTGGTCGGCTAACGAGGCGGTCACTTTGATGTCGTGGCGGTAATCGCCGATGGTTCCGCCGGTGAGTAGTCCCTGCTGGGTAAGGCTGCCCGAAGTCGGATCCACGAGGGACCAGGTAAGGCTAGCTCCTTGTACTACGTTGCCGGAGCCATCAAAGACAGTGGCATAGAGCTGGCGGGTGGCGCCGGGGGCGACGGTAACCGTTTCGTTGTAAGCGTTAAGAGCGGGACTTGGAGATGTACTGATCTGGACGGAAAGCCGGAAGTTATTGGGGATCTGGTTATTGGTCTGGGCCGGCTTGGTGGCGGTGCCGTTTGCTTCCTGGAAGGCTACTACCGTATAGAAATACCTGACGCTTTTCACTACGGCGGTATCTACATAGCTATTGGTGGTGAGGCGGTCGGTGAGCTGCACGGGTGTACCGCCTTGTATGTCAGTACGGTATACCTTTGCGGCGTAGCCGATGGGTAAGGGGTTGAAGTGTAGAATGATGCTGGTCGACGATACGAAGGACTGGAGACCAGTCACATCTACTAGGATATCCGGGTTGCTAGTTGGGCTGGGACTCTCAGAGGGATTGATCTCCGGAGGTAAGCTGGCCAGGGCACTAGCAGTGGGTGTCGGAGTAGCGGTAGGTGTTGGGGTTGGCGTGGGGGTAGGAGCAGGCACAGGGCAGGCCGAGGTGGTAAATGAGTTGGCTAGGGTACCGGTCAGACCTACCTGGTTTATAGAAGTCAGGCGGTAATAGTAGGTAGTGGCGCAGGTGAGGCCGCTGAGTGATTCAAGGTGGGACAAGACGCGGGGACTAGTATCTGTCTCGCTGATAACTGTTCTATACCCGGTAGTGAGGCCGTAGTCCAGCTTGGTTGAGGAACTTTCATCAGTCGTCCAAGGTAGGGTGGCGGTGGTTTGGCCACGAGCTCCTGACCCTTCAGTAAGAACAGGTGCGGTAAAATCGAAGACCATGCTTTGACTGGTATCTATGCCGGAGTTGCTATAGAGGTCAGTTGTGCTGATTGAGAAAGTGCTACCGCCCGCTCCTTCGGTACCGTCCAGGGTGCGGGTATAGATGTAGCTCAAGCCTGAGTTGCTGGAGTAGCTCATGCTCTTACCACCAAGGGTAACGTTAGGGTACGATGCCAGCGTCTCGCTGCTGGTAAAGCCGAAAGTGACAAGGTTTCCAGTGGTTCCTCGGGTAGTGTCGACGGAGTTATTGGAAGTCTTCGAGAAACTGGACATGGTTGGTCCGATGTCGTCGAGGGTGATAGTGATGGTATCGGTACTGGTGTTGCCGGCCCCGTCGGTAGCGGTGTAAGTAATGACATTGTCACCTTCGACAAGGGCTACACTGGACTGGCTCCAGGAAGTGGTACCAGTGACGCTGCCGCTCGCCGAAGAAGTGATCGAGACTATGCCGTTGGCGTCACTGGCGGTTCCTGAAATGTCGACATGGGATACGTTAGTGCCATAGGTTGAGGCGGCGGTGGGCAAGGTAATAGTGATGACCGGAGCAGTATTGTCACGAGTAATGGTGGGTACATCAGTAGCAAAGGATTCATTGCCGACGGAGTCACTGGCAGTGGCTACAAAATCATTAGTTCCTGCAGATAGTGGAGTAGAGATTGAGAAGGAAGTGCCGCCGCCAGTAAGCTGCTGGGAACTTACCAAGACACCATCAGCTTGATTGCCGTCGTTGTTGGGATCGGTATATATGCTGACTAAAGTGTTTGCCTCAGCGGTTCCGGCAATTGAACGGCTACTTCCTGCCGTAATCACTGGGCTGGCTGGCGAGGTAACGACGGGCGCAGCGGGTGCGGAAGTATCTACAATAAAGGCTACGCTTCCGGAATTTGCAACGGCATAGCTGGACGCCGCCGAACTGATGTCGATGGCACGCACTCGCCAATAGTAGGGGGCGTCAGCTAGGACTGTGCTGGATGATCCAATGGTATAAGTACCGGGACTTGCTGCCTGCCCGACTGTAAATGACATGCTACCTGGTAAGGAGAGTCCCGATGTGTAGTCTAGTACAGGTGAGGAGAAGTCCGAGGTGTCATCGATTTGTATGCGGTAGCCGACTGTGTCGCCCGTGTCGATGTCGGCTGTCACAAAGGTTAGTGCTCCGGGAGTTGTATCACGTGTGAGGGAACCATCAGTAAGAGAGGTGGGCCCAAGGGTGGAGATGGTTGGTGCCGTATCTATCGTAAAGGAAATGGCGGCTGAGTAGTTTGAATAGTTCCCAGCGGCGTCCTTGTAGCGCACCTTAACGTGATACGTGCCATGACTAAGAGAGCCAGTGGTATAGGTGATAAGGTTAGTTACGTCATCGCCGGTATTTTCAATCGGTGATGAGAAGTCACTGTCGTTGTCTACTAGCCATTGGGAAGCAAGGTGAGTAGATAGTCCATCAGAATACGTGCTACTAGTGAACGAGGTAGTCGCGCTGGTATCAATAGAGCCGTCACTAGGCGAGGTGATGCTTGGTGTAGCGGGTGCTGTTGCATCGACGGTGAAGGAAATAGTACTCGAGTAGGATGAGTAATTTCCAGCCGAATCAAGATACCGCACATGGGCATACCAAACGCCATCTGCCAATCCTGAGGGGGTATAAGTCGTTAAGTTCGTCTGGCTATTACCTGTGTTAACGAGATCACCCGAATCGAAGCTGCTTACCGTATCAAGCTGCCACTGACTGGCGTACTGAGGGTCGGGACCGCCGGAGTAGGTAGTGTCTATATAGGAACTGGAAGTGAAGGTGGGGGTAGTATCGTTCGTCAGGGCTCCCTGCGAGGGAGAGGTAATGGATGGTGTTGATGGTCCTGACTGGTCAATGTTAATACTGCCCGAATGGTCGCTAGTAGTGTTACCGGCAAAGTCAGCCACGTTCGTGATATCTACTGAGAGTGGAGAGCTGTAGCCACCACTGGTATTCAAGGTGAGTTGGTAGGTATATAGGCCGCCGCTCTCACTGACAAACGAACAGTCGATGGAGTTCGCCAGTCGTACGGTCGGGTTGCCAGCCAGCGTCTCACTTACGTTGAAGGCGATCGTGACCGTTCCTCCGTACCCAAGCCATGAGTTGATGCCAATGGGATTGTCTGTAGTGATAGTGACGTTGCTGACCGAGGGGCTGACGGTATCTACCGTGAAGGAGATGCTGGAGGAATAACTTGAGTAGTTTCCAGCAGCGTCCTTGTAGCGCACCTTGGCATAGTAGGTGTCGTCATCAAGACTGGTAGCCGTGTAGGTGGTGAGATTGGATACGTCATCACCCGTGTCGATGGTGGGTGATGAGAAGTTACTATTATTATCCACCAGCCACTGGGAGGAAGCGTGTGACGTAAGGTTGTCGGAATAGGCGCTGGCTGTGAAGCTGGGGGTGGTGTCTGTGGTAAATGAGGCGTTAGCGGGACTTGTAATCGAAGGAGTGCTTGGCGAGGTAGTATCTACCGTGAAGGAGATGCTGGAGGAATAACTTGAGTAGTTTCCAGCAGCGTCCTTGTAGCGCACCTTGGCATAGTAGGTGTCGTCATCAAGACTGGTAGCCGTGTAGGTGGTGAGATTGGATACGTCATCACCCGTGTCGATGGTGGGTGATGAGAAGTTACTATTATTATCCACCAGCCACTGGGAGGAAGCGTGTGACGTAAGGTTGTCGGAATAGGCGCTGGCTGTGAAGCTGGGGGTGGTGTCTGTGGTGATGGCTCCATCAGTAGGTGAATTGATAGTAGGAGTCGAGGGACCGGTACTGTCAATGGTAAAATCGGCATCCGAGACGTCCAAGGCCAGGGTGTCGCCACCGCCATCGCGAGCGATTACCTCCACCTGATACGTGGAGCCGTTCACTGAGGGGACGGTCCATGAATAGGTTCCGGAATTAGGGAGGCCGGCGTCCACAAGGTTGGGGAAGGTGGAGCCGCTGTCACTTGAATAATAGATGGCAATACTGCTGATGCCGACTCCCGTAGTAGACCAAGTGACCGAAGTGCTGCTTCCGCCGCGGTAGGACGCACCTCCGTTCGGAGCCGTGACGGTGACCTCAAAATCTGATGGGGTCACCGATAGTTCTCCGGGAGGCCCGGATTCGTTGCCGATACTATCTACGGACTGAAGTTTGTAGTAATAGGTGGTGTTATTGGTCAGACCTGTATCGGTCAAGGTCCCCGTGGTGGCGGAGTTACTAATCCGGTTGCCTCCTGAAGGAGTGAAGCCAGAAGAGGTGCTGCGGTAGACATTGACATGATCGAAGTCGCTATCCCCGGGATTGACCCATGAGAGGTTGGCGACGGTATTGTTCGGGGTCCCGGCCTCACTGGTGACTTCTGCCGGTGGGGTAAAATCAGTAGTAAAGCTAGATGAGCCGGTTCCTGTGTTGCTGGACAGATCGGTACCGGAGATCGAGATGGGTGAGGCGCCCTCAATCTCCGCTCCTGTAAGTACCCTTGAATAGGTGTAGTTGTTTCCACTATTGGTGACATAAGTCATCGAGAGACCACCTAGGGTCACGGTAGGATTGCCGGCCAAGGTCTTAGAAGAGGTGAATGTCAGAGTGACCGTATCCCCAGACTTTCCCTTACTGGTAATGAAGGGATTGTTTGAGATCGCCACTATGGAGGAGAAGCTCGGGTTGACCGTATCGATCACAAAAGCTATCGATCCTGAATGCGCGGTGGAGTAGGAGGAGGCAAGTAAGTGGGAGTCGATGGCCTTAACCCTCCAGTAGTAGCTCCCAGATGTGAGGGTGGTGCCTGACGACCCTACGGTGTAGGTACCGCCACCGGCTGCCTGGCCTACTGTGAATGACAGGCTACCTGGCGTAGCGAGGGCCGAAGTGTAATCTACCAGGACTGATGAAAAGTCACTGCTGTCGTCGATCTGAATCTGATACTTGGTAGTATCACTCATATCAGTGTCGGCGGTAATGAACGAGAAGGGGCCGGGGGTGGTGTCATTGGCAGTAGACCCGTCAACGAGCGGGGTAGGTCCTAGGGTACCTATGGTCGGTGGGGCGCCCCAGTTAATGTTGTTACCTGAATCATTCCAATGAGCCGGGTTAATGGTAGAGCTGCCGACATTGTTGTTGTCCTTGGCGTCAACGTAGTTAACGCTTTGGGAGCCCTGCGGACTCAGTAGGGACTGGGTTCCGGTCGACGTTGATCGTATCGAGAGAAGCTGACCGGATGCACCGGTAAGGGTGAGAGTTCCGGAGACAGTTTGGGTATCTGTCGCTCCAAGGGTCAGGGTGGTGGCAGACGAGGTAGTCTTTGTAAGGTTATAGAAGGTTGTTGAACCGGTGACTGTCTGGGTGGTTCCATTCAGGGTGACGGTGCCTGAGTTATGGGTGAAGGTTCCACTGCTGTGCGAGAAGTCACCAGACACGGTCATCGCCGTCGGTGCAGTGAACGTGCCTCCCGACTGGCTGAGGGCACCAGTTACGGCAAACGTTCCCGAAGACCCGGTTAGAGTTCCACTCGAGACAGTGAGACCTCCGTTAAATGTCTGGGTGGCGTTATTGGCTGTGTAGGTCCCGCCTGATACCGTCGCTAGTCCGGTGACTGTGGTGGTGAATGTGGAGCTGGCGGTTTCGACTCCAGCCGCTACTACTAGGGTTCCGGCGATTGCCTTGTTTCCTGCAGAGTTGAAGCTGTCTCCGCTGTCAGTGCTATTGATCTTAAGATTGTAATAGTCAGTTGTGCCGAAGTCCTTCAAGGTATACGAGGTAGCTGAGCTATTGCCGTTGCCGATGTATTCATAGGTGCCGGAATCAGTATCCTGGGTCAGGCTAATGGTTTCAGCGCCTTGGACTCTGAAGGTGCCGTTGTTGCTGAAGGTGGTGCCTACGGTTACGTTCTTGCCGTTCGCGTAGAAAATATTGCCACTGTTGATGGTGAGGTTAGTTGGAGAAAAGGTTGTGGTCGAGGAGCCTACTGTTACCGTATGGGAGCTTCCCGCTACAGTTGTCGTATTGCCGCTGCCAAACGTGCCGCCTGTCTGGGTGACGGTGGTGGATGAGCCTGCGAGACTAAGTTTTGAGCTGAAGATACCGCCTGCCGTGCTGAACGTCTTGCTGGTCCCAGTCATGCTCAGGGTAAGATTGGCGCCGCCGAAGTCCTGGAGCACCCCCTGCGTACCCACAGTCTTGGTAAAGTTGCCTTGCAGTGTGATCGTAATCGCCGATCCTGGGTTGTTTACGCTCGGTGCATTACAGGTAGAGCAGGCGTTGTTGACGCTACTATCCAGGAAGTCATTTTGGACGGTAAAGCTGTCGGCAAAGGTGTAGTAGTCGCCGACGCCACCGCCGGGATAGACCTTTGATAAGGTCAGGTTGTAGAAACTCGCCCCACCGCCTGTGAACGTCACGTTTCCTTGGCCGGCAAGGTTCAGGGTGCCGCTGTTTGCGTTGAATGTCCCGCTATTGGTAAAGCTTTGGGAAGTGTTGTTTGAGTTGGTGACACTGATGGTTCCTGAAGTCGCGTTGATCGTGCCGGCATTGACCAGATTTCCCCCTGAAATGGTCCAGGTCTCGCTACCCCCAGCCGTCAGGGTACCGTTGTTGGTGATGAGGGTGGATACCGTCATCGGCTTACTATTGGTATTCAGCGTATTGCCGCTGTTTATGGTGATGGTGGCCGGCGCAAATGTGGTCGTGGATGCTCCTACGGTGACCGTGTGAGTAGTACCGGCTACGGTGATCGTTGAGCCAGCGAACGAGCCGCCGGTCTGGGTGATGGTGGTGGAGGAGCCTGAAAGCTTGAGCTTGGCGCCGAAGGTCGCGCCGGAGATGCTGAAGGTCTTGCTGGTCCCGGTCATGTCTACGGTCAGGTTCGCCCCACCGAAGGTTTGTGCTGCACCGGCACTACCTCCGGTCTTGGTGAAGTTCCCCTGTACCGTAATGGTCAATGCCGAGCCGGGATTAGCGACATTTGGCACATCGCAGCCTGCACAGGCGGTATTGACGTCGCTGTCGGTCAGGTTGTTCTGAACGGTGAAGGCGTCATTGAACGTAGTGACACTGCTTGATCCGCCGCTCGGATAGGTCTTCGAAAGAGTGAGGTTGTAGAAGTTGGCCCCTCCCATGGTGATGCCGGTATTGCCTTGGCCGGCAATGCTGACCGTACCGCTGTTGTTATTGAAGGTGCCGCTGTTGGTAAAAGACTGGGTGACGGCGTTATTGTCGGTTATCGTCAGAGTGCCGGCAGTAGCATTGATGGTCCCATTGTTGGCAAGGTTTCCTGATATGGTCCAGGACTCGCTCGCGGCGGCAGTCACCGTACCGTTGTTGGTCATGAGCACAGTGACGTTCAGCGGCTTGCTGTTCGTGAGTAGCGTGTTGCCGCTGTTTATGGTAATCGTGGCTGGCGCGAAGGTGGTGGTAGTGGACCCCACCGTGAGCGTGTGGGTGGTACCGGCCAGTGTAATGGCGGAGCCGGCGAACGAGCCGCCGGTCTGGGTGATCGTGGTGGAGGAGCCTGAAAGGTTGAGCTTGGCAGCGAAGGTCGCGCCGGAGATGCTGAAGGTCTTGCCAGTACCCGTCATGTCGATGGTCAGGTTCGACCCGCCGAAGGTCTGAGCGGCCCCTGCAGTGCCTCCGGTCTTGGTGAAGTTGCCCTGAACGGTGATGGTTGTGGCTGATCCGGGGTTACTTACTGTGGGCGCATCACAGCCGGCACAGGAGTTGTTGTAGTTACTGTCCAAGAAGTTGTTCTGGACTGTAAAACTGTTAGTGAAACTTACCGCGTCGCCCACACCTCCACCGGGATAGTCTTTAGATAAGGTTAGGTTGTAAAAACTTGCCCCGCCGGTCGCAACGTTTACATTGCCTTCCCCTGTGAAGTTGACCGTTCCGCTATTGTTGTTGAAAGTGCCGGTATTGGTGAACGATTTGGTGGTGTTGTTGGTGTCGCTAACACTAAAGGTGCCTGCCGTTGCAGTTATGGTGCCGGCGTTGATGACGTCACCGGTGACGGCCCAGGATTCGCTGCCTCCGGCTGTCAGAGTGCCGTTATTGGTCAATCCAGATGCGACTGACAGCGCTTTGCTGTTGGTTAGGAGGGTATTACCGCTGTTAATGGTGAGACTGTAGGGCGAGAAGGTTGTAGTCGAAGAGCCTACTGTCACCGTATGTGTGCTACCTGCCACCGTTGTGGTGTTGCTACTACCGAATGATCCTCCGGTCTGGGTGATGGTGGTCGACGCACCCGAGAATTTTAGTTTGGCATTAAAAACACCCTTCGACATGCTGAAGGTTTTGCTCGTACCAGTCATGTCGATAGTAAGATTTGCCCCTCCAAAGGTTTGGGAAGCATTGGCGGTGCCCCCTGTTTTCGTAACATTTCCCTGAACGGTGATGGTTGTGGCTGACCCTGAGTTTGCCACACCTGGTGCATCACAGGCTCCACAGGAGTTGTTGTAGTTGCTGTCTAGGAAGTTATTCTGGACGGTGAAGGAGTCGTTGAAGGTGATGTAGTCGCCAGCGCCTCCGCCGGGGTAGTCCTTTGACAGGGTTAGGTTATAGAGGCTTGATCCGCCGGTGGTAACACCTATATTGCCCTCACCGGTCAGATTGACCGTACCACTGTTATTGTTGAAGGTGCCGCTATTGGTAAAGGTTTGGGTGGTGTTGTTGGCGTTCGTAATGTTCAGGGAGCCAGAGGTAGAGGTGAAGGTCGCACTGTTGGTGAAATTGCCGCCCAGGGTTATGGTGGCGCTACCACCAGTGAATGTCCCGCCGGCCTGGGAATAGGCGCTGTTTACCGTAAAAGAACGACTCTGAGTCACGGTGCCGGTATAGCCACTGGCAATAGTCATAGCGGAGACTGTCCCTGCGAAAGACGCGTCAATCGTAGCGTCCTTAGTGATTGTCCCATCAAACGTAATGCTGTCGCCTGAGGTTGGCACTATGTCGGAGCTCCAGTTGGCGGCCTCCGACCAGTTGTTGGTAGATCCTCCTCCGTCCCAGGTGTACGAGGATGCGTGGGCCGGAAGGGGTGAGAAAATATTGATCGAGAAAACACCGGCTACCAGCAGTATCTTCATCAGGGTAAGGGAGGAGAATACTCCCAAGATTCCCAGGTGCACATGCTGATGGTACGGGTGGAGATGCCACTTTTGGTATGGCCGGCTTTTCCTGGAAAGATAGTCGTGAGTCCGGGTAAGCATATACCATAATTGTATCATTTATTGAGCGCTGCACACACCTGTTTTTCACCGTCGGGAAAAGAGAAAGACCCCCCGCAGTTTCCCGCGGAGGGTCTGTCCTTACGACGCCAGATTAAGCTGCTAAACGAAGCGGCTCTGGCTGAGAAATTAATGCCGTGCCTTCAGCCTGACGCTGGGCGACGGCGGGAACCTCCTTCCTGCTCCAAGAGCAGCCGGCTGCCATTAGCGCAGCCATTGAGAACAAAGGGTTGAGCCAGCAGAGGGAAACGAGAAGCGGCGCGAAGCACCGCTCATCCTTCCTGAGCAGCAGGCCACCGACGATGATAACGGCGAGCTGCCATCCCATGACGGGAAGCGCGACGTAGGTCTCGACGAGGCTGCATGTCCCAACCAGAACGGCAAACAGTACCATTCGGAGCGGGGCTTTGCCCGTCCGGAACAGCACATAGCCCGCCCCGATCACTGCGATGGCCGGAAAGGCAACGAACAGGTCGGTCTGCCAGCCATTGGCAAAGTTCATGAACCCGTAGGTCCCGAGCAGATGAATGGCGACAGCGGCGAGCAGCATCCGCTCCATGCGATCGCGGAGAGGAGTGCTTTGCCACAGGTAGGTTGCTGCATAGGCCAGGGCAAACATGCCCGGCACATAGTACAGCCGCAGGTTGTTGACGGCGTGCGGACCCGCCTCAAGGGGTGGGATGATCGCAGCGCCGATCGCCATGGCTAGGAGCGCCGACATGAGCCGGTTCTCTTTTGCCTTGGTGACGAGGATTAGCGACAGCGTCGTCAGTATTGGTAGCAAGAAACAGTACGAGCTAATGATGCCCAGACTGAGGTTGCTAGCGAATACCGCGATGCTATGCAGGCGCCCCATCATGTTATTTCCCCTCATATACGTGAGAGAGCCATTGCCAGTGGCATGCATGGCGTCGTGCCCGCCGACCATGCGGTAAGCGATGACGTTGCATATCATGGCGGCAATGAAGAGCGCCGCAAAGGGAAGGTACAAGACCGCCCGTTTTTTCAGCTCTTCCTTGCCATAGGGCTTCAGGTACAGGTCGAAGGCCAGCAGAATGAGCGGCGCGCATAACGCCTCCTGCTTCGCACACATGGCGAGCCAGAAGGACAGTGCACATCCGACAAACATCCAAGCCTTACCCTTTTCCCGATAACTCATCCACAGGTGCATCCACATCAACGTCCACATCGACGCGTCCTGAGTGCTTCCGGCTGAGATCCAGTAAATGTTCTCAAACATCCGGGTAGCAAGAAGGAAGCCGACTCCTACCGCTACTGCGACAAAGGGGCTCTTGGTCAGCCTGACCATGAGCCAGGTGAGTAGTGCCGCAGTCGCAGCGTGCAATAGGAGGGTCTCCAAGTGCAGAACGTAGAGGAGGTGTTGGCTGTCCACCAAGGTCATCGTGAATCCAAACCGCCACGTGTAGGTGGGCCGGTAAAACCAGCCTTCCTGCTTAATGGGGTTGAATACGTCGAATAGTCCGAGAAAGGTGCGTCCACCGAGTTGCCTCATGTAGACGTCGTCGTCGAAATCCTTGACCGTGCGGAACAAGTACTCACCGTGCATCCACAGGACTGCAGCGGTGCAGGCGGCCATGATCAGTCCCAACACGAATGCTGGACTCAGGCGCGGCCGACGCAATTGTACGGGTAGGCCGATAGCCCCCAAAACTTTTCCATATTCTACCATTGCTTCCACGACTCCTTAAAAATACAAAAATACCATTTCGAAAGTGTACAGAAACTTCCTACGAGGCTTGCAGCCCAGAGATATCCGAGCTCTAAGCCTCGTATGAAGGTGTACCCATATTGTTAAGGGTCGCTTCCCTTGAGAGGGATCGGCAATCGTATCATATACGATACGAGTTGTCAATGAGATACTTGCATAGTACTCTGATAGACGAAAAAATTCAAAAAAACCTCACCTTTTAGCGCAAAGGTGGCGAGACCTGGGCTTGTTTTATTGCAGGGCTTTCTGCAGTCTAAGGAGACTAGGATCGGTAGGGGTGATGGCGAGACCTTCCTGGAGCGCCTTCCTGGCGTCATCTTTTCTACCGTTATCCATTTCTAGCTGAATGAGATTGATGCGGGCAGGCTCGTAAGACGGGTTTTTTGTAAGTGCTTTGATGTAATCATCGATGGCGGCCTGAGTGGATCCCATGTCTCTGGAAATATTGCCCATGAGGCAGTAGAGGCTGGCATTTTCAGGGTCGTCCTTTATCTGTTGGTTAGCCAGGGCAAGAGCGCTGTTGTATTTCTTCTGGTGGTATAGGTCCTGGACAGTTATGGGGGAGGCGGCTGGCACCTTTGGGTGCGTACGAAAATACAGGTACACAGCTATACCTGTCGTCAGGACGACGACTGACACCAATCCCAGGATAACGGGAACTGACTTAAGGCGGTACATGACGCTGATTAGCGAGTAATAATTGAGTACTTGCACACACCAGGATACAGAAAGTATCTCATACTATCCGTCCCTATGTCTTGTAATAATCTCCTGAAAAAGCGCGATATGGCGCGATAGACAGGGTTTGACGTTTGTACTCTGTATTGCAGAATATGGCACTAGCTCAGCTATACTGACAATGCTAGTAACTATCATTTTATGCCAGAAACCACCACCACCGTCACCACCACTGTCCCTGCCGTTGAAGTCGTCGAGCCCATTCGCAGAAGCGTGGTAGTCCTCGTAGTGCGCATATTCCTTCTCCTCTTCATCGCCGACACCCTTTACGCCTTCTTACTGCTTGGCGTCGTGCTGGGCATCGTCCCGAGTGGCTGGAGCGCTTCTTATACGCTTTTTCTCTGGGTAGCCCACACCCTGAAGAACATTATGCTGACCTATCTGCTGCTCTACATGGTGGTGGGCTGGATCAGTAGCGTGTATTACGTGACTGCCGGACATCTGATCAGACAGAGGGGTGTATTAAAGATTGAGGAAACCGTCTTTCAGCTTACCGACATTGAAGCGGTGGGCATGAATCAGTCCTGGCTGGGTCGTCTCTTCAACTTCGGGGACGTGACCATTAGGTTCTCTATCGCCCGGGAGCCACGCGACATTATGCTGTATGCCATCAATAACCCTCGGAAGTACGAGAGCCTCTTCTCTAAGTACGTCTAACTAGACAAAGCTAAGTACAGCTTGGGCAATGGAGCCTTCCTCATGGGTGGGGATGGCCCAGATGCCGATGTTACTGTTGGTTGCGTGAATGCGTAGAGGTGAGATTGGCTCGCCGGAGTTATTGGCTAGCTGGTCGAGGGACACTCCTAAGAAATGCAGCTGCTGGCAGACCTTTTCCCGGATAAAGGCGCTGTTCTGACCGACACCGCCACCGAAACTGATGCCGTCAATGCCCCCAAGGGGAACGGCCAGGGCGGCTATGCCCTTGGCAATACGATAGGTATAGAGCTCTATGGCCAGAGCTGCCCGTTGGTTGCCCTCCTGGGCTGCCTGGATGATGGGGCGGGGGTCATTACTGATACCGGAAACTCCGAGTAGGCCGCTTTCTTGGTTCAGGGTTCTTTCTAGGTCCTCAGTTTTCCAGCCTTTCTTGAGCAGATGCAGCATGATGCCGGGATCCAGGTCGCCGCTGCGGGTGGCCATCACCAGGCCTTCCATGGGGGTCATGCCCATGGTCGTGTCGATACTTTTCCCGTCTAATATGGCGCAGAGGCTGGCGCCTCCACCGAGATGGCAAGTAACCAGGCGCAGAGCCGGGCGTCCTTCATTTTGTAGAAGCTCAGTGAGCGCATGGCCGGCGGCCTGGTGGGAGATGCCATGGAAGCCGTAACGGTACAGATCTTCGTTCTCAGCTAGCTCATACGGCAGGGCGTAGGTTCTAGCCACTTCGGGCAGGGTGGCGTGGAAAGAAGTGTCGAACACGGCGATGACAGGGAGTTGCGGCGCCAGTTTGAGGCAGGCCTCCAGAACGGCGGCGGCTCCGAAGTTATGTAGGGGTGCGAGCTCACCCAAGGCCCTGATCTTCTCAATGACTGAGGAGTCTACCCGGATCGGCTCGATGAATTCGCGCCCGCCATGCACCACCCGGCAGCCGATGGCGGTCACCTCGGGGTCTAGGTCTGCAAGTATCTCACGGGCCGCCGTCCCCAGGTCCCACGTTTCAATGGTCTGACTGGATTTGATGCCACCGTCAGGATAGACCGTGCTGGCCTTTAGCGTAGTACTGCCAGGGTTAAATACTAATACGGCCACACCCAGTCCTTGATCTCCGGCATGTCATCGCCGTAGGTCCGTACGTATTCCTTATGAGCTAGGCGCTTCTCTTCCATGGCCTGTCTGACGTGGGCGGCCTTCACACCGAGGCCCGGCACCCGGTCAATGACGTCCATGACCAGTTTGAACCGGTCCAGGTCGTTCATTACTACCATGTCGAACGGAGTGGTAGTGGTACCTTCCTCCTTGTAGCCGCGCACGTGGATGTTGAAGTGGCTGGCCCGCCGGTAGGTGAGCTGGTGGATGAGCAGCGGATAGCCGTGGAAGGCGAAGATGACCGGCTTGTCCAGGGTAAACAGGGAGTCGAACTGCTCGTCGGCCAGCCCATGGGGATGCTCGCTGTGAGGCTGTAGGGCCATTAGGTCCACTACGTTTACGAAGCGCACTTTCAGTTCGGGGATGTGCTGACGAATGAGGTCCACGGCGGCCAAGGCTTCTAGGGTAGGCACATCGCCGGCACAGGCCATGACCACGTCGGGTTCGATTCCGTCGTCATTGGAGGCCCAATCCCAGCTGCCCAGTCCCACCGTACAGTGGGCGACGGCCGACTCCATATCCATAAACTGCAGGGCGGGCTGCTTGCCGGCCACTATGACATTGACGTACTGGCGGCTGCGCAGACAGTGGTCGGCCACGGAAAGCAGGGTATTGGTGTCAGGTGGCAGATACAGGCGGACGACGTCTGCCTTCTTGTTGGCCAGATGGCTGAGGAAGCCGGGGTCTTGGTGGCTGAAGCCGTTGTGATCTTGGCGCCAGACGTGGGAGGTGAGCAGGTAGGTAAGCGATGCCACCGGACGCCGCCAAGCGATGTGGTTGGTGGTCTTCATCCACTTGGCATGCTGGTTCACCATCGAGTCGATGATATGGATGAAGGCCTCGTAGCAGGAGAGCATGCCGTGGCGCCCGGAAAGCAGGTAGCCCTCCAGCCAGCCCTCGCAGGTGTGCTCGGAGAGGATCTCCATGACCCGGCCATCGGAAACCAGGTTGGTATCCGAGTCACGCAGGCTGCCGTGCCACTGCTTGCCGGTGATCTCGTAGACATTGTCCAGGCGGTTTGAGGCGGTCTCGTCAGGGCCGAAGAGCCGGAAGTTACGGGCCTCTTCATTCTCCTTCATGATGTCGCGTAGGAAGCTTCCCAGCACCCGGGTGGCTTCGCCATTGGTGGTGCCGGGCTTTTCCACCGGTACTGCATAGTCACGGAAATCGGGCAGGCGCAGGTCCTTCAGCAGGAGGCCGCCGTTGGCGTGGGGAGTGGATCCCATGCGCTTATCGCCTTCGGGAATGACCTGGCCGACATCAAATGACACGTTACCGTCCTCGGTGAATAGTTCCTCAGGACGGTAGCTCTTCATCCAGGTCTCAAGCATGCCAAGCTCGGCCGGGTCGGTCTTTACGTTGGCCAAGGGGACCTGGTGGCTGCGCCAGTGGTCGGTAAGGACCTTACCTGTGGTGGTAAGTGCCGGACCGGTCCAGCCCTTGGGGGTCTTCAGGACTATCATCGGCCAGCGGGGCCGTTCGGTAGAGCCGTTTTTGGCATTCTCCTTGATCTGCTTAATTCGCTCAGTGATGGTGTCTAGAGTCTCTGCCAGTAGGTGGTGCATCGCTAGAGGATCCTCGCCCTCCACCCAGAAGACCTCGTGGCCGTAGCCTTCCATGAGGGCCTCAAGCTCTAACTGAGGAATGCGGCTTAAAATGGTAGGATTGGCAATCTTGTAGCCGTTCAGGTGCAGGATGGGTAGTACCACGCCGTCGGTGGCCGGGTTGACGAATTTGTTCGAATGCCAGCTGGTAGCCAGGGGGCCGGTTTCTGCTTCGCCGTCGCCGACTACTGCCGCCACGATGAGATCGGGATTGTCGAAGGCGATGCCGTAGGCGTGACTTAGGGCATAGCCAAGCTCGCCCCCCTCATGGATGGAGCCGGGAGTCTCAGGTGCGGCGTGGCTGGGAATGCCGCCAGGGAAGGAGAACTGCTTGAAGAGGCGCTGCAAGCCCTCGGTGTCCTGGGTGATATTGGGGTAGAACTCGGTGTAGGTACCTTCCAGATAGGTACAGGCGACCAGGCCGGGACCGCCGTGTCCAGGGCCGGCGACGAAGATCATATCCTGGTTTTCCCTCTTGATGACCCGGTTCAGGTGGGTGTAGAGGAAGTTAAGGCCGGGGGTGGTACCCCAGTGGCCGAGCAGACGCGGCTTGACGTGCTCGAAGGTGAGGGGCTGCCTGAGAAGGGGGTTGTCGAGCAGGTAGATCTGGCCGATGGAGAGATAGTTGGCCGCGCGCCAGTGCATGTCAAGAAGCACCAGTTCCTGGGGTGTGAGAGGGTGTGTAGGCATGGCTACAGTATACGGTCGGAAAGGGGCTTTGAGAAGGAAGAGCTAAAGGGGTGGTCTGGATAGGGGCGCTGGGAAGGAAAAGTGGTGAAGAACGTTACACTTGCTGCCTGCGAGAGGTGGGAATGGTATAGCCGGGCACTGCAGGATCTGTGGATGGTTCAGAAACAGCTGTTGTCTTCCATGCGGAGCTTCGGATTCGTCCCTGGCTCCGAGTCGGGGACGGAAGAGCAGCTTGCCAAGGCTATCACGGCGGGATTGCCGGACCGCATCTTCGTGTGGAAGGGTCGTCGGGAATGGTATTACCAGGAAGGCAATTACTCCAACGAGGTGTGTCTGGGCCGGGAATCCTCGATTCGTCCAAGTCACGACCCAATCGTGGCCTGGGGGATCATCGAGATTCCAACTCGCAGCGGCAGCATGCGGCTGGTAACGAATGCGGCGAACGTCGTACCAGTGCAATCCCGGCAGCGGGTCGTCATGGGGCGACCTGGTGACGACGGTCACTATTGTTCCTACTGCTCCGTAGGGGCAGAGAAGGAGGATAGGACTATCCCGGCCGATGCCTGTCTGTTCTGTGGAGTGGGTGTGTAGAAAGGCTTCGCGTCACCTGCGTAGTGGTGAGATTGGGCAGGCTTGCCCTATTCCAAGTTATCTTTAAGGAGGTGATTCATTTTTCGGGAGCCGGCCACTACGGTCGCTCCCTCCTCTAGGCCTTAGCCTACTGATGAGCTCGTGCAATCCGAGCGAAAGGAACCTAAAACTAACAGCACCCCTACGTCTGAACCACCCCCGCATACCCCTCCTTGGCGGCTCCGTGGTTCAGACGTAGGGGTGTTTTTGTGTACTTAAAAAAGAATATTCTGCACAATCTCCCGTATTTCCGGCACCGCCTCCTCCTCAAACCACGGATTTTGGCGCCGCCAGCGTTGTGTTAGCGGCGAGGGGTGTACCAGGGGTATGTACTGCGGCAGATAATCTCGGAAACTTCGCACCGTCTCGGTCAGGTTTTCCTTGCGCCGTTTGTCCAGGTAATACCCTTGCGAATAGCTTCCCACCAGGAGAATCAGCTTCAAATCTGGCATTTCGGCAAAGAGCCGGGGATGCCAGAGCGGAGCGAAGTCCTTGCGGGGAGGTAGGTCGCCGCTTTTCCCTTTGCCGGGATAATAAAAATCCATTGGTACGAGGGCGATCTTCGAGTCGTCGTAAAACTCTTCCCGGCTCAGACTGAGCCAGGTCCGCAGGGTGTCGCCGCTGGCGTCATTCCAGGGAAGGAGGCTTTCCTGGGCCTTGCTGCCAGGAGCTTGGCCAATGATGGCGAGCCGCGAGAAGGGGGAGGCCTGAAATACTGGCTCGTAGCAACGCTTCAAAGTCCAGGCATTGCTGGGGTGGGAGCGAATTTCGTCGCGGAGGAAGCTAAGGGAATGTGTCATGTATATTGATGTATTGATGCGGAGATGATATGTTGGCTACGATTAATTACTCTCTCATGCGCACTACTATTACTCTCAATGACAAGGTATTCCGAGCTCTCAAGCTGCGTGCTGCAGAGAGCGATGAAAGCGTCTCCAAGATAGTGGAGGATGCGGTAAAGTACCAGATTCTGGAAGACCTTGAGGACATCGAGGACGCCAAGAAGCGTCAGAACGAACCGTTTTATTCTTTTGATGATCTTGTCAGCGAGTTCCAGGCAGAGGGCTTGCTATAATCTGATATGGCAGTAAAAGCCTACAAGCTGCTCTATGCTCGCTTGGTGAAGAAGGAACTGAAGAAGATTCCCCAGGACTACCGAGAAAAGATTATTGGGAAAATACGTGCACTCGTACATGACCCATTCCCTCCTGGCGCTGTTACCCTGCAGGGGGCTTCAGGTCTGTTTCGGATACGCTCAGGCGACTACCGCATCATATACGAAGTGAGAGACTCGGAGCTCATTATCCTCGTCATCAAGATCGGTCACCGCAAGGAGGTATATAGAAAAATCTAGTCGGTTCCGCCGCCGCTGACACTGAGGTGCAGACTGACCGGGGTCTCGACACCGGCATAGACCGTTACATTTTGAAGAACGGCATAGGGAACCATGGTAGCGGTAATACAGCTACCGTCCGGGCACATATGCTGCTCGCCGGCGCTGACAGTGTAGGTTCCGGGCGCTAGCTGGGTAGAGAACGTGCCGTTGGAATCGGTGGATACGCTGGCTACCACGTCACCGTTCTGGTTAGTGACGGTTACTTTTCCAGGATAAGGGGCGGTGCCGTAGTGGATGCTTCCGGAAAGAATGCCGACCTTTGCCTGCGGAGAAATATAGTCGCCAGGAGTAGGTGAAGGAGTCGGGGTGCTTCCGGTGGGCGTGGGAGTGGGCGTGGGAGTGATGGTTACGACAGTGGTACGGGGCCAGGGAGTCGGGATTGGTGTTGATCTCGGATAGCCGAAGTCGATCGAACCTCCAGGTATGTCGAGGGCAGCATCGACGTATCGGGGTGTCGGAGAAGGAGTGGGCGTAGCCTCAGTGCTCACACCCAAGACCGCCTCATGCTTCGACGTGGCTGGAGTAGGGGTCGGCTGACTGGTTGAAGAGGGAGCCCGATGATTGGCGGAAATGATAAAGGCGGTCAGTGCGGCAACGAAGAGGACGCCTAGAACGGGGAGGGTACGGGTGGGATTCATGAGAAAAGTATAAGAATGGCTGTCCTTAAGAGTACGGGGTGTGGCAGGCTTCTCAGTGAAGTAGCTTACAGTAGCGTCATTACGATTATTCTGCCTGAATGTCCCGTTTTGTAAAGAGATAGGTCCCTAGGCCGGTGGCCACGACCGCGATGACTAGCATTACCAGGTTATTGTGCCAGTCGGGGTCCACTGAAGGAGCCAGAGCCGAATAGTTCAGAACCGACAGCTTCAGCACCCAGTCCGGGGCCTTAATGGCAGCGGCCAGGAATTGGATGAGAAACGAGGAGGCGATGATGCCGTAGCCGACTGCCGTAGTAATGCGGGGCCAGATGCCAAAGATCAGAACGCTAAAGCCGAGCAACAGTAGGGCGGGGAAGGCAAGGTTCACTCCGGCCCAGATCATCCTGTCGAAGGGGATGCTAAGCCCGGCTACATTGGTCGCAGCCCAGCCGGATACTCCGGCTACGACTCCGGCGACCAGTATGCCTAACGAAAGTATGGTAACGCGGCTGGCCAGCCAGGTGCTGCGAGGGACTGATCTGACAATGAGATTGTCCAGATGGCTGCTGGCCTCCTCCTCGCGGATACCTCCCAGGCCGCCGGCCGCCATGACCATTAGGACTATCATGACTACCATGAAGATAATGCTCAAAAAGCCCTCACCTAAGTTGTTGAGTTTGGTATTGCCGATGTCCTGGAAAATCTGGGTGGCGCTGGAGGAACTGGAAAGTGCCTCGGCAGCAGTTTTGGCCAGACTACCAAAGGCGGCTGCAGCCAGCGCCGTGCCTGCCCACCACCCCAGCATGGAGGATTGGACCAATCTTAAGGTCAGGCCCCAGCTGCCGTTCAGGAAGCGGGTGTGTGACTTCCGGGTGGAGCTTTCTGAGATGAAGCCGGAGCCGAGGTCGCGTAGGCCGGCCAGATAAACAGTAAGACCGCCAACTACCAGAATAAACACGGCGATCACCGCGAACCAGACCGGTTGGCTGTCGGTTAGGGCCCGGGTCTGCTCCACCCAGCCTAGAGGACTGAGAGTGCGCAGCCACTCGTAGCTATCCACCGAGTCGGCTGCCGCCCGCATCAGGAAGGCGATGCCGAAGACTATGGCGCTGATCAGTAGTGCCTGGCGCCGGCTGGCGGCGATCTGGCTGGCCAGTGCACCTATGACAAGGAACATGGCGGGGCCACAGAGTATGGTCACTGAGAACAGCAGGCTTTGTCCAAGGGTGAAGCCGACATCAGATATCTGACCCACGCCAATGGTAAACACAGCGACTACCACATACATGGCAACGAGAGCCGCCCCCAACCCAAGTAACGCCTGGGCAGCAGCCCGACGCTGGTTAGTGATGCCTGAGAGTAGCATTTCCCAGCGGCCATTGTCCTCATCACCCCGAAACACCTGGGTGGAGTGCATGATTGCCCAGACCGAGCCGATCAGGACGACTATGGCCAGGGCACGCCACTGGGTGAAGCCGCCGACCGTATCGATGGCGTAGGGCTTGCCGAAAAGGGCCTTCAAGCCGATGTTGTTGCCGAAGCTGGCCACGATGCCGGCCCGTTCCTTGAGGGTGGGAAAAGAGATAACGAAGCCATAGGCCGAGGAAAACACTGAAATACCAAACAAGCCTCCCCACAACGAGGCGGGGATCAGGCTGCGTCGGGCGACAAACCGAGCAATGAGGCTGCCTGGGCTCAGCTTACTGTCCGTCATGGCCGCTCCCGTAAATGGTCAGAAACAGCTCGTCCAATGAAGGCTCGCGGCTTAAGAGCTTGACCGGAGCCGCTTTGGAAAGGTGGGCAATGACCTCTTCCATGGGACCTTGTACCTGGCAGTAGAGGTGCTGGCCGGTGATCTTTACATTGCTGACTCCTTTGACCCCGCTGATATCCGGCGGGGTGTTTTTGAATGTGGCCTCAATAGTAACGGCGGAAAGATGACGGATCTGGGCCAGGGTGCCGGTTTCGACAAGCTTGCCGGCCCGCAATATTCCCACTTGGTCGCACAGGGCTTCTACCTCGCTCAAGATATGGGAGGACAGGAAGACGGTCTGGCCGTTGGCCTTGGCTTCGTGCACGCACTCTTGGAAGACCTGCTCCATAAGAGGATCGAGGCCGGAGGTGGGCTCGTCCAGTATCAGGAGGTCGGTCCGGGTCATGAGGCCGGAGATGAGGTTGAGCTTCTGTCGGTTGCCCTTGGAGTAGGCGCGTACCTTCTTAGAAGGGTCGAAGTCGAAACGTTTGACCAGGGTGTCCCGATAGCCCTCGTCCACAGTGCCGTGCACTTTGCCCAGCAGATGAATGGTCTCCTCGCCGGTAAGTCCTGGCCAGAGATTGGCCTCACCGGGGACATAGGCGATGCGACGGTGGATGGCCTCCTTGTCCTTCTCGCTGTCCAGCCCAAACAGCTGGGCACTGCCCTCACTTGGCTTGATCAGGCCGAGCAGAAGGCGGATGGTAGTGGTCTTGCCGGCGCCATTGGGGCCGAGGTAGCCGAATACTTCACCCTTATGAATATCAAGATCCAGGCTTTCGATGGCGACCGACTCTCCGAAGCGCTTGGTAAGCTTCTCGGTATGAACAACGGGAGTGGTGGCCATAGATACCTGTTACTTGACGGTGACGGTACCAGTCATACTTGGGTGTATGGCACAGTGGTACTTGAAGGTGCCCTTTTCATTAAAGGTGAAACTGTAGGCTTGTCCGGTGGATAGATTGCTACTGCTCAAAGGTCCACCATCCGAACTGGTGACAGTGTGGGCCATGGAGTCTTTGTTGGTCCAGGTCACAGAGTCGCCGACCTTGATGGTGACATCGGGATTGGCGAAGGCGAGATCCTTGATATCCATGATCAGAGCTTGGCCGCTGACGGGGGAGCCAGAGGCCACTGGGGTAGCACTGGGAGTTGGGGTGGTGGAGGTGGTGGTGCCAGAAGAGCGGCGGCTCAGGGCAAATCCTACCCCTCCAAGGACAATGACGGCGAACAGGATGGCGAAGGAGACTCGTGGGTTCATGGCAGGGGTTATGGGTAGCTGATTTTCATCGTAGCACATCGTCTCGGAGGGCTCTATGCGGCTGCATCCTTTGAGAGTACTGAGAACGTCTGATAATGTGTTCTATAATAATTAGCTCCTGTAAACAATAATGATCACATACAGCCAGATACTGCCCCGACAGTATTTGGTGATTCATTGATGGGAGCATTATTATTAGAGTAATTGAATCAGTAGCCTTTCATATGGAGCGAGGTAGTATGCGATTCGTTCTGATCCTTCTGATCCTTCTCCTTGTGGGTATTGGGGGCGGTGTTTTCGTCTATCGCGCTCGACACAGCTCAGTCCCTACGGTTCCCGCACCCAAGATCTACGTCTATACAAACCCTACCTACGGGTACTCATTTAGAAGGCCGCAATCCTGGAGCGCTTCCCAAAGTAACGCACGCGACACCTCACAAACCGCTTCTCAGCGTGACGCTGCCATTGTCTTTAGCAGGGATGGGCAATCACAGCTTACCGTCCAGGTGACTGACAAGACTAAGGCAGGAGATATCAGCTTAGATCAATTCGCTACCGATAGCATCACCCCCAAGGACCAGGTCACGATCAGTGATAAGACGGCCTACAAAGTGGGTGGCCTTGATGGCATTCGCGAGAAAGTGGTAATAACCGACCCTGGTTACAGCGGCCTCGTCTATTTCACCCAGGACAAGAACTACTTTTATACCTTCTACACCACTAAGAGCTACGAGCTCCAGGACGTAGTGGTAGCCCTTGCTTACTTCCAACCTAAGGCCACCCCATGACAATGAGAAAATCCGCCCTTATAGGCCTATGCTTTAGCTTATTGGTTGGTATGTTTTCCGCGTTTATCCCGCAGATTGCCAGCGCCGATTCTGGCCTCATTGAGGGCACTTACATAAACATTACCGGGCCAGTCAGGGTAAACAATACTACTGCCTACCCGGTAAGGATCGGAGACAAGGTTACCTTTACCTTTGATGCTGGCATCTTTGCCACTGCCACTCACTTTGTAAGCTGTGGTCAGACCCCCCAGGACGCCATCTTCCTTATGCAATCGACGGCGGCCGGTTCTAGCCCCTTTGAGTTCGGCCGTCTCGCCGCTGCGGTTCCCTGCCTTTGGTCAGGAGGCACCGAAGTTAAGGGAGTATCCTTCGTCATGGACACGAGCTCCCATTCCCTGACCGCGGGAGCCTACAAGGTATGGGCCTGCGTCTCCGCTGCCACAGGCGTCTGCGACAAGTCTGTCAACCTCAATCTTTATACGCCGCGCACCGTTTCTGGCCGTCTTGCCAAGGCTGATGGTACCGCCATCGCCGGCGCCTCGGTTGGCGTTAGTCCTACCCTTCCCAGTAACGTCACCTCAGCATTGACGGATGCCAGCGGTAATTACTCGTTTACCAACGTCCCAAACGGCATAGCCTATACCTTGACCCCTTCCGCCGGCTATACGTTCGCTCCAGGCAGCCGTAGCGTAACCGTGACTACTGGCAATATTACCGGCCAGGACTTTACCGGCAGCGGCATCGCCAGCTGCGCGGACATTACGGGTAGCAGCTTTATCCTCTTTGAGAACACTAACTGCAACGCTACTATCGCCGGAGCCCAGTTGAGCGTACCGGCGAACACCTATTGGCATTATCTGCCCGATCAGAACTTCAACGACCTGGCTGACTCCATATACGTCCCGGCCAATGCCGGCGTCTCCATGATGGTGTACTACGATCAGAACAGGGGAGTCGCCTCATCTTGTCTAAGGGGCGGGACTGGAAACCTGGCCAACCTACAGGGGGTCGCCTATGCCTCTGACAGCGGCAAGTCACTGCACAAAAGCATCTCCTCACTGCAGACCTTCTCGAATGGAACCTGTACCCCGCCGTTGATCCAAGGCCAGATAGCTGACAGTGTGACAGGTTCCGCGGTGCCTGCGGGTGTGCCGGTTACCCTGACCAAGCCTGACAACACTACGGTAGAACTTGCGGGAGGTACCAACGCCGGCGGCTATTATATCTTTTCTGACCTTGCTGACGGCACCTACACTATAACGCCTCACCAGACAGGTTATGTCTTTAGTCCAGCCTCGAAGACTAAGACTATTGCTGGGGCCAGTATTTATGACTACCCGTCATTTCAACGAAGTTCAGCCACACCGGCTCCCACTCTCCAGTGCACGACGATTACCATAAATACGGTTACCCAGAACTGCGTTGACAGCCGCACGCTACCTCTGCGCCTTTACTCGGTAGCCATCGGCTCAAGTGTCAGTGTAAACTACAGTATCGCCGCACCTCCGGCTGGCGGCCACGTCACCTTTTCCGCGGCAACCCGATACTCTACAGTCACCCTTGGTACTGTCTCGACCACCGCCACCACTCCCTTTGTCGCTAGCACCACCTGGGCAGTCCCAACGATATATGACGACACCGCTACCATATACGCCAGCGCCTATGACCAGGCCGGCGTCCTTCTTGCCGTTTCTCCTTCCGTAGAGCTGAGAATTGGGGCTTCAGTTCCGGCTGCTCCCACCAATCTTGCCTCTCCCAGCCAGACCAGCACCAGTAACAACCTGACCTGGAGCTTCACCGGATCAGCCACGGGCTTCCATGTCTATCGCAAGCCTCAGGCTGACACTGGCTACCCCTCCGCTCCTACTGCTACAGTGACCTCCGCGACTACTCTCAGCTATAACGACACCGGCCTAACAGCTGGAGTGCCGTATTGCTACTTAGTCACAGCCTACAACGGTTCCGGTGAATCCAACGCAAGCAATCAGGTCTGCCCCACAGTCACGCTCATTCCGAACCCACCTAGCAATCTTGGGGCAACAGCCGTAAACAGCACCAAGATACACCTGGTCTGGACAGATAACTCCAGCAGTCCCAACGAGACGGGATTCGTTATTTTTGACGGTACCAATCATTACTATGCCGGACAGAATGCCACTTCTTACGACGTAACCGGCCTCACGCCAGGCACCTATTATAATTTTGAGGTAGCGTCGTACATTACTCCTAATGGAGGCTACTCGGCATTCTCCAACTGGGCACACGCTACCACCCCTGCCACCGTCACAACCCATGCCATCTCGGGAAGGATAGTCGATGCGGCCGGAACGGCTTTCGCAGGAGTAGCCGTCACGCCGAACCAGGCCATCAACGGCGTGAGCTCCGTCTTAACTGATGCGAATGGGGCTTACCGGTTTGCGGGGGCATCGGAAAACACTATTTACCAGCTGACAGCCAGTAAGACGAATACTTCTTTTGCCACTGCCACTCAAAACGTCCAGGTGGGGACTGCCGACGCAACCCTTAATTTCCAGGTTGTCTACGCAGTATCAGGAAAGGTAATTGGAACGAACAATGTGGGACTTGCAGGAGTTACCATCGCCACACAGTATCTCACCAATCCGAGCATCAGCATCCCGTCTGGTTCCACAGATTCTTCCGGTAACTTTAGTTTCATATTAACCAGATCTGGTGATTATCTTCTGACACCATCTAAAACAGGATATACGTTCTCACAGGCCAGCCAGTCGGTCACGATTGTCGCGACAAATGTAAGTGTCACCAACTTCGTGGGCACTCTTGCGGCGGTAACCCCGACTCCTACTATTACCCCTACCGTAACCCCGACAGCTACTCCTCCAGCCGGCTCCCTGGCTGCACCGGTCCTGAATACAGCAGTGGGTAGCGCTACGACTGCCAACCTGGGCTCAGTGGCACTTACCTGGACCTATAACGGCACCGGACAGAGTAGCTTCAGAATCTATAGGAAGCTGTGGAATGATGCCGCCTATCCTGCCAGCTATATTACCAATAGTCCGGTGGCTACTGACCGTACTTACACCAATGCGAGCCTGACAGCGGGTAAAACCTACTGTTACCAGGTTGTGGCTGTCGGAGGCACGCTGACCTCCGCACCGAGCAACAGCGTCTGTGCCAGTATCTTGGCTGCACCTATCCTGACGGCAGCGACACCAAGTCCTGCGACCAATAGCATTAACCTTGCCTGGACCCTCCCTGTCACCTCATATGACCCTAGTCTGACTTCGGTGACTATTCGGGTGTTCCGTAGCCTGCAGGCGGGCGTCTATCCTGGCCTCCCCGCCACGGGTAACATTACTAGCCTCAGTGGTACTTCGACTTCATATGCCGATCCTAATCGCACCTTTGGAACTCAGTACTTTTACGAGCTGGTGGCCTTCGACAATCATCAGGCCGCATCATTCCACAGCGTTGAAAGAAGCGCCACTGTCGTTGATATCCCGCCGACCCTCGGTCTAACGGTCAGCTCAGCTGGCGGAGCAACTCCGTTCCGTTTTGACCAGAGCACTTTGCTTACTCTCACCTTCGCCCTGACTAATCCCAGTGCCGGAAACCTGCGTATGACCGTCTGGTACAACAAGGTAGGGGAGACCACCAAGCACTACATAGTAGGTTCGACCTCTCAGGTTGTCACTGCACCCAGCTTTGCAAAGGACTGGACGCCGCCGTATGCGGGCACCGTCTGTACTGGAACCACCTGTACGACCGTGGGTGCTGGCACTGGACTGGTACCGGGCGACTATGAGCTCTGGGGAGAGGTAGTAGACGGCAAAGGCGGCACTGGACAGACTAGGAGTAAGTTTACCGTCCAATAGTCGGAAGTACTCTAGGAGCTCTTCTTCAACGACTCGATGAGCTCTGTTTGTCGGAGAATCTGCTTGTCCTGCTCGTCAAGATGGGTGAGAATCCTCTCGATGTCGCGGTAGCTCGTCATAGTAGTCTTGTATTCTTCATCGGTTCGCAGTTCGGAGTGTCTAGCCTGGATGTTCTGTCCCACCATGATCAGGGGCATCAGAAGTAACTGAATGATATTTCCCAGGAAGAGCAGGAAGGCGAAAGGGTAGGGGTCAAACGGCGCTCCACTAACTTTCGTCTGCCAGAGCATCCAGCCTCCCATGAACAGAGCAAAGACGTAGACAGCGTACATGGTGCCAATGGCAGTGGTGATTGCCAGGGCGATCTTGTCCTGGAGGCCAAGGGCCTGTTGGTGCTTCTCGTTGACGTTCTCGGGGGTGTGACGGTCTGACATGAGGGTAGTTTAGGATTTTCTTAATTGTAGCACTTCTAAAAAAAGGTAGCCCCGCGGACGTATCCGTGGGGCCGGTAAGTAGGAATGCGCTCGCCCTAAGGGCGGAGGCTGGGAAGGGGATTGGATCGTCTGCGATGACCCCGGTAGCCACGTGTTGGCGTGGGATCATCGGTCATGATAGCTATCCACATCCTTATTTGCTGATCGCCCCAGTCGCGGGTGCAATCGAGGACTTCGCCATTTTCTGGTGCTACGTGCTCCCGTTGTTTGCGGTCGATTTTCTTTCTGTAGGGCATGATAACCACCACCTTTCAACCTCAGGATACCATAAAAAAGTCGAGCCGGTCTGCCTTTAAATGCCGGTGATAAATGGTTCTAACTTAATGGGAGGAGTGTGGAGATTGCTCCAACCAAGGGTGAAATGTTCACTAACATAGGGTACGTATCCTTCCTTTGTGGCGGTAAGAACGTAGGTGCCTGGGCGCAGCTTCAGTCGGTAATGTCCTGCGGCATCGGTAAGAGTGGTACCGATCACCAGGCTGTCATTGTCCAGCTGGGCTATACGAATGAGTACTTCAGGAATAGGGCCAAATGAAACCAGATCAAGCACTGGTCCCGATACCGTTCCGAAGAGGTGGGTAAGGACATTCCAGGATCCTACGATAACATAGAGAACCAAGATGGCAAAGGTAAGTAGGGCGGGATGGAACGAAGCATTATAGATGCCGAGGCTTGCACCGATAAAGAAGATGGGAAGTGAAATGGCAATGATAATCTCTCTGAAACGTGCAAACTTACGTACGCGGGCCATAATCAAGCTGGTCTGGGTCTTCTGTTCAGTAAGTTTGATAGTAATAGGCTGTTCAGGACGGATAACTTCTAGAGCTTGGGTGGGAGAGGTGATAGAGAAGTAACCAGGGGCAGTGACAACAAGCTGATAGTCTCCTGGAGTAGTTATTACAAGGTCAAACCCACCACTTAGGTTACTAACCGTCTGGTAAAGAGGAGTGAAGACACCGTTGCTAATGAGGTTTACTGAGGCACCAGCTATCGGTAAACCAGTGGCATCGCTTACAACTCGTCCCCAGTATTTGCGGCGCTGCTTGGGGCGTATGAGGCCAAGGGCTGGGAAGAGAGTAGTGGGGCTGCTGGCTCCTGTTGCCGCCATGCTGGCCAGGGCATTGGCCACGGGTATGGCTACTGCGGCGGTAGCTCCGGCGACTGCTCCCGCTCCGACGCCTATGATCTGGGTGATGGGGTGTGAAAGAGCCGGGTCGACATTTTTTTGCAGAGGTTCTAGTGAGGACATTATGTTGCCGACTGTTTCTTTTATCTTCTCAATAACACCTGGCTCTGACGGAGTGGATACGGTTGGGGAAGGGCTCGCTCCAGGACTGGCGCTGGTACTGGGCGCGGGTGAAATATCGGGGTTAGCTGAAGCCGCGGGGGTTGGTGAGGTGCTTGCGGTGGGAGTAGGGGTGACGGTGCCGGCAGGACCCGGAGTAGGGG
>JBAXRQ010000001.1:0-949156 GCA_037131105.1 bacterium | reverse complement strand
GGGTAGGGGCCACTGTTGGTGTAGGTGTTGCCGCCGGGGTGGGAGTGGGGCTGGGCTGGGTGCCGATACCGAAGACAGTGTCGCTGACGTCCGTTCCCACGACGACGTCTGAAATGTTCTTGGCTGTCGCCCGTATGAGGGCGGTTCCGGTTTTCTGATTGGGCACTATCCAACTGTAGCTACTGGTATCTGGTAGGTCAGCTACCATGGGGAGGTAGGTGGTCCCGGCGTCGACCGAGTATTCCACAGTAATGCTGACGATGCTGGGGTTCGTGGTATGCCAGGTGACGCTGTGGGTGCTTCCGATCAGCCAGGTCTCGCCCCCATTCGGGCTCAGTACGGTGATCGGTTCAGGAACAGTCCCACCCACCGTAAGGTTGGCTTTTGCTAGAGAGCCACCCAGCCCAAGGATAAACAGGGAGGCTACGGCGATGAGGATGAGTCGGCGGGTACTATTCATGATCTAGTAGCTTGGGACTAGGCTGTATATGACGGTGGTGGCGTAGGTGCCTGCCGGCGTATCAGAGCCTACATTGGTAATGTAGGAGGCAGTAAACGTGGTGGCAGTCGAGGGGCCGGTACTGCTGGCAATCTCGGCGCCGCTAGCTGAGAAAGCAAAGGCGTCCGGGGTATTGTATTGTGCAGAAACAGTGCCAGTGCTGCCCCCGTCACCGCTAGGATCGGCGCCAAAGCCGGTATTGGCGGCGAGGTTCATGCCAAACTGGGGAGTGCCGATCTGGCTGGAGCCAGCCGAGGTGCCCATGGCGGCAATCGAGTCTGAGCCCGAAGTCAGAGTGTCCGTGGCACTATAGTTAAGGGTGTAGCCGCTGGTGGCGTTGGTCGCGATACTTATGGTCTGGGTGCAGTGCGAGGTTGAGCCGGGATTGAGGTCACCAAGCGAGCAGTTCGTACCTGACAGTGAGAAGGAAAGGGTGGGGGCGGGGCCGGCGCTGGTATCTACGATGAAGCTTACTGTATCCGACCAGGGGGAATACTCTACGGCCGAGTCGGCGAAGGTCATGCGTACGTACCAGGTGCCGTCGGAAAGGGCTGGTGTGATGTATGAAGTAAGGTTGACCACGTCGTCGCCGCTGTCGATAAGGTCGCCAGAGTCGAAGCTGTCCACCGTATCCAGCTGCCACTTGGTAGCGGCGTGGGTGTAGTAGCCGGTGAAGGCACTAGAGGTAATGGTTGGAGTCCCAGTAATGACGGTGGCACCTTCGGTAGGCGAGGTGATGCTGGGCTTATTAGGGTTATGGGGCTGGATACTGATACTTTGACTACTGTCAGTCGCATTCCAACCGCCGGTGAAGGGAGCGGTGACATCCACTGATAGAGGTGTGCTGTAGCCGGCATTCGGATCAAAGTAGAACGTATAGACGTAGTGGCCAGCCGAGTCTGAGACATAGGTAAGGGGAACGGAAGCCCCAAGTTTGACGTCAGGGGTGCTGCTAGGGGTTCCAGATAGGTCGAAGTTAACCGTCATATGGCCACCTCGAATGCCAACGCCGTTATCGCCGCTGGGGTTGTCGGTAGTCACTACTACATTGCTGATGTGGGCCTCGTTGAACTGAAGGGGGTCTGACCAGTCTGACCAGTTTCCGGTGGACTCCTGGTAACGAACTCTGACGTACCAGCTACCTTCAGGTAGAGGTGAAGTGGGAACGTAAGAGGTGAGGTGAGCCGTATCTGTGCCGCTATCTAACTTGGGGTTGCCGCTTTGCGAGTCAAAGGTATTGGCTGAGTCGAGCTGCCACTGCGAGGCAAGGTGCATGCTGGAACCGGTTTCAACGCGTGAGACAGTGTTGCTACCATAATTTACAACATAGGCAAAGGATCCATCGGGTGAGAGGGATACGTCCTGAGGAGTAGTTCCAACGGTTACCGTCGCCGTCACAGTATCGTCCGAGGTCTGTATGCGTGAGACGGTGCCTGCACCGGTGTTAGTCGCATAGGCAAAGGAGGTATCTTTCGAGATTGCTACGCCGGATGGACCGCTTCCCACTGTGATGGTCGCCGTCACCGTGTCGTCAGAGGTCCGTATGCGGGACACGGTGCCGTCACCGCCATTTGTGACGTAGGCGAAGCTATTATCAGAGGAGACCTCCAGTCCTACGGGAGCAGTCCCTACCGTAATGGTCGCCGTCACCGTGTCGTCCGAGGTCCGTATGCGGGAGACAGTGCCTGGCCCGGAGTTCGCCGCATAGGCAAAGGCTCCGTTTGCTGCGATCGCGACACCTCGAGGGGTGCTCCCTACCGTAATGGTCGCCGTCACCGTGTCGTCCGAGGTCCGTATGCGGGACACGGTGCCGTCACCGCCATTAGTAACGTAAGCGAACACACTATCAGGACTGAAGGAAACACCGTAGGGGACTGTCCCTACCGTGATAGTCGCCGTCACCGTGTCGTCAGAGGTCCGTATGCGGGAGACAGTGCCTGCCCCGGAGTTAGTCACGTAGGCAAAGGCTCCATCTTGAGAAAAGGCAACGCCGATTGGGTTGGCACCCACTGTAATCCCTGCCACGACTGTGTCGTCCGAGGTCCGTATGCGGGACACGGTGCCATCAGTGAAGTTGCTAGCGTAGGCAAAGGCTCCGTCTGGGGACACCGCCACATCATAGGGATTGGTCCCAATATCGACAGGTGACACTAACCCTGCACTGGCATCATTGCTATTTGAATACGCAGAGGCAGTGATGGTGGGGCTGGCTGCGTGGGTGGTACTGGCGGCAGTTGGCGCTGTGATACTAGGCTTGTCTGGACCTGTCGTATCGACAATGAATGTGGAGATGCTTGACCAGTCAGACCAGTTCTCGGCTGTATCTTGGTAACGTACCTGGGCATACCACAGTCCTTCCGCGAGAGTACTTGTCGTGTAGGATAAGAGGTTAGTCAGGTCTGTCCCGCTATCGACAAGACTGCCGGTATTGAAACTGCTGGAGGTATCTATTTGCCACTGGGCAGCCAATTGAGTATTCGTATCTGAATAGGTGCTGCCGGTAATAGTGGGTGTAGTGTCTGTGGTTACGTGGGTATTGGCGGGATAGGTGATCGAAGGGGTAGTTGGGTTGGTGACGTCAACGGTGAAGCTTACTGGTGTAGACCAGTCAGACCAGTTCCCGGCTACATCCTTGTAGCGGACCCAGGCAAACCATTCGGCGTCACTAAGAGTGCTAGGTGTGTAGCTTGCTAGATTAACTAGGTCAGTCCCAGAGTCCACTAGGTCACCAGAGTCAAAACTGTTTATGGTGTCAATCTGCCACTGGGCGGCTAGCTGGCCGTTAACATCTGAGTAGGTGCTGCCGGTGATGGTGGGGGTATTGTCGTTTGTGTAGCTCAGGCTGGCCGGAGAAGCGATGCTGGGTGTGGACGGCTTTACCGTGTCGACGGTAAAACTGATTGTTGTCGACCAGCTCGACCAGTTTCCTGAGGAGTCTTGGTGACGGACTCGAGCATACCATAAGGCATCGGCCTGTCCGCCCGGTGTGTAGGAGAGCAGATTGACCGTGTCGGTGCCGCTATTCACTAATGACCCTGAAGCGAAAGTGTTTACTAAGTCCAGCTCCCACTGTGAAGCAAGGTGAGGATTGGCGTCCGAGTAGGCGCTGCTCGTTAGGGTGGGTGTACTGTCGTTAGTATAACTCCCGTCGGTAGGGGCGGTAATGTCGGGGGTGCCAGGGGCAGTATTATCGACGGTAAAACTGATCGCGGTCGACCAGCTCGACCAGTTTAGGGCAGCATCCCTATATTTTACCCTTGCGTACCATTGGTTGTCGGCTAGGGTGCCAGGACTGTAGCTGGCGAGGTTGACGAGATCAGTACCGGTGTCATAGGCAGGATCCCCGGCTACTGAGTCAAAGCTGTTTGAGGTATCAATTTCCCAGCGGGCGGCCACCTGTGGATTGGTATCAGCGTAGCTGCTGCCGGTGAGGGTAATAGTGTACCCAGCGATGTATGAGGAGTCAGCCGGGTCTGTTATGGACGGGGTGGGCGGGGCGGTAGAGTCCTGAATAATGAAGCCACTCATGTTCATGCCGGTAGAGTTGTTTCCGGCAGGATCCTGAGTACTGACTAAGAAACAATGAGAGGCGTCAGCTGAAACACTGACCTCTATCGAGTAGTCGGTGTCCCCGCCGCTTAGCTGCTGGTGAGCAGCCTCGGTTGCGCTGGGCTCCCCCCATGGTGATCCTGTGCAGATAGTATTTGGATCAATGTTTGTAGGATAGACGGTTACCAGGTTGTTAGCTTCGGTAGTGCCGGTGATGATGAAGGTGGAGGCATTGGTGTAGACGGTGCTGGCAGCTGCAGGAGTAACCGAAGGAGCTGACGGCTCGGTCTGGTCGATAACGATGGTATTTGTGTCATCGTGGAAGTTGTTACCAGCGTAGTCGTTAAAGTCGATGACGATGGTCGAAGGCGACGTATAGCTGGTCGAAGGGTTCAGGGCAAGTGAGAAGCTGTAGTCATTGCCTGAGGCACTGTCCATGGTGAATGAGACGCTACCGTTTAGCTTCACCGTGGGAGCATCAAAATTCGTACCGTCATCCAGACCCTCATCGGAAGTGAAGGCAACGGTAATGGTGCTTCCCTTGCGGGCGATGGTGGAGTGGTAGGGGTTGTCGGTATGGATATCAAGCACTGAGATGCTAGGGGGAGTATTGTCCGCTGTGTAGTTACTGGCGTCTGACCAAGACGACCAGTTTCCGGCAGCATCCTGATACCGTACTCGGACGTAGTGGTTTCCGCCACCATTATTCGGGCCGAGGGCGTAGCCGAGGTAGGTGTTGTCGACGGTGTCGGTCAGATACTCGCTGTCAAAGGTGTCGACGTTATCCCACTCCCACTCAGCGTTGGTTACGTCAACGTTGTCGGTAGGAGTCGAGCTTTCGAAATGGTAGGTGGTGTAGTCGTACTGGATGTGCTGCCCATTGCTAGGAGTAGTGATTGACGGCTTGCTTGGTGCATCCCCATCCACGCTGAAGCTGACGCCGTCTGCCCAGCTGGAGTAGTTGCCGAGGGAGTCTTTGTAGCGGACCCGGACGTAATAGGTGGTGTTTGCCACCAGGGCGGTGGGGCTGCCAGGATACACCAGGCTGGTCTTGTGGCTGGTGTCATCTCCGGGGTCGAGGATAACTCCTGATGTGAAATCTGACACAGTGCCGACCTGCCACTGGGAAGCGACGTGAGTACCGTGAACCATCCCTGCGACAGCTGAGCTAGTAAAGGTCGGGGTATAGGTACTAAAGATCTCGGCAGTGGTAGGAGTGGAGAATGTGGGTTTGTCGGGGCCAGTCGTATCGACGATGAAGCCGGCGCTGCCGCTATTAGCTTCAGACCATGCACTCAGGTCGGTTGAAGTCGCTACACAGGACGAAGTGGGGTCCTCGGGGACCGGTGCGCAGGTGAGGACTCTCCAGTAGTAACTACCTTCAGTAGAGAGGGTGGTCGCGCTACTTCCCACATCGTAGGTCAGCCCGGTACTGTCACCAATGCTGTAGGAAAAGGACCCGGCGGCGAAGTCGTCAGGGTGTACATCGATAACCGGGCTAGTGAAGTCAGAATGGGTTGTGATCTGCAGCTTCCACTCAGCCGTGCTGTAGGGGGTAGAAAAGGTGAAGGGGCCAGGAGTGGTGCTGCCAGTAGCGGCCCCGCCCGTCACGCTGGTGTCGCCGGTGACCGAGGCGCCGGTGGCGGTATTTACGGTGAAGGCCACGGCTCCTCCGTTTGCAGCTACCCAGCCGCTGCCGGGAGCACCATTATCCGCCCATCCACCCCCGGCCGTACCATATACGCATTGGTTATCCATGGCGTACCAGTTACAGACTGCCCCTCGCCAGTAGTAGTCACCATCGTCAAGAGGGGTGCTTACAGAAACTACCGTAGCTCCTCCTGAATAGGTGCCGGATCCGCTGTCGGTGAATACGGGAGAACTGAAATCGCTATTGGCGCTAATTTCTATCTCGTAGTACCAGTTGGTCGAAGTGATGAAGGAGAATCCGCCCGGGACGGTGTCGGAGATGACGGAACCGTCGGTAAGAGGGGTGGGCGCGCAGATGCTGGATCCGTAGGTACAGTAATCGGCCTTGGCCTTGGTGGCCGGCTGTCCGAACTGGCTCAGGACTAAGCTGGAGAGGGCTATGCCCAGGATCCCTAACGTGAAAAGGACCGGACGAAATCGTCGGCCTATTCGAACCAGTCTTTTTCCGGCATCTCTCGAAGGGATGGACTGGTCTTTTCTACTGCGCATGCTTTGCGTCGTATCGGGTTATTCGTGCGCTACCACAATCTGGAAATCATAAAGGTTCCCTACTTAAAAGTATACCATAGGGGGCGTCACTTTCCCTCGGATTAGCGCCTTATTTCTTCCTGGTGGAAGATGGCTTTGAGAGCACCTTTCGATCATGGGCGATAAGCCAGGCCCGGAAGAGGGCAAGGAGAAGAAGGAAGGCGATCAGGAAAGCTCCTACGTAAAGAAGGGGGAGTACCCATATCGTAGCGGAGGCGGTGAAGGGGATATGGATACCGTTGGGAGTGACTCCTTCGACGTCACTACTTATGGCCAAGGGGCCGTAGCCAAGGTTATCCAGGGTGATCTTAAAGGTCCTGCTGCTGCCAGGAAGTACGGCCGAGTGATCCTTGTTGAAGGAGACGGTCTGCTTATTCTGAGTGATCCGATTGGTCACGGTAATGGAGCCGGTGGGGTAGTAGTGGATACTTCCGTCGTTCTTCAGGGTAACCGTAAGCGTCACAGGTCCTTTCTGATAGAGTGTTTTGTCGGTTGTGAATGAAGTGATGCTCCCGCTGGCCTTGATGTCCCCTGAGACGGTCACAAGCAGCAGAGAGCCTATGCGCGCAGAAATGGCCACGCCTTGCGCAGCGTTCTTGGCATCGGGATTCTGGGTACTGACGAAGATGGCACCATAATGGCCGCCTGAGCCTGCAGTGGAGGGCACTGTAAGGGTGTAGGGTACCTCGACGTTGCCACTCCCAGGTACGGTGACGCTGCTGTCCTTGAAGGTTACCCAGGTAGCTAGTCCACTAGGATTGTCCGTGATGTTCTCAAGAAACTTCGGTGCCGATGAAGAAGGGTCGGTGCTTGGAGTGAAGTCCCGCACCAGTGGATGAACTGTACTCGCCACGGTTGAGGGATTTACTACGTGTACGCTACCAGAGTAGGAATCACCGGGGTTAAGGGTTACCTCATTTTTTGGCGGCGACACGCTTAATGACAGTCCTGAGACGCTTTGAGGGGCTGCCTGAACGGAGATGGGGAGTAGCGCGACAATGAGTGCCCCGAAGATAAGGCTCTGTACTTTTGATGGATTCACAATTCTCCTTAATGAGGCGGCCCCCACCGCTACCCCTAGTAATTAGCGGTTACGTTGTAAATTATTGTCGTTGCGTAGGTTCCAGCCTTGGTACCGGTCGAGATGTTGGCAACATACGTGGCGGTATAGGTGGTAGAAGTTGAAAATCCGGTGGAGTTGGCTATCTCGGCGCCGGATGTGTTAAAGGAGAAGGTGTCAGCAGTGTCGTAATGGGCGGAAGCAGCACCGCTGCCTCCGGATGGTTCGGCGCCTACGTCAGGGGTGGCGTTGTTCTTCAGGTTTAATCCGAACTGCTCGGTGCCAGTGGCACTCGTGGCTCCTGATGATCCACTGTCGGAAATGCTATTTGATCCGGAGGTCAGGTCGGCAGCCGCCAGGTAGGAAATGGTGTAGCCGCTGCTGGCGTTAGTGGAGGCGTCGATGGTGTGTGAGCAGGAGCTTGTGGAAACGCTACTTAGTGTGCCAAGCGAACAGCTAGTTGAGCTCAGTGAGAATCCTAGGGAGGGAGTTACATCGCCAGCGACCAAGACGCCATCGGTGAAGACAAAAGCAAGTCTAAACATGTCCACAGGGCTCGTGGAGCAGTCAGTATTGTCGTAGGTACCGATCTCCGCGTAATACGTGGTGTCGGCGACTGAGCCGTTGGTGATGCCAGTCAGGACGATAGTGCGTGCAGTGCTAGAGGCAGGGGTCTCGCCACCGGCGTCGGTTAGGGAAACGTTACCGGTGCTATTGTTCGCTGAGAGTGACCAGGATCCCGGCGTGGGGATGTAATTGCTGGAGCCGTCCAAGCTTGCAGACGTGATGTCCATGCCGGTAGGCTTGCTGTTCGAACCTATCGTATCGGTAAGGCGCAGATTGATACACTTAATGCCCGACAAGGTTACGCTAGACAGTGTAGTGGTGTAGGTGATGCTCGAGCTGTTAATCTGCGGGGTGGAGAGCCTCTCGGAGTTTGAGGGAGGTGTCGCAAGTGCGGTACTTGCCGGTAGTAGTAAGCCTGCCGTTAGGACGGCTGAGGAAAGAGATGTCAGGATTCTGCCGGGACTGACTCTACGCATGCTGGCTTGTCACTTTACGAGCTAGTAGTTGGCGGTGATGTTGTAGGTCATCGTCGTGGCGTAGGTACCGGCCTTGGTGCTCGTCGAGATGTTGGCGAGGTATGAGGCAGTAAAGGTAGTCGTAGTGGTATAGCTGGAAGCAGTGGCTACCGTGGCGCCAGAGGTGTCGAAAGAGAAGGTGTCGGCTGTGTCGTAGTGGGTGGAGGCCGTACCGCTTCCGCCAGATGGGTCTGCGCCTACATCAGGGGTGGCGTTATTCTTCAGGTTCAGGCCAAACTGCTCGGTGCCAGGTGTGCTGGTCGCACCGCTGGTTCCACTATCGGAAATGGTGTTTGATCCGGAGGTCAGATCTGTGGCAGCCAGATAGGAGAGGGTGTAACCGCTGCTAGCGTTGGTGCCGGCAGAGATGGTGTGGGAGCAGGAAGATGCGGCGCTGCTGGAGAGCGTGCCAAGGGAGCAGGAAGTGCTGCTTATGGCAAAGCCAAGCGATGGGTTGACGCTACCAGAGATAAGAACGCCGTTTACGTAGACATAGCCGATGGCTCCATAGTCGACGGGTCCGGTCGAACAATCGGTATTGCCATAGGTGTTGACCTCAACGTAGTAGGTGGTGTCGGCCACTGATCCGTTGGTAATGCCGGTAAGCACGATGGTGCCAGGTGTCGCAGTGGTGTCGCCACTTGCGTCAGTAAGTGCTATGTGGCCAGTGGTGTTGTTATTGGTCACGCCCCAGCTGGCGGGGCTGGATATGATGGTAGAAGCGGAATTAAAGAGTGTAGAGGTGACGTCAACCCCGGTCGGCTTGCTGTCCGAACCGATGGTATCGGTGATGCGAATGTCGATACATTTAATGGTACCGCTGGTGACATTGGCGAAGGAGAGGGTGTAGCTTACGCCGGTTGCGCTAATGGCATCAGTAGACAGTATCATTGAGCCGGCGGTTAGTCCGGCAGCTGAGGTCATGGCAGGAAACAGTAGGGATAGAGCAAGCGTGATCCCGGTAGCCGGAGCCAATAGACGACGCAGAGAGTGTGTACGCATGTAGGAGAAATTACTACTTTTCATGTATCAGTGTATGGTATCTCACAACCTATAGTAAAGGCGCCTGGACATTAATGGCGGCCTTTATAGATTTACCCATGGGTAAATCAAGCTCTGGTTAGTGTTTTTCAAAAAGGATGGATATTACCTTAATCTGAGGGTATAGTACTAAGCATAGTTAACCTTTCTCTCTATGAGTCAGAATGTTGCCGCCATCGAAGTGAGTTCCCTTAAGAAGGTCTACGGAAAAGGCGAGTCCGCCTTTATCGCCCTGCAAGACATTTCCTTTGCCATAAATAGAGGCGAGAGCCTGGCCATCATGGGCAAGAGCGGCTCCGGCAAGTCTACCCTCATGCATCTGCTCGCCCTCCTCGATTCGCCGACCGAAGGCGATATAGCCATAGACGGCACCAAGTCGGCGTCACTCACCGGCAAGAAGCGAGACCAGCTACGTAACACCTCCTTCGGCTTCGTCTTTCAACAGTTCTTCCTTAATGGAAATTCCAGTGTCTTGGAAAATGTCATATTACCCCTGAAGATCGCTGGTATCGGCTCTGCGGAAAGAAACCGGCGAGGTATGGAGGTATTGAAAGCGGTAGAACTGGATGACAAGGCTACTAACAAGGCCGTCGATCTCTCGGGTGGTCAGAAACAACGAGTGGTCATTGCGCGTGCCCTGGTAAATGATCCGGAGATCATCTTCGCCGACGAGCCTACCGGGAACCTAGACAGTACTACCGGGGGTAAAATCGAGGATCTGCTTTTTGAGCTTAATAAGAAGCGAGGGATTACTCTGGTCATCGTTACTCATGATGAAGACTTGGCCAAGCGCTGCTCGCGGGTCATCGAAGTGAAGGACGGCCGCATAATCAAAGGAGCCTAACCGTATGAGCATTATCGACATTCTCAAGACCGCCAGCGGCAACCTGCTCCAGAGCAAGCTGCGCACCTTCCTTACCGTCATCGCCGTCTTTATCGGCGCCATGACCCTTACTCTCACCAACGGCATCGGCTCCGGTATCTCTTCATATATAGACTCTCAGGTGGCCAGTGTGGGGGCTAAGGACGTGCTCTTCATTACCCCCAAGGCTCCCGATGCCGCCGCCGGGGTGAGCAGCGACGCTCCCAAGAAATACGACCCCAACCAGGTAACGGGAACGTCGGCCTTCAGTGGTCGTACTGAGTCTCTGCTGACTGACAAGGACATTGCCGCTATCAAGGCAGTGAAGGGCATCGTCAGCGTCGACCCTATGCGTACCATTTCGGCAAGCTATGTCTCCGGTGCCAGCGCCGACAAGTATCAGATCACTATCAGTCAGTTTGTCACGGGCACCATCCTTCCTATGGTGGCCGGCACGGTAGTGGATAATGCGTCCTCACAGCCGGAGATAGTGCTGCCGTATAATTATTCAGCGATACTTGGCTTTTCAAGCGACTCGGACGCCGTAGGGAAGACGGTTACGCTTGGCGTCACTAGCGCCGCCGGTAGCCTGTCGGAGATCACGGCTACGGTTTCCGGTGTGGAAGAGCGTACCCTGGTGCAGGGAGGGGCTTCTACTATAAATACCAAGCTCTTCGATGCAGTCTATGCCGTTCAGAGTCAGGGCCTGCCTGCCGCTGCCTTGAACAAGTATCCTACTGCCATTGCCCATTTCGATGTCAGCTATACTGATGCGCAGATCACTGATCTAAAGGCCACCCTGGCGGACAAGGGCTATACTGGCGCTACCATCGCAGATGCCATTGGCATAGTGAAGCAGATCATTAACGGCATAGTCATCGTCTTTGACCTTTTCGGTATCATTGCTTTGCTCGCGGCTAGCTTCGGCGTCATCAATACTTTGCTGATGGCGGTGCAGGAACGCACCAAGGAAATCGGCCTTATGAAGGCTATGGGAATGAGCGGAAGCAAGATCTTCCTACTCTTTAGCTCAGAGGCCATCTTGCTGGGCTTCTGGGGGAGCTTCCTCGGGGTGCTGGCGGCCATGGGCATTGGACGCATCGCCAATAACTACGCCTCCAGCCATTTCCTCAAGGACTTCCAGGGCCTGACCTTGCTGACTTTCCCACCTCAGTCCATTGCCATCATCATGCTGCTTATCATGGCCATCGCCTTCCTAGCCGGGACCTTGCCGGCGCGTAGGGCCGCCAAGCTGAACCCCATCGACGCTCTTCGATACGAATAGCTAAGGACCGCATCACGCTTCGCGAGAGACGCACTGCGGTATGAGTAAGGCAGAGGACTACGTCTCGCTGCGCGAGGATGCGCTTCGATACGAATAAAAGAAGCGGGACTGCACTGGGCGGTCCCGCTTTTGATTGACGACTGGGTGGAGTTTAGCTAATCGCAAGCGAGAAAGAGGTGGGTAAAGAAAGCGTTTGCAAAGGTGAGTGTATGCCCTCAGCCTGGGTTTTATTCGCTCCATTCCTATTTAAAGGTGGGGAGCTCCCTGCGCTACCTTCTTTCCTCTTTCACTTGTGTCTGACGATGATGGTCCCGGCTCCTCCTATGTGCCGGCTCCATACGTTGGTCAGAGGAATATGACAGGACTCCAGTCAGGGGTGCTTTTGGGAGACAATGTGGCTGATTGTCGATCCTTTAGGCGCCGAAGCTGTCGCAATGCCCATCAAGCAGATCCGTACTCTTACGGAATAGGGGTAACACTCTGGTCGCTGAGGTATTCTCCTCTTCCAGGGCCGCTACCGGCTCTTCTCTTCAGTCGTCGTCATGCTGAGAGTAGCGGATATAGTTAGTGGAGGCAACTATTTCAGTGCTTTCCTAAACGACATGAGGGTGAGTGTCACCATGACCACGAAGAGAACGGCGGCGACGGCGAAGCCCTGCCAGATGGCGGGATCGCCCCAGGTGGAAAGGGTGAGGGCGCGAGTGCCTTCAACGATGTAGGTAACTGGGTTGTAGGTAGCAATTGTTGCGAAGGTGGGAGGCAGGAGTGCCTTAGGTGACTGAGAGGTGGTCAGATAGAGGAAGGGGAAGACGAGGACGAACATGGACTGCACCAGGCGGGCATTCTGGGTGCGCAGAGCGGCGATCATGCCGATGCAGCTCCAGGCCATGGCAAACAGGATGAGCATGGCGAAGATGGCCAGTATTCCTAGTACGCCGGTGTTGAAGTGAACCCCCCAGAAGAGCAGTAGGACGATGACAATTGATCCCTGTAGTACTGACTGAAGGGCTACCTCGGTAAGCTTACCCAGGATGATGGCCAGCCGGTTGATCGGCATGATGACCAGTTTCTTGAAATAGCCGCCAGTGATGTCCTGGGCCAGTTCGATGCCGGCATTTCCGGCCGAGAAGAAGATGGCGGTGAAGATGGCCACGGGTGCTATGAAGTCCTTGTAGGAGACATTGGGAAAGCCGGGGACTTTGGCGAAGGCAGAAAGGGAAGCAGAGTTCACTGCGAAGAAGAATATCGGGATGAACAGCGAGGGGATCACGGCAAGCAACGGTCGCCAGATCTGCTTGGTGTTGCGGATCGAGAGGTAGTACCAGTCGGAGAAGAAGGTGTGTAGGGTATTCATGGCTATCTAGTGCGGGAGTAGGGATCGGCAGCGTTCTTATTCACTTCTTCATTTCCCAGGTCGCTGCCGGTGGTTTCCAAGAAGACCTGTTCCAGGTTCTTGGCTTTGTGCTTCTTCAGTAGCTCTTCGACGGTCCCTTCGGTGACGATCTGACCGCCGTCCATGATGGCAATCCGGTCGCAGAGCTCCTCAGCTTCCTCCATAAAGTGGGTGGTAAGGAAGATGGTCATGCCTTGCTTGTTCAGGTCACGCAGGTGGCTCCAAATAAGCTGGCGGGCGTGAGGGTCCAACCCTGTGGTCGGCTCGTCCAGGAAAAGCACCGAAGGCTTGTGGATCAAAGAAAGGGCCAGGTCAAAGCGACGGCGCATACCGCCGGAGTAGGTGGAGGTAAACCTGTCGGCTACCTTCTCCAGCTCAACCAGCTTCAAGAGCTTCTTGATCTGCTCGTCGATTTCCTTAGTGGGCATGTGGTAGAGGCGGCCGTGCAGCCAGAGCATCTCCCGGGCAGTGGCGGTCTCATCCAGGCCAACTTCCTGCATGGCGAATCCAACCCGCTTATAGATGTCGGCCGACTGGTGGTCTATATCGAAGCCGTCGATGGTGATGGAGCCGCTGGTCTTCTTTACTAGGTTCACCAGCATATTCATGGTGGTTGATTTGCCGGCGCCATTTGGCCCCAGGAAACCGAAGAATTCGCCGCGCTTCACAGAGAACGTAACCCCGTTCACCGCTTTGGTGCCGGTGGGGTACTCTTTGTAGAGGTCTTTGACCTCGATGATGTGATCGGAGGATGTAGGCATATATAAGTAGTCTGCCAGATTGGGGGTGGACTGTAAAGAGGTCTTTACATGCCGCTACCAGACTGGTATACCAGTTTTGGACACGGTTGGGATAACCCATCCCGGCCTACTGAAAAAGGAGGTGATCCGAGTGATCACAATAATGGGGAACAACGGTTCCGATTGCATTGACTGGGCACTCTACGCGGCGTACGTGACGCTCCATCCTAACGAGGCGGATCTTGGCTATCTGATGGGCTACCTGCCTTTGGACGTGTCATCAGGTCTGCAGCCGATCTGTCTGGTGGATGAGCAGGGTGCCGAGGTGACGGTGAAATGGCAGGCCATCGTCAGGCAGCGGGCTGACGCTATGCAGGAGCTAGTGCTTACTTGTCCTGACGATCGGCTCCCCGAAGAAATGAGACCCAGCTTCATTAAGGCGGTAGCCCCGGCCCTAGTCGGCTACCGGCTGATTGCCAGTGACGTGTTCTCGTCAGCCCTTCTGGCTCAGGAAAAGAATGAGCCGAGACGGGTCGAGTGGCGCCGCACCGCGCGCATGGCTTGGAAGCTGGAAATGGGAAGCGCCCACCAGCCTCCTTGCCCGGTGTTCTTCTCCTTCCCGGTGGGAATGCCGTTCCATGAGTTCGTCGGCCTGATGATGAGCTACCGTGACGCCGGTCACGCCGAAGTCCTGGCTGCAGCTCGGAGTGAAGTGTGTCGTCGCTAAGAAGTATGCAGCATGTCACGCTGAAGGCCGCCTGTAGTAATGGGCGGCCTTCTTCTATTTCTGCTACGCTAAGCGTACAAAGCCCTAAGCGTCCCTATGAAGGCAGCCTCCATCAGTCTTGACCAAGCCAAGTCGGACAAGCTCTTCTACTTCGTGGCCAATGTGCTCATCTACCGGCCAGAGGACAGGCGTGTCCTTATACTTAAGCGCAGCGAACGTGAAAAGGCGCATCCCGGCAAGTACGCCTTTCCCGGCGGCAAGCTTGAATGGGCAGACATGGACCTAGAGCATCCCACCCGAATGAACGGTGACGTCATCGACTTCGAGGGCGCCGTAGAAGATTTACTCGCCAGGGAGTCTCTTGAGGAAGCCGGCGTAAAGATCGACGTTAGCAATCCACTCTATCTGAACAGCGTGGCCTTCGTACGTCCCGACGGCATACCGGTCATCCTGGTGAAGTTCGCCGCTCCTTACGTCAGTGGTGAGGTGAAGGTGCAGGAGGGGGACTTTACCGACTTCGCCTGGGTCAACGAGGCGGAGGTGAAGGAGTATGACTGTATCGAGGGAATTGATGAAGAAATCAGATTCTTTAACGAAAAGCATGTTTAGCGGCATCATTGAGGAACTCGGAAGGCTTGAGCGGGTGGAGGGTGACAGCTTTGTCATCCAGGTTTCGCCTGCCTTTTTCAAGGAGCTCAAGCTTGGCTCTAGCGTGGCGGTAAACGGCACCTGCCTTACCGTCAAGACGCTCATAAGTCCTAGTACCTTGACTGTCGAGGTTATGAACGAAACGCGCAAACGCACTGCTCTCGGAGAGCAGCTTAAACCTGGTAATTCCATAAATCTTGAGCTAGCCCTGCTTGTCACCCAGCGCTTGGAGGGGCATATTGTCCAGGGACATGTAGACGGAGTGGGGACCGTGAAAGCAGTAACGGTAGACGGCAACAGCCAATTGTTTGACTTCGAAGTACCGGCCGGTTTGGAAAAATACATCATCGAGAAGGGTTCTATCGCCGTGAACGGCGTCTCGCTCACGGTCATTAGTATCCAAGATAGGGTTTTTCGAGTCGGTATCATACCGTATACCTCTGAGCACACCACCTTCGGCACCCTGAAGGCCGGCGATCCGGTCAACCTTGAGGTGGACATGGTGGCCAAGTACATCGAGAAATTTCACCTGTATGCCTGAGTCCTGGATATTCTTCGATGTCGGCGGGGTGCTTACCGATGAGAGTAAGTATACCGAGTGGCGTATCGACAATGACCTGGCAATAATCAGGCGTTGGATTCCCGGGGTGAGCCGAGAGGAGCTTGTGGGGATATGGGGCATGGCAAGCTCTCTTCATACCGGCCTTGATGAGGCTATCCTTGCCCAGTTCCTTGCGGGAGCTGACCTTGCTGAAGGGTTAAAGGCGTTAAAGAAGACTAAGGATGAGGCGCCTTCTTACATTGACCAGCAGGTGGTGCGTCCGGAGGCGCGTGAGACCCTACGCGCCTTGTCCGGGTCACATAGTCTGGGCCTTATCGCCAACCAGCCGGGAGCTATTCGGGAGAAGCTGGGGGCGGCCGGCCTGCTTGAGTGTCTTTCCTATGACCGGGTTTCCGAGGACGTTGGTCTTTCCAAGCCTGACAGCGCCTACTTCAGGAAGGTCTTTGAGCAGACAGGTGCCGACCCTAGAACTTCCTGGATGGTGGATGACAATGTCGAGCGGGGACTGCTTCCAGCCAAGGCCCTAGGGATGACGACGGTATGGTATCCCTCGGCGCCGCAGCCGGCCCCGGAAGGGGTGAACTATGTCATTGCCAGTCTTAATGAAGTAGCTGGTCTTGTTTAGGACTATTCATTTTTATGTAATCGGTTTGTAATAGACGGTTGGTATGCTCCTCGCATGCGCATAGTCGGGCGCACGTTCTGGATACGCTTGATCCATGCTTTTAAAAAGAAAACAATGAAGATACTTAGGGAAGAGATGGCGTTAGCCCGCACACGGCAGCTGCAGCTAGGTATTGACCAGAAATAACGTATACGTTATGATATGTTCATGAATGAATGGCACTCTCTCAAAGCCGAGCTGTTAAGCGACCCCAAGACCAAGGCGGAATATGACGCCTTGGCCGGTCAGTATGCGGTAGCCTCGCAGCTCATTGATCTTCGTATAAAGAAGGGCCTTACTCAGGCTCAGTTAGCTGAGAGCGTGGGCACGAAACAGGCCGCCATTGCCCGACTTGAGTCCGGCCAGTACAATCCCAGTCTCAAGATGCTCGGTAAGATCGCCCATGCCATGGGCGTTACCTTTACCTTAAAGATCGGTTAAATCTCCACCGTTTCCCCGCCCAGCGTGTTCACGAAGAAGCTGTCGTGCGACACGAAGAGAATGGCCCCGTCATATTTGATGAGGGCCTGCTCGAGCTCCTCGATAGAAGGAAGGTCCAGGTGGTTGGTGGGCTCGTCCAATATAAGCACGTTGGGATTGCCACAGAGCATCCTGATGATCTGCAGCCGGGCCTTCTGGCCTCCGGAAAGATTCTTCACCAGTAGGTTCTGGTCCAATATGGGGTCGAAGAGGTAGGTGCTCATGACCGCTTTCTTCAGCTGGTCAGTAAGAGGTACTCCGGCCTCGGCGTAGATCTCCTCCAGCGCCGTTCCCAATGAAAGGGTCAGATAGGACGGGTCGATCTCCTGCTCGTAGAGGCCGATGGCCACCTTGTTATGTCCCTTGATCTCGCCATGAAAGATAGTGGCATCGGAGGGCACTTCCTTTATCTGCTGCAGAATGAGCCGCACCAAGGTAGACTTACCGGCGCCGTTTCGTCCCTTGATGTGCAGTCGGTCGCCGTGGGCCAGGTAGAAGTTGATGTTGGAAAACAGGGGAGCTGTGTAGCCTGCCGAAAGCTGGCTGACCTCCAGTAGCCGGTGGGCGTGCTTGCCGGTAGTCTCCTTATGGGCGATACGGATGTTCCTGGTCTTGTACTTGTTGTACTGCTCGACCACCTCAGGGTCCAGCTGGTCGACACTCTCCTGGTCGATCCAGAACGAAGGCTTTTTCATATTTGACTTGATGGCATCGCGCTCACGCATCAGCCTCTCTTCCCTGATACGCATAGCGTTTGTGCTGCTGCCTGCCTTTCTGGCCGTGGTAATCTTTATCTTGGCTTCCAACGTCTTAAGTTCCTTCAAGGACGTTTCATAACTACCGATCTCGGTCACTGAGCGGGTGCTGTTCTGGCGCAGGTAGGCGGTATAGTTGCCGGGGTAGGAGTGGGCCGTCCTGTCCTTTACCTCGACTATCCGGTCCACCGTCTCCAGTACGTCCCGGTCATGGCTGATGATCAGGACTGACTGACGCACCTTGTCCAGCCACTCCAAAAACTGGGCCTTGCCTACGTAGTCCATGTGGTTGGTGGGCTCGTCCAGCAATATAAGGTCTGCGTTGGAGAAAAGAACCTTCACCAGCTCGACGAACCTACGTTGTCCGCCGGAGAGGGTGCTGATGGGGCGCATGATCTGCTCGATGTCCAGTCCGAATACGGCCAGCTCATCGGCGACCTTGTCCTCGATGCCGTAATAATTGTATTCACCAAACTCGGAGATGGCTTCGGTGTATTCATGGATGAGGGCAAGGTCCTCACCCATAGTGTCCGGGTAGGTGTCCATGATGTGCATGAGGCGACGGTAGTCGCGCACATTATCTAAGACGTAATCAAGCGCCGTAGTCTCGCCTTCCAGGAAATGCTCCTGCTCAGTGGCCACGATCCTCAGATTCTTGCCACCCTCAATACTTCCCTTGAAATCGTGGTCCTTGCCGGACAGCAGATTAAAGAGAGTGGTCTTGCCGGTACCGTTGCGGCCGATAAGGCCGACGCGGGTCCGTTCGTCGATGGTAAGCCGCAGTTCCTGGAAGAGGTGCTTACGGCCTATCGTCTTGTCTTCGATGTGGATTACCAGGGGCACGGGAAAGGATTAGAGCTTGTCTCGCAGCCACTTTAAGAATGGAATTATTTCCAGTCGGAGCGAAGATGGCGAGAGATGAAGAGACGTATCGGGTGATACGGTGATGAGTCTTGAGTCATCTGCAGCCCGAATGGGGAGGATTCCACTTACTTTAGTGGCTGCGAGATAAACTCTAGGACTCCTGGGAGTGTACCAGAAAACTACTGTTCAGTATACCTGCGGGCTACTGAACAGTATTGAGTGCCTTGCGCAGAGCGGTGACAATTGAGTGTGCGTCATCCCGTGAAGTCTTCAGATCCGCTCGGGCGGTCCGCAATGAGGTGGCACTAGCCTCAACGGTTGACTTGTTGTCCGGATAGCCGGCAGCGGTAAGCGGAGTCAGGGTATTTATGACGCCCTGGGCCAGGGTCTTGGCCTCAGCCGTCTTAGCTAGCATCTCGTCCAGCTTGACCTGAAGAGAGGTCACGTCGGTTCCGGCAGTCTTGGCAGTGGTGATATACGTCTGGAGCTTTGGTGTCAGCGTGGTAAGGACGGCTGCAGCCTGGACTTGTTCGTCGGCGGCAATGATGCGGTTTACCCTGGGCACATAGAACGCGTAGATGAAGTGCTGGGAAAAGATCTTCTGGAAGTCAGTCCGGGCAGTCTCCACGGTAGTATCAGCGTCCAGGGAGGCCTTGAGGGCAGTCAGGCCAGTGATCTGGGCCTCAATCTCAGTAGTCAGCGAAGCTTTCTGGGAAGCGGAGAGGCGCTTGGCTGCCGCTATCTTGGTCTTCAGCCCGCTGAGCGAAGTAGTTCGCGCGGTAATATTGGCGTCACCCCGGGCCTGGATGGCGGCCACATGAACGGCGACAGTATCGGGCCTTGCCGTGGCCTCGACAGGCCGGTAGATGGCCTGGGCCGAGAGGGGCAGGCAGAGAATGAGCAGGGCGGAGATGAGGGAAAGAGGAGTGTGCTTCATGGCTAGGGGGTGGTGTCGCTGTCGGCTGGGGCATTGTCGGCTCCGGAGCTGCTGCTATCGGCGGCGCTCAGAGCAGCATCGATAGCCTTGAGACTCTGGTCAATGGCAGGACCGCTTACGCTGCCGCTAGTGGCGGTGGAGGTGGCGGTAGGACTGGCCGTGGGGGATGGCGTCGCAGAAGCGGCGGCGGTAGACGTGGCGGCCGGATCCTTAAAGACACGGATCGAGCTCTCGGAGTGGCGCTGTCGGTAGGCACATACCGCCAGAACTATCAGGAGAATAACGGCCACACCAGCTAGGATGTAGAGTGTCTTGGGATTGGGTTCTGTCCGCAATGCGGGGGGATCCTGCTTCATGTCGATACTATAACACCGGAGGGTGGTTGACGCAACGTTCATAATAGGGTATATATGGGCAGACGAAACGACTACCAAGGGGGGTGCATATGCCACAAAGAGGTACATTGCGGGAATCGAAGCCTTGTCGATTTCTGGAAGATTATCGCCGTAGTGTTGGGGAATGGCAGTCACTTGTTCAACCACGGGATCTGCGCCGTGCCAGACGGTATGGAAGGCCGGCGAGCGACATGAGCACTAATCATCCCGGCTTGCTGCTGCAGCTCTGGATGTGGCTGCTCAACGTTCAGTACAGCATTTTTGTGGTCAACATGCTGTGTCTGCAGAAAGACATGCTGCGGCGAGCGACCGATGGGCTGGACTATCCGGATGATGCGGACGTTCGCAAAATTGCTTTGAAGATCTAGTCAGGTTGCATCTCGTGGTTCATTTCGCAGGTCCCGGTCGCCAAGTGGCGGTCCGGGGCTTTCGATTTTAACGGCTCTTAGAGCAGACCGATGGCAATGGTCAGGGCTCCCAGTATACCGTGTGAAAGCGCCACCGCCCAGAAGCTCTTCTGCTTGTAATACATATATCCCCAGACTAGTCCGATCACTAGGGTCAGAAACAGGGTGAAGGCATTGAGGAAGAGGATGTGAACGAAGGAGAAGGTAATGGCGGTCAGAAGGATAAGGGGCCACATCCCGGTAATCCCTTCCCGGCGCAGCCTGGCAAATACCAGGCTCCTATAGATAACTTCCTGGAAGGGGCAGAACAGCAGTACGTACCTCACGTAGTACCAGTCCCACGTCGGGACTTGCAGGGTCCTGTAATGCTGGAAGGGGTTGTAGACGAAGAAGCTGGAGATGAGCAGGCAGAAGGCGAGGGTCACGCCCAGGCTTATGAGAATGCTGCGACGCTGGTTGCCACCGGTGAAGCCCAGTTCCTCCAGGGTGTAGCCGTTTCGCCAGGCGTAGACTGCAAAGCTGGCGGTGATGAGGGTGAAGTAAGGCCCGTAAATGGCCAGGCCGAAGGGCGGTAGGTGGAAATAGGTAATGACGCCCAGACCGGAGAGGGGGATAAGGTTAAGGAGCAGCAGGAAGAGATAGGGGCGGTGCTTAGTGGTCATGGAAATAGTATGGCAGAAAAGCCGAAAGGGCCGCCAGCGTATGCCGGCGACCCTTGGGAAGCTGTCTGGATTAACATGATAAGCCGCATCGTTCAGCGATAGTCTGGATCTCCCTATCCATGGCACTGTCTTTCTCTGCCAGGGCAACTGAAGCCTGCGACCAGCCTGACGCTGCATTGACCAGCCCTTTGAGCAGGCTGACGTAGCTGACGTATGGCAGCGCGAGGATCTTGTTAACCATCGTTGTCTTTGCCCGTTCAGCGTAGATGCTGTTCGTGGGGTCGGACTCACGACTTTGTCCGGCAGTGTATTGGAGGTACACCCAACGCTGGCTAGCATCCACTCCCACATAAAATCCCCAGTGGGTCGACCTATCCGCTGCTTTGGAGAGCCCCTTCACGGGCACCGGATGTTCGCAGGCAAGAATATCGGCACCTGACTGGAGCCATATCACTTTGTCGTGAAGGAGACTTCTGACGGTGTCTGCCACAGCAACGTCAGGGTTTGTGATCGAAAACTTAACCTCTTTCGGATTTCCCCAGGACGGTACTGTTGCAGTTGCTATGCTGCCATAGTAGTGCTGGGGTGGTGCTGTGTTGAAAACCCTTGCGAGTGCCTCATCGAACGCACTCTTCATGTCTTCAGTCGAATCGCAGTTCATTCCACTTCTCCTTGCATGCAGTATGTTCAGCATGTGCCGACCCCGAGAATATATCGGGTTTGCTAAGGCTCTGCAAGTAGCTGCCGCAGGGTGAGGGATTGATGCACGATGGAGATACTACTATAGTAAGACTATTCACCTCATTAAGTTCTCAGCTACCATGCCTCCTAAGCAAGACCTCTACCAGGAGCTGTTCACGGCACTCAGCTGAATCCAGCGGATACTCCGTCACCAGACTGAGGAGCTTCAGGATGGCCTAGGTGAGCTGACCCTCTTGCAGCTGCAGGCCCTCATCGTCATCAAGCACCAAGACCAAATCAGTATGAGCCAGCTGGCCGCCGAGCTGCGTGCCTCCCCGGGAGCTCTTACCGCCCTGGTTGTGCGGCTGGTCAAGGCCAGCTGGATCGAGCGGGTAAGTGACCCGGATGACCGCCGTAGCATCAGGCTTCAGCTCTCCCCGGACTCCCGCGCCAAGCTCAAGAAGACCATGGACGCCAAGATGGCCAAGATGCATGAGCTTTTCGACCGCCTGGAGCCCACCGATCTCGCTGAACTACATAGGATCCTCACCTTACTCGATAATACTTCCACCCCATGAGTACACCTGAAAAAAAACCGCGGCGCTGGCCCATTCTGGTTGTTCTGAGTCTGGCCTTATCCATTATCATCATTGATACTACTCTGCTGAATGTATCGCTTTCGTCGATCATTCGGGATCTGAATACCGACATCCAGAGCTTGCAGTGGGTGATCAGCGGCTATGCCCTGACCTTGGCGGCTCTTACCATTACCGGGGGACGCCTGGGCGACCTGTTCGGCCGCAAGAGGATGTTTGTGTTGGGTGCTATCATCTTCGCGGTAGGTTCTTTCATAACCTCAATTAGCACTACCATTCCGGTGATGATTATCGGTGAGGCTATCATCGAGGGAATAGGGGCGGCATTGATGATGCCGGCCACTTCTTCTCTGCTAGTCGCCAACTTCAAGGGGCGCGACCGGGCCCTGGCCTTCGGGGTCTGGGGCGGTATTGCTGGTGCCTCGGCTGCCCTCGGACCTATCCTAGGTGGTTATCTTACTACTAGTTACAGCTGGCGCTGGGGCTTCCGGATCAACCTGGTAGTGGCTCTGGTCCTGGTCATCGGCTCCTTCCTTATCCCAGAGTCCCAGGATCGCGAGGAGAAGCCTACCCTGGACTGGGTGGGTGTACTGCTTTCATCTTTCGGTATGCTTTCCTTCATCTTTGGGGTCATCGAGTCGTCCACCTACGGCTGGTGGAATGCCAAGCAGGTCTTTATGGCCTTCGGCCACAGCATCGACTTCGGGGGGCTGTCCATAGTACCGCCGGCCATCCTGCTGGGGGTGATATTGCTGGTTGCGTTCTATTCGTGGGAGAGGTCTGTCGACCATCGAGGTGAGACACCGTTGGTCTCTCCGAAGCTGTTTGCTAACCGTCAATTTACCTCAGGAGCAATCACCACTTCGGTCATGTCGCTCGGCCAGGCCGGTCTCATCTTCTCGGTTCCGGTCTTCCTACAGTCGGTCCGGGGATATAGTGCTTTTGATACTGGGCTCTCCTTCCTACCTATGTCCATCATGCTGCTGATTGTCGCACCGCTTGGAGCCTTCCTCTCAGCTAGAGTTGAACCTAAACGGTTAATCCAGCTTGGACTACTCATAAACATCGTTGCCGTCTTCGTTCTTCGTCAGGGATTTTCAGTGGACGCTACTGTGTGGAGTATGGTTCCAGGTCTTTCGTTGTATGGAATGGGTATGGGGCTGGTGATGTCACAGATCAATAATCTGACCCTGTCAGCTGTTTCAGTAGAGGAGGCTGGTGAGGCGTCAGGTGTGAATAATACATTGCGCCAGGCAGGCTCTTCGCTGGGGGCTGCCATCATCGGAGCGGTGCTGCTGAGCGCCCTGGCGACCAATCTCACCACTGGCATCCATGCTAGTTCGGTCATCCCGGATTCGCTAAAAGACCGGCTCTCAACCGCCGCTACTGAGCAAACCTCGAACGTCGAGTTCAGTGGCGGATCCAACGTCTCGCACAACCTGCCGCAGGTCATTGTGGACGAAGTGACCAGCATCAGCCACCAGGCGACAGTGGACGCTGACAAGGCTTCGCTGCTCTGGGCCGCCCTGTTTGCGGTACTTGGCTTCCTGGTTTCCTTCCAGCTACCCAAGGGTAAGAACGTGGAGAAGAACGAGTCACTGGCCAGTAAACATTGATCTTGTAGTTCATAAAAAGGCACCCTCAATGGGTGCCTTTTTACTTGTGTATGATGCCTCATTGACAGATGAGCTTGATGGGCCTATACCTAGGGCACTAACCCTTAGGTATTTATATGGCTGATGGCAAGAATGACGACTACTACTGCTTTGAGGGGCTCTTCGTTCTCACCCTCTTCGGCTTCGGCCTGCTGGGAGCGGCGGCCTATTTGGCCGTGCACTTCATTTAACGGCGGGGCGACTTCAGAAGCATTGCCCCGATAAGGGCCAGTACTATACCTGCGCCGAAACAGACCAGAGCGGTCCACAGCGAGGCTGCCACGTAGGGCAGTCCTGCAAAAGCCAGGAATACGGCGCCTACCAGCGCCAGAAGGCACAGCACTAAAGCCGGAGTAGCCAGCAGCACGATGACCGTACCGAAGGCGAGGCGGCGCAGATACGGGGCCAGGGGAGAGATGGCCTCCTTGATGCTGTCCTCAATCTGGTTGGTGAGGTAGGCCTTGGCCAGATTAACTAGTCCCATTCTTCCTCCTCGTGACTGTGACCACCGCGAGCGGCTAGTCCTAGGAGCCGGCCGGCGGCTGCGGCGCTACCTATAACCGTCCAGGGATTCTCGTGGGCGTACTTGTTGGCCTTCTTGGTGGTGTCCTGGATCTTCTCCTTAGCCATGGTGGCCTTCTCAGTGGCTACCTCGGAAAGCTCAGTGATCTGACGGCGTAGCTCGGCGATCTGCTCGCGGGCGCTGGCCTTGTTCTCTTCGATGGCGTTTCCACCAAGATCGGCGAAGGCATTGCTGAGAGCTTCGAACTGGGCCTTGAGCTTAGCCATATCCTTGTCTGTGCGTGGCATATGCGGGTGTTACTGCTAGAGGCTTAGGTATAGCAGAGCTGGCAATCTGGCGCAAGGAGACGCCATACACTGTCGATTTGACAGGCCAAATGATTTCGCGCTATAACAGGTACATGTTCGCCTCAAACCTTCTAGTCATTGCCCTACTCATTAGCCCCTCAACAGGAGGCCGTAGTTGCAATAGCTAGAATTCAGAGAAGCTCCCACCGCAACCACCGCCTCCCGGGCGGTTTTTTGTTTCTTGCCCCCACAATCTGCCTTTTGACCCGGAAACCCCGGTTTCTGAGTCAAAATAGTACATTGAGAGGTAAGACAATGATGAAAGGTTTTCAGTTCCGACTGGATCATACTCTGGTACCGTGCGGACGCGAAGAGCAGGTGATACTCTTGGTTCCAGGTGATGAGGAGGCAGTCAGGAGAAGTATGGACGATGCCTCCAAGCGCTGCCTGGAAGATATGCCAACGTATAGCCTCGTAGATCCCGCCATTACTGCAGATGTATGCCTGGCTGCAGCCCGCAGGCTCCTGTCCGAGGGTCAGGTCGTGGACGATATCGGTACTAAGGTACCCTGCTTCCGCACCATCCTGGCTCCGCCAGCTACTACCTACGACGTGTCGGCATGACCCTGTCGCACCGGTTCCCCCCACTGTGAGCCCATGGCTTGCAGTGGGGAACTCCATTACAATTTTATTAACGCATTAACTCACCCCTATGGCCCCAGCCTCCCAGTTCCTCCCCATAGCCTACTTCGAGGGCAAGCTCACCCCCTTCAAGGATGCAAACATCTCCATCGCTACCAACGCTCTGCACTACGGTACGGCCGCCTTCGGGGGAATGCGGGGCATCATCAACCCTGAAAATCCTAACGAAGTGTTGCTGTTTCGTCTGGACGCTCACACCAAGCGCCTCAGCCGCAGCGCCACCTACCTACGCCACGAAATCTCACCCAAGCAGATTGAGAAGGCCATCCTTGAGACCATCAAGGCCAACAAGCCCACCGGTTCGTTCTACGTCCGGCCCCTGGTCTATGCCTCGGGCCTGGTGCTGACTCCCACCCTGCATACCGTGAAGAAGGATCTCTGCATCTATCTTATGGCCCTGGAGGATTACCTGCCGGCCAGCGGCGTAAGTTGCTGCTTCAGCTCCTGGATGCGCCAGATGGATGCCTCACTGCCACTGCGGGGAAAGATGTCAGGCACCTATATTACTTCGGGCCTAGCCAAGGCCGAGGCGTCGGACCGGGGCTTTGATGAGGCGCTGCTGATGAACAGCCAGGGCAAAGTCTCTGAGGGGAGCGGTATGAATATCTTCCTGGTCCGCAACGGCCAGCTGATCACCCCAGGGGTGGAGCATGACATACTTGAGGGCATTACCCGGGACTCGGTCATCATACTGGCCAAGGAGCTGGGCATGGAGGTGGTGGAGCGGCCGGTGGACAAGTCAGAGCTGCTGATCGCCGACGAGGTGTTTCTGACCGGTACTGCCGCCAAAGTGACGCCGGTGAATAGGATTGAGAACGTGAAGTTTAAGGGCCCGTATCCGGTGGCCGAAAAGCTGAAGGCGGAGCTGACCCGGATCACCGAGGGGAAGGGGACGGATCATAAGGACTGGGTGACGGCGGTCCCCCTGGACGGGTAAGTGGCCTACTTGTGCGCCGGGCTGGGTGTGCTATTCTTAGAATATGAACCGAAAGAAAACCGAACATACCGAGCCTCAGGAAGCCGCACCACTAGCTGCCCGCTTGCGTCCGTCCAGCCTGGATGAGGTGATTGGTCAGGTCCACTTAGTGGGACCCGGCAAGCCGCTTAGAGTGGCGGTAGAGCAGGGGCACAGGTTCTCGTTCTTGCTGTGGGGACCACCCGGAGTGGGTAAGACCACCATCGCCAGGATCTACGCTGGCGCCCTGCACGCTACGTTATATGAGCTGTCGGCGGTCTCGGCCGGCAAGGATGACGTGCGGCGGGTCATCGAGGCGGCCAGGGATTCTGACCAGCCCACCGTGCTCTTTCTGGACGAGATCCACCGGTTTAACAAGGCCCAGCAGGATTTTCTCCTGCCTCATGTGGAATCGGGGTTACTTACCCTTATTGGCGCTACCACCGAGAATCCCAGCTTCGAGGTAATACCCGCTTTGCTCTCACGCTGCCGAGTCTTCGTACTGGAGTCGTTGTCCCAGGCTGATCTCGAGTCCATCGTAGTGCGTACCGGATTGACGATAGGTCCTGAGACCATGAAATGGCTGGCTGAGATTGCCAACGGCGACGCTCGCCAGCTGATCGGATTGATAGAGCAGGCCCATTCGCTGTATGGCGAGGTGACCAAGGAGAGCGTCACCCAGGCCGGCCAGGTACGCCTGCGCTACGACCGCCAGGGCGAGGAGCATTACAACACTATTTCGGCCTTCATTAAGAGCATGCGGGCCAGCAATGCCGACGCCGCCCTGTACTACCTGGCACGGATGCTGGAAGCTGGTGAGGATCCGGTGTTTATCGCCCGCCGCATGATCATATTTGCCTCCGAGGATGTCGGTTTGGCCCAGCCTACCGCCCTGGTAGTCGCTAACGCCGTCTTTGAGGCGGTCAGTAAGATTGGCCTGCCGGAAGCTGCCATCAACCTGGCCCACGGGGTAGGCTATCTGGCTCGCTCCAAGAAGGATCGGCGCGCCTATGATGCCTTGCGGGCCGCTCAGGAGATTGTCAGGGCTACCGGGAACCTGCCAGTGCCATTTAACCTACGAAACGCCCCTACCAAGCTGATGAAGGGGCTGGGCTACGGTGCAGGATATGAGATGTACACCGAAGAAGATCTGCTACCCAAAGAAATACAAGGTAAGCGTTTCCTTACAGAGGACTAGTCCTGTGCCTTCAGAGAATAGTGATACCACACCATCAGAATGGTTATCGCCAGGAAGGCCAGGAGTGAAAGTAGCGGAATAGTGATGAATCCCATCCACTCGATATATCTGGCGGTGCAGGAAGCGCCTCCGTTTGCTGTGCAGTTGGTGGAAAGAGTGCCCAGGTTATAGCGCTCTATATAGTAGATGACGTTGTGGTAGAAGGCTATAAAGAAGCCGATCACCGAAAGCGGCAGTACATAGTAATGCACCTGTTTGTCGCGCCGGAGTAACCCGATTGCCAGGATGGGGACCAGAGGGTAGAGGCAGATGCGCTGGTACCAGCAGAGGAAACAGGGGATGAAGCCGTCGACTTCGCTAAAAAAGAGGCTTCCTACGAAGCCGGTGAGGGCTATAAAGAGGGCTAGGTAGAGCAATGTGCTGGGCCGGAGATTCCGCAGAAAGGACATGGCAGGGGGTTAGGGCGTGTCTGACTCATAGGCTATCACACTTGAGGGCGGTTGTGGAGCGCGTGGCAGCGTCTAACAGGTTGACGTTGGGATATTTTTTCTATAGAACTACAGACAGTGGCTGAGAGAGGCCGCATCATTTTGAAGGAGGATTCCGATGTTTAAGAGTATTTCCGGTGTCATACAGGAGAGGCAGCTTGCTGCGGTGCGCAGAATGATGATTGCGTATATGCGACGTAGCTCCTCGAATCCAAAGCCGACCGTAAGGACGGTCTCGAGCGAGTATATCCTTCGACGGGGCGAAGAGGCGCCATGGCCGAGCGTAGTGGACAATTGTACGGTCTTCAGCTCGAGCGCGTTCACTCTTACCTTGGAGAGTCACCTGCGCTTTGATGGAGACGTCGGTCTGCACTTTACCTTTGAGTTGCCGCATGCCACTAAGGCGCCGGAAACCATACGGAGGATAGTCATTCCGCTTCTGGAGAAGATGAAAGTTTCCCAGGTCGACTTTTGGATGTGTGAGGATGAGGTAGGGAAGGCGCTGTTGTATAGCAGCCTGCCGGGCCCCAACGGCGTAAGTATCGCTGAGCTGGACTCGTTACTCGACCTAATCACGTGTCATGATATGCCACTCGAGTCGAGTCTTGGAAGGACACTGGAGCTGTTCGTAACCAGTTTCAATGCTACCATCGACTGTACCGAGTATCGTGCGCAGCTCGTTGAAGCCGTCGTGCGCTATCGCTTCGAGGCGGCACTGGCGGCGGCGGGGCCGTTAGCTGGCCGAAAGCGCTCATGACTGGGCTCTTCAAAACCGTTTAGCTTGAACCCCGCGACCGCTGGTCGCGGGGTTCTTTCGTTGTGGCGGGCAGGCCTTCCAATGGCAAAATGAGCACGAAAATATTATATATAACGACCATCGATACTATTAAATATATTGGTGAATTGTGCCCTTATATCCAGATAAAATATGAGAAATTAATAGTGTGATGAACTTTCATTTACAGATTAAAATATATACTACGACCATCGATAGTAGCATCTTAGTTTTACCAACAGGTGGGGATGGTGCGCAATGAAAAATCCAAAGAACTGAATCGATCCCGCGTCCTTCGACTACGTGCCTCAGGCCATCCCAAAAATCGACCACAATTCTTCAGTGTCCGACCGCGCAGGAGCCCCTAGGCGGCGAGGAGGCCGGCAAGACGGTAGTTGGATCCTTCCCCCGTGAGCTGCCTTACAGCCACTACGACCGCCGGCTGGTAGCCTTGGCCTACACAAGTAAGAAATCACTATGTACACCAACACCGACCTGGCCCTCTACACGGAAGCCGTACGCGGCAAGCGGGGCACCTTGCCCGAGGAGTTCATGCCCAGTCATTTGGAAGTGGGAGGACTCTACTAGTTCGCCAAGAAAGGCCATCGTACCTATGAGATGCCTGGCGAGGTCACCTTACTTGAAATTCGGCCAGACGAGGTCCTCTTTGAGCTCAAGGCCCGGGTGGAAGTCACCGGGGTATCGTATCTGGTACGTGAGGGGCATTCCTATACCAGAGGCCAATACCGCGTTCTTGAAGTCCTTTGATCCAGGGTTAGAGGTTGCCGACGGGCTAGCCGGCATTATATACTGAGCCCATGGTAACAGCGGAGCTCGCCGAATACGTTCGCCAACAGTTGGCCGCCGGACACAGCAAAGAGGGGCTGCGTTCTTTATTGGTGACCAACGGCTGGCAGGAGGCCGATGTACGGGAGGCTTTGGACCAGATTGCCCCTTCCGCCCCTAAGGTCCCGATGACCGGCCAGACCAAGTTTCTGCTCATTCTACTTCTCATCGTAGCGGTCGGCGGTGCCCTGTACTGGTATTTCGTCATCCGCCCTGAAACCCTAGGTACGACTGCACAGACCACTATCAGTACTCCGGTGGCCAAGGCGGCGGCCACTGCCTCGCCTGCTCAGAGTCTTACCCTGACTCAGGGTGTTATTACTATCGTCGGCGACACGGGCCTCCAGGCTACTTACACCGGTATGCAAGGTGCGGCCTACGCTATCGACATCTCCAGTCCTCAGAACACCGTCTGTCCTACCCAGACGCTTTCATTGGTCACTACTGCCACCTATACCTGTGGTAGTCAGTCAGAGAAGTTTGACCTGCAAGCCGCCCAATCTTCTGATACAGTGGCAACAGTCGCCGTTACGAATGTAGCCGTCGCAACTACCGAGTAGCCGTTCTGATTATGGCCCGCCGGAAGAGCCGATCACGTCGCAAGAGGGGCAGGAAGCCCCTTTCCTGCTGGACCTTTTTTCTCCGTCTTCTGGTAGTCGTCCTGGCTCTTGATTTCATTCTCCTGGCCCGGCAGTTCGGCATCTTCACTAGCATATTCGAATGGGTAGTCTCCCTGCTTGCCGCCGTCTGGTCGTTAGTGCCCTTGCACTAGTTTTTCTGGTGCCAGCCGGCGCCCTAGCCCATACTCCTGACCAGCAGCCCTTCGTGAGTATAGATGGTGGGGATTCCAAGCTGTACCCGGTGGGGTCAAGTTCACTGAGCGATATTGTACTACCCCAGGACCTTGCCCCGGCTAGCTATCTGGTAGGACATACGGTCTCCTTCCAACTCAAGCCTCTCAATCTGCCGTTTCCCCCCGAGCTGATCCCTAAGCTGCAGATCAAGTGGGACTTCGGGGATGGAGCCAGCGCGTCTACCCATGACGCCACCCATGCCTATGCCAAGATGGGCTCGTACGTGATCAAGCTGACCTCGGCCAATCCCAGTGAAGGGGTGGCGCCCCAGGTGCTCGATCTTATTCAGATCAATATCGTGCCGCGGGCTGACTATAAGCTGCCGGTGCCGGTCATTAAGGTGGAGGGAAAGCAGAGCGCCAACCCCTACAGCGACATTCTTAAGTTCGACTTTACCAAGCCGCTGCTCTTCGATGGTAGTGCTTCCACGGCAGGCTCAAGTCCCATAGTCAGCTATTTTTGGGACTTCGGTGACCAGAACCGGGGCAGCGGCGCTACAACCAGTCATTCGTATACGACGCTCTGGAGCTATGCGGCTCCCTCTTTACGTCTGACTACCAGGGACGGCTTCTTCAGCGATGCCATGGTCCAGCTTGAGAATCCCAATCCTACCGACCCGACCGCCAGCCCAATTCCTGCGGCCGCTAAATACCCGGTAAGGCAGTACTGGCCGTATGGCCTCGTCGGTTTGGCTATCCTGGCTGGGGGAGGCGTATTCCTGAAGACAAGACCAAAGAACAAAAAGAAGCCTAAGCGTCGCTAATGTCATTACGTATCCTTCCTGATTCCGTAGGGCTGGCCGAGGCGATTGCCGATCGTATTTTCGAGGTACTTACCGCTGCACTGAAGGCCCGTGGAAGCGCCTCAATAGTCTTGGCAGGCGGATCCACCTACCACGATGCTTACGCTCGACTAGGGACCGTGTACGGCTCCAAGCTCGACTGGGAAAAGGTATCGTTTTACTTTGGCGACGAGCGCTGCGTGTCACCTGAGGATGAGAGGAGTAACTACGGCCAGGCCAAGAGATACCTGCTTGATGTCCTCCCTGTGGTCCGACCGCCGCATGTCCTATGGATGGAGACTGAGGATGACTGCGAAGAGGCCTCACAGCGCTATGCCGATCTGCTGCCTGACCGGTTTGACTTGGTGTTGCTGGGGTTAGGCCCCGACGGCCACGCCGCTTCCTTATTCCCCGGAAGCCTTGCCCATATTCGCGAAGGCGCTCTTACGGCGGTGACCCAGGCGGAGCTGCCTCCGTTGGTGAAGCGGATTACCTTGACACCACTGGCTTTGAGCCGGGGAGAGCACGTACTGGTGGCCGCCTCTGGTGCTGCTAAGAGTCCCATAGTTGAGAAGATACTGCGGCAGGGGTATTCGTCGGCGGTCGGGCTGGTAAAGCCACTGAGCGGAGAGCTTGAGTGGCTACTAGATGCCGAGGCTGGTGGCTCTCTAGCCTAACTGGCTTCTTACTTGGATCAGAGCTGGCCCGTACGCTGAGATCTCCCGGATCAGCTGGTCCATTCCCTTTTTAATCTTCTCATCCGTACAGGTGTATTCGTCGGGGAAGCTGTCCTGCACCAGGGGGACCTGGACGGCGGTGGGGAGCATGACGCCTCCCAGGGTGGGAAAGCTGGCTTTGGCTGCGTAAAGGGCGCGGGCGCCGCCTATCTGGCCGTTTGAGACCCCGATAAGCCCTACCGGCCGGTGCATGAGCTCACGGTCGCGTAGGTAAGCCAGGGTATTGCGCATGGTGGCGCTGACGTCATGGTTGTACTCGGGAAATACTAGGACAATGACGTCGGCCCCTAGTACGCTCTGCTTCAGGCGAGTGACCGGCTGGCTTTCCTTCTGTTCTGGGCCGTCATCGAACAGGGGAATACCAAGCTCCTTAGGGTCCAGATAATCCACTTGGTGGCCGGCTTGCATCAGGAGGTCGCGGAAATACAGGGCCGGCTTATGGCTTTGGCGATCGCTGCGGATGCTGCCAAGTATCAGGGTGACATTCATCTCAGAAACATTAGGGGATCTCGTCGGTGGAGTCCACCTGCTCAGGCTCTTCTTCCTTGGAAGGCTCAGAGGAGTCTTCCTCAATCTCAGGCTTACCGACGACGTGGCTCTTCTGGGAAAGGTTCTTGCGCAGGCGACGCTGCTTGAGCAGTGCCCAGCCTGAAATGATCAGACCCAGGAGGGCAAGGCTCATAAGGCCGAGACCCGCCCACTTCAGGGCTACCCAGCGGCCGCCTACGGTGGGGGTGGGAGTAGCCGTTGTGGCGGCGTCCAGAAGTGTGAACTGTAGAGCGGTGGTCTCGGTGCCTACGGTGCCGGTAGCATCCTTGGTGGCAATGGCGATGTGATGGCTTCCGGCGGCCAGTCCGGCGGTAGGAACATCAAGCTTCCAGGTGCCCGTGCTGTTAGCTGTGACATCGAAGCTCTGCTTTTCGCTGTAGAGACTTACCACCAGGGAGGCGTTAGCCTTGGCGGTACCTTCCAAATGGATGACCTTGCCTAGGCCTAGTTTTAGGACGTCGGTAGGGGCAGGGGTAAACGCCTGGCCGTCCACAGTGATCTTGGTAAGAGCGGGCTCGCCGGGGGTGGGAGTAGGGGTGCTGGTGTCGACGGGAGTAGGGGTAGCAGTAGCAGTGGGGGTGGCGGTGGCGCTGGCCTTGGGAGTAGGGGTGGAAGCGATGAGAACGATGGCCGCATTACTGTCGCCTGAGAGCTGGCCTTTAGTGTCATAGGTCCGTACCGTGTAGCTGTAGCTGACGCCAAGCTGCAGCCCGGTGGCTGTGAAGGTGTAGGCCTTGCCGGAAGCTGTCTTGCCAAGCTGAGTGCCGTTTACGTAGACGGCGAAGTAACTCACCAGGTCGGTGTTCTGAGAGAAGATCCAACTAAGGGTGGCACTACTGCCGCTGACCTTGGACGTGAGCTGCGAGGGAGCCGCCGGTGTAGTGGTCACACTAATGACCTGCGTCTGGTAGCTGTTGTCGGTGGTTACGTAATACGTGTACGTGGTGCTTGGCTGTAGGTTGCTGTCAGTGTAGGTGAGGCCGCTCTGGGGAGTGAGGGCAGTACTGAATCTGTGTACAGTATAGGTGCTTGCACCGGTAGCGGCGCCCCAGCTCATGGAAATGCTGGTGGAGGTGACGGCGCCTTTGGCCAGGTCAGTGAAGATGATCACTTTGCCGGAGTAATTGATGCTGCCGCCCTGGACATGGTAATCACCACTGCCGGTAAAGGTGTGGGTGCCGTTTTGGCCGGCGGCGATGGGGACGCTCCAGCTGCTGTCGTCAGCTACCAGCGTAACGGTCTGGGTATCGTCATTGGTCCAGGTGGCGGTATATGCGCCGTACTGTGTCTTGTCTCCAGTGCCGGCTATGGTAAATCCAGTGCGGGTGACCGAGGTGGGTCCGCCGGCCGAAACGGCTCCGGGCAATGCAGAATAAGCTCCGGCTGCCAGACTGAGGCAAAGGAGGCCAGAGAGAACAAGACGGGTGAACCGTGATCGGTAAAGACTCATATCTCCATAATACATGAGCCGGGCCCGCTCACAAAGTCAGGCTCTTCCCGGTCTTCATTACGCGCAGATCGTAGGTGTCGCCAATCAGCTCCTGGAAGGTCTCAACCTGGGTGGGATCGCCGTGGTCGTAGTGGATGGGGATGACAATGCCGGGATGCTCGATGGTACGAAGATGGGAGAGTGCCTGCTCGGCATTGAAGACATAGCCGCGGTTGCCGATAGGGATGAGGGTGATGTCGAAGCTGCCGGCCGGAGGCGGGGTGGAGATGGCCATGTCACCAAGGAAATAGACGCTCTTACCGAAGGCTGAGAGGACGTAGCCGACATTTTCTACAGGTGCGGAGATGAAGGTGCCGTGGTTCGAGGCGGTGGCGCGCAGCTCGAAGGGGGTGCCGGTGATAGGGAGGGTCTGGCCTTCGGCGATGGTGGTGACCTGGAGATCGGTGGTACCGACGGCGGCCACTACTTCGGAGACGGTGTAGATAGGCGCTTTGAATCTGGCCAGGTTTTCCAGGAGGAAATGGTCCTTGTGAATGTGGCTGACGACGGAGGCGGCCGGGGTGCCGATCTGGGTCAGGGTCTCTTCGCTGGCCAGGGTACCGAAGTCAACGGCGATGACACTGTCATTGATCTGGAGGGTGAAGGCGGACTGCTCGTATTTGGTGTAGGTGATCATAAGGGCAGTATAGGTGAAACGGGAGGGGGTGTCACGGAAGGGGAATACAAAAAAGTGAGGCGGCCACAAGGTGGCCGCCACGGTTGGATGTATCTCCTTCTGATTGGTTCGGGCTGAGATTAGTTGCTCACGAGGTTGGCCAGATACGTGGCTAGAGCGTGTTCCTTGAGGGTGTATTCCGGTACTTCCCTGAAACAGTAGGTACGAGTGGCGAATGCCTGCACTGAGTAGAGCTGGCTGAGCAAGGTCGGATTTCCCGGGATGCTGTTTTCCGGGAGGTAGTCGTATCCTTCGATGAGCGCTATATCAGACCTGAGCTGCCCAGCTACGATCAATGCTATCTGGCCCAGCAGCGGCCCTAGCCACAGCTGGGCGATAGGGTATTTTCTCGGTTTCGCTTGATTGACTCCGCTCTGATAATAGAGCTTGGTGCTGGGTGGGTTTTTCCTGAAGTGACCTTGAGGAACCGTCACTTTGACCTTGGCATCCATTCCTGACTCCAGCACGTTACGGCTATGACGGATGTTCGTCACCGTGTAGGCGAACGTCATGCAGGGCCCTGTGCTTTTGCCTCCATTCATTGTAATGACCCCGCTTATCTCGCTCAGGCCTTTGTCAGGGCTGAGGTTGCCGTCACATGCTAATGTAAAAATACACATCTGGCTTCTCCTTTGCGTAGCAATCCAGGAAAGCATAGCAAATAAGGGCGTGGCGTCAATCGTGAATCAGCGGATGAAGATTGAAGCCGTCATCATGCGGTGATAGCATGAGGCCATCATCAACTAGCGGGAGAATATATGAAGTCAGTTATCAAGTTCGCTATAGAGGGCCTGGCCTTGGGGGCGTTTACCGTCGCCATGCTTATCGAGATCATGAGGCTTCTGATTCCCGCCGCAACCCTGGACACCTACAAGATCCCTAACGGGATAAATACTGTGGGAGCCGTCGAGCTGATCGCCATATACGTGGTGGTGACGGTAGTGGTAGGGATGGCGGTGGAATATCTGGCAGCAAATCTGGGGAAAAAGGAGTTGTAGGCCCGAAACGGATTCTCACAAACAGTTCCGCTTCGCTACACGGCTTTCTCGTCTGCAGCGCTTCGCTTGCTTACGCGAGAAGCGCCAGCGCTTCGGCCGCCTCCGGCAGGCACTGTTCCGCTTCGCTCCACGGCTTTCTCGTCTGCAACGCTCCGCTTGCTTACGCGAGAAGCGCCAGCGCTCGTTTCAGGAAACCCTCGGTTTCCTTGACGCTTGCTGAGCAAGCTACCTTCCTCCACGGAGAAACTCCCGTTTCTCCGACCCTCTTCCCGTTCAAATCCAGTTTCTTCGAGTGACAGAGAAAAGAGACCACCGAAGTGGTCTCTTTTCTCTGGTGCCCGGAACTGGATTCGAACCAGTGACCTCTGCAATGTGAATGCAGCGCTCTAACCAACTGAGCTATTCGGGCTTGTAACGACGGGATTCAAATGGGCTAAGTGCGAGAATTAGCATAGCAAAAGTGCCGCCGCATTGCACCACTGCCCATGCCGATCCTTCCCTCTGCTATCCACGAATTGGTTTCTAAGCCCTTAGGGGGTAGAAAATCAGATCATAATAGTGTATGAATGTAACAGTCAAAAATATCCTTTGTACTAATCATTTTCTATGTCCGTTCAGCCCATCATTCTTGCCGCCGGCAAGGGGACTCGCATGAACAACCCGGACTTGCCAAAGCCCCTCGTTCTTCTGAAGGGGCGTCCCATGGTGAGCTACGTGCTCGATACGGTTGAGAAGGCTGAATTCCTGCCTGCCGCCTTGGTGGTGGGCTACCTTAAGGAGAAGGTCAGCCAGACCCTTGGTGACGGCTATACCTATGTCGCTCAGGACGAGCAGCTGGGTACCGGCCACGCCGTAGCAGTATGTGAAGAGCAGCTGGCTGGCACCGCCGACTGCTTCCTGATTGTGTGTGGGGATATGCCCCTACTAAAGCCTGAAACTCTTAAAAAGGTGGTTGAAGTCCATGACGAGAGCAGAGCGGTTCTTTCCCTGGCTACCCTACGGACCGACCGGCCTGATTTCAACAGTTTCGGCCGCATCATTCGCGACACCGAGGGAAACATCAAGGCTATCCGAGAGTACAAGGACGCTACCGAAGAGGAGCGTGCCATCAATGAGTACAATCCTGGCATTTACTGTTTCAGCGACAGCTGGGTATGGGATGCTCTTCGTAAGGTCGACCGGGTCAATGCCCAGGGCGAGTATTACCTCACCGACCTGTTGGCCATTGCCGTAGCTGAGGGCGAGAAGATCGCTTCGGTCGAGATGACCAGCTGGCAGGAGACCCTGGGTATCAATAGCCCCGAGCAGCTGGAAGAGGCCGCCAAGTGGGTCTAGCCCGGGTTACAGGCTTGGCCTAGTCGCCGACGTACAGCAAAGAGCCGCTCCAGTGAGCGGCTCTTTGCTGTACTAAATCGGTATGTTTTTGGCCAGATTACTCCGATCAGTGGGTTTGGGATCTTTTGAGATGATGAGAGCACGGTTGCGTTCATCGAACCGCATGCGAAAAACGCCTCCTGATTCAAGGATCCCCATCTTCTGCATGATAGAAGCGGGAAGGGTGATCTGCCCCATAGGGTTAACGGGAATAATGTATTTCATGCTGATCATTATATAAAAAAGTTACAATTGATGCAGCGCTATTCCGCTTTTCGAACGTACTTATCTTGAAATAAGTAGAGAGCGACGATGAACATACTCTCGCTCCAGCCTAGGGGCGAGTTTTCGTTGTGCTCGTCACTATTTGAGAAATACAGCTCGGGAATATCTCCCACCGAGTCCACCGTCGACATGGCCTTCTGGACGTATTCCTCGGCCTTGGGCTTGTTGTCCAGCCGCTCGTAGATTATGGCCAGCCAGGCCAGGCCAAAGGTCCACTCGGCCTCCTGGGAGACCTTGTCCACCTCGTCTTTGTTGTAGTAGACGTCGTTCTTGTAGCGCAGTACTCCCAGCTTCTTGACCAGGTGGTATTCGACATTCTCAAGTATCTGGTCGCGCTCCTCGTTCGTTACGATGTTGTAGGGGAAGATCAGGGAAAGTAATGCAAGGTCGACGAACTTCCTCTCAGACTCTCTAGGCAGCATCTTGTGTAGCACTTCCTCGCCGCGCTTGATCAGCTCCGGGTCGACGTGGATGAAGTCCAGCTCGGCTACCTTCTTCAGTCCGGCCACGCAGGCGCCTACAGAGGAGGCGTGGATCTCCTCGGCTTCCTCCCACATGCCGTTGTCGGGGTCTATCCAGTACTCGATGGAGCGGAGGTACTCTACCAGCTTCTGGATGATGCGTTTGTCGTCCACTGTCTCAATGACACTGAACCCCTGGTGCTGTTCCAGTTCGCCGATTCTGAACAATATGGCACCGACGGCGTCGTGCTGCTTGTTGCCCCATTCCTCCCAGAACTCATCGAAGCTCTTGGGGTTGTAGCGGGGATGGATGTACTCGTAGGAGTGCTGGGGCTTGTTGGCGATGGCCGCATCGATCTTGGCCTCATGTTTCAGGAAGATATCCAGGATGGAACGGTAGGTCTTGTGTACCACGTCCCAGCGGCCTACATACTCGAAGGCCAGACACTCGTAGAAGTTGTCCCGCAGCCAGGCCTTGTCGTAGCCGGTCTCGACACCCTGGGGCGACGCCAAAAACAGGCCGGTAGGCTCGAGCAGGCGCTCAAGGTTCTTGAGGTGGTGGTGGATGATCTTGTCGTAATCGACGCGTACGAGCGGCATGTGGGGGCCTATCTTATGACAATTTGTTGTACATCTTACTCTGGTAATCCTCGAGCATCCTGGCGCTGGAGAATCGCGGGGAGACAATGGTGATGGTCCTCTTCATCATGCTCACCCAGGCATCAGGTATGCCGGTCTTCCCGCGCTTGTAGTACAGGGGAATGATCTTCTTCTCGAGCAGGTCGTAGATGGCTGTCTCAGCTTTGTCGATAGGGAGTGAAAAGCCCAGGCCGTACCAGTCCACCTCGTAGGCCCAGCCGTCAGGTACGGTGCACTGCAAGACGCCGTTGGCAGAGGCTTTCATACCGCTGGTGCCGCTGGCCTCCAGTCCGAAGATGGGGGTATTTAGCCAGATGTCGGCGCCAGAGACCAGGAAGCGCGCCAGTGAGATCGAGTAGTCGTCCACGAAGACGGCCCGGTGCTTCAGGTCGTACTGGGCCAGGTTGTCGATATGCTCGATGATCTGCTTGCCCTGACCGTCGGCCGGGTGGGACTTGCCGGCGATGATGACCTGGATGGGCTTGTCCGAGCTGAAGAGTAGCTTTTTCAGGCGCTCAATGTCCGAGAAGAGCAGATCGGGGCGCTTGTAGGAGGCGAAACGGCGGGCCCAGACCACGGTAAGTACATCGTCCTCCAACCTGATGCCAGTGCGGGCATAGACCTCGTCCAGCATACGGCTTTTCAGATGCAGGTGGGTGTCCCAGAGGGTCTGGTCGGGGATACGGGAGATGGCTTTCCAAGGAGCGGCCTGGCTGGCCTGATGACGCCAGAGAGGGTAGGCCTGGTCCCAGAGGTGTTGCAGCTCAGGAGCTACCCAGACCGGGAGGTGGACGCCGTTGGTGACTGACTCCAGTTTGAAGTCCGGCCACATTTCCACGGCCTTCTTGGCGTGCAGACGGGAGACGGCATTACTCATCTGAGATACCCGCATGGCCAGCATGGTGACACTTAAGGTTCCGGGTTGCTCGTCCAGCTTGCCCAGGGCCATCAGACGCTCCATGGTAATACCTGATTCGTTGGCGTACTTACCCAGGTAATACCCGACCAGGTCGTAGGGGAAGACGTCATTACCGGCTGGCACCAGGGTGTGGTTGGTAAATACCAGCTTGCGACGGGCATCAGATAGTGCGCGTTCAAAGGCGAATCCGGCAGCCATATTCTCCCGGATCAATTCTAGGGAAAGGAAGGCCGAATGACCCTCGTTCATGTGGTAGACGTCCGGGGAAATGCCCAGGGCCTTCAGAAGCCTGTAGCCGCCGATGCCCAGCACCAGTTCCTGCTGGATGCGCTTGTCAGGGCCGCCAGAGTAGAGCTGGTCGGTGATCTGCTTGTCCTCGGCGGTGTTTTTCCAGTGGTCGGTGTCCAGCAGGTAGAGGAAATTCTGACCCACCGGGTAGCGCCACACCTGGGCGTAGACAATCTTCTCTTGGATAGGTACCTCAATGAGTAGGGTGTCGCCGTGATGGGTCTGAAGAAGAGTGAGGGGGACTTGGTCGGGATTGATGTCAGTAGTAGACTCGTGCTGACCATCAGGTTCGAGGTGCTGGTGGAAGTACCCCTTCTTGTAGAACAGGCCGATGGCGGTGAAGGGGAGTTCGGCTAATGCTGCCTGCTGGACCAGGTCACCGGCTAGGACGCCGAGGCCGCCAGAGTAGATGGGGAGGGCGTCACTGATGGCGTATTCAGCACAGAAATAGGCCACCGTCTTTTGGGACGGGAGCCTGCGCGATGCCCCCCGGTTCGCTGAAAATATACTCACCATGAATTCATTTTGCGGCATGGGGGGAGATATGGCAAGGGCGGGCACGTGCAGACGCTCCTTTTCTTCGTCAATACCTCTGCTCTTCCCTCGCGTACGTTCAAGTACGCCTCGGTCAGATACTCGACTTTTCCTTGAAATGGATCTGACTGCACGTGTCCAAATGGGAACTAGAGGATTGACAAAACCAGGGAAGTGTGGTAGTTTAACAGATCAGTTTTGACGCGGACCCTCCAGAGGGAGTCGCAAAGGGGATTTGTATATGATGTCTATGTTTCGCGTATCTGGTCAGGCAGTGGCACTCGTGGTCTCGGCCGCTTTCCTGGCATGGTTCTGTCCAACCCTTACCCACCATGGGACCAACCTGGAGAAGTTTCCAGACTCCGTCTCACGGATAGTGTATTGGGTGGCCTACAGCGGACTCGCATACGTGCTTCCGCTGTGCCTCGTGGCTATCGCATACTTTCGCCAACGAGAAGTGTGTTTGCTCGCAGTCAGAAAGTGACATCGTGCGACTGTACATAACCGAGGGCTGACACCGAAAGGAGTCAGCCCTCGTTTTTAGAAGTTGAAGTTAATGGGGCGGCTTCATGCGAAGCCGCCCCATTGTGAACATAGTGACTTGATTCTAGCTCTTGCTAAGAACCAGGCAGAAACCGTGGTCCGTCAGTTCGGTGAGACTTACCCGCCGCAGACCGTGCTGGTCAAACGAGGCCTGGATCTGGTCGAGATTGATGCTGCGGTTGCCACCTGTCTCCAGGCCGCCCTCAGGATCGTAGGTCTCGATGATCTTGGCGACCCCGCCTGGCTTGAGTACCCGGGCCATTTCCTTGATGGGAAATGAGCCGCGCACTTTCTGCCAGCCGTTGCGTAGGTAGAGCTCGTCCAGACTGTTGTCAGGCAGGGAGATGCCATGTCGCTCTCCTGGAAGGATCAGGCCGGTGGGGGCGTGGTCCTTCTTGAACTTGTTGGCCAGACCCATGGCCTTGAGGCCGAAGCCCAGGTCTACCGGGTCGATCTCCAGCCCGACGAACAGCACCTTCGGATCAGCCAGGCTGCAGTGGTCAATGATGACTGGATAGCGTCCGCAGCCCCATTCGCCGACTACCCTGAGTTCGCCACCGGCATCCTTCCAGACTTCCTGGCTGCGCCGGATAATGTTCGCCATGGCGGCGACGTGGAAGGCCGAGGCTCCGTTCGTGTCGTAGTAATTCTGGGTGAGCCGTACCGTATCCTTGAGAAACAGCCCGAGAAATCCTACGCTGCCCCGGTTAAAGGCCAGCGGGTCGACTTCCTTGGCGCCGCTCAGGATGGCCGCCTCCTCGCGCAGGTTGTTCCAGTTGGTCAGGAAGCCGTCGTAGGGACCTGCCAGCTTGCAGAGGTCGGCTGCCCGCATCAGGTGGTGGTAGGGCTTGACCAGGGGACCGGCATGGCTGCTGGCCTCAATGGTGCTTCCCACTCTGTCCACTACGTCAGGTGCGGCGCCGAATCTCTCCAGGTAACGTCTCGAGGTGGCGGCGATGAACGGCTCATGCTCGCCGGCATTGTAGGGGTAAAGCCCGTCATGCAGCCATCCAGCCATCCGGTCGCAGGCCTGCTCCCACTCGTTCTCGCCAATGACCTGGGAAAGCTTGCCCATGATTTCTGCTACTTCCGACCCGTGGGGCCAGTTGTGGTAAGGCAGCTGGGGATAGAGGCGGGGAGCCAGCCTGGCGATCCGTGCCTCTACCTGTCCAATGGGCGCATACTTCTGTGTCGTTGTCATTTCATTACCTCGTGTTGTCAGATTTCGGATCCCTTGGGGAGATCTCAGGCTTGAATCTACCGCTGAGCTGTCCTATAGTAAAATTTATCTGACAATGATGACTGGTATGAATCTGTCTATCAATTATATTTGTCATAAATACTGACAAAATGCTTGACGAAATATCCCTCTCACTGCTCGATAGGACCCACTTCAGTCCCAACCAGTCGCGGGTGTATCTTTCTGTGCTGCAGCTGGGTACCGCCAGCGTCAGCGAGATTGCCCAGGCAGCCGGGTTAAAGCGACCCACTACCTACCTGGTACTCGAGGAGCTGGTCAAGAACGGCTACCTGACCGAAGTAGTGGGCTCCAAGATCCAGCGCTACGCCGCCTCTGATCCTACGGTGTTGGCCGGGGAGCTGGACAATGCCGCCCGCGACTTCAAGGAAATGCTGCCCTACCTGCGGTCGCAGCAGCGCAAGGCCGGGAAGCCCCATGTGACCTACTACAACGGCCAGGAAGGCGCCCGAAAGGCCTACGCTCACATCCACCGGCCCAAGCAGGTGAGGTACGCCACATCGATCTACAAGGTCAGCCGGCAGGTGCCTGATGAGGTGGAGCGGTGGAAGAAGCTGTATCTGAAGGGCAAAGCTCGACCGGGTGGTCACCATCTACTTACCAACACAGAAGAGGACCACGCCTACGGCCAGGTGATCTCCCAGGCTGACCAGGTGGTGCGCTACTTAAATGAGGGACAGCTACTAGACATGGACCTGGCCCTCTTCGACAATACAGTGGTGCTCACCGCCTTTGACACTGATATCCACGTGACGGTGATAGAGTCGGAGTCGCTCTGCAAGTCGTTAATTACTCTGTACGATCTGGCCTGGCAATCTGCACACGAATAACAGGTTAGTACCCGTACTTGGCCATGCAGGCATTGTAGTCTGTAATAAAGGTGGCGCTATGGCTCTCCGAAAGGCTGTATTTGAGAATGTAGCTTTGTGCTGTGGAAGTGGAGCAGTAGTCCTCGGCGTCAGCCTGTCGGTGCTGCGCGACAGAGATAAGAACAAAGGGAAGGGGTACGAGGAAAAGTGGCAGTAGGCAGTAGCCTATGAGGCGCCGGAGACGTGGGGTGGTTGCCGTAATGGTATTGACGTAGAGACCAGGTCCAACCTGTGACAGTCCTGGCCCCCCTTGGTCTACCTGGTCGCTGTTCTCGGGGCTGGCCCATAAGCTCGCCAGAACGAGAATGAGTCCTAGCATAAGGCTGATTGGTACCCGATAATAGGAATGGCCAGGGATATCGGTGAGTACCACATGGTAGCCGAGCCAGATTCCCAGGATGAGGACAGCTGAAAAAAGGGTAATACAGCCAGTTATCAGGTGTGATCTTCTGATGAAACGCCGGTTCTCGATAGCGTCGCTTTCAAGCCGCTTGGACAGGGGGTCCGTAGGCACTTCCTCCTGGGTAAAGTCGGGTCCTTTAGTCATATGTGAAGTTTAGGGTCTTTTTATTCTACACCGCCTGGCCTGGATACGACAGATATCAGGTATTCTTCTCCGTCTTCTCCCAGAATATCTCGAAAAGATACCTCATGGCCTGGGCCACTTCGGCGCTCTCGATCAGAATACCGAGGCTTTTCTTCTTGAAGAAAGAAACCCGGCAGCCGGTAACAGGGAGTTCTCGCGGGATATTCCTCTTCTCGAGCAGCGAAGCGGAGAGTGAGGAATAGTCCTGCGCATGTACTTTTGCATTTTCTCCCCAGCGATATATAATGAATCCATGACCGATACCCAGAAAGAGCATCTCCTGCACAAGCTGATCGCCTCGAGCGCCTTTCTTTTCGCTCTCTGCATCTTGCCGGTGGCCCAGTACCTTCTGGTAAGCGGCCAGGTTACGTCGACCGCCACCAAGACCGGCGGTCAGGTGCTTGGCGCCAGTACCGACTCCACCATTATCAATGCGGACGTTCCTTCTCTCAGTTGTCAGGAGGCGAAGACTAAGGACCTTAACCAGCTGGAAGTCTCGTATTACCAGCCTACTCTGGCCAAATGGCAGGCGGATGAGGATACGGCCGCTTCTGCTTTGGAAGGGGAGCTGGTCAACCTAAAAGTAGACCCGGCCACTACCCAGGCCCAGCTTGATGCGCTTTCTGCCCAGATCGAAGCCACCAAGGCGCCCTTTGAAACCAAGATCGCTCAGTTGACCTCAGCCGTCGAATCCCAGAAGAACGAGATCGAATCGCGAGCGTGCTCGGCCGAATAGTCCTCGAACTCCTTGAGCATTGCCAGGTAGGTGCCTCCTGAGAAGGCCTGGATGCCGCATCCGTACGACTCCATTTCAGCGGCCGAGGAGATCTCTCCCGGCTGGCCTATCATATTTTCCCAGAGTATTTCCTGGGTAGAGCTTTGCAGTATCCCGACTATGGCCTTGCCGAACTTATGCTGGTTTAGGCGCAGCATGGCAATGCCGGCCAGATTGTTGATGAAGAACCAACTGTCGCCGTTATGGTAGCTCTGGTTGTCCTCTCCGGTTGTCTTAGGATGAAAGTCAGGGTGGGAGCGGGCGATAGAGGTGAGGCCTCCCCAGTCGGTGCCGAGCTCGGAAAGTGCCTTGTCAAAGCAGCCCTGCCAGGCTAGAGGAGCCAAGAGGTCGGGCTGCAGCAGGTAAGCCAGGAAGATATTTGGCCGGATAGTAGTGTCGTCAGGCGCATCCTTCAGGCAGGACTGGCCCCAGAAGTCATGCCTGATCTTGCCGAGGAAGCTGAGGCGCTCCTGATCATACTCGGCCTCGCCGGTCAGATCATGCAGGACCTCGAGTAGAAGAGCGTACATGCACTGGATCTCCAGCCGGTAGCCTTCGCGCCCGATGGTGTCCATCCAGGTGGCGTTGTGGCCGGACCGGACCAGGCCGTGATTGGCCTGTCGGTGCTGTTTCAGCCCGTCCCGCGCCGTCTGCAGCAGGTGGACCAGGCCGTGGCGCTCCTCATCCGGCAGGTGGTCAAGTCCGTGTTCATGAGCCAGCAGGCAGAGCCAGCCGATGCCGTCGGCACAGGTAGTGCCGGATCCCAGATAGGTGGGGAGTTCGCCTTCCAGCGGTACCATGGTCAGATACCTCTGGATAATGCCGAGCTGCTGCTCAGGGGCAAGGCCGAGGGCGGCGATGAGCTCATCCCGGCTCCAGACCTGGTGGAACCACGGAAGCCCGGCCCAAAGCCCCTTGTCAGACTGCAGCCAGTTCAAGGACTGCCTGACCGTGGCCTTGGCAGCGGTCACTTCATTGAGCAGGGTGTCATGGGTATAGTTGATGCTTACCTCAGGCTCCTGGGCCCGCAGCTTGCCAGCCGCAGCACTTGCCGAAACGGCTTCCTCGGGGGTCGTACCGGTGCCAAGGCAGATCTGGGCGGTGGTCACTTCACCCAGGTCGTAGGCGTAGAGCCGGCTGGGGGGAGAATGGCGGGCTTCATCGCGGGGATAGTCGCATTCCAGCCAGGTGCTGCGTACTTGGATAGCATCCGGCGTACTGAAGTGCAGGAAAAGGGGATAGCCTAACTCGCTGTCGGTGTAACGAAGGGTAAGGCCATCGTTCTCGGGCTGGACTCGTTCGTAGCTGCGCCCCAGTCCGGGAGCCCGGTACATGCCGCGGGTGTCCAGAATGATCCGCAGGCGTAGGGGCGTAGAGGCGGTGAGACTGAGGCCGCACTCTCCCGGGACCTGCTTCCAGCCCAGGCGACTGCCGTCCTCATATTCCCAAAATACCGTGTGTCCCAGGTTGGTGATCGCCGCTACCTTCAGGGGGCCGTTCGGTCCTAGCGCCTCTACCCGTTCCAGAAGCTTAATGAAACCGTCATTTTCGAAACGAAACCAGCCCTCGTAGCGAGTCTGACGGGTGGTATAGAAGGAAAGCATGTCGCCGCGCTGGCTGCGCAGGAAGAAGGCCCGGTCGCCGTCTACTTCGGCCCGGCTGTTGTTGCTGGGAAAGATATGCCGTAGGCGGATCACATTCCCTCCGTCGCCAAGGCGTAGGTATGCGTGTATGCCTCGTAGAGTTTGTTCCAGGAGAAGGCTTGGATGGTGGTGTAGGCATCCATGCGGCGCAGCAGCCATTCGCGGGGTGACTCAGCCAGGCTTTCCCAAAGGTAGGTGGCCAGGTCGGAAGCGGCCTTCTCGGTGTCGCCGCTGCTGCGGTCCAAGACCAGGGCCGCCTGGGTGCGGGGGACCCGGTTTGGTAATGACTGGCCGAAACCGGCCAGGTTGCTGGTGACGGCTGGCACACCCATGACCAGGCTCTCCATCGGCGTGTAGCCCCACGGCTCATATAATGAAGGGAATACGCCTAGGTCGAATCCAGAAAGTAAATCGTAGAGGGGAATATTAAATATACCGTCGAATCCATCTAAGTAAACTGGCATGAAGACCACCTTAACCTTGTCCTCCTTCGTATTGCCTAGGCCATACTTCGTCGCCAGCTTGCTGATCTCATCCTGGTCGCCGTTGTACATGACAAAAGGAGAGATGGCCGGGCTTTCCTGGTGGGGTAGTCGGGTGAGTAAGTGGCGAATCGTCTCGTGCAGCTCAGGATCGATAAGGGCGTGGGGCTGCTTCGGGTCACTGTCCCAGAGTTCGCGGTACACGTCGCGCTGGGTGGCAGCTGCCAACTGAGAAAGTAGATTGACTACCCGACGGTAGATCATCAGCTGGGTGGTGATCTCGGGACGAACCCCCAGTGAGCCGGTGGCAACAAGTAAGAAGCTGACAACTATCTTGTCGCTCTTCTCTTCCTTCATCTTTGCATTGAGCCGGGCCAGGGAATCTAAGTAGATGTCGTAGCCTTTGTTGTGGCTTTCGTAGCGCCCCATAGTGAACTGGTAAGACACTTTGGTCAGATCAAAACGATACGAGGGGAAGAAATAGGCCGAGACGAAGTCATCCAGCTTCTCACGGGTCTCGGTCCGGGCGATGCAGAGCCGGTCAAAGGCGGGGAACTCGTGGACGGCTAGACCGTTCTCTGTGACTACCTCAGGTGCGCGTCCCAGGAAGCAGAACGCCTCCTCGGCGGTAACCTGGCTGACGGTAGTGAAGACGGTGGCATGGGTGGCTGAGAGCTTTTCCAGCTGATGCTTGCTTGTGACACCGTAGGTCTTGGCGTCTTCGTCAGGCTTGATCTTGTCTAGCTTGTCGTAAATGAAGATGTCATGGGAGAGTAGACTACGGCCGAGGACGGTGGCATGCGTGGTAAACACGGTTCGGACCTTCGGGCGTTCCTCCAGTCCCAGGTGAAGGAAGAGTCCAGCCGAAAGCCACTCATGGCCATGGGCAATGATGGGATTGTCAGAGCTGACTGAGCATTCTTCTATGAGCATCCCGACGGCGGTGGACCAGAGGAGGGGCTGGTCAAGGTCATAGAAGTCACTGCCGAGGGTATCCAGCTGGTATTTCTCCCAATAACGCGCCTTGATGGCGTCGCGCCATTCTACCAGGCCGGTCCAGTCCAGGAGAATGACGGGAGGCTCACCAGGAACCAGCCAAGTACCATAGTGAAGCTGCACGCCTTTCTGGGCAAGCTGCTCGCTGACCCCCTTCAAGAAGTCAGGTAAAGGCTGCTCGCTGAATTCGGGCGAGGGATTGCCGGGGAGGTAGGGCCCGACCGCGCAGTAGCGGTCAGGAAAGCTGCGGAGAGCCTGGGGTAGTTTTGAGGTAATAACGGTATGGATACCGCCAACTTTGTTGCAGACCTCCCATGAAATTTCGAAAAGGCGGCTTACTTCAGCCATGGACGCCCCTTTCCTGCTGTTAGCGGAGGAACTTCTCGATGCTTACCATCATGCGGAGTGGGGTGGGGAACTTGCGCAGCTGGTCGGCAAGCTCGGTCTCACCGAACACGTGTTGGACCCAGTTGGCAAAGTCATTCTTTTCCTCACCGCCGTCGACTCCGGCCTGCACATGCTTGTGGAAGGTCTCGGGATCGATCAGATTGATGGCTTCGCTGAGATCGTCCAGGGTGCGCAGGGTGCGCTCCTCAACGGGCAGCTCGTTATTGTCCAGAATGAATTCCTGGCCCTTGGGAACCGGGAAATGGCGTCGGTCTTCTACGTTCGTTAATAGTCCCATGGCCCCTCCTTATATTAGGTCTGTAAGATGTGCAAAGTGTTGGAGAACGTAAACATTATGCAGACTTATTGTACTACGCGGAGGTGGTGGGGTGCAAGGTCTTAGCTCGCAGCGGCTGGGTAGCGGCTTTGCTGGCTTTTTTCTTGATAGGAACCGGGCGGGCTGGAGTGACCCGCTTGGTGCGCAGCTCCATGTCAGTAAGGACATTGCTCATAATGGTATAGGAGTCATGGGGGGCGTCGTAGACAGAAAAGTACTTGTGCACGTCGCCGTCGGCCCAGAACTTGGTGCACATATAATAGAAGTGGTCCGAGGTCTGCAGCTTTCTCCAGGTATGGATCAGGCCGCGGTCCTTACTTCCCAGCACTGCCTGTTCAAAGGTATAGAGCCAGGCGATGGCCCCATCCTGCATGGGGTTCCCTAGCCAGGCAGAGGTGTCGCGCTCCAGGTCGGCCCAGGAAGTGGCGTTGGGCACCGAGATCTTGGCGACCGGGGGATATTTGACGATGACCTCTGAAGGAGTGGCGAAGCTGAAGCCGGGATGGCGCATGACGGTCTCGGGCAGAGCTCTGAAAAACTCGAAGATACCGGTGTCCTCCCACTGGTGCTCACCCATGGTCTCATAGTCCATGAAGAGGTTCACTGTGTCGCCGGACCCGTCGATGCGGTGTAGCCATTGGGAGAACGTGTCGGATGAGAGGGGCCATTCAGTCCACTCCCGGTTGGAGAACCGGAAGGCTATGTCGTCGGAAAGCTTGTAGTTCTTGAGAAGCAGCTTCATCCCTTTTCCGTCCTTCGGCTCATAGACGAAGTTTGGACTCTTGCCTTTCAGTACCGGCTCCCAGCCCTCGGCCAGCATGGCTTTGTAGCCCATGGCCTCTACCATGTCGGCGATACCGTTCGAGTAGATCAACTCAGTGTTGCGGAAGATGGCTGGCTTCACGCCGAAGAAGTCCTTGGTCTGCTGGCGGTGCAGCTTCACCTGGCGGCGGAATTCCTCACCATTGAAAAGGGAGGACAGGGAGTGGTAGTAGGTCTCATCCAGTAGCTCGACGTTGCCAGTAGCCACCAGCTTCTGGAAGCTCTCGACCACCTCGGGGCAATATTCGGCGAACTGTTCAAGGGCCACTCCGGAGATGCTGTAGCTGATCTTGAAGTCCTTGGGATAGCGTTGAATAAGCTCAAGCATCAGGGCGTTGGCGGGCAGGTAGCACTTTTTGGCCACCTTGCGGCAGATCTCCCGGTTGGCCTTGTGGTCGAAATAGTCGTGGTTCTTGCCTATCTCAAAGAGGTGGTAATGGCGCAGCCGGTAGGGCTGGTGGACCTGAAAGTAGAAGCAGACGCTAGGCATAAATGAAGGTGGCTTTAGCTATATCTGAATAAAGGCGGGCTGGAGAACCGGGGGCTTGATGGCGCCGAGTAGCTCCTGATAGATCCCCTGGACCCGCTGGGCCGAATTCTCCCAGGAAAGATGCTTCATTTCAGAAAGGCCGGCCTGGGTGAGGGCCTGGCTCTTATGAGGGCTGTAGAGCAGCTCCAGCACGGCCTTGCGCATTTCCTCGGTGTCCCAGAAGTCGATTTTCACCAGGTTGTCCGAAACCTCGGCGACGCCGGACTGCTTGGAGACGATGGCAGGGGTGCCGTTCTGCATGGCCTCAAGAGCGACCAGGCCGAAGGGCTCGGAAACCGACGGCATGATGAAGAGGTCGGCCAGCTGGTAGGCCCGGTTTACGTCCTCACCGCGCAGGAAGGGGCTGAAGAGTACCTTGCCGGTCAGGCCTTGCTGGGCGGCCAGCTCGATGCAGCGCTTCTCCATGTCGCCGCTGCCCACCATGATAAACTTGACCTTCGCATCCTGGTCGGTGACTGCCTTGGCCAGCTTGATGAAATAGTCAGGCCCTTTTGACATGGTGATCCGTCCCATGAAGAGTACCAGCTTGTAGTGCTTCTTGAGGGCGTGCAGGTCGAACTTCGGCTGGTTGGCCGGGGTGGAAATGCCATTGTGTACCACGGAGATCTTGCGGGCGGGGACGCCGTAATGCTTCTCGACTATCTTCTTGGTGTAATGGCTCACCGTGACCACCCGGTCGGCCCGTTGCAGCCCTTCTTTCTCAATCTGGATGATGGCTTGGTTGCCGCCATCAGCGCCGCCTCGGTCGATCTCAGTGGCGTGAACATGGGTTACCAGAGGTGTCTCTTCTCCTCGGGCGTGGGCGACTTCCCGGGCGGCGATGCCTGAATAGTATGTCATCCATTCGTGGGAATGGATGAGGTCGAACTCGCGTTCCTTGGCAATGGAGGCGGCCTGGTACGCGTACCAGCGGGCCTGGGCCTCAGGAGCGGCGGAAATGCCGCTTGGCAGATAGGTGACCCGGGGCAGGCCGTCAGCACCGATAGTGATTTCGCTACCGTAGCCGAGGCTGCGGGCAACTTGCTGGGGAGATAGACCGGCGAGGCGCAGCCTGCGGAGGACGGACTTGGAGGCTGGATAAAGAGATGCGTCAATGACATTCATATGGTCGGCATCCTCAGCTGAAAAGTTGCCGGGGAGCACGAAGTCGATGTCTACACCTAAAGGCGCCAGTCCCTGGGTAAGGCCTAGGCAGGCGGTCCCTAGCCCTCCGGAATTGTGGGGAGGAAGCTCCCAGCCAAACATGAGAACGTTGATGGCTGCTCCTTTGATCAACGGGTAAGTATATATTCACTATAGGATAGGGTGGATCAGATTGGCAACTCTTTTGTGTCGAAATATATAATGGTTGGATAAATAGTATTTACAGGAGCTATTATATATATATATTGTTTAATATCGAGAACATATTTATCCCCTTGGCAAGGAAGTAGTCATGAGAGGTGAATGGCGATTTTCAAGTGCTGGACTTTGCCAATTCCTTTGGCTACCATAGTACGTAGAACTGATTGCTAGGACCCTATCTTATATATTGAATGCCGCTATGAATCTGCGCCCACTACTTCAGAGGAGCCTGCTATGCGCCGGAGTGCTCTCACTGTTTCTTACCGCTGGTACCGCCCTGGCCGCCAAGCCGCAGCTTGATAATGGTATTCAGATTGATCAGAACAAGCCGTATGACTCCGCCCAGGAACTGACCAACGTCTATTCTGACAAGGCCGTCTACGGCAAGCTCGACGCCAGCTCGGCTGTCGACATCTACAAGTTCACTCCCGACAAGGACGGTGAGCAGACCTTCTCAGTGCTTGGCCGTACTACGGTAGACTCCTCTAACCAGCCTCTGCTGGTGCTGCTGGACAAGACCACTGCCACCACCGACCAGGCCTTGCAGCTGCCCTTACCTTCTAGCGACTACCACACCGCTCTGGTCACTGCTACCAAGGACAATCCTACGTACTACGAGCCTCTGCTACTGCAGCGCTTCAACCTTTTGGCTCAGCAGAACCTGAAGCTTAAGAAGGGTACTACTTATTACCTTGTAGTGATTCAGCCGTATGGTCAGTCAGCCGAGTACGCCCTAAAGACCGGTACTGGCAAGGCCTGGAAGGTGAGTGATCTATTGACCAATCCAGGTACCTGGTTCCGTTTGCAGACTGACAGTTTCTCCGGCAGCAATCCCTTCTCGTTTACCGCCAAGCTCTTCGCCTTCATCTTCCTACTACTTGGTTTGGCCATGCTGCTCGGTATCTTTATCATTGAGAACGTCCTGGTATTCCTGGCTAACCGTCAGAAGGCCGCCGGGTACCTCTTGGTCAAGCTACAGGTTTACTCCCGCTTCATTATCTGGATCGGTCTCTGGTTCTTCGCCCTGGGTGCTTTCATGCACTTCGACCGGGTAGGCTGGATCGGCGTTCCGTTCGTAATGGGTGCCGTCTTCGTGGCCCTACTGATCGTCATGGGGTATCACACCATCCTGCTCTCTCCTCAGATCCGTGCTATCGAAGTCAGCAAGCGAGAGGCCACTCTGCCAGACGGTCTACGCAAGCGACTGTATGTCACCTTCGGGCTTTCCTTGGTCAGCCTGTCGGCTATCACGGTGCTGCTCTCCATGTACCTGATTAAGTAGCTGGTATGCCTGTCCGTGCCGCCATCAAGGCTAGGGCCAAAGCTCCGCTGGGAGTAGTGGCCGGGTTCACCAAATTCATCCATGAGTATGGCATCCTACCACTGGCAGTAGGTGTGGTCATCGGTACCGCCGTCAACGACTTGGTCAAGAACCTGGTGGACGGGCTGGTGAGTCCCTTTATCGCTCTACTGACGCCAGGAGGAACCCTGCAGAATTTCCAGCTGACGGTACACGGTTCGGTCTTCAAGATCGGCCTAGTGCTCAATGCAGTGGTCAGCTTCCTGATCATCGCCTTTATCGTCTACGCGTTTGCGAAGATTATCCTTAGGAACGAAGAGATCCTCAAGAAATAGCTAAGACTCTAGCGGTGGAGTGAAGTGATTCTGTAGCCAGACTGCTATGAGCTTTTCGTCCATCCTATCCTCGGCTATATCGAGACTTAGTTGGAGAGTCTCATCTGGAATGACTTTCAGGGCATACCCGTTTTCTTCCAGGAAATTGAACATGGAAACAACGCCAGTACGCTTGTTTCCGTCGATAAAGGCATGGTTCTTAATGAGGGAGTAGCCAAGGACGGCCGCCTTCATATAGATGTCAGGATACGCCTCATAATCTCCGTAGCCGGACTGGGGGCGGCTAATGGCCGAAGTAAGAAGGCCAAGGTCGCGTATACCATGATGACCTCCGTGTCGTTCGATTGAATGGAAGTGAATGAGGTTTACTTGGTCGATGTTGAGGTAAATGATCTTGGTCATCAGCTGTCGGCCAGCTTCTGAAGATCGTCATGTACCCGGTCCATAAGACTCAGTATGCGCTTCTCGTAGGCAGGCGTTACACCGGGTAAGGCGGGAACTTGGCCTGCTTCAAGAGAATTAATGGTGGCAATCTGCTTGCCGTTCTTGACGATGATATAGTTCACGGTACCCTGGGAGACTTCGTCGGTGATCTCGGCGAAGTGCTTGCGGGCCTCGGTGACGGAGATGATTTTGGTCATGGCAGGGGATTAAGATTATGTACAAAGTGTACAAAATCCCTTGGCCTCTGTCAATACTTACTCCTTTGGCCAGATTACATTCCCCTCGGCGTCCTTGACGATGATGGCGTTGAACGGGCAGGCCTTGGCTGACTCCAGTACCAGGGCGCGCATCTCGTTGATATCTATAGAATCAGGGATAAGCAGATCTTCAATGAGTACTGTACCGTCAGGGGTGGTGAGGGGGTTACTGGGCTCGTCGGAGTTCGAGCCATTTCGTGTAAGAAGTACAGCCTTTGACTCGTCGTCAAGCTCATACACATGGTAGGCCAGGCAGGTAGCTGCAGTCTGGCACATGTCGCGGTCGACCTGAACGGTGGCGGGGATGGGTTCCATTGCTTCTTGGTTACTTTGACGGGCCAAACACCGCTTCTACCTCGGCGACACCTCCGCTGATCTCTTTGTGGTGGGTCTGGCGTGGCATAGTACCGCCAATCTCGTAGCGTACTTCCCAGAGCTGGCCGCTGGCTTCCTCAAGTAGGGCATGGATGCGCAGGTGGTTCTTCTTCTCACTCATCTTATCAACATGGAACTTGTAACGCACGTGGATGGTGATCACCCCGTTCTCGGCCTTGTGGAACACCGCCTGCTTCAGTGACTGCCCGAGCACGATGTTTTCCTGGCAGATCTTGTCGATCATGGTCCTCCAGGCCTTGCGCGGGTCGTTTCCGCCATCGACGTTGAGCTCAACTACTGGAACTGTGGCTTCGGGGGTCGGAGGAGGGGTAGAAACGAGTTCTTTTGCTTCACTTACTACGATAGTCGATGTAATAGAATCAGCTTTGGGAGTGACTTCTTTTTTTGGTGGTACCAATTCGGGCAAAGGCTGGATGGAGGTCCCATCGGCGTGCTGGCAGACGTTGAGACAGGCGATTTCCAGCGGAAGTGAAGGGATGGGGGCGCTACGCTGGAGGATGTAGGCCTCCAACAGTTGGTCGAGGGCGTAGGCGGCAAGCTCTAAGTGTAGTTCGCTTTTAAGTGCGGGCCCACCAGTAGTTCCTTGGCTCCTTGCGAAACTAGCAGCACGTAGTCGCTCGATAAGCTGGCTAGTCAGGCGCTCGGCACCACTTTGGCTGAGCTGGCGCCGGTGTAATATTTCCAGGGTAGAACGGTAGTCTCCGGTCAGGCAGGCACCTATAAGGTCGTCTACTTCTTTCTTGGGCAAGAGGCCGAGATTTTGTTCGACGAGTTCAACGGTAAGCTTCTTGTGCTGGGTACTGAGGCTCTCCAGCATGGTCTCAGCGTCACGGAAGGCACCGTCGGCATGCTCGGCCAATAGTTCGTATACGGCGGGGTCGGCGACGAGCTTCTCGGCATCGGCGATACTGCGTAGCTTTTGGGCCAACGAGTCATTTGAAGCGCGCTTAAAACGTAGGGATTGGCAGCGCGAGCGGATGGTCAGAGGGACCTTGTGTAGCTCGGTGGTGGCAAGGATGAAGAGGCTATATTCGGGGGGTTCTTCAAGGGTTTTCAGGAGTGCATTGAACGCCTCGACCGTCAACATGTGGACCTCATCGATGATGTAAATCTTGCGTTTCAACTGCATGGGATGGTACTGCACTTGCTCGCGCAGCTCACGAATATCCTCAATGCCGCGATTGGAGGCGGCGTCGATCTCAATGAGGTCAGAGGTCTGCCCGTCGAGGATGGTGAGACAGGCCTCGCAGGCATTGCAAGGCTCAAAGGCACCGGCCTTCTTGTCGACAACAGGTGAGAGGCAAACCAGGGCTCTGGCGAATATCCTGGCGGCACTAGTTTTACCGGTGCCACGGGGCCCACTGAAGAGATAGGCGTGGCCTACCCGTTCCTGGAGAAGGGCCTGCTGCAGGGTACCACTGACCGCTTCCTGGCCGATGAGGCTGGCGAAGGTCTGTGGGCGATAAGTGCGGTAGAAGGTCATATCCGCATCATACCTAAAATGCGCCCGCGGCGCCACACAAAAAGGGCCTCCAGAAAGTGTCTGAAGGCCCCTCTTTCGCGTTGGGGAGTAGGAGAGGATCTTAGGGATCTCTTTTACCAACGGACTCGCCTTAGTCCTTGTCGAAGAGCATGAAGGGTGAGGAGGTGTATCGTGTGATACGGGGACGATCCCTGAATGATCTGCAGACAGGAATAGGGCGAGTCAGTTTGGAATGGAGATCCTAAGGTTCTCTCTCAGGCGGCCTGGACTGCCTCCAAGCGCTTCTTGACCTGCTCAATGATCTCTCCGGGTAGTACTTCGGACTTCACGATGTAGGCGTCGGCCTGGGTCATCATCTTGCTGATCTTCTCGATCTCCTGAACCAGGGCGGTGACCACGATTATCGGGATGTTCTTAGTAGCAGGGTCCTCTTTCATCTGCTTTAGTACATCGAGTCCGTTCATTTTCGGCATCATGATGTCCAGGATAACCAGGGCAGGATGGTCCTCCTTGACGAACTTCAGGGCGGCCTCGCCGTCAGCGGCGTGCAATACGTTGAATCCCTCCTGCTTAAGGCGCTCAGTGTAGAGCTCGGCCAGGATGATGTCGTCTTCAGCTAGCAATATGGTGGTTCCTTCTGCAGGCATAGGGGCAGGTTAGTAATCTAGGATCATAGTAGGCTCTTGGAAAAATTTTCGCAACTGGAAAGCTTACTTGTTATCTATCCTTGGCTTATGCTATTATTCAAGTAACTTTTACCATGCCTACCTTTTTTCAGACAGAAAAGCGTGCGATCTTCTATCTTGAAAAGCCTTACGAGGGTGATCTTTTCGAGGCCTTGCGTATGGCTCGGACTAGTCTGGCTCTATCTGAGGGGGTAATTGAAATTGGCACTATGGACAATGTGGACACCGTCTTCGTAGTATATTTGCCCAAGCTGATTTCGGAAGGGGAGGTCCTTGAATGGGCCACTGATTCGCTTGGGGTTGGCACTCTTATGAAAACCAGGTCACTTTCAGCGCTATGAAACTCTTCAGTCTTGAGATTAACGAAGACCGTGATCTTGATTTTGATTCAGGTCTGGCCTTCAAACAATACTCTAGAGTAGAGGATCTTGCCGACAGGCTGGAAGAGGTGTAGGCCAATGAAATGATCTCTGGACTGTACGCCCTTCGACTAGCCACGATAGACGGTGTCGAGCCCTTTATTATCAGGCTGACTGCCAATAAGTCGGTGACCCGTAAGGAAGCGGCCGAGTTTCTGCGTTCCCGGGATATCCCCGTAGGGGCGTAATTACTCTGGCCTGGACTTCTCCACCTTAAAGGTGGGCAGGGTAAAGCTGAAGGTGCTGCCCTTGCCCTCGGTACTCTTCAGGGTCATGACCCCGCCCATCATCTCAATGATCGACTTGGTGATATAGAGACCTAGGCCGGTGCCGACGATACCGGTGGTCTGCGGGGTGGCGACGCGGTAGAACTTCTCGAAGAGGTGGGCTTGAGCAGCTTTGCTGATACCGAGGCCGGTATCAGTGACTGAAACCTGGACATGAGGGGTGGGCTGCAGGCTGTGGCTAGCGGTAATGACGATGTCACCCTTTGGAGTGTACTTGATGGCATTGCTTACCAGGTTGACCAATACCTGCATGGTACGGTCAGAGTCAGCCCAGACAGGGGGTAGGGCCTTGTCGGCAGCCTTGTAGGTCATCTTGAGCTTCTTGTTCTCAGCCAGGAATTTCAACTGGTCCATGGTGTCATGGATAAGCTTATTCATGTCTAGTGACTGGGGTTCCATCTTCATGCGGCCAGCTTCGATACGTGAGACGGAGAGCAGGTCCTTAACCAGGGCGGAGAGGCGCTTGGAAGAGATATAGACCTTATCCAGATAGTTGCGAGCCTGGGCGTCCACCTTACCCATGTTCTCATCCAAGATCATGGAGAGGTAGCCTTCCATGGCAGAGACCGGGGTTAATAGCTCGTGAGAGGCGATAGAGACGAATTCGCTCTTCATCTGATCACCTTCGTAGAGCTTAGCCTTCTGGATGGAGGAGATGGCCTGGGTAGCCATGGTATCTAGAAGGGTCACGTCCTCAGGGGAAAAGGTGTCGCCAGAGAGTTTGTCCGAAAGCAGGATAAGGCCGATGGGCTGCTGGTTCAGGTGAAGAGGAATAGCCAGGGCGGCGCTTAGATCAGTAAGCTTCTTGGCGACGGCTACTTTGATAGCATGCTGGCGGATCAGGTGACTGGTCTCTTTGGGAAGGCTCTTGGTATTGCCATTGCTTAGATTGCTGAAACGGCGCTTTTCCTCCTCAGTCTCTTGGTTCAGCACGTCGAGGCGGGTGACGCCAGGATGGCTACTAAAGTAGCTGATGGTGAAGTCGTCGTCGTTCAGGTAGACGTGGTTCATGCTGGTGTAGCCGATCTGCTTGATCCGCTTGATGGCCACCTCGCTGTTTTCAGCCGGCTGGAAGACAAAGGTGACAGCGTGGTGAAGGTGGAAGACCTTCACAATGGTCTGCATCATCAGGTCAAGCGCCTCGTCCAGGGCGACTACGTCGTTTAGCTTGCGGCCCAGTTCGTTCAGTACGGCCTGCTCCTCGTATTCCTTCTTGAAGAGGAAGGAGTCGGTCTTGTCCTCCAGGGTGCGGCGCAGTGGGTCGTAGCCTACGGCGATGAGGCCGGCGGCGAGGAGGTTTACCAGGAAGTTGCGGGTGTCAAAGGCGCTTCCATTGCCGCCGAACAGGTTGGTAAAGAAGAAGATGACCATGCTGTATGTCAGCAGGGCAAAGATCAGGAGACCGGTGTAGATTACCGTTCTCTTGATGATTACTCTGATATCAAACAGGTGATGGGCGCTAATGGCGTACGCTATTGCAAGGAGGAAGAAGGTGGTTGAAAGTGCTCCTACCTCTTGAAAGTCAAAAAAGTTATATCCGTAGGGGAGAATGATATTGGTGAAGATGGCTATGCCTGCCATGAGAAACACACCGAATCCGATGATGTTGAGCTGGCTACGAACGGCTGCCTTGACCTTCCTGTAGGCGAAAAAGGTAAGGTAGAGCGCCACGAGGACGTATACGACGATATGGACGATATAGAATGGAAAAAGAGGACCAAACTGGGTGATGTGCTGGCCATCCTTTAGGTGCTCACTATGGTCAATAAGTCCTGTAAACTGTGTAAGGCCCGCAAGGATGACGGTCTCTGCCACAAGCAGCCATGTCCACTTTGAGCGTTCTCCTACTACCTGGGGAGTGAAAAGATAATTAAAGAGGACGATGAAGGCGGCTGAAGTAAAGTTGGCGCGGCCCAGGAGAGTTAATAGGGATGAATCTGCCTGCCGATCAAAAAAGTAGAGGGTGAGTAGCCATGCGAATATTGAGACACTTAAGAGCAGGAAATAGCGGTTCAGCCAAGACTTCGAGTTTTTGAAATAGATAAATAGCGCTGAAGCCACTAGAAAGGCTAGGCAGAAGCAATAGAGGCCTGTGATGAGATAGGCCATACCTTAGTGTGTCAGGCGGGTTGGTTCATATATGAGCCACTGACCTGGCTTTGCCAGTCAGAAAGACTCATATGTTCAAGCGCTGGAATATCCCCTTTAGGGATTGCATTCTTGGCAAGATGAATATAGGGGGCGGCCGTAATCACACAGCCAACCTGGCCAGACTGAACGTTCTTACACTTGAAGCCAATGAAGATTTTTTCATACTCCACGTTCAGGTTTTCAGAAATACGCTTTACTGAAAGCAGCAGGCTTTCGATAATGGTGGTTTGCTGCTCCAGATTTGCCTCTCGGCTATGGGTTGCGAGGACTGTTCCGTGATCCTCCATGTAAAGATCGGCGTTGTGCTCACGGTCCTTGGCGATAGCAATGGCAAGGGCGCCGTACATCATGCAGGGGCCGTTCTTGTAGAGGCTCTTATAGGCGCAAAGGATATGCTGGCCTGGGGCAATGGGGAAGTGCTTTTCCTTTATGGTGCCATAGAGCGCCTGGGTTGCCTTAAAGAGGGGCTCAGCGTCATAGACATTTGGATACTTCTCAGGATCGACAAGATGATAGGGGCGAATGTTCTGCTTGAGAAAATCGTAGCCAAGAATGGCGCCGTTTATGCCGTTGAATGAGGATACGGTGACCATGTTGGTCTGAGTGATATTGGCGTATTCACCTTCGGCACGGTCGAAGGAAACAATCTTGTCTAGTATGTCTGAGCCGCCGTGGGCGCATTCAATGTCTGCGACGCCGGTTGCGATAAGAGGAGTGGTGATGTACGTGCTTTCTGGAAGCATGCCAAAACCCGTGCAGTACTCGTCGTACGGACTTACAGCGGTACTCAGGATTCTGGAGACATTCTTTGCCATAGGGATACCTCGTTTCGGATTAGGGGGAGTAAACTAGGCACTATTATCGTAAACCAAAAACGAACGACTTGCTAGGGTCGTTCGTCAGAGTCCCTGATGCGGTGCATCAGGGAAAAGATGGTGGCATATTTTAGGCTCCCTCGCGAACTTTTTGTCGCCATTTCTGTATTGATTTCTGCTGTGGTCATCCAACAGGGCTGGCAGGGTTCTCCCCAATGGAGTCGGACTTCGCCGGCAGCCTTGAGGGGCCATCCGAACCGCCTGTACAGCACTTGCTTCTCACGTGTTGCCTCAACCATCAGCCGAGTGATTCCTGCCCGTTCACAGTATCTCCACATTTCTATGCAGAGTGGCCAGAAGAGCTCGTTTTGCCCGCGATGTTTTTCATCGAGAGCAAGCAAGGCAATGTCAGCAACATCGGTTTGGTATCTCAGGTCAAGTTCTGGCCATACGGTGAGGCAGGGCATACCTTCCTTACTGTTTCCTCCCAGAACGAGCTGTAGGCCGCCGATAAAACTTGTGCCGGCCATAAGTCCGAAGTGAATAGAGGACTCGGGGTAGGCGCGTAGCTGGTCCCCTGGCTGCCAGTGTTGCTCTTCGGCGATCTTTTCGAAAAGCCTGATCAGTTCTTCGACTTCGGGAGCTGTGGTGGCTTGAACCACGCACATCCCGTTGTCTGTTTCCAGTAACGTCTTCACGGGATGTGCCTCCTTGTCAAAGTTGCGTAGATAGTAGCATAGTTTATTTAACCTGTCAATCAGGTTAAATTGTTGTAATAATAATTACGAAATTATTAAAATTATCGGTTATCCGAGGACGTTGTTTTTAAGGCTAAAACGTCAAAGGGACGGGGCAGATGCCTCGTCCCTTCCGGACCCTCCTTATCCGTTCTGTCTTTGGTTGGTGTGTTCAGAAGCTCTTCCACAGGCTCACGAATGTAAGGTTGCCCTTGCCATAAGCTGCTTCCGAGGTGCTGAACGCCCTGTTGGTATATGAAACGTTCAGGCCATAGCGGTCGTCCGGCAACCAGGTTGCTGAAAGTGCGGTGGCCTTGTCCGAGCGGGCAATCTGGGCGATTACCTTGCGGCTGAGCGCCTGCTGGACGCCCCAATAGTCCGTCTTGGTCACGAGGCCCAGCGCTTCATTCTTGAGGTTGAAACGTTGGCGGTTATAGAACGCCGTCGTTCCCAGCTTCGGGCTCCAGGAGGCACCGTAGGTGGTGTGATCCTGGTTATATCCGGAGCTGACCGGTGCGTTGCCAAGAATGCTGCTACTAACGACACCTCGTTCCCAGCCTGCTTCGTAACCCAGACCCAGCTTGCCAGCATGGTAGTAGGCGCCTACTCGGCCCTGACGCTGCGACCTGCTGCCTCCTGAAGCCAGGGTCTGACCCTGGAGCTGCAGACTGGAGTGGGTGGCGTCCTCGGGAACTATCGCGCCGCCAACGTCGAGGTGCTTATTGACGCGGTATGCGCCTATCAGCTCCCAGGCGTCTCCGCGCATGGCGATCTCGGCCGGATCTGTCGCGGGTATTATCCCGTGGCCCACCGTGAAGTGGTTCCAGGAAATGCGTCCCACTGCCCGACGGTCTTTGCTGACGAAGCTGTAATTGCCGATTTCCCAGTCGGCGTTGCTGTTGGCCAGGCTGAGTCGACCAAAATCGCCTTCAACAACCTGGTTATTCGCAGAGATGTCGGTGATTGACATCTGCCGGGCTGGGTTCAGAGAGGTGTTTGAAATCCCCACTGCGTCCGGAATATAGATCCCGGCCGGTCCGTACGTCTTTCCCAAAAGGGGGAACGACGGGTCGATCTGCTGTGACTGGGCGACATTCGCCATCAGAAACAGCGCGAGCATTAGACTGCAAGTTGCAAGTCTCACTTTTCTGTCCTTTCAAATCTGATCTGGCGCCATGGTGGCGCCTGCGATCTACTTCACTCAGGTTTAATGGGCGGATGCATAGTAGCACGTAACCTGGGAAATGTCAATATAGCCGTTAGGAATCGTTCCGCGTTTAGCTGAAGAGGTTGGTGAGGATCTGGGCAGTCTCCTTATCCAGGGGGATGTACTGCACCACGCCGAAGCGGGGGTCGCTTATGAGGTCGATACCTACTATTTGAAAATGAAGGGTGTGGCCTTCCTTGTCCCGGAGAATGATCGGGCCGGTAGCCCTTAGGTCAAGGGCGGGAGAGCCTTCGTCGGGGAGAGTGTCAAACAGCTCGCCAAAGAGAGGGTACTTTGCCCGGGCATCTGCCAGGCATTGCTTGCACCATTCCTCATCCATATAGGGCCTGTACTCCTTGCGCATGTGCCTGACCATCTTTGTGACTACTTCCTCTTCATTGACCAGATTCACCACGCCGCGGGAACGCCCGTCGAATAGCAGGTCGAATATGGTCCTGCCCTTCAGGTCTTGTATGTCCTCACCGATGAAGGCCAGCATTTGATCGTTCCAGTCATGGATGCGCTGAACGCGGTCAAGAATATAGGCTGGATAGGGTGTGTTTTTGAATGGCTTTTGCCATGCCTGTACTGCTTTGTCGATATCGTGCTGGTTGGGGACGCCAGGTATATCTATGTAGCCAAAGGCATCGGTAATCTCGCGACGTTTCTCCACGGGTATGGGAAGTGTTGAGTCGAGGCAGTCAAGAAGCTTGAGTATGGTTGAGCGCTGCGGAGCGGCTGACTTCAGCTCGATATTACTTAGTGCCACCGCTGTTATGCCCGCTTCATTGGCCAGTGCCTCAATAGAAAGGCCGCGTTCCTTACGGAGCTCGCGTATCTTTTCTCCTGATGTGAGGAACAGGGCTACTGCCATATCTGGGTAAGTTTTTTCCAACGTACCACATTGGCAGTAGTCGAGCCAGGAAGCTACACATGTTGTTTCTGGCGATATCCGCGTTTTATTCTGTAATAATCCTCATTTGTTCCACCCTCTCCCTTAAAAAGCTCAACAGGATACTTACGAGCGTTATGAGCCATCTTTTCTTCAATCGCTTTTGCTAAATCAATCCTGCTTGCCTGTGCAAAAAATAGACAGTAAATCACCACATCGGCTAGTTCCTGTTTTATTTCGAGTCTTGAGTCAGGTCTGATCACATCCTCCCATTGGAAGTGCTCCATTAGCTCGGCTCCTTCGATGGCGATGGAAACGGCCAGATTCTTTGGGGTGTGGTTGGCGCCCCAGTTTCGCTCCTTTTTAAACCTCTGGGTAAGGTCCTTAAGGTCTTGGATGGTGGTGAGGTGGTCTCTCATCATGGCGAGAAGATTTCTAATGTTGCATGAGCCTTACAACAATCCTCCCATCAGCTAACGATAGCGTCCATAAAGTCCACTATATCTTTTCGTGGCCCATAGGGATGAATTGGATACTTCTAAACCGTGGATCTTCAACTACATTTGCCGAGAGTATGCCATAAGTGAGCTTGCTTCCGTCAGCAAGTGTGAAGGTGACTGGTTCCATGGTCTCAAGTTCCGGCAATGGGAGTGTACCACTGGAGAAGCCATCGATTAGTTCTCCGAAAAGAGGGTACTTCTTACGGCCTTTAAGAAGGCTTTCCTGCCACCAGGATTCTCGAAAATAGGGCTGATGATCAAACCAGATGTATGCCACCAAGTTATAGGTTAGTTGATAGGTGCCTTCTAACCGTAGCCCCTTTTTAAGGGGTGGGGAGAAAATTAGGTCGTATACCCAGAGGTCTGTGCGAGCTTGGCCAGATTCGTCCATGAGACCTAGCATGGCACGGTTTGCCGTGTGAATTTTCATCGTCATATCGATGACATAGGCGGGGAAGGAGGTGTTCTTGAACTGGAGTTCCCAGGCAGTTATCGCCGTGGTTATTTCAGGAGGGGTTGGGGCGTCGTAGACGTCGGTATAACCATAGGAGTACACCAGGCTTCTTCTGATACTTGGTAAAAGTGACAGTACATTTTCCAAGCACCTTATCAGCTTTAGAAGGGTGTTGCGCTGTGGATGTGCTTGTTTTGTCTCGATATTACTTAGTGCCACCGCTGTTATGCCCGCTTCATTGGCCAGTGCCTCAATAGAAAGAGCTCTCTCCTTACGGAGCTCGCGTATTTTTTCACCGGGAGTATGTTCTTTAGAGGTGGACATGATAGAGAATTTATACCAACGTACCACATTTTCCCCTTCTCGTAAGCCAAAAAACATCCCCGCCACTTCCTTGGAAATGGCGGGGCGGGGATGGTGCACATACACGATTCGTTATCTGATCCTTAGCAAAGGGATGCGTTCCCTTCCCTTGCGGACCAGGGGATGATTCAGCATGTCCAGCACAGGGGTGGCGTGGCCAAGCGTCACTATGTCAGCCCCGATGTCCCGACTTGAGCATTCGCCCCAGGTCATGCACTGGGCCCATTGCCTAATCAGCATTTCCTGCGAGCATCCTACGCTGAGGTCCCAGGCCCCCATGTCCCTATAGAGACTTAGCCTGCGGCTTGCGAAGCAGCCAAGTCGGGCCGAGAGGCTGGGGTCGGCCTCCACCTGTCTGCCAAGCTCCGACACCAACTTGTCGTAGACCTTGTACCAGGTAGGAAATATGACGCTGTGGCGTCCACAGATCGTTACCCTCAGACCCAGTCTCTCTGCTTCCTCGCCCAAGGCATGGCAGCTCTGCTGGCAGTTATCCAGGAACTGCTCACCGTCACCGTCGGCCACCTGGTGCATTACCCTGGGAAATTCTACGTCTCCGTCAGTCAGGGTAATGCTGTATTCCAGGTCAATCCCGTACTGGGCGAGGGTCTCCCTCATTTCTGCTACCAGATTTAGATGTGTCTGGGCGCCATAGGGGAGTCCGTCATTCACTCGTGTACTGCAGGTAATCCGATCGGCTGCTCGGGAATAGTCCGGTGAGAATACCGAGACTAGCCTCAAAATGCCGCTGTCCAGCCTGCGCTCTAGTCCGTGTCGGACCCATGGTGCCGTCTCTGCCAGCATTTTACTACTTGTCGTATCTAGTAAGCCTCGAAGGCTAGGCGCGAATGCGCGTTTCATGCGATCCACCTTTCAAATTCCAAGATGTGCCTTGCCGAAAACAAAACACCCGCTTCAGGAGCGGGCGCTGTCTTCTGGTTTAGACTGGTACTAAAACAGGGCTCGCTTCTGAAGAAGGAGGTGGGACTGCCAGCAAAAGCTAAAAGAGGAGTATGAGGTCATTGGGATGAGTATAGCGGTCTTTGGCAGGGCTGTAAACGTTTGTAATCCAGCTCACTTGCCCTCCTTTCCAGGTTCTGCCATACTCTTTGCATAGGCATTGAGGCGGCTGACACCGCTGAGCCAGGGGAAGAACTCCGCTCCTGCGGATACTAGACCCCCTCGGGAGCGCCCGTTACAGCGTAAACAAGGCTCCGCCAGGAGTGAAGTAAGGTGGCACCGCGATTAACGTCGCCCTTACATGATTACTTTCGAGTAATTGTGCGAGGGCATTTTTATTTCCCCGGTCCTACGCGTTTGGCGCCTTTCTTCGTCAGGATTTCCGTTTTTCCCTCAACGTACCAGCGAGTACGCCTCGGTCAAATACTCAATCCTTCCTTGAAATGCATCCAAACGCGCTAGTCTCGCTAATCCCACCTTTATGGAACGAACCTATACCGCCCAGGCCGGCTCCAAGCCTGGAGAGAAAGTCCGCCTGATGGGCTTTTTGCAGACCGCCCGCCGCCAGAGCAAGATCCAGTTCCTTATCCTGCGCGACGTCACTGGCACCATCCAGTGCGTGGTCAGCAAGGAGCATGAGGCCGTCTTTGCCGCTGCTGAGGATATCTCCTTGGAATCGGTGATCGTCGTCGAGGGTGTGGCAGTGGCCGCTCCCCAGGCTCCCGGCGGGGCTGAGATCCAGGTTGAAAGCGTCGAGGTGCTCTCTGCCGCCGCCCCTGAGCTGCCTATTCCCGTAGTTGAGAAGGGTGAAGGGGAGACCGACCAGTCGCTGCGCCTGGACTACCGCTGGCTGGACCTGAGGAAGCCCAAAAACCTACTAATCTTCCAGGTCTGGACCACCTTTGAGGAGGCGTTCATGAAGTACTTCCTGGAAAAGGGCTTCTTGGAAATCCACTCGCCCAAGTTCATGAGCGCTCCGAGCGAGTCCGGAGCTGAGCTCTTCACCGTCGACTACTTCGGCGGCAAGGCCTATCTGGCCCAGTCTCCCCAGTTCTACAAGCAGATGGCTATGGCCTCCGGCTTTGAGAAGGTATTTGAGGTCGGGCCGGTGTTCCGGGCTGAGCCCTCATTCACCACCCGGCATGCCACCGAGTTCACCGGCTATGACTTCGAGATGTCGTTCATTGACTCTCATGAGGACATCGCTGCCAACCTTGAAGGAATGATCGCCTCTGTGCTCACTACGATCAAGGAGCGGCACGGGGAGAAGATCAAGGAGCTGTTCGGTCGCGAGCTGGTGGTGCCTACGCTGCCGTTTCCCCGGGTAACCCTGGCCGAGGCCAAGGAGCTGCTCAAGCCGTTTGACATCAAGAGCGACAAAGTCGGCGACCTCAACCCTGAGGAAGAGAAGAAGCTTTCCGAGGTCATCATGGAGAAACATGGCCACGAGTTCGTATTCGTTACGGAGTATCCTATCGAGAGTCGCGCTTTCTACCACATGCGGTACGAGGACCGGCCCGGCATCACTAGAGGCTTTGACTTGATGTGGAACGGGGTAGAGATCACTACCGGTGCCCAGCGTGAGCATCGCTACGAGGTTCTTAAGAAGCAGGCTCTGGACAAGGGGCTGACAGAGGCGTCCATTGGCACCTATCTCGACTTCTTCAAGTACGGCTGCCCACCTCACGGTGGCGCCGGAATCGGACCGGTCCGCATGATGATGAAGATGTTCAACACTGAGAATATCAGGGAAGTGACCTACCTGCACCGCGGTGTGAACCGGCTGACCCCCTAACTCGTCGAGCAAGTGCCCTGACCATCATCTGGCCGGGGCCACTGGTGGGGTCGAATACCTTCTGCTAGCATAGAGACACTATGAGCAAGCGACTTCTTACCGGCATCGTACCGACTGGCAACATCCACCTGGGTAACTACCTGGGGGCCATGAAACCGTTCGTCGACCTGCAGCACGAGTACGATCTCTTCGTCTTCGTGGCAGACCTGCATGCGCTTAACCAGATCCATGACGCCGAGACCCTCAGGGCGGGGATCCGTACTATTAGTTCTGCCTGGCTGGCGGTCGGCCTTGACCCCTCAAAGGTGACCCTGTGGCAGCAGTCGGCCGTAGCTGCCCACTCGGAGCTGGCCCAGATCCTTGGGTCCATCGCCCCCTTCGGTCTTCTGGAGCGGTCGCATGCCTACAAGGACGCCTTGGCTAACGGCAAGAATCCCAACGTCGGGCTCTTCACCTACCCCATCCTCATGGCGGCTGACATCCTGCTGTATGAACCTGATTTTGTGCCTGTTGGAAAGGATCAACAGCAGCATATTGAGATCATGTCCGACCTCGCCGGAAGCTTCAACCATCTCTTCGGGAATACTTTCAAGATAGCTGAGGGGATGATCGCTACCGAGGCTGGTCTGCTGCCGGGCCTAGACGGTAGGAAGATGAGTAAGAGCTATGGCAATACCATCGGCCTGTTTGACTCGGCCGAGGAGGTGACGAAGAAGGTCATGAAGATCACCACTGATTCGGCCGGTCCTACCGACCCTAAGGATCCCGAAAAGGACCTACTCTTTGCCTTCCATCGCCAGTTCAGTCCCGATCAGCTAGGGGAGCTCGAATCACGCTACCGGGCCGGTACTATCACCTATAAAGAATCAAAGGATATCCTGGCCGCCAACATCAACAGCTTCCTGGAGCCTATCCGAGCCCGCAAGGCCGAGCTTGACGCTAAGCCTGATTACCTAGAGGATGTGATCAAAGAGGGGAATGCCAAGGCGAACCAGATTGCTAACGCTACCCTGGAGCGAGTCAAAAGCGCCGTCGGTCTGATCTAATCTCAATCGAATCCCCATGGCCCGCACTGGTTCTCGTCAGAACTACCAGCAGGAGGCCCCGTCGCTGACCCCTCACCAGGTGGCCGGCCGGATGCCCCCGCAGAACATCGACGCCGAGGTCTCCACTATCGGGGCCTTGCTTCTCGATGTGGAGGCGATGTTGAAGGTCATCGACATACTGTCTGCCGTCGACTTCTACCGCCCTGACCACGCGGCGATCTACGAGGCCATGGTGGTTCTCTCAGAGAAGCGGGTGCCCATCGACCTGGTGACGGTGGCCGACGAGCTGGCCCGGGTGAAGAAGCTGGACCAGATAGGGGGCCCGGCCAAGCTTTCCAGCCTGGTGAGCTCAGTGGCCTCTGCCACCAATGTCCAGCATTACGCCCAGATCGTCCGGGAGAAGGCCATGCTGCGCCGCCTTATCTCCGCGGCCGGCTCGATCAGCGAGCTGGGCTTCCGTGAGGACGAGCCGTCAAGCGTCATTCTGGACCAGGCCGAGCAGGCCTTGTTTGCCGTCACCCAGCGCTTCCTCAAGCAGAACTTCATCCCGGTCCGCAGCATCCTGGCCGACAGCTTCGAGCGGCTGGATGCCTTGTCCAAGCAGGATGGGACTATGCGCGGCCTTTCGACCGGCTACAAGCACATAGACAATATCCTGGGTGGCCTGCAGCAGTCTGACCTGATCATCCTGGCCGCCCGTCCTTCGATGGGAAAAACGGCCTTCGCCCTGCAGATCGCCCAGAACGTGGCCGTGCAACAGAAGAAGTCGGTGGGCATCTTCTCCCTGGAAATGTCCAAGGAGCAGCTGGTGGATCGTCTCATTTCCTCTATTGGCCAGATCGACAGCTGGAAGCTGCGTAACGGCAAGCTGAATGACGAGGACTTCCGTAACCTGAACGAGGCCTACGGAATACTTGCCGAAGCCAACCTGTTCATCGACGATACCCCTTCGGCCAATATCATGGAGGTTCGCGCCAAGGCTCGACGTCTGCAGGCTGAGTACGGTCTTGACCTCATAGTATTGGACTACCTGCAGCTCATGGAGGGAACCGCGAAAGGCAATAGCGACAACCGTGTACAGGAAGTCTCGGAAATCTCCCGCTCGTTAAAGGCCCTGGCCCGAGAGATCAACTGTCCGGTGATCGCCCTGTCGCAGCTCTCCCGTGCGGTGGAGTCGCGCCCGGACAAGCGGCCGCTGCTGTCGGACCTAAGAGAAAGTGGCTGTTTGACCGGCGATACCCTTATCCAGAGAGCTGATACTGGTGAGCGCGTAATGATCAAAGATCTGGTAGGTCAGACTAACGTGCCGGTGTGGAGCATGGATGAGGAGTATAAGATTGTTCGTAAGACGGCTTCCAAAGTATTCTCCAGTGGTTATAAGCAGACATATGAGCTGAAGTTCCGCTCCGGTAGGACGATCAAAGCCTCTGCTAACCATAAGTTCAAGACGTATACTGAATGGCAATCCCTCGATAATCTTAAGATTGGCGAGAAACTAGCCCTGCCACGTCAGTTCCCTAGCAATCTTGCCGATAACACCTCTTATAGCGATGAACAGCTGACATTCCTGGCCCATATGGTGGGGGATGGGTGCTACGTATCTCACCAGCCGGTGCATTACACGAGTAATGACCCAGCTAATATCGAAGCGGTAGCCTATGCCACTGCAATACTTTACGGGATTAAGCCTCGTCAGGTTGCTCAGAAGAGCTGGTATCATCTGTATCTTCCTAGTCCGTATCGTAATGCCAGAGGTAAGAAGCATCCGTTTCTAAAGTGGTTGGAATCTGAGGGGTTGGGATTGGCGCGTTCCTATGAGAAAAAGCTGCCGGCCAGTCTCTTCAGCTGTTCAAATTCCCAGGTAGCCCTCTTCCTGCATCACTTGTGGGCAACTGACGGATGTCTGTCCGTAGCCAGGGACAAGGTCTCGATATACTATGCTACTACTAGCCCGATTCTAGCGGAACAGGTGCAGCATCTATTATTACGGGTGGGAATGCAGGCTACCCTTCGTCAGGTTCCCCAGGTCAAGGGAGCTAAGACGTTTCGTCCAAGTTATCATGTAGAAGTGCAAGGCAAGGCAAACCAGGAAATATTTCTCGCCGCTGTTGGCTGTCATGGCCGCAGGGGAGAGAACGTTAGCCAGTGCAAGGAGTTGCTTGCTGGCTTAAAAGGCAATCCTAATACCGATACCCTCGACCTTTCAATCTGGGAACAGCTGATCATCCCGGCCAAAGTGGCGTCAGGGCTGAGCTGGAGAGCCGTACAGGCAAGTATGGGAATGTCCTACGCCGGATCAGCCTTGTTTAAGAGCGGAGTGAGCAGGGAGCGGCTAGGACGAATTGCACAGATAGTCGGTAGTCGTTATCTTGGGGTCTTGGCTGACTCCGATCTGTATTGGGATGAAATTACTAGTATTACTCCGCTGGCAGTAGAAGAAGTGTTTGACGCAACAGTTCCCGGAACTCATAACTTTGTTGCCAATGACATCGTCGTCCACAATTCGATTGAGCAGGACGCTGACGTGGTGATGTTCCTGTATCGCGACGACTACTATAACAAGGACGAGCAGAACAACCTCATGGAAGTGATGGTGAGGAAGCACCGTAACGGCCCGACTGGGGATGCCAAGTTGCTGGCCCGGTTACAGTTTGGACGCTTTGAGACATTGGCTAACCAGGCCTTCCCCAGTAATGAATAGCAGCACCCTCGAGGGCTCTAATAAAGCTACTCTGGTAGAAAAAGTAGGGCATATTACAGCGGAGCCAGGAAATATTTGAAAAAGCGGCTACAGCAGTGTTTTTAGGGCATCTACAGGTTAGAAAGGGGCCCCAGGTCATTGACGGGAAGCCCTACAAAACGTATAATAGCTTTGTTGAGGGATGATATTACAAGGTTCCTCGACACGAGATGAGTAGGAAGAGATAGAGAAGAGAAACGGCGTGAAGTGCTTGTGAGACCTGCTGAGAAATACAGAAAGAGAGTCAAGACATTTTGTACCTTTATAGAGCAGGTGAGCAAGACACAACAGCCAGATGGCAACCATTCTAAGTCAGACGTAATGTCTCGCTTGGAAACATCGGGAACGTGTCTGTGCTGAAAAAGAGCGGTATCACACACAGGATTTAAAAAACATTTGATCCACGTGTAGAAATGTGAACCGCTCTTTTTAATTACTAAAATAGCCCGCATGCAGCGGGCTATTTTAGTTTCCTGATGGCCTTCTGATATTCCTCGAGGCTGATTCCTAGCGTCCTGAGGTTATTTCGAATGATAAAAGGAGGGAGCTCTGCGCAGTGGCGGGGAACGATAACCGGCCTGGCAAGCCCTGCCTTCTCAAAGACTCGGTGGCTGCCGGCCTGTCTTACGAAGGTGCAGCCAACTGAAGCAAGGAACTTCTCAAACCTGAGAACGTTTATCGGGGTGAGCCGTGAGGACATTACGCCGGCACAGGGACGCTGAAAGTCTGCATCTCGTGGTGCACTTCAACGGGCGGTGCCCAGACCTTGTTGGCCTTGACCCAGCCCATAGAGGTGAGGACTTCGTCGGTGGTGCCTTTTCTTTCCAGTTCTTGAATGAACAGTACCACTAGCTCCTCAAAGCTTTTCTTTGCCTCTTCTACGCTGTCACCGCAGGTTGAGATGTCTAGTGCCGGCGTATGCGCAACGAACACGCCGTCTTCCTTGAAGATGGAAAGGGGGAGGCTGAAGGTGAGGGAAAGGGCTTTGTTCATGGGAGTGCTTTTGTGGAATCACTATACAATAACCAGCTTAAAAAAGTAAGGGTTTTAGCCTACCCCTGTCCTGGCTTGGCGGGGGTGGACACCTGCCAAAGCAGTTCGAACAGGCTTCGCAGCATGGCGCTGAGCTCCTTACTCTCGATAAGGATGCCGAAGCCCTCCTCCTTTGAGCTGAAGAAGCTGACATTGCCAGTGTCGTAGATTCCCATTCCCATCTTATAGTTCTCATTCTCAGGTGCGAACCGTACTTCCCGAAGTAAGGCGGTGCCGTGGGCTGACGTCTCAAAGAGATGCTCGGTCTGGTCGTGCATGCGAATGGTACGAATGCGTACTCCGCGCTCTATGCGCTGCTTGTCGATGTCGGTCATGAACCGCTTCCCGCCGATCATCTCGGTGCTTTCGGCGCTGGGCCAGATGTAGAGGGCTTCCTTGGTGCAGGAGAGCTCTTCTCGGACGATATTCTTCATCTGCTCGGGGCCCTCATAGTAGTGCATGCGGGGCTTGGAGGAGTTCAGGTTAAACAGGCTGGTAAGCTCCGGCAGTATTGATTCTACCCGGTGTAGGCGCTCTCTCTGCAGGTCGGCCAGGTGCGAAGGAGGAAGGGCTTGGTAATGGGTGCGGCCTCGTACTACGGTCTGGGTGATGAGGCCCAGCTCAACCAGGCGGTCAATGAAGTTATAGATGGAGGTGCGCTTGATGCCTGAGCGCAGGGCGATGGGCTTGATGGTGCTGCTGCCCAGCTCAAGAATGGCCAGGTAGGTCTTGGTCTCTTTGTCACTGAGGCCGATCTCGGAGAGGAGGGATTCTTTATCCATATAGTCTATATAATAGACGATATTATAATAATATTCAATATATATCTTATATAAAAAGTCTTAGTTATTGACAATTATGAATAATTGTGCTAGGATGCTCCCGACACTGAGGGGAGACCTGAGGTGATCCTTTGAAAAGCGGGTGCTAGCATGATTGGTTTCAGTCTGTTGAATAAAAAGTCCTTGTGGACGGAAATGGCCTTTGGCGATGGCGCAAAGGTTGTTGTGGCAGAGCTTTCTGACGGTGAGCTGGTGGTGGGTATTGGTTCCTCCAAATATGTGCACACAGAGATACTGAGTTATGCACTTGAATTTGCTGCTGCACATGGCAAAAAGGGTTTGAAGGTAAAGAGAAAAGGCGGGGGGACAGTTAATATGAAGGGTGTTATTTCAGGCTTTTCATCTTCCTTGGGTAAATCAGTCCCAGAGGACCTACGCGAAGAGGCCGGAAAGGTGGCAAAGAGCCTGATAGATCAGGTTGGTGAAAAAGTTAGCGAGGAGGTGCGTGAGTTCTTTAAGGCCAGGCCGTGGTATGGGGTCAACCTTTAGGGCTATAGGTTGGTGAGAAGTGTTCTAGAGTGGCAGGAGTCCAAAACCGCACGACCTTCGGGTAGTGCGGTTTTTGCTTTAGCATTGTTAGCCCTCGGCGCCCTCTACTACGTCCGTCTGCTCCCAGAAGATATTGAACAGCAGGCACATAGCGTCATAGAGCTCACGGCTTTCGATCATAATGCCGAACCCTTCCTTCTTCGAGCTGAGGAAGCCCACCTTGCCGCTGTCATATATGCCGATAGCCAGGGGGAAGGTCATCCCAGGCTTGGCATAGCGTATCTCGCGTATCTTCTCGACGCCGCCGCCTATCGAACCTGGGAAATGTACCTCCTGGTCATGGAACCTAATGACCTTTACCTTGATCTTTTTGTCCACCAGCTGGCGGAACAGCTTCTGCATGAATTCCGGGCCTCCTACCATGTCTACGGCAAGCTTGGTGGGCCATATGTACCAGACCTCCTTGCACTTCAGCTCCTCCAGAAGAATATTCTGCAGCTGGGTGGTGCCTTCGTAATAGCTGATGCGGGGCTTGCTGGCCGAGACATTATAGAAGCTCTTGAACTCCGGGAGCATTTCCTCGAGCTCGCTCAGACGCTGCTTCTGCAGGCTAACCATATTCTCAGGGGGGAGGGCTGAATAATGCTTGCGGTTTCTGATCTTGGCCTGCTCGACCAGGCCCAGCTCCACCAGGTGGTCAATGAAGTAGTAGATGGAGGTGCGCTTGATGCCCGACTGGGTGGCGATAGGCTGGATGGTGCTGGTGCCGAGCTCAAGAATGGCCATGTAGACCGCCGCTTCCTTGTCGGTCAGACCCAGGTTTTTGATGAGAATGTCTGCTTGTTGCATATCGTTTAAAATTTCGTCGATATAGTAGAACTATAGCATATATACCTGAAAGTATCCATATCGCGATCTGTTAATGATTTTTAGATAATTCGTATTTATCGACTAAGTACTTGACGAAATAGGTTTTCAGTGCTACAATGCTGCCGTCACGATGAGAGGGGAGGAGAAATCCAGGCCGCTCATCGGGACATGAACTTTTAGAAAATCTTCCAGACACCGACTCGCAAGAGAGGATTACAGAGGAAGACAGGGGAATCAACATGAAGATCTTAGTGATAGACGACAAAGTTGAAAACCAGCAGAGCGCTGAACTGCTTCGCGGCTGCGGCCATGAGGTGGTGATATTCGATGGACCGGGAAGTGGTCTTCTCAATTTTCTGGCCACTGGTAAGAAGGCAGACCTGATCATGACCGATATGATGATGCCGCCTGGCGAAATGATGGATGCCAACAGGACGACTCCGGAGCGCCGCACGATTGAGCAGCCCCTTGGGCTCGTCATCGCGCTGAAGGCATGCTGCTTGGGGATTCCGGTGGCGGTCTGTAGTAATCTCGACCACCATAGGACGGAAATTCCGGCGCTCATGGGATGGGTCAGATTAGGAATGGATATGCCCAATCCGCCTGTTGTTTTCATCTCTGATGATGGACAAAAGGAAGCGAGGAACTGGGTCGAGATATTAGAAGAGGCCCAGAGGAAGATGAGCCTGTAATGTCTGGCTCGCTGACCGAGAACGGTCATCGTCTCAGGTGCGGTTGAGTCTTAGGACTTACCTCACCTGCCCTGAGCCGATTTGGCTCGACAGGTTTAGACATTTGGAGTGAGCTTCACTTAAGCCCCACCGGAAACGGGAGGCGAGAGGAAGTAGGAGAGACATCATGGAACTATTTTTGAAAGAGAGCGCGAAAGGATGGATGGCAATTCCGGCAGAGATCACGAGATCTGGGGAGCTGGTTCTGCGCGTCGTCTGTCCCTATTGCGCTCTAAGCTCACGTGACGGCAGTAAGCTCCGCGAAGTGCAGGATTTTGCCAAAGACCACGACCTGAAGCTGGTTATTGTCAGCACTTCTCAGCCATTTATGGAGGAGAAGCCAGGAGGTCGCTGGAGGGATCGCTCGTGGCCTTGGGTTTCGCGCTTGGATGATCCCTGCCAGTACGTGCCTCGGACTCCGGGGGTTGAGTGGCGTTACGAACCGAAGGATGGGAAGGAAATGTAAGGCAGGTGTCGTTTCAGGTGTGGGTGGGCTGCATAAGCCCACTCCACCCACCCTGAGCCGATAACGCTCAAAGGTTCGTACTTTTGAAATCTTCTAGGGCACTGTACCGCGAGGACAGTAACAGAGAGAAGAAAAGGAATGACATGAACACACCGCACATTGAAGCCGTTTTTGCAGCTGCCAATTTGCCCAAGAAGCAGCAGTATGTGGAGGTTGGCAATGGAAAGAACCAGGCCTTCAACAAGGCCCTGCGCACCTTTTCGGAGGACAAGCAGGTGGAGGTCCTCAAGGAGCTCATCGGTCTTGGCGAGCAGTGCCAGAATTCTTCGGACGAAGAAAGACTACGGGCTTGCGAGCTCATGAGCAAGGTCTTGGGATTCGAAGTCAAGTTCATTCCAAGACTCAGCTTCACGCTGGCACGTCAAGGCGTCCAGTTCCGCTGCTGGACCGAGACTCCTCGGTACGTGCGAAGTGAGCATGTCGACAGCGGGGGTAGCGGCCTCCTGTTCCACCTTTCCGGCGAACCCGAAAGGGTGCAGGCCTGCATAGAGGCCTTGCTAACGGTTGATCAGCGGCGCAACGCTATCAGCCTGCCCAACGGCTGCGTGCTGTACGACGTAGTCATATGGAGAAACTAGTTTTTCCGGCGCAAGGAGGTGCGTCAACCTCTGACATTCTGGAAAGACAGGAATCTTAAAACCGCACGACCTTCGGGTACGGCGGTTTTTAAAATGGAAAATAAAGTTGACATTGTATAGACTGCAAGGAGACTTATCGAAAATAAGCTACAGAAAAGGAAGATTGACAAGATGTTCCTTCGAACTTCGGAATATAGCCGCTGGATGTTCTTAGGACACCCCGTCAGTTCCTTGTTGTATTCATATGGACTTGACGGGGTGTAAACAAGTCTTTACACTTTTCATTGTATAACCTTATATTCATCCGTAATGAAGGAGCGCGTATGCTACGTCCCATTGGCGACCACATTCTGGTCAAGCCTCTGAATAAGGAGGAGGTAACCAAGTCCGGCATCGTTCTGCCTGATTCCGCCCAGGAGAAGCCCCAGGAAGGCACTGTACTGGCCGTAGGCACCGGCAAATATATCGACGGCACCCTGGTATCCTTTGCCGACCTAGGCATCAAGGAAGGGCAGGTAGTGATGTTTACCAAGTACGGTCCTACCGAGGTAAAGATCGACGGCGAGGAGCTCTATATATTGGACTCCGGCGACATTCTCGGCGTGGTAGAAAAGAAGAAGTAGCCCTAACAACGAATACCTATGGCAAAGCAGCTTATTTTTTCTGAGGACGCCCGCGGATCCCTCCGTCGCGGCGTCAACATCCTGGCCGACTCGGTCAAGGTGACCCTGGGGCCCAAGGGCCGCAACGTAGTGCTGGACAAGAGCTACGGCTCTCCCATCATCACCAACGACGGCGTTACCATCGCCAAGGAGATCGAGCTGGAGGACAAGTTTGAGAACATGGGTGCCCAGCTGATCAAGGAAGTGGCCTCCAAGACCAACGACATCGCTGGAGACGGTACCACTACCGCCACCGTCCTGGCCCAGGCTATGATCAACGAGGGTCTGAAGAACGTAGCCGCCGGCGCCAACCCTATGGTGATCCGTCACGGTATTGAGAAGGGTGTCGCTCTGATCGTGGAGAGACTGCGTGCCAACAGCAAGCAGGTCAAGGGCAAGCAAGAGATCGCCAATGTGGCCACCATCTCCGCCGGAGACGCCGAGGTAGGCTCCCTGATCGCCGAGGTGATGGAGAAGGTCGGCCGGGCCGGCGTCATCACCGTCGAAGAGGGACAGACCTTCGGGTACGCCTCTGAGGTGGTGGAGGGCATGCAGTTCGACAACGGCTATATCGCCCCGTATATGGTTACCGACCCCCAGCGCATGGAGGCCGTCTACAGTGACGCCATGATCCTGGTCACCGACAAGAAGATCTCCTCCATCCAGGAGATCCTGCCTCTGCTTGAGGCCATGGCCGGCGCCGGTAAGAAGAACCTGGTGATCATCGCCGAGGACGTGGACGGGGACGCACTTACCACCCTGATCCTGAACAAGCTGCGCGGCAGCTTTAATACCCTGGCCGTGAAGGCTCCTGGCTTCGGAGACCGTCGCAAGGAAATGCTACGCGACATCGCCGTACTTACTGGCGGCCAGCTGATCTCAGAAGAGGTCGGCCTCAAGCTCGAGACCACCACCATGGACATGCTCGGTGTGGCTGACAAGGTAGTATCCACCAAGGAAAAGACCACCATCGTCGGTGGTAAGGGTAAGAAGGCTGAGATTAAGGCTCGGGTCGACCAGATCAAGGCCCAGATCGAGACCACTGACTCTTCGTACGACAAGGACAAGCTGAAGGAGCGCTATGCCAAGCTGGCCGGAGGTGTCGGCGTCATTAAGGTGGGTGCCGCTACCGAAGTTGAGATGAAAGAGAAGAAGTATCGGATCGAAGACGCGTTGGCCGCCACTCGCGCCGCCGTGGACGAGGTAGACGGAGGTATTTTGCCCGGTGGAGGCGTCGCGTTCGCTGACGTCATCTCGGAGCTTGATTCTCTGATGCTGGAAGGCGAGGAGCAGATAGGCATTCAGATCCTTAAGCGCTCCCTGGAGCAGCCTATCCGCCAGATTGCCGAGAACGCTGGCCAGGACGGTGCCGTCATCGTCGAGGAAGTACGTCGTCGCCCCAAGGGAGTAGGCTACAACGCCGCTACCGGTGAGTACGTTGACATGGTAAAGGCCGGCATTATTGACCCCTTCAAGGTCACCTCAAGCGCCCTACAGAACGCTGCCAGTGTGGCTGCCATGGTGCTGACCACTGAGGTCCTGATCGCTGACAAGCCCGAGCCTAAGGCTCCAGCTTCTGGAGGCGGGGACATGGGTGGTATGGGAGGTATGTACTAGGTTTTTTCTGAGAGAACGATTGAACCCGACCCCTCTGGGGGTCGGGTTCTTTTGTGTAGTCTGGATGGCGAGCCACCTAGATAGGGGTCTTATCCATTGCCTGGGCAAGGAAGGCTGGGTTGAGATGATTGACCAGTTGGTCGGGTAGTCTGTCAAAGCAGTTGGGTTTGGACTTGGTTCCTTCGAGGGTTTCGAGGCTAGCTCCTTCCTCAAGGTCCATGGCCCACAGCAAGTGGCGCTTTACGTCGGCGAGCCGCAGAAGGGTAATGGCCATCTGCTGCAGGTGTTCTTGGGCCAGTCCCTTGGGCGGACAGGCAGCGCCGCTGAGAAGGACGGTGGCGACAGGCATAATAGCCTGGACCATGCATTCGTAAAGGGTGGGCAACACGACGCGGGTGTGGTCCGCTTCGCATGTCTCCTCTGAATGTGGGTGAGCCAAGATCCAGAAGCGATCTATGAGGGCTTCCAGTGCATGGGTCTGGCCGACATAGAAGTCTGCCATACAGGGCATGCTCAGATGGCCGGCCCTCCCGTTGTCTGCTCCTGTCAGGGTGCATGTGCCGACACTGTCGGCTGCTTCAGCGAAATAACGGTGATTCATTAGCTTCCTCCTTCCACTACCGGGGTGCCTTGATTATAGCAAGAGCTGTCAATACTAAAGAAGCGGACCTCGTGGTCCGCTTCCATCTCAGTTCATTGCTACTGAAGGTCCTGCAAAATCTTCTGAATCCTATCCTTTCTGGCGTCCAAACGCTGGTGGCGCTGGCCGAGGTCGTCTTCTTGCTTCTTTACACCTTCTTCTTCGTCAGCAATCTGCTTCTTCTTCTCTTCTAGGTCTGCCTTCTGCTTCTCAAGGGCCTCGCGGTGCTGGCTCAGTGCCTTCTCTTCATCACCGATAGCCTGCTGCTCGTTATCTACGTTCTGACGCAGGATGGATTCAACCTGCTGAGTAACTGTCTGGGGGAACGAACCCTGGGCATCGTCTGCTGGCAAAGCTGAGGACTGGCTGCTCTCCTCGCTACCGGTAACTGGGGTCTCGTCGGTCTCTTCCTTGTACTCGTCAACTGGCTTCTGGTCGTCTGAGGTAGTCGTATCTGAGTCGGCCGAAGTACTGGCGGCTGGTGCATCAAAGGAAAGTTCCCCGATAGGTCCAACTGAAAGAGGCTCGGTGTCGTCAGCGCTCATTGAAGCGCCAGGAGTTTCGACTGAGGTTGTTTTGTCAGAGAGGTCCATGCTCTCCATGAAGTTGGAGATACTACTGGGTGCCGGACTCGCATCAGTAGCGGGTGCTTCCACGATGGGCTCAGGGGCGGCTTCTACCAGGGGAGTGCTCATATCTGGAAGGTCTGAAGCTGGCTCGGGAGCGGGAGCCTCCTCAACTACGGGGGCCGCTACGACAGGTTCGGGAGCGGGAATGGACGCGGTATCTTCGGTAGGGGCCGAAGGCGCGGGGGCCATGGGAGCGGCACCGGAGATATCAAGAACACGTGGACTGGAGTCCGTCGCGGAAACGTCTGCCACGGGTGCGGCGGGAGCTGGTGGTGGTGGCGGAGCGGGGACGGCGGCCGGATCGGGCGCTCCCTTGCCAAATAAGCTTCCTAGTCCAATCATGTCCTCCTTGCTACATATAGTCTCATTTAGTATACATCACTGATTTGTCGAAAAACAAAAGCAGCCCGATGGTATCGGACTGCCTTTGCTCAAACAAAGCGACTGGAGCTAGCTACCGAACGCGTTCGACGTAGGTGCCTTCGACGGTATTTACCCGGATCATGTCGCCGGTTTTTACGAAGAGGGGGACGGTGATAGTGGCGCCGGTATCCAGAGTAGCAGGCTTTGAGCCTCCCTGGGCGGTGTCACCTTTGACGCCTGGCTCGGTGTGGGTGATCTCGAACTCCATCTTAATGGGGAGGTCGATACTGACGGGCTGGTCCTGGTAGAACAGGATTAGCACCTCGCTGCCCTCACGGAGGAACCGAGACTTGTCGCCTACTACCTCGGCAGACAGTGAGTACTGTTCAAAGGAGGTAGAGTCCATGAAAACAGAGTCGGTGCCTTCGCTGTACAGGAAGGATGAGGCCCGGCGGTCAAGGTCGGCCTCTTCGAACTTGTCGCTACCTTTGAAGGTGATGTCCACCAGGGCGCCGGTACGCAGGTTGCGCAGCTTGGTGCGCATAACGGCTCCGCCGCGGCCCATCTTGCTGTGCTGGTAGTTCATGACCACATAAGGATCGCCCTCCAGGTCAATAGCTACACCAGTTTTGAGATCAGTAATACCTATCATGGGCACTCGTATCGTTCCCAATTGGTCCCTGGTCCTCCCTCTATGAGACTTCGGCAGGTCCGGATGGCCCTATTGTGAACGATACCTCGTTTAAGGTGTTGTAAGATGGAAGCTATCTCTTAACGAAGGGAAGCAAAGCGAGGATGCGGGCCCGCTTGATGGCGGTGGCCAGCATGCGCTGGGTAGCGGGGGCGTTGCCGGTCCGCTTGCGGCTCTCGATCTGGCCGAACTCGCTGGTGTAGCGCTTGATCAGGGCCAGGTTCTTGTGGTCGATCTCGGTCACCTTGCGGGTGATCTGAGCGCGGCGCTTCCGGTTAGTGGGATAGCCGCCCTTGGATACCTTCTTGTTTGGTTGCATTGCCATGAAACGTCTTGGTTAGAATGGGATGTCGTCGATGTTGATTTCCTCGTCTGAGGGTCCGGCTGCCTTCTTGGGGGCTGCCTTGGCAGGGGTGGGCTTGGCGCCTCCGGCTACCGGTTCGGCGGCGAAGTCAGGGGCTCCGGCGGCAGCTGAAGAGGAAAAGCCGGTATTGCCTAGGCTGTCGCCTGCATTGCCCAGGTTCTTGTTGACCTGGTCTGGCCCGATGATGCTGTCTGCCACGATCTCGGTCTTGTAGCGCTTGCTGCCGTCCTGGGCTTCCCAGGAGCGGGTCTGCAGGCGGCCGCTGACGAAGATACGCTCGCCCTTGTGCAATACCTGGTTGCAGCGCTCTCCCAGCTGGCCCCAAATCACGATATCGTGGTACTCCGGCGGGGAGTCCACCCAGTTGTTGTTCTGGTCCCGGTAACGACGGTTGGTCGCGACGCTGATGGAGCAGACTGCCTGGTTGTTCGGGGTATAGCGGAGCTCGGGATCCTTGGTCAGATTGCCGATAACCTCGATGTGATTCAGGTTTAGCATGGGTCGGGGCTTAAACCGATAAGGTGGGTCTTACTCCAGCTCGTCCTTGAGCATCTCTTCCAGTACCGTGTCCAGCTTCTCCAGGCGCTCTTCCTCTGGAAGGTCCTCGCTGGTGTCCTTGGCCTTCTTGGAAGGCTTTTCGGTCTTGGCAGGAGCGGAGTGGCTGCGGAGCATCTCTTCAGCGGAAACTGAGGTGGACTCCTTCTCCTTGCGGGGGGTCTCACCGGCTGGCTTCTCGCTCTTCTCGTCACCTTCCACAACGGGGTACAGGGTACCAGGCTGGGCGGTGGTGTAGGCGATGGTGGCCAGGAATCTGATGATGTCAGCATCGAAGCTCATTTCCTTCTGCAGGTTCTTGAGGCCTTCGCCGTCAATGTCCAGCCAGAGGGTAACGTAGAAACCGCTGCGGTTGCTACCGATCTGGTAGGCAAGCTCGCGACGTCCCCAGAGCTCTTCTTTGGTGACAACGCCCTTCTGGTCGGTGACCAGCTTCTTTACTGCCTCGGTCTTCTTGATGCCGGACTCGGGAGTGGTCTTCTCACCGAGGATAAAGGTCAATTCGTACTGTTTGGTAGCGCCTACTTTCATGAGTATACAAAAATACTAGTGGGGTGAGACTCCCGGCAGATAAACGGGGCCTCGTAGTTGGCTTTGATTCGATAGGGTGACAGGGTCCTTGGCTTAGGACGGAGTCACAGATACTGTCACCAATGGCCTCGTTACTATATCAGAAGAGAGGGGGGAGCGCAATCTCCAGGTTGTAGCCCTCAAGACGCCAAACGGAGCAAGGACGTGGGGTCCTTGCTCCGGGTGGATGGGTTTGAGTGCTGGCAACTGATCAGCTGTAAAGCCAGTTGGCGTTTTGAGCCTCCGTATGGGGGTCGACGAGGGGAATCCCACTTCTCAAGACTTCTTCTGAAGGGGGGAGCTGGATCAGCTCAGTTCCGTAGTCGCAAGGTGCGATGCGGGTATGTGCAACCATCCCGTGCAAATCGGCGACTTGCTTAATGTGGTTGCTGCAGCAGGGGTGGTCAGTCCTGCTTTTGGGGTTTCCGATGACGTAGGACGCGTCAGCTCCGCAGGTGGTCAGCTTGCAGGGTTGGGTAGGGGCGTCCTGGGGAATTGCCTCCATGTGCAGGCTTCGTTCGGCCAGATATTCAGCCGTGTTGGAGAGCTTGGTGTCGGCGTTAGTCCGGTGGGCGGTGCAACAGGTTATAACCTGTCCTGTCTTCGGATGCGGTGGGAGAGTGGTCAATTTTCCCTCGCATGCGCCAAAATAGGCAGCGGGATCATCCTCATGGAGGAAGCAGAGCGGTACGTTGTCTGCTACTCGTCCTGCTGGTGCGACTGCTCCTGGTGTGGTGTTGTCAACGGTGGTCATTATCTCTTCCCTTCCTTGTTCTTATGTCGCCTAGGTGGTCAAGTCCTCTGCAACATGCTCGGAGAGTAACTTTTTATTATTTGTTAGTCAAGCCGCACATTTATTTACAGATTGACAGGTTAAGAATCACCTGGTATAACCGTCTCAGTCTATACGGGAGAGGATGAATCATGACCAAAGCGTTAGTTAAGGCGCCGGTGAGCCCAAAGCTCTACGCGGCGTACGATGCAACTGTCGTTGGCAAGGTCTGCAAAGATCTGCTTAATCAGGGGTTCGTGGTACCTGATGACCTGGGGAGGGAGCTGCACACTCTGTTCGCCAAGCGGCTTCCAGGCTACAAAGGCTCTCATGCCGATGCCTATGCGGACGTCACGCAGTCGAGTGTTGCCGAGATGTACAAGTGGGGCAAACCGACTATCGAGGTCATCGGTAACCATGATAAGCGGCATGTCTATGCAGTCCGCTTTTGCAGGAAGAACAAGCCGTCGACCAAGTGGTTTACGTTTACGGTGGATGAGGTGGCAACTGCAGCCTACTATCTTTGTTGCAACCCAAACCTGGAGGTAAGCAAGCCGGGCTTTCGCGGCTACATGGATCCGGATTTCGTTAATCCTGAGGCATTGGCCACTGTAGCTAAGCTACGCCTGGGTACTCCAGCGGTGAGTGTGACAGAGCAGGGCTTTATGCTGAATGTAAAACAGGTCGTCTGGCTGCAGCACAATGCCATGCCCACTCTCAGTAAAATGCTGAGGGGGCACCGCTATCAGGTTGGTGCTCTGTTACCCCGCTAGGAGCGAGGAACGGAACGTGTGAAGGATTCGTACGAGCGCAGTCGCCACCCGGCGGCTGCGTTTCTCGTTTGAAGAGACTAGGGACTTGACTTTTCGGTCCGATTGGCCTATACTAATATAATTTCGATTCGGGAAATACCGGTCGAAATTACAAAAACAAAAGCATCACAAAAAGAAAAGAATATGGCTACTACCGTCACCATAAACGTATACAGCAACAAGCGGCTCATGCAGGAGCATGACCAGCATCTGAACCTGATCGAGAAGATCAAGGGCCAGGTGAGTACCGAGAACGACAACCTGTCGAACCCGGTCCCATTATTTGAACAGCTGGAAAGCCCGGCCTCCTAAGGTTTGGGCTTTTCTTGTTCTGGGGAGTCCTTATCGAGCCCCTTGCCATGAAAGCGGTTGTGCACCTCGCGCAGCCGCTGATTTGTTATGTGGGTATATACCTGGGTAGTGGTGATGGAGGCATGGCCGAGCAGAGTCTGGACGCTTCTGATGTCTGCCCCGTTTAAGAGCAGATCTGTGGCGAAGGAGTGGCGCAGGGAGTGGGGAGTAACGTTTTTTACAATGCCAGCCTCCAAGGCATGCTTCTGAATCAGGCGATCCACCGAGCGCGGTGTCAGTCGGGTGGCCTGAGCCTCAACCTGTGGAGAGGGGTCGACGCTGGTGCCCTTGCCCCGGTAGCCGACGAAAGCCGCTTCAGAGGTGTCTGACCTTCGGTCGAGATAAGCCCGCATCCACTCCTTGGCCCGATCAGAGATAAAGACTATGCGCTCCTTGCGTCCCTTGCCTATTACTCGCATCTCTCCAGTCTCAGTAGAAAGCATACGGCGGTCCAGTCCGGTCAGCTCAGCCACGCGCAAACCAGTAGAGAAGAGGAGTTCCATCAGGGCCCGGTCGCGTAGGCCGCCCATAGTGGAAGTATCAGGTATGGTAAGTAACCGCTCCAGGTCTTCGGCCGAAAGGTATTGGATGGCGTGGTCCTCGGGTTTGGGCAGTTCGATCTTGTCAGGGGAGAGGCATGCGAGGTCGCGCTTGATGCAGTAGCGCAGCAAGGAGCGCAGGGCGATGACGTGGTAGGTCTGGGTGCGCAGGGTCAGGGGCTCGCCGTACTCGTCCTCGAACTGGGCAAGGTAAAGCCGGTATTTCCTAACCTGTTGAGCTGAAAGCTGCTCGATCTCAATGTCCTTGCCCAGCCAGCCCATCAGGCGCTCCAGGTAATGCCGGTAGGCGACGATGGTCTTGGGGGACCGGTTGCGTTCTACCTGCAGATACTCGAGATAGTCGCTGGTGGCGGTGGAGATCTTCATGGCCTTCATGATACCATAACGGCATGATCAATGACCTGGTTTCCTCTCTGCAGGGGATAGATTACCGCCTGCTTTCACATGCGGTGAATCTTACCAACCAGTACGGCTGGCTGCACGACTTTGTCTACTTCTGTGCCCAGCTACTTATCTTCGTATTGCCGGTGCTGCTTATTATTCTCTGGGAGCTGCCTGAGGCCAAGGGGAGCAAGCACGGCACCAAGAAGGCGGTGATGCTGGCGGTTATGTCGGCCCTCTTGGGGACGGCTCTCAAGAGCGTAATCAATGTGGTCTGGGCCCGTCCTCGCCCGTTTATTACCCACACTGATCTGGTGGCAATGACCTTCAAGGTGGATGCCGCCAGCTTCCCGTCTGGGCATACTATGCTGGCATTTGCCCTGGCTTTCAGCCTGGTATTTTCAGGGTACAAGAAGAGCGGCTGGTGTGCGGTAATTCTGGCGGTGCTGGTGGGGCTGGGCAGGATATTCTCAGGGGTGCATTATCCGTCGGATGTGCTGGCAGGGGCCGTGATAGGTGTGGCGGCGGCCTGGTGGCTGCACCGGGAGGCTAGCAGCATCAAGAAATACCTTCCGGACAGATAGAGCCTATCCCAGGTGTGAGCTGTACTGGGGTTTTGGGTGATCTCGTTCGTTGATGGCCGTGTCCAGACCCGAGAGTAGGTCATTCCTAAGGTTGAACAGTGACGTGGTGAACTGGGAGTAGGCCAGGGGTGGGTCCGACTGGTACCAGGGTACCGTATAGACTCCCAGGCTTCCGTCATTGTCTCGTTTACGGGCTACTTCGTTCCACTCGAGAAGGAGGAGGTCGGTGGCCATGATGTAGGGAACGTGGTCCGGTCGAACCTGGCAGGTGGCTATCTCCACTTCGGTGAGGTATTTTTTGAAGCCGACGCAGAAATCGTCCAAGACAGCTCCCTGGTGGGAACGGAAGCGCTCGCGTTTGAATCCGTACCAGTAGAAGGCGCCGCAGAACCAGGCAATAGGAGTAAAGGCCAGGGCGTAGAGCATGAGCGGGATGAGGTTGTCGATACTACTGGTATAGCTGCCACCGCCGAATGCACAGAACAGGACTATCAACGGCCAGGAGAAAAAGAATAGGGCGATACTGTGGAAGCTCCGGTGGATCCTGATGGCCTCAGGGTCGTAATAATTGCCGGTGTCCAGAGACTGGCGTACTGCCAGGGCAATCCCCTTGGTGAAGTAGGAGAGATTAAGGGCGGCTTCCGAAGGGGTCTTGGGGTGGGGTCCGGCCAGTCCTCTCATGACTGTCTTTTCAGCTGGTAGCAGGGTGGGCTGGACAGGAGTGGCGAGCAGTCTGCCGTCATTGGTGTAAAAGAGAGCGCCCTTAAAGAAGAGTCCGCAGATAATGCTCCAGACCGTCTGGGCTTCACTGGCATCCTCTTCGAGTACTGCTTGTAACAGCTCTGGCTCCAGGCTCTGAGGAGAATCGTAGGAGATAACTGGGATTACCGTGTCAGTGAGCTTTTGGTTGATACGGTGGACGGTACGCAGGACATGGGTGGGTACGTAGAGTATGCCGGCCAGGTGGACCAGAATGAAGAAGCTGAAGCCCAGGGTAATCCACCAGTCGCTGGGGACGGCTATGAGTAGGACGATAAAGCCTGCGACGGTGAGAAAAAAGACCCAAACTGTCCATTGGCCTGAACCTGTACTGGGAGCGGTTTGGGGAGTGGGGCTGGGAGGGGTCTCTGGTTCCATCTGGTGTTCTGACTAGTATGGACTGACTGTACCATGGGTGCTCTCGGCCGGGCAAACAGCGGTTTGTCTGAAAAAAAACTTGAAAAAGTAAGGAATATGATATACGGTAATACTATGAAATCAGGTATTACTTCTATCACAAGCAAGGGCCAGGTTACCATACCGAAGTCGGTGCGGAACCATCTCGGGGTATTGCCTGGCCAACAGGTTGAAATTGGCTGGGAAAATGGCCATGCTTTTATTCGTCCTGTGCAAGATAGGGTGGATGAGCTCTTTGGCTCTCTAACGCCTTTCGCTGTCGTGGTCTCTGATAAGAAAGAGGATATCCAAGCTTCATTGGCTGCACATGTCAGTGATCGTGAAAAGAAACGTCGAAAGCAATGACGGCTGCCCTGCTCGATTCTAATGTGGTGATCAGGTTTCTGGTCGTGAACAATAGGGTTCAGAGTGAGGCGGCATGGAAGCTTTTCAGTAGGACTGACGTTCAGCTTGTGCTGCCTGATACGGTATTAGCCGAAGTGGTGTGGACGCTCTCGTCCCACTACAAGGTTGAGCGCAAGATCCTCGCGCGGCAACTGCGACTGCTTCTGGAGACGCCTTCCCTGAAAGGGAATCTAAGGCTACTCGATGCAGCTCTTGAGCTTTTTGGTAGTCGTTCGATAGATTATGTAGATGCGTATCTAGCGGCACTATCACTTCACGAAAAAATTCCTGTTTACTCCTGGGACAAGGACTTCGATAAGCTTAAGGGGGTTACTCGGCTACAGCCGTAGTTCGGTTGCCCCTTTTGGGGTCTTTCTTGTATGGTGGGAAGGCTATGCCTATACCTACTTCTGAGCTTCTCACTAACCTGAATGCCGAGCAGCAGCTGGCCGTTCTCACCACCGAGGGTCCGGTCCTCATTTTGGCGGGAGCCGGCAGCGGCAAGACCAAGGCATTGACCCACAGGTTCGCCTACCTGTTGCGTGAGAAGAAGGTAAGTCCCTTCAATATCCTCTGCGTCACCTTTACCAACAAGGCGGCCGGTGAGATGCGGGAGAGGATTGGGAGGTTATTGGGGGTGGACGATCCGGCTCATCTGAACCTTCCGTGGTTGGGGACGTTCCATTCGGTCTGCGTCCGTATCTTGCGGCGGGAGCTGAACAAGGTGGCGCTGGGTCTGACCTCCTCATTCGTCATCTTTGATGAGAGTGATGCCCTGACCGCGGTGAAGCGGGCCATGGATGAGCTTAAGGTGGATACCAAGCAGTACAACCCCCACGCCATTCGTTCTCAGATCTCCGGGGCTAAGACCGAGATGCTGACCCCTAGCCAATACGGCCAGTTTGCCATGGGGCCCTGGCAGCAGACTGTGCACCTGGTCTACCAGAAGTACCAGTCGCTGCTTACCAAGGCCAATGCCATGGACTTCGACGACATTCTGCTGAAGACCCTGCACCTGTTCGAGCAGAACCCTGAGATACTGGCCCAGTACCAGGGGCGCTACCAGTACGTGATGGTGGATGAGTATCAGGACACCAACCGGGCTCAGTATCTGTTGGTCCGCCAATTGGCGGCAGGCCATGGCAATATCTTTGTCATCGGGGATGACTGGCAGTCGGTGTATTCATGGAGAGGAGCTGATTTCCGAAATATTTTAGACTTTGAGAGGGATTATCCTGACGCGGCGGTGATCAAGCTGGAGCAGAACTATCGCTCTACTCAAACTATTCTTGATGCGGCCCAGGCGGTCATTGCCAAGAACGAGCAGAGGAGCGACAAGAAGCTCTGGACCGAGGGGCCGGTGGGCGTGCCAATTACCGTTGTAGAATGTCTAAACGAAAAGGACGAATCCGAATTTATAGCTCGCGAAGTAAAGGGGCTCGTAAAGGGAGGATTCGCCAAGGGGGTGCACTCGTACGACGACTGTGTCATTTTATATCGGACAAATGCCCAGTCTCGCGGCCTTGAGGAGACCATGCTGCGCTTCGATATCCCGTACCGGATTGTCGGCGGGGTGCGGTTCTATGAGCGGAAGGAGATCAAGGACGTGCTGGCCTATCTCCGACTACTGCATAACCTGGACGACTGGGTAAGCTTTGAGCGGGTGGTAAATGTGCCCACCCGGGGCATCGGTGCCAAGACGGTGTCAGGCCTGCGCGGCCTGGACCTTAACGACAAGGGAGGATTGCCGCCGAAAGTGTCAGGATTTATCGACTTGCTGGATGGGATCAAGGCGCGCTGCGAGGGCAAGGGAGTGGCTGACATGATCGACTGCGTGGTCGAGAAGGTGGGCTACAAGGAGTACCTGCTGGACGGCAGCATTGAGGGTGAGAGCCGTTGGGAAAACGTCAGGGAACTGCGGACGGCGGCCGAACGGGCTGAGAGCCTGGAAGAATTCCTGGAAAATGTTGCCCTGGTGCAGGAGGTGGAGTCGCGCCAGGAGAAGCTGGCCGACGAGAGCCACGAAGGGGCTATTACCCTGATGACTATGCACGCCGCCAAGGGGCTGGAATTTCCGGTGGTGTTTGTGGCCGGTATGGAGGAGGGTATCTTCCCGCATAGCCGTAGCCTGATGGAGAAGCAGGAGATGGAAGAGGAGCGGCGGCTGGCCTACGTGGCGATGACCCGGGCCAAGGACCGCCTGTACTTACTATACGCCTTCGAGCGGCGGCTGTATGGGCTGATGCAGAGTAACAGCGTCTCCCGGTTCATTGAAGAGATACCGGAGGAGCTGAGGGAAAAAATCTGAATTACTGATTGACAGATTCCAGGCTACTGCTATAGTTGCCCCAATTCGGTGTCAACTGAAGGGCTGAGTAGGACGAAGTTTGGTTTGAGGAGGAATGTAATGAGAAAAGCTAGGAAGAAGGCGCCGTGCAAGACTTGCCACGGACTTAAGGAGTACAGGATTCCAGGCGGGGAACCCGGCTATATGCCCTGCCCGTACTGCGATCTCAAGGCTCGCAAGGCAATGTTGGCTAGGCGCCGCCGTTTGCTCAATCGCCGAGCCATTCAGTCGACATAGTGGGAAGTGCGACTATGCTTAGGCGAAGATTGCTGGAGCCGGGACTTGTTCCCGGCTCCTTCTGCGTATAGGGGGGCGGTGGACACGGGCGCCCTTCCCGTCGTACAATAGTGCATATGACCAATCGACGAACGGCTATCCTGGGTGCCCTGCTCATCCTCGTCGTGACGCTTGCCGCCGGCTATCGCCTGGTGACCAAGGGGTATTTCGTATCCGCTGACGTTGCCGAGGCCGCTTCAAGTACCGATCTCACTTTTGCCGGGCAGCCCACCGACCGCTCTCCTGAAGAATATCAGGGGAGCTTTTTGTACACGTCATCGGCTGACATGCTGAGCGCTCTCGGCGTGAAGATCTATCCCGAGGACAAGGTCTATGCCTTCCCTGAGCCGGGACTCGGTCTGGGCAGCCATATTGAGGTCTACCGGGCCCAACCGGTAATGATCAATGACGGGAATAGCCAGACCCTGGTGCGCAGCTGGGGTGCCACTGTCGGTGATGTCCTGAAGGAGCAGAATGTCGATATCGGCGAGAAGGACCAGGTTGACCCAAGCCAGGATGCCAAGATTGCCGTGGGGGACTCTCCTGTTGTCGTTACTATTACCAGGGTGGCTGAGACCCAGCTGGTGGTAAAGAGCTCGGTGGACTACGAGACTCAGTACAAGGACGACGCGACCATGGACAAGGGCACCCAGGTGGTGGAGCAGGCTGGTGTGAACGGCACCCGGGCCAAGACCTATCTGGTGCGACGGGAGAACGGCGTTGAGGTGTCGCGTAAGCTGCTGGATAATTCGATTACCAAGGATCCGGTGGCCAAGATCGTCCGCCGTGGCACTCACGTGGTACTGTACGGCACTGGCGGCGCCAGTTGGTACGGGGGAGTCCCGGCTATGACCGCCGCCCATCTGACCCTGCCTAAGGGGACAAGGGTACTGGTGACCAACCTGGCCAATGGCAAAAGCGTAGTAGTGACCATCGCAGACCGGGGACCGTATGTGGGCGGACGCGTTATTGACCTTTCAAAGGACGCCTTCGCCCAGATCGCTTCTATCGGTTCGGGCGTGGTGAAGGTGAAGATTGAAAAGGCGGACTAACGAAAAAAGGCTCGGCGCAGGGCCGGCCTTTTCCTTGGTTTGAGCGCAAGATTACTCCATGTGCTCGTGATGTACTTGTGTGGCGATGAAGGCGCGGAGCTCTTCGTCATCGGCAAATAGCCCGAAGTAATCGCAGTCAGCAAGCAGAAGATCGAGGTCGGTCTCCTTTCCTTTCTGGATCACCGCCTGGACCTCTCCAGTGATTTCGTCAGTCCGTTCCTTTATCAAATCCTCGAGTAGGTCACTGAGGCCAGACTGGGAGCACTCGATCCGAAGCAAAAAAAGCAACGGTATCGGTTGTTCGCCACTCTCTGCGTCATAATAGTCGCCAGGACGCTGTCTATCCATGAATACCCGTCCCAGCAGGGTTCTCGCCTCTTCCTGCCAGGGCTGACGCCTCTCGATGGCTTCCTGGAGCTGTCTTACCGTCTCCCCGCTGTCCGGCATGCCGGTGAGTCTGCTGAGCATGTCCCTCAGGGACTGGGTGCTCGTGGTAAGCCAGCAGCCCCTTTCGAAGACGTTGCCGCCGGCATGGGTACTGCTTCGCAGTGTCAAACCTTTTTGGCACATTTCTGTTCCTCCTGAAACTAAATCTCGTCAGATTTATACCATATAACCTGGAAGATGTCAATGCGTTGTCCCTTCGGCGGGGCAGGTGTATCCTAAGCGCATAAGGAGGTGATGGCTTGATGGACACACTAGAGCTAAGCCTGTCAGACCAGTTGCTCACGCAGGAGGACGTGGTGAAATGGGTAGAGAGACTCTGCTGGACCGATATGAAGGGAAAGGGGGGTACCAAGCTGACGGTGGATAGGGAGCAGGTATTGCCAGGTTCGCTCTGTTACGTGACTAGAAAATGGAGGGGTCACTGGTTGAAACAGGCCTGGGACATCTGGAAGGAGCGCCCACTGGTGCCCTTTCCGCCCAAGAGGCTCTCTATGGTGGGAGTGCCAGAAGTCGAAGGACATAAGCTTCCCCTGAAGCTGAAAAAGATCCCGCCAGGAGTCATGCACTGCATCTCATACAGCAGACGCTGGCAGAGCGCAGGGATCGAGATGCTGATTGCCGGTGACTGGCTGATAACCGTTATCATCCAGGTACCCCATGTCGAGCCTATCGAGTAGATGCCCTGCCTTTACGGTGGGGCATCGTTCTTTGTGGGTTGTCTGAGTGTCGGATCTGTGGTGCAATGGGTATATATGACCCTACTTGCTCGCCTGGAAAACCTGGGTATCTCCCTGATAATTGCCCTACTCATCGTCTATGTGGGGCTATGGGTGACATTTCGCTTCTTCCCTGGGGTATTGCCTAGGAGCTGGGGGAAGTGGCTGCGCTGGCCTAAAAAGAGCCGATCTTTCTCTGTTGACAAGGCCAAACAGCCGGCCCATAATAAAGGGACACAAAGCCAGTAAGAGCGGTCCCTATGTTCGTCAATACCCTGGAGACGCTGGGACTTACCGAGAAGGAGTCCAAGTTCTATCTAACTAGTCTGCGCATCGGCCCTGCTAGTATGCAGGTGCTGGCTCGTAAGGCTGGGATTGACCGGGGTACTGCGTATCACGTAGCTCAGACGTTGGGAAGTAAGGGGCTGTTTGATCTGGTAGAGCAGGGCAAGCGACCATTGTTCCGGGCCACCGAGCCGCAGGAGCTGTACTCGTATGTGGAGCAGCAGAAGCTTGAGGCTGACAAGCATTTCGCGGCGGTACAGGAGATGATCGGTGATCTGAAGGAGCTCTACGCGCTAGGGAGCGGGGCCTAATTCCATAGCAATAAGCAGAAGTGCCCCGCCAGCTTGCTGGCGGGGCACTTTGTTACTACTTAGCGCGCCTGTTTCAGTCGTCGCGCCTGGGAAGGGGTACTGCCACGAATGGGTTTGGCATTCCGTACTGCGTCGGCTTGGGGCCGATGACGTCGGTAATCAGGGTGGGATCTTGGCGCCCGAACCTATAGCTGGGAATGGTGTAGAGATTCCAGCTTGCTGGTCCGCGCGTCTTGCCCGTGGCGAAAAAGAAGTGGGGCTCTCCATCCCACTGATAAAACCCGGCTAGGACGATTTTACCTTGTTCGTGGTAGTCATGCTCCCAGAGGGTCCGACCATCCTTATTGATGAGGAGCTGTTTCTTTTCGGCACCCCCACTACCGGAGGGCACTAGGCGAAAGAAAAGCTCTCCGTCAGGTGAGAGAATGATCTTGGCAAAGTCGGTGCTCCCGTTCTGCTTCCGCGAATACATCGGCGTTTTCTTATCAGGTCCCCAGTACACGTCGCCGCCCTCGGTCCAAATGATCTGGTCGTTGGTGGCAAGGCTTTGCGAGAGTCCGCTGCGGCAGCCTTTGTTCTCACTAATAACCATATGATCGGTGAGTATGTAGATTGCGCCGCTTGCATTGAGCACTGTCAGAATAGGCAGGGAAGCGCTTTCTTTCAGGTGCTGAAGTCTGCGGGGTATGAGGTGGATACCGGTTACGTGGCCCCCATACTCTATTCGCGTCGTTTCGTTCAGGGTAGAGCGCACTGATCCGTCTCTGCAGGAGTCGAGGATATCGCCGTTCTCTAGCAGTAGTAATCCCGTGACGGTATCAGGTCTCTCGGTCACCCTAGTTGGCTGTGAAAACTGTCCGTGCTCCCACCTGTAAATCCGATCTCCGAGGCCAAAATATATGGCCTCATTCTGTTTCTTATCCGACATGTCAAACTCCTGTTCCCCGTTCTATAGGGAGGAATGACCCCGTTCTATAGGGCCGGCTGTTCTACAGCTTGTTCGGAAGAGTACCAAAGTGAGGCAGGAGAGTCAATGCCAATCTGTCCAACCAGGGTACTTTCGTGTATGGTGGGTGGCATGGAGATGCTTACCCCCGAATCCGTACGCGCCCGACTCAAGGCCGCTGGGGCCTGGTCCAACAAAAAGTTGGGTCAGCATTTTTTGGTGGACGCATCAGTATTGGACTCGGTGGTGGAAGCGGCCGAGCTTACGCCTACCGATATCGTGGTGGAGGTGGGGCCTGGCTTGGGCGTGCTAAGCCGCCGGCTGCTGCCCGTTGCCAAGCGGGTGATAGCCTTCGAATACGATCCCCACATGCAGGCTATTTTAGCTAATGACCTACCCGAGCTAGAGGTGGTCGGCGGAGACGTTTTGAGGACTGCTCACAAGGCCCTAGAAGGCCTGGAAACCTACAAGGTAGTAGCGAATATCCCGTACAACATTACGACCCCCTTGCTGAGGCTGTTTCTCGAAGGAGGAGTGGGGGTGCTGCCGTCTTCCCTTACACTCTTGGTGCAGAAGGAAATCGGCGAAAGGTTGGCGGCCGGGGCTGCCAAGCCGGGCCGGGGGTATCTCTCGGTTCTGGCCCAGTATTATGCCGAGGTGCGGTTTGTGCGGGATGTGGCCCCAAGCTGCTTCGTACCGCCTCCCGCAGTGAATTCTGCTGTGATTCACCTGGCCCTGCGTACTGAGCGGGCTCTGCCGGCGGCGGAGGAGGCTGACTTCCTCAAGTTCGTGCACCGTTACTTCATCCAGCCGCGTAAACAATTGAAGAATGTTGTGGCTGGAATCCTCGGAATTACGACTGTCGAGGTATCTGTATATTTCAAGACGCTGGGATTCAAAGACATGGTGCGGGCCCAGGAACTGACCGTCGAAGACTGGATTACGTTGTATAACAACCCATTCAAATGAATGAAATAGTAGGGTCTACATTGTACGTAGTCGCCACCCCGATAGGGAATCTGCAGGACCTTACCCTGCGTGGTTTGAAGGTGTTGGGAGAGGTGAATCACCTCTATGCCGAGGACACTCGGGTGACCCAGGGGATGCTGCAGAGGCACGGCATCAAGCGTTCGGTTTCGTCTTACCGGGAGGCGGCTGACAGGGGTCTTTTGGAGCGTATCATTACTGACATTTTATTTAAGCTCAAGCAGGGCGAATCGGTCGCTTACGTCAGCGATGCCGGTTCTCCAGGTGTTTCTGACCCCGGAAACTATCTTGTGTCGAGGGTCGTTGCATTGGGATATTCGGTAGTTCCTATTCCCGGCGCCAGCGCCCTGCCGGCCATTTTGAGTGTGGCGGGATTCCCGTCCATGCGGCCGTTGTTCGTAGGATTTTTGCCAAAGAAAAAAGGACACCAGACGCTCATGGGGAAGCTGAAGGGAGCCCTGGAGAGTGGGGTTTGCGACACGGTGGTGTTCTATGAGTCGCCTGAGCGGATAGTGAAGCTGCTGGGGGAGCTTATGACGTGGGAAATGCCGCTGCAGGTCTGCCTCGGCCGCGAACTCACCAAGCTCTACGAGGAGATCATGCGGGGCACGCCTGAGGAGGTCATGTCAGACTTGTCCAAGCGTGCTACCATCAAAGGAGAGATCACCCTAGCCATCTATTACGAACAGCCATGAAGCCGTACTACATCACCACGTCGATTGCCTACCCGAACGCTGCACCTCATATAGGGTATGCGCTAGAACTGGTGCAGGCTGATTTCCTGGCCCGCTATTATCGCCAGATGGGATTCCCAGTGAAGTTTCTTACCGGCGTTGATGTGCATGGACTGAAGATCCAACGGGCTGCTGAAAAGACCGGGCAGAGTGTCGAGGCGTTTGTGGCGGAAAAGTCAGGTATTTTTGAGACGTTGGCAGGAACGCTGGGCCTCAGTCACGACCGGTTTATCTCTACCGGAGACGAGGACCATATCGCCATGTCTCAGGCGCTCTGGCGGGCTTGTGCGGCAAACGGCGACATTTACAAGAAGAGCTACCGGGCCTGGTACAACGTCAAGGAAGAGGAGTTTCTAGGTATGGTAGATGAGGTGGCCGACCCCAAGACGCTAGGCGTTAATCCTGAGTTTATCGAGATGATCGACGAGGAGAACTACTTCTTCGCCCTTTCCAAGTACCAGGGTCAGATCGTCGAGCTGCTGAAGAGCGGCGCCTACGAGGTGGTGCCACAGAACCGGCTCAAGGAGATGTTGAACTTCGTCGAGCAGAAGGGTCTGCAGGATGTCTCAATCTCCCGAGAGAAGAGTAAGCTGGCTTGGGGTGTGCCGGTGCCTGATGATGATTCCCAGGTCATGTATGTCTGGTTCGATGCGCTTACTAATTACCTGACCGGCTCTGGTACGGTGGTGGACGGCACTATCCAGCTAGGTGAGTTTTGGCCGGCTGACCTGCACTGCGTCGGCAAGGATATTCAACGGTTCCATGCCTTGCTGTGGCCCGGAATGCTGCTGTCGGCTGGTCTGACTCTACCAAAGCGCCTCTTGGTGCATGATTTTCTTACCTCCCAGGGGCAGAAGATGAGCAAGAGCATCGGAAATGTAGTAGATCCGTTCCCTGAGATGGAACGGTTTGGTACCGACCCGGTTCGCTGGTATCTCCTGAAGGAGGTTTCGACTACCGGCGAGTCCGACTATACCTCCAGCCGCGTGCTTGAGGTCTACACCGCCGACCTGGCCAATGACCTGGGTAATCTGGCCAGTCGAGTCTGGACCATGTGCCAGAAGTATACCGAGGGGAAGGTGCCGAACGTGACGCCCGAGCAGGTGGACAATCTGGAGCGGGTGATTGTAGAAGAAGCCTGGCGTGAATACCACCGGCTGGTGGGTGAGCTGAAGATCGACCAGGCATTGCGGCAGGCCCATAATTTACTTGTCTTTTGTAATAAGCGCATCGACGAGCTGAAGCCCTGGGTACTGGCCAAGGATCCCGACAAGAAGACCGACCTGGAGGAGCTGCTGTACGAGCTGTTAGAGATCCTGCGTAATGTAGTTGTCATGATTGCCCCGGCTATGCCTGAGACTGCTGAGCGGATCGCTAAGTCGGTCTACGCTACCGAAGGTGATGAAGGCTGGAAGAGTATGGAAGTAGGGTCGGTGTGGGGCCGGCTGCAGCCTGGCGCTGCTCTGGGCGCTGAAGCGGTGATTCTCTTCCCACGTATCGAACCTGCATGATAGACACTCATACCCATCTTAATTTCCCTGATCTCTTGGGGGATTTGGAAGGGGTGCTGGCCCGGGCTGAAGAGGCCGGAGTGGGGCGCTTTGTGGTGCCGGGGACGACCCTCGAGGACAGCGTCTCGTCGCTGGACTTGGCCGCTGGTGATGAGCGGATCTTCGGCTGTGTGGGCCTACACCCCTGTCATATCGACCCCTATGGGGAAGCTGAAAGAAAGGTCTTTTCTGATCTGTTGGAGGGCGAAAAACGCGTAGTCGCGATGGGCGAGGTCGGGCTGGATTATTATCATTTTGAAGACTGTAAGACCGACGAGGAGATCGCCCAGCGAAAGCTCAGACAGCAGGAAGTGTTTGCTGACATGATAGCTCTTGCCGTGAAGAACGGACTGCCGCTTATCATACACAGTCGGGAGGCTTTTGTGGACTGTCACCGGATGCTCGGTGAGCTGGCGCCAGGACATCCTACAGTTATTCATTGCTTTACAGGGACGATGGAGGAGGCTCGGGCTTGGCTAGATGCAAGCTGCTTTATATCCTTTACCGCGGTCATTACCTATAAGAAGAACGAGGCCTTGCGCGAGATAGTGAACATGGTGCCGCTGGAGAAGATGCTCTTAGAGACTGATTCGCCGTTTCTGGCGCCAGAAGGGTTCCGGGGTACTCGCTGCGAGCCTATGTACGTACGGAATGTGGCACAATGTGTGGCTGACGTGAAGGGGATTTCCCTAGAGGAAGTGGACCGGGTCACTACTGAGAACGCCGAACGATTCTTTAAATTGTAATATGCCGAAGGTCATTGTGGCCATGTCCGGCGGAGTCGACTCATCCGTAGCGGCTGCACTCTTGCAGCGGCAGGGTTTTGAGGTGGAGGGGATGTTCATGAAGAACTGGTCGCCAGACAGTATCCAGGGTCTGACTGATTGCCCTTGGGAAGAGGATCAGGCTGACGCCGCCGCCGTCTGCGAGAAGCTGGGCATACCGTTCCGATCAGTGAACTTCGAACGAGAGTATAAGGAGGTGGTAGTGGACTATTTCCTGCGCGAATACGAGGCCGGCCGTACTCCCAATCCTGATGTCATGTGCAACAAGGAGATCAAGTTCAAGGCCTTCCTGGATGAGGCTAAGAAACAGGGGGCAGACTTCATTGCCACTGGACACTATGTGCGCCGGACGGAGGAGGATGGCCGCTGGTATCTGCAGCGAGGCCTGGATGAGAACAAAGACCAGAGTTATTTTCTCTGGACCCTTACTCCTGAGCAAATCTCGCAGTCACTGTTTCCAGTGGGGGAGCTGACCAAACCAGAGGTGCGCAAGCTTGCTGAGGAGCTGGGACTGCCAACTGCCAAAAAGAAGGATAGCCAGGGCATCTGCTTCATCGGGCATATTGATTTAAAGAAGTTCTTAGCCGAGCACCTGCCGGTCCGGGCAGGGGAGGTGAAGCTGGTCTATCGGTTTGAGGGTCAGCCGTTTAAGGAACGACTGGCTGCTGCGCGCTTGGTCGGGCGGCATACCGGTACTGTGTATCACACCATTGGTGAGCGCGCCGGTGAGCTTATGGACAACGGCACCTATCGGTTTCTGCGTAACGGGCGTGATGTCCCTCCTGTATACGTACTGCACAAGGAGGCTGAGAAAGTGTATCTGACTGAGGATCCTCAGGATCCGCAGCTTAGTACCTGTGGTGTCAGATTGGAAAGCTGGTGGTTTGATAATGGCTCTGATAAGTCAAACCTAACTGCTCAGTCTCGCTATCAGCAGAGGGGACGGGTGGGGGTAGGGGAGGTCGTAGAGTCCAACGGGAGCTTGATAGTGAAGACAGCAGAGCCGCTGTGGGCGGTAGCCTCTGGTCAGTCGCTAGTACTCTACGATGGTGACAAAGTGGTGGGCGGAGGAATTGTAACGACCATCGATATATGACTACTCAAGAGGCCTCTGTCACAATAATACCTGGTGTAGGTGATAAAATCGCTGAAAACCTCGATCGTCTAGGTATACGAACAATTACCGAACTTTTGAGGTGGTTTCCTCGCGATTACTTGGATGCCTCTAACCCGTTACCTGTCTCGCGCTTGCCGTATGGTAGGCTTGCCGCAACAGAGGTGACGGTGGTGTCGAGTAACGCCAGACGGAGTAAGGCGAGAAATATTCCCATGCTGGAAGTTGTCTTTGAGGACGGGGAAGGAGGTCGTCTACTCGCCCGCTGGTTTCACCAAAGTTTTTTAAAAGAAAAATTACAGCCGGGGAGCCAGTGGCTGCTGATCGGAACCGCCGAACGCTTCCAAGGCGAAACGGTGATGATGTCGCCGATCATAGAAGACTCCCCTCGCGTCCTGGCAATTTACGCGCAGACCAAGGGAGTCACTTCGCGGATGCTGCGCGGGTACATTGACTGGTGTTTGAAAAACGCCGACCTAGGTACTGGCGCCCTGCCCGAGGCCGTTCGAGCCGCTCACGGGCTTTGTGAGCAGTCGGATTTATTGAGGACTCTTCATCAGCCAGAAAAAGTAGAGGATGTGGATAACTTGAAACCGCAGCTGGCATTTGAGGAAGTATTCTGGTTCTTTACCCGCATGGCTCTCGCCCGCACCTCGGTGAAAGTAGAAAAGGGCATCGTCATTGAGACTGATGTCGAATGGCTACGCCGAGTAGTGGCGTCTCTCCCCTTTTCTTTGACTGACGGCCAAAAGCGAGCCATTTGGGATGCGGCCAAGGATCTCGCCGAAGGCCACCCCATGACCCGCCTAGTAAATGGCGATGTGGGATCTGGTAAGACTGCCGTTGCGGCCCTGGTAGCTGCTTTGGTGGCAAAATCAGGCTACCAGAGCGTAATATTAGCACCTACAGAGATACTGGCAAAGCAACATTCCCAGAGTATCCAGGGCCTTTTGAAGGTGGCGGGGGCTAGGGTGGCCACGTACACCGCCTCGCAGAAGGATGACATAGAGGAGGCGGATATCATCGTCGGTACCCATGCCTTGCTGCAGGAGGGGGTGAGTCTCCCCCGTCTTGCTTTGGTAGTAGTGGATGAGCAGCACCGGTTCGGAGTGAAGCAGCGACAAGTATTGCGCGGCCAGCAGGAGCTGCCGCCGCATTTGCTTTCCATGACGGCGACGCCGATTCCTCGCACGCTGGCTCTCGCCCTGTATGGCGACTTGGAGGTTTCGGTGCTGCCGGAAAAGCCCGCCGGTCGCTTACCTATTGAGACGCAAGTGATCCATCCCAACCAGCGGGCCGAGATGTACAAGGTGGTGGCTGAGGAGATCAAGGCTGGGCACCAGGCATTCGTCATCTGTCCCCTAATCGAGGAGAAGCCCAGAAAGGCGGCGGCTGAGGACGGCCAGTTCGTAATATTGACTGAAGAAGAACAGGAAGCCCGGTCGAAGAAGACCGTACTGGCTGAGGTGGAGCGGCTGCGTAAGGAGTTTCCTGAGCTTGGTACTATAGAAGCCATCCACGGGCGGCTGAAAGGAAATCAGAAACGGGAGATCATGGAGCGAATGGCTAGAGGGGAGATTAATACTCTGGTAGCTACTTCTGTCATTGAGGTGGGGGTGGACGTGCCTAATGCCACGGTCATGCTTATAGAAGGAGCCGAGCATTTCGGCCTGGCCCAGCTGCACCAGTTCCGGGGCCGGGTAGGCCGCGGTGCCGCCCAGTCATACTGCTTCCTCTGCCCTACCCTGCGGGGGGAGAAGATCGAGCAGCGGATGCAGGCCTTGGCCCGAACGCAGAGCGGATTCGAAGTGGCGGAGGCGGACCTTGCGTTGCGCGGGCCGGGGGAGCTGTCCGGAAATGTGCAGTCGGGACTCCCCGACTTCCGTATGGCCTCACTCACTGACCTCGATTTCCTGAGGAAGGTGAAGGGAGTGGTGGACGAACACATTATGAAGAATCCCGAGTTTTTGCGTGAGTACGCTGGAGCTGCCTATTCCAATGACTGGGGCAGTTTGGAATAGGTTGAAGGCCGGGCTGGACCGCCGTATTGTCGGAGGGTCTAGCAGTAACGGCAGTATATGCGGGTACTTACGGTATTAAGGAAGCGGCAGTATGTCTGGTGGGGAGCCGGGGTGGGCGCTACCCTCCTCCTCTCTCTGGCAGTGTGGTTTGTGCCGGTGCTGCGTGGGTTGGCAGAAGACGGTTATTTTCAAGGTCGACATGTGATGCTAGGGGAGCAACTGCCAGAAGTGGCAAAGAGCGTGCCAAGTCCCCCGCCGACGGCCGATCCGCTGAAGACGCTGCTAGAACGGGTGAACCGACTTGAAGCGCAGGTGGCCGGGCAGAGCCAGCAGATCAGTCGTTCGCAGGACGCGGTGGCCTCGGCTCAGGACCAGCTGAAGAATGCCACCTCCGAAGTGGCGGCTGGCCGGGCGCTCTTACAGAGGCGACAGACTGAGTGGCTGGCAGCCTTGCGACAGGCGGGCGTGAGTGTGGATGCGGCAGATACTTCCCCTATCGATATCACTAGTAGCCCAGTCTCTGATACTCCTCAAGACAACGGCCTGATCAACATTAATACTGCTACGGCCGTCCAGCTGGACGCCTTGCCTGGCATCGGGCCCACATACGCCCAGCGCATAGTGGCCTACCGGGAAAAGAACGGCCCTTACAAGTCGGCCGACGATCTACTAAATGTATCAGGCATCGGTCCGGCCACCCTGGCCAAGTTCAAGGACAAGGTGACGGTATAGTAGCGTCACTTTAATGAAGCGGAACAAAAAAGGCCAACTACGTTGGTCTCTTTTGTTTGGTACCGGGGAAAGGACTCGAACCTTCACGCCTTGCGGCACTAGCTCCTAAGGCTAGCGTGTCTACCATTCCACCACCCCGGCAGGGGTCGGACTGAAGTTTACTATACCGGAAAGGATGCAGTTTGACTATGGTACATGTATGCGGTTAGCCATCCTCCTTCGTTCCTACCAGGCCCTAATAAACGAGAAACGCCCGCAGCAATCTGCGGGCGGTCCAAGGTGTGCGATGGCCTATTGGCCGTCGTGGAAGTAAGGGGGGTGGATGAGCCGGCTTATCGGCCTCCACTCCTGGTATTGTTCCAGCCGATCTTTGGGGATGATCAGTAGGATGGAAATACCGACAAGGAAAACTGCTGCCAAGATAATGGCCAAACTATGGCCCAAGGACCCTTTCCTGGGCTCGGGCTTGACGTGGTGCTTGCTTTTCAAAATGGCTCCTCTCTCCTGCGAAATGACACTAGTTAACTTCTTTTCAGAGAAAAAGTCAATAGCTGTACCCGGATCGTGGGCCAGCATACGGCATCTCCTTTGCCGCCGCAGTATAGTAACACTACTTTACAAAGCTAACCCAAGGAGGAATCTCATGACCACACATGAAGTAATTGACAAGGCCCGTCGTCGCTATGAGGAAACTAAAGACGATGTGAAGGAGAAGGTTAAGGAAGCCGAGGGGAAGGCTGTGGAGACATTGGACGACTTCAAGGATTATTACGACGAGGACCTCTAAAGAGGGGGAATATGCTGATACACATAAGGGAGCCGCCATAGGGCGGTTTCCTTGCTGTGGTTTCTTGCGTGGAACCGGGATTTCGCCTAGGGTAGGGATATGAGTACGAGAGTCATTATGGTCAGGCACGGGGAGACTGACTCCATAGCCGCCAAGGTATATCAGCGGTGGGACACTCCCCTCTCCGCGCTTGGATTTCAGCAGGCGGATACACTTGTCGGTGCTTTGGCACATCTGCGACCAACTATTATTCTGTCCAGTCCCTTCGTCCGAGCGATGCAGACGGCTGAGCCTACTGCCGCCCGTTTGAATGTGCCAGTTACTACCACTGACCTCTTAGCCGAATGCGGCAAGCCCAGCCTTCTAGTGGGGAAGGCTTATGCTGATCCTGAGGCCATTGCCGTGGTAAGCGAGATGTGGGAGCGGGTAGCCGATCTCGAATGGCACCATAGTGACGAAGAGAATTTCGCCGATCTGAATAAGCGGGCTGAGCAGTGCCTGGCCTCTATGGTTTCATTACAACAAGAGACAGTGCTGGCCTTTGGTCACGAGCTGTTCACCAAGGTACTGCTGGGGAAGGTATTGCTCGGAGACGGTTACGGTCCTACCGACTATGCTTCTATATATTGGCATGCCGGAATCAGGAATACCGGGATCAGTGAGTTTAGTTACGACCCGACGGCCGGCTGGAAACTGGTTTCCTGGAACGACCATGCCCACCTTGCCTAAGATCATTGCTGTCGTTGGACCTACCGCCTCGGGTAAGACCGCCCTGGGCGCTTTTCTGGCAAAAGAATTCGGTGGGGAGATCGTCTCGGCCGACGCCAAGCAGGTATATAGAGGGATGGATATCGGCACAGCCAAGGAGAAGGACCTGGATGTCCCCCAGCACCTGTTGGATATCCGGGAGCCAGGCGAAAAGATCACGGTGGGCGATTACCAGGCGTTGGCCTATGAAGTGATCGATCGGCTGCTGGTTGAGCAGAAGTTGCCGATACTCGTCGGGGGTAGCGGCCTCTATGCCGAATCGGTACTTGAAGGGTATGTCTTTGGAGGACCCGGCACCAAGGAAAAAAAGCCTCGCTACCAGTCATTGAAACTGGCCATCGATATCCCCCGGGACGAGCTGAAGCGCCGGGCCAGAGTCAGGTTAGATCAGCGGATTGACCAAGGACTAGTCGAGGAGGTGCAGGGATTGCTGGATGAGGGGGTGTGTCCGGACTGGCTGCGGTCATGTGGTATTGAATACCGATACTTCAGCTCCTATTTGATCGGTGAGATTTCTTTGGAAGCAGCTCGCGAGAAAACGGCCATAGCCACTGATCAGTTTATCAAGAGGCAGTACACCTGGTGGCGGCGGCATTCTGACCTGATTTGGGTCAAGGATATTGATGAGGCGAGGGGACTAGTTCAACCTTTCCTAGAAAGAGAGTAGTACTATGCTCCAGTAAACAAGAATGCTTCTTTTTTGGCTCCGTCAAGACTGGAAAGTCTACCCCTCCTCGTGCTAGTATGGGTTCATGCCTGATGAAGAAGCTTCCGTTAAAGAACCTGCTGCTTCCACTCCCAAGCCGGCCGCCAAAGATCGCCGTCTGGTAGGGGTTTTGGGTCGCGCTAAGCCGCGTGCCAAAGTCATCGACACAGTCCCCTCTCGTCCGGTGCTCATTGAGTTCCGTGACATTGTCAAAAGTTATGAGAATCATCTGGTTCTCGACCATGTCTCCCTCAAGTTTTATAAGGGAGAGTTTTTGAGCGTAGTGGGACCCAGTGGTGCCGGCAAGTCCACCCTCATCAAATGTATTACTCTCCAGGAGCGTCCCGAGGAAGGCCGTATCATCGTAGCAGGGAGAGATATTACCCTATTGCGAGATCGCGAGTTGCCCTATTACCGTCGCAAAGTGGGTATAGTATTTCAGGACTTCAAGCTGCTTCCTTCCAAGACCGTCTATGAGAACGTGGCCTTCGCCCTCGAAGTCTCAAATGTTAGTCGCCGTGAGATCCGCGAGCGGGTGCGTATCATGCTTGAGACGGTGGGTATGTCCTCCAAATCGGACAGCTTCCCCAACGAACTGTCAGGTGGTGAGCAGCAGCGCGCGGCCATAGCCCGGGCCTTGGTACATGATCCGAAAATCCTGATCGCTGACGAGCCGACTGGTAACCTTGATCCTGTGAACACCTGGGAAATCATCGAGCTGCTGTTTAAGATCAACAAGTCGGGGACCATGGTGGTGTTGGCGACTCATGACCGCGAGATTGTGGACGCGCTGAAGAAGCGGGTTATTACGATGCGGGCGGGTCAGGTGGTGAGTGATCAGGAAAAAGGGACATATTTAGTATGACTGCCAAAAATAGCTGTTCGACTCAATGAAAATCGACCTTACATAGTCCCAATGAATACTGATCGACTCAAGGAAAACTATATAGTCATATCCCTCCGGGATACGTCTCAAAAGTATTCCTTAGGACTATGCAAAGTCTCTGAGAATAACGCTACCCAACGATGAATGCTATTTTCCGCATACTGCTGTACGGGGTCCAGGGGTTCAGGCGTAATATCTGGCTCTCGATCATCGCCATTATTACGATGACCCTGACTATCACTACGATCAGTATTTTCGCGGTCGGTGATGTGGTAGCCAACAAGAAGTACCAGGAGTTCAACGACCGTATCGACTATAATGTCTTTATCAAGGATTCGGCCAGTGATGCTGACGTTACTCAGTTGCGGGACCAGGTTACGGCACGCTCCGAAGTGGCGGCGAGCACCTATCTGAGTAAGGAGGACGTGAGGGCCCGTTTCGACACCTTCTTCAAAAACATCGAGAGTCTGAAGGGTATCATCACCAGCGACAACAACCCGCTGCCCCGTGAGATTGATGTCAGGTTCAAGGATCCTGGTCAGATCGACCAGTTTGATAGCTTTATCCGTCAGGACCGCTACAAGCAGGTGGTGGACAAAACCAGTTATCAGGACAACAAGGATCTGATTACTACCTACGTCAGGCTGACCAACTTCTTCAAGGTCTTCGGCCTTTCCTTCACAGGTTTCTTCGTAATGATTGCCATTCTAGTCATCCTCAACACTATCCGGCTGGCCATCTATGCCCGCCGTGAGGAGATTGAGGTAATGCGTCTGGTAGGTGCCACCCGTGGCTTCATACGAGGTCCCTTCCTGATAGAAGGTGTGCTCTTCGGAGTGTTGGGAGCCCTGATATCGGGTGTGCTCTCCTGGGCCTTCCTGCTGCAGCTGCGTAGCCTCCTGCAGTCCAGCTTTTCCTCACAGACCTCAAATTTTGTCACCGATCTATTTGGCACTAGCCTGGGGGGCATTACCAATACTGGTGGTCTGAATGTCATTTTCTTGGAATTATTTGCCTTGCAGCTGGGTGTTGGGCTGCTGCTGGGCGTACTCTGCAGCTCAATGGCGGTGCGCCGCTATCTGAAAGAGTAGCAGTTCCGACCTATACTATCTCACCATATGAAGGTACCAGTCCGTGCCCTCTCCCTCATCACCGTCCTGACCCTGGTCTCTCTGGCCTATGGGGTTCCCGTGCGGAATATCTCTTCTGTGCCCACTGCCCACGCTGCTAGTACCGTAGACGCCCTGAAGCAGAAGCAGCTCGACCTCTTGAAGCAGGCCCAGCAGGCCCAACAGCAGGCAGATGCTAAGAAAAGCCTGGCGGACAGGGCCACTGACAAGATTGCCCAGGTGGCTGGTCAGATCGGCGTCCTAAAGGAGAGCATTGACTCCACTAGGGGGCAGCTGAGCGACACTCAGACGCAGATTAATGAGAAGAACCAAGAAGTCGACGCTTTGGAGGCACAGATGCGGACGGTAAAAGACCAGCAGAACGCTCTGGTAAGAGCCCTCTATATCTATTGGGTCGGCCATCCCGACGATCTCAACCTCTTCTCGAGCCAATCCATTAGCAAAAAGCAGCAGGACCAGCAGGAGCTCCAGGTGCTTAAGAAATCTTTGGACAGCGTCAATGACAAGTACCTTGCTTCCAAAAAGCAGGTGGAGGGGGTTCGCAACCAGCTGGTCAAGAAGAGCCAAGACTTAAATGACCAGCAGAACGCCCAGCAGGAACAGCAGGTGAGCCTTGCTGATATCCAAGACCAGCAGGCACAGCTGCGGGACAATGCCACGGCGGCCGAAGCGGCGTTGGAAGCTAAGGCTAAGGCTGCTCGTATCCAGGAGCAGCAGATTGAGAACCAGATCTCGGCTGCTTTGAGCGCCGCTATTAAGAAGGCCAGCATCGGAGGCGCTATCAACGGTCCAGGAGTGGGCGGCCGGGTGCACCGCGGCGACATCATCGGACATGAGGGAAGCACCGGAAATTCAACTGGTCCTCACGTCCACTTCGAGGTCCGACTGAATGACCAGCCGGTCAATCCGCAGCCCTACGTCAACAAAGGTACACTCAGCTGGCCGATCAGCAGCTTTATCATTACCCAGGGCTTTGGCTGGACCGGCTATGCGAAGTCGGGTGCCTATGGCGGGTCCATGCATACCGGTATTGACCTGGCGGGGCCATACGGTGAGGCGGTGCACGCGCCGGCGGACGGACGAGTGATCCTGAATGCGTGGTACGGCGGTTATGGCAATGCCTGGGCTATGCAGCTGGATAATGGGCTGGTCGTCCTCTGCGGTCACCTCACCGGTAAATAACCAGGACCTCTGCTTGCGGCGACTTTCAGCGTCAAAGCCTCCGCTTCTCCCTCGACGTACAGAAGAGTACGCCTCGGTTCGATGCTCGTCTTTTCCTTGAAATGCGCTCACAAACAGAACCCCTCATTCTGGCCAAAGCTTTTTCTTAGGTTTATTAATCATTGGCCAGAAGCCAGTTTCATCGTATAATGAACCCATATGCTCAAGGACACGTCCCCGATCCCGATACCTACTGCTCCTCGCCATCGTCTACACCGCCGCCTACTGGGCGGGGGGTTGCTTTTTGGCCTAGTGCTGATCAGCCTGATCGCCGGTATCTACATCGGCCTAGTGGTCCTGAAGGCTCGGGGCTACACTAGCTCCGGCATCCCTGCCTACATTCTGAATGGCAAGAATCCTGACAAGAGCAAGCAGGCAGATCTTGGCCTGTTTTGGCAGGCTTGGAATGCCATCGACTCTACCTATTACGGTACCGCCAATGACAATAAACGGGTGGAGGGGGCTATCTCAGGTATGGTGGCTGGCCTCGGTGATCCGTACACGGTCTATTTTCCGCCGAGCCAAAATACCCTCTTTCAGTCTGATCTGCAGGGTAATTTTGGAGGTATTGGCGCCCAGCTTGACGTAAAGGACGGCCTGCTTACCATTGAGTCGGCCCTTGATGGTACACCTGCTCAGAAGGCGGGGCTGAAGGGTGGTGATATCATTGTGCAGATAGGGGATAAGAAAGTGGCTGCCATGAGCTTCGACGATGCTATTAACGCTATCAGAGGTGAGAAGGGCAGTACGGTGAAGTTGACCATTGCCAGAGCCGGGGCTGAAAAGCCTCTACTTGTCTCTTTGGTGCGCGATACCATTACGGTTAAGAGCGTCACTTCCAGTACACTGGGGGACAAGAAGCAGTTCGCCTATATCAAGGTCAATCAGTTCGGTAGTGATACCAACGGCCTACTCGACGCCGCCCTGCATGACGCCGCTTCCAAGAATGAAAAGGGCCTAGTGATCGACTTGCGTGACAACCCTGGAGGCTACCTGGACTCGGCAGTTGAGGCCATCGGACGGGTCATTCCTCGGCATCCGACGGAAACTGATTCTCGCTTACAGGAGCGCACGGCCGTGGTGGAGAAGTTCAAAGATGGCAGCCAAGACGTGCATACGGCCAGCGATGATCCTATACTGGATACGATACCCATGGTAGTGCTGGTAAACGGTGGCAGTGCCTCTGCCTCGGAAATATTTGCCGGCGCTATGCGTGACTATCATCGTGCTACTCTGGTTGGCACCAAGACCTTCGGCAAGGGCAGTGCCCAGGAAGTTGTACCGCTTAGTAATAAGGGTAGCGTCAAAATAACCGTGGCCAAGTGGTTTACACCGCTCGGGGTCACCATCGACGGCAAGGGGCTGAGTCCCGACGTTACCGTAGCCCTGCCTGACGGAACCCCTACCAGTACTACTGATGCCCAGGTCAGCAAGGCCCTAGAGATATTAACCAAATAGGTATGCCTCCTTTCCCATCGTCTTCCGATGCGGCTCCCGGCAGCGTTCCACCTGCTGTGCCAGTGGCTGTGCCAGCTACTCCAGTAGTGCCTGGCCAACCGATCTCAATTCCGGTGACGGTCCCTGTGACGGTCCCCGTAGCTATGCCTGCGGAAACACCCCCCGTAACTGCTCCTGTGGCAGCATCTACCGGATCTTCTCCTTTGGATGATGACGTGGAGGCCGATGAGCGTGAGCTGGCTGCTCTAAGCCCGATGAACGTACTGAAGAAACGTAGCCTGGGTACTTCGGCGCCTGCTTCGCCTCCACCAGCTATCCCAGTGACTACTCCTGTCGCTGCTTCTGTGACTGCTCCGGTGGCAGCACCCGCCCCTGCCGGGCCTCCCCTTATCGTGCCTGGGCATCCTGCAGTATCTCCGGGGATTGTACCAGCGACAAGCGCACTAAGACCGCAGGCGGTACCTCGGGGCGTTCCAACTACGCCCGTTTCGGCAGCCGTGCCACCCCGCCACCGTCCTTCCATCGGCCTGATTGCCGGTGTTGGCTTGTTCGTTGCCCTGGTGGTGCTTTCGGGCGGGGGCTATGTGCTGGCCCTGGGCGGGAGCCGATTACCCATTTTCTATTCACTGGCCAGTGGCCTGAGTCCCGACGGTTTGGCGGTTGCTGGAAAGGCGGCTACCTATGTGGGCGGCAAACAGTCCTATCTTGAGAACGGCTCCACTGCAATTGTCGGAGGCGAGGTCAGCGGAAGTACGCTGCCTGGAAATACTGGTAGTGCCAGCAATAGCATTGGCACTATTAAGACTGCTATTACTGCGGCCAACCCGCTGCGTTATGACTTGAAGGCCGCCGGCCTCTCTGGCAAACTTGGCCTTACTATTGATACTGCCGCTGAGCTGCCTATCTATCTAAATACGAAGGCGACCGGATTTGACGGCAAATGGCTGGTTAATCTTCCGGCTAACACGGGCAATCCCCTGGTGAGCGTGAAGGCCGACGGTATACCTAAGAGTCTACTCTTCCCTGCCTTGCAGCCGGCGCCGCTGACCCAGCTTCTCGCTGCAGTTACTAAGGAGACTTCCTATCAGAAAATGGCGGGCCAGCAGGTGGCTTATTATTCTTATAATCTGGATGGTGGCAAGTTGGCTGTTTCTCTTCCTGCTGGAGCTACCGTCGCTACTGCCACTCTCGGCATCTATTACCAATGGCAAACCGCCCAGCCCTTGCATACCGACCTGAGTATTAAGTTCAGCTACCAGCAGCGTAGCTACCAGCTGACCGAGGCATATGATTACAAGTCATGGGATGCTGCTCTGCCAGCCGCAACCAGTGACACTAATCTGGCTGCCGTGCTGACACCTTCCACGGTCAATGTGCCACAGCAGGTGGAGGCCACTGGCTTCATTCCCCAGCTTGGTATCCTCCTGACCAACATCCCCAGTACGTATGACCTAAGTACGGTGGTGATAGTTCCTACAGGCGAAGGAGTAACCAAGGCCGGAAGTGCCATTACGGCGGTACCGCCGCTCCCAGTGGTTCCAGCCACTACCGCCGGCATCCAGCGAGATACCCAGCGTCAGGCCGACCTGAATGACTTGCAAAAAGCCCTGGAAGCGTATAAAACCAAGACAGGTGCTTATCCTAAGGTAACTGGCGTGGTTCAGACCGGAGCTAGTGCCGATCTGATTACTGCCATGGTGCCGACGTACATGTCAAAACTGCCAGTGGATCCCCTCAAAGATACCTACTGGTATGAGTACAGTTCGGATGGTACTGCCTATGCGCTGCACGCCTTTGCGGAGGACGCTACCAACGCCCAGGCCAAGAAGGGCAAGGCGTTCGCCTACTTCGAGGTTACCAACCAAACGGCTCCCGTGGCGGTGGCAACGCCTGTCCCGGCTGCAAAGGCTACTCCCACGCCAACGCCTACCCCTACGGCCCAGCCTACTGATCTGCCTACCGATAGTCCGACGGATACGTCGTCAACTGACAGTTCTGAGCCTTACAGCGGATTCTAATATTTACCACCTATAATCGGAGCATATGACCGCAACCTATATCATCATCGCTGTTCTTGTTCTTCTACTTCTCTTCGTCGCTGTCAGCTACAATGGTCTGATCGCTTCCCGCAACCAGGCTGATGAGGCCCTTTCGGACATCGACGTCCAGATGAAGCGTCGCTACGACCTGATTCCTAACCTGGTTGAGTCGGTAAAGGGCTATGTGAAGCAGGAGAAGAGTGTTCTGGAAGAGGTTACCCAGGCCCGTGCCAATGCCATCGCCGCCGGCGGACAAGGACTGGCTGAGCAGCAGAAGGCAGAGAACATGCTGACCGGCGCCCTGCGGTCTGTATTTGCCGTCGCCGAGAACTATCCCGACCTGAAGTCCACGGCGAACTTCCAGCAGCTGTCTTCAGAGCTTACCGACACAGAGAACAAGATCGAGGCTGCCCGTCGCTTCTACAACGCCACCGTGCGTGACTTCAATACCAAGCTGCAGACTCTGCCTACCAGCCTCTTCGCCAGCATGCTCGGCTTTTCCAAGAAGGATCTCTTTGTACTTGACGAGGCTGCCGCTAAGCAGCCGGTCAAAGTCGAGTTCTAGTTTCGGGGGCGTTCTGACGCTCATATGACCCTCTACACCCAAGTATCCTCAAATCGTAATAAGACATGGGTTTACCTCTCTGTCTATGTAGCCCTGATCTGGGCCATAGGGTGGGGTGCTTCCTATTACTTTGATTCCAGCGCTGTCTTCCTCTTCGCGGTGATGGTGAGCGTGATACAGGGCTGGGTGGCCTATTTTCACTCAGATACCATCGCCTTGTTGACGGCTCGGGCCATTCCTTTGGACCAGAACCAGTTTGGCAACGTGTATAAGATAGTGGAGAACCTCTCGATCACTTCCGGCCTGCCCATGCCGAAGCTCTACCTGATCAATGATACGGCCCTGAACGCCTTTGCCACCGGTAGGGATCCCAAGCACTCGTCTATCGCCGTGACCCTGGGGGCCATCCAGCAGCTGGATGACAATGAGCTGGCCGGCGTCCTGGCCCACGAGCTCTCCCATGTGGGAAATGAGGACATCAGACTGATGAGTCTGGTCATGGTGATGGCGGGGCTTATCGCTTTGATCTCCGACATCATGCTGCGCAGCATGTGGTTTGGCGGCGGCAGACGGCGGGACAATAACGGTGAGGGCGGGGCCATTCTGATGGTGATCGCCATAGCCCTGGCAATTCTGGCACCGGTAGCAGCCGCCCTGATCCAGCTGGCTATCTCCCGTAAGCGGGAGTTCATGGCTGATGCCAACGGAGTGCTGCTTACCCGCTACCCTGAGGGGCTGATCTCAGCTCTGAAGAAGATAGGCGGGGACGAGGAGCCGCTGGAAGTGGCCAACAAGGGGAGTGCCCATATGTACTTCGCCAATCCACTGCACGGCAGGATGTGGTTTGCCAGCCTGTTCGATACCCATCCGCCCATCGAGAAGCGGATCGAAGCGCTGCAAAAGGGCAGCGGGATGCATTTATAGGCACAAAAACAGGTCGAGCCGGACGGGAATTCCCGTCCGGCTCTTTGATGATCGCCTGATTTGAGCTATTTTTCGCGAAAACGTATCTCCTTTATCCCTGATGCGCCGGCAGATAGCACGAGCTGTGCAGCAATTTCTACAGTCGGCTTATTTTGGCTCCCGAATGCTTCCATGAGCGAGGTGACCTCCGAAGGGGCCGTTTCTTCCAAGAGCTTAAGCAAGCAGGAGTAGAGAGTGGTCCTGCCGCGGTTGCGGTACTTGTCGAGAAGCTGCCATAGTTGCCAGCGGCTAGCCGCCTCGTAAACCTGTACTTCATGCATTCCCCAGAGTGTTCCCAGTAAACGACCAAGGAACTCTTCCGTGGGGCGGCGATACTGATCCTTCTTGATCAATTCGGGCATTCTGTAAAAGCAGGAAACGTTTGAGAGAAGCGTCAGGATGCGCTTAATGCGTTCTCCTTGAGCAAAGTGGATGTCTCTGAGCTTATTGTCATCGTCGTCCCATCCGAGGCACTGGACGGTAGTGAAAATGGTTGTGGCAAGTAGATTGCGGGCCTCAACTATGGTCGGCTTGTCGCTTTCCCAAAGTATCCCGTCAGCGAATTGGAGGTCCTCGAACAGCCTTTCGGCGACCTCAAGAAGACATTCGATGATTTCATTCCTGGACTTTGCAAAGCCTGGTTGGCTGATCTGTCTGCCAAGCCGTTTGACCAGAGCGGCCTTGCACGTAAGATCCTTGGTCGTTGACCAAGCCGACTGCCATTCTGTCCAGTCATCACATGCGACCGACCCCAGAAAGGGTCCCTTCTTCAACAGCGTTGTCCTAGTCTGTTTACCCATGGTAAACCTCCGAATCTGTATTCGCCTCCGCTATGTGTACGCGGTGGCTGAGGTCTTTATAGATTGTGGAGCCAAGAATGTCGATACATTTATATAGAATCCTGACCTGTTTTTGGCTATACTGAACCTATGAACAAAGCTGAGGCCACAACCCGTATCCAGAAGCTGCGCGAGGAGATCAACCACCATCGCTACCTGGTCCATGTCCTTGATCGCTCGGAGATCTCCGAGGCGGCTTTGGATTCCCTGAAGCATGAGCTTGAGAAGCTGGAGCAGGAGTATCCCGACCTCATCACTCTTGACTCGCCCAGCCAACGGGTAGCCGGCAAGCCGTTGGATGGTTTCGTGAAGGTAGATCATTCCCAGCGCATGCTCTCGTTGAACGACGTGTTCAGTGAGGATGAGCTGGCGGCCTGGCGGGAGCGGACGGTAAAGCTGGCCGGCGAAAAAGCGTTGGAAGAATCCGGATACTTTACTGAGATAAAGTTAGATGGGTTTGCCATTACTGTCACCTATGAGGATGGGAAGATGGTCCAGGCGGCCACCCGTGGGGACGGATTTACTGGTGAGGACGTGACTTTGAACGTTCGGACCATTGAGGCCATTCCTCTGGTGCTTACCCTGCAGTCAGGTACTCCCAAGGAGATCCGGGAGCTTGCTGAGAAGGCAGTGAAGGGGCGCTTCGAGGTGCGCGGCGAGGTCTACATCGCTAAGAAAGACTTTGAAAAGCTGAACAAAGGCCAGGTCGAAAAGGGGCTACCTGAGTTCGCCAATCCCCGAAACACCGCCGCCGGCAGTATGCGCCAGCTGGATCCGAAGCTGGCCGCCGCCCGTAAGCTGCGTTTCCTGGCCTATGCCGTGGTGGGAGAAGTCGGCCAGACTACCCACGAGGAGGAGCACCTCATTGCCCAGGCCTTGGGAGTGCCCATCGAGCCGCACAGCCGCCTCTGCAAGGATCTCAAGGAAGTCGAGGCCTTCCTGTCCGAGTGGGAGGAGAAGCGGAAGACCCTGCCCTACGGCACCGACGGCGCCGTGGTGAACATCAACGACCGGGCATTGTTCGCCAAGCTAGGCGTAGTAGGCAAAGCTCCCAGGGGAGCCGTGGCCTTCAAGTTCTCAGCTGAGCAGACGACGACAGTGGTGCGTGACATTGAGCTGCGGGTGGGCCGTACCGGCGCGGTGACGCCTACCGCCATCCTGGACCCGGTCAAGCTGGCCGGTTCTACCGTCGCCCGGGCCACTCTTCATAACGCCGATGAGATCGCCAGGAAGGACATACGGATCGGTGACACCGTCATCATCCAGAAGGCGGGGGATATCATTCCCGAGGTGCTGCAGGTACTGCCTGGACTACGGCCTAAGGATGCTAAGCCCTACCTCTTCCCTAAGGAGATCGACGGGGTGAAGCTGGTGCGCCGTGAAGGCGAGGTTGCCTTCTACGTCGAAAGCCTAGTCATCCATGACGTACTGAAGCGGCGGCTTGAGCACTTTGCCAGCCGGGGAGCCATGGACATCGAGGGGATGGGGGAGAAGATCGTCGAGCGGCTGGTGGACGCCGGCCAGCTTTCCAATGTGGCAGACATTTATACCCTTACAAAGGAAGAGCTGTTGGAAGTGGAGGGCTTTGCCGAGCTTTCAGCTACAAACCTGGTCGCCGCCATCGAGGCCAGCAAAACGCAGCCCTTCGCCCGACTGCTCTTTGGGCTGGGCATCCGGCACGTGGGGGCGGAGACGGCCCGGACCATTGTGGCCTACTTGCAGGAGAATCTAGCGGGAGAGCATCGCACCGTCCCCTTCTCTGAGCTCATCGAGGTGCTGCGCGGCATGATCGTAGAACAGTACCAGGGTCTGCCGGATATCGGCGGCGTGGTAGGGGCCAGCCTGCATGAGTATTTTAATAATGAGCACGAGCAGCGCATCATCGATGAGATGATCGGCCTGGGTGTCAAATCTGGCATCGAGGTGAAGAAGGCCGTCTCGCTCGGCAAGCTTACAGGAATGAGCTTCGTGCTTACCGGAAGTTTGAGTAGACCCCGCGAGGAGATTGCCGAGGAGATCCGCCAGGCAGGCGGCAAAGTGGGGAGCTCGGTCAGTGGCGAAACCTCATATCTGGTGGTAGGTGACAAACCGGGCAGCAAGCTTAAAAAAGCAGAAAGCCTGGGCGTGAAGGTGATCGGAGAAGAAGAGTTATCATCATTACTATGAAACTGATCAGCGTAAACGTAGAAAAAAGCCGCCACCTTGACCGGGTAATACCGTTTCTCAAGGAGCAGCAGGCCGATATTATCTGTCTGCAGGAGTTATGTGAGCAGGACGTTGAGTTGTTCAAGCGGGAGTTGAAAATGGAGGGGGAGTTCATTGCTATGAATGCCGGAGAGCAGGCGATGCAGTGGGGCGTAGGGCTGTTGTCGCATTATCCGCTTTCTGGATTCAAAAGTACTCTTTACGATACGTTTGCAGCAGATTACATGGGGGAGTACGCACCACATAAGAAGACTATGACACGCCGACCACTCTGTCACCTGCTCTCTGCTCGTATACAGCAAAATGGCGTGACGTACTCTGTAGCAACTACTCATTTTACCTGGGCTCCAGACGGAAAGGTGACTGATGAGCAGCGGGTGAACCTGAAAAGTCTCAGTGTACTGCTGGACGGCTTTCCAGAGCTTATCCTCTGTGGTGATTTCAACGCAGTCCGGGGCACTGAGATCTTTGATGCCTTGGCGACGCGTTACACTGACAATATCCCTGCTGAGGCCACGACTACGCTGGACGGTAATCTACACCGGGCCGGACCACTTCCCTACGTGGTAGATGGTATGTTCACTTCCAAGGAATATGTGGCGACGTCGGTGCGGGTGGTGGACGGGGTGAGCGACCACTGTGCCATTGTGGCGGAAATAGAGAGGGTCTTTTAGGGCGTGAAAAGGGCGTCGTCTCGACGACGACGCCTCTTTCGGGATATCTCTGTTAAGCGGGGCCAGTCGGTGGGCTCTGCATTGTGAGAGCCGCCTTAGCTTGGTCAGATGGTAGTGGTTCCAGGGTGTAGGTGATCATAAAACCCTCTTCTGTGAACCCGTCAGATTTCTTATCCAGGAGAAACGGACACCTTTTGAACCGTCGGCGTATCCCGGCAATTATCGCGTCGGACATGTCGCCACCCATGGGATGGCCCTGACAGTACCTGATGGCGTCTTGGGTTGAGACGGTGATCCTGCATGCTGCCGTCCGATCGCTAAGGCTCACCTTGAGGGTGCGGGGGATGGTATGCAGCGTCTTAACCTGTTTGACCTGAATGTCGGTACCTCCTGCCGTGCTTTGCGACAGATTGATGACGTAGATCTGATGAGCGTGCGCCGAGAAGACGTGAGGTCCTTGGGTCGGAGTCCTTATCTTTCGAAGGACAAAACCTGCTATCAATGCTACCGGTGCCGCCGCGGCGGCCACTGCTAATGGTGTCATAAAAAACTCCTCTCCCATCGGGAAAACCTAGAACCCACCAACAATAGTCGGTATATGGCTGGCAGTCAATCCACTGACCTGCTAAAGTAAACCTATATGTCAGAGCTTACTTCAGATCACATTTCGCACTTAGCTCACTTGTCTCGGCTGGAACTTTCCAGTGAAGAGCAGGAGCGGTTTGCTAGTCAGCTGACCGGTATTGTCGGCTATGTCGAGCAGCTTTCCGAAGTGGATACTTCCAAGGTGAAGCAGCCCCTGGGCGTCACCGGCATGACCAATGTGCTAGCAGCTGATGTGGTACGGGGTGAGGACGATCCTCGTACGGTGGCCCGTGACTCACTACTTGCCGGCGCCCCGGCCCGTGAAGGGGCGTTTATTGAAGTGCGTGCCGTGCTCGGCGAGGAAGTGACTGGAGCCTGATATGTCTGAGAATCTTCATTTACTTACCGTTGAGGAAGCCTCTGCCGGCCTTGTGGCTGGGCACTTTACTTCGGTGGAGTTAACGAAAGCCTGTCTGGCCCAGATTGAAAAGCTGGATGGAAAAGTGAATGCCTTTGTAAGGGTGGAGGCAGACCTTGCTCGTCGCCAGGCGGTCGAAAGTGACGCCCGTCGCGCCGCAGGCAAAGCCCTAGGCCCTCTGGACGGCATTCCCTACAATCTCAAGGACGTCTATGCCACTAAAGACTCGCCTACTACAGCTAGCTCCCACATCTTGGAGGACTGGCAGGCTCCTTACGACGCTACTGTCTACAGGAAGCTCTGCGAGGCCGGAGCCGTACTGCTTGGCAAGACCAATACTGATGAGTTCACCATGGGAGGCTCCACCGAGAACTCGTACTATGGCGTTACTCGTAATCCCTGGAACCTCGAAAGGGTCGCCGGAGGCTCCAGCGGTGGACCGGCTGCCAGCATGGCCGCCCACTTCGGTATGTTTGCTATAGGTACTGACACGGGAGGCTCCATCCGCCAGCCCGCTGGCTTTTGCGGAGTGACCGGGCTTCGTCCTACCTACGGGCGGGTGAGTCGTTTCGGTGAACTGCCCATGGCCTCGTCATTTGACCAGACCGGGGTCCTTGCCAAGACCGTGCGCGATGCCGCCATGGTGCTCGAGGTCATTTCCGGCGTCGATCCCCTGGATGCCACCTCCTCTCCGGAGCCGGTTAAGCCGTATCTCAGTCTTCTCAAGGACAATGAAAAGCCTCTCAAGGGTGTGAGAGTGGGAGTGGCGGCAGAGTTCTTCGGTGAAGGGGTGGATCCGCGCTGCGAGCAGCTAGTACGAGAGGGGATCGAGGTCTTGAAAGCCCAAGGCGCGGAGATCGTCGAGGTCAGCCTGCCGCATTTGCGCTACGCCATTGCCGCCTATTACATTCTAGTGCCTGCCGAGGTCTCCTCAAATATGGCCCGGTACGACGGCATCCACTTCGGCCAGTCCATCGAGAGGAACGATCCAAAGGCGGGGACTAGCCTCAACGACGTCTACTCCAAGACGAGGGGAGAGTACCTGGGGGCGGAGGTGAAGCGGCGTATCATCCTTGGCGCGCACGTATTGTCTTCCGGCTACTATGACCAGTATTACAATGAGGCTGAACGGGTGCGAACGGTGATTGCCCAGGAGTTTGCCGAGACCTTTGAGAAGGTGGACGTTTTGGCCGCACCAGTCTCCCCTGCCGTTGCCTTCAAAATCGGGGAGAAGGTCAGTGATCCGCTCGCCATGTACAAGGAAGACGTGCTGACGGTCCCGGTGAACGTCGGCGTCATTTCCGGGCTCTCAGTCCCCTGCGGCTTCGTAGACGGTATGCCCGTCGGTCTGCAGTTGATGGCCGGGAAGTTTCGTGAGGAGGAGATCCTAAAGGTGGGGGCAGCTTACCAGCAGGTGACGGAGTGGCACAAACAGCCGGCTCCCCTGCTTAACCAGTAATTAACCCGTATGAAGCCCACCACGCTTATCGCCATCATCGTAGTTCTAGCCATACCCCTAATCGCACTTCTTATGTACAAAGGCTCCTCGGATTCAACTGACAACTACGGCAGCACCGGCTCCTCTTCGACCTCAACGCCCACCCCGGCCGTCTCGCCGGGAGCCACTCCGAGCGACGCGGTCTCGGCCCACCAGGTGATTCTGAAAACCGACAAGGGCGCTATCACCATTGATCTGTACCCTGACCAGACCCCCATGACGGTGATGAACTTTGCCACCCTAGGCAAGCGGGGCTACTACAACGGCATTATCTTCCACCGGGTCATCAAGGACTTTGTGGTCCAGGGCGGCGATCCTACCGGTAGCGGCACCGGCGGCACCAGCATCTATGGCGCTAAGTTCAAGGATGAGAATAATACCGCCCACCAGTATCAGAAGGGAAGCGTCGGCATGGCCAACGCCGGCCCCGGCACGAACGGCAGTCAGTTCTATATCGTGACCAACGACGTGACCGCCGGCGGGTTGTCCGCACTTACACCTGACAAGTACACCCTCTTTGGCCAGGTGGCCGACGACAAGTCGATGGCGGTAGTGACCGCCCTTGCCTCGGTGCCGGTCGACGGGAATGACAAGCCTACTACTCCGATTAAGATCACTGGCTTCGAGATCAGCAAGCCTTAGGGCCTTTTCAGTCAGGAAGAACTCTGCTATAGTTTCTCTCATGTTTCCAATTAGGGAAGGAGAGATAGGTGATGTGGCATTTTGTGAAAAGAGCATGGGCATTTTGGGTTGACGTAGGTTGCATCGCCGTAATGATGTATGCCTTTGCTGTCTGGGTGCGAGTTACCTTCCAGAGCACGTGACGATCTTTTGAAAGGGGTAAGATGATTAGTCTTGGGTACTATTTGTATAACCTGCTGACGTTCCCGAAGGTAGTCGTGCGCAGTGTTCGGGAGTATTTCTCCTATGTAAACTGGGGGTCCTGGTCCACCTATCGCCGAACCTTTAAGATCCTGCTGCTGTTGGCCATGGCGGCAGGACTGGCCACCTTTCTGGTAGTTAGCCCACCTTAGTCGGTGTATGTATTGTGGTTTCTCGTGCCGCTGCCCTCCTGGGGCGGCGGCACAGTCGTCTACAGAGAGTGGAACCTCTCCTTACAACCTGCTAGCATAGGACCATATGGCTCAGTCATCCTACAACCATCGTAATCGCAAGCGAAACTCAAACAACGGCCCGGCCGCCGAGACGGCCGCCGTGGAGGCCTTCATTGTGGGCTTTGCCCAGGTGATCGGCTGGATCTTCCGTAGTCTTTTTGGCAAGCCTGGATCTAAAGGCGGTAACTCCATTCGTAAGGCCGAGCTGGCCCGTCTGGCTGAGGCTTGGCAGGACGTGGAGCTGCATGTGCTGCAGTCGGCCAGTCAGCACCAGGCCATCTCCGAGGCTGACAAGATATTCGACAACGCCCTGCGCGTACTGGGCGCTCCTGGCGAGACCATGGCTGACCGCCTACGGGCCTTCAAGGGGCACTTCAACGACAGCTTCTACCAGGAGATCTGGGATGCCCACAAGCTGCGCAACACCCTGGCCCACGAAGTCGGCGTCCAGGTAAGCCCACAGCAGGCCACTGTCACGGTGACCACCTTCCGCAAGGCGCTTTATCAGCTTGGAGTACTTTCCTGATGTCTTCTCTTCCCTTCACGTATGTCATCGGTCTTGAGGTCCATGTAGAGCTTTCCACCGAGACCAAGATGTTTTGCCGTTGCCCAAACCAGCCTTTTGGCGGCGAGCCCAATGCATACACCTGCCCGGTCTGTCTCGGTCTGCCTGGAACCCTCCCGGTACCGAACCGCGAAGCGGTGAGACGCACGATTCTCGTCGGCAAGGCCCTGGGAAGCGAGATCCCCACGCTCTGCAAGTTCGACCGCAAGCACTATTTTTACCCCGACCTTCCCAAGGGCTACCAGATCTCCCAGTATGACCTTCCTCTGTGCGTAGGCGGCCAGTTAGATTTACTTGATGAAAAGGGCGAGGTCTCTTCTACCGTGGAATTTGAGCGCGTACATCTGGAGGAGGATGCCGGAAAGCTCATGCATACGGGCAAGGCGGGGTATTCGAAGGTAGACCTGAACCGCGCCGGCGTGCCGCTTATGGAGATGGTCACCAAGCCGGTCATTACCTCTCCCGAGCAGGCCCGTGCCTTCATGCAGGAGCTGCGCCTCCTGGTACGGACGCTTGGCATTTCCGAGGCTGACATGGAAAAGGGCCATATGCGCTGCGATGTGAACATCAGTATCAAGTTCGAGCATGAGGGAAAGGAAATCTGGACTCCGATCACCGAAGTAAAGAACGTCAACTCGACCCGGGCGGTGGAGCGCAGCCTGGTGGTGGAGGGCCAGCGTCTGTTTGACGAGTGGATGGCCGGGGGACCTGTGCGCGAGCGTAAGGGGAAGATCACTGCCGGTTGGGACGAGGATACTAACTCGGTACGGATCAACCGGGCCAAGGAAGCCGCTAAGGATTACCGGTATTTCCCGGAGCCTGACATACCTCCGCTGGCCGTCTTCGAGCAGGATGATCTGAATCCTGACAATATGACCGTACCTGAGCTGCCCAACGAACTGCGTCGCCAGTATCTGAAAGAGGGGATAGTGGCAGCGGACGTGGAACTCTTCCTGAACGATCCGGCCAAGCTGGCCAAGCTCCGCGACTACCAGGAGCGGGGACTGCCGGTGAAGCAGACCGCCAACTGGCTCATCAATATTCCCCAGTCAGAAGGCCTCAGCCCTGAGCAGTTCACGGAGCTTATGGAGCTAGTGGGGAACGGGGATATCAGCTTCTCAAAACTCAAGGAGCACATGGAGGCGCTCATCAGCCGGCTTGGCAGTGAGACGCTGGACCGTGCCATTGCTGAGCTAGGCCTTGTGCAGCAGCATGACGAATCGGTCGTGAAAGAAGCTATCGCTGCGGTATTTGAAGAGCAGGCCAAGGCCGTAGCGGATTACAAGGCTGGCAATGAAAAGATACTCGGCTTCATAGTAGGACAGGTGATGAAGAAGGCTGCTGGCAAGGCCCAGCCTCAAAAAGTCCAACAACTTGTCCAAGACGCTCTAGCGTAAGGCATCCGAGCCTTGTTGCAAAGGCGGGGTAATCGTATACTAAGGCTACCCATAAGAACGTAGCTATGTTCCGTCGCAAGCATACCCCAACAGAAGATGAGGAGCTCGAGGACGAGCTTGACTCCCCTACCGATCCCGAGGAATTCGGGGACGAGGAGGAGGTGTCGAATTCTGACGAAGATGATGGTGAGGATGAAGTAGCTGATGACGAGGACGAGGTAGAGGAGCGTCCTACTGCTAAAAAAATCAAAGCCGACTCCCCTGCCGCTCTTAAGAAAAAAAAGCGCCGGCGTATCTGGAAGTGGCTGGGCGGGGTTGTGTTGGCTCTGGTTCTTGCCGGGGTAGTGGTTTGGTATTTCCGTCTGTACGTGCCGGTGCTAGACCGGTACAATGCCGCCACCGTCGCCCTTGAGGTTCGTGAAGGCGGCACCTACGGTGTGGAGGGGGCAGTCGTAACCGTTGACGGGAAGGACTATGCTACTGACAAGAACGGCAAAGTGACCGTCAACGCCGTAGCCGGAAGTTATCAGGTCAAGGTGACCAAGGACGGTTACGGGCAGGATGTCGAGACCCTGTCCTTGCACCGCGGGGATAATGACTTGGTCTACCTTACTCTGAAGAAACTGCCGGCCAAGCTCTATGCCGTCAAGGGTTTTGTCCAGGACTACGTAAGTGGTAAGGCTATAACCAACGTCCAGGTGACCTTGGCTAACCAGACGGTTCAGACTGACCCGAGCGGAGCCTATTCCTTTGCCAAAGTGGCGCCCGGTGATGTGAAGTTAAGCCTGAGCAAGGCCGGTTACATTGACAAGCAGTTTACCGGAACGGTGGAGGCTGCCGATCTGGTGACCGCCCAACTTCCCCTGGTTCCTAGTGGACAGGTGATATTCACTTCAAATCGCAGTGGTAAAAAAGTACTCTACCGTTCCAATTATGACGGAAGTCAGCAGCAGTCCTTCGTTACTCCGGTAGGTGCGACCGAGGATTTTGCACCTAGTCTTTCGCCTGACACCCAGACTATTGCCTTCTCCTCTACTCGAGACGGGGTGAAGGGTTCCGACGGGACCGGTCTGGCCAAGCTGTACGTGGCTGCTCAGGACGGCAGCGGCGTCAAGAAAGTGAGTGACGATATTAGTACGTCGTTTTCTCCCATCTGGTCGCCAGATAGTCGCTACTTCTTCTATTCTGGCTTCACTGACGTAACCTATGCCAAAGCTACCTACCACGTCTACAATCTTGCCAAGGGTGCGATTACTGATCTGGGAGAGCCTTCCTTCGGTCTCGTGTTCTCACCAGACGGCTCTACAGTAGCCTATTACGTCAATACCGCTGAGGACCAGTCGGTCACTACTACGGCACCTGACGGCACCACCACTACAACAGTCACTAAGGCATACTTGAACGTACTAAAAACTTTGAATATTGCTACCGGGGAGAGAAAGACCCTGGCCAAGCGGGCCGAGGCCATGAGCACCCTGGTCTTTACAGCTGATGGTAAGTCGATAGCCTACGACTCGACGGTTTCCGGGGTCGCCCACCGCTACCAGGATGTCATTGCCACCGGTGCTGAGACTGAGATCACGCTGCAGCCCAGCAGTCGTCGCCATTACGTGCTCTCGCCAGATGGAAAGACCCGGGCCTTCGTTGACCTGCGCGATGGCAAGACTAATCTCTATACGGTAGACTCCAGTAACCAGAATGAGACCCAGCTCACTTCCCTGGGAGTAGTCTCCAACCAGTGGGTGCCGGTCTGGGATGCTAGCGGGCGCTACCTGGTATTTGCGGTGCACCGAGACGGGGAGGACGGGCTGTATATTGTAACAACTGCCGCCGGAACGACTCCTAAGAAAATCGCCGATTACTACTTTGACTCGTCGGCACCCGCCTATTAACGGGTTCCGCGAATCTTCAGCTTTCTCTTAGAAATGCCGTGCTATACTAGCTAAGAACACCCTAACCTTTCCCTATGGACCATGAGCCGATCCCCGTCACCGAAGAGCACGCTGAGGCAGCTGCCTCCTACTCCACCTCTCCTTCCCGCCGCCGGGTGACGGTGCGTCGTCGTCCGGTAGTTGGCCTGGTCTTATTAGTGTTACTGGTACTGCTCACGCTGGTCGTTGGAGCCGTCGGTGGAGTTGGTGGCTTTGTGCTGCTTTCGAGTAGTCGCAATCCCGTAGTCTCCCGGGTCAGGAACACGCTGGGTATCAATGACGGGGGCAGCCTGGCGGTACCTATCAAGGAGACTATCAACGTGGTGGAAAGCTCGGCAGTGATCGACGCTTCTAAGAAGGTGTCTCCAGCAGTGGTCTCCATCACTACCAGCCAGGAAGTCTCAAACTTCCTTGGCCAGGTCTCTACTCAACAGGTAGCGGGCGGTACCGGCTTTATCATTACCTCGGATGGCCTCATCGTCACCAATAAGCATGTTATTACCGGCGCCTCTTCATATAAGGTGGTGACCAGTGACGGGCGTATCTTTGACGCAACCATACAGGCTACCGATCCCGGAGACGACCTAGCGATACTGAAGATCACTGCCAAGGACCTGCCCGTAGTGGATCTGGGAGACTCAGATACCCTGCAGGTAGGCCAGTCAGTGATCGCCGTCGGTAATGCCTTGGGCGAATACAGTAACTCGGTAACCCTCGGCGTGGTCTCAGCCAAGGGGCGCAATATCAGCGCCAGCAGTGAAGGCGGCGGCTCAACCCAGGAGAGTCTTACCGGCCTTATCCAGACCGATGCAGCCATCAACCCTGGAAACTCTGGAGGCCCGCTGGTGAACCTTGCCGGCCAGGTGGTAGGTATCAATACCGCTATCGCCAGTACTACCGGCGGCTCGATAGGTGTCGGCTTCGCCATCCCTATCGACAGCGTTAAGACCGCTATCAACAGCGTCCTGAAGACCGGTCAGATCATTCGCCCGTATCTTGGCGTCCGCTACCAGGCCGTGACCAACGCCTTGCAGCAGCTGTACAGCCTGCCGGTGAACTACGGAGCCTATGTAACCTCGGGTGACGCCGGCGGCGCGGCGGTGGTGTCAGGAAGCCCGGCTGACAAGGCAGGTATCAAGGCCAATGACATCATTCTCGAAGTGAATGGTGACCGAGTAGACCAGAACAATTCCCTGTCAGGACTGCTTGGCAAGCACCAGCCAGGCGACCAGGTAACCCTGCACGTCCAGCGGGGCAAGAGCACTCTCGACATCAAGGTGACATTGGATAAGATGCCTACTGCCTAAATTCACGGATAATAGAAAAAGGGGCGCCGCGTATGTGCGGGCGCCCCTTTTTGGGGTTTCAAACTCCTTTCATTCTATCTCTACTGGCTATTCGTTTCGGCCAGCAGGTTCTGCATCTCGATCCACATGGAGTACAGCCTCTTTGCCCTGCCCAGTTCACTACCAGGATCCGGTTCGGCAGAGGCGGTCATGGACCGCTCCTGCTCCGTAACTGCCGTGGAGGCCGAAGCGACCTCTTCAGCCTTCGCTGCTACCCTAGCAGTGAGAGCTTCGAGCTGGCTGACCAGCTCACCATGCAAACTCCTGGCCGTTGTAGCTGCAGCCTGGAGCTTGGCAAGCTTCGCCACCTGGCCTTCTTGCGCATCCAAGTGGTCGACCCAGGGCTTCATCGCCTTCAGCATAGCAAGCGGATCTGACGGTGTAGTGGGAGCCGGTGCCGCTGTTACTGGCGTCTGGGTCGTTGGAACGCTAGCCGGTGAAGGAGCTGCAGCTGATGCCTGCAAGACGCTCTCTGGCAGTGCCCACTTGATGTACGAATCGTCAAAACCTGCTTTCACCAGAAGACCTGAAATGTGAAGAGTCTTGAGGGACTTATGCCAGGTGCCGCGGCTGATCTTCCCTGCTCCACGCCCTGTCGGAAGGTAGGTGAAAAGGTCGTCATAGCGGAGAGCTCTTCCGGCCTTTCCAGCCTGCAAAAGGTGAGGTGTCACCGCGGCCATAACGGCTTTGGTGATCAGGCTGAGCTCCCCGGGATCCTGTGGCCCCGATTTGATCTCCCTGAGCTGGAAGCAGTGCTTCACAGCGTTGACCGGTACCAATGGGTCAGGGAAGGAGATGGCCTCGTTCCTTAGTGCCACGACTTCTCCGCCTGCTTCCAGTATCAGATCGCAGTGGGAAAGACGGGCCAGCAAAGCTTCATCTACCCCGCCCTCAAGGTCTGCGATGGCGGTCTCCTCTTCGTCGTGAAGCTGGGCCAACAGGATTCGGGCCGGTTCAACATCTGCGACGCCGATGATTGGAAGGTGCTCGGTACTGCACAGCCTCCAAAAATAGGTGGTCAGATAGCGCTCCCACAAGGGAGATTGCTGGCTGGCTTCCTGTTCGAGCATCCGGCTAACGGCCTTTTTCGAAACAGTGTTGCCGGTTGGCGCCAGCTCCTTAACTCCATCGACCACGGCATCCGACGCTATGAAGCAGTCGAGGCCGATACAGGAGACTTTCTTCATCGCCTCGACGATGTGTCCTCGCGTTACCATCAAGGAGCTACCCGGCTTCGCTTCTTCATGGTCCTCGTCGGCCCCTTGATCAGCTTTCGGGTAGTCCTTGGGGAACTCTCTCTCGTTCAACCGAAGGGCTGCCGCTTGAAGCTCTTCCATCGTAGGCAAGGGCGTACCTTCACTCCAGACGATATATGACCTTCTGAAGTCGGCCTTCATGCCTGCGCGATGGTAGCTCCAGTCGATAGCATGCGCTCGCACGCCGACGGGCCTGACAATGGTGCCCGGAGACCCAGCGGGGGACCTGCCATTGCTTTTCTGGGTCCTGAACTTAAACTTGGCGGGGTCCATACCCAGTTCCGTGGCAAATGCTGCCAGTGCCTGAAAATAGGCATGGTCTGGCTGTTGCTTGCCACTACCACCTGCCGTAAAGGTTGGCAGCGTTGTCGGTACTACCATTTGCCGTTGCTTCATCTCGTCTCCTCAAAAAATACCGAATTGTCACGGTGCGTCTGATGACTGATCGGTTATACCTTATTTTAACCTGGATGTCAATCCTTGCCTGGCTCTTACTGAATCTCCATGGTCCGGTCCAGGCCGGCGTAGTCGGGATAGAAGTGTAACTTTTTTTCTGGGAAGACCTGCTTTGCCAGGGGAGTGATGGCGGGAGTCTGGTCCTCGCCGTATTCTATGAGGATATGTCCGTCATTAGCCAAATACTGAGATACCTCGCCGAAGAAGCGCCGATAAATGTCCAGGCCGTCTAGCCCGCCGAATAGGGCGATGTCGGGCTCCTGGAAGACCACTTCTGGCTGGGCGATGGGGTCGAACTTCCACTCGTCGGTGACGTAGGGGAGATTGGCGATGATTAGGTTATAAGGGGTACGACTTCGAACCATGGAATGGTCGAACAGGTCGGCTTCCACGAAGTGGATGCGGGCCCAGTCGGTAGTGTCCTTTAGCTTCTCCCAGTTCTCCTGGGCCAGTTCTAGAGCCTCAGGTGCTAGATCGGTGGCCACTATCTGACAGGGGACTTCTCGCTTGGCGAGCTCAAGAGCAAGGGTGACGGCGATATTGCCGCAGCCGGTGCCGAGCTCTAGGATGCGTACGGGGCAGGGTTTATTGCTCTCTTTGGCGTGCTTGGCGAAATATTCAGGTAGCCAGGCAACGGCCCGGTCGATAAGGCCCTCGGTCTCGGGGCGGGGGATCAGGGCCCGCTTGTCGCAGTTAAAGAGGCGGCCGTAAAACTCCTTGTGCCCGGTGATATAGGCCACTGGCAGGTTCTGCTCGCGCTTATCCAAAAAGCCCGAGTATGTAGTCTCCTGAGTAGTAGTCAGCTCGTCTTCACCGTGGGCATACAGCCAGCTACGCTCCACTCCCATGGCCTCTTGAAGAAATATCTCTGCCTCACGGCCGGAGACGCTGCGCTGAGAGACGTCCAATGCCTCCTTGACGGTCATATCTGACTAGCTTTGAGGGCAGCTTTACGTGCTTCGAGAAGAGCCTGGATGATGGGCTCGATCTGGCCATTCATGATGCCGGGAAGATTTGACCAGGACTGATTGATGCGGTGGTCGGTGACCCGGTCCTGAGGGAAGTTATAGGTACGGATCTTCTCGGAACGGTCACCGGTGCCGATCTGGGCGTTCCTGGCTTCGGAGCGGGCGTTCTGCTTCTTCATACGCTCCATCTCGTAAAGGCGGGCGCGAAGCACTCCCATGGCCTTGGCCTTGTTCTTGTGCTGGGACTTCTCATCCTGACAGGTGACAATGAGACCGGTGGCTAGGTGGGTGATGCGCACGGCTGAGTCAGTGGTGTTTACACTCTGGCCGCCGTGTCCGGAAGAGCGGTAGACGTCGATGCGGATATCCGCGTCTGCGATCTGGATGTCGGTCTCCTCAGCCTCGGGCAGGATGGCGACAGTGGCGGCCGAGGTATGGATACGGCCCATCTTCTCGGTCTCCGGCACGCGTTGGACCCGGTGGACGCCGCTCTCGAACTGCAGGTACTTGAAGACCTCGTCGCCGGTAACGGTGGCGATCACTTCCTTGAGCCCGCCCAGGTCAGAACGGCTGAGGTTGGCGATCTCGACGCTCCAGCCTCTTCCTTCAGCGTAGCGAGTGTACATGCGAAAGAGCTCGTCAGCGAACAGTTCGGCCTCGTCTCCGCCGGTACCGGATCGGATCTCGATGATGGCGTTCTTGCTCTCGTCAGGGTCCTGGGGCAATAGCAAGTCCTCCAGCTGCTGCTCTATGGCGGGTAGCCGTTCTTCTAGTTCGGCGTTTTCCAGCTTGGCCATTTCGGCAAGTTCAGGGTCGGAACCGTTCAGCAGTTCGACGTTACCCTCGATCTGGGCCTTTACCTGCTGCTGCTCGTCAAAAAGAGCCAGGAGGTTCTCCAGCTTGCGGTGCTGCCGGCTGAGGCCCGCCGCCTTCTGGTTGTCATCGAAGACAGACGGGTCCTGAAGCTGTACGGTCAGCTGGTCGTATTCCTTGCGGAATGAGGCGAAGGCCGCCTCGAGCGAGTCGGCTGCCATGGGGGTAGTCTAAGACTTTTTGGTCTTTGTCTTGGCCTTGTCGGCCTCAACCTCAGCCTCTAGGGCAGCCTGGGTGGCTTCCTTCTCGGCCTTGGCCTTGCTGCGAACGTCGGCGACTGCCTGGCGCTCGGCGGCCATCTTCTGGCGGGCGGCGAACTTGTCGAGGCGTCCGGCGGCGTCGATCAGGTTGGACTTACCAGTATACAGTGGGTGGCACAGGGCGCAGATTTCCACGCGGATGTCCTCTTTCAGGGTGGATCCGGTTACGAAGCTGTTGCCGCAGGCGCAGCTCACGGTGATCTGGTTATAGTCAGGGTGGATACCTGTCTTCATGGGGGTTCTCCTTGCATCTGCTCCGTCTGCCAAATGCAGGACGGGTACACATGCGGTTATGGGGTTATGTAGATCCTTTATAACAGATAATGGGGGAGATGTCCACTATGAACCTTAAGTGCTGATAAAAGAAAGAACCCGCCGAAAATGTCTCAGCGGGTCTTCTGGTACGGTAAATGATGGCTGCTAAGGATGGAATCCTACCACCATAGCCATGCGGCCATTGGGGCGTCCACCCAGTTGGCTTTCCCGATGGGAAAAGCAGTTTGGGCTCCCGAATGTATCGATCCGGGAAAACTGGATCTGGCTAGGAGGTACTCCTTCCTTGGCGACCTGTGACTGGGCCAGTCCCCGGAAGTCGACGTTCCAGCCAGCTTCTGTTTGCCGGGAGAACCGGTGCCAATCAGGATGGGTGGCAAACTCCATGGTGGCCATGAGGTTGCTCTCCCTACTCAGGCAGGGGGAGGCTACAACTAGCAGGTCGCCGGGGTGGGAGTTGTATCTCTGCACCATTGCCTTGACGGCAAGGCTGGGTACGCCGTTGTCGACCTCACGATAGCCGGCATGGGCGATGGCCAGACACTGCTTGACTGGGTCAATAACGGCAATAGCCAGACAGTCGGCTACCATTATGACTAGGAACAGGTTGGTTTCCTCGGTTGTCAGTATCTCGCCAGAGAGTGCCGTTTCCAGGCAGTAGACTCCTTTTGCCCGGTCTGCCTCTGTCACTTCCATTAAATCGGTGCCATAGGCACAGCGCAGGACTATTGTGTTCTCAAGCGGAAAGCCGGCGGCCCTGGCGAAGCCGAGGCGATTATTCATTACCTCTACCTGTTCGCCTACTCTCTGTCCGGCGTGGGCGAACGACATGTTGCCGAGCTGGCGGTTTGATATGGCGCATACAAGCCGAGGCTCATAGGGCGTAAGTAGGGGAAACGTATACAGGTGGGAACTAGTGTTCACGGGAACTCTCCTTTTTAACTGTTTCGGCAGAGCCGATGGGACCGGTATATCAGAATGAGACTGACTCGTCCAGAACACCCTTGCCAGTCAGGTATAAATCAGGTATAAAGAAATGGACCATTCAAATCGGTCTCTTTATATATTCACGCACCTGGGGATGGAGCCGCTCCTGCCGCGCTGACACTAAGCAGCCCGGTCTTCGGCCACCGACGAACCACGTGCTAACCGCCCACTCTTGGGCACAAGGAGCTAGTTATGGCGATTCCTGAGATTCCGGACCTCCGGACGTTAATGGAGACGGGCATGCATTTCGGCCACGCCTCTGGTAAGTGGCACCCGAAGATGAAGCCCTATATCTTCGCGACCCGCGACAAGCTGCACATCATTGACCTGGAGAAGACCCAGGAGAAGCTGAAGGAAGTCCTCGGGATTCTGGAAGAGCGCGTGCGCGATGGCAAGACCATCGTACTGGTAGGCACCAAGAAGCAGGTCTCTGACCGCGTAAAGGAAATTGGTGAGTCCACCGGTATCTCCTACGTCAACGTTCGTTGGCTGGGCGGCACCATGACCAACTTCGCCGAGGTACAGAAGTCCATCGCCCGCATGAAGCGGACCGAGGCCTTCTTGGAGAGTCCCGAGGCTGCCACCACCATCAAGAAAGAGCGTGTACGTATGGAGGCTGACCTGAAGCGTATGCACTACAAGTTCGGCGGCCTGCGTAACATGACCAAGAAGCCTGACGCTCTCTTTATCATTGACCCAAGCCACGAGCACAACGCCATCAAGGAAGCCATCCACGAGGATATCGAGCGTTTTGCTATCGTTGACACCAACACCAATCCTGACCTGGTCCACCACGTCATTCCCGCTAACGACGACGCCCCCAAGTCCCTGAAGATGCTGCTGGACATGGTAGAGGCTACCATCCTGAGCGGCCAGAAGCTGATCGCCCTCAAGCAGGAAGCTGACGCCAAGGCTGAGGCAAAGAAGGAGGCTGAGAAGCCTGCTGAAAAAGCTGCTGAGGTAGCTGAGGAGAAGACTGAAGAGAAGGTCGAGGAGAAGCCAGCCAAGAAGGCAACGAAATAAAGGTATGGGACGCACCCTGGCAGATCTGACCAGCGATGTGACCCGGATCTTTGCCGAATATGACAAGCAGGGGACGGTTACCTGGGACTACCGTATCGCCGCCTCAGACCTTCCCTACCAATTGGGCAGCCTGACCAAGGCCATCTCCCAGCTGCACGGTGAGCGCTATGCCGAGGGGAAGACTGAGGAACAGCTCAAGAGGACTATCGCTGACGAGCTGGCTGACATAATGGCTGAGGTACTCTTTATAGCCCAGGACCTGGATATCGACCTTGAGTCTGCTTGGGAGGGGATGCTGAAGAGTGATACTGACAAGATCAAAGAGCGAACTAGCAATAAGTAATACGTGACAATGGCTAATTACACCATGCAAGACATTGCCGAGCTGCGTGAGCAGACCGGAATGGGTCTTTCCGACATTAAGAACGCCCTTGAGGAAGCTGCCGGCGACCGCGCCAAGGCCATGACCTTCTTGAAAGAGCGTGGTGCCAAGATCATGGGCAAGAAAGCCGACCGCGACGCCAGTGAAGGAGTCATCGAGGCTTACGTGCACTCCGGTCGCATCGGCGTCATTGTCGAGGTGAACTGCGAGACCGACTTCGTCGCCCGCGGTGAGGCGTTTAAGGAGTTCGCCCATGACCTGGCCCTACAGATCGCCAGCATGGCGCCTGAGAACGTCGAGGAGCTGCTCGAGCAGGCCTTCGTCAAGGACAGCAAGCTGACCATCGGAGAGTATCTTCAGGACACCACCAGCAAGATGGGTGAGAAGATCGTCATCAGCCGCTTCACCCGCTACGAGCTGGGTCAGTCCCAGGGCGAGTAATCGGGTTCAAAGAGGAAGAGGAGACCCGGGAAGTGCTGCTTTCTGGGCCTCCTCTTCGTTAGGGGCAAGGAGGGAAAGAGGTGCATCATGTATAAAACGGTTCTGGCAGCTATGGGAATACCCTGGCAGCTTCGCTGGAGGGCACTGTTGGCGATCGTCACGACCTTATTCGTTCTGTTTATTTTCCTGAAGAGCCTGGAAGCCGCCAGCGATTCGGGAGGCTCTCCAGAAAAAATCAGAAAGACAGTCGGCCGCAATGGACGCTAGCGATTAATTGTGAAAAGCGGACGGGAGATTTCCCGATCCGCTTTTTACGTTCCAATCCCATTGACAGATAAGTGGGATACCCGCTATAAGCAAGTTAGGCCCGAACGAAGGGGTCAATCTGATAGTTGGGAATGGAGTGGTGCCTGTGTCTGAAATCGAATTGCCAGAATGGTATCTGAGGATGCCTAACCCCGAGCGAACATTTAGCTTTACGGACCCGACCGATGGTTCGGCTAAACGTGGTGGATAGTGCCGTATGGCCATGTGGGATGCTGCTTCGGCGCTGAGCTTGGTCCAGCTACTAGTGATGATGGAATCGTTTACGAATACTGTTTCACCTTCAGTCTCTTATGGACACTGCAAGAGGGTATTCTTGTACGGAATTCCAACTACAAAGATGGCGAGTATATCTCGACGGAGCTGGAAGAGATTCCGGCTGAGCTCGAAGTCCTCACCGAAGGAGTGGAATCACTCGCATGGTTGCCAATCTACATGGATGGGCCTGCCGACGAGGTGGAAGATATGATGGCCTGCGTGAGGAAGGCCAACATCTTCTTTGTCGACGAACAATAATTGTGGCGTGCATGGTCTCGGGGCGGTGTTTGGCTAAGGCCGAGCATCGCCCCGGTTTGCGTTTGATTAGGCTGTTTCAGGGTCGAATTTGTGCTATGCTCTGGGGGAGACCAACAAGCATCTTCTTTCCAAGCTGCATCATTCCTGATTCGGCTGCAAGAAGTTCGTAGGTTGTCGACGTATCAACCAATACGTCTTCTCCCTTCTCACATCTTTCGCTCGAACCAAGAATGATTCGCTGATGAAAAAGATGCTTGCTAGACTCCAAGCAACACGTAATTCCCTCCTATGGTTGAACAGATGGTAGCCAGCGCCAAGCCAAAGATGGAAGCTGCCGTTGAACATCTTCTCAGTGAGCTCAAGACCCTACGCACCGGCCGGGCCTCTGCCCAGATGCTGGACTCCGTCCAGGTTGTCTACTACGGCACCCAGACGCCCCTTAAGGCGCTAGCAAACCTTACCGTACCCGAGCCTACCCAGATCCTCATCCAGCCTTTCGACGCAAGCGCTGTCAAGGACATTGTCACCGCCATCAAGGATTCGGGCCTCGGCTTCAATCCGAGCGATGACGGCCGCAGCATCAGGCTCATTGTCCCGCCCCTTACGGCTGAGCGCCGCGAGGAGCTGGTGAAGATGGCTCATAAGATGGGCGAGGAGTCCCGCATCAGCATCCGTCAGATTCGTGGTAAAGTCTGGGACGAGATCCAAAAGGCCCAGAAAGACAGTGAGATCACCGAGGAGAACCGTGACTGGGGCCGTGATGAGATCGACAAGCTGACCGCCGATCACAACAAGAAGATCGAGCAGGCCATCAAGGACAAGGAAGCTGAGATCCGCACCGTCTGATGGACTTCCTGAATAACCCCGTAGTCGCCGTCGTTGTCGTTCTCCTGATCTTCGGCGTGCTGGGCGGGTTTTTCAGGCATCTCTTAATAAAGGTGGCTATCATACTGGCTGTGGAGATCGCCCTGTTCATCCTTATTCCCAATCTCATGATCTATCTAGCCATGCTGGTCGGCGCCGTCCGCCAGGCCCTAAGCTAACGCCTTAATCCCTCCCATGATCCTCTCCATCATCGTCTTTCTCCTGGTCCTGGGCGTTCTGGTCTTTGTGCATGAGCTGGGACATTTCATGGTTGCCAAATGGACTGGTATGCGGGTGGATGAGTTTGCCCTGGGATTTCCTCCTCGGATCTGGAGTATCAAGCGTGGTGACACCCGGTATGCCATCAATGCTTTGCCACTGGGCGGCTACGTGAAAATCCATGGTGAGTCAGCCAAAGGCGAGGAGCCAGATCCTAGGGCCTTCCCTAATCGTCCTATCTGGGCCCGTATCCTGGTAATCATTGCTGGTGTCAGCATGAATGTACTCTTTGCTTTCCTGGTGCTGACCATCGCCTACAGCATCGGCTTCCCTTCTCTGGGGCCTGACATTGATAGTCTGCCCGGCGCCGTGGTACAGAAGAGTGATGTGCTGGTGAGTGAAGTACTTCCTGGATCGCCGGCTGAGACTGCCAAGGTCAAGGCAGGGGAGATTATTAGGTCATTTACTGACAAGCAGACCGGCCAGGTCACTGTCATTGACTCTGTCTCCAAGCTGCAGAGCTTTACTAAGGAGCGGCAGACCGCCGACAAGCGCACTCTGGATGTAACCGTGGATGACAATGGCACGCTTACTACCGTACCGGTGACTATTGCTGCCAGTGGGCCAGCCATGGGTGTGGCCGTTGAGGATCTCAACCAGATTCGTCTCCCGGTCTGGCAGGCGCCCCGGGCCGCCTACAGCGTCATGAGCTACGTGACGAGTACAACCTGGGAAGCACTGCGCCAATTCGGCGTCCAGCTTTTTGGCCACGCCCAGCTGGATAAGCAGGTCTCGGGACCGGTCGGCATTTACAAGGCCACCTCGGCGGCGACTCACGAAGGCTTCCCATCGGTAGTATTTCTGACCGTCGCCCTTTCACTCAACCTGGCACTACTTAATATCATGCCAATCCCAGCCCTGGACGGCGGCAAGCTGGTCTTCCTGGTGATCGAGCTTATCTTCCGCAAGCGGGTGGTCTCAGAACAGATTGAGAATGCGGTTACTAGTATCGGCTTTATCCTGCTTATCGGACTGATCACCGTACTTACTCTTAGGGACGTCGGTTTGTTCTAAGGCATTGACGCCGCTGCCGGCGGCTGTCATAACAAATAGAAAAGGGGGTGTGCCGTGTATCTTGAAGAATATGTACCTGGTTTCGATAGCGGGCATCTGCGTTATCTGCCGTATTTGCTGGATCAGCTGCTAGGCCTCTGGCCTACTTCCGATCCTAACGAAATGCAGGCGCGGGGAGTCATTGAAGCGGGAACCGCCAATGTCAGGCTAAATACCGATCTGCAGACGGGTTGTATAGAGCTTGGATCGGGCGGCGATCTGCTTTTTGAGTCATATCAGTACCATGACATGCATGGGCATTGCGAGGATACCATTGTCTTCGGCAACGGACTGAGCTTCCAACACCGTCGGATGCTTCCTGCAGAGGATGTGGAGGTTCAGGTCATCACGCTCACCTTTCAGCAAAAGGGTGGGCTGGCGACGGGATGCCTGAGCTGGCACCTTCTGAGGGACCCCCTCGGGGTCCTGAAAGAAATTCAAAGCCGAAACGACGTTCTGATTGAGCAGGCTGGCTACTACTGGAGCTCATCACGGTGTGACGAGCTGCCCCGAGGTATGGGTGAGGAAATCGACGCGCTCTTCAGGCAGCTTAACCGCTTGCCTGACCCTATGCTGCGCTACCTCATGCCGATACCAGGGTACCAGATCGTGCCACTGGATCCCTTCCGTGTCGAGCAGCTGCTTGCTGGAAAGGTGCAGCTGGGGTGGATGGGAAGCATGGAGGTGGCGATCTCGGTTGAGGACGGCATAGTCTTTTTGGAAGTAGAGGGAAAACCTTCTTTGGATGAGGTTCCAGAGGGAATGATAACCTTCTTGGCTACTCTGCTTGATTATGACGACAATGAGTTGGAGAAGATTCTGGTACATGAAAGCTACTCAGGGCGGATAGACCTTAGTTCGCGGCTACCGGTGGAGGTGGCACACGGGCTAAGGGATGAGTTTAGGACCTGTATCGCCAATCTTGACGAAATGCAGGTTGGGCTTGCCGCCGTGAGCAGCCATCTCCAGTCACTTATCGATCGCGGCAAGGAGGAGTTTGGTCTCGGGCATATGTAATCTTATTAGGGGAGGCGCGTCAGCTTGCTGGCACGCCTCCTTTTTATTTCTTGACAGTCGTATGCAAAGGCCGTATTGTAACCCCAAAGCAATGAAAGGGTCCCCCGCCCTGGAGCTGGCCGCGATGAGCGGTTCCGGTAGCCACCGTTATCAGGCCCAATGAGGCGATGCAGGGCATCGCGAAGCAAGGTGGTACCACGAGTAGTCTCGTCCTTGTCAGATTTCCTTTTAGGAAGTCGACGACGACGAGCTTTTTTGATTGGTAATTGTTTTTATGATCACCTACGACGAGTTCGAGAAAGTGGATATCCGGGTCGGCCGGGTGGTTTCGGCTGAGCATTTTCTGGAGGCCAGGAAGCCTGCTTATAAGCTGACCATCGACTTCGGGCCGGAAATCGGCCAGAAGCGCTCCTCGGTCCAGATCACCGAGAATTACACACTTGAGGAGCTGCCGGGAAAGCTGGTGATGGGTGTGGTGAATTTCCCATCCAAGCAGATCGGGCCGTTTTTGTCCGAGAGCCTGACCCTGGGATGTGCCGATGAACACGGAAAGGTAGTATTGGTCCAGCCCGAAAGGGTAGTACCTATCGGTAACAAGCTATTTTAGTAAACTAAAGCATTATCATGAGACAGTCACGACAGTTCGGTACTACGAAGCGCGATATTTCTAAGGAGGAGACCAGTAAGAACGCCATCCTGCTGCAGCGGGGCGGCTATGTGAACAAGACGATGGCCGGCGTCTACGCCTACCTTCCTATGGGTCTGAAGGTGTTGCAGAAAGTTTCAACTATCGTCCGTGAAGAGATGGACAAATTGCCCCATGCTCAGGAGGTACTGATGGGGGCCTTGCAGCCTAAGGAACTCTGGGACGAGAGCGGCCGCTGGGAGGAGTACGCCGAGGACATGTATCGGTTGCCTGAAGCTGGCGGCGGCTTAGGTCCTACGCACGAAGAAATCATCACAGATCTGTTCCGCCAATACGTCTCATCCTACAAGGACCTGCCGGTGGCGGCTTACCAGCTGCAGACCAAGTTCCGCAAGGAGGCCCGAGCTAAGTCCGGTCTGCTGCGCGGGCGCGAGTTCTTGATGAAGGATCTCTACAGCTTCCATGCCACCGAGGAAGAGCTCAAGCATTTCTACGACCTCTCCATTCAGGCCTACAAGCGGGTGTATGAGCGGTGCGGCCTGAACGCCATCCTGACCGAAGCGAGTGGGGGCTTGTTCTCCAAGTTCTCTCACGAGTTCCAGGTTGTCAGCGAAGTGGGTGAGGATACTATCTACTTGAATGCAGACGGGACTCTGGCCCGTAATAAGGAGGTAGTCACTGACGAAGAGTCTGACGACATGCGCGAGTTCAGCGGCGGCGACGTCCGGAAAGAAAGCGCCATTGAGGTGGGTAATATCTTCCCATTGAACCGCAAATTTTCGACACCCATGGGCGCCCAGGTCTCGACCGAGAGCGGTGAGAAGATCGACGTCTGGATGGGTTGTTACGGGATCGGTATCTCCCGCCTGATCGGGACCATGGTGGAGGTATTGGCGCCTAGCGACGGCAAGATGGTCTGGCCTGACGAGGTGGCTCCCTATCGGGTCCATGTCATTGACCTGACTCCCAATCAGCACGGTGAGGCCACCTACGAGCTGATTCAGCAGGCCGGCTATAGCGTGCTCTACGACGACCGGGACAAGACGGCAGGTGAGAAGTTTGCCGACGCTGATCTGATCGGGGCGCCGCTGCGGCTGATCGTCAGCAAGCGTTCACTGGAGGCCGGAGGCATTGAGGTGAAGCGCATGGCTACGGACGAGAGTACCATCGTCCCCTTGGACGAGCTGGTGAAGTCATTGGAACCTATCGCCTAGGAAGCAAAAGCGGGTCCCACGAGTGAGGGTCCCGCTTTTTTGTAGCTAGAAATCTTAGGATTTCTTCTTGGAAGCAGTCTTGGCCTTATCTGAAGGGGTGGCCTTGGTTACTGGCTTCTCTTCCATGTCATTGATCATTTTGGGCTGCTCACCTGATTCGTCCTCGTCCTCTTTCTTCTCAACTGCCTTGGGCGGAGTGCCGCTCAGCTGGCGGTAGGCGTGGACCATGGTGATGGCGGTCAGAGGCAGGGTAATGAATAGACCAAGGCCGACCAGGGCGGCGCCGATGACGTTGATGATGGAGAGTGCAAGAACTAGACCTAGGAACTGCAGCTGGTTGCCATTCATCATCTCAGCGCTCTGGTGGAAGGCCTTGCTGGTGGAGGAGCCCTTGTCCACTACGAAGTACTGGGCGAAGGCATAGGTGAGGAATAGATAGATACCCGGGATGATCAGGGCGACGAGACCGAGGGTTACTATGACGAACAGGAGGACCTGGGTGACCAGGTAGCGCCAGAACAGGTCGCCGTCACTCAGAGCGTAGGTAAGGTCAGAAACTAAGGGTCTCTCACCATTTACGGTCTTGATGGCCATGCGGATCAGGCCTATACCGAAGACGACGTTTACCAGCAGCGAAAGGATTGAAAAGATGAAGGAGGTGCCGTTGGCATGGCCTGGATCGGGATTGATGATGCCGCCAAAGTAGGAGAGCAGATAGCTGACGCCGGCCCCGACCAGCATGGCCAGGATGAAGGTCCCAAGATTTGGCTTGAGTCGGGCCCAGCTCTCGGAGATGGCAGAACCGATAGAGAGGGCTGGCCGTTCGGAGTCGCTTTTCATGGGGACACGTTATTGATGATATTCTCATGGTATACAGGTCCACCGTAGATTACTAGAGCATATAACCCTGCCATATCCCCTCTGGCTGTGGTATAAGTGAAAGATATGTCGACCTTACGTGAACAAGCCGACGCGCTGCCGCTGCAGCCGGGAGTGTACCTCTTCAAGAACGCAGAGGGGGAGATTTTGTATGTGGGCAAGGCGATACGGCTGAAGGACCGGGTGCGCAGCTACTTCGCCAAGGACCTTGGGATGAGTCGGGGGCCGGGCTTCGAGCAGATGGTAAGGGACTCGGTGACCCTCGATCATGAGTTGGCCGGTTCTGAGATGGAGGCTTTACTCCTGGAGGCCCGCCTCATTCGCCAGCACAAGCCCCGCTACAACATAAAGCTGCGCGACGACAAGTCATTCTCGCTGATCAGGATCGATCTGTCAGAGGAGTTTCCTCCCATCTATATCAGCCGGGAGAAGGACCTGGAGGAACTACTTGCCAAGCGCAATCGGGCCAGGGCCGGAGTAGGCAAGGTGAGCCAGAAGATCGACAGCCAGGAGTTCTTCGGGCCGTATCTCTCCGCTTCAGCGGTGAAGCAGGCGCTGAAGACCATTCGGAAGATCTGGCCGTTTCGCGACTGTACCGATACCAAATACAACACCTACGCCAAGCTGGGTCACGGCTGCATCTTCCATACGCTGGGGCTGTGCGACGCTCCTTGTGCCGCCAAGTCTACAGTAGAAGACTATCGCAAGAACATCGACCAGATCAGGTTGTTTCTGCGGGGCGACCGCCAACGGCTACTTCAGGACGTACAGGCCGAGATGGAGAAGGCCTCGCAGGAGGAGAGGTTTGAACAGGCAGCCAAGCTGCGAGACCGTCTGCAGAGCCTGCTGCATCTACAGGAAGTGGCGACTACTCGGCGCTTCCTAGGGAACCAGCAGCGCTCCGACCTCTACCAATACAACCCGCAAGAGGACCTGCGCATCGAGTGTTATGACATCTCTAATATCTCAGGGGAATACGCGGTGGGCTCCCAGATCGTGGGCATAATCCGTAAGGGTAAGGTGGAGCCGGTGACGGCCGCCGAGGCCCGCAAGCGCTTCTACCTGGACAAGTCCCGCTACCGGAAGTTTCGCATTAAAACCGTGGAGGGCTCGTCGGATACTGACATGCTGAAGGAAGTGATCACCCGAAGGCTGAAACGGGGTAAGGGCGAGGGCGATCACTGGGCGCTGCCTGACCTGATGCTGATGGACGGTGGCAAGGGGCAGCTAAGTGCGGCGACGGCTGCCCGCACCGATTTGGAGATGGGGGAGGTGGTGGCGCTGGCGTCTGTGGCCAAGGGTCCTACCCGCCGCCGGGTAGACCTGTACGGGGAGGATTGGGGAAGGATTCCTACCGTTGAGCGTGAGGCCTGGCTGGTGGTGGCTGAGCTGCTGCGGGAAGAGGCGCATAGGTTTGCCATTTCATATTACCGGAGCGTACATCGGAAGAGTTTGGTGGGAAAGGGGAGCTAGGGGGTTGACATTTGAGAGAAAAAAGGATATAAAAGCTTATCGTTTAGAGGAGGGGACATGGAAAAGAAGTGGTTTGATTTTCTGCCTGAACCTTACAGGCAGTTGTGGGAAAACAGCGGCATGCTCGCTGAATCCATCGTAACGGCGGCATTTGAGGCGATGTATGCCTCGGGTGTCCCTCGCCCGGTGATTGTCGGTCCAATCGAAGTTATGGTTGACTGACCGCCAATCCCAAGAGTCGAATTCGCAGTCGTACATCGCGCCGTCCCCCTCGTGGGGGCGGCCGCTTCTTTTTTGTGCACTGAGCGCCTCCGTTGTATACTAATGGTACCAACCACCTAGACCTCCCCATGCGCACTCCTCTCATCGCCGGTAACTGGAAGATGAATACCACCCTTGCCGACGCCCACACCCTGGCCAACGGCGTGCGGACCCAGGCCGAGCACATCGAGCATATCGACATCGTGCTGTGCCCGCCGGCAGTCTGGCTTTCTGAGCTGGCCCATGGAGGCATTGCCCCCAAGCAGCTGCCCCGTCTGAAGCTGGGTGCCCAGAATATGCACTACAAGGAAGAGGGGGCCTTTACCGGTGAGACCTCTCCCGTGATGGTCAAGGAGCTAGCTGAGTATGTCATCCTGGGGCATTCCGAGCGCACCCATCTCTTCCATGAGAATCCTGAGCTCATCAACCTCAAGCTGGTAGCCGCCTTTAGGAACGGCCTGATTCCTATCCTCTGCATCGGCGAGGACGAGCGGACGGCTGACTCAAAGGAGCACCTAGTGAGGTCCCTGGCCTACCTGGTGCGCGGACTTACTACTGAGCAATTGCAGAAGCTCGTCCTGGCCTACGAGCCGGTCTGGGCCATCGGCAGCGGCACCCCGGCCACGCCTGAGTACGCCCAGGAAGTGATTTCCGCTCTGCGCACCATGCTGACCCCGGAGACCCGCATCCTCTATGGAGGCAGTGCCGCACCTGAGAATGCCCAGGGCTTCCTCAGCCAGCCTGACATCGACGGTCTGCTGATCGGCGGTGCCAGCCTGAAGCTGAAGTCATTCCTTACCATGTGCCAGATTGCCGACGACCTCGCCGCTAAATAACCCTTATGAAAACACTCAAAGACTTCGACCTCAAGGATAAAAAGGTATTTTACCGTCCTGACTACAATGTGCCCCTGAAGGACGGGGAGATCCAGGACGATTATAGGATCCAGGCCACCACGCCGACTCTGGACTATCTCATCGACCAGGGAGCTAAGATCATCATCGGCTGCCACCTGGGCCGCCCTGACGGCAAGCGGGTAGAGGAGCTGGAGACTCGTCCGGTGGCCGAGCATCTGGCCGACATGTACCCTGATCACACCGTTCGTCTGGCCCATGAGATCGAGGGTATGGAGGTTGAGGCTGCCATCCTCGAGATGAAGGGTGGCGACATTCTCTTGCTGCCAAATCTGCGTTTTTACGCTGAGGAGGAGGGCAATGACAAGAAATTCGCCGCCAAGCTGGCCGCTCTGGCCGACGTCTACGTCAATGACGCCTTCGCCTGCGACCATCGCGCTCACGCCTCTATCGTAGGCGTTCCTGCCCTGATTCCCGGTTGCCCGGGCTTTCTATTGGAAAACGAGCTCTCGACCCTTGGTGGCCTGTTGGAGAAGCCCGAGCATCCCTTCGTGGTGATCATGGGTGGCGCCAAGGTGAGCGACAAGATCGAGGTGATCCAGGCCCTGGCCAAGCAGGCCGACACCCTACTGATCGGCGGAGCCATGGCCAATACCTTCTTGCTGGCCAAGGGCGAGGACATCGGCGACTCGCTGGCAGAGGCTGACAAGGTAGACCTGGCCAAGAAGCTCATCGAAGAGCTGGGCGACAAGCTGGTGCTGGCTCCTGACTATGTAAAGGATGATGACAAGGCCGAGAAGTTTAAGTATATGGATATCGGCCCTGAGAGCATCAAGCTGTTTAAGGAACATCTGGAGAAGGCCAAGACCATCTTCTGGAACGGCAGTCTCGGCTATACGGAGGACGAGAAGTTCAAGGCGGCTAGTCGCGAGATAGCCGAATGCGTTGCCGGATTAAAGGACGTTACTTCAGTGGTGGCCGGCGGCGACACTGACGAGATGATCTCGGAGCTGGGCCTGCATGACAAGTTTTCATTTATATCTACGGGCGGGGGAGCTGCGCTGGAGTTCTTGGCTGGCAAGGAGCTGCCGGGGGTAAAGGCATTGGAAGAGAAGAAATAAGGCAATAAAACAAGGAGCCCAGCGCTTTCGCGCTGGGTCTTGGTAGTTGTAGAGCGTCCGTATCGGGCGTTCTAACCGGGAATCGGCTTGGTGGTGAGCATGGGAATTTTTCCTGGCGTGATGCCTGGGACTACTGCGACGCCTTCGACATGGCAGGCGCAGATAAGGTTGCCACGGAAGTCCAGCATCATCACGACGCCAGAGAGCGATGGGCTGCAGCCCTTGATAGGCTTTACCTGCAGGTACAGTCTCAGGGGGTGCCCGTGAGGGAGCTGACTAAAAAATTTGTACTCCTTACCTCCTCTAAATAGAACGCCACCTCGTGAAAGAGTCTTTTCAGTGACATCTGCTCCATTCTTTCCCTCAGTCACCCGCAAGGCGCCTGTCTGCAAGGCCCCTACTCCAAAGCGGCCGAGAAGCTGGGCGGCGGCTTCAAGGTTATATGCTCCTTGCATAATGTCGCCGTGACCCTCGCAGAGTGAGGGGGGAATCATTGCTATCGCGGTTGCCGTCCACAGGGTAGGGCTATTCCAGGTGTGTCGAAGCCACCGACTCCTACCCTTATGGAACAATCCTTTATAGCAGTCCTCCCCCTCCAGGTGGGACTCATCAGGAGGGATCTTGAAGTAGGTCTGTCCTCGGGATTGGTCAGGCTCAGAGCCGTTCGTTTCTCCCGTGCTTGGACAGGGAACGTCAGGGTCACACTGCAAATCCATAAAAAAGCGGGCGGCCCCTTGGGGGATTGCCACAACGTTGAGATTTCCAGTCACGGGGGTCTCCACTAAACCAAAATTTGTCAAAAATGCGTTCTGACGCTACTACCATAGTCAGAAATGTTCATTCTGTACAGGGGGAGGATTGACATTTTGGCATGTTCTGCTATACCTAGAGATAGATTCGGGGCAGTGTTCCGATGATTGGTTTAGGAGGGTGTCGTGGAAGACATTATTGCAAGGTTTGATGCGGCAATAGAAGAAGAGAACATTGGCGCTCTTCTCAACTTAATGAACGGGCTGACCGCCGCCAATGTAGAAGTGCTGGAGATTCGGGGAGTTCTCATCGAGTTGCTTCAGTACGATGAAGTAAGTGTCAGGCAAGCAGCCGAAGCCGCCCTGTCCATGCAGGCCGAAACCTGCTCAGACGAGCTTTATGCGGCTATAAGAGAGACCGATGGCGACGAGATGCTGTTCCCACACGCGCTTACGATCGCACAGCAGTTCAAGGCGCTTTCAAAGCCTTGGATCGAGTTGCTTACCAAGGACGTGAGGCACCAGCGCTCAGCGACTCGAGAACGCTCGAGGGCGCTTCTCAAAAAGCACGGCATCGACCTACTTGCACGGGGCTCGGCTGCAGCGTAGTCACTGCCTATCATTTAGTCATTTCATCAAGGATCTGCCCATGGGTGGATCCTTGAAAGGTTTTCCGGCCAACGTTCTCCTTCACAACCCCTTCCAAACCTGCTAGAGTGCAATGAGTCAAAAGACTTGTAACCCCCAGATCTCCCATGCTTACAGAGACCAAGAACCTCCCGAACAGCCGGGTCAAACTTACCATTACCGCGAACGCCCACCAGTTCCGCCATGCCTTCGGCCATGAGCTGGAGAACGTCAGCAAGGGCGTGACCATCCAGGGCTTCCGGGCCGGCAAGGCTCCCGCCGCCAAGGTCATTGAGAAGGTCGGCCGCCAGCGCATCGAGGCCGAGGCCATCGACCATACCATTTCCGAGGTCTACTTTGAGGCTATGCAGGACGCTAAACTGGTTCCTGTCGAGCCTCCAAAGGTCGAGGTAAAGGAGTACGTAGCTCCGGCCGACGACGCAGCTGACGATACCAAGGTGCTGACCTTCACCGTTGAGGTGGATGTCATTCCTAAGGTGAAGATCGACGGCTACGAGAAGATCAAGATCAAGAACCACGAGAAGCCCTTCGTAAAGGACGACGAGGTCGAGAAGACCATCGAGTACCTGCGCAAGCAGCAAGCCACCCTTAAGGAGGGTGAGCCTGCGACGGTACTAGAAGACGGCATGTGGGCCGACCTGGGCTACGAAGGTTCCGTAGGCGGCGTCAAGCGCACCGACATGAAGAATGAGCATCACCCTCTGGTGATCGGCGAAGGCCAGCTCATTCCCGGCTTCGAAGAGGCCCTGATCGGCATGAAGATCGGCGAGAAGCGCACCATTCATCCTACCTTCCCCAAGGACTATAGCTCCAGCGAGCTGGCCGGTAAGAAGGCCGACTTCGAAGTGACCCTACACGAGCTGAAGCGGGTTGAGCTGCCTGAGAAGGACGAGAAGTTCGCCGAGACCTTCGGCCATGACAGCTACGAGAAGCTGGTAGAGGCCATCAAGAAGAACCTGCACGAGGAGAAGGAGCAGGAGAGCAAGCAGAAGCTGGAGGAGGAGGTATTGGACCAGCTGCTGAAGGTGGCCAAGTTCGAGACCCCTCAGTCCCTCATCGAGCAGGAGCTGGAGCGCATGTTCAATGATTCCCGCGAGCGCCTGGCCAAGATGAACTTCCAGTGGGACACCTACCTGCAGCAGGTCGGCAAGACGGCTGACCAGATCAAGGAGGAGATGCGCCCTCAGGCGGAGAAGAATGTCCGTATCGGGCTGGCCTTGGGTAAGCTGATGGAAGAGGAGAAGCTCGAGGGCAAGGAGAATGCCGGTCGCCTAGCAGTAGACAAGCTGGTGGAGATCGCCACCAAGGGGAAATAAGCTTTCTAAGAACAAAAAAGAATTAGCCCCGGCGCATTGCACCGGGGCTAATTTGTGTGTGAGAAACTAAGAGCGTCCCTTCCGTAAGATACTCTTTGAGTATCTTACAAGTTCCTTAATCTCGTCTGCTATGAAGCCGAGACAGATGTCGGCATCAAGCACTGGAAAGGGGGTACTGATTGTTAGGGTGATAGTGGAAGTACCGCCCAACTTGTACCCGACGCTTCCAAAGTAGTTCCGTTGACTCAGCAGGAAGAACGCGTGCCAGAGCCATATGGGGAGCTGACTGGTTGTGGCATCAAGTTCAGTTGACCCCTCATAGTGTAGCTGGCCTCCTGAGAACACAGCCTGTTCCACTGTTGGCGAATCGGTCAGTGACGATGTATGACGTGGATCGAGTTCGAAGACTAGATCGAGCCATGTCAACGAGGATCCGTTCGATATATCGACTGAGGGTTTCCCCGACAGGATTGAGGGGTTACCGATTTTGTCAAAGCCAGACCATGGCCATACCGAGTACGGGCTTCCATTCTCTTTTTCGTTCCACTTCAAGTATCCAACTCCGTCAATTCGTATCATAACCCCTCCTTTTTCGAGCGCGGTGCAGGTACCATCAACATGTGCAGTGAGTACCTGCCCAATTTTTGTTTCAACGTAGTCTTATAGCGGGGTACTGTCAAGTGATATGAAAGGCCCTGTTCTTGACGAGACGTAAAGTATACTTTACATTGATTGCATACACCTAAGTATTTACCCTATGGCATACCTCATTCCTACCGTGTTGGAGAAGTCACAGTTCGGCGAGCGGGCCTACGACATCTACTCCCGTCTGCTACGTGACCGGATCATCTTCCTGGGCGGTCCCATTGACGATGACCAGGCAAACCTTATCAACGCCCAGCTGCTCTTCCTGGAGGCTGAGGATCCCAAGAAGGACATCCAGCTGTATATCAACAGCCCCGGTGGCTCTGTCTACGCCGGCCTGGCCATCTTCGACACGATGAACCACATCAAGCCCGATGTCTCCACCATCTGCGTAGGTATTGCCGCCAGTATGGCCGCTGTGCTGCTCTCAGCCGGCGCCAAGGGCAAGCGAATCTCCCTACCTAACTCCCGCATCCTTATCCACCAGGTGCTCGGTGGGGCCGAGGGACAGGCCTCCGACATCAAGATCCAGGCCGAGGAGATACTGCGCCTGAAGGAGTCCCTGAACCGCATCCTGGCTAAGAATACCGGCCAGAAGTACGAGAAGCTGGACAAGGACACCGACCGTGACTATTACATGACCGCTACCCAGGCCAAGGAGTATGGTTTGATTGACAGCGTCATCAAGGGGTCTTAAACTGGGGATAGACTTATTCCTAGTTCTCCGGCATGACCAGCCCCTTGCGGCGACTTCGAGCCTTTACCTTGATCGAACTAATGGTAGTCATTGCTATCATCAGTATTATGGCTACCCTGGTCACCGTATCGGTAGGCCGTGCCCGTATCAACGCCCGGGACAGCCGTCGCAAGAGCGACGTGCGCACCTATGAGCAGGCCATTGAGCGCTATCGGCTGACTAACTCAGATGTTCCGGCAGCTGGAGCCAGGCCAACCGCTACTTCCTCCTTTGCCTTCTACGGCAGGATGAATCTTGCTGGTACTAGCGAGGGCGGCCAAGGGTATGGCGCCAAAAGCATTGCCCAGACTCTGATGGATGCCGGTGTTACCGCTGGGATCGCCCTTGACCCCTCAGCCACCGGGACCACTCTTGGGGTGGCGGGGCAAACCGACTACGTCCTTCTGCGCTGCAAGTCCAACGCCACCTTCAGCCAAGAGACCGGTAGCGCGCTTGAGGGCTCCTTCGCTGTCTGGGCGCGGCTGGAAAATACTAGTAGCTCCGCCGTCGATATCGCCAACGTCAACGGCTACTGCGGTCACCAGGGCTTCGACTATGGCTACGGTAGCAATGCCAGAATCTACCCAGCAGTGGGCAGTCCTATTCATGGGGACCACTATTACGGATCTGGAAACGTCCGTCAGCCCTAGGGTTTACCTCTGACTTTTGGGTACTCTGGAACGTCAGAGATAAAAACTCTTGACATGCTTCTGAGTACCAGGTATTGTAACTGTGCTGCTGAGAGAAATCGGTACGCGAGTATCGGTTTTTTAATTCCGAAGCAGCAGACTTTGATCATTGATAATTTGGCAGCAGACAAGTAGAGTGTTTCAAAACACTTTGAATGTTGCAGTGAACCAAAAATTCTTTTGTTTTTATAAAACTAGTGAGGTGAAATGCCACACTTGAAAAACTCTGAGGACGCCACGTCCGAATGAGTTCTCAACCAATTATTTGGAGAGTTTGATCCTGGCTCAGGATTAACGTTGGCGGCGTGCATAACACATGCAAGTTGAGCGTGGCTTTAGTTTACTAAAGTCTAGCAGCGGACGGCTGAGTAATGCACAGGAATGTACCTCGAAGTGGGGGATAGCCCATCGAAAGATGGGGTAATACCGCATGTGATCGCAAGATCAAAGCCGCAAGGCGCTTTGAGAGCAGCCTGTGTCCTATCAGATTGTTGGTGGGGTAATGGCCTACCAAGTCTATGACGGGTAGCTGGTCTGAGAGGATGACCAGCCAGATCGGGACTGAGACCAAAATGATCTCCATGGAGAGAAATCCCCATGTAAAATATGGCTAATATCGGTGAAGCCCTAAACGATTCAGAATTATTGATAAACTTCCAACTGTGAATAATTCGTTTACGATCGCGGGTAATACCGAGGGAAGTCGGCTGTAGAAATACAGCTTGACCCCGTAACGACTGAGGCTTAAGTGCCGAGAAAGTAGTGTATACCACACGGTATAAATCATCGCTGCTTTAAGATGCCATCCCCTCCTTCCAGCAATGGAAAAGGGTGAAGATATAGTCTGTGCCACTAGGAATAGTGGAATAAACGACGGCCCGAACTCCTACGGGAGGCAGCAGTTGGGAATTTTGCGCAATGGACGAAAGTCTGACGCAGCGACGCCGCGTGCAGGATGAAGGCCTTAGGGTCGTAAACTGCTTTTGTGGGGGAGTAATTTGTGAAAGTACCCCAAGAATAAGGACCGGCTAACTCCGTGCCAGCAGCCGCGGTAATACGGAGGGTCCAAACGTTGTCCGGAATCACTGGGCGTAAAGAGCATGTAGGTGGCTTTGTAAGTGAGCGATTAAAGACCGAGGCTTAACCTCGGGAATGTTGCTTATACTGCATCGCTAGAGGATACCAGGGGCAAGCGGAACTTTAGGTGTAGGGGTGAAATCCGTAGATATCTAAAGGAACACCAATGGCGAAGGCAGCTTGCTAGGGTATATCTGACACTGAGATGCGAAAGCGTGGGGAGCGAACGGGATTAGATACCCCGGTAGTCCACGCCGTAAACGATGCACACTAGGCCTTGGGGAGTATCGACCCTCCCTTGGACCGAAGCTAACGCGTTAAGTGTGCCGCCTGGGGAGTACGAGCGCAAGCTTAAAACTCAAAGGAATTGACGGGGACCTGCACAAGCGGTGGAGCGTGTGGTTTAATTCGATACTAAGCGGAGAACCTTACCCAGGCTTGACATCTCTGGAAGTCCCGAGAAACCGGGATGTGCCGCAAGGAACCAGATGACAGGTGCTGCACGGTTGTCGTCAGCTCGTGCTGTGAAGTGTCCCGTTCAGTCGGTTAACGAGCGCAACCCTTACCCTGTGTTATACATGTCACAGGGAACTGCCCCAGTTAATGGGGAGGAAGGTGAGGATGACGTCAAATCAGCGTGGCTCTTACGCCTGGGGCCACACACGCGCTACAATGGGTAGGACAATGGGTTGCCAAGCCGCAAGGCGGAGCTAATCCCACCAAACCTATCCCCAGTTCGGATTGGAGGCTGAAATTCGCCTCCATGAAGTCGGAATCGCTAGTAACCGCCGGTCAGCTATACGGCAGTGAATACGTTCTCAGGTCTTGTACACACCGCCCGTCAAACCACGAAAGTCGGGAGCGCCCGAAGGGACTGTATAGTCACTACGGCGAGTTCGATGATCAGGGTTAAGTCGTAACAAGGTATCCGTACGGGAACGTGCGGATGGACCACCTCCTTTCTAAAAGGAACGATAATGGTTGGGTAGACGTAAGTCTAACCCAGTATTCCATTATCCAGGTCGGTCGCATTCCATATGCGATGGCGGTTCACTGCAACATCCAGAATGTTTGATGCTCTCTTGTCGAAGTCCCTTCAAGGGGCTCTTATCTCTTCAAATATGAAGGGGCAAGAGCCTTTTGAAGTTTATAAGGCAAAGGGAGGGGTCGCCTAGTGGGCCAAGGCACACATTCATGGTGTGTTATCGCAGGTTCGAATCCTGCCCCCTCCTTGGTCGTTTGTTCGGGCTGTAGCGCAGCTTGGTAGCGCACTTGGTTCGGGATCAGGAGGTCGTGGGTTCAAATCCCACCAGCCCGATTCAGTCGTACTGCGGATGTAGCTCAATTGGTTAGAGCCTCACTTTCGCCGGTGAAGACGCGAGTTCGAGTCTCGTCATCCGCTGTGGTGGTAAAGGTCGCAGGTTCGAGTCCTGTCTCCCGCATAGTCGGACCTGATTATGCAGTTGGAACGCGGGAGTAGCTCAGTGGTAGAGCATTATCACCGTCCCCATGGCTCAGTGGCTAGAGCGCCGGCCAGTCACGCCGGAGATCGAAGGTTCAATTCCTTCTGGGGACATTATCCTGAAAGCACCGCAGATGTATAGCGGTGCTTTTCTTTTGGGCACTTATCATTGTCAATCTATGGCAAATATGGTTAACTGTGCAGCAGGTACAAAGAGGAAATGGGGGATAACGACATGATAGTAAGGAATGAGTATGATCTGATCGTGGTGAATGCGGTAGGAAGTGCTGTGAGCAGTGGGCTGATAGGGGCAATGCTGCACCCAGCGGCCACGGATAGGGGGGTGAGGGAAGTCAACCTTGGCCCAGACGAAGGGCTTATCCAAACCTTGGACACGCATCTCACTGACTGGCAGAAGGTTCAGGACGTCCGTTTCATCCTTCCCTTGAATGCCCGGGGAGAACGGCTGCATAGTGGCCTTATACCCGAGCACTTTGCACGGGAACACAGGCGCAGCATCTTTTTCTGCGGAGGCTGGCTTATGGGTGTCCACGATGGAGTGCCCCTGGATGGTGAGAGTGGCGCGGAAGAGTGCTTTCGAGACTACATCCCTGGTACGACAGGACCATGTATTCTCGATTGTTCGGGAATGGGTTGGGAACGCCTGCTCTCGGCATCCATGATACTGGGGGGCTCGGCGGCGTATTACTATTCACTTGATCCAGGCAGTCCCGAAGCGCTTACACAAGTGTTGACTAGCATGAATCGCCAGACCAATCTTCACGTCGTGCTTCCTGTAAGTGAGCCCGGATGCCTGTGGAATGACCGGATTGTTCAGAGCGTCAGCCAGCATTTTAGCTTCCCGGCTTTTGCCGGTTTTGAGGTTGCGGCTCCTATGGGCAGCCATCTGTGGTCGCTCAGGCCGTTCATGCATAGCAGTGAGGCATGGTGAGGTTTTCTGAAAGGGGTAATTATGGCGCGACATCCGTTAAAAGCTAAAGAAAAGGAACGGCGTAGCCCACTAGGTGAGCATAGCGGGTTGTTCGTAACGTTCGGAGGCTATACGCTGAATCTTCCCCGTACAGCAAAAGGGATGACGGCTGCGATCCTAACGTCGCACAAAGTCTCGAAATGCTCTATTAGGGTGAATGAACAGGGGCTTGTAGTAAGGGTGCGCGCCTCTCGCCAGGTAATGGAGGACCTGGAAAAGTGCAGAGAATCCTTTGCTAAGGCCTTCAACGTTCCTGCCGAAGATGTACGCATCATGACAATGTGAGTGCGATGTCACAGAAAGCCCCGGGGCCGTAGCGTCCGGGGCTTTCCTATAACCTTATTTTTTGGTAGAGTGGGAAGGTCAAATTAGGACGAGAAGGATGCTTACGAAGGGCCGGCAACGAGTTTGATATATCGGTATCTTTTGGAGGGCGATATCTCTGATATCAGACTCGTCGCAATCCTGATGTTCATGCACGCATGATCGCCAGTATTGCTCCTCGTCTGATTAGCTCAGGTGGTTAGAGCGCGTCACTGATCGTTTGCATCTTTCAAAACTTAGTTCTCTCATGGAGGGCGATTAGCTCAGGTGGTTAGAGCGCGTCACTGATAATGACGAGGTCGATGGTTCGAGTCCATCATCGCCCACCATGAGAGAACTATGAATCAAGGAGGCAAACGGGCCGGATCGGAATGTATATAGAAACTCGGCCATAATGACGAGGTCGATGGTTCGCTCGTGAGCCCTTCAGCGAACGTTGCCATCTGACCTGGCAAGTCCATCATCGCCCACCAAAAGATACTGACCCGCCATAATGACGAGGTCGATGGTTCGCTCGTGAGCCCTTCAGCGAACGTTGCCGTCTGACCTGGCAAGTCCATCATCGCCCACCAGAGCTTGATAAACGTTCAGCGGAAGTAACCGCGTCGGATCGGAGGGCATATAAGAACTCGACGATCGCGCTCCTGCGCTCGGGCAGGAAGCGGCGCGAAGCGCATAATGACGTGCAACGGCTTGACGGGCGGATATGGTTCGTTCGCCCACCAAAAGATACTGACCGCTCAATATACAGAAAGGCTCCGGCATAACGCCGGAGCCTTTCTGTATTCCGTAGCTATCTATTTCGAGAACGTGAAGGTTGACAGGATCTTCTCGTATTCCGCGACATTTGGCGTATAAGGGGTAGTGCTGCCTCCTTCACAGGTACTGAAGTGGAGTATATGGCTGTCCATATTGATGACGGCCATCTCATTCTTCGAGCCCACGACCCCATACGCCACCTGGTCATTGTTGGTGCCGGTGATGCGGAAGGCGGGCTTTCCACCTATTTTCACTGTCTTAATGGTTGGATCTGTGAAATGTTCATAATACGAAGCGGCCCCCAGAGTATCGAATTTCCCCTGGTTCTCCTCAATTATCATCTCGTACTGGGCATTGCATCCTTCAGACCCAACCGATGTAGCATCTTGGTTGGTGGTCAGCTGCAGAAGGTCGTCCGAAGACTCCAGCTTCTGAGTGGTCTGGTTAAGGAACTGTTTTACGCCCTTGTAGGTGCTGGGATATTTGAAGGTAAAGCCGTACGTGGCGTTGGTGTAAGTGGTCCATGTTGCCGTGGTAGTATCAGGAGTCGAGATCACGGCCGTGGCGCTGGCGGTAGGGCTTGGCGTGGGCGTAGCGGCAAGCTTGCCCTTCAAAGTAGTGATCTGGGCCTGGAGGTCATTCTCTGACTTGGTCTGCTGGTTACGCTGGTAAGCGTAGGTGCCTCCTCCGGCCACCAGGGCGGGGATAAGGATAAGGGCAGCCATTGCGGCTAGGTGGCCGGCGGACTTTTTCTCTACTACGGTGTGGCCATGTTCCATAATGGGTGGGGTTATTGCCTGACAGTGATAGTTTTGCGTAACGATGTCCAAGCTATCTGAATGACTGTTATGACGATGAACACCAGGGCGATGTAGAAGATGGCGTTGAGAAGATCGGCGATGGAGTTATGGTCGATAGCGCAGAAGCACCTGGCCGGAGGGTTGTTGCCAGTGGTGAAGGGAAACCCGAGGCCTGGATTCCTGCTGTAACCGCCTGGCCAGCCGCTGGAGAGGTATATTCCCTTCTGGTAGGTCCATTCGGCCTGACTCAGGGCATTGGAAAGCCAGGCTCCGCCGATCAGTGAAAGGACCGCAGTAGCCAGCCAACGCTTTATGCTCACTGTGCCCTCCCGGTAAGCGCCTGCCAGAGTCTCGTATCAATAGGAATGAAGTAGATGAGGGGTCCCACCACCAGTAAGGCTAGGCTGAGGCGCGGCTCAAAGAATGAGACGGCGATGGCCAGGAGATAGGTGGCGGCTGGGAAGAGAATCTTTCCGGTCACATTGATCTTGAACTCGCGCGAGGCGCTCTCATCTCCGGTCAGCCGGCCGTGGAAGACAGCGTACTTGATCATATGGAAGAGGATGAGGCCGCCGATTATCAGGTTAAGAGCATAGAATATCTGGCTGGCCTGCACCAGTGGATACGACCCGATGAAGGCGGTGGAGAAGGGGATGAGGCTGATAGTCATCAGAAAGTAGACATTGAGCCACATGAACCTGAAGTTTATCTCCTTCAGCTTGGCGAAGAGCATGTGGTGCGAGCTCCAGTAGATAGCCAGGATCATGAAGCTGACGATGAAGCTTACCAGCTTGGGTCCAATGTCGGTGATGGCATGGGAGGCAGCCGTAGCCAGGCTGAGGCCTTCCTCAAGGTGGGGGACGTGGATCTCCAATACCAGCAGAGTCATGACAATGGCGAAGATGCCGTCGGCCAGGGCTTCGAGTCTTGAGGGTTTCATAGAAGGCGTTACTGGTGAAGATTGAGCAGCCGCTGGGTCGGTACGCCGCGGAACCGGTGGCCCAGGCGGTATTCTTCTTCGATGGCCCGGCGGAAGAGGATGAAGATCTGCAATGAGATGTAGATGGTGATGAAGGCTACCAGCAGGCCGGAGTACTGGAAGGTCTCGCTGACCGAGAAGTTGTAGGCGAAGTGCAGGGTAATGGCCCAGAGGATGGCCAGGAACACCTCCCAGTACTTGATGACGCCTGACATGAAGCGGCCCAGGCTGTAGCCGATGATGGCGCTAGTACCGGAATGGACGAAGAAGCTGATCAGTCGGTAGGGGGCGATGGTGTCGGGATTGAGCAGGAAGAAGACGTCCTCGACCAGCGAGAAGCCCAGCCCGATGATGATCATGTAGATAATGGCGTCGCTCAGCTTGTGCACGTGCTTGGCGTTCAGGATGGTGAAGACGGCCACCGTGTACTTGGCCAGCTCCTCGATGAGGCTGCCGGAAAGGTTGTTCAGCAGGCCGTAGAGGGTGCCGTAGCGTGCCATGACGTCCGGGGCGGTCAGCTGGAGCTGCTGAAGGTTAAAAGAGTAGCGGATCTCAATCAGGCCGGCTGCCAGGGCGGTCAGGCCGCCGTAGAACAGCAGCTTGGCATAGAACCTCCAGTCCTCGGTGACGCTGCGGTGGGTGCGCCGCATCCAGACGATGAGGGAGAGGCTCAGGACGAGCTCGAAGATGATCACCGCCAGGCGGACGGTGCTGTCGCTGCCTATGTCAGGCATGAGGAATGCCGATGCTGCTAAGGTGCTCTTATTGTACGGGATTTGCCAACCGACCACCACCTGCTGTTATACTGGTAGCATGCACTATCTTATTGGAATCGGAGCCATCCTTGCCGGCGTCATCATTGAGATCTACTGCTTCAGGATCGTAAAGATCTTCGGTCATCTAGGCTGGGCAGAGCGTCGCCTGGGCCCCGGCGGAACCTATACTGCCTGGAGGCTCATCGGTATCGCCGCCATCCTGGCCGGCTACTGGGTGATCGCCAACGGCATACCGGGACAGTCCTAGGTTGCCGGCAGGTGGGGAATCTGGTATGCTCTCGAAGAGTCGGGAGTAGGTTTTCTTGGCTTTGTGCATGTGTTTTGCTTTTTGCCGTAAGGGCCTCCGCCTTCGGCTCGTGCCCATTCGCTCGTCAAATGCATCCCTGCAAGCAGGTCTGCGCTTGACTCGCTCATGGGCCCCTAGCTCATTTGGTAGAGCGCCTCGTTTGCACCGAGGAGGCGACCGGTTCGAATCCGGTGGGGTCCACCAAAAGAGACTTTTCGTTGGAAAGGTCTTTTTTAATAGATATGCAAAGGGGTAATTGGCTGGTTCCAAATTTCTCTCCGTCATACACCACCCCAAGGGGAAATAGCCATTTTTGGAACCGTTGCTTGATGTGGATGTCCTCAAGTCCTTCCCACAAAGCGCTTATGTCCTCCAAAGAGCTTGCGCCATCTTCAATCATTTCTTCTAAATCCTGATCTAAATAGTCGTAGCCACTGAGCTCTAGGTTTATCTTGGTACGCTCCAGGCTGTTCGCCGCCAACATCTTCTTGGCGTGCTCATCGCTAAAGACGCCGGCAATGTTCTTGCGGCCTATTTCGTTATCCTCAGCGTCTAGCTCTAGTAATCGCTTCTTGAGCTTGGCGATCTGCTTGCGGTTTACTTGCTGTTCTTGCTCCCAGTTTCCCATAATGGCCACTACTAAGCCCTCCTTGAGCTCTCCTGGGTAGCTCATGTAGTTGATGTATGTCTTAAAGCGGGTCTCTACGGTGGTTTTATTGTGGCTCGTGCCTACTCCTCGACACAAATGGCAGTGGTACTTAGGATACCGCCCGCCATTGCCTCTAGGGGCGCTAGCAGTCATTCTGTGGCCGTATTTGCAGAACATGACACCCCGTAGTGGAAACTCAGGGTTGGCCTTTAGGTATTTCTCGGGGAAGTGATAAGCGCCGGTCAGCTTCAGGTGCACCCGATCAAACAGTTCTGGCGGTACGATGGGTTCAATAGCGTCACTGAGAATGGTGAGGCCAAACTTGTCGATTACCCCTTTGTAAATGGGATGGTGAAAAAGCTTTTGAAACTGGCTCTTGCTGACTGCTTTTCCTCGTTCGCTTACCAAGCCCTTCTTTTCCATTATGCGGCGGGTGGCCTCGATAGAAAAGCCGCTATCCACCAGTTCCCAGGCTTCACGTAGGAGCGTTACCGTATTGCCAGCTGGATTAGGCTTAATGTTCTTCTTGCCATGTACCCGAGCGTTTATATAGCCCAGAGGGGCTTTCCAGACCCAGCGACCTTCCCGAACAGCGTCAACCATGCCGTTCTTGCTGCGCTCAGCCCTGATTTCATTATCAAGCTGGGCGACGCCGGCCAGAGTATTCTCGATAAAGCGGCCTACAGGGTCGTCTTCAAAGTTCTCGGAAATTGAAATAACCCTGATGCCAAGTGAGCCGAAAAAGCCTTTCAGATGGCTGTAGTCCCTGGTTTCCCGAGCTAGCCGGTCAATCCGGTAGATAAGCAGACAGTCGATCTCGTTCTTATGGAGACTGGCATAGGTAATCATCTTCTTGAGCACCGTCCGGTTGGCGGTCTTGGCGCTTTCGCCCTCCTCTCTGAAGATACCTTCCTCTTTGACCGTTATACCCTGTTTCTTGGCGTAGTCACGACAAAGCCGCTCCTGGGTAGCCAGGCTGTTTCCCTCGTCAACTTGTTCCTTGGTGGAGACTCGGATGTAGACGATTGCTCGCTTTAGTTCGGATTGTGGCGGGTTGGCGCTTATCATGGGCTTGTGTCCGGTAGGCGCTGATGAGGATTTTGGCTAGGGCATTGATTTCCCTTGCTACCTTCATACGCTCCGCAGTGTCCGCAATAAGTGGCCTTAGCTTCTGCTCTATCTTGAGCTCTATGCGCTCGGTATCGGTCATGGGTGAAAAACACTTTCAGTGTCCTTCGCCCAAGTACCTCTTGAAGCATTAGGTGGTTAATTACTGTGGCCTGCAGGGTTCCTCTGCTCAGCGTTGTCGGGTTATAGTTTGATGGTGTCTTTGCTTTCCAGATGGACTACCTTGCCATCCCGCTTAACGAGCCGGATGTCAGCGTAGTCTTTCTGCTTGATAAGGTTGGTAATGTCTTCTTGGTTGCTCAGGTATTCTTCCAGCTTCTCGACCTTCATAGTGTGGAGCTCGCCGTCTTTCTTCCTGACTTCAACGCTCAGGTAATCTTTATTCCGTAGGGCATCCAACACTTTTTGCTCTTTTTTATTAGACTCTGATTCCTCTGGTTTTCCCACTAAATCGAGGTACTGAGAGAAGAAGGAATTGTGTACATCCACCGGCTTTTTCCGTAAGGCGGTTAGCGCCCTATTGGTTAAGTCGTTAAGGAGAATATGGATGTAAGAGTTGTCACCTTCGGAAGAAAGGAGCCCGCCTTGCTGGAAAAGGCCGAAGTAGCCAGGAACCATAAACAGCATGTCGCCGCTCGGCTTGGCGATGATGTGGATTTCCTCACCGACATAGCAGAGACCGATGGCCATATCAAAGAAGGTTTTGCCAGGCTTCCCGCTTACTTGGTTGGTGAGGACGGCGGCGCAGACTTCCTGCAAGCTGACCTGAGCGAAGCCGAAGCGCTTGAGCTCAAGGATGAGGTAGAGGTAAATGAGCTCCTTCAGTGAGAACGAGCGCCAGCCCTTGCCTTCCCGAGAGTCGCCAAGCAGTCCGTCCTGGTCGAGGTAGTTGATGAGGCGGTAGCTGATGTCGGTGTCTGCCACCCGAAACCGCTTGACGCTTAAAGCCTCTACAATCTGGTGCTTTTCGTCCGCTTCGGTGAAGCGAATCAGGTTGTCGTCTGAGAAGAATGGCTGAATCATGTATAAATCATACCACTATGTATAATTTATGCAATACCCCCCGTAATTTTCTTGGGTAAACTCATGTTATTGATGACTTTTATATGATAAGCTAGACCCAAAGAAGCCCTTCTTTTTATGTCCGAAATAAACCTACAAAATTATCTAAAGTACTGTCTTGGCTATCTTCGTTTAACGACGAGGCCTATTCTGCGGCGGTCACAAGACAGCTCAGTCACACTTCCAGGCAAATACTTTAGCTTGGAACGTTTTTTAATTGAAGATGATTTAGTCCAAGAAGTTGATTTGCCAACTTTTAATGAGTTTTCGCCTCTTGATCTTGAAAAACAGTCAGAAGAAATACGGGTGGCATACGAAGAAGAAAAGAAATTGGCCATGAGCATTGAGGCTCTCCACAATAAATTTAAAAACGATGAATTCACTAAAGAGCTTAAGCTTAACTTTGGCTTTTATCGTGTCAGTCTTCCACAACCAGAAAATGAGGCTCTAGAAGTAGAGGAAGGAAATAAAGAAACTCTGAAAGAAGAAAGCGGCCCCATTTATCAGCCACTTTTTTCTATTCCGGTGTCTATAGAAAGATATCCTCTTAAGAAATCAACAGGTTATAAACTGGCAATTTTCGATACAAATTTACAAGTATTACTTTCTCCGCTAGAAGCAGTATTGGGCGAGGCTCTTTATTACGACGCTATTGAAGAGATCGGAAAGCTGGAGGTCTCAAGCGAGTTAACTTTACCCACATCTGATTCAGAAGTTCTTCTTAAGGTGTGGGAAATTGTGCGCAGTAGGCTGAAAAATACAGAGGCTTTATTTGATGATGATTCATTCAGTCTTGATGAAATACAGCTTGCCCTAGTCCCTAGGGTGAACTACTTCTTAACCGAAGACTTGCTAGCTCTAACAAAAATGGAGGATACGGAGTTAGAAGATACTAGCTTGCTCGCTTGGGCATCAGATGATGAATGTGATATTGATGGCCAAGTACCAAGTGAAGGACAGCTCTACTTTCCTTTTGTTTACGATAAATACCAGTTGCACGCTCTCTCGGTGCTAGATAATCGGTGTGCAGTAATTCACGGCCCTCCTGGGACGGGAAAGTCTCAAACAATTTCTAACCTGTTGTGTCATCTTGCGGCTAAGGGTAATAAAGTGCTTTTTGTAAGTCAAAAGCCGCAGGCGCTCAAGGTAGTAAAGGACAGATTGCGTGATCTTAATATCAAATACTTGTTTGGCTATATACCTAATCCTGCATCCAAAGTCCTCGACTATACTGATGAACAAGACGGCATTGCTGCACAGCTTGCCAATATTGAGCAATATATTACTGCTCTAAATTATGGAGCTACGGCCAGTACGGAACTGGAGCCAGTTGCTCGTGAAAAGGCTGTACTGAAAGATGGGTTGAATGGCTCAATAGACGAACAGAGACTATTTACTTCTCTGGAAAAAGAGCTCGAAGAACTAAGTAGCTATAGTATCGAAGTCCAAAACGCCAATTATTTTAAATCAGCCTGTACTCCAGAATATGTTCAAGAGCTTAATAGTCTCATTACTCGCTCCGTAGAGTTGCAGCAATCAATCCAGGCTTATAGTGCTGAAAGCAAGGAGAACAATGCGGCTTGGCATGAGAGGTTTGGATTGATAACCGAAAAGGTGCGTGACCGGCAAATAGGAGATCACCTTCTGGCAGTTTATTCCTATATTGAGAAATCTGGCTTTGATGGGCATGGACGACTGGCACGAGGACTTTCTACCATCAAATTTAAGCTGGCTTTATCCGACACTTTGGGCAAGGTTCCTCGTGAAATCAGGGATTATATTGATGAGATTCAGAAAGATAATCCTACAAAACACGAACTATTAAATCGGCTCGAGAGCTTTAATAGTTTCTTTGATTACTACTGTAATCAAGCTGAATTATCTTCTTTGCGCAAACCAGTTGAGGAGGCAATTGTTAAGTTAGGCCTTAAGTCATTTTCAGACTATCAGTATTTAAATAGCTTACTCGAAGGTGAAAGCTGTGATCTGGTTGTAGAAAAAGTCTTAAAGGCTAATGAGCTGCGGCACAAGTTAAGTCAGCTTGGTAAGGCTGACGCTAATAAAATTGCTGGCCAATTCTTTAAGAAGGAGCTGGATAGGCGCATGGTGGTTGCTCAGTATTTACGAAATATTATTTCCCAACGGGTTAAGCGGGAATATATCCGTATGCCGGTGAGAGGTGCACTGGCTCGCTTAAGTAAGGTGCTTAAGAAATCAAAGCGAGCCTTTAAAACCTTTGCTGCTCTCAAAAATGACCCTGAGACTACTGTTATTGCCACTGACCTTGTTCCTATCTGGCTTATGGAGCTTGATGATGCAAGTCGATTACTTCCTCTTCAGAAAGGTTTGTTCGATTATGTGATTTTTGATGAAGCCTCTCAGTGCAATATTGCTTACGCTTTACCGGCTATGTTTAGGGCGAAAAAAGCTGTTTTTGTTGGTGACCCTAACCAAATGCGTGATGACAGTATTAAGTTTAAAACCAATCGCTCGTTTGAAGAGCTTGCACTACGGTATGGTATTCCTCAGCATATGAATATCAAACCCGCTCAGGACTCTGTGCAATCTGTCTTAGATATTGCCAAGTTAAGGGGCTTTAGGGGGACAAAGCTACTTAATCATTATCGCTCACCTCGTGAGTTGATTGGTTTTTCAAACCACTATTTTTACGATGGTAGTCTAGTACCTATCAACACCAACTATCTTACATATCAGGACACAAACCGAGTAATGCTAGTACATGAGGTTAGCGTTGATATGGATAAAGAAGTCTCGGATGACACTAATTACAGTGAGGCTTTAGCTATTGCTGAGATGATTCACTCTCTTCGTGAAGACGAGAAGTATGCCGAAAAATCTATTGGCGTTTTAACTTTTTTCAATGCCCAGGCTGAACTTATACGAAGGGTGCTTGAAGAAAACAATATCCTTGAAGACCGAGATAACGTAAAAGTAGCAATCATCGAGGGTATTCAGGGCGATGAGAAAGACATTGTGCTTTACTCCTTTGCTATCAAGCAGCCTAGTCAAAAAAGACGCTATGTTGCGCTCACAGGTGAAGGCGGTGAAATTGCTAAGGCACTTGCAGAAGGTCGAGTAAATGTCGCCTTTTCTCGAGGTAAGTTGCAGGTGCATTGTTTTACTAGTATGCCTGTCCATGAATTTCCAGAAGGGGTTTGGATAAAGAAATATCTTCAATATGTAGAAGAAAATGGTGAGATTAGCTTTTACTCCCAACAATTCAATATTGACCTTTGTGATTCTAAATTTGAGATTGACTTCTTCGGTGAGGTACTCAATCAACTCGGTAAAGACTATATTGTCCAGAATCAAATACAAAGCTGCGGTTTCCGATTAGATTTTGTGGTTACCAATAGTAAAAACAATAAAAAGATTGCTATTGAGTGTGATGGCCCAACTCATTTCAAGGATGAATTAGATGAAAGTTTAGGAGTATACGTTGAGTCAGATGAAGAACGTGAAGCAATTCTTCGTAGCGCTGGATGGGAATTTTACAGGGTCAAATACTCTGACTGGACTAAGAGGGAGTCAGATACCAAGAAGTATGGTGAAGAAATTCTCAAGCTTCTTCAGTAGCCTAGAGGAAATATATGCAGGATACCCGCTATGCAGTTTGGCTCTCCCACTCCTCCATTGGTGACTATCTGAAGTGTCCAAGATCGTATTACCTGAAGAATCTTTACAAGAATCCTCAGACGGGTAGAAAAATTACTTTAATGCAGCCCTCTCTTGCTTTAGGGCAAGCGGTACATGGGGTTTTAGAATCTCTACAGTCCCTACCGGTTGATGTTCGTTTAAAAGACTCTCTTCTAGACAAATATGATCTAGCCTGGGAAAAGGTCAGAGGTAAATGGGGTGGGTTCTCCAGTAATGAACAGGAAGAGGAGTTTAAACAAAGAGGGCGTGAAATGCTGGAAAGAGTAATGAAGCATCCTGGGCCTTTACTAAACAAAGCCCTAACTATTCCTGCTAGGTCGATGATGATTGAGGGGTTGCCCAGCTTTTATCTTTCTGAAGAAGACAACATAATTCTCTGCGGCAAAGTAGACTGGTTGGAATACATCCCCGAAACAGATAGTGTTCACATATTAGATTTTAAAACAGGAAAGAACGAGGAAAAGGCTGGTTCTTTACAGTTGCCGATCTATCACTTATTAGTGAAGCACTGCCAAAACAGAGAAGTAAGCAAGGCCAGCTACTGGTATTTAGACAGCCAGGATAAGCCAGTAGAGGTGGCGTTACCAGATATTGAGCAATGTACTCGACAGGTTCTAGATGTTGCTCAGTCAATAAAGCTAGCAAGAGAAGATCGCTTATTTGATTGTTCTAGAGGTGGTTGTTTTGCTTGCAGCCCGTATGAGGAGATACTGAATGGAGAAGCCCAATATGTGGGTGTAGATGAAGGAATGAATAAAGATGTCTACATTCCTCAGTCAAGTGTGAATGAGCCTATTGTAGAGGGCCTAGAGCTTGAGGAAGTACCTATTTAACGGCTTATGGATTTACCAATCGTTCCGAGCTTTTTCAGAAGAATCGACGTTTACCAGCGTCTTATTGACGCTGAGCATGAAATTGCCACTAAAGACATCTGGGACTCTGAAAAAGCTGCTTTGATGTGGGCGGCGGGGCCAGATCATAAGTTCGTAGGCTCTTATATTTCTAAGGAGAATATTGAAGACCTATTAAAGAGAGAGTTCAACGCACGACTTGCGGCCGGTGATGCAAGTGCTCAAAGATTGATAGACTTCATTGTTGGCTTTTCTAAAGAAGTGATGGAAGCGCTAGTAATGAGGGGTTTTGCCATTGAAAAGCCGATTGATAGCTCTCAAGGGGCTTATAAGATCAGGATTAACCCCGATGGCTTTCTTGCTGGTAAAATACTTATAGAAACAAATTCCCTAAAGTCTGCCTGGAGATACAAGCTCTGGATTGGGCTGTGGTGGATTATTCTTGGTCTAGCGCTCATCATTCTTCTAATTCAGGCATGGCCAGTTCTGGGACCTATCTGGCACTTTGCAGAGGTAAGCTTGCATAAGCTTGTCCAGTATTTGAGGCACCACTGAGTTCTACACCGGCCTGGTAGTATTTCAGGCAGTACCCAGCTGCGCACCCTTCAAGATTCGAGATAATTCAACCAGTTCTTGCACTATTTGGTTCCACGAAAAATGTCTGTCGTCCACCAATAGGGGCATTACCTTGCCCAGCATCGACAATTAACCTGTAAAATGGACTAAATTCGGGATTCGAATAGCCCGGATAGCCCCATGGCATTCCAGAGGGGTATATCGAACCGAGTAGGGCTCTAGTCTGGGCCAAGTCCGAATTTTTATAGGTATCAGAGAGATTACCGAGCTTCTGCTTGATAAAGAGCGTAATCGCCTCGAGGTTATATTTTTCAATAACTGCATCATTTTTCGCAACGTGGATGACCTTAAGCTTCTCTTCCAGTAAGGCGTTCTGTTCTTTGAAGATTTCATCGGAATAGATTCCAGAGAGGTTCTTTTCGATAAGGGCCTGACGAAGCTCATACACTTTCTTAATATCACCATCTGCCTTACTGCGCCTGTTCTGTAGGTTGCCGATTCGTTCGCAGTACTCCTTTCGCAGTGTGGCGACAAATAGGTTGACCGTTTTTGTACTTGGGCTTACATCGGTTAGATGTAGAGTAGTGGCTTCCTCCAAGGTATCTAGAGGAACCGATGGTCCGGCCCCACACCGCTTCGGACAGAAATAGTAGGCATATCGGGCATGCCGGCCCTTGCTCCAGCCTCCCGTAAATGACTGGCCGCAGCCAGAGCACTTGGCAATGCGACGCATACGGAAGTCGGGGTTGTCCTTATTCCTCCTGGTCTGAGAAACGGTCTGGAACAGCTTGTTGCGGCCCTGTAGCACCGCCTGGACGAGATAGAACTGTTCCTCGGTTATCATGGCTGTATGCTGCCCCTGGACTTCCATGCCGTATCGTTTCGAGACGACCTTGCCGGCATAGAACTTGTTACTAAAGATCCGGCTCAAGGACTGCGAACGCAGCAGATACTCCTTGCCACCAGCCCGCCGCTCACGTACGCCCTGGGCATTTAGTATGTCCGCCATGGCCCTCAGTGTCGTAGTCCCCGTTGCCATCATATCCCAGGCGGCCTTCATCTTGTCGAAGGTTTTCGGATCGATACTTGCGTATCCGTCCTGGTTCAGGTAGCCAAGGGGCGTTCGTCCATTGTACAGACCGGCCATAAACCGAGCCTTCATGCCATTCCTGGATCGCTCGCTCCGGACGTCATTATCCATCTGGGCGAAACCGGCCAGCATGGTCTCGACGAATTTTTCTGTTGGTGTTTCCCCGGTCGGCTCAGTAGCGGAAACCAATGTGATTTCACACTCGGTCAGCTTCTTGCGAATGGCTAGGTAGTCTGCGGTTTGCCGTGAGATACGATCAAGCCGGTAGACTATGATGGTGTCAATTTCTCGCTTATGCTTACGGCAAAACTCGAGCATCTCAATTAGTACGGGCCGTCCCTTGATGGTCTTTGCAGATCGACCCTCTTCCCGGAATATATCAAAGACCGTCAGGCCTCGTCGCTCCGCCTCCTTGCGGCAGATATTCTCCTGTGTCTCGAGCGAGTAGTTCTCTACCTGCTCTTCGGTCGAAACCCTCAGGTAAATGACCGCTCTTCCCGTCTGGCCCATGGTTTTCCCGTGGCTTGATTGGGGCATGTTATTCCTTTCTCAGCATCTGCTGAAGCGTTAAGCCGATAAATACTTGTTTTTCAAAGTCATCGAGCCAGGCAGTGACAAGAAGGTGAAACTCAGTCAGATACACCTCTAGTTCCTCATCCGGCATATCACTGACATCCTCGCCCATAATTAATCGGGCCCTTTGAAGCCGAGTCTCTTCCTTGTGCTCAGGGAAGATGTACTTTAAGGCGCTGTCGAACGACTGTTTAGGGTTGATGGATCGATACTCAGAGCTTGGTTTCTCGGCTGTTATATCCTCAAAAGGGCGAACCCCATTTTTAGACCTATCGCCTACCTGATAGGTGATATTCCGGGAGTCAACATTCTGGACTTGATGAGATAACATACGCCCTCCTAACTATCCTTTATATGTATAACACTATCACATATGTGGATAGCGTCAAGAGGGTGAATTCACAAATTAAACACGGATCCCGATATCACTTCAGCCTATATCATGTACTGGATCTTGAATCTGAAGATCAGATCTGATATACCTGAGCTAAGTTTTTAGCATGCATAAACAAAGGGAGGGAGAAGGAGCGTGCTGTGCCAGCCCCGCTACCGTCACCCTCAGACTCGTCCATCCTGACCGACAGCTTCATCCATGCCCACCCGGCAGCCATCCAGGGCAGCCAGTTTGCTGTCGACCTCTACAATGCCCTGCAGAACCACCTGCCGCTGACCCTGTTCCAGAAGACCTTCTCGCAGCCCCATCGGATCGTCCCGAAGTCATGCTCACCGTACGGATCGTTGTCTTCGCTAAAGTCCGAAAACAACCTGACTTCCTCAAGCAGCCTGAGCATGTCCGGCAAGTCCTGGATACCCGGAGTAACCGTCACCCCAAAACCTGATTTACGAAACGAGTCGTTCAGCTGGGCTACCTTTGAAAGTTCTACTGTTTTACTGTTGTTCATATGTTCTCCTTAATGTTATTTACGCTCAGATTCTCTAGTACCAGCTCAATGTCGCTGACCCTGACTCCCTGCTGGTAGAGAAAGTCGGCCTCACCCAGCGCCTCATCGTTTCCCTTGTACTTTATGAGCAACGCCTTGAACTGGCTGTCCTGCTCCCAGAACTCCCTGACCACTTCTTCTTTTGTCTTCATATCTACCTCCTTTTGTTATGTGCTTAATGTAAGGCTGGTCGACCTCCTGCCTCTGCCCAGAGATGAAGGGCAGCATGCTGGACGGGTCAAGGTGGAGTCCTCACCGATCCAAGGAGGGATTACGATAAAAAGGAACAACCTTGACCCGGCCTGACCTGCCCTTACGATGGGAAGACTGGCAGGAGGAACACCATCCGAAAAACGATCTGAAAGTTGCCGAATTCAAGTCATGAATACATGCATATTCCAGATTAATCTTTTTCCACATTTACCAAAGTACTGTATACTAACAACAAAAGGATTTTATATTTATGTCCGAAAATTCTTGCCAGCAATTAAGGGGTGAGCTCCAGGAGATAAAAGATCTCAAAAGCCAGTTTGACACGGTTCTAAATGAATCGGTTCAAACCGGCAATCTTCAGGACGCCTACAATCTTAGAGAACAACTTGAGCAACGCCAGCAAGGCTTGAGGGAAAAGCTCTGGCCATTCAAGGAGCTAACAAGAGAGAATGTTGCCTCTCAATACGAATCACAGGTGACCGCGTTTAAGGTAGCCGAGGTAGTCAAGCAGCTACCAGGTGGTGAGTTCGGCATTATCGACATCAAAGGCATTAGCCGACCGATGCCGAAGCTGGAAGTAATTATCGACCGTTTAAGAGAGCAAAGAGCAGAATTAGCTCAAAAATTGGAACAAGGGTTTGTCAAGATTCTCGTCGTCCCGGTCGGCATGAAGCTCGGTGACTTAATCGCCGGCTATAAGAAGAGTATTCTTGACCACAAAGCCAACCACCAGCTGCTTGATAAAGACGGCCAGGAACTCGATCTGGATACGAACGAGCCGGTCTGGGTCTGGGATAAATATAACCAGGCTGATGAAAACGGCTCACTTGTCTACGACGTCAAAGAGTTCTCAAGCGACCACCAAGGCAAGGAGAAGGCGGGGCTCATCCAAGAGAGCGAATCAACCTCATTCCCTGGCTGGCGAGTGATCCTGGTCGAGGACCAGATCAACCTTCCCCAAGCCAATGAGGGTGAAGCTCAGGGCGGCCGAGAACCACTGAGAGCCGGTAAAACACCGTCGGAATACCTGGGCATACAAGGCAGGCAAGCTCCTTATGACGGCGAGCAGGGGCTATATCCGGAAGACTTTATAACACTGGCGATGACGCAGCTGGAGCAGACAAACCAAGTCCTAGACGAAGATACGGCCACCTACTGCACCGGCTCTTACTTTCCAGCTGCCGGGCGCGTGCCGGCGGCGCGCTGGTTCCGTGGCTATCGGCGGGCCTACCTCAGCGGGAGCGGGCCCGACCTTCGGGATGCGTACCTTGGGGCCCGGTCCGCGGTGAGAGTGGCTTGATATTTAATCTTTTTCTTTTTTTATACTTTAATTTCAGCTTTCAGACCTTTAAATAATCTTACAAATAAGGTATGCTTCGCGTGGGCGGTGAATAGAAACCTGTTAAGTCAGGCTACCGTGAAGTGCTGGCGGCGATATCAGTGGAACCTTGCGTGTCAGGGTAAACGACACGATAAGCGCTGGCTGCCAGCATGATTACACACAATCTCTCACGAATGGGTGCTACCTACCTCAAAAATGAGGTGAGAAAAGCAAGCCAATGCAGCTTTGACCGAGGTTCCAGATGGAGCCCTCGGATAAAGATTCAGGAAGGGTAGCACTATTTAGCTGCCGAGAACGTGCCGACGGCGAACTGGAACCGTGACAATCGGCAGGCCAACCTCAACAGGAACGAGCCCGACAATCAGAATGCGAACATTGGGGCCCGGTCCGCGGTGAGGGATTGTGTCAACTAAGCGACCTTAGCCACCCGCCAAGCATCCGGCCGATCTCCTCCAGCTTGGCTTGAGTTTGGAATATCTTAGTGTCATTCGTTAACTGTAGCTCAAGGACGAGGCGGAGCTTTAAGGTGATAATTTCCAGATGGCCGCTAGCCTTAAGCAGATAATTAGACTTGAGGGGCTTAGGAGCATTCTTGGCCATAATAAGCTCGGATAAACAGTCCAGGACACTTTCCTCAAGACTCTCCCCTAAAGAATATCGCCAGCGTTTATCAAACGAGCCGGTTATATTGACGACCAGCTTATATACTTCATAGACACGATTAATAATGGGCAGAGTATCCATAGATTTAAGTTTGGAAAATATCTGGCGTAGCTGGTACGGCTTCCGGAAAGGCAAAAAGGCCTCTCGTGAGATTGATCATTTTCAATATTATCTTGAGCATAATCTGTTTCAACTTTACCACGATATCCAGTCGGGAAGCTACTTGCCGCGTCCGCATCGAACGTTCGTTGTGACAGATAACAAGCGGCGGGTAATTTCCGTGTCGCCGGTTCGGGACAGGGTCGTTCACCGTTTGCTCTATGATTATCTGATCCAAATTTACGACACGAGCTTTAGCTATGATGCTTGGTCGTGTCGAAAGGACAAGGGCTTATCCGAAGCAATTGAGCGATCCCAGAAATTTGTTGGCCACTATCCTAACTCCTATGTCTGGCGGTCAGACATTACCAAGTTTTTTGATAGCGTTGACCGCGATGTCTTGGCTGGCATTTTGGAAAGAAAAGTTAAAGACCCGGCAGCGCTAGGCTTGCTTTGTAAAATGATCGATAACTATGCCCCGCCAAGCAGGCAGTGATGGGAAAGTCAGGCATGCCAATCGGCAATTTGACCAGCCAAATCTTTGCCAATATCTACCTCAATGAATTGGATAACTTCGTCCAGCATACGATCCGACCACAGGCGTACCTGCGCTACGGGGATGACTTCATCATCATTATGGAAAACAAAGAAGAGCTGGGCGGGGCGAGACTACAAGTCGAGGCGTTTCTACTCGAGCAGTTAGGGTTACGTCTCAATTCCAAGAATGACGTGATCTTCAAGGCTAGAAAGGGAATTTTCTTCCTGGGCGTTGAAGTCTTTGCCAAGGGCAGGAGACTCAAGAAACGAAACATGCACCGAGCTACTACCCGGCTTAAAGCCGATAACATTTCTTCCTATCGTGGACTGGTGCATAAGCACTCAAACAAAAGGAGAAAACGATTCTTCGATTGGATCTTGCTTGAGCGCCATGATCGAGAGCGGCTCTAGTTCCGCACCAATCTGGATTGGTGTACAATGGTACTATTATGGAACACATTACCGGCTACCGAGTCGACGAGCCAGAGACCCAGTCTTTCGAGGCAGAAAAGCCACCAGAACCCGGACAAACGGAGGATTTTTCCGAGTATACGGCTGAGGCTCAAGGGCTGATCGACAGCTACCGCCGTTTGTTTACGACATTTGCCAGCGACGTATCGCTCAGCTTCAAGCTGGGCCAAGCTTTTTTTATCGACCTGGAAAGTGGAGAGGTGAACCTGGCAACCAAGTGGTTTGCCGACAAAGGCTTCTCAAAAGAACAAATTCTATGGGCCTGCATGCATGAGCTGGCCCATTTCAGGGACCTGAATGCCGATGCCAAGAACATGCTTGGAAATTTTAAGTATATTCGGTCAAAAGCCGCCGAGACAGGGCAACTGATCATGCAAAGATGGGAGGAGACGCTCGGCGATAGCGACCCTGAATTCCTGGAAAGACTGCGCCGGCCGATGCCAACAAGCCAGAAGGATCCGAGCCAAACGATGAACGCAACCGAGCGGGCCGGATACAAGATCCACCATACCTTCTACAATATCTTTGATGACATCTACGTCAATAACCTGGTTGCCCGGCGAGCGCCACGCTTTGAGAACGACCAGGCCGGCGGCCAAGCGATCAGGGATCTCTACCGCGACCAGCTCTTTAAAGAGAGCGACTACTCGAGCCAGCCGAGGCACCTACAGTTTTTGTATTCATTGCTACGCGAAGAAATGGTCCCGGATGAAAACGTGACCCTGACTGACGAAGTCAAGGAGGTACTCAACCGGCCGATCCTTTTTGGAGGAAAAGAATATACAGCCCGACAAATTGTGGAAGACTTTATCAAGCCCCGAGCCGGACGAGATACCAAGGCCGGGCAGCGCCATTTTGTCCTGCAAAAGACCCTCGAACCCGTTTTCCAAGAACTGCTGCGAAAAGACCTTGAAGACTGGCAGCCGCAAAAACCAGAGCAACAACCCGGACAAGGCCAGGATGACGGGGAAGGGGGCGCTGGAGATCCCTTCGGTGAAGACTACCAGGAATTCGACCAGAACAATCCAGACCAAATAGACGAGGACCAGATCAAGGACTGGGTGGATAAAAGCGAGCAAGAAAAACAGGATAAAGAAACCCAGGCCAGCCAGCAGGCGCAAGACGAACAAAAGAGCCCTGAGGAAAGAGCCCAACAATCCCAGGAGGTGCTTGACCAGTCCTGGTGCGCAACGCATGGCATATCGCCTGAAGCGCTGCGCCAGTTCCGCCGGATTGAGGCTGAGATAGAACCGTATTTACAGGACCTTGCCCTGCTCTGGCGCAAGATCATATTCGGTTCGTCAACCAGGCAAGAGCGGGAGCTGGAGGGCCACTTTAAAACCGGCACAGAACTCGATGTTTCCAAGGCGATTGAGCAGTGGCCCCAGATTGAACGAGGCGAGCTTGACCAAGCCGAGGTCATGAAGCGAATGGTCTCGAAAGAGCGGCTAATCCAAAGGCCTGACTTGATCAGGGTAAGGCTGGTCGGCGACATGTCGGGATCGATGGACGAAGCCAAGCGGCATATTCTCCAGCAGTGCTTCGTGCTCATTCTGTCATCGCTGCGGGAATTCAACACCTACCTAAACCTGACCCGGTCCCAGACCAAGTCAAAGTTGGAAGCCGACACCGAGGCCTGGATATTTGGCGATAGCGCTCAAAAAATAAAACGGCTGAGGAGTGAAACCGGAGTCGTGGATGAACAGGTCGAGACGGTAAAGATATTTGAACAGCTAAACACAACGATCGGCTCGACGTATGACCATCTGCCCCTGCAAGAGATACTGGTCTCATTGAAGCCTGAGGACAAGACAAGGATGGACCAGGAAAAGCTACTGGAAATACTCTTCGAGGTGACTGACGGAGGATCGTCCGATCCGGCCTCAAGCCGCCAATCGGTCGACCAGCTCCTCAATGCCGGCGTGCTTGCCAGGGCCTTCCAGATCGGCCAGGTTGATGATAGTGAGCGACAAACCTTCAATGCTGTCTGGAATACCAATCGGGCAGAGGCGCACGGCGAAGTGGTGGGTGAGAAAATCGACAACCTGATTCCGGCCATCACCACCGTTCTTAAGGAATACCTAGGGAATGTCCAGCTATGAGCGAGAATATCTGCCAGCAACTTAGAGCCGAACTCAACGAGCTTAGCGCGGTAAAGAGTCGGTTCGACACCGCTTTAGACGAAGCAGTTAAAAGCGGCAACGTCGACAAGGCTAACGCCTTAAAAGAGGAGCTGGAAGTTAGAGTTAAAACTCTTCAAGAGAAGATCTGGCCGTTTGAAAACCTGACCCGAGCCGAACTCAAGAGGCAATTTGAAGGCCAAATAAAGATTCTTTCGGATACGCACGTCATTGAGACATTGGCCGATGGCCGTCTGGGTATTGAAGGGATCGATGGCAAGCCGTACCCAGTGCCTGAACTAGGAGCCGTTGAAAAACTGTTCACCGAAGCCAGGGAACGATTCCAAGCCAAGATCGAGCAAGGGTTTACTAAGATATTACTTGTTCCTTTTGGATTGAGTTTAGACCGGTTAAGCCAAAGGTTCGGCGAAACAGTCCTGCGACATCATCAGGCGGGGACGTTGCTGGCAACCAAAAAAACACCCAGCGATCCAGATCAGCCACTTGAACTCGATGAAAACCAGCCTCTTTGGCGCTGGGACCAGTACAACAATGCCGATGTAAGCGGTGTCCTGACCTATGACCCAGAAGCATTCACTGCCAACCAAGGTCAAACTAAAACAACCCTCCTATCCGGAGAGTCGCCCCTTCCTGGCTGGCGGGTGGTCTTAGTCGAGAACTTGCCCAATCTCCCAGCTACTGGTGCGGGCGAGACTATCAACGGACGACAACAGCTTGAAGCCAATAAAACACCAAATGAGTATTTACATCTCATCAAAACCGAGCCAGCCTACACTGGAGAATCCGGCCTGAATCCGGAAGAGTGGCTGACGTATGCGCTGTCCCATTTAGAAGAAACCAATCAAGTGATCGATGACTATCAAGGTAATGGTAAAATATCCTATTTATTAGGTGCCTACTTCTCCGCTGCCGAGGGCGTGCCGGCGGCGGTCTGGGACCGCGCCGGTCGGCGGGCCTACCTCGACAGGTTCGAGCCCGACTATCGGTATCCGTCCGTTGGGGCCCGGTCCGCGGTGAGAGTGGCTTGATATTTGGACTTTTTGCTTTTTTAATTTTTAACTTTTACTTTATGACTGACCACGGCTATAATAAAGAAAATAAGGAAGGATAGGACATGGAGAAACTTACTCCTCAGGAGTGGCAACAAACTGAAGCGCGGGTGGACGAGGCAGAGACCCAACAACGAGCGGCTGATAAGGCGTCGCAGGATTTGTATCGGGAAACTGGGCTGCCAAAAATCAGCCCCGAACCAACCGACCGATACCCGGAAGTGGTCCAGGCGCGAAACACGCTCCCCAATGAAGAAGTCGTAAACTCTTCATCGTCCCCGCGCCAGGTCAAGAAAGCCCTGGAAAGAGAAGAAGCCTTCGGACAGCTAGCCGAGGCAACGCTCGGGCCAGATGACTCGCCAGAGCGAGCGCTGGTCGGCTGGCGCAAGAGAAATATGATCGCAGCGATGCGCCGCCAGGCAATGCTGGAAGAGCTGCGCCAGGATCTCTTAAATGAAGAATCGGCGTACCTTCGGAAAATCAAGGGCCAGCCGACTGGTTCAGAACTGGACGCGTTGGAGGAAATACGCCAGGAACTAGCCGGACTTGATCAAGAACAGGAACAGCTTCTCAAGTCGACACCCGAAGCCTACTACGGCCTTCATCTAAATGAGCTAAAAGAGTACAAGGGCCAGCTTGAGCAAGGCAAGCTGGTTGAAACGGACTACGTCAAAGAACGAGCCGAGGACATCGTGGTCCACCTGCACGCAGGCAAACCGGTCATGATCTACGGACATCTAGGCACCGGCAAAACCGAGTTGGCCATGCATATCGCCCGTGAATATATTGGGAAAGAAGCCTTGGTGGTATCCGGATCCAAGCATACCTCGTTGGCGGAACTCTACGGCCATCAGGTCTTGGCCATCGACCGCATCGACCCTCAAGAGCTCGATGGTTTCATCGGCAATGTTGAGCGAAAGTTTAATGAGTGGGAGGAACAGAACCCGCAGGCCCCCGAGGAAGATAAGAGCCGGTCCCACGACCGCATCTTGCAGACCTACTTAGCCGGCTTGAAGGGCGGGACAATCTCAGAGTTTTTCCTTGGACCAATCTACCGGGCCATGCAAGAAGGCCGGCCGGTCATCATCGACGAGGTCAACGCGATTCCCCACGAGGTCCTAATCAGCCTCAACCATATCCTGACCCGAAAAGTCGGCGACAGGATCAACGTGCAACAAGATAGTGGCATGGAGGTGGAGGTGGGCGAGGGCTTCGGTGTCATGATGACGGGCAACCTCAACCAAGGCCAGGAACGCTACATTGACCGGCAGGATATGGATCCGGCACTGCTTTCCCGACTGTATAAAGTCGAGTACGATTATCTGCCGCAAAAAACTGAAGGCCGACTGGAGGATGAGGCGGGGAAAGAAAACGAACTCTTCCACCTGCTGATCGCCGAGGTTATGGACAAGAACGGAAATATCGAGGGGCCAAAGGACAGTGTTAAGAAACTATGGAACTTAGCCAAGGCCGCCCGTCTGACCCAGGACGTTTTCGCGGGACGAGCGATACAAAGCGCCTACTACTTCAAAGAAGCCGGAGGCCGAGCCGCCCGCTATGTCTTGAAGGAATCGGTACTATCGTTACGGGCACTCAACCACGTCATGACCCAGTGGCAGCAGGAAGGCTACCGAAACGAACTCGACTACTACCTGTGGAAAGAGTTTGTCTCGCAAAGCACGATAGCCAGCGACCGGGCGTACCTGTACCAACTATTAAAAGACCAGTTCGGGTTCTTCCAGTCACCCGGTTGGGACCAAAACCCGAATTATGGCAGCGGTGGAATGGTCGAATCATTTAATGTCGTCCCGCCACAAAATCAAGCACCAGAGAAGGAGTTTATCGGACCAAGGAAGACGGTCGACGTCGCCTTCGGCAACGGTCCGGAACGGACTGATTGGCCAGAGCAAGCGGCAATAGGAACGGAATCTTCAATGGAACTGACAGAAAAGCTAGCACAGCTTGAGGAATGGAAGACTAACTTTGAGCAGGAAATAAAAAATCTAGAAACCCAAGTTGAGGAGACCTGCCAACTGGAGGGAGCGCCTGGAGCGGGTCAGGCAAACGCATAGTCGTTATCTTAACCGATAAAAAATGGTTCGGGCGATAGCGATCTGATTGAAATTTTGGTATAGTATCGCCATATGGCCAACAAGAACAATCAGAAAACTCGTAAGGAGCTCGGGGATAAGCTACGGAAGGCCAGGGAGGAAGCTGAGCTCACCCAAGCAGAGGTCGCTGAAGCGGCCGATGTTAACGTTAACTATTACGCTCGAATTGAGCGTGGTGAAGTCACCCCCTCGTTAGAGCGTCTCAAGATAATGATGAAGGTACTTAAAATAAGAACGCTAAATATCTCAAGCTAACACCGCTTGATTAGTCGAGGTCCTGGTTATAAGCGCGCACAAGCTCGTCAACCCAAGCGAGAAATGATTCGAACAGAAGTGCGTCAAGTCCACCAAAGAAAAAGAACCATCCGAAGATGGTTCTTTTTCTTTGTCGGGCTTCGCCCGCGGATACGAAACCGGAGGTTCGCTCGCGCTTCTGCGCTCGGGCAGAAAGCGGCAGGGCTACCGAATGTAAATAGTGGCCCTGTTATCCGGTGGGGTCCACCCAAACCCTTTAAACATGCTAAGATCAGGCTATGAACATATATGTCATACGCCACGGTCTTACCGAACTGAACAAGCACGGCATTATTAACGGCCACAAGAACGATCCCTTGGCACCTGAGGGAGTAGAGCAGGCCAGGGCCGCTGCGCCATTATTGCCGAAGACCATAAAACACTTCTACGTTTCCTCACTTGAGAGGGCAAAACAGACTGCTGCCATCCTTAATGAATCGATTAAGATTCCCATGAGTTTCCATGACGAGCTACGCGAAGTGAACTTTGGTGATCTTAACGGAACCCCTTTCCTGGAAGAATACAAAAAGGACCATAAGGCCCAGACCTATGACTGGCGGCCAAGCGGTGAGAGTGTTGAGGACGTAAAATCGAGAGTCCTAACAATCCTTTCTGAAATAAAAAAGAAAAGCGGCGACGGTGAGGCGTTGCTTGTCACCCACGGCGGTATAATCCGTATGTTACACTTCTTGCAATTTGGTGAGCCATTGGACGAGATTGAGAATGCGTCATTGCATGTATATGATCTGGATAAGATGCTCCAGACTCCCTGAACTAGTGGGACGTATAGTACTAGCTGTCAAAGTACCGAGAATAAAGTTCTGGGCCCAAGACAGCTTGACCAGCTGTTTTTTGATACCGTAGATACATGCACGATGAGCTTGTTCTTACATTCAAGAAAATCAAAGACCCCGTCGAACAGCGGAAGGCTATTTTTGACTTCGTAAGGGACATCCCATATTCAACCGTCACGCCCTTGACTACGGTGGGTGTAATTAACGAGCGAAAAGGGAGCTGCCTGACCAAGACGATGCTCCTCGCGGAGCTTTTTGGCGAGTTAGGCTACAAGACGCGTCATGTCACCCTCAGATACAGGCTGCCTGACTTCCCGAAAGAGGTGAGCGTAATCCCCGGCCAGATCGATTACCACCATGCCTTGCAGGTACTTATCGAGGGTAGGTGGATTCTTGTGGACGCCACCTATGACTCTCCCCTGGAAAAGCTAGGCTTCACGGTCAACGACTGGGACGGGGTCCACGATACCAATCTGGCCCATGTTCCCCTGGCCATAAAAAACGAGGGAATAGAGAATGCGGATTTCGATAGGGAGTTTGCTGAGTGGGAACAGGAGATTGAGAAGGCCGAAAGGCTTCATCCGAAAGAATTTGAGGAGTACAGCGACAAGTTCAACGAGATACTTGAGGAGGCCCGAAATGAATGAATTTCCAATTAACTTGGGACGACTTCCTGAGCAGCAGCCGGACTTTGTCCCACCGCTCCAGGAGAACACCAAGGATGAGTCTACCCATGATTTCGCTATCGCCAAGGCAGAAAAGGGCACTCCCGAATACGCTGATGCGATCCCTCTTAATCTAGAAGGAAACGAGTCCGATGAGGAGATTAAACGGCTCATTACTAGCGAGCTGCCAAACTATTTCTGGTGGCATAAGCCAAAATGGAAGGAGAAAGGCGCACCATTAGAAATGGTGAGACTGCGGCTTGCGTCAGGCGGGGAGATTGAGCTGTATAACTGGCTGCGCCCCTTGAGTGAACAAGAGCTAGGTGAGCTGAAGGAGGTCGTGGATACGTATGCCGCTATCGGCGAGGGAAAGGCCACCCAGACCCTGGGCTACATCCTTATCAATGACCAAGAATCGGAAGGAAGGCTGAAGACAGGGGAGCCAATGAACGGCAACGGCTCCCTAGGCGTGGAAGGCGGCCGAAACGGAATCGAGCTCTATCCCCCTGCTTTTGAGGGCGGCCACCGGGCGGCACTGGTTTCCAACTTCAAAGGAACCCTTATTCACGAGGGTGCCCACCATCTGGCCTCACAGGATGTTATCAATGAGTGGACGGACACATTTGAGTGGGATGGCCCGGACCCTGCCAACCTGCAGGTGCAGGAGCCTGATCGCTGCGTTACGGATTACGCAAGGACCAGTCCGGCGGAGGATATCTGCGACAGCATGGCTGCAAGGTTGGGGGGAAATCCCAACCTTGATACTGAAAGAGGCAGGTTTCTCGATGAAAAGCTGCTGGAAAGACGGGTCGCCAATAGAATGGCCGATACCGAACTGGCCCTGGGGGAGGACGTGAAGCTGCCTAGACTTCCAGAGACTATTTACTATAGGAACTCACCAAGGATAACTGTGGGTGTTCAGGATTAGAGCCTTCCGCAGCCGGATGTTGCCTGCTATCTGCTAGTATGAGTCCATACTTCCTACTATAGAAATATGATCTACCTAATCGGCGGCCCGCCGCGGTGCGGCAAGACTACCCTCGCAAGGGAGCTTTCCAGGCGGCTCGCCATACCCTATGTGCCCGCTGACTACCTGATGTCAGTGATAACTCCCTATATCCCGAGGGAGGACATGAAGGAGCGTCTGCCGCACTGGTATGCCCGCGTAAAGACCGAGAAGAGCAATGACAGACTGTACGCCGAATACACGCCGCAAGAGATCGTGGACGGTTACCTAGTCGAGGCTGAGTCATATTGGCCGGGCATAAAGAACTTCATTGTGTACGCCCTGCATGACGAGCAGGACTTTATCATCGAAGGTGCGCAGCTCCGGCCTGACTTGGTGCGTGCGTTGCTTGCGGCCGAGGGTGAAGAGAGGTTCAAGGCTCTATTTCTTTGCAAGTCGGGTGAGGATATTGTTTCGGGACTGAAGGCCAGCCAGGTCCCCGGCGACTGGGCTCAACGGGATACCTCAGACGAAACCTATCCCAAGATCGCCCAGATGATAGAGACCTATAGCGCTATGATAAGAGAGGGGTGCCTAAGGTGCGGTCTCCCCACCCTTGATACTTCTGATGACTTTCCTCGGCTTATCGAGGAGGCTGTGGCTGTCCTAGTGAGTTAGCTGAAGGGGTGAAGTCCTCCTGGGGTTTGTGGAGATTCACTTTCGAATTTGCTTAGTAGGGCCATAAACCGTTTCGTCTGCGCTGGTTTCCTCCCATACCCCACCGTCATCCTGGCCATTTCCGGCGCCAAGGTCCCGACCACAAAAAGCGGTATCCCAGCCTTCTGAACTTCCTTTGGTGTAGTCTCGGCATAATATGCGGCGATACCCTTCGTGCGCAGCATGTCCGTGACGTATTCCTTCTCCTTACCGATAGGGTCCCCCGACGCTTCCCATTCCCGCTTCGCGTCCTCCAGATCCCTGCCGCTTCCATCCGTCAGCAGGTCGGTGGCGTCCACCCATTCGTTGCCTGACCACAGTATTTCCGCTTCAGCCAGGTTCTCATGCCGGGAATAATACAGCCCGTGGGTCGCCACGTCGTTCACTTCCTCCCGGGTAAGGACTGGCACCACCGGTGGACTGGCTTCCTCAGTCAAAATGGTCCTGACCACCTCAGTCAGCGCCTTCTTGGCGGCATACCGGCTGGAAAAGGCTGCGCATGACCCGATGGTAACTGCCCGTTTGCCAACCGGCCCCAGGCCTACCACTATAACCACGGGCACCAGGTCCAGACTGATGTCCTTCAGGATGATCTTCCAGCCCATCTGCTCCAGCTTGGCTATATGCTCCTGGGAGTCCTCATCAAGGCTTTTTACCCTGATGTTAGGCGTAACCCGCTTGCCATACCAGGCTACCATCAGCGCCTCGTGCTCGCAGAGCTCCAATAGCCCGTTGATTATGGCGGCGTCTAGGCTCTGGTGTGCCGCCACACCCGAGATATTGAGCGGAGCCACCGGCAGGCGTCCCAAAGCGCTGTAATCAACCGGGTGGTGCAGGAAATCCAGCGGAGCGTAGATGCTGCCGGGGACAGTAAGTCCTTCTAATTTCTGCCAGAGAAGAGGGTGCGCTGTTTCCAGTAGCTGCTCGTCACTTCCCATCTGAGTAGCTGTAGGACTTTTGCTTTCCATCTCCGCCCATTTTTTCTGCACCAAGGCAGACTCGTCGTATTCAGCCAAGGCGTAGCGCTCGACCGCCTCCACCACTGACTTGATATCGGCCAGCAACGGATCGGTATCGGCACCCCAGCCGCCGCTCTGCGAGGACTGTCCGGGGATAAGACGGGGAGCGAAGCCACTGGCATACGACACATGAAAGCTGTCCTTAAACTGGTCGGCCATGGGGTACTGGCGGATCTGCCGTACTATCTTATTCGGGCCTATCACGGTATTTTCCAGCAGGTCGAGATAGTCTTCTTGGGGCACGGGCTTTGTCACAATATCCTGCTCGACCACCGCACCCATCTTCTTCAGCCGGGCAATGAGTCGTGAATGACTGGGTGTCGGGATACCGTTAATCAGATCTGAAAAAAGCTCCGTCAAACCGGCCCCCTTCAAAATAATAGGGGAGGCACCGTCTGGCGGCAGCAGGGTCGCAGAATCTTTCCCTGGAATGAGATCCCAGTCGGGGCGGAGGAGTGTAGGCATACAGAAAAGGCCCGCCCTTTCGGACGGGCCGATAGCTCCCTGGTTAGGGTACCTGAGGCTTGATGGGGCTGTTGGCCGTTGGTATCTGCGGTTTGATCGGGCTGTTATACCCTGTGCCAGGAACTTGTGGCTTAATCGGGCTATTGGACATGGGCTTTGCTTACAGATAAGTAGCCCGAATATAGTCTGGTATTGACATATTGTCAACACAATGTTACAATAAAAAAATTATCTTGAATCAGACCTGTGATTATCCAAGTCCTAAAGAAGGAAGTATGGACACCGTAAGTAACGAGTCCGTTCTACGTCAACTTGAGGAGGTCGGCCTGTCCCAGCACGAGGCCGAGATCTACCTCGAGATTCTTCGCTATGGTGAGGCTTCGGTGGGCATGATCCTTGAGAAGGTGAAGCTGCACCGTGAGCAGGCCTACCGGGCCTTAAAGCGTTTAGAAGAGGCCAAGCTGGTCCGCACCTTTATCAAGCACAAGCGGGCCTATTTTGCCGCTACCAATCCGGAGATCCTCATCAGCCGGGTGAAGGCAAAGATGGAGACCGCCGAGTCCTTGCAGCCTCTGCTGAAGGGCATGTATCAGCACTACCCTCATATAGTGCAGGTTCGTGAAGGCGAGGACGCCTTTCAATTCGGATTTGAGGATATTTTGAAGACCGTGGGCAAGGACGGTGAGTACCTTATCCTAGGCGGTATCGGCGACGGTTTTTACAGTCTGGATAAGGTCCGGCCCATGTACCATAAGTATGTGAACATCTACGCCAAGCGCAATATTAACCTGCGCATGATCTCCTATGGCGGCCAGGACTTCACCACCCAGTACTTCGCCCAGAAGCTGCTTGAGGTCCGCGAGCTGCCCGGTTCGTACGGTACTCCGGTGGCGACAGTCATTTATGGTGACAAGGTGGCCCTGCAGGTCATGGATCCTGAGAACATTTCTATTATTTACATAGAGAACAAGAATATTGCCGACGGCTACCGGCAGCAGTTCGAAACGCTGTGGGGAATGGCCACGGTTATTCCGCGCCCAGCCTAAGCAGATCAAATAGCTTGGTTGGCACTTGAAATAGCCTCCCTGCAGTTCCACCACGCCACTATCAGGCCTGACGTCGCATTGATACGCTAACCTTGTCATACCCAACCTTATCCCATACAATTGGTGTGTCAACAGTCTATTCTAAAGCGATCCCTCCTCCTCTGGGAGTCCTGCCATATGCACCGAGCGTCCCGTATCCGCACCCTACTCGTATTTCTGCTTGTCTCAGGAATCGTGCTGCTCGGATGTGCTCCTTCTGTCAGTGTGAGGGCGTCTACCTTTTCCACCTCATCTCCCTTTGCTCTCAAAGGCGCTAACTACACCATATCCGGTCACGTCGTAACCTATGACAGCGGGGCCGGGCTGCCGGGCGTCACGGTCTCGGTGGCAGGCTCAACCGCTGTCACGGACGCCTCAGGTCTATATGTTCTTACCGGTTTGACAGCAGGGAGCTATACGGTAACACCTAGCCTGACGGGGCAGTACTTCGCCCCTGCCAACCGTTCGGTGACCATAACGGACACTAGCCAGGGAGGTAGTGACTTCTCAGTTGCCGCACCTAAATACGGGATATCCGGACTTACTACTGATGAGAATGGAAATCCCTTGGGCGGCGTCCAGATAAAGGACCTGATTTCAGGCCGGATCCTGGATACGTCCGGATCTTCCGGCTCGTACTTCTTCTTGGGGACGACTGGTGCGACCTACAATCTGCAGGCCATAAAAAGTCAGAGGACATTTCTTCCGCCTACCAAGTCTTTCCAGGTTATGGCCGCCACAGGGGGTCGAAGCGACATAAATTTTGCCACCGACCCACATAGTGCGGCTGCCATCCTTAGTCTCAAGACCTACCAAGGCTCAACAAACACCACCGAGTACGTCGGTAAGCCCGCTAATGAGCGAGTGGAGACAATTCCCAGGGGTGACGCGAAGCAATTCGAGTGGAGCGTCAGATATCCTGCCACAGTAAGCTGTAACTTTTATTACATCAATGCGGACTCCGTACTCGCTCGGGCGACGATAGGCGAGGTCACGCGTATTGCGAGTACTCTGCGGAACTCGCAGTACGGGCCTTGGATAGTCGATATCCTCAATAACATTCCCCAGATTCCTTCTAGCCTCGCAAACGGGGATCCCGCCGCCCTTAACCAGTGGATACAGGGTGCCGTGAGCCATGCCATCGTGACGAACCTGCCCTCTTCCTACGACCAGGCTATGGTGGCACGTGCCATTGAGATTCTGCAGCCAAACGTCATCACCCAGGACTGCTCAGCTTTTAAGGCCAACAAAGTCAGGATCAGGAACTCGACGATGGTTATCGGGAACTATTTTACTGGAGACCCTCTTTTCAAGGCTATCGACGGGATGTATGCCCTGGTCCTTACCAGCAAGCTTGATGGAAAGGTGGTTGATTCCCAGTATCTGTCGATCAGGACAGCAGCGGCAACTCCCTCCCCGGTAGCCTCGGTCCACGGCACGGCAGTGGACGGCCACAGCGCCATGCTGCCGGTTCGCAGTGACAATCCGTTTATCATAACCCTCTGGAAGCTTGACCCAGGCACGGGACGCAGGACCGGAGCCCGAAAGCAGCTCGGCTATATCGCGGGAGGCGCCGGCCAGTTTGCCGGAGAGACAGAGCCGGGGCGCTATGACATCGAGGTGACCACCCCGACTGCGCCACCGGTTATCTGGTTGAGCAACAAGACGCTGGGGGGCGGTACCAACGAGCTGGGTACCTACACGGCCGCCGACTCGTTTTCGGCCGTTACCCAAAATTGACCCGCCGCATATTAGCACGCCACGAATGCAACCCTTGATATACGCCGCGAATAATCCTCGCATACGAATCGCTTTCGCCCTGCTGGTTCTGGGCTTGCTGGCACTCTATGGTGCGGTACTGTACTTTAATCGCTCAAAGGCGGTGCTTGTCCCTGTGACGGGAGAGAGCGCCTATGGCAGTATTGTTGACAATGACGGCAATGGCATTGAGGGCAAGGTGACGATTGCCATTGGCCCGGTCGTAAGCACCTATGCCGTAAGTTCGGACGGCGTCTTCGTAGTACCCGGGATACGTAGCGATACGCCGGCGTATCTGGGTTTTATCGGTACCAATGGCTGGAGGTATTCATTCGATGGTCAGGAGAGGGTTGGTATCACGCTGAAGTCGGGCATCTCACTCCTGCTGACCGGAGTGAAGAGCGGGAGCGTTGCCTCAGCTGCCGAGCTGTCTGACACTACTGCGCCCACCGTTGCCCCCCAGTTTGCCAGTAGTATGAAGGCCGCCGGGCAGGCCAGCCTCCTCTTCCGTGTCACCGACAATGTGGCGACTGTGCCGCTACCTCTTCCCTCATTCTTGTACCAGACCAGGGCTGGCGGCACCTGGACGCAGGCTACCGTTGTGGTGGTAAGTTACGGGATGTATTCAGCGCTTATTCCGGGATCGGCACTGGCAGGCACTACTTCTCTACAATATGTTATCTCGGCTCGCGACTCTCGGGACAACACGGCATACTATCCAAGTAGCGGAAGCGCCAAGCCCGGGGTAATTAGCGTAACACCGTAACGTACTAGGAGCGCCGGGCCTATTTGGGGCTGATCTGATTGTGAAGACGTACTACAGCGTTGTACCCGTCCAGTCCGTACTGCTGCTGCACCTTTAGCGGGGTCAGGAGATAGAGGTACATGAGGAGGCTACCTAGAGCGAAGCATATGATTCCGGAAACAACGGCACCGGTCAGCATCGGCCGCCGGGCTTTTGTAGCCCATAGATTCATTACTAGAAGCACTATCAGGAAGGCGGGGATGAAGAGGACGGCAATATTCTTAGCAAGGGCCGTGCCGTCCATCTCGACACCGGAATACAACCCAGGTGCAGGAGTGGAGTTCACTGCTGGATTAAATACCGAGTATGGAGTGAGGTAGGTATCGGAAAGCTCCCAGAGTGAAAGGGTGCCATTAGGCTCGGCCGGCTGGTTGATGCGGTACTGGTAGGTGGAATAGGAGATGGCAATGGATACGCAGGCACAGGCCACCAGGGTCAACAGCGCCGCCTTAAAGAGTTTGGGATTCATAAAAACCATTAGATATTATTATACTTATATTCTGCTGAAGAGCTGTGTAAGGCAAGGGAGTTGAGAGGGCTTTTTATATTATATGCTTCCGGAGCTTGTTGTTATTGTTTACTATCCGAAAAAATGGTACGGTGCTTCATTTTTGCGCGAGGGGCAATGGGATTTACAAGGTGCGCCTCCCTTTCTCGTGCTAAAATAGCACTATGCCTACTCTTCGCCATCTCGAGGACCATGTCCGCCAGTACGGCCTGAAGCACAAGCCGCTGTACGCCTTCTCGCTGGTCATATTCTTCTTCTGCGTCTTCGACGGCATCCTTACCTATGTGACGCCGCTTTTGCTGGTGCAGAACGGCTTCAGCGAGGCGACCATGGGCCTGATCATTGGCAGCTCCTCGGTGGCCGGTGCCCTCTTCGACTTCTTCATCTGCCGGATCTTCAGGAAGAGCGACTACCGGCTCATCTTCATGATCCTGTTTGTCATCTGCACCATTTACCCGCTCATCCTCTTCAAGGCCCAGTCGGCCTGGATCTTTTTGTTGGCTATGGGACTGTGGGGGATTTATTACGATCTGTTTAATTTCGGCAGGTTCAATTTTGCAGGCCTGAACCTCAAGAGCAGTGAGCATGCTTCTGGTTCGGGAGTGCTGCAAGTATTTCGGGCGTTGGGTTACCTGGTAGCGCCTCTGCTTGCCGGCATGGTAGTGGTAGAGACGGTAAACCTGCAGGCGTTTGAGTTCTCCTGGATATTCCTAGGCTTCGGTTTCCTGTTCTTCTTGCTACTTCTGTATATGGTGCGCAAACAGCATCCCAAGACGCCGGAGCAGGAGTTGTGCTGCAGGACGGTCAATCTACAAAAAGAGTTCTATCTGTGGGCTGCCGCTTCTAATCTCTTACGGCCAGTGCTGATTGTGACAGTGCTGCTCTGCGTTTTCGACTCCTTCTTCTGGACCATCGGCCCGCTCTACGCCCAGAGTCTGCACGGGGTAGGGGGTCTGTCTGGACTGCTGCTGATGGCCTACGAGGTGCCAATCCTGGGCGTGGGCTGGTGCATCGGCGCCATTACCCATAAGCGGGGCAAGAAGCGGACGGCGTTCTACTCGCTGGGGATAGGGTCGGCCCTGCTGCTGCCGCTGGCATTCGTCACCAATCCGGTGCTGATTATCGGACTGGTCTTCTGCGCCGCCTTCTTCATCTCCATCGCCACGCCGTCGGTGAACGGGGCCTTTACCGACTATATTGCCGAGGCGCCTACGGCCGAGAAGGAGATAGTGGGCATCAATGACTTCGCTACCAACATCGGCTTTGTCATCGGTCCCATAGCGGCCGGTCTGCTGGCGGAGAACCTGGGGAACGGTGCCGCCTTTGCGGTGCTGGCCCTGGTTAGTATCGGAATAGTGCTTATCTTGCTCAAGACCACACCACGGCATATCGGGATGTCCTCCCTGGAGTTGGCGGCTGAAACGGCTTAGGGTTGACAGATACAAGGAACCATAGTACTTTAGTACAGTAAAGTATTAACTATTCCTATGGATTGGAGCACTCCTGAGTCCGACGACCTCTTCCGCACCATTCTCAGCCTCAAGAACGAGGCGGAGCTGAAGCGGTTCTTTCGCGACCTTCTTACTGAGAAGGAGATTCTGGAGTTTTCCAACCGTTGGCAGGCTGCCCGCATGCTGAATGACAAGGTACCGTATACCCAGATCGTCAAGGAGACGGGCTTAAGCTCGACCACGGTGGCCCGCATCGCCAAGTGGCTGAAGGGGGACGGCGGCGGCTATCGTATAGCCCTGTTCCGTCTTGAGCATCCTCATACCCCGCCTCGGCTCGGGTAGGATTTTGGTTTGCCGCGAACGGCACTAGTCCCGCCCGAGTGCGGGGCTTTTTGTATCCTCGCGGCAAGCCGGTTGGCCTGCCAAGGGTCAGCCGTTCTCTTCGCGAGGACGAAAGGAGACATCGTGATAAGTGTACGTATTGAGAGTTTGGATACGGGGAATGTGACGCTCTGTCAGAGTGCGTGGAAGTGCTACCAGTCAGGCTATGCAGGTGAGCCGTGGAACGAGCACAAGAAGTGCTCAGGTTGCGAGAATTCGTTTGGCAGCAGTATCGGCGAGGCGGAGACCTGCCCGCAGTGCGGCAGTCATCTGGAGCTGTTCTGGCCCCTGGAGACCATCGCCAGCGACGTCCTGGGAAGCCTTGATCTTCCCTACGCCTACTGTGCGGTGGCGGTGGCCGGGGATGAGGTGGTCGGGATGCTGCTCGGCTATGCTCTTGCCGTCCCTGAACTGGAATCGCATCTGGGACTGCCGGTCCATGGTCTGGTCGGGGACGCCCTGGTCGCCTACAACGACGAGGTGGTGGTGCGTCCCGACTGGCAGGGGAAGGGAATTGGCCGGGAGTTGTATGCGGGCTGGATGGAGCATATCCAGGTCAGCGGTCTCAGACAGGTGGCGGCCCGTACCCAGTCGGATCCGCCTACCGTGGTCTATGGCTGGTATCAGCGCCAGGGCTACGAGGTGATTGCCTCATATCCGAATCCTGATATGCGGGTGGTCCTGGGCCGCAGCGTGTGAGGATATTTATCCCGGGCGGCGTAATGCCGCCCGGGAACCCACCTAACTATGTATATGAAGTATGAACCGATTGTGAAGATTATTTCGGGTGCTTTGTCCGGTCCTACCGTAGTCATCTGTGCCGGTGTGCACGGGGATGAGCCGGTAGGGGTGCTGGCACTCAAAAATGTGCTACCGAATCTGAAGTTGCTGCGGGGCACACTTGTAACCGTGATGGCCAATCCGCCAGCGCTTGCGGCGGGTGAGCGGTTTCTTGACGAGAACCTGAACCGGGCACTGACGCCTAGCGCCTCTAGTGATACTATTGAAGGCCAATTGGCTCTATCCCTCATGCCTATTCTCGACTCGGCCGACGCTTTGCTGGATATCCACGCCGGTATGGGCGGGGAGCCGCCGTTTATCATTTGCGAGGAGAATGGCTTTGAGATCGCCAGGCGTATGCCAGTGTCCATTCTTTCTACCGGGTGGGTAAAGGCGGAGCCAGGGTCGACTGACGAGTATATGTACCGGCAGGGCAAGCCAGCGATCTGTATCGAATGCGGAGACAGGGCGGAAGCTGAGAAGATGACGCCGCTGGCGGTGGAGGCCATCCGGCAGCTCTTGGCCTATTTTGGGATGATCGACGGGGTAGAGCCGGGGACTGTCCAGCAGAGGGTGGTGGCGGTGAAGTATCCGGTGTTTAAGAAATCGGAGCAGTTCCGGTTCACCAGGAAGTTCAGGGGCTTCCAGGCGCTGAAGCCGGGGGAGCGTATTGCCACTGATGGCGCTGAACAGTATTGTGCCCCGGACTATCCGTCCTGCATCATTTTTCCCTGGCAGGAGGCGCCAGTGGGGGCGGAGGCATTTCTCGTCGCCGAGTCGACGGATATGGTACGCTAGAGCCATTAACTCATTGCCATGCCCGATACCCGTACCGCCGTCTGGCTTTCTCATTCCTCCATCGGGGACTACCTGAAGTGCCCGCGCGCCTATTATCTGAAAAACCTCTACAAGAACCCCAAGACCGGCAGGAAGCTGGCCCTTATGCAGCCGGCCTTGGCCTTGGGTCAGGCGGTGCACACCGTGCTGGAGTCACTGCAGGACTTGCCGGTAGATGTGCGGCTCAATGACTCGCTGCTCGACAAGTATGAAGACGTCTGGAAGAAGGTGAGTGGGAAGTGGGGAGGCTTTACTGATACTACGGAAGAGGAGGGTTACAAGAAGCGGGGCCGGGAGATGCTGGAGCGGGTAGAGAAGCACCCTGGCCCTCTCTTGAACAAGGCGCTGCGCATCCCTGAAGACTCGATGATGATCAAGGGATTGCCCAGCTTCTACCTATCTGAGGCTGAGAACATAATTCTCTGCGGCAAGATCGACTGGCTGGAATACCTTCCCGAGACTGACAGCGTCCACATCCTCGATTTTAAGACCGGCAAGCACGAGGAGAAGGCCGGGTCATTGCAGCTGCCTATCTACCATCTGCTGGTGAAGAACTGTCAGAAGCGGGTAGTGACTAAGGCGAGTTACTGGTATGTGGACTCGAAGGACGCGCCTACTCAGGTGACATTGCCTGACCTAGCCACTAGCGAGAAGCAGGTGATGGACGTGGCTTTGTCGGTGAAGCTGGCGAGGGAGAAGCGCCTATTCGACTGTCCGCGGGGTGGCTGCTTTGCCTGTACTCCGTATGAGGAGATCATCGATGGGAAGGCTGAATACGTAGGGGTGGATACTGAGATGAATAAAGAGGTATATATCTCGGGAAGTGGCGAGCAGGATGACGAGCCGTTCTAACCTCCAGGAGGTTGACCTTTCTGCGGAATTCTGATATCATCACCTATCAATCAGTAGCTTCATATATGACTCTAGTCGGCTTCATTACATCCCTTACCCCCTAACGCGTAGGTTGGTTTTTCGTATGGTCACATATTGAAGACGAGCTTACGGGCTCGCCTTTTTGTTTTGCGCAAAAAGGACCTTATCAGTATGGAGGCGCGAAATGAGTGCACGTGGAGTGATTATCCGTCCGGCCCGGCCGGAGGACGCGACTGCCATGGGTAGAGTGTTCCAGGAGTCATGGTTGGCCACCTATCCCCATGAGGGGATGGAGATTACTAGGGAGGACATTCTTTCCTTGGATCTGGCGGGCGAGGAGAATACCCAAAGGCGTTTTGAGAGCCTGACCAGACAGGATCCCGCTTCACGGCGGGGAGTGGCTGAACTGAACGGTGAGATAATCGGACTGTTCGGAGTGGAGCTGTGCGAAGGCTACGGCTATCTGCGGGCGTTGTACGTGTTGCCAGAGTACTTCTCCTGTGGCATCGGGGCTGCACTCATAGTTCAGGCGCTGAAAGAGGTGGAGGACTATGAGACCGTCTACCTTAATGTGGCGTCATACAATGAGCGTGCCATTCGCTTCTATGAGCGTTTCGGCTTCTGCGACAGCGTGGAAGGGCCTGAGTTTACGGGCGGCCACTTCCAAAGTGGCGCCTACCTGCCTCAGAAGCATATGGTAAGAAGGAGGGAGAAATGAGTGAAGTGCTTATCAGGCCCTATCATGGGACCGACAGGGAGGCGCTGGTGCGACTGTTCGAGCAGTTCCTGGACTACCTGGTGGCGCTTGACCCGTTGGGGAGGCTGCGAAGGGAGCCCGGGTACGGCGAGTTCTATGTGGACAACGTCTGTCAGCTGGCTGACAGCGGCGGAACCTTTCTGGTCGCTGAGCTGGAGGGGCAGATCATCGGCCTTGCCGCCGGCGCTGAAGAGCTGCGACCTGAGAGCTACCTGCTTGACCACCATCCCTCAAGGCTGGGCAGGGTCGAGGAGCTGTATATGTCGGACGCGGCGCGGGGAACCGGAGTCGGTAAGCGACTGCTGGCAGCCGTAGAGGATTTTCTCGCCGGCCTTGGCTGCGATACGGTGGTTCTCAGCGTTATGGCTGCTAACCAGCTGGCCCGGGACTTTTACAAGTCACAGGGCTACCGCCCGAGGGACATTGAGATGCTGAAAGTGCTGTAACGAGACATTCCGGCTGCCGATCCCTTGGGGTTGACAGCCGTTCTTTCAATAATTTGTTAGGATGAGTACATATGAAGCCACCAATTCTGATTCTGTTTAACGGCGCTCCCGGCAGTGGCAAGACCACTATCGGAGAGATTCTGGCCGAAAAGCTTGAGTGCCCCCTGATCGACTTTGGCGAGTTACGAGTGTTCCACCTGAAGCCAGACTGGAGTGATGAGTCGCCGGAGGAATCGGCTATGGCTTTTGAGAATCTGGTCTTTATCATTCGAAATTATTTTCGACACGGGTACCGGTACGTCATAACAGATGACCTGACTGTGCTGCAGGTGGAGAAGCTAGGGGAGGTCTTTGCAGAGATCTTCTGCCTTACCGTCACCCTGGTAGTGGAAGAGGCTGAACTGCGGCGGCGGGTAGGGGCTCGCACTGAAGGGTTTACTGACGTAGAGCGGTCAGCTGCCTCAAACAGAGTCTTGAAGACTAGGACTCCTGGCCCCCAAGAGCTTATGCTGGACACCTCGGAGTCTTCGCCGGCAGAGGCCGTCACAACTATTGTGAGGTCATTGGATATCGAAATTGCGTAATTTGCATTGACAATTCCAGATAATTGGAGTATCTTTTCGTAAGTTTTACGAAACGGGCTGGCATCCCATATAACTGCCAGGGGGTCTTGAGATGAGAATATTGATTGGTTTTTTTCTAGTGGCTGTTGCCGTTATCAGCCTCTGCGCTACTGCAATGGACGAGCTGGCCTTTTCAGCGCAGACGACTAACTGGGTGAGGGTGACGGAGTTTCTCCAGAATCCTTCCGGAGTCACGCTGGTCGCGGTACTGGGCCTTTTCCTTCTGTTCTCAAAAGTGTGGAGCTCGTATTTGAGGCTTGCGGAGCGGGTACGCGAACAGCACGAGCAAAACAGGCTCGATATCGAGAGAATGGACGCTGATCTGAGCCGACTGTACTCGGAAGTACGCCAGGGAGGGGCCGATATTGTTCGTGCGCCCAGCCAGTCACCCGTCGTTCGGAAGCCGGGAGAGCTGTTTATCGTAGATGGCCAAGATGGCATTGAGCTCCATGAGGCCACTGTGCGGACATTCTTTGCTCCCGCGAACCCGCAACCAGCATCGTAGGCGGAGTGAATCGAAGTGTGTTGTCTGAGACGGTGGATTCCCTAGTGGAGTCCGCCGTTTTTGGTTCTGCGGCGCCAGTAGTATGAGGCTGCATTGACAGGAGTTCCGTGCAGCAGTAGTATCGGTGAATACGGACAGGGTAGTCAACCTGGCCCGTGAAAAAGGAGTCCTATGAGTGCGCAGTTTTTGAAGTTATGGGTGAAGAAAAGGGGTGTCATTACGCCTCCCTTTCGATCCTCAACGACTGTTATTCCAGCGACCTCTAGCCTGGGCCGTCGTCTGCCTACCTGCCCGTCAGGTGTGCCCGGCGACCCCTCCAACCCGGTTAGTCTTCCAGGTTTGAACCCGCCGCTGCGGATTCGAACCCGTCGCCGCGGACTGGGTACATTGCAGCCGTCGTTTGGGTAGGCAATGCCCGTATATGTTCCCTGGCCCGTTTGGCCATCCCCTGACTCTACTTTTGTCGTTCCCCGCCTGAACTCCTCCGTTGCAGTCGGCGCTTCCACCTCTTGGAAGCGCCGACTCTTCACGTTAGGCCGGCTGGCACCGAGGGCAGAGGCCCTCAAGCTCAATGGAATGATAAGTGACATCGTAGCCGGTGGCTCGGCGCAACCTGTCGCTGTCGAAATCCAGGTCGGAGTCGGCCAGATCGCGGATCTCTCCGCAGCCGGTGCAGACGATGTGGTGATGGTGGGGGAGGCCGGCCCACTCATAGCGGCTGCCTCGTTCACGCCAGTCCACTCTGACTACCTGACCCTCTTCCTCAAGTCGCGTAATCAGGCGAAAGACAGTGGAATGGGCGACAGCCGGCAGGGTACGCTGCAGCTCTTCCCATAGTTCAGCTAGGGAAAGGGGGGAGTCGTGGCGACGCAGTATCTGGATAAGGGCCTGTCGGGCCTTGGTCTGACGGGACGTATTCATGGTCTAAGACTATCAAATACAGCATACTAATGCAAATTACTTGCACTATATCTCTGGTCGGGCTAGTATCTCACCATAACACTTATTTTCACCGATGATCATTCTCATAGCTCTTGCCACTCTGGTCGCCACCCTCTGCGGGGGATTGTTTGCCTTCTGGAAGCGGGACAGCCTGCATCTCATCCTGGGCTTCAGCGCCGGTGCAGTCATCGGGGTGGCATTTTTTGACCTCTTGCCCGAGTCCATAGACCTGGCGACCAAGCACTATGACCTTAGTCAGGTTACGGCAGTGACGGCGGTAGGCTTTCTTCTCTATATGCTGTTAAGCCGGGTGATTCTGCTACATCCACATACCGAGCATGATGATGACTGCGATACTACCGGGCACCGAGGGATCCTCGGAGCCGCTAGCCTGTCATTGCATAGTTTTTTGGATGGTATCGGCATTGGACTGGCCTTCCAGGTATCTCCAGCGGTGGGCGTAGTAGTGGCAGCGGCGGTGCTGGCCCACGATTTTTCGGACGGCATTAACACCGTTACGGTTATTCTGCGGGACAAGGGGCGGGACCGTCGCGCCTTGATCTGGCTTGGAATAGACGCTGTGGCGCCGGTACTAGGTGTGCTGGCCACCTTCTTCTTTACCGTACCAGGTCCTGAGCTTGGTCTGCTGCTGGCGCTCTTTGCTGGCTTCTTCCTTTATATCGGAGCGGGAGACCTGCTACCCGAGAGTCACCACCATCACCCAAAGTTCATTACCAGTGTTATGACGGTCGCTGGTGCCGTGGTCATTTTCCTGGCCGTTCATTTCGCAGGTTTCTAGAATCAGGTTATACTGGGGGTATGCCTACTAAGAAAAAGAAGTCGCAGACGGTTTCCCGCTTTACCCGTGACCAGTATATGCTGGTCGGTCTCGGCATTTTGGTCATCGCGTCTCTGGGAGGGGCATTTCTGTATCGTTCGCATCATTCATCACCGGCATCTGCAACGACTACCGTATCGCCGTCTGCATCTGCCACTGCTTCTCCGATTTCCAGCGTCCATCTTCCTGTAACGGCTGCTGGTAGCCTTGTATCGGTGGATGACACGTGGAATCTGTATACCAATCAGAGCTGGCAGTTTTCAGTAAAGCTTCCCAAGCAGGCTATGGCCCTTGATTGCTTCAAGGGTTCGTCGGGAGCTTACTGGTTGGCAGGAGAGCGCCCCGCCCCACTCCAGGTTTTTGAGGGAACGGGAACGATCTATGTGGCCTCCAGCAACTACTCGGTTCTGTCTGCTGGCGATAGCCAATGCGGCTCGCAGCCCACTACGCTGGCTTCCCTTGAGGATGCCAAGTCGAATGCCGTCCATTTGCTTGATCTAGGAAGAGCTCCCGTTGCCTCTGATTCGGAGTTATCTGCTTTTATTAAGAAGCAGTACGGCACGGGCTGTCACTTTACCAAGAAGCCTTCTGCCCAAAACGGGGCGTTCACAATATTGCTGGTAGGAGACGGCAAGCCGGAGGAGGTGAGCCAGTGTTATGTTGATTCCGACCATGCCATTAATTACTCTCCGGCTCGACAGGAAGTGATTTATTGGGAGAGAGGCCAGGAGGCAGTGCTTACTGGGGCGGACGGCAGCACTACCTATGACCAGCACATGGCTGACAGCTTTCGCTTCCTCTAAGTTTCTGCTCGGGTTTGCCTAACCTGCTATACTCGCTTCATGCATGCCTTGCTTCGCAATGTTCGCTTCCATGTCCTCTGCCTTACTGGCCTTGTCATCGCCGGGGTCTACCTACGGGTGGGAAGCGAGGTGCCTGAGGGGCCGCTCCAGGTATCGCTGCTTGCCCAGGATTTTGGGCTTCTGGCGCTCGGCTTTCTCTATATCTCACTGTTGGTTAGCCCGTTGTACGAAGCCCTTCCGACCTTGCCATGGCGGGGGATAGTGACCAAGGCCCGACGGGCGACCGGGTTCTCCGTGTTCATTCTGGCTTGCTTCCATCTTGCCTACTCATTCTTTGGTGAGCTGGGAGGGTTTTCCGGCCTTCCCTTCCTGGATAATCGCTATTTGTTTGCCATAACCTGCAGCGGCACCGCCCTGGTAATAGTGGCCATGATGGCCTCTACCTCGTTTGACTACATGGTCCGTCGGCTGGGGAAATGGTGGAAGCGACTGCACCGACTGGTCTATGCAGCCGGAGTCCTGCTCGTCCTGCATGCCTTGCTTCTAGGAAGCGACTTTGCCGATCTAGCTACGTCGCCCGTGGCTAAGGTCGCCTTCGTGCTGCTGGCAATCCTGCTGTTCTTGGAGGCGCTTCGGGTGGATAAGCTGTTGGAGCGGAAGTATCAGGTCGTAGCGCGGTTCGGCTTTTCTGCCGTAGTGGTCGCGTTAGTTGTCGGCCTCGGCGCGCAGTATCTCGCGCCAGAGGGAAGTGCCAGCCTGGGTATCAATATCCACTCCGCCCATATTCAGCTGGCCCAGCAGGCGCAGCAGTCAGCTACTTCCGCTTTCGGCTTCAGTTCAAATGTGAACCTGAACAGTCCTGCCTATGCCGGTTTGCGAGGGGATAAGACCAAGCGCTATACGGTGAGCTTTTCGGCCCCTGCCGTGGTGAAGGCAGGCCAACCGGTGCAACTGGCATTTAAGGTCTATGACGCCAGCTCCGGTTATGCGGTCAGCAGCTATTCGAAAGTCTACAGCCAGTACGTGCACCTGGTCATCGTCAATGAGAAACTCGACTATTTCAGTCATATTCATCCGGACTTTGTGAATGGGAGCTTTGTCGTGACCACCGCCCTGCCGGCCGATGGGCTCTACCATCTGTACGTCAACTACCAGCCGTTCGGTGCCATTGAGCAGCAGCAGGCCTTTACCTTGGCGGTGGGTACGGTGGGGTCTGAAGCGCCTGCCCAGAAGCCTGACAACACCCAGACCAAGACCTTTGGTGACTACAAAGTGAGTCTGCAGACTAGTGCGCCCCTCAAGGCATCGGAGCTGTCAGTGGGTAGCCAGACCCTGACCTTTACCATCCAGGACGCTGCCACCGGGAAGGCGGTCACTGACCTAAGACCTTACTTAGAGGCGTTTGGCCATCTGGTGATGATCCGAGAGGACGGCTTTGACTACCTGCATGTACATCCCAATAACCTGACCATCCCAGCTGCCAGCGATCTTTCAGGGCCGACCGTCACCTTCCTGCCGCTCGGGCTGTACGGGCCCATCCATCCTGGAACCTACCGGCTCTTTGCCGAGTTCAATCCGGCTGGCCATTTGTTCGTTGCCGACTTCACCATCAACGTCCAATGAAGTACCTGTTGATTATCCTGCTGTTTTTGGCGCCGTCTGTCGCCCAGGCCCATTTCCTCGAGCGCGACGGAACTATCGGGGCGGTACTGCATATTGAGCCGGGGGATGCCCCGGTCGCCGGCCAGTCGGCCACCCTGTTCTTTGATCTGAAGGATACTAAAGGGAAATTCCAGCTCGCTAACTGCCAGTGTCAGATAATACTGTCGTCTGACGGAAGAGTAGTAAGTCAACAGCCACTGACCGACAATGCCGCTACTCCGTATGTTTCCTATACTTTTCCAGCCGCAGGTATCTACCAGGTGGAGTTGTCCGGTTTCCCCTATGTTGCCGGCGACTTTTCCAAATTTGACCTGAAGTGGCAGACCCGGGTGGAGCGAGGTATCACGACGTCTTCTTCAAATAAGGGAGGCTTTCTGCTCTGGACCTTGTTGGGAGCCATCTTCGTAGCTATAGTGGGCTATGTGGCCTGGAGTAGGTATGAGCCCAGAAAGCCACGATCCCGTCATTAATCATTTAGTCATGAAAAAGTCACTATTAGGCTTTGTCGCTACGCTCGGTCTTGTCATGCTTAGTGCTGGTGTCGCTTCCGCCCATGTCGTTATCACACCTTCTCAGGTTGGTGTTGCCACTACCCAGACCTTCAGCATCAGCGTGCCAAACGAAAAGGATAATGTCTCGGTGACTGGCCTGCGCTTGGTTCTACCAGGGGGTCTTGCCGACGTCATGCCTACCGTCCAGCTAGGCTGGAATATTGCCACCAAGGCAGATGACAAGGGCAAGCTTACCGAAATCAGTTGGATCGGTGGGGTCATTCCCGCCGGGCAGCGCCTGGACTTTACTTTTAGGGCTCAGGTGCCGGGAACCCAGGGAGCCTTGAACTGGAAGGCCTACCAGACCTTTTCCGACGGGACTATTACTTCCTGGGACCAGGCTCCCGTAGCTGGACGGGCCAATGATGACAGTCTGACCCCGTATTCAGAGACAACAATAATAAATGACCTGGCCGCCACACCGACCCCGGTAACTGGTGCGACTTCTACCGGTCGGGACTCTGCTTCCCGGGCTTTGGCAGCGGTGGCCCTCATCGTAGCGGTGGCGGGATGCTTCCTGGGACTACGAAAGAAATAATGCCAGGCAACACGCTTGATATCTAAAGGGGAATAAGCGACTGCATCTCCACAGTCCGCTCGATAGGCAGATGGAAGTAGTCACTGGAGCTGGTAGCATTGTGCGACATGACCGTATACATATACTTGCGCCAGCCAGCCATGTTCAGGCTGCGGCTAGGTACTACCCGGCTGGTTGAGACGAAGTATGAGGCGTGTTCAGCGTCGATCTTCAGCTCCACATTGTGGGGATCCTTAGCCGAAAGCTCTTCCAAGGCATGGGGGACATGGGGCACGTCGTGATATCCATAGGTAAGGCTGACATAGGCGATGCCGTCATTATGGCCTAGATTATCGAAAACGGCCCGCTCCTCCTCCGGCACATGCGACTCGGTAGTAACGTTCACCGTGACGATGATCACTTTTTCGGCCAATTCGTGCAGGTCTTGGACGGTAGCTCGGAGGGCCAGGGGAGCGAAACCGGGATGGTGACCGATATATACTGACGTGCCGGGTGCCCGCATCAGGGCGGGTTTCATGTGGCGGATCTCATCCACGAAGTCCTGCAGCGGTCCTTCCAGGGTCATGCGCTCAGCCGAGGTAATGCGTTGGCCTTTTCTCCAGGTCGTGATTACGGTGAGCATCAGGGCGCCAACAGCCAGGGGGAACCAGCCTCCCTGCATGATCTTGGGCAGGGTGGCGCCTACAAACAGAAGGTCAATGGGAAGAAAGGCCAGGGCAGCTAGGATAATGTACTGCAATGGTGTTCGGGAGCTGGCCGTGAGTACTACTAGATAGAGGATGGTGTCGACAGCCAGGGTGCCGCTTACCGCGATGCCATAGGCGCCGGCTAAGTGGGCTGAAGAGCCGAATAGGAGTACTAGCAGGACTACGCTGAGAAACAGGGCACCGTTTACAAAAGGTAAGTAGATCTGGCCACTTTCCTTGGTTGAGGTGTGACGCACCAGCATCTTGGGCAGGAAATTCAGCTGAACCGCCTGGCGGGTGAGTGAGAAAGCGCCTGAGATGACCGATTGGGAGGCGATGATGGTGGCAAGTGTCGCTAGGATTACCACGGGAAGCTGAAGAGCAGTGGGGTAGAGTAAGACCAGCGGATTACTCAGTGCTGCGGTATTGTGCAGCATCAGAGCACCCTGTCCCATGTAGCAGAGTAGTAGGGCGGGGAATACCACGAAGAACCAAGCCCGGGTGATCGGGGATTTTCCGAAATGCCCCATGTCTGCGTAGAGTGCCTCAGCTCCGGTGATGGCTAGGATTACTGCTCCCAAGGCGGCAAAGGCCACCGCGGGCTGGGCTAGAAAGAAATTGACAGCGGTCTGAGGAAGAAGGGCAGTGAGAATATCAGGGTGTTGCCAGATCTGCCAGCCGCCTCCAGCCGCAATGGTAAGGAACCAGAGGAGCATGACCGGGCCGAACAGTTCGCCAATAAGCGAGGTACCGTAGCGCTGGATGCCAAAAAGTAGAACCAAAAGGATCAGGGTTACCGGGATGATCAGTGAGTCCAGGCCGGGGGCTACTACCTTGAGGCCTTCCACGGCTGAAAGCACTGAGATGGCGGGCGTGATAGTGATGTCCCCGTAAAAAAGTGAGACGCCGACCAGACCCAATAGAATAAAGATCCACTGTGAGTGTGCAGGGAGCTTGCTGCCTTTGATTTTGGCCACCAGAGCCATAATGCCACCCTCGCCGGCATTATCTACCCTCATTATGAAGCCGACGAACTTGACCGAGACCACTAATGTCACTGACCAGAGAAGAAGGGAGATGATGCCAAAGATGTTTTCTTGGCTGGGAACCAGGTGATAGCCTACAGGACCAAAGAGGACGTTGAGGGCATAGAGGGGGCTGGTGCCGATGTCGCCGAAAACGATGCCGAGGGCACCGAGGGAGAGGGCAAAAAGGGTAGTCCTGGTGCGGCTCATTGATCCCAGTATAGCTAATCAGGGGGTATTAGGACACCTGGACACTCTAACCTGAAGAATCCGCTTTGCCCACCCTGGTGAACAGGTTGAACAAGTCATCCTGGTTAATAGGGGCTGGTAGGGGTGTAGCTGGTGTCGGTAACCGGTATGCCTAGGGTCCGTTTCAGGCCGTCCAACCTGCCATTTTTCCAAGCAAAAGCGCCGGCTGCTCCGAGGAGCATGAGGAGGGCGATAAGAAGAATGGGCGCGAAGGAGCGTTTGGGAGCGGGTGCCTTGAAGTACTTAGCGAACGTGGGGTCTGCCTGCACTTCGGCCATTCCCTCATCTATATACGTATTCTGCCAGCCCTTGTTTACCAGGGTGGCGCTAATGCTTTTCAGGTCAAGGCCCTGGTCGAGGGATGACTTGATGTAGATGAGGAGGTGTTCGCTTACCATCGGAAAAAGAGCAATCTGGTAGATAGTAGTCTCACTATACCATCAGTGTAGTCACTTCGGAAGGTCGAAATGTATATCCTTGTCAGAGCCAAAAGTCATTGACAAAGTGGGGGAAATGTGATAATATCCCGCCGACACTTTGAAAATAGTCAGCAAGCCGCTTTGTCAGGCGAATAATAAGCTTGCGACACGGGAGAAGAGAACGTGAAGAGCATCTTGAAGAAGACGTTGTCGTTGGCAGTGGGAGTTGTCGGTATGGCTGCAGTAGTGCAGGCCCAACCGGAGGTCGCACTCGTAACGCGCGGCGGGATCCCGTTGGATCCGGCGCAGTATGATAGCATCCTGATCCCCTTCGGGGGAACGCCGGCGAAGCTCCTAACCGACGGCACTGCTTTCGCAAGTGTCGCGGGCATGGGTGGAACGTCGGCGTTTACCAAGTGGAAGTTGAAGGATGGCGCGCAGGTGATCCCGCCCCTGGCGGGGGAAACCCTCGTCGCTTTGGGAGACAACGGCGACATCGCCGGAGTCTATCAAGTCAACGTCCCCACAAAGGGCGGCGCCCAGACCAATGGCGGTCTTGCCGGAGGTATCGGTGCCATCTCGTATCGCACCGCTCCGAGCACCGTGAATGGCGTCGTTTCGCCGGGTCGACCAGTCAAATGGCCGTTCCGTACGATCGTCGGCAGTCCGGCCCGGATGTCCCGTGGAATCCTCTACCTTAACACGTGGGGAAACAACACGGTACAGCCTGCCATGTGGCTGCCGGGCGACACAGTGTTGAATGCGCTGCCCATGTCGGATAACGCTGACAGTGCCTACGTCCTCAATTCCTCGCCGAATGGGAAGTACGCCGCTGGCTATGAAGTCATCGCTGGTCTTCCCAAGGCACGGGTCTGGGAACGGGCAGCCGATGGCCGCCACTTTCTACCCCGTCAGCTCAATACGGGAACCCATCCGGCCTATGCGGCGGATGTGGCCGACAACGGGGTCGTAGCGGTTACCGTTCGCGACTATCCGGGCGCCTCATCCCATGCTTGCCGGTGGGAGATAGTCAGTGGCAAGATCTTGGACCTTGGGCCCGGTATTGCCAGTGCGACGAACGGTTACGACATCGTCGGAAACGTTCCGGTCACATCGGCCTCCAGCGCGGGCGCCCAGACCAACGGCGGTACCATCACCACCACCTACGCTGCCGAATGGCGTCAGGCCGGTGGACCACCGGTGATGCTGACCAAAGTCACTGAGCCGCCGTCGGGTGAGGGTGCCGTATGGTTTACCGATGCGACAGGCATCGACGGGGGCGGCAATGTCACCGTCATCACCGATGACAATCGGACACTCTTCCTGGACCGCAGATAATCGCGGCTCCATGATAACAGTAGCGGGTCCCTCCGGGGGCCCGCTATTTGCGTTATTAGGGCCTGCCTCATGATATGATTAGTGGTAAAGATACCACGCTTCCATGCTCACCTTTGGTAACAGACCGGCAGCCCCCATCCGTCCTCTCTGGAAGGAGGGCTTGGTTGCCGCCTTTGTCACCTTGCCGCTGCTTGGACTGCCCCTGCTTGCCGGTATAGGATTTTATGGCAGCTTTTGGTGGCAGCTTGTCACCGTTTTCGTGCTGGGAGGCGTCGCCGACGTCATCTACTGCCTGACTCTACGCCGACTGCTGACTCCGGCTCTGCATCCTTCCCGCATTCACCTGCGCTGGCTATTGGCCGGTCCTTTGCTTGCCCTTCTGTTACTCTGGTTACTCCATGTGCAGATGCTGGTAGCGGCTGGCATAGCCCTGCTGCTCATCCTGGCGGCAAGCTTTGTGATGGGGAGAGCACTGATCTGGGACGCCCTGGCCTCGGCCCTGGGATTCGGGATATTCTATGTCGCGCTGTATTACTTCCTGAGCATTCCAGTAGTGGGGCCTGTGGAGACCATCTCCTCGTTCTCGGGCATAGTGGCGGCTGGCCATCCCATTGAGGAGATTGCCATGGTGTTCCTGTTCGGGGCTTTGTGGGGTCCGGTTTGTGCTGCCTATCGCCTGCCTACTGATCCTGAGCATACCGATCCGTTTCATCGTCGCCACCACTTCATGAAGCAGGTGGCGGTCTTTGTGTTCGCAGTGGCGGTTGCCGGGGGGACGTACTGGACCTATGACAGTTTTATCCGTCTGCCTGTAGCCAATGCCGCTGCACCGACTGACGGCACCCAGCTGGAAAGCCTGGTAGCCCCTATTACCGTTACCTTTGACCGCCCCATAAACCGCAGCCAGATAGAAGTGACTCTCTCACCGCCAGTGAAGGGTGACATTTCTTTCGCGGACTCCTACCTTCAGCGGATCTTCGTCAGGCAGCTGATCTTCACGCCAAGCCAGCACCTGGAGCCTGGCACCACCTATACTCTTAGGATTACTCACCTTGCCAATGTCCTGAGCCGCGAAAACAGCGACTACAGCCTTACTTTTAAGACTCCGGCGCTTCCCAGCGTGAAGAACGTATCAGTGAGTGCCGATTCCAAGCAGGTAGGCATCTGCGACCCTATAACGGTCACCTTGAACGAGTCGGCAGACCATGTGGCCGAGTTCAGTTTTCAGATGACTCCTGCCATCGACCTGACCAGCGCTTTAAGCAGTGACGGCAAGACCTATACGCTCACCCCGAAGGGCTGTCTCGACCAGAGTACTGACTATAGTCTGGCGGTCAAACGGGTTCTGACTATCTATGGTGAAGACGGCACCCTGCGCAACTCCACCGATCTGCCTGTCACGGTGGCGACTGCCTCATTTACTACCAAAGGGGCGCCAGGTATCAGCGGCTTCACGCCACAGGGCGGCGGGGTACTGCTCAGCCAGAAGTCACTAACACTCACGTTTAGCGAGGCAATGGCCTCAGTGGATCCGACTTCCCAGATTACGGTTCAGCCTGCAGTCGCTGGGACCTGGAAGTGGGTAGACAACAAGACCCTCGTCTACACCATGACCGGCGCTCTACAGCTGGATACCAAATATACCGTCACGGTGGCCAAGGGCCTGAAGGACGCCCACGAAGGCTTTCTTCCCGATGCCGCGTCGTTCACCTTTACTACTATCGGGCATGTACGGGTAAGCTCGATTACGCCGCGTTCTGGGAGCGGGGGAGTCAGTGTGGGCACACCGATAAAGGTAGCCTTTGATCAGCCTGTAGACCATGACTCGGCCCAGCAGGCCTTCTCGATCTCTCCTGCCGTCGCAGGTACATTCAGCTGGTCAGGACAGACCATGAGTTATGCCGCCAGCCTTAGTAAGGATGCTGGGTACCAAGTCACTGTGGCAGCCGGAGTGGTAAGTCAGATCGGGCTTCCCTCCACGAGTGTTGCCTCTAGCTCATTCCAGACTGAGGAGTCGTCGACGCTGTTATCTATTCCGGTGTACTACCAACAGAAGCCGCTTTCCTGCGAGGCGGCATCGCTTACCATGGCCCTCAGATACAAGGGGGTTGGCGTCAGCGAGGCTACCGTACTGGGTGCCCTCCCGGTGGACACGACGCCTCGCAGTGGGAATGTCTGGGGTGATCCTTATGCGGCCTTTGTCGGCGATGTGAACGGTCATCAGGACTCGACCGGGTATGGGGTGTATACGGCTCCCATCGCTAACGTGGCCAACCAATACCGTTCCTCGCAGATACTTACCTTGAGTGCCGCTAGCGTGGCTTCGAACATTGCCGCCGGAAACCCCGTCGTCTTCTGGGGAGTGGCCGGTAGTAATCCGCGGCCTGATCCCTGGGTGACTCCGGCCGGCCGGGCTGTGAACGGCTGGATAGGTGAACATGTGCGCCTGTTAGTGGGTTTCACCGGACCGGTCGCGCATCCTACCGGATTCATCATCAACGATCCCATCTTCGGCCGCTTGCATTGGACTACGGCTCAGCTGCAGTCGAACTGGAGTGCCTTTGGGGCTATGGGCGTTGTGGTGTTTTAATATAGATACTATGAACTCATTATGAAAAACGGCGTAAGCTATCTCATCGCTTTCCTGGTTGCCGCTCTCGGTATCTCTGTAGCGGGAATTGCCTATGCCATCCACGTCCAGTACAGTCAACTAGGCGATATCGAGGCAGGCAATACCCAGGTCGGCACCACGCTTCCTACTGCCAAGCCTACTGCGACTCCTGCTGCCACGCCTAGTAGCTCTCCTTTGCCCGCGTCTACCCTAATAACCGTGCCCTACACTCTGCAGGCTCCTTTCAATGTCTGGGACGCCTTACATGAGGACGCTTGCGAAGAGACCAGCTTGATCATGGTCAAGCATTTCCTGGACGGTACCCCGATCTCTTCGCCTACCCAGGCTGATACCGAGATTACCGCCCTGGTGCACTGGGAGGAGGCTCATGGATACGGCCTGAGCATTACCCTGGACCAGCTCAACCAGATTGCTAAGGACGATTATGGGATGAATAACGGCAAAGTGCTTTCCATCGATTCCATAGATCAGGTAAAACAGGAGCTGGCGGCTGGGCATCCGGTCATCCTCGGCATGGCTGGCAAGTTGCTGCCTAATCCCTACTTCAGTGCTGGCGGGCCTAATTACCACATGCTGGTGGCTACCGGCTATGACGCAACCGGGATCATTACCAATGAGCCGGGGACCTGGCGAGGGCTGCATTACCATTACGACTACCAGCCGTTCTATAATGCTATCCATGACTGGGACCCTGACAACATCCAGGATGGCCAGAAGGCCTATCTTGTATTTAAATAGGGGCTCTGGTATAGTATCGGATCGTGAGAGATACTAGGGCAAAGCCCTAATAGAGAGGTGTAATTATGTCCATAGAAGATTTGCCGGTTGGAACAGGTGGTAATAAGACTGAGCAGACGGCGCCAGCCGCAGAGGCTGCTCCCGTAGTGGAGACTCCCAAGGAATTGGCGGAAATAGGTCTCCGGCTTGCTGCGGATTTGTATGTAGTGGAGACTCCTGAAATGGTCGCGCTTCGCGAGGCCGAGTTCTCACCTGAGAACAGTAAGGGCTACGCTATTGCCGCTATGGCGGCCGGAGAGGAGAATACTCCTCAGACGAAGCATGAAGCGGGGGAAGACGGCGAAGAAAGGGTGGTTGTGCAAGGGGTATCGCTGGTCCTCGGTCAGCTCGGGGCAACGATCGCACGGATTTCATTTCGCCTTTACCATGCAGATCCCGGCGACTTCGTCGGAGAGCTTCTACAGGATGCGGCAGATCTTATAGACGATAACGTTCAGGTCATCCCTGAGGACATACAGGAGCGCTTCAGGGATTTCAATGAGAAGATCGGTAGGCAGCAACAATAACTGGCAGCACATAGGAAGCTGATAATGATCGTAGAAAGCCGCCGGCATAGTGCCGGCGGCTTTCCCATTGAATGTAGCTAGTACTACTTCTGGAGCTAAGGAGTCGGGCTGGCGCTTGGCGTGGGGGTTGCTGTCGAGTAGGTGAACAGCCGGCGTCCTGAGACGGTAGCCACCTTAAAGGCTGAGGACTTGTCCAGGTCGGCGAAGGCGGCATACTGCTTCGACACCAGTACTCTGTCCGTATCGTTGGAGTTGACCTTGATAATGCTTACGTTGGTCAGCTCGATGTTTCTGGTGGCATCGTGGTTAAATGATAGGGTGACTTTGGCTGGCGTAATGGTCGGGTTTCGCGAGTCGGTCCGGTAGTCGTAGAAGTTGGCGTTGGCTCGCAGGGTGAAGCTATCGGTCGAACTGACGGTGGTAGGATCAAGGTCAGGCAACGAGAAGCCTTTCAGGGAATAAACCTGGGTACCGTTGCTTTTGAATACGGTGTAGCTCCCTGAAAGAGCAGGCTTGGCGATCAGTAGGTTTGCAGGGAGGTAAGAGTTAAGGGTAGGAGGATTAGCAGTAGGATCAATGACGGGTGTATAGGTATAGGCTACCAGTAGGTCATTGGAGGCCTCGGTAATAATGGCCCGGTTCGGGAAGGAGGGATCCGAAGGATTGGTCATGAAACGGGCGATGACCGTCTGTATACGGTTGTAGTTGGGTAGCAGTGAGTATTTCTCCATGATAAACCCTTCTAGCAGATTGAGGTCGGTAGTGGTCAGAAGGTAGTTAGCAGGAATGGTGAGAGCGTTGCCCTGGGCGTAAGAATTTAGTGAGTCGGTGGTGACGAGATAGCTTCGGACATCGTTGACCAGCTTGTTCTTAGTGTCCGTAAGGGCTGCAGACGCTGCTGGTGTTGTATCGCTTACCAGAGGCTCGACTGGAGTGGCGTAGGCCGGGTTAGGGTCGGTCGGTGCGGGTGTGACGCCGGCATTTCCGCTATAGGAGTAGGCGCTAAAGGCAGGCTCCAGAAGATTGGTGAGGTCCTGGAAAAGTTTGCCGGACTTGACGCCACCGTTGGTGCCAGCCTGTTGGTAGAGGACGAGCGAGGCTGCAGTCACCGCCATCGTGGCAGGCCGGGGAGCTAGTCTGAGGCTGTTGATGGTAAGGACTTCGATATACTTCTTTACATCGGTAGGAATCGGCGCCACCGTGGTAGTTGAGTTTGTGGCGATAGCGGTGGTCTTGCGGCCTAGGTAATGAGTAATTTCGATAGGGGCGGCTTGGCTCCAGTAGGCTGAGTCGGCCTTAGAAATGTCGATAGTTGCCAGTGTCCCAGTTGTCTTGTCGGGAAGTACCCGGTCACCAGACTGGAAGCTCAGGCTGACGCTGGCGTTATAACCAGGTTCGGCGTTAGTGAAATACCCCTGCATGACTGCGGCATCCTGGCTATAGTAGTGGCTCTCGCCTGAGATTACTGAAGCGCCGGAACGGTTCTGTAGGTAGGCAAGGGTGCCGGCAGTGCCAACCATGGCAAGTGCGACAAGAGCGGCAGCGCCTTGCTTGACCCCGGTGGTGAGGCTGATGGATGGCGTCGGCATGCTAGAGCTTAAGATGTAGGTAGTTTAAGTATCCGGAAGAGAGACGGGTCTTGTCAAGTACGTTTCAGGTGTTAACGGTCGCGTCTGAATGTCGATATGGCGAGAGCGGGAGACATGATAGTAAAGAAAAAGCGTAGGTCGGCGGCCCGGCGCAGCCACCAGCCCATGCGGCCGTAGAAGGTCATGCCCATATATACGGTAACTGCCCAGCCGTCACCGACCGGAATGGCGCTGGCCGGCTTGGCGGGAGCGTAGGGTAGGGGTGTTGATCCAGAAGCGTGAGCGAGTATGGCCTGGGCGGCATGGTTGCCATCGTGCAGGGCGGTCTGGGCAAGTCCGGCGTACTGAGTGGAGGCGGCGTCACCGAGGATAAAGATTCCGGGGAAGCCCTTGGCCTGGAGTAGCTCATCTACCACAACTTTACCTCGCTTATCCAGCTCTAGTCCGGCGATCTGGCTATAAAGGGCATGGGGCTTGACTCCGGCGGTCCAGACCACGGTTTTGGTCTTTACTGACATGTCTTTAAGGAGGAGCTGTTCTACCTCTTCTTTAACTACTGTCTTGTTAATGAAGACATTGACGCCTAGGTCGCGCAGATGGGCCTCCACTTTGGCCGACACCGCAGGGGTCATAGGTGGTAGTACTCGCGGAGCCGCCTCGATGAGGTCGATGGTGATGAGAGAGGGGTCAAACTTATGCTTTTTAGCGAGAGAACGGGCATAGTGACCAAGCTCTCCAGCTAGCTCGACACCGCAGGGGCCGCCGCCGACTATCATGAAGTTGGCCGAGACCACTTGCTCGTCCTTTTCCTCTCCTGGCTTTAGGGTTAGTACCTCGTCAAGGTGTTTGCGCAGACGCAATGCCTCATCGAGTGTCTTGAAGCCATAGGAAAGTTCCTGCAGGCCTTCTATATGGAAGTAGGAAGGCTGGCTACCGATGGCAAGAACCAGATAATCAAAGGAATAGCTGCCACCGGACTTCCCGGTGGCGGTGTGGGCGGCCGGGTCAACGGCAGTGATGGTGTCGGTGACGATCTTAATGTCCCTTCCTTTAAGGAGTTCTTTCAAGGGGACAGAGCTGGAGCGCTTGTCACGACCGGTCACTACTCGGTAAAGGGTAGGTGGGTATTGGAAATCTGGTCGGTCGCTGACAAGGGTAATATGTAGGTTTGGGCGTGCGCGGCGGGTCAGATCAAGGGCGGTGCGCAGGCCGGCGAAGCCACCACCGATGATGAGGACTGAGGAAGGCTTCGAGTCAGGCATAGAAAGAGCTAGCTAATATATATACTAGTATAATCCAGGGGATGCCTTCTTGCCCAGAGGGTGCCGGTTTCGTGTGTATGAACTGACATACGCTTATTATAATTTGAGAGACGAGTGGAAGATTTCTTTACCAGAGAAATAGAGTAGATCATACGGCGGGATGTGTGTAATTGAATAAACGTACAAGAGGTTGGCTGGCGGGTATTGCAAATATGGGAGGATCAGCTGGTCAAAAAAAAAGCCTCCGGGAGGAGGTGTTTGCAGAACTTGAGGAGCGCCATGCCGTATAAAGGGGGTGTGGCCTCCCCGAACCAATCGGGGAGGCCACGGTACGGCAGATGGTGTGTCGGAGTGCTCAACGAATACGGGGAAGGTTGTGGGCGCTACCGGTCAATGGGGTGAGTGGTGCTTTTGAGCTTCCGGTATAGGTACTGGTGCCATTGCGACAGCAGGTGACTGCTTGGCCTTTGATCCGTTCGGTGCGGCGCTTGGTCGATTCGCCATTTACCAAAGACATGGTTCTCTGCTCCTGTCAAAAAAACAAAATCACACACCTACGTTTCGGTCCAAACGTCAGTGTGCTATGCCTACGGTTATATCATGGCTGACCCAGCCGTACAATACATGTTCATACTACTTCTCAAAACGTATGCCAGGGGGGATTAATGAGGGTGAGGCAGCCGTCTACTTCGGCGACTTCCACGCCTTCCTTCCTTAGTAGGGCCGCCTGCTGTTCAGCGCCAAGATAGGGATGAACAATGCTTAGTCTCCCGAGTCGGTTTACCACTCGGTGCCACGGTATGTTGGTGTTTGGTGGGAGAGTCCGCAGTGACCAACCAACCATCCGTGCACCGCGTGGAAGACCCGCCATTTTGGCCACTTGTCCATAGCTCATTACCCTACCCGCTGGTATGCGAAGGATGAGTTTTTGAAATGAATCATAGCTACTAGAGCTGAACTGTGACATGGCTCACACTTTTTATGTAGCTGAGCATACTGTCGAGCCAAAAGATCGACTATACTATGAAGTGGCACATAGGAGTGAGTCGGTCGATTACCTCCCGTGCATCATTACTTATAAGCCTATCAAACTAAGTAAAGGAGTTCTATGACAAAGCTCGAACACGTACGTAACCTGATGCGGGTTGCTGGTATCGGTACAGCTCTCCTAGCTGGAAGCGCCGGTATGGTCCATGCATCATCGGCTACTATCACCAATACCAACTCCACGACCGGCTCGAACTCGGTAAACACCAGCTCCCAGACTCTAGCCAGTCTTGCGACACAGGCCTGGACCAACGCTGCCGCTCTTAACAACGCTGCAGCTGCAGCCTTCACCAGCGGTGGAAACGCTACCAACAACAACACCACTGTCGGCGGCTTGCACACCGGTACAGCTAACGTTGGCGGCCTCTTCAGTAACGCTTTAAATGTTGGTGCAGGCGTCATCATGCCTTCGTTCAACAGCACTGACATGGTAAGCGGCAGCAACAGCGTTACCGGATCCAATTCTAGCAACACCAATACTGCTACAATTACCCGGACCTCTGTTACGACCCTGACCAACAGCGCTGCAGTAGCTAACGCTGCAAACATCGCAGTGAACACCGGTAACAACACCGCCAACCAGAATACTACTCTGGGATCGGTGAGCACCGGCGGAACCAATGCCAACATTGCCTACAGCACCACTGCCAACAGCGGAGCTTCAGCTATCCTTGGCGGCGGCGGTACTAGCATGGTAAACGTGAGCGGCGGAAACGACCACACTGGGTCGAACTCCACCAACAGTAACTCGCTGACCAGCGTCAGCACTGATGTTACGACAGTGAACAACACTGCTAACATCAGCAACGGCTTCAGCGTTACCTCAGACTCTGGTAACAACAACGTGAACCAGAACACCACAGCAGGAAACGTCACAACTGGTGACGCCAACCTGACCTTCACCGCTATCAACGTCGCTAACTAATTAGCGAATAGGTAGGATGCGGGTGTCGGCCCGGGGATATTCCCCGGGCCCCACCGGTAACGTACCCTTAACCACGGAGCTACTATGGACAGTCAGATCACTTCCAACAACTCTAACACCGGATCCGGTTCGACAAACCAGAGTACTACTTCCGTGGCTTCTAACAGCTCGACCTCAGTCACTAACAGCTCGAACGTCACTAACAGTTTCAACTTTACGGTAGACACTGGCCACAACAACGTAGCAGGCAATACTACGGCCGGAGATGTCACTACCGGCGACACCTTGATACATATGCATGCCGACACTCAGGCTAACACTGGTACCTACGCGGCCGCCTCAAACGGAGGCACACTGAACTATCTTTCCAGCAACAGCAATACTGGCAGCGGCAGTACCAACACCAGTACGGCAAGCTTTGCGCATAATACCGCTCTGACCGTCAATAATAGCTCCCACGTCACCAACGCCTACCTGGCTTCCGTGACCACGGGTGGAAACAATCTGAACAACAATACCACCGTCGGCTCTCTGCATACGGGCTCGGTTACTATTATCGCTGGTGCGACTACTGTGGTAAATGGCCCGGGCACACCTCCCGCTACGCCGGTACCTACACCCTTACCTACTCCTGAAAGCCCGGTGCCTATCGGTGTCATTCCCTTCGGAAGGGGAGGCGAGGGTATTCCTGCGGGAAGCGTCGTATTGGCCAGTGCACCCGGCTATTTCCCCTCAGGTGCCAATGTTCTCGGTAGCGAGGCACTTCCACTTCTGGTAGCAGTAGTCGCCGTAGTATTTGCCAGTGGCCCATTGGCTGCCGCCGCCCGTAAGCTCAACTGGGCGCTTCTACCCTTCGGAGGGCGGCTATGAGTAATCTGTCCTGGCTGCGAAAACTCCAGATTAGATCGGCCGTCTTTGTACTGCTTTCCTTTACTTTGGCAGGTCCAGTTTTAGCTGCTGACCCTGATCCCTCACCAAGCCCGTCCCCGGTGGTGGGGCCCGTTGAGCCTGTCGGTCCTCAGCTTCCTGTCGGTCCCCAAGGTGTTGTCGGTCCGATAGGGCTTGTTGGCCCCCAGCCAGATCCTTCCCCCCAGGCCGCACCTTCTCCTGATCCTACCTCCTCTCCCGCAGCCAGTGCCACGGGTACTAGCGGTGGTGCTTCAAATACCCAGACTGGCAGCAACTCGAACAACCAGAACTCCACCACGGCCAATAATACGTCGACTGGTACCGAGAATAATTCGGCTACTTTCAATAATAATGTGGCGGCCGATGCCACTACTGGCAACAACGACTTGAACCAGAACACTGAGCTGGGCGATGTCACCACCGGCGCCGTAAACGGATCATTCAACCTGATTAACGTGGGCAACTCAATTCTGGCACCCGGTAGCAGTGTTGGCATGCAAAGCCTCAATGCTGGCGGCAGCGGCCATATTAACCTGGCTCCTTCGGCTACCCGCACCAGTCTTTCTGGCCAGAGCAACTCCCAGACCGGTAGCAATTCTGACAATGGGAACGCCTTCGTCACTAACAACCTTCTGAAGGTAGTGAGCAATAACCAGGCTACCGCTAACAACAATGTCGATGTAAATGCCAACACCGGCGACAACACCCTGGCGCAAAACACTAAGGCAGGGAATCTAAAGACAGGCGATATCAACCTCGCGGTGAACGTCATCAACCTCATGAATCTGATGATGCCGAACCTTGAACTAAGCGTGGATGTCTGGTCCCTGCTGACCTCAAACATTGACTCTATCATTAGCGTGCCTTCTGACAACTCCCAGACCGGCAGCAACTCCAACAACGCCAATTCAGTGACCAGCAGCAATACCAAGAACATTCAGATCACCAAGAACGCACAGGCTAATAATGACGTGAACGTCAATGCCACCACCGGCTCTAACACCGTCGCGGGTAACACCGAGTCGGGTGACGTCACTACCGGCCAGACCAAGGTTGGCGGCAGCGAGGTGACCATTGCCAATGATGACGATCCTACCTTCTATATAGTCAATGTAATGGGCGACTGGAACGGCCAGATCCAAGGCATTCCTGAAGGCAGCTATGTCATCAATCACCTGGATAACTCCCAGACCGGCAGCAACTCGAACAACCAGAACAGTGTGAACAACACTAATGAAGAGGACCTGACCGTAAACCAGCAGGCCACCGTCAATAACCACCTGAACGTACATGCCAACACGGGTGGCAACAGTCTGGTAGGCAACACTACGGTAGGAGGCCTGAAGACCGGCTCTGTGAACGTGCTGGCTAACCTTATCAACATCCTCAACTCCTGGAGCGGTATCCAGGGCAAATTCCGCCTTGGCATCATCAATATCTTCAGTGCTCCTGCAGGTAGTAGTAGCTCGCAGAACGATCCTGCAGTGCCTCAGAATCAGGGTGGAGTCGTTTCTACCGCTGAGCAGCTGATGCCCAGTATCAGTCAGGGCCAGGTTCCCGAGCTAAAGATCACTACGGCAAGTGGCAAGAAGGTCAATCTCGCGATTACTCCTATCCAGGTTAATCCAGCTGTTGCTGCAGCCGCTGCCACACCGAGCGTCACCCTGACCTCAAGTACTGGTAAGCAGCTTACTCTGGCAACCGTTCCTACCAAGGGTGAAGTCGCCGGAGCCAGTACTGATGGAGACTCAAGCTCACCACTTTCAGTGATTATCCTTTCCCTGCTCGGCCTCGGTGCTGTACTCTGGCTGGGAACGGAGATACTCAATGTCATTGCCAAGCGTCGAACAATCGCATAAAGAACGACCGCGCTCTTCCAAGGCGCGGTCAGTCGCCAAGAAGCTTCTGCTGGCGTTCTACCTTTTTGTAATCATCTTTGCAGCCTGGAACTGGGCCACCCTTGCGTCTCTAAGTCAGCCCCAGTTCCATGCCATCATGGTGGCTATCGGCAAGCAGCCGGCTACACCTGACTATCAGGCTGATCAGAACCGCTTCGTATTTCCGCGCCTAGCCATTGATGCGCCGTTTACTGAAAGTCCGTCTAGTTCACCGCTCAACTTTCAAGATTGGGATAGTATTCGCACGGCTTTGACCAAAGGGGTAAGCCTAAATTACTCCACATCAACCCTTGATGGCGCCAAGTTGGCCTATGTCACCGGCCATTCCAGCGACACCTATCCGCATCCCTACTCATCGGTATTTGCCAGTCTGGGTCAAGCGAAAGTGGGAGACCAGTTCGTCATCACTGGCCATGGTGAGATCCGTACCTACAAGGTAGTGAGCTCCCAGGTAGTGAATCCGCGCAATGTTCTGGCCTTTTCCGAGGCTAATCTGGCTGGAGGTTCAAGCACCCAGCGCGTAGCGGTAGTGACCTGCTGGCCGCTGCTGACTAATCTAAATCGCTTGGTGGTGCTGGGGGAGCGGGTGACTGATGACACTAAACTGAGTTACACTGGAGGGACTAACCTCTAGTCTGATTCTGATGACAGCTGTCCTGATCGTGCTGGCCGCCATGGTCATGCTTGGTATATATGCCTGGTACATTGAGCCTCGCTTTCTACAGGTAAAGCGGCAGGAAGTAGGGGTTGCGTCTGACAGGCTGCAGAACGAGCTGCGGATACTCTTTATCTCTGACCTGCATGTGGGACGTTACAATAGTACGTCGCTCCTGAAAGCCAAGTGTAGGCGTCTGGAGCGCCTGCACCGGCGTCACCCTTTTGATCTGATACTTTTGGGAGGTGATCTCATCGACAGGGAGGCACGTTTTCTTCCTGACCTTACTAAGTCGCTGAATATTCTGGCAGGATGGCAGCTGCCATTCTTTGCGGTGCTAGGCAATCATGACTACTTTGCCTTTTCTGAGCTTTCTCCCTTGAAAGCAGCCTTGGCTGAAGTGAGGTGTCAGTTGCTATGTGGTGAGGCGGTCGAAGTCTCCTGTGCTGGCCAGACAGTGCTTTTGATAGGACTGAATGATCTGGAGACTGATCAGGGCTACCGCGAAAGCCAAGCAGAATATCCTGCCTGGGAAGAATATTCCCGCCGGGCGGCCAGCCTTAGTCTTTACTCACAGTTTGACCAGGTGTCGCCAGGTCTTCCTCGGGTGATACTCGCCCATAATCCCGACGCCGCCTATCTGCCGGGAAAACAGCCTGCCGACTTGGTGCTTTCAGGACATACCCATGGAGGCCAGACCCTGTTTCATCGCCTATTTGGTCGGTATATCTCCCACTTTATGCCTCAGTCCAGCTTTATCGCTTGGTCAGGTCGGAAAGAAGTGCAGGGGACTACATTGATTGTTAGTCGAGGAATTCAGGGCTCCTGGCTGCCTCTGAGATTCCTTATACCACCAGACGTCCAGGAGATTACCCTCCGACCTGTTGAGGTGGCTAGCTCTTGATGCTAAAAGGCGGGTATACTGAATCTATGCATGCAGCGGGGCACCCTTCTTTGAATACTGACAATGACTACGGACTGACAACCGCAGAGGTACAGCAGGCGCAGAGGCGTTTCGGAAGAAACGAGCTGGCGTTGCACCGTACCTCCTTTTGGAATATCTTTTTCCGCCAGTTCAACAGTCCTCTGCTAGTGATACTAATGGTGACTACGGTGGTCTCATTCTCCTTTGGGGACCACACCAATGCCGCCATCATCTTCGGGATCATGACCCTAAGCGTGGTACTTGGCCTGGTAAATGAATACTCTTCTGAAAAGACGGTGACTGATCTGCTTAAGAAGGTCTCGCTCTCGGCCCTGGTCATCCGAAACGGCATTAAGCAGGAGATACCGGTGTCAGAGGTGGCGGTCGGTGACTTAGTACTGTTACACCAGGGCACTGTGGTGCCGGCTGACGTGAAGCTCCTGGAAAGCCTGGGTTTGACGATAGACGAGTCTAGCCTTACCGGTGAGTCATTGCCGACAGTTAAACGTTTTGACAGCCCTGATGCCAAGCTGAACCGGGCCAACATGGGAACGGTAGTAATGAGCGGCTGCGGCCGGGGACTGGTGCAGGCAATAGCCGGGGACACTGAATTCGGGCGGCTGTTTGAAGGTGCAACCCGGGTGAAAGAGCGTACCACCTTCCAAAAAGGGCTGGCCAGTCTTGGTTCGCTGATGACCAAGGTCATTGTGGTTATGGCCTTACTGATCTGCGTACTAAACATTGCCCTGGGACGTGACCCATTGCAGTCGGTGCTGTTTGCCTTGGCTGTGGCCATCGGACTGACTCCTGCACTACTTCCGGTGATCGTAACTATCAGCATGGCACGCGGCGCTCATAGGATGGCCAAACTGAGGGTGGTGGTGAAGCGTCTTGTTAGCATTGAGGATCTGGGCAACATGGACGTCCTCTGCACCGACAAGACCGGCACCCTCACTGAGGGGACCATCAATCTCACCGGCTTCTATACTATGCGCGGCGCTCAGGACCCCCATATCCTAGAGTTGGCCCTGGCCTGCAATACAGCTAGTCATCATCACCGGGTACTGGGAAATCCTATGGACGTAGCTATCTGGCAATACGCCATCGCCCACCGTGTAAAGCATCCTTCCATAGAGAAGCTAGCCGAGGAGGAGTTCAACTATGACTACCGGGGTCAGTATACGGTGGTGAAGCGCGGGAGTGCGCGGCAGATCATCTTCAAGGGCGCTGCCGACTCGGTGCTGGACCGCTGCCAGACTTACGAGGATGCTACCGGACAGCTGGTACCTATAAACGCTGACCGGCGTTCCCTGTTACGTGAGCAGTTCCGTAAGCTGAACCAGGACGGCATTCGGCTCATTGTCATCGGCCAGCGCCGCATTGAGGCCAAGGAGGAGTATTCGCACAATGACGCTGTGCATCTCGAACTGATGGGCTACCTCTGCTTCCTGGACGTGCCGAAGCCATCTGCTAAGCATGCTTTGGAGACCCTGGCCAAGCTAGGGGTGGCGGTAAAGATCCTCACCGGTGACAACGAGCTGGTGACTGACAAGATCTGCCATGACATTGGTCTTGATCTGGGTCCTATTCTTACTGGTCCGAACTTGGCCCGTATGACGCCCCATCAGCTGGAGAAGGCGGCCCAGGAGACCAATGTCTTTGCCAGGGTGACTCCTGAGCAGAAGGAGGCGATTATCCTGGCCCTGAAGAAATCCGGCCATACGGTCGGTTATCTGGGAGACGGGGTAAATGACGCCGGGGCGCTGCATGCTGCAGACGTTGGTATGTCGGTAAATACAGCCGTGGACGTGGCTAAGGACCTGGCCAGCGTGGTTCTGCTTGAGAAGGGCCTGGATGTGATAGCTGAAGGCGTAAAGGAGGGGAGGCGCATCTTCGCCAATACCATCAAGTACATACTGATGGGGACCAGCTCCAACTTCGGCAATATGTTCAGCGTGGCCGGTGCCTCGTTCTTCTTGCCGTTCCTGCCCATGACGCCGTCCCAGATCCTGTTGAACAACTCGTTCTATGACATTTTCCAGATAGGCATTCCCAGCGACGAGGTGGATGCTGAGCAGCTGATGAAGCCGCACCACTGGGATATCAAGCATATCTACAGGTATATGCTCTTCTTCGGCCCGATTAGCTCAATCTTCGACTATGTCAGCTTTGGCTTACTTTGGTACTGGCTGCATGCCACTGAGTCTCAGTTCCAGACCGGCTGGTTCCTGGAGTCTATCGCCACCCAGGTATTGGTGGTGTTTGTGATCCGTACGGCCCGGGTGCCGTTCTTTAAGAGCCGACCGGGAAGGTCCTTGCAGGTGCTCTGCTTCCTGGTGCTGGTACTGGCCTTCGCCTTGCCGTTCAGTCCGGTGGGAGGCTACTTGCACCTGGTGGCGCTGCCACCGCTGTTCTTTGTCTCGCTGCTTGGGCTTATCATTACCTACCTGGCTATTGTGGAGTTTGTGAAATCTCGTTTTCTGAGACGAGATACCTAGTAACTAGCTCTCTATCGAAGTTGAGTGTGCGATAAATTCAAAGTAGTCAGCGCCCCACCCAAGAAGAGAGCCCCCCTTCTTTAGTAAAGTAGTTCCTTGTCTTTTAAAGTCCAGGTAGTCGCCGATCTCCCGGAATGACTGGTCCTTCCAAGTATCACCGATCACACAGTCATAGCGCTTACGTGAGGTGTAAGTGTTAAAATCACCGACCAGTATGTTTCCGTAGAGCGTCCCATAGGTCTCCTTGGCACAGTCTAGTACCTCCTGGTACTTTTCAATAGTTAATACTGAACGTACACGAGGATTCTCAAAAAGGTACTTCTGGACCAGGCCTAGGCCGTATCCAGCTACTAGTATGTCGCCCCAAGCCTCTTTGGCGATTGACTTCTGATCATCAATCTCTCCAGGTACGTCCCACATCCAGAGTTCATCATCTATCCATAGGAAGTGGTAGCCTTTTTGCTCCAGGATCTCTACAGTTGGCATGAATAGTGTGAGAGGAGTTAGCCCAAGAGGAACATGGCTCCGCAGGCGGAGGCCATCACCAATATTCCGATGATCATCAGTACGTTGGAGAGCGGGCCGCTGGTGTGCTCGCCAAGGATCTTTTTGTTGTTGCCGATCATCCAGATCACTATCATTAGCGGCACAGCCACGACTCCGTTCAGGATGGCGGTGTAATAAAGGGCGGCTACCGGCTTAATGCCGATGAAGTTCAGGGCCAGACCGATCAGAGTGGCCAGTACGATGAAGATATAGAAGCCTTTAGCCTCATGGAACTTCTTATTCAGGCCCTCGCTCCAATCAAACAGCTCGGCAATAGCGTAGGAGGCGCTGCCAGCAAGTACCGGAACTGCCAACAGTCCGACCCCGAGGATACCGATCGTGAAGAGCAGGAAGGCGGTGTCTCCCACTAATGGGCGCAGTACCGAGGCCAGCTGGTCGAGACTCAGATCGCTTACATTAGTGACGGCTCCGCTGACGTAGAGATTGGCGGCAGCAGTAGTGATAATGAAGAACATGATGATCTCTGAGTAGAGCATGCCCATATTCACATCGATATACATGGCCTTGATCAGGGGGCGGCCGATCTTGCGGAGCCCATCGTGGTTCACAGTGGGTCCGTCATTCCTGATAATGCCCTTGGAGATCTCCTCCTCCACTTCTTCATTGGCCTGCCAAAAGAACATGTACGGAGAGATGGTGGTACCCAGGATACCTACCAGGGTGAGCAGGTAAGCCGGCTGCAAGGAAATAGTAGGGACCAGGAAATGACGAAGGGCGGATCCCCAGTCTACGTTTGAGAAGTAGGCCACTGCCACATAAGAAAAGAGGGTGAGAGTGGCGATTTTCAGGTACTTGGCGTAGGTCTTATACGAAAGAATAATCAGGGAGAACAAGATAAGAAAGGTGATGGCGACTGCTACTATGGCAAAGTTTGCCCCTGGCTGAAGGAGCTGGTAAGAGGCGGCCATAGCCTGGATGTCAGCGCCTATGTTAATGGTGTTGGCAATGACCAGTAATAGAACGATGCCTACCAATAGGGTGCGAGAGTAGTGTTTCTTGGTGACGGCAGCCAGACCGTGGCCGGTGACGATGCCAATGCGGGCACAGACCTCCTGGACGGCAGCGGAAAGAGGGTAGGTGACCAGGGCTAGCCAGAGGGTCTGGTAGCCAAACTGGGCGCCCGCGACAGAGTAAGTAGCGATGCCTGACGGATCATCATCAGAGGCACCGGTAATGACGCCGGGCCCGAGGATACTAAAGAAGCGGCGCACCGGCTTGGTGGACATCTCGGTGAGTTCGCCGATCTTGCCCTCGATAGCCTGCGCGTCGATAGGAAGAATGACGTTGGTCTTCTCCACCTGGGGGGTATAACGCTCCTGCGCCTTTTTAGCGCTGGGACGGATATCGTTGAAAGACTTTCCCATTTCCCTGGATCCCTCCTTTAGGGGTTAGTAGCATAATGATACGCCCCAGAGGTGGGGAGAGCAAACATTTGGCGCTGATGAGCTGTACAGGGGTTGACAAAAGGAGTAATTTATGGTTAAATGCTGGCACTTTCGAGGACGGGGTCTGATTGTTTGAACCCTGTTCACAAAAGGAGAGTATATGCGTTTAATGATGGGAATTTTTGAAAAGATGGTGGGTGTAGTCGCGTACCTGGCAGCCACTTGGGTGCTCTGCAACGGACTTGCGCTACCCTGGAGCCGAGACGATGTTTCGGCGATGGAGCTCAATGATACGTGGATGCTCCAGAGGAACTGCTACGTTGGGGTCCTCGTGCTTATCGTTGCAGCAGCTGCGGCCGGCCTTATCAGGGAACTCGCCACAAAAGCTGACTTTAAAAAACACGCGCGCGTCGACCACCAGGAGGAAGAAAGGTGGAAACTCACCGATAGTCTGCTGGTAGCCGGCCAGAGGATGGCAGCCAGCGAAACGTTGGCGAGAATGAGAAACCCGAAAGGGCATCTTCGTCTCGTTGACGCACCGGATGCGTTTGAGGATCATGAGCCCTACCTGGTTCTGGTCCCGCAGTTCAGAAGACGGGCACGCTAATTGTCCGCCAAACCAGCTCCCAGAACAGATCTGAATTACGTCCACGGACCCTATATCCGTTGGGCGTTTTTCTTTTATCTGCAAAAGTGTTGACACCCTCTCCTGGTAGTGATATAAAAAGTAGGCACGCAGGAAATGCTCTAGGCACCGTTCAGGTGCGCTATCATGACATCGAGTGAGCAACGGCCCACTCTCGCGAGCGAACGTACGTACATACCAACTACCTCGTCGCTCTTTTTTATTTGTTTGCAGGCGGACATGCCGTTTCAGAGTCACTCTGAGCTGGTTGTCCGGACGCAAGTTCGGAAGTATCGATTTCTTTGACAATCAGATTTTGAAGGTAAAACGGCAAAATCCTCTGGCAGCAATGTCGGGGGTGCATGCAGAGATGCATGTGTTTCCAGAAATTACTCATGCCCCACACTTTGCAAAGTGTGGAGAGTAGCGGAGTGATTCCTAGTTTATTCTAGAAATTACCCGTCACCTGAAATGTGTCAGCAATGACATGTTTCAAGGAGAAAGGTACGTTACGAGCACATGGTGGATGCCTTGACTTGCAATGCCGATGAAGGACGTATGAGCCTGCGATAAGGTTCGGGGAGCTGGCAACAGAGCTTTGATCCGGACATTTCCGAATGGGGTAACCCACACCTTTAAGGTGTACATTACGGTGCGAATCCGTAGTGATGGTAAGCGTGGGAACTGAAACATCTAAGTACCACGAGGAATAGAAATCAACGAGATTCCGTTAGTAGTGGCGAGCGAACGCGGAACAGCCCAAACCGCATGATTTATCATAGCGGGGTTGTAGGGCCGTATGGGGATATCCCGAGGAGTAAGAAATCTTTTGTATAGCTGAATGAGCCTGGAACGGACGGCCATAGACGGTGAGAGCCCGGTAAGCGAAATACATTAGACTCCTTGATACGGTACCTGAGTACCACTGGACACGTGAAATCCGGTGGGAATCTGGGGAGATCACTCTCCAAGGCTAAATACATTGCAAGATCGATAGTGAACAAGTACCGTGAGGGAAAGGTGAAAAGCACCCCGGTGAGGGGAGTGAAATAGTACTGAAACCATGTTTGCTTCCAAGAGGTCGGAGCCTGTCTTCGGACGGGTGACGGCGTGCCTTTTGTAGAATGCGCCAACGAGTTAGCTGGTACGGGCAAGCCTAAGGGGTTTATCCTGGAGGCGTAGCGAAAGCGAGTCCGAATAGGGCGATGTAGTCCGTGCCACTAGACCCGAAACCCGGTGAGCTTGCCATGAGCAGGTTGAACGCTCCGTAAAAGGGGCGGGAGGACCGAACTCGGCAGCGTTGCAAAGCTGCGGGATGACTTGTGGTAAGAGCTAAAATAGCAATCGAACCGGGAGATAGCTGGTTCTCCTCGAAATATATTTAGGTATAGCCTGTAATGCTTCTGGCAGAGGTAGAGATACTGAATGGGTCGTAGGGGGTTCGCCTCTTGCACCCAACCAAACTCCGAATTCTGACCAGCTTTGAGTTACAGAGTCAGACTGTGGGGGCTAAGCTTCATAGTCAAAAGGGAAAGAACCCAGATCGCCGTCTAAGGCCCCTAAATCAATGCTAAGTGGAAAAGGTTGTGTGATTTCCAAGACAGTCAGTCTGTTGGCTTAGAAGCAGCCATCAGTTAAAGAGTGCGTAACAGCTCACTGATCTATTTAAGAAGTCATGCGCCGAAAATTTAACGGGGCTAAGCATTGTGCCGAAGACGCGGGGCAGTTGTTGATTCGTCAATGACTGTCGGTAGAGGAGCGTTCTGTATGCAGTGAAGCGAAGGTGGAAACCGACGTGGAGCGTACAGAAGTGAGAATGTTGGCATGAGTAACGAATTTGGCAGGTGAAAAACCTGCCCACCGCATACCCAAGGTTTCCAGGGCAACGCTAATCGTCCCTGGGTTAGTCGGTCCTAAGGCGTACCCGAAGGGGGAAGTCGATGGACATCAGGTTAATATTCCTGAACTTTGTGTTGTATGTCCGGCCTGACGCATTTTTTAGCTCACTGTGTGCTATGGATATGTTCACAGTGGGGGCGAAGGTGACTAGAAAAGGGTCCGAGACTTAAGGCACAGATCCGTACCGCAAACCGACGCAGGTGGGTGAGTCGAGTAGACTAAGGTGATCGATAGAATCCTCGTTAAGGAACTCGGCAAAACAACGTCCGTAACTTCGGGATAAGGACTGATCAGCGCAAGCTGATCCACAGTAAAAGAGTTCAAACGACTGTTTAGCAAAAACTTAGCTCCCTGCTAACTCGCAAGAGGATGTATAGGGGGTGATGCCTGCCCAATGCCCGAAGGTTAAGGGGAGAGCTGAGATAACATCAAGGCTTGATCCGAAGCCCGGGTGAATGGCGGCCGTAACTATGAACTGACCATTGTAGTTATAAAATTTGGCTATTTGCTGGAACATCTGAGTATCTTACGCTACTAACATTCATTTATGGATGACAGTGATAACGCGTTAAGTGCAGACAATCAGCAGGAAAGGCCAATTGAGCGTTTTGCAAAGATATCGGCCGATATGGCTTGGTATATTGTCGGTTTTACTGATGGTGAAGGAAGCTTCAATGTTTCCTTTCGCAAACGGTCATATGGAATAGGGTGGAAAGTTGGATTGTCATTCAACATATCCCAAAAGGACGGTAACATCCTTCGGATGCTGCAAGAGACTTTGGAATGTGGGACAATTCGTTTCCGCAAGGACGGAGTAGGATATTTCGAAGTCTGTAATTTTACAGATCTGAGAGATATCATCATTCCCTTCTTTAAAACGTATTCTCTTAAGACTAAAAAGCGAAAAGACTTTGAAGTGTTCAGCATTATCGCGGACATGGTGTTTTCTAAAACTCATTTAACCAAAGCGGGACTGCAGCGGTTATTAGAAGCTAGAGAGTCCATGAATGCCGGAGGCAAACGCAAGTTTACTTCGGGTGAAATCTTAAATTCGTTTCGATTGGAATCCTCAGAGACTACACGCCGAACTCAAGCCAGGCTTGAGATGATATAGTCCGATCTGCATGGCGACATGCAGTGTCAGTTAGAAATAACTGGCCCACAAGCAATTGTGCGTAACATTGATGAACGGTCCTATGGTAGCGAAATTCCTTGTCGGGTAAGTTCCGACCCGCACGAATGGCATAACGGTTTTGAACACTGTCTCAACGAGGACATCGGTGAAATTCCAATAGCGGTAAAGATGCCGTTTACCCACAGAAAGACGGAAAGACCCCGTGGAGCTTTACTATAGTTTGGCATTGTATATGTTGTATGCATGCGTAGCATAAGAGGGAGTCTTTGAAGCCTTGCCTTCGGGTGAGGTGGAGACGCAATGTGAAATACCTCTCTTGTATTTGACGTATACTAACTTAGGGTAATGACCTGAGGACAGTGTCTGATGGGTAGTTTAACTGGGACGGTTGCCTCCTAAATGGTAACGGAGGCGTGCAAAGGTTAGCTTAGCCTGGATGGAAATCAGGCTTCAAAGTGCAACTGCAGAAGCTAGCTTGACTGTAAGGACTACGATCCGAGCAGATACGAAAGTAGGCAGTAGTGAACCGACGCGTTAGTGTGAGATTCGCGTCGATCATCGGATAAAAGCTACCCCGGGGATAACAGGCTGATCGCGCCCAAGCGTCCACAGCGACGGCGCGGTTTGGCACCTAATTTAACATTGGGGTGCTTTAGGAGTAATCCTATACCAAAAATTCGGCTTATAACGGTGAATCCCGACTGACCATAAGATAGACGTGGATAAAACGCTATCTATGGCACAAGGGCGATACCGTGGGAAGTCTGTCTCGCAAGAGGCATGACCCCGTAACGACTTGCTCGAAAGAGCAGAGCTTTCTTCTTTTAGAGAGCTAACACGCCGAGTCCTACAGCAAAAACTTACGATCATTGGCTTAGACACTTATGTACGGTGTCTTATGAAGGCCTACCATCGAAGTGTAGGAACAAGATATAGTCTGCGCCAGGCGAAATCCTGGAAAATAGTACGATGTCGGCTCGTCGCATCCTGGGGCTGGAGAAGGTCCCAAGGGTTTGGCTGTTCGCCAATTAAAGCGGTACGCGAGCTGGGTTCAGAACGTCGTGAGACAGTTCGGTCCTAATCTTCTGTGGGCGCGGAAATTTGAGTGGGCCTCCCTCTAGTACGAGAGGACCGAGGGGGACTAACCTCTGGTGTGCCTGTTGTCGTACCAACGGCAGTGCAGGGTAGCTACGTTAGGTTCGGATAACCGCTGAAAGCATATAAGCGGGAAGCCGGCCACAAGATTAGATTTCTAGATCGGTTGTAGATAACGACCTTGATAGGCTCTAGGTGTAAGACTGGCAACAGTTTCAGCCGTGGAGTACTAATTGATCATATACTTTTACTCCTATGGTGACAGGAGATACCTCGCAAGAGGTGCATCCTGTCGTCAGGGTGACGGGTAATTTCTGGAATTAACTTCCCTGGTTGCAGGGATGGCCAGATCACGGCTCAGGCCGTGATGGCAATGTTTGGCTTTTGCTGAACGCCTTCAAAATCTGCGGTGGATGCTGTCCGGCATCGATAATTCGAGCTTCGGCTTGGTTTGTCGGTGTCCGGATGGCTATTCGCCCGACACTATCGGCACAATTGTGTGGATAGTAAAGAGTGCTTTGTCTTGGTGGTATGTGCGACGGGGTACCGCCCGTTCCCTTTCCGAACACGGAAGCGAAGACCGTCAGCGCCGATGATACTTGGACCGCAAGGACCTGGGAAAGTAGGTCGCCGCCAAGACTAAGCACTCTTACAAAGACACGAGACAGGCTATAAGAGCCTGTTTTTGTGTATGCTAGATTACAGAACCTTGACTTATATAGGTGTACGGTACAGCATTAGCCTAGAAAACAGAGGAGGTTGATGTTGTATGCTGAACTTAAAAGCTGATGTCAGCCACGTGCTGATAACCTACACTGAGTTGCTCGCATCTGCTCATGGATGGAACATCTGGCCGTTTCATAAGGAAGGATTACGATACGATGGCTCGCAGCCACATCTGTTCGTGGGCACCCCAAGCTCAGGTATCATCATGGTGAGAGGATCTGGTAGAGATGAAAGTCTGACTAAGGTCCCGTTTGGACATAGTATCAAGTTTCTAAAAAGCGGCGAGGTACAGTGTATGTAGGAGGAGTTATGGAACGCTACTGGACAATATTGCGATTGAAGCACATGGTCTCACGGGGGCTTTCGGCAGACGAAATATGTAAGTTCCTTGATTGCAACGTGCAAGATCTACACTACCTGATCCGGGATGCCGTCGAGGCTTCTCAGATCTCCGAACAGGCCAGCCAAGCCTATCTCGGATGACCACCAATCAAAAAGCGCGGATCCCCAGGGATCGGCGCTTTTTAGATGATCCGTCCTTACAGTGTGGTACTCTGTCGAAGGGCGGGTATGATCTCGCCCCAGGTCTTGGCGGCGGTCCTGAAGGCCAGCTTTCCGGAATCGGTGATGTGGTAGACCTTGCGGGTGCGGGAGTTGGCGTTGATAGCAGCGCTGCGGATCAGGCCGCGCTTCTCGAGCTCGTTCAGGGCAGGATACAATGTGCTTTCGGTCGGAGTGCAGAAGCCCCAGGACAACTCCTCGATCTGCTTTGAGAGAATGTAACCATACGAGTCCTTATCCCACAGCGCCCTAAGAATAAAAAAACGAATTGCGCTTTGGTTAATGAGTGAGCGCCAGTACTGGGGGGAGGTAGGATTGGCTGGAGCGCTCATTCGTGGGAGTTAGTAACGATGGTCGATATATCCTTATCCTAGCAAACAACCGGTAAAAAACAACCGGCGTTTCTGATATGCTGGAAGCTGATAAGGATATCTAACTCCAGTAGCCATGAAGCAGATTGTGGTCATCGGCGGTGGCACGGGGACCTTCACGGTCCTTACCGGCCTGCGTGAGTACGCTTGTGACCTTTCCGCCATTGTCTCAACGGCAGATAACGGTGGATCCACCGGTGTGCTGCGTGACGAGCTCGGTATACTGCCTCCCGGAGATATCCGCCAGGCCCTGGTGGCCCTTTCAGACGATGCAACTATCATGCGGGAGTTGCTGAGCTACCGGTTTGAAGAAGGTGGGTTGAAGGGGCACACCTTCGGAAACCTGCTGCTTGGTGCCCTGGAAAAGCTTACTGGCAGCTTTGACCAAGCGGTACTCGAGGCGGGGCATATCCTGCGAGTACAAGGGAGCGTCATTCCGGTTACCACCGACAAGGTGCATCTCATGGCAGAGACCGTGCAGGGTAAGACAGTGAAGGGTCAGCATGACATAGACGAGCATATCTGGGCTGAGCGGGCTGGCATACAAAGGCTCTGGCTGGAGCCTGAGTGTGAAATCCACCCTCTGGCACGGCAGGCCATCCTAAAGGCTGATCTGGTGGTCCTAGCACCTGGCAGCCTCTATACCAGCCTGATACCCAACCTTCTGGTCAAAGGAATGCGAGAGGCGCTTGCCACGACCAAAGCGCCCCTAGTATACGTGGCGAACCTTATGACTGAAAAAGGCCAGGCAGGCGCTTTTTATGTACAGGACTTTGTCGAGGCCCTGGTGCCCTACCTGGGTGAGGGGGAGATTGACTACGTAGTCTATAACACGAGGGTGCCAAGCGCCCACTTGCTTGAGCGATACAAGAAGGAGATGGAGCGAATGCCGGTGCGACTGGACCGAAGGAGGAAGGATGGTCTTTCCTACCAGCTGATCGGAACTCCTCTGCTTAATACCCGTCCGGTGACGTCAGTAAGCAAAGCGGATCCGCTGCAGCGGCAGCGCACCCTTATCCGCCATCACCCAGCCAAGCTGGCCGAGGTCTTGCAAGCAGTTGTCCACTTCAAGGATGCCAAAAAATACCTAAGTTAAGTCATGCCAGAGCTACCTGAGGTTGAGACTATTCGCAAGGGACTGGAAAGCCGTCTACTGGAAAAAAGCATAGTGGCCGTTGAGGTGCGGGCGCCAAAACTGTTTGTGGGAAATCCCGAGGATGTCTACGACCTCCCGATTGCAGGCATCGCCCGGCAGGGGAAGTTGCTGGCTTTCAGGTTCCAGGGAGACTCGGTGCTTACCATCCATCTGAAGATGACCGGACAGCTCATATGGAAGCCGGCTGAAAAGCAGGTTGAAGTTGAAGATGACGTGGACAATGCCGAGCTGGAGTTTGAGGCATCAGACGACGATGATGAGGATGACGGTGCCGTAGTGGGAGGACACCCCGAAAAGGCGTACCTGGAACCGTTGCCCCACAAGCATACCCATGTGATTCTACGGTTTGATGACGGGTCGACCCTCTATTTCAATGACCTGCGTAAGTTCGGCCGCCTTCAGGTGCTTCCCGCCCATACTCTCAGTGACCTTCCCTTTTTACAGAGTCTGGGTCCCGAGCCACTAGAAGGTGGATTCACGAGGGACTATCTAGCCGAACGCCTTAACAAACATCCCAAGCAGCCTATCAAATCATTTTTGCTGGACCAGACCAATATCGCCGGCCTGGGAAATATCTATGCTGATGAAAGTTTGTTTCGTGCTGCCATCCTGCCTGATCGCCTGACTGGGTCATTGAAGAGTGGCGAGGTCAGAAATCTGTTCGATGCCATCCAGGAGACGCTGGAGGTCGCCCTGAGGCACGGAGGTTCCAGTTCGCGGGATTATGTGAACGCAGTGGGGGAAAAGGGGACCTTTCTGAAGGTCGCCAATGTTTACCATCGCCAAGGCCAGCTCTGCAACCGCTGTCTAGTGGGAACTATTGAGCGGAAGAAAATCGGAGGAAGATCTAGTCATTTTTGCCCAAAGTGCCAGTTCTGACGCAATCCTTTCCATGAAACAGGTTAAGACCGAGGCGATTATTCTCGATACCACCGACGTCTTTGACGCCGATCGTCTCTTCCTATTGTTTACCCGCGAGCTGGGCAAGCTGCGGGCGCGGGCCAAGGGGGTGCGCAAACCGACCAGTCGTCTGACCGGCCATCTGCTGGAGTATCTACCTACCCAGCTCGAGCTTATTGAAAGCAGCGGAGGGTTCTTTCTGGTAGTGCAGGCCCAGGTCATCGGCGTAAGTTCCCAGGCCGGCACCTATCCGGCTGACGCCATTGCCTTCTCACGCCAAGCTGCGCTGCTTTCCGAGGCTATCAACCGGCTCTTTACCGATCTGGAGCCGCATCCCGAGGTATATGACGGACTGGCATATACCCTGGACCGTCTGCGGGCGCTGTGCGAAAGCAAGGAAACGACTACTTTGGCAAAACTGGTCGCAGCCGAGTTTCTGCTAAAGGCCTTGGTGGAGCTGGGATACCGGCCGGAGCTGCGGGCCTGTCTGGTCACTGAGCAGCCGATCCAAGAGGAATTCGTGGCCTGGAACAGCCAGTTGGGTGGTGTACTGTCCAAAGAGGGGTATGAGCAGTCTGGTCGGCAGGGCCGGATAGTCGCGCAGCCGCGCGCCATTGTGGTCCTGAGGCAGCTGGCCGAGCCGCGCTTTGTAGCGGAGCGCTTGAATGTGGGAGCCGATGTCGAGGAGGAGGCCTGCCAGCTTATCTATGACTACCTGCAGACTCAGATCGGGCAACCACTCCGCTCGCTGGTGGGTGGCTAAGGAATGCTATAGAATGAGCCTATGAAAAAGCACTTAGTATTTCTCGGTGGCCTCATGCTACTACTGGCACCTGCCTCTGTCCTGGCAGCCAGTCAGACCGCCCTTTCTCCAGACCAGACGAGGGACTGCGTTATACGTGACTTCCAAAGCCTGTTCACCGTGCGCTTGGACGCATCCTTGGCTGTGACTGAAGACATTACGGCTGACTGCGGTGCTCTGCCTGACAAGCATGGTATTTTTCGGATTCTTCCCACCCGGGCATCGCGCCCTAGCGGCCAGTATACGGGTACCCCGATCACCTTGCAGTCGATCACTGACTTTGCTGGCAACAGCGTACCTTATACGACGATTCATAAGGGTACCGATCATACACTGACTTGGAAGATCGGGGATGCCGATGTGACTATCCAGGGCGTGCACCAGTACCGTATAAAATACCTGGTTGCCAATGCCGTAAATGTGGCAAGTAACGATAAGGTAGAGTTCTACTGGAACCTGAATGGATCCTTCTGGCAGCTGCCCATCGAGCACTATCTCGCTACAGTAGTTCTGCCCAAGGGTCTTACACACGCTACTACGACACTGACTCTCACTAGCGGCCAGCCCGGCGCTAAGGGAAATACCCTGGCGGGGAGCAGCTGGCCGGCTTCTGACACCTTTCGTATAGAGTCCAATACCACGCTGTATTCCGGTGATGGTATTACTGCCAGAATGGTATTTCCTACGGGAATCATTACGCTCTATACGCCAAGTTTCTGGCAGCGTTACCAGGATATCCTGGTGTTTGCTTTTCCACTTATGACCCTCATGATCGGGTATTTAATCTGGCGCCGTTTTGGTAGGGACCCGCGTCCACGGGGGCCGGTTATGGTCGAGTATGCTCCACCACAAAAGCTGCTGCCTTTGGAGCTGGCCGCAATCGACAGCGGGGGTTCGGTTAACAATCGTTTCGTCACCGCCACCATTATCGATATGGCGGTGCGGGGCTACCTAACCATCCAGGAGGTCGAAGGCAAGAAGATCCTTGGGTTCACTGCCGGTAAGGACTGGACCCTTGCCCGTACGGCCAAGTCCTCAGCCGACCTTTCGGCTTATGAGCAGGAAGTGCTGCGGGGAGTATTCCCGGCTGACGGTACGGGCGATACTACCAACCTTTCGGGTCTGCGGACCACCCTTTCACCTGCTAGACCGCGTATTATCTCGCTGGTTTCCAAAAATATGACTGATCGCAAGATCTTTGACCGACAGAGCCAGGTCATTGCCATATTGTGGGGCGCTGGTGGGCTAATCGGCTCCTTCCTTCTTGCGTACCTTGCCTCGATCTATCTCGATGTCTGGGCAATCATTGCCTGCGTGCTCTCTGGGTTGGCGGCTTTGGCGTTTGCCTACCTGATGCCTCGGCGTACCCCTCTGGGGGCGGATCTTGAATACCAGACAAAGGGCTTTAAGCTCTATCTGAGCAAAGCTGAGAAGTACCGGATGGAGTTCTATGAGAAGGAGCATATCTTCGAGAAATACCTACCCTATGCTATCGCCTTCGGCATGACCGGGCTCTGGATCGCCGCTATCAAGTCGATCTACGGGGATCGCTATACGAGCATGATGCCGGCCTGGTATCTGGCCAGCGGGGGAGTAGGAGGGTTTGACTCGTTTGCCAGTAGTCTCGACTCGATTTCCAGCCAGATGGCAGCGGCTACCTCGCCAGCCAGTTCCGGCGGGGGCGGATTCTCGGGCGGGGGTGGAGGCGGAGGAGGCGGCGGAAGCTGGTAATTGGGTATAAGCCTGGACATTTTCTCAGGTTTAGGCTATAGTCAGGTCGACCTAAGAACCGGTCTTTATCGGCCCATTTTTTATTTGTACTCTATTATGGATATTCGCAACGTCGCTATCATCGCCCACGTCGACCACGGCAAGACCACCCTCGTAGATGGTCTTTTGAAGCAGGCCCATACCTTCCGTGAGAACGAGGCGGCTATGAGCCAGACCCTGATCATGGACTCCAACGACCAGGAGCGCGAGCGCGGTATTACCATTCTGGCCAAGAACACGGCAGTGGTATACAAGGGCACCAAGATCAATATCATCGACACTCCCGGCCACGCCGACTTTGGTGGCGAGGTGGAGCGGATCCTGAATATGGCTGACGGCGGCATTCTCGTCGTCGACGCCCAGGAAGGCCCCATGCCTCAGACCAAGTTCGTGCTAAAGAAGGCCATTGACGTCGGTCTGAAGCTTATCGTAGTCATCAACAAGATCGACAAGAAGGACGCCCGTATCGCCGAGGTGATTAGTCGTACCCAGGACCTCTTCCTAGACCTGGCCACCCATGACGACCACCTGGAGTTCCCCGTATTCTATGCCATTGGCCGTGACGGTAAGGCCTGGACTGAGATTCCTACTGATGCTTCAGCTCCTGCCGACCTGACTCCTATCTTTGACGCTATCCTGGAGTACGTTCCCGAGCCTAAGGCTGACATGGACGGACCCTTCCAGATGCTGGTCACCACTCTCGACAGTGATACCTTCCAGGGCAAGTACGCCATCGGTCGCGTCACTCGCGGCACTATCAAGCCTGGTACCACTCTTGCTGTCGTAAACGCCGAAGGCGTCCGTGAGCAGGTGCGTATCGATAAGGTCTATGTAAGTCAGGGACTGAAGCGTGTTGAGGTGGACGAGGCAGGTGCCGGTGATATCATCGCCCTGACCGGTGTGAAGAGTGCCAGCATCGGAGACACCCTTGCTGATACTTCCGCTCCTGAAGCGCTTCCTGCTATCGCCGTAGAAGAGCCTACTTTGAAAATGGCGTTTTCAGCCAACACCTCTCCGGTTGCCGGACGTGAGGGCCAGTTCGTAACCGGCCGTCACTTGCTTGAGCGCATCCAGAAGGAACTAGCTATCAACGTAGCCATGCGCTTTGAGATGGGCGGCGAGAACGAGTATATAGTCTCTGGCCGCGGTGAGCTGCATCTTTCAGTATTTATCGAGACCCTGCGTCGCGAGGGCTATGAGCTGCAGGTAGGTAAGCCCCAGGTCATCACCAAGGAGATCGAAGGCAGGACCATGGAACCTATTGAGGAGCTGACCGTAGACGTGTCTTCCGAATATGCCGGGTCAGTTACCGGTGAGGTTGGCAAGCGACGCGGCCTGCTGCACTCCCAGGAGGAGAATGCCGACGGTACCTCCCGCCTTACTTTTGAGATCCCTACCCGCGGCCTGCTTGGTCTGCGCAACGTCCTCTTGACCCTTTCCCGGGGTACCGCCGTCCTGAACTCCCTGTTCATGCGCTACGAGCCACTCGGCGCTGCCATTCCTAAGTTGCGTAACGGGGTGCTGATCGCCTCCGAGACCGGCAAGGCCGTTACCTATGGCCTGAATATCGCCCAGGGTCGTGGCAATACCTTCATCGAGCCTGGTACCGAGGTCTACGCCGGTATGATCATCGGTCTGAACTCGCGTGACGAGGACATCGAGATCAATGTGGCCAAGGAAAAGAAGCAGAGCAACGTCCGGGCCTCTTCCGCCGATATCTCGGTTGGCCTTACTCCTCCCACCCTGTTCAGCCTGGAGGAATGTCTTGACTTCATCGAGGACGATGAGCTGCTTGAGGTGACTCCCAAGAGCCTGCGTATGCGCAAGAAGATCCTGGATCCGACCCTTCGGGCCCGGGCCAAGAAGAACTAGGTAGAGAAAGCGGCTTCCCCACATACGGGAGCCGCTTTTTTGTACTATTTTGTGATGGGCTTACTACTTGCATTTTTCTCTGGATTATGCTAAGATTACCCATCTTTGGCTGATGCCATGTAGGCACGGCGTTTGAAAATTGAAGGGGAGTGAACGTTTATGAAAAGAATATGTGTAGGAATAGCTGTTTCCATGGTTGCTGTGCTGGGAGTCGTATTCACATGGATGGTCTTACATCCGTCCCCGTACACACTTCCTCACGGCTTCAGACCGGTCACCGCAACGTCCAACGACAGCCTTGTGGCTGCCGCCAGACAGCTTGTGACTGATTACCGGCCCTGGGTTACTGAAAGGCCGCCGGTAGCCTTGAAACGCTACACGGTGCTTCACAACCAATTTGTCACTGCCTGTCGTGCCCAGGGTGTTAGTATTCCCGTGCAGACGCCTGAGCAAATTGCTGACGGACACTATGCCCAGCGCATGAGGCCGTTGGTACAGCGCCTGAGAACAGCGGGATGGTCTTTGACTGTTGTGGACCCGTCTCAATCGGAAGGAGTGGTATCGGTGATCCTGGGTCGCATCAGTGCCAGTCGTGAGAAAGGTACGGTATACGGTTTCGATGGTACTGCTGCGCCGTACCGGATGGATCTGGTAGAGAATGTCACCATGGCAGCCCCTGCCTCGTATAGGCTTTGGGCGATAACCAGGGGGCCAGAGTCTACCCTGTTCGTCGAGTCACTGTTGGCCAGGAGCCAGCTGATTGCCGAACGGTTCGATGACGGAACCTACACGGCGACTGCGACCAACTCGAAGAACCATCTCTACTGGAAGCAGTGGGGTACCGGCTATTTGAAGACAGGCAATACTGCTTGGTTTCGTCGCGGTATCGCAGATGCAGTAATCGAGACGGCTGTTCTGGGCGAAGAGCAGCATGTCTGCGACAGTGAGCTTTTTCGACTGGCAACAGTGCATCAGGACAAGGCACCTATCAGGGATGCCTTCCTACTCACTGCCCAGTGCCGTAGCAACATCCGTCAGATGCTCTACGGTCGTTATCATTCATATGCTTTCGCCAGTTTGAAGGAGCTGGAGGAAGGCGGCGCAGGTGTGGTTGAGGCTGACGGCGCCACCTGGGCCAATCAGCTTCTCGATGATTCTTCGCACAACGGTACTAACCGTGGCGCGATAGCGGTAAGTGAACGCCGCATGCAGGATATGCTGCACCGCTTAAGGACGAAATGACGAGACTGTTTAAAAGGCTGCCGAGCAATCGGCAGCCTTTTAGCGTTAAGAAGGCTCGAAGTACAGCATTACCGCATGCCCCTGGCTGTTGTCGGTGCCGGGAAGTACTACGTTATGGTTCTTCCCCATGGCTTGCAACTGCTGGATGGTCGGGTTGGTGCCATCGCTATTTGTGGTGAAGTCGCGGTTGGCTCTATTGTGGCCGTCCTGCAGGTACATCCTGAATGTGCCGTTCTCGGTGATTTGAAAGCCTTTGATTATATAGCAATGACCAGGATATTTGGTTAAGTCGCCTGCATGTTTCAAGTAGCCGTTGGCGAGAATTACCGGGCGGAGCATTTTGATTGAGGCCGTGATTTTCTGGCGGAGGTCGCTCGGGTCATGGGTGTCAAAGTCGGTTATGAGTCTCCAGTTGCCTCTGCCGGCGATGCTGTCAGGATCAACCGAGTTGAACTTGGCTGGTGCATCGGCAAAGTTGAGCAGGGGCGGGCTGCAGGAAGGATTAGCATTGTGACCTGAGCGGATATAGGTAAGGACGGCGTCAATGGCGAAACGATTGCACAGATGGTGGGTCTGCATGGCGGTATGGAGAGTGATGTGATAGTCTGCGCGCAGCTTTGGCCTTTGGCGGGCTTGGAGGGGAGCCGGTAGCTGAGAGAGGCTGGCGCCTAGGCACAATATCGTTGCCATGACGCGCAGCCAGAGTGAGGAAGTGGGTCGAGACTTAGTCATTGGTAATGGGGTCATAGGGTGGTGCGTCACAGCTTGCTGAGAAACAGAGAAGATTAAGATCGGTCGGGCTTGGGTCGATGATGTTGACCGTCACGGGTGGAAGCAGTACCGTGCCTGCCGCGTTACGGGCAGTTATCTTGTAGGCGCCTAGAGCAAGTGAGGCGATGTCCCAGTCGGCTGAGACAGTGGTTCTCCCGGGGAGACTGTTGGTGTCGAATCCGGCCGCACTGATAAGCGTCTCAGTGGTCCCTCCGACCTTGGTGTAAAAATAAGTCAGGTCTGGGTCACGGTCTGTGCAGTCACTGCCGGGAGCAGGTGAGGCGGCGCTGGTAGGCAGTCCTATGAGGATGGTCCGTGAGGTCTGTGGGAGCGTATCTCCGGAAAAAAGATTGCGAAGAGTAATGGGGCCGACTGTAGTTAGGTCGGGGCACTTTTTAAGTACAAAGGGTGGGGCAGTGGTGAGGGTAGTGAGGTCGGCACCGGTAACGCTGACTGCCGAACCGTGGTTTTTGCGATACATGAATATACTACTGCTGAGCAGGGCAATAATGACTACTGTCACTGTGCCTATAAGCCAGAGTCGGCGGTTGGCTAGTGGTCGGATACTCATCTGATTTCTTGTAAAGACTTATCTTAAGCATATATCAGCATGTGGGGAGATGCAATCTGTCCTCTCTGTTGGGCTATGTCAGATTCTTACACCTTCTGCTACACTATACCTGTAAATCTTCTTAATACACTTCAATGCTCGAATCTCTCGACCCCATAGTCAACCTGATGAAGCGCCGCGGCTTCCTTTTCCAGTCCGCCGAGATCTACGGCGGTGCTGGCGGTATCCTTGACCTGGGGCCGCTGGGGGTTGAGCTGAATAACAATATCAAGCAGCTCTGGTGGCAGCGCTTCATCCGCCAGCGTGACGACATGGTGGGTCTGGATTCAGCCATCCTGACGCCATATGCGGTCCTGAAGGCCTCGGGCCACGTGGACAGCTTCTCAGATCCCTTGATCGAGTGTGGCAACTGCCATATCCGCCTGCGCGCCGACCATTATATGGATGAGCCGAATCGCGACATGTGGATCATCAGGTGGCGCGACGAGGCTATGAAGAACCGCGGCATCGGTGAGAAGAAGGCCACTGAGGAAGCCAATCAAGCCGCTATCAAGCTTTTTGAAGAGAAGGCGCCTTTGGTCTGCCCTAATTGCGGTGAACAGAAGTACGGCGAGCCTCGCCAGTTCAACATGATGTTCCAGACCAATATGGGTGCCGTGGTCAATGAGGGCTCAGTTGCTTACCTGCGTCCCGAGACCTGCCAGGGCATCTTCGTCAACTTTAAGAACGTACTGGATACCAGCCGCCGCAAGGTGCCGTTTGGTATTGGCCAGATTGGTAAAGCCTTCCGAAACGAGATCACCATCGGAAACTCACTGTTCCGCGTTCGTGAATTCGAGCAGGCTGAGATCGAGTACTTTGTGAAGCCGGGAGAGGATGCTGCCGCTCATGACGCCTGGCTGGATGCCATCGAGGCCTTCCTTTGGAATGACATCGGCATTGCCAAGGAGAACCTGCACCGTCTGGAGCACCCCAAGGAGTCGCTTTCGCACTATTCGTCTCGGACAGTAGATATCGAGTACAACTATCCCTTCGGTGGCTTTGCGGAGCTCTGGGGTTGCGCTAACCGGACTGACTATGACCTGAAGCAGCACCAGGAGCATTCCGGCAAGGACATGACCTATTTTGACGAAGAAACCCGCGAGCGCTATATTCCGTATGTCATCGAGCCTTCGGTGGGTCTGGGCCGCCTGATGCTGACCATCTTGGTGGATGCCTATAAGGAGTACCCCCAGGGCCGTGACGGCAAGAGTGGCGAGATGGAGACGGTGCTGCATATCTCTAAGAAGATAGCCCCGGTCAAAGTGGCCGTGCTTCCTTTGATGAAGAAGGACGGCATGGGTGAGAAGGCGAGAGAGATCCATGAGCAGCTCAAGCAGACCTTAGCCTCCCAATATGACGAGTCTGGCGCCATCGGCCGCCGCTACCGCCGTCAGGATGAGATCGGTACTCCGTACTGTGTGACCGTGGACTACCAGACCTTGGAAGATGGGACAGTAACGGTGCGCGATCGAGACAGCATGGAGCAGAATCGGGTGAAGATTGAGGATCTGGAGAAGACCCTTATTTTCTAGGGTCTACGGACAAAAAGGGGCTCACATGTGTGAGTCCTTTTTCGTGTTCGGCATGAGAGTCTGTCCGCACTCTGTGTTCTTTGCTGCACCTGTCCTTCTTCCGCCTGCAAGCTCTTTGGCAGATGTCGGCGTATATCCGATACGCCTCCTCCTGCCTCAGGCTTTCAGCTGGAAAAAATTCCAGGTTCGCACGTAAAAAAGAGTACGGATAGACTCTGAGTGGTTGACAGGCCTACCCCAGCCGTTCCATAATGATTCCAAGTGGTACGAAGTGGGGCAAAGTGGGGGAACGCCATTTGGCTAATAACCAGTAACCGACGACACGATGTTTATTGGGGAGTACCGGCATAGCATCGATGACAAAGGACGCTTGCAGGTGCCGGTCAAATGGCGTTCCAAGTTGGCTGACGGCGCAGTGATCACTAAGGGCTTTGACGGTTCGCTCAAGTGTTACCCGAGCGCCGCCTGGGCTGAGATCGCCGCCAAGTTAGCCGCCCTTCCTCAGAGCCAGCCAGAAGCGCGGGCCTACGTTCGCCAGACCCTAGCGGGTGCGGTAGACGTGGAACTCGACAAATTGGGCAGGGTTATTATCCCCGCATACCTGAGGACCTTTGCCAGCCTGCGCAAGCAGACGGTACTGGCAGGATTGCATGACCATCTAGAACTATGGGATGAAAGCCAGTGGTCACGCTATCTGGAAGGAGTGGATGCTAACAGCGATTCATCCAGTCAGACCTTGAAGGAAATGGGGATCTAAGCAAGAATAAGGAAGATCAGCCAATGGCTGCCAGATATTCCCACAAATCAGGCTATACTGTTACACGTAGGGCTCCGGCCAGACGCCAGGCAGTTCGTACCGTGCAGCGTCGGGTGAAGTTCGGTCCGACCACCGCCAAGTTTCTTGGTCTGGCCGTTCTGGCTATCCTTGCAGTCGTGATGCTTACCCAGTCCAGCACCAATGCCACCAGCGCCTACAAGCAGACGGCGGTGCGGACCCAGATTAGCCAGTCACAGCAGGATATCGAGCAGCTGCAGCTGGAGGCCAAGCGGGCCCAGAGCCTGCAGACGGTTCAGCAGAGTCCTATCAAGGACCAGATGACCCCGACTACCCAGGTTGATTACGTTGAAAAGGGCACGGTGGCCGGAGTTTCCACCGAGAAGCCCTAAGCCTAACAAGCAGCTTCCCCATGCAAGATAGACGGATCGGGGGACTTGTCCTCGTGTGTTTAGTGATCGCCAGCGGACTCATAGCCCGTCTCTTTTCGATTTCCATACTCCAGCACGATAGCTTCCTTGCTAAAGCCCAGAAGCAGCAGATAGTGCAGCGCGACGTGTTGCCCCGCCGGGGCGATGTATATTTTCAGAATGCAGCCAGCGGTAAGGACGTGGTAGTGGCTCAGAGTGTCCAGCGCTATTCTGTCTCGGTTACACCAAAAGAAGTAACTAAGAAGGCTGAGTACGCCCATATGCTGGCTGGCGTCACTGGCACTGATGAGGTTAGCCTGCTGAAGATCATGAAGGCAGGTGGCGAGTATACGCCTCCGCTTCAGCACGGTCTCAACCAAAGCGATATGACTCATTTGGCCGACCAGATTAACCAGCTGGAGCGTGCCGCCGACCCGCGCTGGGTCGATGAGAAGGTTGATTTTGATTCCTCCCAGGGAAACATCCTCATCTTTGTAGGGGGCGTTTATTTTGTCAGGGAATATGAGCGGGTATATCCCGAGGGACCGTTGGCAGCCCAGCTGCTTGGCTTCGTCAATGACCAGGGCAAGGGTCAGTACGGTTTGGAAGGTGAATATGATACGGCCCTGAAAGGCTACTCCGGAAAGATTGCCGTCGAACAGGATAGTACCGGTACCTCGCTGGATCAGCAGACTACCGTACAGGGGGAGGATGGTACCAATTATGAGCTGTCAATCGACAGAAATGTCCAGTCAGAGGCTGAGCAGCAGCTCGCCCAGGAAATCAAGGACAGTGGCTCGACTGGGGGGACCGTTATTGTGATGGACCCAAAGACTGGGGAGATCATGGCCATGGCCAGCAATCCTTCGTATGACCCGGCCGCCTTCCGTGAGGTGAAGCAGTCGGATATCGGCGTCTTCGATAATCCCGCCATCAGCAATCTCTGGGAGCCGGGAAGTATCTTTAAGCCCCTGGTAATGGCAGCAGCCATGGATATGGGTTTGGTAACACCTGATACCAAGAATGATTTTCCTGAGTCGGTCACGGTGGACGGGTATAAGATCGAGACAGCCTTGCGAAAGGCCTATGGAGTAGAGACCATGACCCAGGTACTGGAAAACTCAGACAATGTGGCCATGGTCTGGGTGGCTGACAAGCTAGGTAATCAGAACATGTACAATTACCTGCAGAAATTTGGACTGGGCCAATCCACCGGGATTGATCTTAAGAATGAGATTGATGGGAATCTTCCTGGCGTGAGCAAATGGAGCGATATCAGCCGTTCGACCACTTCTTTTGGTCAGGGTGTCGCCGTCACGCCTATCCAGATGGTATCTGCCTTCGGGGCTATTGCCAACGGTGGCCGCCTGGTTCAGCCTCGCATGGTCCACGCTATCATCAACCCTGACGGTACCAAGCAACCTATCGCTACGGTAGAAGGCGCCCAGGTTATCAAGTCACAGACCGCTGACCAGCTGAAGGACATGATGGTGGCAACTGTCGAACACGCTCATAACCGGGCCGGCACACCAGGGTATAAGATCGGGGGCAAGACGGGTACTGCCCAGATTCCGGATCCGGTGAATGGAGGCTACCTTCCTGATGCCTATAACCACTCCTTCGTAGGTATTGGTCCCAGCGACAATCCTCGGTACGTCATGCTAGTGAAACTTGATCATCCGGATATCAAGAAAGTAGGCCTCTATGCGGAAGGTACCGCCGTGCCGCTTTTTGGCCGCCTCTCCACCTTTCTGTTAAACTACTATCAGATTCCGCCCACCAATCGTTAATCCGTTCCGCCCATGAAACAGCTGCTTAAGAACCTGGTGATCGGCCTGCTCTGGAAACGAGTGGGGCTTCGGGTACTCAGAGAGCGGCCCGTCGTGATCGCGGTTACAGGAAGCGTTGGTAAGACTTCTACTAAGGATGCGATTGCCCTGGTACTTGAAAAGGGAAAGCGTCAGGTGGTTAAGACTGTCGGCGGCCTGAACAGCGACATAGGAGTTCCTTTGTCACTGTGTGGTTTTGACCAGTCGCCGGCCACATCGGCTGGCTGGCTCAAGGTTCTGGCCCGGGTACTGCTGATGCCCCCACGCTTGAGAGTACATAAGGGAGCCTATTATGTCCTGGAATACTCAGCCGACAAGCCTGGCGACATTGCCTATCTTGCCTCCAAACTGGCGCCGAATGTAGCGGTACTTACCCGCGTCGTTCCCGTCCATATGCAGTCCTATGCTTCACTAGAAGACCTTGCTGCTGAAAAGTTCTCATTGGTGGCCGGCCTCAAGTCCGAGGGGCAGGCCGTTTTGAATGCAGATGACCCTATTCAGGTGGCAAAGGGAAAGGAACTCTCCAATGTACTGTGGTATGGGGTGAGAGAGTCGGCACTGAAGCAGCCTGGCATCTGGGGGCATTCCCTGAGACTAGGCGAGAAGGGCTGGATAGTGCAGATAGACTTTGTCATTGCCAAGAAGATGGATTCGATTGCCCGACAGCAGATGCAGACCATCCAGGTGGAGAGTTCTCTCATAGGTCGTCACCAAGTAGATTGTCTGGTGGCTGCCGCCGCCGTCGGATTCCAGCAGGGCATACCGTTTGACGCTATTCGCACCGCCTTGCAGGGCTACCAGGTCCCGCCGGGACGAGGTCGCCTGATACCTGGTCGCAGGGACGTGGAAATTATTGATGACAGCTATAATTCGTCACCTGAAAGTGCCAAAGCTGGCCTGGAGATGCTGCGGCCGTTTGCCAGGAAACGACGGGTAGTAGCTATCTTGGGAAATATGAACGAGCTGGGGGAGTTGACCGAGTCATCTCATATCGAAGTAGCCAGGCACGCCGCCGGAAAGGTGGACTATCTGGTGGCAGTTGGTCCCCAATCTACTCCGATGGTGCGCGCGGCCGAGGAAGCGGGTATGCCTTCCCATCAGGTCCTAGCCTTCCAGACTCCTGAGCAGTTGCTCGACAAGATTGACCAGATAGTCAATAAAGGCGACCTGGTCTATATCAAGGGTTCCCAGAACAAGGTGCGCCTGGAGCGAGCGGTGAAGGCACTGATGGCCCACCCCGAGCACGCCGAACAGTTATTAGCCCGCCAATCAGCTTTTTGGAGACACCACCCATGAACACCGCCTTTACCATTTCTGTGAATGATCTGAAGCAGGTATCGTTCTTTATCGCTATTTCTTTCTTGATAGCCTTTCTTCTGGCTCCGGCCCTTACCGGTTTTCTCTATAAGAATCGTATGGGTAAACGTCTGCGTGAGCATGGTGTCGATGGAAAGGCTACTCCCATATTTGCCAAGCTGCATGCCGGCAAGGAAGGGACACCTGCCATGGGCGGGCTGCTCTTCTGGGTGACGACCGCCATTCTTACCATTGTTTTTAACCTTGATCGTTCACAGACCTGGCTGCCGTTGTTCACCTTGGTGGCCGCCGGTGTGATCGGGCTGGTTGATGACCTAATGAACGTGGCGGGAAAAGGGAATAACGGTGGAGGGATCAGGCTGAAGCATAAGTTCTGGATTTTCACCCTGGTAGCCGCTATCGGTGCCTGGTGGTTCTATGAGAAGCTGGGTTTCAACTCGATGTATGTTCCCGGCATTGGTGACCAGGTCGTCATCGGCTCGTGGTATGTGCCGCTCTTCCTGGTTACGGTGATATTCTCGGCTTTTAGCGTCAATCAGACTGACGGGCTGGACGGCCTGGCTGGAGGAGTGAGTATGGTGGCCTGCTTTGTCTTCACAATCATCTGTCTGGTCCAGGGCAAGACCCACCTTGCCATCTTCACCGCTACTCTCATGGGCTCCCTGCTAGCCTTTCTCTGGTTCAACATCTATCCGGCCCGCTTCTTCATGGGGGATACCGGCAGCATGGCTCTGGGGATGGTGCTTCCCGTCCTGGCCTTTCTTACCAATAGTGTCATCGTGCTACCTCTCATCCTTCTGATACCCTTCCTGGAGGGAATTTCCACGGTTATTCAGATAGTGTCTAAAAAGGGATTCGGCAGGAAGGTGTTTCTAGTAGCGCCGCTCCACCATCATTTTGAGGCCCTGGGATGGCCTGAGAGCAAGGTCACCATGCGGTTTTGGGTGATTGCCGCTGTCGGTGCCACAGTGGGACTCTTCGTTACGTTAGTAGGACGCGCCCTATGACCATCGGCGAGCTGCAGGAAAAGCGGGTGGCGATACTTGGCCTCGGTGTCAACAACTGGGAACTTGTCAGGTATCTGGCCCAGCACGGGGTGCGCCTTGAAGTATGCGAGCGTGACGCCAGTCGTCAGATCGATTTTGAAAAGGCCTTTCCGAAGATCAAAGAGCACGTTACTTGGAAGATCGGCAAGAACATCTTGGATGGCCTTGACCGGTACCAGGTAGTGTTTCGTAGTCCGTCGATTCCCGTACATTCGCCTGCCCTGGTGAAGGCATCTAAAAAAGGAGTGGTGGTTTACTCTCAGACCCGGCTCTTCTTTGATCTGTGCCCCTGCCCCATTATCGGAGTTAGTGGGACTAAGGGGAAGGGCACGACCTGCACGCTGCTTCATAAGATTCTGAGCGCTGGCTACAAGGGTGGCGCATCTTATTTGGCAGGCAATATCGGTGTCGATCCTTTTTCCTTTCTCGATGATCTACAGCCGTCGGACCGGGTGATACTTGAGCTTTCTAGCTTCCAACTGCAGGACCTCGAGAAGAGCCCTCAGACAGCCATACTCCTTACCGTGGGCTCAGACCACCTTGACCACCACAAGAGCCTGGCTGAATACCAGGATGCCAAGTCCTCGCTACTCAGATTCCAAGGTAAGAATGACGTGGCTGTGATCAACGTGCAGGATCCTGCCATGAAGCGTTACCTGCCACTTTGCAAGGGGAGGCTCTTTGCTTATAATCGGTTTTATCCCGCCAGGCAGTCGGCCTGGGTAGATATTCAGGATGGGGCCGAGACAGTCTTTATTCAGATCGGTGAGGAGATTGATTCGTTCGTGAGTACCGGACGTAGGCTTCTAGGTGAGCACAATCTGGACAATATTCTGCCGGCTGCCTTGGTAGCGCGGCTTGAGGGTATTCCGGTCAGTGTCATCCAGCAGGAAGTAGTGGACTTTGCCGGGCTTGAGCATCGCCTTTCTCATATAGGACACTACGGTGAGTATGACTTTTACGACGACAGCATAGCTACTATGCCTGAGTCCTGTCTGGTGGCTATGCAGGCTTTCTCTGGCAGGCGTATCCATCTGATTGCTGGAGGCTCTGACAAGGGGGCGGATTATACGGCGCTGGCCGGGGAGATACTGAATCGGTGCGTGTCGGTGACCTTGCTGCCGGGTGCCGCTACCAAGCGTCTGAGCGCCGCATTGCGCAAGCAGAAGAAACGCTCCGAATGCCAGATCTTCGAGTCGCCTGAAAAGGTCTCGTTTCCTGCCTTGCTGAGTGGGATAAACTTGTATCTCGAGCCGGGTGACGTAGTGCTGCTGGCTCCTGCCGCTGCCAGCTTCGCTTCATTTAAGAATTATAAGGAGAGGGGTGATTTGTTCGCGGCAGCGGTTAGGGAGCGGTATGGTAAGCTGGAGCCATGAGTACCAAACCGGCTTACAGCCATCGTATCGACAGCTGGACAGCCCTCACCGTTTTCGGGCTGGTGATGTTTGGCATAGTCATGATCTATTCTGCCTCGGTCATTGTCGCCTACAACCTCTTCGGGGATGACAAGTATTTCTTTAAGCACCAGATAGTCTGGGCCATCGTCGGTCTTATTGGCATGGCTACCACGGCAAACATTGACTACCACGTCTGGAAGAAATGGGCTGGCGCCATGCTGGTGATCACCCTTATTCTGCTTATCAGTGTGTTTCTCTTCAGTAAGGGGGAGATCAACGGGGCGCACCGCTGGATAGTAGTGGCCGGGCAGACGTTCCAGCCTTCCGAGCTGGCTAAGCTGACCTTTATTATCTATCTTTCGGCCTGGTTGGTAGAGCGGCAGAAGGTTATTAATAGTATTAAGGAGACCTTTATCCCCTATGTCGTAGTGCTGGTGGCTATCTCGGTACTAATGCTGAAGCAGCCGGACTTTGGTACTCTCGCCATCATTCTTACCTCGGCCATTGCCGTGTATGTGGTGGCTGGACTTACCTGGAAGCAGGCTTCTATTGGGCTGGTCGCCCTGGTCGTGGCGGTGGCAGTAATAAGTATTAGTAGCCCCTATCGTCGTGACCGTCTACTTACCTTTCTGAATCCCGCTCAAGGCGCAAACAGTACCTCACAATCAGGAGAGACTACCTCAAAATCGAACACCTACCAGGTGGATAATGCTTCGATAGCCATTGGTTCCGGCAGTTGGACGGGAGTTGGCTTCGGGCAGAGCAAGCAGAAGCGCCGCTACTTGCCTGAGCCGCAGACTGACTCGATATTTGCCATTATCGGCGAGGAGCTGGGTTTTCTCTGGTCCGCTGCCCTTATCTTGGCCTATGTGTTTCTCATCTATAGGGGCTACCTCATCGCCTCACTATCCACTGATCTGTTCGGGCGGCTGGTGGCTGTGGGTATTACCAGCTGGTTTGCCTTCCAGGCCTTCGTGAATGTGGGTTCGATGGTTCACTTGGTGCCTCTGGTGGGGGTACCGCTTCCATTTATTAGCTATGGAGGTACTAACTTGCTGATATCACTACTGGCAGTAGGAGTACTGTTAAACATTTCTCGTTTCATTAAGCCGCGAGAAGATGCCGATACTAAGCCGTCACGTGTTTCCCGTCAGACCCGTTCATGAGTAAAGCACCTATTTTATTTGCCGGTGGCGGTTCCGGAGGGCATATTGTTCCTCTGCTTGCTGTGATGGGGGAGGTGAGGCGTCTGGATCCGGATCGGCCCTGCATCTATGTGGGGCAGGCTTCCGATCTGCAGTCTCCCTTGCTTGACGCGTCTGGCCTGACCTTTGCCAGATATTCGATCACGGCGGGAAAACTACATAGGTTTCTGACTCCTGACCAGCTTCGTCAAGGCTACCGCGCTATCATCGGCCTCATTCAGGCTGAACGTCTGGTGGGTAAGCTGAAGCCGGCCGCCGTCCTGTGTAAGGGGAGTATGCTGAGCTTTCCCATTGCTAAGGCAGCTGCTAGGCGTGGCATTCCTGTCTTCACCCATGAGACCGATGTGGTCCCCGGCCTGGCTAACCGGTTGGTGGCTCGATACGCCAAGCGAATATTTACGTCATTTCCCGTCGACTGGTATGACAATCTCCTGCCCAGTAAGCTCCAGGCCACCGGACAGCCGGTGCGGGCGGCCTTCTATCATCCGAGTCCGACTTTTGTTCCCTTGATTGACCAAGGAAGAGTGGGGAAGAACGGGCTGCCACTTCTGGTGGTGATCGGGGGAAGCCAGGGTGCGAGACGCCTTAACCGGTTGGTGCAGGGTGCCTGGCCTACACTGCTTGCCTCGTATCGGGTGGTGCATCTGTGCGGATCGCTGGACTATGACGAGCTGTACCGTGAGGCTGCCCGCATGAATCCTCATCTGCGCCAGAATCTGTATCTTAGTGAATTTCTATTGGAAGGAATGCCTGAGTTGTTCGCCAGTGCCTCATTGGCGATTAGTCGGGCCGGCGGGACGGTCTTTGAGCTGGCTGCCAGCGAGACGCCTACCGTGCTAGTCCCACTTTCCACAGCTGCCCAGGGCCATCAGTTGGCCAATGCCAAGGTGTTGGAGGCGGCAGGCGCTGCCAAGATATTCTTGGAGACAGGTACTAATTCTGAGAAACTGGTGGAAGTGGTTTGTGCGCTTATGGATGACGCAGCTGAGCGGCGGAGGCTTTCTGAGGCGATCAGTACCTTTGCCCGCCCGGAAGCGGCGGAGGAGATGGCCCGTACTATTCTCGAAGGACTGGAGTAAGCGGACAAAACCCGCTAACAATGAAACTATGAAGACAAACCCACATATGTACTGTATCGGTATTGGCGGTGTCGGCATGGCCTGGATCGCCGACTATGCTCTGGCCAAGGGCTGGAAGCTGTCCGGGAGCGATATGGTTGAAACCGCAGTCACACGCTCCTATGTGGAGCGAGGGGCTGACATTCACTATGGCTCGCAGCCAGAAAACATTCCTGGTGATATCACTGAGGTGGTTATAAACTCTGCCATTACTGAGACTGCGCCTAGTTATCCTGAACTTCTTGAGGTGCAGGGGCGAGGACTGCCGGTTCGAAAGCGGGCTGAGTGGATCGGACGTCTCACCAAGTCGCACCGCACCCTGGCCGTTTCTGGTACCCATGGCAAGACCACTACTACCGCAATGCTGGGCTGGATACTTGAGGTGGCCGGTTTGAAACCGACGGTGTTTGTGGGAGGTACGCTGGCTGCCTGGGGTCGTACGACCCTGATAGGTTATAGTGACTGGCTGGTACTTGAGGCTGATGAGTTCGACCGCAGCTTTCATCAGTTTAAGGCTGAGATGGCTATCATCCTCAATATCGACAGCGACCACCTGGACTACTACAAGGGAGGGCTGGCTGAGATCGAGCACTCCTTCCGCCGTTTCCTGCGCAATCTGCCAGCCAAGCGGGGACTAGTGACAGCTTATGGGCGCAACGCCAGTATCAGAAAGGTTTGCAAGGGCTTTTCCTACCGGTTCCGCTGGTATGATGAGCAGCATATCTGGCCTGGTCTCAAGTTGCTGATTCCCGGAAAGCACAACCTGCTCAATGCCACGGCTGCCGCTCGCATTGCCCATGAAATAGGTATTTCGAATAAAGATATTCAGGAGGCATTGGCGACATTTCCAGGCGTCGGGCGTCGTTTTGAGCATCTGGGAACCTGGAATAAAGTCCAGGCTTATGACGATTATGCCCATCATCCTAAGGAGATAGCCGCCACCCTGCAAGCGTTTCGTGAGCGCTATCCTGCCGACCGCATGACTTTGGTCTTCCAGCCCCACCAGAAGTCCCGTACCCGCCTCTTGCTTGAGGACTTCGGACGCTGCTTTGATGCGAACTCTCCTGACGAGCTGATTTTGGCACCTATTTACGAGGTGGCCGGCCGAGAGGAAGCCGATACCATAAGTAGCCAGGACATCGCTGACCATATCATGGCTAAGGATACTAAGAATATGAAGGTAACGGTAGCCACTACCAATGACGAGCTCGCTCAGCTGGTAAAAAATGCTAGCTCGCAGCCTGGCATACTGGTGAGCATGGGAGCCGGTTCAATCAGGGGTCTTATGGAAGGATGGATGGCATGACGACACCTTCCTATTGGCAGGAGCAGGTCAGCGGCGCAACCCTCGTAAGTATGAAGGTGGGCGGCCCTGTACGTTATCTGGCCCGGCCGTCGACCGTTGATGAGATACGGGAGACATTCGAGTGTATTAAAGAGCTGGGTCTGCCCTGGAAGGGTCTGGGAGGCGGTAGCGACTTGGTATTGCCTGACGATGAGCTCCAGGCAGTTCTGGTGCAGCCTTCTTTCAAAGAAATTCGAGTACTGACCGACGAGGAGGTCGGGGGACTGGGAATATCTCTGGAACCGGTTACTGTCGAGTCGCGCTACAAGCCTGGAGCTGGCGAGGACTTTCTCCAGCTCCATACTGTAGAAGATATCTCAGGCAATCCAGTTTTTGTTGAGATGGGTGCCTCAGTGCCGTGGGGACTGGCGGTCACTCAGAGTCTGCGGTTGGGCTTTTCCGGTCTGCACTGGTTTGCCCGCATTCCTTGTCAGGTGGGAGGGGCTGTCTATAATAATATTCACGGTGAGCGCCGTCTGCTTTCCGAGGCAGTGGTTGCAGTCCGCACGTTTGATCCGGTTAATGGCGAAACTGGTCTACTTCCTGCCGCGGAGCTGGGATTTGGCTATGACACCAGCGTCTTTCATCGAAACGGATTACTTATTATCTCAGTTATATTCAAGCTTACTGATGCCGGGCCCGAGGCTGCTGCTGAAAATCTGTCACATTACCTGGAATGGACCAAGGAGAAGTCACGAGTGCAGCCATCGGGCGCTAACTGCGGGTCGGTCTTTCAAAACATTACCCCTGAACAGGCGCTGTCGTCCGGCCAGGAAGCTGTTTCTGCTGCCTGGTATGTAGATCAGGTTGGACTCAAGGGGCACCAGGTGGGTGGCATGCAGGTGTTTCCCGGCCATGCCAACTTCATTGTGAATATCGGTGGTGGCACTCAGGCAGACCTTATTTCCCTCATTGAGACTATCCGTGGAAGGGTATACGAACGGTTCCAGATCTCCCTGGAGCCAGAGGTTGAGCTTATCGACATCCACGCACAGCGCAGGCAATGGCCGACGACTCCAACCGACTAGGACTACTTAAGCAGTTGGCTCACCTTGAGGAACAGCGTCCCTTGGGCGAGTTCAATCCGCTGGGCGGCGGCGGTAGTGCTGATTATTTTACAGTCGCCCGAACTACGGTAGAGTTGGCGGCCGCTATCAAGGCAGCCATTGATATCCAGCTTCCCTACCAAGTAATAGGCCAGGGTCAGGGCATGATATTTTCCGACGCTGGATATCCCGGACTAATAATCCATAACCAGGCTGATTCTTGTGCCTTTGCCCTAGATAAGAGCCAGGTGGTAGTGGACAGCGGTCTTTCGTTGGCGAGATTCGTAGCTACGGCGGCCGGACATGGGCTAGGAGGTCTTACTGATTTTTTTGGGGAGGGAGGTACGGTGGGCGGAGCGCTGTATGCCGGCCTTACCAGGGGCGATCAGCCGCTACTTTCCTCGGTTCGCTACCTGACCATGATTATGCCTCCTGCCAAGATTGATCGAGAGGCGACGGTAAATCGTTACAAACGGGACTGGTTGGAGCGACCGGAAGGTGGTACGCGTTTACAGCATTTGAGGGCCACTCGCCCCTTCGGTGAGCCTTCTCCGATTATTTTGACCGTCCTGTTTCAGTTGACCAGCTTGCGTCAGGACGAGGTGAGAGACAGACTGCGGGACTATTCGGAGGTACGAGAAGGAAGGGTGCCGAATGGGCGGTTTCTCGGACCGCTTTTTGCTGACTTTGACGATGTAACTGCCGACCAGCTACTGCGCGAGGCGTGCGTGGCAAAAATGCTAGTCGGAGGGATATATCCTGACAGGTATTTGCCCAATTTCCTTCGCTTTGACGGAACTGCTGCCCGTTCATCCGACATTAAAGCACTCATAGAGGAGATGCAGTCTATGGTCAAAACCCAGAGCGGACGAGAGCTTTCCTGTCGGTATGAGTTTGGGGGAGTATGGTAATATAAGGCTATGGCCAGGTCACGTCGACACTACGCTCGCCAAATGCCGAAGATTTACGGCAATCTTCAAAAGCCCCGACGCTCTTACGCGGGACTTGCCCGTTTCGTATCCTCACTATTTTGGGTGGCTGTGGCGGGGTGCCTGCTCTATGTGGTCTTTTTTAGCGGCTGGTTTTCGGTGCGCAAGGTGGACGTGCAAGGCACTAGCTTGGTATCTGCTGATCAGATCAAGGGACTGGTTCCTACTGGTGATCCGATCTGGTTCTTCCCTAAGGAGAGGGTTAGTAGCCAGATTATGGTTGACCCGCGCATCCAGTCAGTGGATATTCTTAAGGGTTTACCTGACAGTATCAGGGTGGTGGTGCATGAGCGACAGCCGGCTTTGGCCTGGACCTCTGGGAGTAACCTTACCCTTCTTGATGTGACAGGGCTGGCCTTTGCCCAGTATCCGCTTGTCTCAGCTCCCTCTCCATCGACGCCGGCCGGAACGCTTATTTCAACACTGCCGAAGGTGCAGGATACCAAGAGTCTACCGGTCAGTCTGGGCCAGAGTGTGGTAGCTGGCGGCTTCACGGCTTTTGTTGCTGAAGTTTCCAAGCAGATGGGAATACTTCTGCCTACCGTTCCCGTTGATCACTTCGAAGTTGCCGACACCACTTATGATGTGACAATAGTGACTAAGCCGGGAATGCAGGTACGCCTGAGTAGCCTGGCTGATCCAGGTGTGCAGATTCGCAACCTTTCCCGCTTGGTGCAACAAAAGAAGGTGACTACGACCTCAAAAGTTGACCTGAGAATAGACCGCTGGGCCTACGTCCAATGAGTGCACACCTTCATCCGGTTATTACATCCCTTCTCGAGCAGAGGGGCATAACAGGGACTGCCCAGGAGGTATTTCTCCACCCTGACTTCTCACGAGACACCCATGACGGAGGACTGATGAAGGGGATGTCTGTCGCCGTAGCCCGGCTTTCCGTGGCTATACGTGAGGATGAGACGATAGGTATCTTTGGGGATTATGACGCAGACGGGGTGCCGGCGACAGCGCTTCTGGTACGGGCCCTGCGCGGCCTGGGTGTTGAGCCTGTGGCCCTTATTCCGACCCGGGCAGCTGGATATGGACTGAATCCTGGAGCGGTAGCTGAGATAATTAGCCAGGGCATTACCCTTCTGATTACCGTGGACAATGGCACCGTCTCAGAGTCAGAGATTGCCGCATTGAAAGAGGCGGGGATAGACACGATAGTCTGCGACCACCATGAGCCGCAGGAAGGCCATCTGGCATATTCAGCCCTGGCCATTCTCAACCCCAAGCAGCCTGACTGCCCCTATCCTTTCAAGGAGTTATGCGGCTGTGCCATCGCCTGGAAACTGATGATTAGCCTCTATGGCGAGCTCGGTAGGGATTGGACCCCGCTTAAGTGGGAGTTGGATCTGGTAGCATTCTCTACCATTGCTGACATGGTGCCGATGCTGGGAGAGAACCGGGTGTTGGTCACCTATGGCCTGCAAGTACTCAGGAAGACCCGAAACGTCGGCCTCAAGGCCTTGGCTGAAGTGGCCGGAATCGAGCTTTCAAAGCTTTCCTCTGGTTCGGTTGGTTTCCAGCTGGCGCCGCGCATCAACGCCCCTTCCCGTATGCACCAGGAAATGGAGGGGGGAAGAAACGTGGCTCTCTCTCTTCTTACTGAACCTGATAGTACCGAGGCTCGTCGACTTGCAGGCTATCTGAATGATCAAAATGCCGGCCGCCAGAGACTCTTGGAACAGCATCTCAAGGAAGCTGAAGCGTTGGCAGTAGCTCAGGGAGATGACTTGTGCCTGGTTTTGTATGGTGAGACATGGTCCACGGGCGTCATCGGTTTGGTGGCCGGACGCATGTTGGAGCGGTTCGGGCGACCGGTAGTAGCCCTGGCGACTGAGGGAGGGGCCATCAAGGGCTCGGTACGTAGTCTGGACGGTTTCCATGCAGTCGAGTTGATGGCAGGCGCTGGAGAGCTCCTGGAGCGTTACGGTGGCCATAGTAAGGCGGGAGGACTGAGCCTTGGCGAGGGAGTGTTACCTGACCAGCTTCGTGACAGCCTCAATATATGGGCTGCCGGCCAAGGCTGGAACCATGCAGGATTCGCGGTGGCCTGGCGCCGGGGCGCCGATCTGGAGATTTCTTTACAAGATGCCGATATGGAGCTGGCTGAGGGACTGGCAGTCCTTGAGCCTTTTGGAATAGGCTTTTCAGCACCCTTGTTTGAGTCGGAGTGTAAGCTGGGATCGGTCAGACGGGTGGGCCGGGAGCAGAAGCATCTAGCCTGCTTTCTTGAGGATGGTGCAGTACGGCGAAAAGCCATTGCCTTCGGCAAGGGCGAGACTGAGGTCGATCCTGAACAGCAGTACCTGGTCATGTATGCACTTGAAGTTGAGGAGTGGAACAATGTACGGGCTCCCAGCTGCCTTATCCGGAGAATAGAACCGAGTGCCTGACGGCATCCTCACAGAGCTGTTTGTGAACACTGGTGGATACGCTGTCACTCAAGGCTCCTTGAGGATGTTATCAGGTGCTTTGAATAGTAATGAATTGAAGTAGCTAGACGCGCCGAGGCCGTCTGGTATAGTTGTCCCTAGATAGCAAATAATTCCTGCCATGCCAAAAAAGTCTCGTTCCAGCACTGTCTTTGTCTGCGAGGTCTGCGGCGAGGAATATATCCAGTGGCAGGGCCGCTGTAACAACTGCAATAACTGGAATACTCTCAAGGAGTTTAAGGTGGCCCCAGTAGTGGCTGAGCGGGGCGGCGGCTACAGCGGAGAGACGGCGTCAGCCCCCATTAGTTTGGCAGCTATTACTGGTCAAGCTGAAAGCCGGACCTTATCAGGGTTTGCCGAGCTGGATCGGGTGCTGGGAGGCGGGATAGTGGCCGGTAGCGTTATTCTCTTGGGGGGTGATCCTGGCATAGGAAAAAGCACCCTTCTTCTACAGGTCGTGGAGCGCATGGGTAGCGTATCAAAGAATCAGATCCTCTATATCAGTGGAGAAGAGTCTCCCGAGCAGATCAAACTGCGGGCGGAGCGTCTGGGAGCTACTGCCTCCGAAGTGCAGATTCTGGCAGCCACCAATATCGACCATATTACGGCCGTGGTGGAGCAGCTGAAGCCAGCCCTGGTCATCGTAGATTCCATCCAGACCATGTACGATCCCCAGTTTCCCTCTACGCCAGGAAGCATAGTGCAGGTCAGAGAGTGCGCCGTCCGTATCCAACATTTGGCCAAGCGCCTGGGGGTCCCCATGGTATTGGTGGGACACATCACGAAGGAAGGTACGGTGGCGGGCCCCCGGACCTTGGAGCATCTAGTGGACGTGGTGCTGTATCTTGAGGGTGAGCCTCAACAGCAGCTGCGTATTTTGAGGGCGGTAAAAAACCGCTTCGGTGATGTGACGGAGACCGGTATTTTCGCCATGGAGGGCAAGGGCCTCGTCGAAGTGGATAATCCTGGCAGTTTCCTTTTGGCAGAACGGGTCCAGGTACCGGGATCGGTATTATCGGCGGTGATCGAGGGGACTCGTCCTATGCTTATCGAGGTGCAGGCCCTGACGACTAAGAGTGTTTTCGGTTATCCTAGAAGGACGGCCTCGGGCTTTGATCCAAATCGACTTAACCTGCTTCTAGCTGTCTTAGAGCGTCGGGCCCATATCGATCTTTCTTCCCATGACGTCTTTGTAAATATTGTCGGGGGTCTCAAAGTGAAGGATCCAGCTGTCGACGCAGCTGTCTGCGTGGCGCTCGCCTCAGCCTTTAAGGATAAGGTTCTGGCCGAAAACCTCTGTGTCATCGGTGAGGTGGGACTGGCAGGCGAAGTCCGCCAGGTCCAGCAGCAGGAACGTCGCGCCAAAGAGATCAAGGCGCTGGGCTATGTGTTGCCACCCAAAGAAAAAAGTTTGGCAGGTATGCTTTCGAAACTTCTGGCAGGTCGCAGCTAGGGCTGCTATTTCATCTTGCCTTGGACTCGGACCGTGGACTGGTTCTCGTTCCCGGTTGCGTCGATAGGGTGGAGCGTGTAGTAATAGGTTCCTACTGGAGGGGTCAGGTCATAGCTTGAGCTGGAATTTGGTGTCGCACTTACCGTGGCCACTTTGGTACCTAGTTGGGTCAGGTCGGTGGACTGGTAGATAGCAACCGAAGTCAGGTCAGAGTCACTGGGATTGATCCAGGTCAGATGTATGGGGGTCACGCTGTGGGTGCCGAGGGAGGCGCTAGTCCCTATGACGTTTCCAGGGGGGGAGGTATCAGTATTGGTGGTCACGCTTACCTGAGTGGTCTGGGTGAGGCCCAGGGAGTTGGTGGCTACCGCCTGGATGACCTGACTGCCTGCGGGTAGGCCGCTGGTATCGTAGGAGAGACTCCAGGGGGCGCTGGTCACCTTGCCTACCGATACGTTGTTTACGAAGTATTCTACCTGGGAGATGGGCTGTGAGCCGCCAGGAGAAGCTGAAAGGGTGACGGTGCCGCTGACACTGGTCCCATCAGTAGGCGAGGTAAAGCTTATAGTTGGACGATTGGCATCGGTGTAGAGTGTGTCCGATTGGGTTGGCGGACTACCGAGCAGCGCCCCGAAGGTGCCCTTGGCCCAGGCCTGGACCGGTCCCTCCCAGGCGGGGTTCTTGGGCATCTCCGAATGGATGGTGATGTAGGTTACATCCTGCTTCTGGTCGTCAGGCGTGAGCGCGGTGGCAAGCAGGCCGCTGCCCTTGGCGATGGTCACCTTTACATGCACGTCGTCCTTGTCCTTGGGCATCTGCCACGGCGCGAAGATATCCTTGATCAGGTCGTCGGGAGGCGTCTGGTCGGTAGGAAGTTTGCCTGAAAGCTTGTCTACAGTAAGGTCCTTTACCGTGTCAGGGCGGTTGAACTGCTCGACCGGCTTACCCTTAAGATACTCGCTCATAAACTTGTTCCAGATCGGAGCAGCCACTATTGAGCCGTCGGCGCCTTTTGTCATAGTCTGGTTTGGGTTGTTATTACCTACCCAGACGGCCGTCACAATGGAAGGAGTGTAGCCGATGGTCCAGCCGTCACGCCAGTTCTCAGTGGTACCGGTCTTTGCGGCTACCGGGCGGTCAGGTAGGGTCAGGTTTTTGGTCAGTGCTCCAAAGACTGGTTGCTTGGCGCTCGCATCAGAGAGTACGCTACTTATCTCGTAGGCTACCTCAGGCGCCAGTACTTGCTTTGGTTTGTTGATAGTAGTGTAATCCTTGATGACCTTGCCGCCCTGCTTGATCTGCAGGATAGGCATGAGAGGCATGTTGTTGCCGTTATTGGCAAAGGTGGCGTATGCGCCAGCCATCTGAACGGCCTTCACGCTCCCACTTCCGAGTACTAAGGAAAGACCATAGTCGCTGGCCGGCTGGGTCAGGGTAGTGATGCCAAGGTTGCTTGCAGTAGTCAATGCATTCGTGACGCCTACGAGAGCGAGGTTCTTGACGGCAGGGATGTTCAGTGAGCCGGCTAGGGCTAGACGGTTGGTAATGGGGCCGCGGTTCTTTCCGTCGTAGTCGTTAGGGGAGTAGCCCCCGCCGAGATCGGTCTTCAGGTCGTAAGTGATGCTGCTCGGGGAGTAGGTATTTGGCTGGCTCCAGGCGGTGGCGTATACGAAGGGCTTGAAGGATGATCCTGGCTGCAGCTGAGCGGTGCAGAAGTTGGTATTTCCTGAGATGGAGTCGGTATAGCTGATGCTACCTACCATGGCTAAGACCTGTCCGGTCTTTGGATCGACAGAGGTAAGGCAGGCATTGGTGGCATGGTACTTTTTGACTACGTCAGGACCCATACTGGAAACAATACCCTCAGCCATCTTCTGAGTAGGAAGGTCCAAAGATGTCGTTACGGTATACCCTCCTTCATTCAGCATCTTCTGAGCAATTTGAGGATCAGGGTCAAGCATCTTAGCCATCTGCTCTTTGATATAGAAGACAAACTGGGGTGCTACCAGGTCGGTAGGCTTCTTGAAGCCAAGGTTGTCGGTGGTGGGCGCTTCTTTTTTAGCAGCGTCAGCCTGAGACTGGGTAATCATCTTCTCAGTGACCATGCGGTCGAGAATGTAGTTCTTTCGTATGATTAAGTCGTCGGTGTGGTTGCCGTACGGGGAGTAATAGGTAGGTTCGTTCGGTATGGCAGCTAGGGTGGCTGACTGGGAAAGAGTGAGATCCTTAGCATTGACTCCGAAATAGGTTTGAGAGGCGGTCTGGATACCGTAAATGGTACCGCCGTAGTTGATTTGGTTCAGATAGCCAGTGAGAATATCAGACTTGCTGTAGGTCTGGTCCACCTCGATAGCTAGGATCAGCTCCTTGATCTTGCGGCTGAGGCTGTGGTCGTCGCCAACCAGGGCTACCTTGATATACTGCTGGGTGATAGTGGAGCCTCCGCCAGCCAGCTCGCCGTGGACCAAGTGTAGACGTACGCCAACGGCCCGGGCGATACCGCGGAGATCGAATCCGTGGTTGGTATAGAAACTCTGATCCTCTACTGCTACTGATGCATTCTTAAGATAAGTGCTTATCTGGTCATTGGTGACGATGGTGCGGTTCTCGTCGCCATGGATATTGTTAAGTAAGGTGCCGTTGCGGTCCAGGATCTGGGTGGACTGGCTGACTGAGCGGGTTTCAATTTTTTTAGGGTTCGGCAGGTCTCGGACATAATAGGCAAAGACGCCGGCAATGCCGAGTACGAAGACACCAACAAATATTGCCAGGCCGATGAAGAAGCGCTTCCAGGTAAATCGAAACTTCCTTAAAGGATTATAACGCCGCCAACCTGAGGTAGGCTTTGAGGACTTGCGAAGAGAGCTGCCGCTCTTAGGTAGGGGCCTATCAGGAACCTGTCGGAGCTGCAGGGGGCTGCCGCCCTTTACGGGCTTGCGCTTACGCGGCGGGGTCGATTTCATATGATTGAAGCATAGCAGAATAATGTGTAATGTAACAGATATGGAACTCACCTTTACCCAGGAAGATATTCTAGAGGCCGGTGTCGATGAAATTATCGGCGCAGAGAGCTTGATGGCGGGCCTGAAGTCGGGCCGACCTCTTCGAGTTAAGCTTGGTATCGACCCTACTAGTCCCAATATCCATCTCGGCCGCTCCATTCCGGTCTGGCGTCTGCGTGCCTTCCAGGAGCTCGGCCATGAGATCCACCTTATCATCGGTGACTTTACCGGCCAGATCGGCGATACGTCAGACAAGGATGCCGAGCGCCCCATGCTGGAAGAAGCCACCATACAAAAGAACCTTGAGAAGTACCTTGAGCAGCTCTGGATGATCCTGAATCCGGCTCGCAAGGACCAAGTACACATCCATTACAACAGTGAATGGCTTGGCACGCTCTCGCTGGGTACTCTGGGTCACCTGGCTGACGCCTTTTCAGTCAACACCTTTATTAAGCGCGAGCTTATCGCCCGTCGTCTTGAGGGTGGCTCTCGGGTCAGTCTTCGTGAAATGCTCTACCCTCTCATGCAAGGCTATGACTCGGTCATGGTCAAGGCAGACGTCGAGCTTGGTGGCACCGATCAGCGCTTTAACTTGTTGGCTGGGCGTACGCTCCAGGAGCAGGCAGGACAGCCAGCCCAGGCGGTCATCACCAATCCTCTTATTGCTGGTACTGATGGACGCAAGATGAGCTCAAGCTGGGGTAATATAATCTCTCTCCTTGATACACCACAGGACAAGTTCGGTAAGCTGATGCGGGTGGCTGATGAGCTGATGGGCGAATACCTTCAGATCATTCCACTCTCAGCCCGGCCATTTTCCAAGGAGGAGATTGAAAAGCGCGTTGCTTCAGGTGAGAACCCGCGTGACCTCAAGCTTGAGCTCGCCCAGACTGTCGTAGCTCTCTACCATGGCGATGATGAGGCTGCCCACCAGCGCGAGGCATTCATTAGCCAATTTAGTGAGGGCAACAAGCCTGAGGAAATCCCTGATTTTTCTATCGAACAGTTACAAGGTGCTACGGCCATCGTCGACCTATTGGTTACTACTGGGCTTGCTCCGAGCCGTTCAGAGGCCCGCCGTCTTATTGATGGGGGAGGCGTACGGGTGAACGATCGTACCATTACTGATACTAATGAAGAGATAGAACTAACAACCGGCCTAGTACTTCAGGTCGGCAAGCGGCGCTTTATCCGCCTCGTTTAAACTTCCGCACCATAGGAAGGCTTCGGTCGAGCGCATTTCAAGAGAAAAGCGAGTACTTGAGTGAGACGTACTTGTGGGTACGTTGATCGAAAGACGGAGCTTTTAACGCCGAAAGGCGCCGGACTAAGACTTCCTAAAAGGGGAATTCACTTATTGTTGATCCACTGAGAAGCCAGATCTTCTTGGCGCTGGCGTCCACGGCAAAGGCCTGGACCTGTAGCATACTGTCTGGGAAGGCATATTGGCGTAGGAAGAGACCGGTCTTGTCGAAGACTAGTATCCGTACTGTAGAATGATTCCCACTGCTGACGCCTGCGTCCAAAACGTAGATCTCATCCATGTCGACGCTGGTGATCACCTGGACCGGCTGGGTGAGCGTTGCCGAAAGGGTAGGTAGACTCTTGATCTTGAATGAGGTGTCCTCTGCGCCGCTGGTGAACTTCATCAGGCTGCCGTCCTGCTTCAGGATATATATCGAACCGTCGATAGCCACCGACACGCTTTTCTTAATGTCATATTTGGTAGTATCGATGATGCTGACCCCCTTGCTGTAGGTAGTGCCTCCGTTGGTGTATTTCCAGAGCAGGCCGGTAGTACCGTCGAGAATATAGACATTGCCGTTATAGCTAGCGATGTCGTCCCCAGGGGCGAAGCTTCCAGAGGTGGGTGCAATGACGTGGAGTGAGGTGGTGCTTCCGCTCTGGGCGATACGGTAAACCTTGTCCTTCTTGGTTAGGGCGTAGCCGGCGGTATCGCTTTCGCTACTGGAGGCAATGCTCACGATGCTGTCGTCACTTTCGGGCAGGGAAATAGTTTGTTGTATGGTCTTGGCATCGCCCTGCCCGGTCTGCAGCAGACCGTTTACCGTAGAAGAAGAGCCGTAGAAGAAGGGAAGGCTTGCCACCAGGTTTTGGCTGGCAGTAGTGAACTTGTAGGTGGTCGCTGTACCTGCTAGACGGGTAGTGGTGCTGAGAGAGTCTCCTACGTCGCTTAGTAGCTTCCAGGTAGCGTCAGCTTCTTTCTTCTGATCGGCGGTCAGTCCGGTCAGACCATTGATAATGTCCTCGCCCTGCTTTATCTCTTTGCTTGCTTCGACTAGTTGGTTGAGCTTCTGGGCATTGGCAGCTTTTTTCTGGAGATCAGCGGCCTGGGCTAATTGCTTGGAAATTTGGTTGTCGGGGGTAGTTGAGGCGCTGGGCTGCCTGCGGGAAATGGCGGTAAGCACGGTGAAGGCAACCAGCAGGACTGCGACGGTTAAGGCGGCCAGCCGCTTGTGCTGGGGTGAGCGCAGCCAATTGCGTGAGAAGCTGAGGATGCGGGTGGGAAGGGGTACCCCTGGTGCCCGCTTGAGCTTATGTGATGAGCTCAGAGCCAGCTCTTCATCAGGGATAAGCCGGGGAGCTTCAAAGCGAGCAACAGAAGCCTCTGCAGCTGCTTCGCGCTGGGCCTTTGGCAGGATGATCTCGACTACGGGAAGTTCTTCTTCAGGAGCCTCACGACGATGCTGACGCCGTTCGGCGATCTGTCCCTTAAGCTGGACGGCATGATCCGCGCCTTTGTTGAGCAGGTCGGCGGCTTTGGGAGCAACTTTCTCCTTCATGACGGTGCCGGTAGTCTTGGCTGCCTTCAGTCCGGCCCTGCCAATGGTGGCTGAATGTCGCTTGCCCACCTGGACCCAGGGCATTATCCGTTTTTGGGCCTTTCTAAAGCTACTCTGCATCTCATCCTCAAGAATAATCTCATGTATCTCGGCGGCGTGCTTGTGGCTGGCCTCCGCTTTTGAGGCAACCTTGAGGATGATGGTAGAGACAGCCAGGTTCTTGTCGCGCTTGAGTTCTTTGACAATAGACTGGCAGGCGGCGGTAGGAGTGTTGTTGTTCATTACCCGGCGCAAGGCATCGAGGGAGACTTCGTTATAGAGCTCGCGGTTTGAGACGAGGATATAATCGTCGGCTTTCAGGTTGCCGGAGGCAAGGTTGGCAAAGGTCTTAAGAGGATGGGGCTCGCGCTCGTGGCCGGTGTCGTCAGTGATCTGGCGAATACGGTTTTTTTGCAGAAGATAGGCGGGGCTTTGTCCGGTCTGGGAGAAGTGAATCTCATCGCCACTGGCCACCATGATTAGGCCGTTCAGGTTTCCTATCCAGTCGGTCTCACCCTGCTCGGAAATGGCGTTGAGCTGCTGGTTGATAGAGCGCAGCAGGAGTTCGAATTGGTCGCCGAGGTCGCGCTTGGAGCTGAGGGCTATGTGCTGGGTGTGCAGGGTCTCAAGTAAGGAGGGGAGGACTTTCGAAGAGGGAAACCATGGTTTACTGATCTCCAGGACATAAGCCAGCATGACCTGGTCGTCAAGACCGCTGTCGCTCTCCTGTTGAAAAAAGACTCCGGAGGCTAAAAAGCGGTCAGAAAGCCTCTCGGGCGCAACGATACGACAATGTTGTATAGCGAAACCGTGATTCATTCCATAAGTATAGCAAGTGCCAGGGAAGGGGTAAACACAGTGTATTGATCGATTGCCACAGAGGGGTAAATAGGGTACTCTATAAGCGGCTTATCCTGTCGTAGGTGGTCATCAATTCATGTATTACGGGAACTCGATATTTGCCGGCTCCGTGGAGCGGGCGTGAGAGTACCCACTTGGCCATTAGGGCCGCCTACGCTCTAGCGATAAGCCACCTTCTTTTTATTTTATGTCGCCGGGATTATGAAAAAGGCGCTGGTTATTATTTTGGTGGTAATAGTTTCCATTTGGTTAATGGGTGCTTCGCTGCTGTTGTCTATGAGTAGCGCCACGGGGCAGACGAGTACCTCGAGTAAATAGTCCTTCTTTCTAATATCGCCTCGGGGGACTTATCCTTCAAAATACAATGTCGGGGAGTAGCACCCACCTTCCCGAATACAACTCGCTTCGGGGGACTCGTCCTACGGACGAGCATCCCCTCGTCGAAATGCTGATGTCCATGCAAGCATGGCCGCCATCATTTCTCCTCGGGGAGTAGCACCCACCTTCGGTGGGCACCTCCCCTCGCTCACATCGGTGAAAGCAAGCTTTCCCCGACGTTCTCTCCGGGGAGTAGCATAGCGGCCTAATGCGCGGGATTCGGGTTCCCGAGACCGGAGGTTCAAATCCTCTCTCCCCGACCAGAGAAAAAGAACCAACTATGTTGGTTCTTTTTCTCTGTAACGGTAAGAGGGTTTGAACCGCAGGCGACGGCCCGCCGGGAGGCGGTCCTAGTGTCCGAGCGGAAGCCATCAGCGCTGTCGGCGCTGCAGCGAGGATTAACCGATTAATCTATTCCCACTATTAGCTATTTTTTGCCTCGTACCATTTCTGCAAATCCTCTAACCCCTTCTTCGCTGAGGCAAACCTGATCTCCTCAAACGGAATGTCGTGGATGTCCACCCATTCTAGTTCTGCCACATCGTCCTGCGCCTGCATCTCACCGCCGGTTATTTCGGCGATAAAGTCCACATCGAGTGTGTAGACGCCGTTCTCGCCGTATTGGTTGATGTAGGTCCCCAGTATTTCAATGAGACGCACGTCAAGTCCGGTCTCTTCCTTGGTCTCGCGTAAGGCGCCGACTTCGGCTGGTTCGCCATACTTGAGGAACCCGCCTACCGTATCGTAGCTCCCCTTATATGGCTCAATCCCGCGTTTGGCCAATAGTACCTTCCCGTCCTTGACGATAAGCACCGACACGCACGGCTTGGAGTTCTGATATATCTCCAGGTCACAGCTGGGGCAGTAGAATGAATTCTTGCGGGTTTCCAGGGGGTGTTTGCACTGGGGGCAGTAGGTGTAGTTCATGTATGGTCTTAGGATTGCCTATTAACGCCACAATACCACATTCGTCACACTGCTTTAGGCGTATATCCCTGGATCCCGTATACTGTAGATCCATGGCCACCTCTCACCCATCGCACTCGCCGTTGTTAGCCTTTCTGGTCCGCCAGCGGCTTCGTTTCGCCGTCTACTTCCTTCTGCTCCTTCTCTGTGCCGGCTCAGTCTCACTTGTCATCTACGCTCGCCACCAGAATGATGCTGCCCAGAAGAAGGTCGCCTCGGACCAAGTCGCCTTTAGCGCCTACGCGGACGCCTCTAAAAAGTACCGCGCCTTTGTCGCTTCGATCGACGCCTATGCCGCCCAGGGGATAGAGGTGTCTGAGGCCACTGCCCAAGAACCGGTGGTCAAGGCACTTCTCAAGAAAGGTGACTACAAGGGGCAGGACGCGGCCTCGGCACATATACTGGCAACTCTGGAAACTGCGCTTACTGCCAAGAAAGCCGATGACGCCGCAGTAACCGCCAAAGCCGAGCAAGACGCCGCGGCTGCAGGCGCTTTGGAAGCCCAGAAGGCAGTGCTTTCCGGCAAGGTGACTGAATCGGCCAAGCCGGTAGAGGGCGTGACCCTTTCACTGGTGCTAGACTCTGTTGCCACTACCGCTACCACCGCGGTGGACGGAACCTATACGGCAAGGATACCGGCCGGAACCTATGCTCTGACCGTTTCCAAGTCCGGCTATGTGAGCGTCAAACAGACGGTTGCCTTGGCCGCCACCCAGCAGCTCAGCAAGGATATCGCCATTACCAAGACCCCGCCGGCTACGCCTCGGCCCACTGCCACTCCTACTCCTGCCGTCACCCAGTCCAACGGGTTCAGCTCTTATGAGAGAAAGACCGTGGCCACCAGCCGGGGGAGCTTCAGCATCAGCTTGCTTACCGTAGATCTCGGCAGCGGCAAGGCCAAGGTGGCTACCGACACCGGCAATGACAGTGACTGCAGCAACGGCTGCGCCGCCAAGTCTCTGCAGTCCTACGTCCAGGCAAACGGTGGCTTCGGAGGAATAAATGGCACCTATTTCTGTCCGCCGGATTACGCCGACTGCTCGGGCAAGACCAATTCGTTCCTCTATAAGGTGAAGAATACCCGGGTGGGGGTCATGATCAACCAGAACAACGGGTCCTTTGAGCCTGAACCGTTCATCGGCTTTGACTCGAGCGGCACCGCCCGTTATTTCTCCAGTTGGACCTCGTACAAGTCATCGGGTTTCGCGGCCTATGCCGGCGTAAACTCTGGCCCGCGTCTGGTGGAAGGCGGCAGCATCACTCTGCAGGACAGCGAGATGGATGACAAACAGCGCAGCACCAAGTCCAACCGCGGAGCCCTTGGCCTGAAGGGGCAGACAGTCTACGCGGTGGTCGCTTCTTCTGCCACTGTCCCGGATCTGGCCGCTATCATGGACGCCCTAGGCGTGGACAGCGCCATGAACCTCGACGGGGGCGGCTCCAGCGCGCTGTATTACCAGGGAGCCTATAAAGTGGGCCCGGGCCGGGCGCTGCCGAACGCCATTGTATTCGTTGCCCGCTAGGCCCTAGGTCTAGATTGTTGCTCTATGGTTGGTTGTAAGGGGGGGTGCTTAGTTGTTACAGTTTACTGATGAAAAGAATATATTGGTACCTGATTGTCTTTTTGCCACTCGTTTATATATTTTCTGTAGGAGTACTATCAGTTGAAGCTCACCGATCAGGGTGCCATCGTTGGCATTCATGTCCCTCGGATTCAGGTAGCTACGTCTGTGGAGATACCGGGCATAGCAATTATTGTGGGTCTGAAAGCTCAGGTGTGACTGTTGCTAAAAAAGAGCACACTTTTTGGGAAGATTACTGGTGGGCAATACTGGGCGGCGGATATCTGGGATGGATAGGTATTGCCTCGATGTTTGGGGATAAAAAAGACAAAAAGAGTACTGGCGTTACGCCTTTATGCCCTACCTGTAGACGGCCAATGGTTAGAAGGACGGGTAAACGAGGAGCATTTTGGGGTTGTGTTGGCTATCCTTCCTGCCGTGGTACTAGAAAACAATAACTCTTTTCAAATCCTGGAAATAGCAGGTTAATTTTAACGAGATGCAAGAAATTGAAGTAAAATTCCTCGACATTGATGAGTCTGCCATGGAGGCCAAGCTGGTGGCTATCGGCGCTGTGAAGCAGTTCGAGCGCCTCTATCGTCGCAAGGTCTACGACTACCCAGACCTGCGTCTCAACGAGGCTAGCGCCTGGATCCGGGTGCGCGACGAGGGCGACAAGGTGACCATGGGGTTCAAACAGCGTCTGGAGCCTGATAAGAACGGCAACGACGCCGGCATGGACGAGGTAGAAATGACAGTCAGTGACTTCGATGCCGCTTGGACCTTTCTTGAGAAGATCGGCATGAAGCAGAAGTTCTATGAAGAGAACCGGCGCACCTGCTACACGCTGGGAGAGATTGAGTTTGACATCGACCACTGGCCGCTGCTTAAGCCGTACCTGGAGATTGAGGCCACAACCTGGGAACAGGTCGATGAGGCGATCGGACTACTCGGCTTGGATCCCAACGATAAGAAGATCTGTTCAGCCTTCCAGGTCTATGAGATGAATGGCATCGATGAGTTGTCCTTTGACCTGCTTACCTTTGAGAAACAAATAAAGAAGCAAGCCGTCTAAAGAAAATAGGCTATGGCGGCCAGAGCAATGATGAGTACGAAATAAGGAAGATACATACGAAGAGGCGACCGGCGCGGATTCGATGGCGCCGAATTCTTTTCCCGTTCCTTCCAGCTGGCCACCAGGTCGGCGGCCTTCTCAGCGTCCGCGTCGTTCACTAGGCACAGATAAGGAGTCGGATCGTCTCTTCCGCCACCCTTTTTGAGGGTGACAATGCCATGCGCTTCAAGAAAGCCCTTTAGAAGGTTGAGCTCGTCAGAGTGGGGGGAGGAATAGACGGTGATCATGATAGGTAGACCATACGCCTCTCACACACATATTCCAATACGATGCTCACAAAAACAGGTCGGCCACCGCTATGGGTGGCCGAGTCGGGTCGGGGACAGCCTCGTGAGAAGCCGTTTCGGAGATAGGGATTGAAATCGCACAGCCAGAGGAGGCTTCTTTTCGGCGGGGGCTTTGCAGTCCTGGTCATTGCCATAGGCAATCACGGTGCCAAAGGCAAGAAGCAGGGCGGCGACGACAATTGAATATTGACCAAGTTCGCTTACCAAGCGCAGCTCAACCGTCAGTCCGGCCAGCAGGATGGGGTACGACACTAACAGTAGGGCGATCTTCACGGCAGCTCTCCTTTTTCGTCGTTGCATTGATGGTAGCAGGGGCCGGCCTGTCCCTCAAGCCTTTGGCGTGGTACCATGGGGACTCCGATACGACCCACCAGTCCTAACTTCAGCACATGGTCATCATTCTCAAGGGGGGAAACTCGTCCGAGCGCCAAGTCTCATTATGGACGGCCCAGTCAGTTGCCACGGTACTTATCCAGCTGGGTGAGGAATACAGAGAGATCGATGCTGCTGATACTGACTGGCTGGAGCAGGTGGTGGCCCTGAAGCCCCGGATTGTAGTCATCGCCTTGCACGGTCCTTTTGGTGAGGATGGCACCGTCCAGGGTCTGCTAGCTGAGAAGGGAATAGCGTTCACCGGATCGGACTCTGCCTCCTCGAGGTTTGCCATAGACAAGACGGCCACCAAAAAGGTGGTGGAGAAGCTGGGGATCAAGGTCCCGTTTTCGGTCGCCTATAGCGGAGATGAGCCTGTTACCTGGGAGCACGGCTTTCCGGCGGTGGTAAAGCCGGACCGAGAGGGCTCCAGCTTTGGCGTTACTATCGTTAAGGACGCCTCGGCCCTGGATGAGGCTGTGAAGTTTGCCAGGAGCTTTGGCGTCGATATCTTGGTGGAGGAATTCATCAAAGGCACGGAGCTTACCTGTGGCGTCATAGACGTGTTTGGTACTTTGCAGGCCTTACCGTTAGTAGAGATCCGGCCCAAGCATGAGTTCTTCAATTTCGAAGCTAAGTATACTCCTGGCGAGAGCGAGGACATCTGTCCAGCGCCGGTATCAAAGGAAGTCTCCGACCGGGTCCAGCAGGAGACGGCTACTATATACAAGGAAATGGGACTGAGGCAGTATGCCCGGGCTGACTGGATGCTTTCCGAGGACGGGACGCCGTATTTCATTGAGATCAATACCCTACCAGGCATGACCAAGACCTCGCTGCTGCCCATGGAGCTGCCCCAGGCGGGGATCAGTTATGAGGAGTTTATTGCCGCACTCATTCGAGTAGCGGATTGACTGGAAGGATAATAAACGGTACTCTTCAGGCAAGTTCTACTTTCGAGGAGGTTGCAGCATGTGGCAATGGTTGCGTAATTTTTTTAGCTTGTTCGTCCCGACCAGTCTGCAGGAGCATCTGGTCACCGGTAAGAAGGGCCAAGAGGCAATGGTCTCGAGGCTGTTTCACGAGACAGACGTCATCCAGGTTGAGATGAGGGGCGACGACTGCTGTATCGTCAGAATGGACCACGAGACCTATTCTCGGCTAAGGCAGAAGTATGCTGCCCTGAGTTTTACCCCAAATCAGCCGATGGACTATGGTCAGCCTCACGGCCATGCATTTCAATAGCTTCCCCTCGGGGAGCGGTCGACAAAGCACATCCAGCCGGTCCGGATGTGCTTTTCGTATATGCTAGACTAAATGCCAAGCATACCTATTCATACGACTATGAGTCTTAAAATCTGGAAGCCCGGCGCTAAGCTGCGCGAGCTTTTGCAGTCAAAGGGGGATGTTACCACGTTCGGGGGAATGAGCGAGCTGCGCTACTGTGTGGACTATCTGGGTGCCGAACCCATCGACGGGGCGGAGGAGCTACGATCCGGGGACACGGTGCTCATTAACAACTGTAACCCCAGCTTTCATGGGCAGGCAGAAGGTCTGATTGAGCGGGGAGTCAAGATCTTTCAAATGGTCTCCGACCTTAACCTGGTCATCCCAGACAGTGTACTGGGGCCGCACCTCAAGCTAACCCAGATTCCCCAGTCAGATCGGTCCGACTTTCTGTATGCGGGCTTTGAGGGGGCGGTGGTGCTCTATCTTCTGGATCACTCAGGCGAGACCAAGGCGTTGCAGTTGGTCTACGGCGGCGGTAAGCGAGACGGGAGCCGGGATATCGATTACCTTGACTACCTTAATCCTGAGAATGCGTACGTTTCGGCCATCGTCAGCTCGTCGCCGGTGTTTGGCGAGGGCCCCAAGATGCGGGGACGACTTACCTTTAACGAATTGCAGGAGCTTTATGCGCAGGCTAAATACGGCTTGGTGATCTCGGATCCCAGTTACTATGAGGCGGGAATGCTGTCACAGCGGTATTGGGAATACTGCCTGAACGGGATGGTGGCGTTTACTGATCGACGCTACGACAGGTTCGAGGTCCTTATGAAAGCGGATGATTTCCGGCGGGTGAGCGGGCACGAGGAGTTGGCGGAGAAAATAGGTATCTTGGAGAAGAATGAGAGGGAGAGGCTGGAACTGGTGGAGGAGCAAAAGGCGCAGGTAGAGGGGCAGAGGAAGATTATGAAGGCCAGGGCGGAGGAGTTGAAGGATATAATTGCCAAATAAAGGAAAAACGGCTACTCTTAAAGGTGTTAAACAGGCTCGGGGGACTTATCCTACGGATAAGCATCCCCTCGTCGAAACGCCAATGACAAACAGCGGGGAGTAGCACCGTGCTTCGCACGGCGGATCCCCTCGCTCACAGAAAAGAAAGCTAGCTTTCTTTTCTATCTCGCTTCGGGGAGTAGCATACTCTGTATGCAAGACCCCTCGGCTCACATAGCCGAAAACACGTTTTCGTCTGCGTTCACCTCGGGGAGTAGCATAGTGGCCTAATGCGCAGGGCTGGGGGTCCTGAGACCGGAGGTTCAAATCCTCTCTCCCCGACCAGAGAAAAAGAACCAACTATGTTGGTTCTTTTTCTCTGTAACGGTAAGAGGATTTGAACCGTAGGCGACGCCGGTCCGGGAGGGGCGGCTAGTGTCCGAGCGGATCAACCCGTGCTGTCGGCGCGGCAGCGAGGACTAACCGTTTGGCCTCTCTCCCCGACCAAACAAAAAGACCCACTTTAGTGGGTCTTTTTGTTTGTCCGTGAAGGAGGTTTGAACCCGAGGAGTTCCGCCCTGCTCCACCGCTTCCTGGAAATACCAGGAGCACGAGCACCACGCCAAAACCAAACTTTGCGGAGCAAAGAGCGGGGTTAGCGCAGCGCTCCGACGCCGCTTCAATACGAAGCGAAAGGCGGCGGAAGCGACCGTCAAGCCTCTCTGAGCACTATTTTATTACCAGGGGCTTAACTGAAAGAAGAGGCCGCAGGTGCGTGCCTCTTCCCAGAAGTTCTTGTTGGTGACGCTCATTTAGTGCGTCGATGTCATGCTGAACGCCGTCGGGCGGGTAGCAGTCTGGGAAGCTGCTCGATAGCTTGCTTCCAGAGGGGATTAGGCCCATATGGCTGGACGTGCACGAATGGAATGCCACAGCTCTTGGCGCACAGACCATCTTTGCTGATCATGTCGCCGCAGAATATGGTGGTATCCGGCGTAGAGCCCATCATTTCCATGGCCCGCATACCACCCCAGGGATGCGGCTTCATATTTCCTTTGTAGAGGTAGAGCCGGACTATGTTCTCAATACCAAGCTGACGTCCCACCGACTTCGTGCGAAGTACGAGCTGGGGCAACGGAAAGGCTACGTTGGTGACAATGGCGGCATTCTGTATGTATCCTGCTACCTGTGCATCATGAATTGCCTGGCAAAAGTCCTGGCATACTCTCCATCTGAGTCCCACCAGCTGTGGGGCAGGGAGTAGCACTCGGTCAAGGTCAAAGATCCAGTGTACGTGCCCTGCTTGGGCAGCGTACTGGAAAGGAAGCATTGCAACGTTCTCTGCTACCCACACTGGCGCCCAGGCAGGTCCTACTTCAGGTTGCGCACCGTGTCCGACACGCATCTGTAACTCTTTCGACATGTTAAATCCCCCTTCATTTCCTGCACTTATCCTAACAGAATCAGGGGTTGGTGGCCACGGGAAAGAGAGGGCATTGCTGCCCCCTCTCTCAAATCTTTTCTCCTTTACTCTTCAGTCCACTGCTGGACGATCTTCCCAGACTGGTAGAAAGCCTCGATAGACCCTTCCTTCCACCAGCCAATTACCTCCGGCTTCCGGATGAGACGCGACAGATGAAACGGCACCACTCCAGGCGAAAGTTCTTTGCTTAACGGATGCTGGCTCTTGGAGCCGCGGATCTGGATTAATTCCTCGCCGTGGAACCAGGTTCCAAGGCGGAGCACTGATCGCCGGATGGCGATGTCGTGCAGATGGTTCAGGTTCGTCTCCTGGATCGTATAGTCGAATCCGGAGCCCACGTTGCTGGACGCGTCGTCGTAGACGTTGCTGGCGGCGGCGGTCAGCTCGGCCAACAATTCCGGATTACTCTGCAAATGGGCGAAGTAGGCGTCTTCGTAAAGGGCCATGACGCCTGCCATGTCGGTAATGACGCTGCTGGCATCCGTAGGGATCTCCCAAGCCACTCGCCACTTCCCGGCGCCAAACTGATCGTCATAACCTGCATAGATATCCGCCCGCTTCTTTCCGAAAAACCCTGCCTGTGTAATGACTGTCTTCCACATGGTGTGCTCCTTTGTTCCGATCGGATACATTCACCCTAGTCGCCATAGGTCCGGCCCATCTAGTCGACAGTTCTCGACTCGACGAATATCTCCCATCTGCTAACCTGGAGATAATGACACATCCCACCCAGCACGGCATTATGACCTCACTGCTCAAGCGCTCGCCCCGGCGCTATTCGGAGCTGCGTCCCAAGGATGTGGAGGGCAATGTCTTCATGTACCATTTGCGCGAGGTGATGGCAGCGGGACTGGTGGAGAAGGTGGAGGGAGGCTACGGCCTGACTTCTGGCGGGAAGAAGTACGTCGAGGCGCTGAGCAGCGAGACCCTGCAGCCCCACGAGCAGCCCTATATATTGGTAGACATCGCCTGCAAGAATGAGTCCGGCGAGTGGCTGCTGTTCAGGCAGGGCAGGCAGCCCTTTGACGGGTTGGTGGGCTTCCCTTCGGGACTAGTGCGGGCCGGGGAGCCGGTGCTAGAGCAGGCCCAGGGGGAGCTGATGGCCAAGACAGGTCTGACTGCTAGTCTTCACTATGCCGGGACGGTGATCTCCACGACTCTTGAGGACGACGGGGTTAGTAATGCGGTGCTGAGCCTGGTGTATCGCGGAATAGTGAAAGGAGGCGAGTTACGTCCGGGTGAGTACCATGGCCAGGCGTTCTGGAAGAAGCTGGACCAGGCCGAGCTGGCCAAGTCTGAGTATTTCCCAGCCTTGGCTAAGGTGGTGGAGCAACTGGAACGCACCTCGCCTGAAGAGCTGTTCTTCGGGGAGCATGTCTTTCAATGATAGTAAGCTTCCATAAGTGCTTTCAAAGAGTAGGGAAACCTGCTAGTATCTGCCTGTTCGATTAGAAAGGAGACAGGCATGAAAAGCGTTAGTAATGGGGTCACTTTGATTAGCGGCTGCCGCGGTGGTGGTCTTGGGCTGATCATCGGGCATCGTGAGGTGAAAAATGGAAAAACAGTGATGTATACCTCCACCCGACCGGGCCTCGTTATGGGAACGGCCCGGAAGCCAGAACGGACTGACCGGTGGGCGGGTACCGTGCAAGATGCGCAGCATCTGCTTGATTCCACCGTTCTGGAATGCGACGTTGCCAACGAGGAGAGCGTTGATGCGCTTTTCGCAGGCTTGGCGGCACAGGGAGTGGTTCTTGGTGGGTACGTCTTTGCCGTCGCCGGCGGCCCCAAGTCGATTATCGGGGGAGACATGTTTCATGCCACCCCAGAAGAGTACCTTGAAGGGTTTAAGGTGAACGTACTCGGTTTCCGGAACATGATCGAAGCGGGGATCGGGCATAAGGTGTGGGCGGACAACGCCTCATTCCTTGCTCTTGGTTCTGACAATGCCTTTACCTGGCCCGGTTATGGCGCCATGGGTCCCATGAAGGCAGCTTTGGAGAAATGGACGCTAGACTGTGCCCGGCAGCCGCCGGCCCCGGGCTTCCGTTTCAATGTCTTAATAACAGGACCGGTCAAGAGTATGGCCGGCCGGGTCATTGAAGGCTTCGACGCGATGTGCACAGTGTACGAACAGGAAGTCGGGTGGACCCAGGAGCGTGCGAGGGAGGTGATTGGCGAGGGCGCCTGTGAGCTGCTTTCTCCAGTTTGTAGGATCACCGGGCGCGCAGTGTACGCCGACCTCGGCATGCACGACAGGCTGATGGCGAATCCGCCTTTGCTGCAGCAATTACTGGCCAAAGCCGTTGCTGGCTGAGGCATCAAGGGCACGGGGAGCTAGCCTCCCCTGCCCGCAACCCAGAATGCTCAAACCATTGAGCCTTGTGGATTGCGTCATACGTTTGCTTGACAACCTCTCGGCCTGGGCTCATTATAAGGCTAACTATAAGAATCCTACGCCATGAGCTATTCAGAAGAAGCTGTCGGTCATATCATTGAGGAGCAGCCGATCGCTGCCGTCGAAGCCGCACCAGTAGCCCAGGAAGGTCTAAGCGACCTTGAGCGTGGGCAGCAAGTAGTCGAGGCCGTAAGTGGATTCTTTGCTCGGAAGCGAGCTATTGCCGGCACCAAGATAGGTGGCCTCATGCAGCGCATGGGTGACCATGCCAGGGGTCTAGGTCAAGCCGTATCCGCAGAATGGGACAACGCCAAGCAGACGGCCGGAACTATGAAGAACGAAGTAGTTGAGACTTCAAGAGGCAACATTGAGGCTGGTGTACAAGCGGCCGCTGCTGCCAAGGAGTTTGGTGCCAATGCCAGGGACTATGTCGGGGAGAGGGTTATGAGCGGGGTTGCGAAAGCGGGCGAATTTGCACGAAACGATCTCAGTAGAACCATGAATGATATGCATACCGTCGCAGAACGAGCACCAGGCATTGCCTTGGAGACCATCGGTAAGGGACACCGGGCGGCTGAGCGTACCGGTATGGTGGCTGTCGAGGCTGGAAAGCGTATTGACGATATCGGCAATCGCACCACTGAGAGCATCGTCGGCGCTAGCAACAAGCTGGTAAATGGCTTCCGCTCACTTCCAGGAAGGGCCAAAGCAGCTATTGAGGCTCGTCAGAATGCTAAGTTACAGGTTACTCGGGACGCTCTTGAGGCACAATATCAGGCTGTCCCCGACGAATCACATTTCCAACAAATTCAAGCCAGTGAGCAGGCGGCTCTTGAAGCTAAGATGACCGAGTTGCGGTCACAGGCACATGAGCAGAGGCAGCAGATTGGTAAGCAGCTTGAAGCCGTACATGCAGAGCAGGCTCGTCGGAGACAGAGCCAGCAGCCGGCCTAATTATTATCTAAAAGAGGGATTATGGACGATGTAACCACCGCACCGGTTTCAACATCTGCACCGGCTAACGCCAATCTGCAGGAGCTGAGCAACGAAGAGCTTGAGATTCTTGAGAAGGTTCTTGGGGACGAGGCAAGAGACGCCGACGCTTTGATTAAGGAATTTGACGATAGCGTTCTGGCTGCAGTCAAGCAGGGCGACGAGGAGATGACTAAGCTTGAGTCAGAGATTGACCTCGCCGAGGCCGACATCAAGAAGGATCTTGAAGAGCAGGCCGCCCAGGCTGCCCGCCACGACCTCCAGCCCTAGTTTCTGCTAGGCTGGGTATATGAATAGTACTCAAGCAGAGCTTGCCGATTTTAAGGCCCTTATCTGGGCCTTTTATCGTGAGCATCCCCGAACATTCCCGTGGCGGGAGACCCATGACCCGTACCGCATCATGCTCTCAGAGCTTATGTTGCAGCAGACCCAGACTGCCCGGGTGGTGGATAAGTACAATGCCTGGCTGGAGGAGCTGCCTACGGTGGAGTCCTTGGCTGCTGCGCCGGTTTCCCAGGTTCTGACGTTGTGGCAAGGGCTGGGATATAACCGGCGGGCCCTGAACCTGCAGAAGGCGGCGAAGGTGATAGTGGATAACTTTGGAGGCGTTGTACCGCAGAATCCGGCTGACATGGTAAGCCTCCCTGGTATCGGTCCCTACACGGCCGGCGCCATCTCTGCCTTCGCCTTTAACCGGCCGGTCACCTTCATTGAGACCAATATCCGCCGGGTCTACCTGCACTTCTTTTTTCCTGATGCCGAGGCGGTGTCTGACAAGGAGCTGATGCCTCTCATTGAGGCCACGGTAGATCCCGAGAATCCCCGTGAGTGGTATTATGCGCTGATGGACTACGGCGCCCAGCTGCCAAAGCGGGTGGCCAACCCCAATCGGCGCAGCAAGCATTACTCAGTGCAATCGAAGTTCGAAGGTTCCGGCCGCCAGGCCAGGGGACGGATACTGGCCTATCTGGTTGACAATGGCAAGGCTACCCTTGTAACCCTGCAGGCAGTGCTGGGCCTGGATCCTGCTAAGATAGAGAAAGGATTGAGCCAGCTCGAAGACGAGGGATTCCTCAGTCGTGACGATGATACTTACCAGCTAAGCCACTGACATGAAGGCACCAGACTTTTCCCTGCAGGACCAGACAGACACGACCCGAAAGCTTTCCGACTACGCCGGCAAGTGGCTAGTGGTCTACTTCTACCCTAAGGACGATACCCCGGGCTGCACCAAGGAGGCCTGCTCGTTTCGCGACAGCGGCGCCGTGTTTGCTGAACAGGACGTGGCAGTGGTCGGGATTTCAGCTGACTCTGTGGCTTCGCATGCGAAGTTCGCCGAGAAGTACCACCTGACCTTTACCTTGCTCAGCGATCCAACCAAAGAGACTATCAGGGCTTACGGCTCCTGGGGCGAGAAGAGCATGTACGGCAAGCTATTCGAGGGGATCATCAGGAAGACATACCTGATCAGCCCGGAAGGAGAAATCGCCAAGGAATACCCCAAGGTCACCCCGGACAAGCATGCGGAGCAGATACTGAAGGATCTGGAAGAGCTTCGCTAGCCCCTTCATATGGCCCTAACTGACCAGTCCCTTTATTGGTACTTCCAGCGGTGGATTGTCGTCACTTTCTTCATCTCAGTGTTCTTGTATCTGGGTGCGGTACTGTGGCTTGCTCCACCTTGGGTGCATGTGGATTATACCTATAGCGAACTATCGAAAAGCTACGCTGGCGATCTTCTTCTAATAGCCTACGTATTATTTCTTATTGTGCTTTCGTTGAATGCAGTGTTAGTGCCTCTATTCAGTCTCATCTACTATGTCTTGAGGCTGAGAGTAAGAAAAGGCAATTAACATTTGTTCTAAGCCTTCCTGGCGCTTCTCGCTATGACCGAGACTTCCTGTGGTCCTACCTTCACATACCCTTCCCGTACCTGGAACTTATGACTTGGGCCACCGTCCTTCTTGGCCTCGAGCTGGCCCGGCTTCAGCAGGCTTACAAGGGGCAGGTGGTTGGTGCGCACGCCGATCATGCCACTCTTTGTGGGGACGACGACCTCGTCGGCCTCGCCCTGGAACAGCAGCCCGTCAGGAGTGGTGATGGTGATCTTGAGCATTATTTGACCTCGTCGATGGTTCCCTTCATGTAGAATGCCGATTCAGGCTTGTCGTCGTGCTTGCCTTCCAGGATCTCGCCGAACGACCGTACGGTGTCAGCCAGAGGTACGTACTTGCCGGCATTGCCGGTGAAGACCTCAGCCACGAAGAACGGCTGGGAGAGGAAGCGCTGGATCTTGCGGGCGCGGGAGACGGTAAGCTTGTCCTCGTCGGAAAGCTCTTCTAGACCGAGGATGGCGATGATGTCCTGTAGCTCCTTGTAACGCTGTAGGATGCGCTGGACGCCGCGGGCCACGTCGTAGTGCTCCTGGCCTACGATGAGAGGGTCTAGGATGGTCGAGGTGGAGTCCAGAGGGTCTACGGCAGGGTAGATACCGATTTCGGTGAGGGCGCGTGACAGTACCACGGTGGAGTCCAAGTGGGCAAACGTTGTAGCAGGTGCTGGGTCGGTAAGGTCATCGGCCGGTACGTAGACAGCCTGCACCGAGGTAATGGAACCCTTCTTAGTGGAGGTGATCCTCTCCTGCAGGGCTCCCATCTCAGAGGCCAGGGTAGGCTGGTAGCCTACTGCCGAAGGCATGCGTCCCAAGAGGGCCGATACCTCGGAGCCAGCCTGACTGAACCGAAAAATGTTGTCGATGAAGAGCAGCAGGTCCTTGCCCTGGTCGCGGAAGTATTCGGCGATGGCAAGTCCGGTAAGGGCGACGCGGGCACGTGCACCAGGCGGTTCATTCATCTGGCCAAAGACCAGGGCGGTTTTTTCTAGTACTCCGGACTCCTTCATTTCGTAGTAGAGGTCATTTCCTTCACGGGTACGCTCACCGACTCCGGCAAATACCGAGTAGCCTCCGTGCTCGGCGGCGATAGACCGGATCAGCTCGGTGATGAGAACGGTCTTACCGACGCCGGCACCTCCGAAGAGGCCGACCTTGCCGCCCTTAGGCATGGGACAGATCAGGTCGATGACCTTGATGCCAGTCTCAAATACCTCGGTGCTGGTGGCCTGGTCGGTAAACTTAGGGGCTTCGCGGTGGATAGGGTAGTAGGTGTCGGTCTTTACTGGAGGCTTGCCGTCGATAGGCTTGCCGGTGACATTAAGCATGCGACCCAAGACTTGCTCACCTACTGGGGTGGAGATAGGGGCGCCGGTGGCGATGACATCAGCTCCGCGGACCAGTCCGTCGGTGGAGTCCATGGCGATGGCCTTCACGGTGGCGTGGTCGAGGTGGGCGGCTACCTCAAGGGTGACGGTGACGTCGCCGCGCTTCACTTCAAGCGCCTCGTAGAGGGCCGGCAGCTTGCCGGTGAAGGTGACGTCGACCACCGGGCCGATGATCTGGGAGAGGGTTCCGTGTGAGGTGGGGTTTTTGGTTGGCATACAGGGGAATTACGTGGCTGGTCCGTGACTACTCTAAAGCGGCAGCACCCGAAGTGATCTCAGCGATCTCCTGGGTGATAGCGCTCTGGCGCAGACGGTTGTAGGTAAGGGTCAGGCGGTCGATAATGGAGTTGGCATTGTCGGTGGCGCTCTTCATGGCCATGCGGCGGGCGGAGTGCTCAGAAGCACCTGCCTCTAGAACGGAATGGAACAGCCGTATCTCCACCAGGTATGGCAGAAGCTCTGACAATACGGTCAGAGGGTCCGGCTCAAAGATAAGCTCCCCGCTGGCTGGATACGGGTTGGGGGGAGTAAGGGGAAGCAGGGGCTGGATAACCGCCTTCTGAATAAGCATGGAATGAAACTCGGTGTAAAGAACGCTCACCTTGCTGATACCGTGATGGAGAAAGCGCTCCACAACGTAGCGATTGAGGGCGTGCATATCGGAAAGTTCGATCTGCCCACTGGGAAGAGGAAACCGCTGCAGAACGTCGATACCGGCTTTACTCATGGCCTGTTCGGCCTTCTTTCCAAGCGTAATCGAGGTTACGGTGCGACCGGCTGCCTTTTCATCGCTTGCAAACTGACTGGCCAGTTTTCCCAGATTTGAATTATAAGCACCTGCCTGGCCCCGGTCAGAAGCGATAACAATGAGCAGGGTTTTGTCTCCCTTCTGCTCTTCAAGGAGGGGGTGGCTAAGAGGTTGGTCACTGGACGAGCTAATAATCCGCTGTACCATGACCTCCAACTGGGTGGCGTAGGGGCGATTAGCTAGGGTAGCCTCGGTGGCCCGACGCATACGTGAAGCCGACACCAGCTCCATAGCTTTGGTGATCTGCTTGGTCGAGGTTACCGACCGGATGCGCTGGCGAAGTTCGCGAGGAGCGGGCATTGCTAGAGGCTATGCTGGTAGTCCTTGATCATCTGGGGAAGCAGCTTGTCCAGCTTCTTCTTGATGTCATCGTCAAGTTCGCCCTTTTTGTCGATCTCAGTAAGAAGAGGGGCGTGAGACATTGGGATCTGTTCGGCTAGGTAGGTAGCCAGACCCTGGATCTGGGGCACCGATACTTCGTCCAGCATGCCGGTATTGGCGGCGTAGAGCTGTAGGACCTGGACGTTGACGGCCATAGGATCGTACTGTGGCTGTTTGAGTAGCTCAGTAAGGCGCTGTCCGCGCTCAAGCTGTTTGCGGGTGCCTTCCTCAAGGTCAGAGCCAAACTGGGAGAACGCGGCAAGCTCACGATACTGGGCAAGCTCCAGGCGCAGCTGACCGGCTAGTTTCTTCATAGGTTTAACCTGGGCAGCACCTCCGACGCGGGATACTGAGAGACCGACGTTTACGGCCGGACGGATACCCTGGTAGAACAGGTTGGACTCCAGGAAGATCTGACCGTCGGTGATGGAGATGACGTTGGTAGGGATGTAGGCTGAGATGTCGCCGGCCTGGGTCTCAATGATCGGGAGGGCGGTAAGTGATCCGCCGCCGTTGTCCTTGTTTAGGCGGGCAGCCCGCTCCAGCAGACGGGAGTGGAGGTAGAAGACGTCACCGGAGTAGGCCTCGCGTCCTGGTGGGCGGCGTAGCAGTAGTGAAATCTCACGGTAAGCCCAGGCGTGCTTGGAGAGGTCATCGTAGATGATCAGGGCGTCCTGGCCGTTCTCAAGGAAGTACTCGCCGATGGCGCAGCCGGCGTAGGGGGCGATGTACTGCATGGGAGCCGGGTCCGAAGCGGAGGCTGCCACGATGATGGTGTTTTCCATGGCCCCGTGCTCCTCAAGGGTGGCGCGCAGGCGGGCAACCTTTGACTCCTTCTGGCCGATGGCTACATAGATGCAGACCACGCCGGTGTCCTTCTGGTTGATAATGGTGTCGACGGCGATGGCGGTCTTACCGGTACCGCGGTCTCCGATGATCAGCTCACGCTGGCCGCGACCGATGGGGATCATGCTGTCGATGGCCTTGATACCGGTCTGAAGTGGTACGGTCACGCTCTGGCGGGTGATGACGCCGGGAGCGATCTTCTCGATAGGGTTGCGCTGTTTGGTCTTGATGTCGCCCCGTCCGTCGATGGGCTCACCCAGAGCATTTACCACACGTCCACGCATGGTGTCGCCAACCGGTACGCTGGCAATCTGGCCAGTGCCCAGTACGGTCATATCCGCCTCCACCTGGCGGTAGTCACCGAGGATGATGGCGCCGATACGTTCCTTCTCCAAGTTCAAGGCCATGGCGGTAATAGGGCCGCCTGGGGTCTCGATGTGTAGCAGCTCACCGGCCTGGGTGTCAGGCAGTCCTGAGATGCTGGCAATACCGTCTGAGACACGTTCGACGGTGCCGACAGTGGCCTCGGCTTGGCGGGGCTGCCAGGCCTTCAGCTGGTCTTGGAGTTCTTGGACGAGGGTGGGGGTGGACATGGCGGGGTTACGATTATTTCAGGGCCTGTGACAGCTGGGTAAGGCTGCCTTTGCCGGTAAGGTCGAGCAGCTGGTTCTGGTAGCGGATAAGCATGCCGGAAAGCAAGCTTTCGTCCACCGTGTAACCGGTTTCATGCTCACCCCATTTCTTGAAGAGAGTGGCCTCCAGTTCCTTACGCTCTTTTTCAGGGACAGCGACAGCGGAGATAATGGAAATGCGCTGGCTGCGGATGGCCTCTTTCTGTAGGATCTCGGTAATGGCGGGCAGCTGGTCGTACTGACCGTTGTCCTTGAGGAACTTTACGATGGTCTGGGCGGTGGATTCAGGTAAGGTCATGGCAGTGCTATAGGTTTTCAATCTGCTTCTTGACGCCCTGTTCCTTGTCGGCTGACTTCACTTCATGGCCGAGTACTTTCTCAGTGGCTTGGATGACCATGCCGGCAAGCTCTCCTTTCAGTTCCTTGCGCAACTGCTCCTGCTCGGAGGCCAGCTCCTGCATGGCTTTCTTGCGCAGCTCCTCGCTGTGGGCGGCAGCGTCCTTGCGCAGCTCTTCCTCCAGCTTCTTGGACTGCTCGCGGGTCTCCTTCAGGAGGGCGGCACTTTCCATGCGAGCCTCTTCCAGTAGTTCTTCCTGCTGGCGGCGGGCGATCTCCATCTCTAGACGCACTTTCTCGGCATTCTCCAGACCTTCCTTGATCTCATGCTGCCGGCTCGCCAGGAGCTTCATGATTGGCTTGTGCAGAAGAAAGGTAAGTCCGCCCAGCAGCACGATAAAGTTGCCAAGCTGGAACAGGAACCAAGTCAGATTTATGCCGAGTGCTTCCATTGGTTAGACGAAGCGGATGATCAGGGCGACGACCAGGGAGAAGATGGCCAGTGACTCCACGAAGGCCAGACCAAGCACCATGGCGGTACGGACGGCGTTCTCAGTCTCTGGGTTGCGGCCGATGGCCTCAACGCTCTTGCTTCCGATCATGCCCATGGCGATGCCAGGTGCGATAGCGCCGACAGCGATGGTGGCACCCATGGCGATAAGTTTCAGGGTCTCTGGATTCATACGGTCTCCGGGTTACGGCTATAGATTAGGTAGTAAGGTGAAGCTCTTCTCCGCCATGTGCGTGCCCCTCGGTATCATGCGAGATGACGGCCAGGGAGACGAAGATGATGGTAAGGAAGGTGAAGATAAAGGCCTGGATCAGACCTACGAACATTTCCAAGAGGAAGAATGGCAGCGGAATGATGGCTATATAGGGTAATAGCGTCATCGTCAGGTAGAACATTACCATAATCAGTACCTCTCCTGCAAAGACGTTGCCGAATAGTCGAAAGGTAAAGCTGATGATCCTGGTGAACTCTCCAAGCAGCTCTAGGACTCCAACAAAGAAACCGATGGGGTTACTGATGTTGACGAATCTGCCGGCGTAGCCCTTGAAGCCAGCGTACTTGAAGCCCAGGTATTGGACGTAGCCCATGGAGAAGAGGGCAAGTACCGCCACCATGTTCAGGTCGCTGGTAGGTGCGCGCAGCAGAGGTACTAGGATTTCGTGTCCCTCCTTCATCTCGTGGAAGCCAACCGAGTTAAAGCCAGGTAGTAGGCCGGACCAGTTCGAGAAGAGAATGAAGAGAAAGATGGTCAGCAGATAGGGAAGTACCTCAGCGGTGGCTGCACGGTTACCGATGATGCCGTTAGCGGTCTCGATTAGCCAGTCGTAGATGAGCTCCAAACCGGTCTGGAGCTTTCCGCCCATCTTTTTTAGATTGAACCGTATGAAGGCACCAAAGAGTAGTAGGCCGAGGCTGACCAGCCAGGCCGTGAAGATGCTATTGGTGATGGCAAACGGGCCGATGTGGAAGACGACTTCCGCGGCCAAAGAAATATTCGGAGTCACAGGCGAAACAAAAATAGACGAACTAAGTTCAGGGTCAGCGTACCAGTCACCGCCAGATCAGTCAATCAGCATGGGGATTGACGTGCCTTAGTATTTCTGGGGATGGAAGAGGAGCGTATGCATATCCACCACACCGACTACCGGCTTGATAATCTTGGCAAGCTCGGGCGCGTGTTCGGCTACCACGTCCATGGCGAAGTGGGCCATGAAGTTGGATTTTTCCACGGCGATCTGCCACTCGGTACCACCCAGCTCATAGCTAGGACTAGAGGCTAGGAGTACCATCTCGGTAGTCTTGGGAATGCGCCCACTGGCGATATTGTCCCAGAGCAGACCGGCGGCTACCCGGATAGGATCGGCTAGATCAGGACTGTAAGGGCCGACGATTAGGGCAGTATTTAGCGTATGTAGCCAGTCGAAACCACGGCCAACCGCCAATACCCACTCCTTGTGCTCAGCATCGGCGATGGGACGGTTCTCCTCGCGAATGTCATGGATATGGCGCTGGTTACCAACGAGGAGTCGAAGCAGATCCTGGCGTACCCGCTGCTTCATGCTTGGGAAAAGCTTGGCAAGTCGGATTAGCAGATCGGACTCGGAAAGGTCACTTTCCTTGCCCAGATCGAGGATCTCGCCATTTTCGCCATGGATAAGCAGGGCGTCCTCATCGGTCTCAATGCCAACCTGGATGGGATAAATGACGCTGTGATGGCTGCCAAAGATATCCTCGACCTGCTTTTTGAGGTGTGAAGTGCTTTCCTGGGCCTTGTCCACGTCATAGTTGAATCCCCGGCAGCCGCGGTGGGTGTCTCCCTTTGAGAAATGATAGGTGACCAGGATCAGACAGTCACGTCCCTGGGAAATGGAGGAATCTACCCAGTCCTTTACCATCTTGCCAAAGTAGGGCCAGCCAAGGTCGAACTTGCCACCCAGATTTCGGAACGGCTGGATTAGTCCCGCTTGGGTCTTGGTGATGACTGAAAGATTCAGGCGCCCGTCCATACACTTAAAGGCGGCCACGGCGGTGGGGTGCTTGGCGCGGTAAAGCCGGCGGGCGTTGTGGGCATCAGGTGAGCAAAACAGGGCGCTCTGCTCTTTGTTAAGGGTAAGCAGTGACGAGGCACCGGTGGAGCGGGTGGAAGCCATAGGTATGAATGAGGTTAGAGATAGGTGAGGTTCACATTCTCCAGCCTAGCCTTTTCCCTGGAAAACGTAAAGATCTACATGGGGGAAATGAAGAAGCATCTTGACATATTACAAAAGATAGTCTACATATCTAAGGGTCCGTGCATGCTGTAATGCTGAGGACAGGGGAAAAGAAAGGAAGTGAGCAATTGGCTGAAGAGGATCTAAGCGGGGTAGATGATGCCGCTTCAGAATGTGGCAGGATTGCCCGGGTGGGGACTGGTATGGAACAGGATGTTGTGGGTGGCCTCCAGGTGGACCTGGACCTTCTGGCCTACTTTATATACGGCCCTAACGGTGCTGTACACGAAATTTTGAATGACGATGAGTGGGCTCGTAAAGAATTTGGGTGCACGATGCTGGAGGCAATCCGGCAAAGGGTACTTGAGTCGGAGCAGCCTAATCTGGTCATCGGACTCCTGACCGGATGTATGGACTCACGGTTGGTGCAGCAAAAGATTGTTCAGGAGTTGTGTACGCACTCGCTGACGGCTCCCGGAAGCGAAAACTTCCCAATCTTCTATATCGCTGGGCCACCAGGGGTGGGTCCATTCATGGTCCCACGAGCCTTGACCATCCTTGTTCGCAAGGCCCTATTGCACAGACGTCGCTTAGAGGTTAGAGAAGTCTATACCTGCAAGCACAACGACTGTGCAGGTAAGGGCGTCAACATGTACTTTCCCAGGGGACTAACGGCTGAGCATTTTGTAGGAGCTTATAAGATGGTTCAGGAGCGATTTAGCCCCAACATGGTGGTAGGTCATCCCCGTCTGTTGGCTCCGGCTGTGGGAGTAGAAAACTCTACCCTTCAAGCCATCTGCCGGGCTGACCATGACCTTTGGGAGAGGATTCCCGCCTGTACGGACACTCCCGAGCAAGTCGACATGCTCATGAGGGCACTCTGCTATCGTACCGAACCATTGGAAGGCGCCTAGGAAACGCCGTTTGTATTTCGCAAAGGGCGCGCAGCAACTGCTGCGCGCCCTTAGTCGTTTCCAGAAGTCATCACATAATTATCCTTGATCCGAAAAGCAGATAACCGCAGTGAAAGGGGAGAGTGCGGAGGAAGGGTATCCGAAGATACCTTGACGAGGCACACTTCCCTTACAACTTGGTTAGCCTGCTTTGCAGGCAGCAGGGTAGTTATTGGGTGGCTTCTAGATGCTATTATAGTACTATGCTTATCCTCCAGATTATCATTATCATCCTTCTCCTACCCATTACCCTTGGTGGGATTTTTTATTTGGTTGAGGGTACTCGTTATCAGAAGTCTGACCGGGTGGTGTACATGGGTTCAGACCTTGGTGAACAAGGCCCCATTTTGGAGGACGTCGTCAGCCGCTATGTCAAAGACACTGAGGAGTACGAGCTGTACGAGCCGGGATCCGGCATTGCCACGGTGGCAACGTTTCTTGGTCAACGCTTTTCCTGGAAGAGCATAGTCGCCGTGGAGCTGCGCACCAGTGTCTACTGGGCCGGTCGTCTCCGATCATATCTGAAACATCGAAATCTTCCCATGCAGTGGCGGCGCGAGGATCTACTTAGTTATCGTCCCACCAAGCCGACCGTCGTGTACTGCTACCTTACCGGGACTATATTAGACAAGATGTACCAGCGGGGGATATTTCGGGGTTGCCTGGTTATCTGCCTTACCTTTGAGATAAAGGGAATTAGGCCAAAAGAAATTATCCCGCTAAAGAGCTGGCAGAAAGAGATCCGAGTCTATGATTTCCGAAAGGATTAATCCTGGGGAGGCTCTTGGTAAGTCGGCCGGTCACTTGCTGGGGGTACTTCAGGGACATGGTGGGGAGGAGTATCAGTACCTGGATTCTTCTTGCCGAAAGGATTCTCAGTCAGGGGCGGAAGATCATGGGAGATTATCTCCCCTTCCAGGTCATCTTTAGGATCTTTTTCTTTATCGGGGAAGAGGATTGACCATTCTCTCATCAGTGTACGTTAGTGATATATTAGCGTGGCCGTCGCAGCAGCCAGAACCCGATGATGACCATAATTAGTCCCAGCAGCCAGCTGAAGCCGGCGGTAAGGATGGCGGGCACTACGAAGCTGTCCAGCTTGGCGAGATAGAAAAAGAGGGCCATGAGCAGGCAGAATACTCCTCCCAGCCAGGCGATGGCACTGCTGAGTACTACGACCATACCGGCACTTGCCCGGCGCAGGTACGAGCTGACCGGAGCCAGTCCGGCCTTTACCTCACGGGCCACTGCCTCACCAGGAGCAGTGTCTTCTTCCATGAGACTGGTGATGAATCTCTGAATGCTCATAGGAACGAAGCTTTGGCTAGGCTTTCCATGTCGTGAATGATAAGCGAACGACCCTTATAGCTGATTAGGCCTTCTTCCTTCAGTTTCTTCATCTCCAGGCTGGCGGTCTCACGGGTGATACCTGCCGAATCAGCGATCTGCTGGTGGGTGAAGGGAACTTCCACTATCATGTCACCGTTCTTCTCGTTCTTAACGCTGAAGCGCTTGGCGGCGGTAAGGACCACTGAGGAGACTTTGGAGTGGGCGTTGCCGAAGACGATGTGCTGCATGCGGTACACTAGGGCACTACAGTCGGCCACCAGCTGCTGGGAGACCTGGAAGCAGGCCTCGGGATGGTGCTTCAAGAAGTCCTGGAAGCCCTCGCGGGGAGCCCGGTACATCTCCACGGCGGTCATGGCCTGGTAGTTGTAGATGTTAGGTAAGCCAGTCATGGCCCAGCGCAAGGGCAGTATGCTCTTGGGTGAGTGTAGTAGGGCGGTAAGCTCGTTGCCCTCTTCGGAGATCAGGTAGATGCGGGCAACGCCTTTCTTGATATAAAAGACGCCGTTTGGTGAGTCGTATTCGCGCAGGATCCTCTCGCCTTTGTCAAAGCTGACAGTGGTGTAGTGGGAGAAGAACTCCTCGAGCTGTTGGGTGGCTGGACTTGGAGTCATAGGGCAAGGATAGCACAGCGGCTGAGCTATGCAATGTGTGCCAGGTTACAGATCATTTGTTTTCTGGTTTACGGACGTCCGAGGTGTCAGGCCGTAGCATGGGGCAAAGGCAGGGTGATCAAACCATAACCAAGTAGAAAGGAGACGGTATGCCAGACAAGAACCGAAGGGGACGACCCTGGGAACGAAATGGGGGAATGGAAGAGATGGACATCTTTGGTGATGCTGAGTTGGAGCGGCTGCTGGATAAGCGTGACGCTGGGGCTAGGGGGTCATCCAAGCGGCCAGTAAACCTGACCTCACGCATTGAGGACTACCTCAGGACCCGCTACTAGCCTAAATAAGGCCGAAGAGGTGGGTGACCAGGTCGAATAGATTGATAACGGGAGGAATGATCGTCCCGATAATGCCGCCGTGTGGGCCGACAGGTACGAATACTATCGCCAGCAGGATGATGAGTCCAATCTGCCCGCCGATAAGCGAGCGATAGGGAGGCCAGAAATAGGCCACTATGGAAGATCCGTCGAGAGGTGGGATGGGGACCATATTGAAGGCGGCCAGGATGACGTTGATGGCGGCGGCCTGTCTGAGTATTTCAGAGTAAAAAGGAGCGGGTCCGGCTACTGCATAGGCCAATATATTCAAGAAGAGGGCAAATACCAGGTTACTGGCTGGCCCGGCCAGGGCGATCAGTAATTCGTCCACTTTACGAGAGAGCCGCATGGGATTGTAGACGACCGGACGACCCCAGCCCATACCAAATACTAGGAAGACAATGCTCCCAAGTGGATCGAGGTGTGCGGCAGGATTAAGAGTAACGCGACCCTGGAGGTGGGGGGTGTCATCACCAAGCCGATAGGCGGTCCAGGCGTGGGCGCACTCGTGTACGGAAATAGCCGCGACCAGAGATACTATGAACACAACGGCAGTGGGGAGGGATTCCTGCAGGAGGTTGAGTAAGTATATAGAACTCATTGGTTATAGTTGACCCTGTAAGGAGATTCTGGTAAGGTAAGCAAAGTCTATCATATCAATTCTCTCTCCGATTGCCATGGCGAAATGCATGCTCTGCACAAAAGGTCCTCACGCTGGTAACAACGTTCCGAAGTCCCAGCACAAGACCCGTCGCACGATCCAGCCCAACATCCAGAAAGTGGATGGTATTCGCATGTGCACCCGGTGCCTGCGTACTCTTAAGCGGGTAGCTCAGGCTCAGCCTGCCCTTGCAACGGCTCAATAGCCGCTGCGTCCTCATAGAGGGCTCGTTTCTCAGGGTTCGCTTCTAGGAAAGCGTTCCATTTTTCGTCGAAACAATACTCGCACAGTATCTGGCGGGGATAGGGTGGCTCCTGGGTGACTTTGCCAACCCGGCCACACGACATACATTTTACATTGAATATCGGCTTGCCCTTGTAACGTTGCTCACGGAGTAGTTTACGCCGCTCCGGACTGTGGGCGGGCACATGGGTAAAGCCTTGGCGGGCGAAGAACTCCTGTTCCTTGGCGGTAAAGATAAACGGCTCGCCCGTGTCTTTGTCGTACAGGGTGACGTCCTGGAAGTTTGGTACGCTGGGGACCTGGGGTGTGTCGGTATCGCTCATAGGCTGAGTGTACTCGATGGTCAGCTCACGTGCAACTTGACTCCCTACAATGCTAAAAGCTTTGGATGGGAGCTAGCCGGTCGACTTGCAGGATGAAATCCTGCGGAAAGCGGGAGTTCCTGTCCGGAGCGCCTACGCAATCGGTTGGTACCCTGTTTTTTCGGTATTAATTGGATATAGTAAATGTACTATGCCACTTACCCTTTCTACCTATTCTCAGCCCCTCGCACCGAGTAGTCTCATTGTGGCTCCTATAGCCGAATGGTCTGCTCTAGCTACTGAGCTCTCTGTCCAGGTTCACCCAGCTGATCTATGGTCTGCCGGCGAGGAGAAGCCGCTGGCTATCGCCGAAGTACGTCTACTTAGGCAGTTTGCCGCCCGAAGCCGGGTAGGTGAGATGAAGCTCGCTATTATTCGCGGTGCTGACCAGCTCAAGATGGAGCCGGCTAATGCGTTACTCAAGATCCTGGAAGAACCACCTCCGGGGTTTTTTCTGATACTACTATCGGAAAGCGACCATCTGCTTCCTACGCTGCGCTCTCGGCTTACCAGACTATCCTCAGACCAGGAATATGCTACACTGGAAGGTAAGGCAGGCTCAGACTACGAAGCCTGGCGTCAGGCCTTCACTAGCTTTGACCTCACGGACCCCAAGCAGCGCCAGGAAGCAAGAAACCTATTGCATCTGCAAGCCCTGGCCCATTCGGGAATCAAGAGCGATCTTCTCATTAAGCCATTCACGTCTCCTCGCTAACCATGATTGCAATCATCCTTGTCCTTCTCGTAGTCATCTTCGCCGGTCTTTTAATTGATTGGCCCAAGCTGCTTAAGCAGAAGTCCAAGCAGAATTCTCATTCCAAGCCAGCCAAAGCTTCCTTACTGCAGTTCAAAGGAAAGTCTGCTACAAAGAAGGAAGAGCCAGGCGGACATTTTGATTTTGACATGACCGCTGAGGAAGAGGAGGCGGTGGACCAGGTGGTGGTAGAGGAGGTGGAGGAGCCTGCCTATGAGTCTGACTCAGAGGTAATGGGACTGCTGGCCGAGGCAGACGTCTGTTTCCGTAAGGGTGAGATGAAGGCCGCCGAGCAGTTCTACCTGCAGGCTGCTGCCAAGGATCCCCGCTGTAGCAAGGCCTATAGCCGCCTGGGTGTCATCTACCTGGAGAACGGAGACAACTGGGAGGATGCCGAGGCAGCCTTCCGCCAGGCCCTTAAGACCGACGCCCAGAACGGGTTCATCCTCAACAATCTAGGTCTCGTTCTGTACCACCAGGACCGCTATGCTGACGCTATTCGTCAGTTCGAGCAGGCAGTCCGTCAGGATGAGCTGAACGCCGCTCGGCAGGCAAACTTAGGGATGGCCTATATGGCCATGCGCCAGTACGCCAAGGCCGAGTCCTCATTCAAGAAGGCCCTGAAGCTGGCTCCGGCTGAGATGGAGTACAAAGACCTGCTGAACGAATCAATAGAAAAGAAAAAGGCCCATAAGACGATGATCCGCAGGTAGCTTATCAGTAAGTCACCGCCATGCCTGATCCTGAATCTCCAAAACCGCACCGCCTCTACCGCTCCGAGAGCGACCGAATGATTGCCGGCGTCTGCGCCGGACTTGCCGAATACTTCGAGACCGACCCCACCTTGGTGAGGCTTCTCTTTTTGCTACTTACGTTTGTAGGGGGGAGCGGAATACTTCTGTACGGCATATGCTGGCTGCTCTTGCCCAGTGAGACCGAAAAGGAGCGCACAGTATCGCAGGAGTCATTGCACCGCAATGCCGAGCAGTTCGCCCAGGAGATCAAAGATAGCTGGAAAAAGATCGACCATGGCTATGGCCGGGGCCGTTCACAGGCCGGACTCTGGCTGGTGGGCATCGGCATATTCTTTCTACTGGTAAACTTCGGACTCTTTTCATTTAGTCTACTGGGTCGTCTCTGGCCCATAATTCTTATTATTATCGGTTGGCAAATCCTAACCCGCTCAAGGAGATAGCCATGACCACTTCCGAAGAACCTATCAAGGCGGCACCAGAACAAGACCCGGTGCGGCCGACTTATGCGTACCGGTATCGTCGTCATCATGGCCGGCCAGTGTTCGCCGTTATTCTCATCGGTGCAGGCATACTCTTCCTGCTCAATAACTACGGGGCGCTTGACCTGGGCCTTGCTGTGCAGCTCTGGCGCCTCTGGCCTTTGCTGCTAGTGCTCTGGGGACTTCAGGCGGCTGTTGGGAGGTCTCGCGTGGGTAGCTTCCTGGTCTTTCTCATTGGACTGCTGCTTATCTGCGGAGTCATTTTGCTGGGCCTGGGCCAGGTGCCGTCACGGGTAGGTGAGTGGTTCACCCCAAAGACCGAGACGAAGCAGGTACAGCTTCCAGTCCCTACTGCTTCCCCGGCGGCAAGCAGCCGTACTCTCAATGTTTCCACTGGTTATGGCAAGCTTCAGCTTGATGACTTGGGTGGTGACAAGTCTGCCAGTCTAAAGTCTTATGCCACTGGGATGGGTGGCTCGCCTACGCTCACCCAGAACACTACGAATGGCAAGACGGTAATTGATCTCACGGTTGACCAGAACTCGATTTCGTTTAGTCCGGCTCAGCCTGAATATGACCTGAGCCTGGGTCAGACCGAGTTAGTGACCGACCTGAACCTTAGGCTGGGGGCAGGGAGTGCCGGCGTACAGTTCAACACGCTGAAGGTAGGCTCCCTTGGTTTTGATATGGGAGCCGGTTCTGCTGCTATCAAGTTGGGTAAGGAGAGCGTACCTACCGGCGCCATTAATCTTAAGGTCGGTACGGGTACCCTTGATCTCGTCGTACCCGACGGCATAGGAATCAACCTTGTCTACCATGTGGGCCTGGGCCTGATAAAGGCTGATGGCACTATCCTTCACGGTGACGGCACCTTTGGCTACGCCACTCCTTCATATAGTAATGCAAGCAAGAAGATCACAATCGTTCTTACTGTCGGAGCCGGAACCGTTAATATTAGTGCAGCTAGTGTGCGCTAGCCTGAGCCTCTTCCTCGCGTCGCTGTTTGACGTTGGGGATAAGTAGTGAGCAGAGGGCCCCGAGCAGTACGAAGAGCGAGCCTACCCGCATAGCTGAGGCGATAGCGTCGGCTAAGGCACCGTGAAAAGCGGTAGTGAGGTCGTCGGAGACTTTCCTGGCCTGGCGTTGGTATTCAGCCAGGGCCACTGAGTTGTTTGCCACTTCTTCCGATGGGGCCGGGAAGATCGCGGTGGCTTCCTGGGCTTGTCCCGTGTCACCGGTTCCTCTTGCTGCTACCTGACTGACGATGGACTGCTTGGCGGCTTCGGGAAGATTGGGGACGGCGTTGACGCGTCCGGGGAGGTTGGCATTGAACTGGTGGGCCAGCACGGCTCCGATAACGGCGATGCCCAGAGCTGAGCCCACCTGGCGGACCGTATTTAGGATGCCAGAGGCGCTGCCGGCTTCCTGAGGATTGATCTCAGAGAGGATTACTTGGGTGTTCTGGGAGATGGCTAGACCGATGCCGGCGCCAAGAATTGCCAATGGCAGGAGTAGGCTGGTGTACTCAGTGTCCAGGTTCAGACGGCTCAGTAGGAAGATACCTAAAAACTCAGCGCTGATACCGGTGGTGATCACCCACTTGCTACCTATGCGGTTTACCAGCTTGGCGGAAAGCGGTGCGGCGATCATGACAGCCACTGCCAGGGGCAGCGTGGCTATGCCGGAATGCAGCGGGGTCATTCCCTTGATGGACTGCAGGAAGATGGGAAGGGTGAAGAGCGAGCTGAATTCTCCCAGCGAAATGACGGCGATGGCTACCAGTCCATAGCGGAAGGAGGCGAGCTTGAAGAAGTCGATGTTGATGGCCGGTCCCAGCTTTGCCTTGGTCTTGATGTATTCGATAATCCCGAAGATGGCCAGGAAGACAGCGCTCAGGATAAATGAAAGGCCGATGATCGACAGTCCGCTATGGTCCCAGCCGAAGCCGCCTGCAGAGAAAGCCTTGGCTTGCGACCACCAGCCGTAGGTCTGTCCCTCGATAAGGGCGAATACCAGGAAGAAGAAGCCCAGGGTAGATGTGACCATGCCGGGAACGTCGATCCTATGGTCTTTCGGCTCCTTCGATTCCTCGACGATGAGATACGTAGCTATGATGGCCAGGATGCCGATAGGTATGTTTACCCGGAAGATCCAGCGCCACGTCTGATAAGTGGTAAAGTAGCCACCCAGGATGGGTCCGAGCGCCACGGCGATACCGGCGGTTGCTCCCCAGATGCCGAAGGCGGTAGCCCGCTCTCGACCCTTGAAGGTAGAGGAAATGATGGAAAGAGTAGCAGGGGAGATCATGGCGCCACCGACCCCCTGGAAGAGCCGGGCGATGATCAAGGTACTGCTGCTGGTTGCCTCACCTGAGAAGAAGGAAGCGATGGTAAAGACTGCCAGTCCCCCTACGAAGAGGTTGCGGCGACCGTAGAGATCTCCCAGACGTCCGAAAGTGATCAGAAGAGCGGCGAAGCTGAGGGCATAGCCGCTGATGACCCATTCAAGATCGCTGAGCGAGGCGCTGAGGTCGCGGATAATGGTAGGGATGGAGACGTTGACGATGGTGGTGTCCAACAGGATCATCAGGAATCCAATGGAGAGAATGGCCAGGCTGGCCCAGCGGTTGCCGCGGAGAGTATTCATAGGGATTGATTATGTAGTGTCTCTATCGTAACGTGTCAGGCCGGGGTTAGCTAGCGTTTATCTCCAGGTCCTTAATACGCTTGTCCTCGCCGATGACAAAGGCAGCCGTAACGGTTTTGCCTTCGAGTGCCGGCGGCAGCCAGTGGCTATCGTCCTCCCACATCTCTTCCCAAGGGAGCGAGTCCAGCTTAAACCAGGTCGGATGTATGGCTTCAACGGTAGCGGTAGGGGTGCCATCCCAGGAGTCAGCAAAGTACATGTGACAGCGCATGGTCCATTCGGGCTTCCCCAGGTTATAGAATTCTGCGACGACCGCTTGGCGGTAAGTAAGGGGCGTAACGCAGAGCTCCTCCTCGGTTTCGCGCACCATGGCCTTTTCTACCGTCTCACCTGGCTCTACCTTTCCTCCAACGCCGTTCCAGAAGCCTGCCCCTATCTTCTGTGCCTTGCGGGCAAGAAGGATCTCGTCAGCCCGTACTAAAAAACAAATGGTGACGTCAAAGAGTAGATGACTGAACTCGGATCGGGCCTGTGAGACGGTCACGGGCGGCACCTAGTACTCAGGAAAGCTGGGGATGCTATTGGGGTTCATGGGTGCATAGCATTCCTGGTCGAAGAACTCCCTGTCACTGGGACTGATATCCCTGACCTCATGGGTTGCACCGTCGATAAGATGGATCAGGTCAGTGGTGGGATTTCTAGCTACTTTGAGATAATGCGGTTCGCTGCCGACCATGGTTTCCAGGATGTCGCCAACCTTCATGACGGCGCTGCCCTTACCATAGTAAAATGCCTCGTGTTCAAATTCCTGGAAGAGCATAGATAAATAATGACGGATAGACGCTCTCAGTCTACGTCTAATAGTAAGTCGGCTCAAGTCGGCAAAAAAAACCGGCCCCTAGATGGGGCCGGAGTCAATCTTTAGTCGTTATCTGTGCCTAGGGTGTAAGACGGGGATTCGTATCCACTGTTCATCGATATTGTTTTGCTTGGCCCAGTCGGAGAGGGAAGTCCGGAGTTTCTGGATGGCCGCTTTCCGCTCTGTAACCGTGGAGAGCTTCCTGATGGCATCAAGCGAAGTCTTGGTCTCGGCTCGTTTTGCCTCAATGAGATCATGCTGGGATGTGGTAAGTGAGCCCCTGGCGACCGCTGAATCAAGGCTGTCGATGAGTGGGGGCCTGGCTTCACGCTGGTGGTGGCTTGGGGGATGGTCCCCACTGTTGGGTTCTCCGCTACTTGCCTTGGCAAATCCTGTCGGTGTGAGAAGGCCGCTGCCTGCGGTGGCCGCTAGGGCTAGACTCGCGAAGAGGACCGTGCGCTTACTGATCATGGGTAGGTATTAATGGGTGAAATGCAGATTGTGGAACGGCTATCTCATGAACCTCCTTGGTTTAATGGTTATGGCTTTAGCCTACGCCAGGAATCTGAGATTTGGCTTGAACCTGGCTAAGACTAGCAGAGGTTGACGTCTTGCCGGGCGGGGTGAGAGTATGATTCTGCCTACCAGTAACACCATCATATGGAAGAATGTACCTGCGTCGAATGCCCTAAGCACGCCGAGACCACTGCTGAGTGCGCCTGCGCTGATCACTGCGCCTGCGAAGACTGCAAATAATTCATCGCGCACAGCAAAAGGAGCGGCTCATGCCGCTCCTTTTTAGTTCCTTAGGCCTAGGCTTTCTTTGGGGCCGCCCAGCGGGTCTTCTCGTCGGACAGGATGTGGCTGTCGTCGATGAAGTGATGCATTGAGTAGGTCAGCTTGGACTGGATCTTCTTGCCGGGGTTGAAGATGTTCTTGGGGTCGAAGATCTTCTTGGTCTGCTCAAAGAGTCCGAAGATCTGCTCGCCGTACATGCCCTTCAGGAAGGGGCCGTGGATCATGCCGTCGCCGTGCTCGGCCGTGATGGTGCCGTGGAACTTGTAGATAAGGTCATAGACCTCGCGTGACAGCTGCGGGATGATGTCCTGGGTCTTAGGGTCGGCCAGGTCCATCAGCGGGATGATGTGGAAGTTGGCGTCGCCGATATGGCCGGCAATGGTATAGATCAGATCGTACTTAGCCATAATGGCATCCAGGGCAGGCAGGAACTCAGGAAGCTGGGAAGGGAGGACGGCGGTATCGTCAATGAAAGGAGCCGTGTGCTTCTCCTTGATATGGTGACGCAGCAGGCTGAAGCTTTCGCGACGGACGGTCCAGTACTTCTTGCCGTCATGTTCGCTGCGGGTGGTGAGCGTGTGCAGGTTTCGGTGGGCGATGCGCTCCTGGGCGGCCTTGGCGGTGGCGTCGGCCTCTTCCTCGGTGTCTGCGGTGAACTCCGCCATCAGTACCATCTTTGGTAGGCGTCCCATCTGCATGACCGTGAAGGCGTCAGGAATGAAGTCCAGGGCCAGGCCAAACATCGAACCCTTCATGGCCTTAGCCATCTCAGGGGCGAACCTGATAGCTAGCTTTAAGGTGTGGTCGTCGTAGGACTCGAAGCTTTCAGGTTTGAACTCGAGCACTTCATTAACTAAGTCACCAAGGTTGTTGAAGTTAGCTAGGAAGATGACCAGCAGGCGAGAGTGAGGCTTGGGCTTGACCAGGCGGAACTTGACCTTGGTAACGACGCCGAGCGTACCTTGAGATCCAGCGATAAGCTTGCAGAGGTCGAATACACCGGTCTCCCGGTCCCAGACATTCCAAAGGAAGTAGCCTGCCGAGTTCTTAGAGACATGGGGCTTGGCTGCCTTGATCTTGTCGTAGTGGCTCTCAATGAGGTGGTACATGTCGCGGTAGAGGTCGCCTTCGAAGCCGTCCAGCTTCATCTTATCGGCTAACTCCTTCTTGTTCAGGGGTTTGACGACGTATTCCTTGCCGTCGGCCAGGACCATGTGCAGCTCCTCGATGAAGTTTTCGGTCTTACCAAAGGTCAGGCTTTTCTCGCCCCCGGAGTTATTGGCGACCATGCCGCCCATGGTATTAAGCTCGCGTGAGGCGGTGTAGCAAGGTAGTAGCAAGTCCTTCTTCAGAGTTTCTTTCTCAAAGTCGCGGTAGAATACGCCTGGCTCGGTCTCGGCCCAGCCGTCACCTACCTTGATGACCTTGTTGAAGTGGGGGAGCATGTCTAGGACGATGGACTCGGTCAAAGGGCCGCCGGACATGTCGGTGCCGGCACTGCGAGGAGTGACGGAAAGTTCCTGGTCGGGATGCTTGTTGATGTACTCGACGATGGCGCAGATATCCTTGGCGTCAGCGGGAGCGACTACCAGGCGTGGATGTACCTCGAACAGGCTGGCGTCACGGCTGGCAGCGTCAAGCGCGGCAGCGTCGTCATGTAGTTCACCCTTCAGTAACGGCTTCAGTTCTTCCTTGAGGTCCATGGGATGTGTGACGAATGATGAACTAAGTATACAGCCTGAACCTGATCAGGGGCAAACCACGACAAGCGCAGTAAGTGAGAAGGGGCTAGGGAAGGGTACTTAGGCCTTAACGAGCTGGGTTCCTGAGAGCTTGTAACGGTCTACCTCGTGAACGGTGGGAGTAGCTAGTGAGTCATTAGGGCCATGCACGGTGAGGTCAAAGGTGGCGATACCGTCCTTGATGGTGATGGAGTTGATGATGTCACGATCTTGCAAGGCAGGAAGGTCAGAAGTATGGCTGACTGTTTTGCCATGGTCATTCACTACTGAAAAGATTTGTGGGCCGCCACCGCTGCCCACGGTCTTGGTGATGGTGACAATGGCGTCCTTGGTGCCGTCAGCGTTCAGGTCGCCAAAGGCGGTGAGCTTGTCATCGATGACTGCCGTGAAGTCGTACAGTGGGTAGGCAGGGTCCTTGAAGGTGTAGGCGCCCTTGGTAAGGATGATGGTCTGGGAATCGTGGGGGATGCCGTCGTTGGGGTATGTCTCGTTTTGGAGTTCGGTCGCAGTCAGCTCTGTGGCCTTGAAAGTAGTAGTAATGAGTAGTGCCTTATCTAGGCTTGCCTTAACATCAGTCACCTTGCCGTTCTGAAGGTCATTGACGCGCTGTGTAATAGAGGCTGCCTTGATGTCACAGGGCTCGGTGCCGTTGTCAGCATCCGTAAATGCTGCTCCGGCGCCAAGATAGAAATCAATATACTTCAGTCCTGAGTTCTTGGGTGCTGCAATAAACAGGTGGGAAGAGGTGCCGGGGGAGCACTCGGCTGTGGAGTAGCCAGAAAACAGGTAGACACCTGGGGTAACTTCTTTCACTAGGCTCTTGGTCATGTCGAAGCCGTTGACAGTAAATGACGTGGCTGAAGTAAGATCTCCCTTGATCAGGTCGTGGGGAATGGTATCGCTGGCGACAAAGTCCGTACTAGTGGCGTAGAAGGAGGGGTATGCTTTGCTGGAGTCACTGAAGTAAATCTGATGTCCTGCGGTTTTAACAGGGGGCGGTATCGCTTCTTTCTGTGTATACGTGCTGCCCGATGGATATTTGAAACTCAGATGAATGGTCGTGGCAGTATAGGTCTTCCAGTTACTCGTTGGATCGGTTGTGGCAGAAGACGTAACGGTGGCCTTTGCAGTGGGAGATGCGGTCACAACCGTTGCGACCGTAGTGGCTTTTTTGCCGTTCCAATACAGGACTATACCTGCGGCCATGAGAACAATTGCAAGGCCGGCTATTACGACGGGTGAGATGAGCTTGGGGGTAGAGGAGGTGGAAGGCATGCGATCAATTAATGGGTTGGATTGCTCTTCAGCTTCTGGCGGTCAATGAAGTCATTGAGCAGGGTACTGGCTAGGTCGTGTTGAGAAGCTGGAAGAGTAATCTCAGTATGGTACAGGGGTGCGGCGACTTTTCCTCCACTCATTCCGACATAGGCGATGCCATCCTGGGAAAGTCCGTCTTTAGTGGTAGGTAGGCTGTAGCTGACAATCTGGGGAGTAAGCAGTGTGCGACTCTTGAAGATAACGGTTGATGCTGCGTAAGGAGGCGGCCAGTTATCCGATCGCCACTTGGGTCCGTCAGGGAAATAGGTGGCGGCGTCGTCTGAAATGCAGGTCATGCAGCCTTCTTCATCGTAAATGGCAAAGTGGGGGCCGCTGGTATCTGTGCCACCGACGGGGTAGGCGGCTACATACGTTCCTCCATCAGTACCGATCGAACCTTTGCCAGTCCAGCCGGCTGGCGCGAGAAAGACGAAGTTGCCTGCCTCATAGGCTCCCACTGCGGTAGAGAGTGAGCGGGGAAGCGAGACGGTGACCGTGGCAGGGTATGGCTTTTCGGTGGGCTCAAGACCGTCCTTGCCAGTGTTGCTGCTCGTAGTGGGAAATGACTTGACCTTCAGGGTGACCGAAATCAGCTGTTTGGGATCAAGTGTCGGGGTTGGAGTCGGGCTTGCAGTAGTAGTAGGGGTCACACTGGCCTTGGCCTTAGGTGAGGTAGTAGGAGTGGGAGTAGGAGTGCTAGCTACAGGTCGACTTTTTAGGCAGTAGGCGGTACCGGCCAATGCAAGAATGATGACCATAGCCACGAGTACTTCCAGAAGGGTAAAGGCAGGACGCTTTTTCATGAAGAGAATATATCCAATAGAGTTTCAGATTGAGTATACAGCCGGCTTCTTCTATTGGCCAGCAGAGGACGGGAGGTTGTTTAGGCGATATCTCAGTTATTGCTTTGTGAAAGCCCGGTTCTATCTAATCTTGCTGGTTGTTCTAGTCATTGAGAGGGCATATGCTAATTCATCGCCTACCGACTTTCCACCATCCTGTTATTTGTTTGCTGAATAATAAAAGATAGCCGGGCACCGAGGTGTCCGACTATCTATTCGCATCTGGTTCTAATAATTCTGGCCGGCTTCGCTCACGGACGCTACATGTAGTCGGTGGGAAGCCCGTCCCGGAGGCCTTTCGCATTCCGAGCCCGCATATTGCGGTGATTCTCGGGAAAGGGTGGGGAGCGGTATTCGGCAAACGTCAGAACGACGTTTAAAAATATAGAGAGCTAGAACAAGGCCTGCGCCGTAGTCGTGAAGACATAAGGTCGTCAGTGCTGCTAGTTCCGGCAGCTTTCTTTCAGCAGAGAGGATCGTACGAATACGATCAGGAGAGCAGAAACGAATAACCCTATAGTACCATAATCAGATGGATTTGTCAAGTCCTAAGCCTATTTCGGTAATATCGGTAGGTTTGCTACACTGGAGCTATGATCGGAATTCTTCTTACCGTACTAGGCCTTTCTGTCTTTGAGGTGGTCACCAGCGTCGAAAACGCTGTGATTAATGCCGAGGTGCTTTCTACCATGACCAAGAAGGGGAGGGTCTGGTTTCTCCTATGGGGCATACTGTTTGCGGTCTTTGTAGTTCGGGGCGTACTTCCCTGGGCCATTATTTGGCTGGTAAATCCGCATCTGGGACCGCTCAGTGCTCTTATTGCTACCTTTAGTGGCGATCCCGGGGTTCGGGACTCGATTGAAAGCACGTCTCCACTTCTGCTGGCGGCGGGAGGGACGTTCCTGGTCTTCCTGTTCTTACGATGGCTGTTTCTAGAGAAGAAACAGTTCGGACTTCCGGCTACAGAGCGGTTCTTTATGCGTAACGGTGCCTGGTTTTATGCAGCGGTGGCCGTGTTTCTTGCCCTTATTCTGTGGATAACCAGCGGAGACGCGCCTTTGATGGCCTATGGGGCCGCCGCCGGAACCGTAGTGTTTTTTGTCGCTCATACCTTAAAGTGGAAGGCGGAGCGGAGTGAGAGCACTCCGGCGGATAAGGCCAAACGTCTCTCGGATATACAGAAAATATTCTATCTGGAGATCATTGATGCCTCATTTTCGATAGACGGGGTGCTGGGGGCCTTTGCTTTCACCCTTTCGGTGCCTCTGATCCTCATTGGTAACGGTATCGGCGCTTTGGTGGTGCGCCAGCTTACTGTGCGGAACATTGCCCAGATCAAACGCTATGTCTATCTGAAGAACGGCGCCATGTACTCAATGGCAGTACTCGGTGTCATTATGCTCCTACACGCATCCGGTCTGCATGTGCCAGAGTGGCTTTCGCCCTTGGTGACTCTTTCGATAGTTGGCTTTTTCCTGCTCAGATCAAAGGCACGGCTTGCCTAGGTGGGCGAACTACTGGGCTGTATATGGCTAGGAATATCTACTTGACGTTTAGGACCGCCATATAGATCAGGCCGCCGTCCTTTTCGCTGAATCCGCCGTAGAACAGTCTAAACGTCCCGTCGGCAAGGAAATATCCGTCAGCGTCAGCCCCGTGAACCCCTATCTTTCCGATCTTCTTCCAGGTCAGGCCGTCGGTGGAGGTGGCAGCGTAGAGCTCGGAATGGGCATTGTAGAACATGATATAGCCGCCTTTGGGGTTGGTGACCACGAATGGGTGCAGGGCCTGCTTCCAGGTGGTAGTACCGGTCTCGGTGACGCCGTCAGCTTCGAGGGTGAGGGCGGCATCGCGCTTCCAGGTGGTCCCGTCGGCTGAGCTGGCGCCCCAGATGGAGCCATCCCGGTTGTTACCGGCGGCTACAGTGTTCTCGTTGAAGTACATGCGCCAGGTCTTGTCAGGCAGCTGGAAGACGGTAGGACCTTCTACGTAATAGAGGTTGCTCCGGGGTGAAAGGATGGTGCCGGCGTCTTTCTTCCAAGTGATACCGTCGCTACTGAATGAGCTAAGCATGTCGGCCTGAGGATCGGAAGGCTTGATGGGCTGCATGCCGGGATAGTAGAAGCGTATGCCGGTGGGTAGGACGATGGCTCGACCAGTGGCAACACCTGAGATAATAATCCCTTTCTCCTTGGTCCAGGTCACACCGTCGGGTGAAGTGTAGGTGAGATAGCCTGAAGGACCGTGCCCAAAGCTGTTGACGTACATGCGGAAGCCGCCGCTATAGGGGACGACGGTAGGGTCGGCATAGCCACCAGGAAGGATGAGTTTGCCTTCTTCCTTTACTGAGATGGTGGTGCCTGCAGGTGTAGGAGTAGGGGTGGCGGTGGGCGTCGCAGCCGTAGCATTGGTTGTGGCAGTGAGTGCGGGAGTACTAGAGGCGACAGGGGCGACAGAGGTTTTTGAGCGGCCGAGTATGGCGTAAGCTACTCCCGCACCAACTGCGGTAACAGCTACGAGACCAACGATAACAAGTATGGGTTTTTTGCCTGGCTCACTAACAGCTACGGGAGATGTAGTCTCAACTGGCTTCTCAATAACTTCAGGCTCGGGTTGCTTTTCCATGGATTGGGTTAATGCTCAGGATGCTTTCAGTATACGAGACCTAGCATGTTCTACCAAGAGACAGGTGTGCCTATCTGCTGTGGAGGTGCTTCACGAGCTCAAATGAGGCCAGAGTCTATGATGCTGCACTTTTTCGGTACAAAATCCACTGGACCAGGGTGATCCCCCACATGAAGAACCCGATGATGAACGAGGTCAGCGGCAGGTAGGCGTGGGTGAGGGTGAAGAAGCCGATCTGGGAGGCGTAGAATGCCAGGGCGATGAGAATGGTCATGATCGGCTGGCCGGAACGCTTTTCACGGTGGTTCTTGGCGATCTGGGCGGGAATACCCAGGAGAGTGAGGGCTAGAGAAAAGACAGTGACCAGGATACTGAAGATAAAGACGGGGGTCATAGGGATCAGTGCTAATAATACACTCCATCATACATAGTCGCTCGGCAGCGGTAAGCCAAGCTGGCTATAGGTCAGATACCGGGGTGGAATATTCAGGTCGCTGTCGTTCTCCTCGGCGGCTGTCGTTGTGGGAGAGGTAGCCTGAGAAGAAAAGAGTCCGCGGTTGCTCACGTCACATACCTGGTCACTTGGACTGTAATCAGGCATATTTTCAATCTGGGTAACGGTGTTGTCCTTGAGATTCCAGCGATACACGGTAGTGCCGGACTTTACTGTCTTGCTTGAGCCCCCGTCCGGGTAGGTGGCGATAGCGGCGGGACCGTGGTAGACCTCCCAGTTAATCTGAAAAAAAGCCGTGTCTTTGGTCGGGCAGTTGAATTTGTAGATATGTGCATCTACGGTAGCCTCATAGGTGAACAATATCCGGGGCAAAAGGAAAAAAATGACAGCCAAGGCGACGGCGACCAGGCCTAGGAGGAGGAAAAGCGGGTTTCTGCGAGCCGGTGGGATGGGTTTCATGGCTCTACTATACGCTTTTTGTGGTTTTGTAAGGGCGCATGCCTGTCATGCCAAAAACTCCTGCAGCTTGGCCAGGGCAATCCGGCGCATACTGGTTTCGCTCTGCTCTTCTAGGGTCATTTCTGCCCAGGTCTTGTCGTGCCCCTCTGGAATGAAGACAGGGTCCCAGCCGAAGCCTTTCTCGCCGCGCGGTATTTCCGCGATGCGGCCCTTCTTGGATCCAGTAAAAATATGACAGGTGGTACCGTCATGCAGTCCGAACATCACTTCGGCAGTGGCGGTGCGGTCCTTTCCGTCTACGAGGTGGGCCAGACCGTCATTGCCAAGGTCGGTAAGGAACCATTTTATCAACGGTCCGGGCAAGCGGCCCAAAGCAGAAAAACGAAGACTGGTGTCTTCTACTAGTACTGGGGACTGCATAATGGCATAGGCCCGCTCAGCTTTGTCGCGGACTACCTCTTCCAGGTCAAGCGACTGGATCTCGACGAGGTCGAGCTTCTTGTGGGCGATGGGGGCCTTGAGATGGAAGGCCAGCTGCTCGGCTTTGGCGGTATTGCCAGTTATGAAGGTAATGTTTTCCATACTATTTTTTAAGGAGTGAGTGATCTTCCCTTAGTGAGGCTCAGGAAGTTGATAATAGGTGGATGGAGGCTTCGTTCATGTACCGACTATAGCAATTATCTTCCCAAAGATCTGCTATTCGTTCTTTTGCCATACTGCGTCCGAAGGGCTATAATAAACTATGGAAACAAACCAGACCCTCCTCATCCTCGACTTCGGCTCCCAGTATACCCAGCTGATCGCCCGGCGCGCCCGCGAGCTGGGTGTTTTTTGTATCATCCTGCCCTTTAGCACTCCGTTTGCCGATATAAAGAAGCACAAGCCGTTGGCCGTCATTTTGTCCGGCGGTCCCAACTCCGTATATGCCAAGAAGGCGCCTAGTATCGATCCCGAGCTGCTTACGCTCGGGATTCCTGTACTGGGGATCTGTTACGGTCTGCAGCTACTAACTCAGATGCTGGGCGGCACGGTAGAAGCCTCGAAGACCCGCGAATACGGCCTGGCTCGCATGAAGGCGATGACGGGTTCGACTCTGCTCGGCGCTGAGAACGGTCAGGTCTGGATGAGTCATGGCGACCATGTGTCGGTCCCTCCTAAGGGGTTCAAGGTGACTGCTAAGAGCGGGGGACTGGTCTGCGCTATTGAGGATCACGAAAAGCGGATCTATGGACTGCAGTTTCATCCCGAAGTAAGTCACTCGGAAAATGGCACTCTCATCCTAGAGCGTTTTCTAATAGAAATCAGCGGCTTTGTGCGGGACTGGACCCCACAGGCTTTCATCCATACTGAGATCGCCAGGATTAAGGAGCTGGTGGGGACCAAGAAGATAGTCTGCGCCCTGTCTGGAGGGGTGGACTCCTCAGTGGCGGCAACCTTGGTAAACCAAGCAGTGGGAGCTCAGCAGACCTGCATTTTCGTGGATACCGGCTTGCTACGGAAGGGTGAGTACGACGAGGTATTGGCCATGTACCGCGAGGTTGGCTTGCATGTGCGTCCGATCCGGGCCAAGGGCCGCTTCATGGCTAAGCTAAAGGGGGTGACCGATCCTGAGCAGAAGCGCAAAATTATCGGGGCCGAGTTCATTTCAATCTTTGACGAGGAAGCCCATAAGATCAAGGACGTCACCTTCCTGGTGCAGGGGACACTCTACCCAGATGTCATCGAGTCGGTCTCGGTGAACGGGCCTTCGGTCACCATTAAGTCTCACCACAATGTCGGCGGCTTGCCTAAGAAGATGAAACTCAAGCTGCTGGAGCCGCTCAGGGAACTATTCAAGGATGAGGTGCGGATTATAGGGCGGGAACTAGGGCTTTCAGCTGATATGACAGGACGGCAGCCGTTTCCTGGTCCCGGCCTGGCAGTGCGCATAGTCGGCGAGGTCACTCCACAGTCGGTGCGTTTGGTGCAGGAGGCGGATGCCATAGTGAGGGAGGTGATTGGGGCTTCCGAGCACCGCAGGGGACTTTGGCAGTTCTTCGCAGTCTTGCTTCCGATAAAGTCGGTAGGGGTGATGGGCGACGGGCGTACCTATGAGCGGGTGGCGGTCATCCGGGTGGTGGAATCCAGTGACGGCATGACGGCAGACTGGTCTCGGTTGCCGCATAATCTGTTGGCAACCATGGCCAGCCGAATCATTAGCGAGGTGAAGGGGATAAACCGGGTGGTATATGATATTACTTCGAAACCGCCGGGGACTATAGAATGGGAATAAATACGGAAAGCCCCCGCAGAGGCGGGGGCGTTTCGTTTGGCTGGGCCCAACTAGGCCTCGCCGATGTTTACCATCCAGTCAATGCCGAACTTGTCGGTAACGGTTCCGAACATGTCTCCCCAGGACTCCTTCTTCAGTTCGGTCGTGATCTTGCCGCCCTCGGCCAGGGCGTTGAAGTAGCCAGTGATAGTGTCGCTGTCGGTACCGCTGATCGAGAGGCTGATGCAGCTGGTCTCGTAGGACTCCTTGCGGTCGCTGTCGCTGGCCATGAGTTCGATGCCGCCGCCGGAAAGGTCGGCGTGCATGATCTGGTCCTTGCGGTCGCCGGCATGTTCACCCATGGCCTCGCCCATGGTGGTGATCTTCAGCTCGCCGCCGAAGATACTGTGGTAACACTCCATTGCTTCGCGGCAGTTTCCGGCAAAAAACAGATAAGGGTCAAGCTTGGTGCTGGCCATAGGTCTCAGTTACGTATAGGTTCTGTCAGATCGTAGCATAAAGCTCCTCAGATTTCAGCGCTTTGCACGACAGGTTACAACCTTATACCTTGCACTATGGAATGATAGTACTGATGAGCTAACTACCCTAAGCAAGGAGGCATATGGAAATAGAACGAGAGACTGTTACCCAGGATCCACAAACAGGAAATACTGAGGCAGTGCGTACTCAGGAGAAGGTTCCGTCTGAGTCAGCGGTCAGCGAACATCACGCCATCAAAGCCGGCGCCTATGTCTGGTATGTGGTAGGGGTATTAAACGTACTGATCGCCCTTCGCTTTGTATTTTTGCTACTAGGAGCCAAGAATACTGGCTTTACCGCCAGTCTATACCAAGTGACTCACCCGCTCATTGCGCCGTTTGCAGGAATCTTTTCCTCACCGGGAAGTGATACGGGTTACTTTGACACGGCATCAATCCTTGCCATAGCGGTATACCTGTTAATTGCCTGGGGTATAGTCGCCCTTATCGACATCAGTCTGCGGGACCGGGAAGTATAAAAAAGGGCGGCCTACCTGCGCGGTGCAGGTAGTCCTGGACTCATTTCGGTTTCTCCTTTGTATCGTCGTCGACTGCCAATTCGGCAGGTACCTGGACTCCCGTGATGACGAGGCCGGTGCGTTTCTTTACGTCGGCTTCGGCCTGAGCTACATAAAGTGGTCTATGAAACGCCATTCTGCATAACCACCTGATACCAAGCAGCTGGAATGCCATAAGCGGCACGTTCTTGCGGCTCTTGAGTAGACCCAGTATCCGTGAGTTCTGTGACAATGCCTTCGGCCCCAGGATATGGACGCTGGCCAGCTTGGCGTCAGCGGTGCCGTTGATTCTCACGGCATGATTACTGGTGTGGCCAAGTGCTTGGCAGTCAGACATCAGGCTGTAGCCGACAAAGATATCGCTTTTCGACTCCCTGTTCGTTTTTAAGTCATCGTTCCTTCTCGCCTCATCTATGAACGCCTGCAAGGCCTCACCCGTGATATGGGGTAGGTCTGCCCCGATCACCATGACCGGCTCATGCTTTTTACATTTTGCCAGGCCTTGGATTAGGCTGGCACCTACATTCTTGCCGGCCCGTACGTTCTGAAAGTTAGTTTCAGCCCCATCTGTCACAACCCAGATGTTGTTACGAGAAGTAACGGCTAGAGCGGCCGTGGCTGCTCTTGTCCGGTACGTAGGATGTAGCCCCCGTGGAAGGAAGGCGTTCTTGCCACCCGCCAATATCACGACTTGTACTACTCTCATGATGCATCCCCTTTCACACAGGCAAAGTATCTCAGGTACAGGGAAAAATGCGATTGCTTACAGGGTGCTAACCTGGTAGATTGTCGGCATGGACACTAACAAGTCGCAGTGCTTTCTTGTCTTGGATCATTGACAGGTCGCCCTTCCTAGGGCATTATTGCCGTGTTTACGAAGGTCAGTGGGCGCACGCGTAGTGCGTGTATTTTCCTCTCACTGACTGCAGAGGAGTCTATATGAAGGTTCGATGGAAGTTGCTACTTGCTGCACTGGGCATTGCCGGTATGTCGGTTACTATGCCGGTCCATTCGGCAGAGGTCGATACTCCGGCTATCACCTCGCCCACGAGTGGCACGGTGGTTTCCACAAAGAAGCTTGTCATTACCGCCTCGGCGTATGCGGGCGCGGTAAAGCAGGTCTCCTCACAGTGGCAGCTTGATACGGTGGATACGTTTGACTCGCAACGGCTGGTTACAAAAAGCGAGAAGTCGCATTTTGCCACCTATAATCCGCCAACGCTTTCACCGGGGACGTGGTACGTACGGGTGCGCTACAAGAATGCCAATGGCGCGTATTCGGCCTACTCACAGATGGTGCCGTTCATCGTTCCTGAACGGAAAAGCGGCTATTGATCGGAAAGCCAGCAGTTGGGGTTTTGGTCAGATCACGGGGGTGGGAGAGCATGACTCTCCCACCTTCTTTTTTAATTGAGCTTCGCCAGCAGCTCAGGGAACTTCTCGGCAAGCTCAGGGTGGGTGGTCCATGTGACGTCCTGACCGTCGCCTTCGTGGCGGGGAACTATGTGGAAATGAATATGAAACACATCCTGCTGAGCCTCGGCCCCGGAGCTGTTTACTATCTGCACGTTCTGGATGCCCAGCTTGGCGCTGTAGAGGTCTGTTATGTCTTTGACTAGTGACATAATCCCTGCCAGTTCGTCCTTGGGAATGTCAAAGATGTCCCGGTAGTGCGCCTTGGGGATGACCAGGGTGTGGTAGGGATTGGTTGGGTGAATGTCCAGGAAGGCGTAGGCGGTGTCATTCTCCTTCACTTTCCAGGACTTGGCTTCGCCAGCGGCGATCTTGCAGAAAATACAGTCGTCCATAGGGATGGGTTAGGGGGTTGTCTGATCTAGGATCTGCTGGACCACTTCCTCTACCGGACGAATGGCGTCAATGGGCACGGCGCCTGCCTCGATCTTGGTGTTTTGGTAGCGTTCCAGTCGTTCGCGCAGCACGTCGTCCTTGCCGAGATTTTGTCGGTCCAGTCGTTTCAGCATGGTGGGAAGATCGATCCATAGTAGAAATACCTTTTCGCCGGCGCTCCAGTAGCGCATAAGATCATCGGCCCCACCACAGAGAAAGACGCGCTTAGCGCGGCGGTTCTCCTCCATGAGGGTATCAAAAAGACGCTTGTTTAGCACCCAGGAATAGTTCTCCTTCCAGTCCTGGTCACGGGGGCGGTAATCCTCGGGAGCCTTGCCATCCTTATCTGTGAAAAGAAAGAGGCCTTCTTGGAGCTTGCTATCCAGGGTCACTTCTCCCAGCTCTTGCAGCCTACGAGCCACACTGGTCTTACCGGAACCTGAAATGCCGGTGATGAAGTAGAGGCGGGGCGGGGCGTTCACACTGAAACGCTGATGTTCTTAGAGCTGGGCCTTGCCGGTGGAACCGAAAGCCTCAATCTTTTCCTCGACTACCTGCTGGATGCTTTGGATAACCTCGGGCATCAGCTTGATGACTGCGTACTCGTCAGGGTGCTCAGCCAGGGTCTTTTCCAGGGTCTTCCTGAAGGCGAAGCGCATGTCGGTGTTGATGTTGATCTTGCTGACCCCGATACGGGCGGCGTCGATAAAGTAATGCAGGGGGGTGCCGCTGCCGCCGTGTAGGCTGATGTTGCAGGAAATGACGTTGCGGATCTGCTGCAAGAGCTCAAGGTCGAGCTCCTTCGGTACCGGGTATTTGCCGTGCAGGTTGCCCACGGCGGCGGCGAAGGTGTCGATGCCGGTGGCTTCCAGGAAGGCGCGGGAACCGTCAGGTGTGGAGAAGGTCTTCTTGATCTCATCGTAGTCCATGGCCTCCTTGAAGACGTTGGATCCGCCTCCGAAGTAATGTGGCTCGCTCTCTACCGAGGCGCCGGTGAACTTGGCGTATTCGACGACTTCACGGGTGTCGGCAATGATCTGCTCGTCAGTGGCGTCATGGTTGGCCTGGCTAACGTCGATGTGGATGAACTCAAATCCGGCGTCGATACCGGCCTTGGCAGCCTCGACGCTGGGGCTGTGGTCAAGGTTGACGTAGACCTCGACGTTGAACTGGCGGCGATAGTTGTCCACCATATCGCGGATAGTATCCAGGCCCATGGCCTTGACCTCGCCGTCACTCACCTCAACCAGGATGGGGGAGTTCATCTTCTGGGCGGCGCCAACGGCGGCGATGAGGGTCTCCTGGTTGTCGATATTGAAGGCGCCGACGGCGTACTTCTCGTCATGGGTGCGCTGCATCAGGTTGCGGGCCCGGGTGCAGTTCTCGCGGATTTCACGGAGGGTGAGGCTCATACAGGTATGTTTAGGTTTGTAAACTTAGTATATCACAGGCGCCCAGCGATGGCGTGGACGCACCATTATGCCTGTTGGCTGAGCAGGGTGGCGAACTCTTCCTTACTTAGTTTGAGAAGCCAGGAGTCGCGGGAAAGGCGGGAGCCAGTCATTTCCTTTCCGACCCAGTCGGGCGCCCGGAAGGCTTCCATGGCAGGGGCGTTCTCAAACTCAAACTCCACCCGTACCAATCTCTCGAAGGGTCCGTGATAGATGCGGAGATCAGTCGGAGGAGCATCGGAAAGGTGGTAGCTTTCCCGTGAGATGGTGGCGACAGACAGTTTCTTCAAAATATCGAATTCTTTTTGGCTGAGGGCTATTTTTTCAACGGTGTGTTCGCTATCAGAGAGCGTTACCTTACGCTGAAGGGTGTGGTCCTTGCCATTACTCTGGATACGCAATTCAACACCGTCCTCGTCAAACAGAAAATGGCGCTCAAGTGTAGTCTTGGTGATGCCACTGATGTCGGGCATTTCCTTGAGGAAAAACTTACGTTCTATCTCATTGCTCATTGCCGCTTGATTAGGTTAGATCCAGCCTAGTTCGCGATACATCTCTTGGCTGGGAGGGGTAAGCACGAGGCCCTTCAATTCGTCCTTTGAGAACCAACGCGCTTCGGCCAGATCGTCACCGGGCACTACTTCTCCGCTTGCAAAGTCGCAGAGATATTCGAGGAAATAGTAATGAGTTGGCTCACCGTCTTTGTTTACGGTCTCGGCTTGACGGACCGTAGGTCTGAACTCCGGCACGATGCAGCGGATATTTGTGATCTCAATGCCGAGCTCTTCCATTACCTCGCGACGCAGCTCGGCATGGAGATAGGGGTCGTTGAGCTCCATCTTTTCAATGAGGGCTGCGGCTTGCTCAGGCTCCTCAATGCCTCCGCCGGGAAGGTGCCAGGCGTCAGGATACGGTGGCTTACCCTTGGCCTTTCGACCAAGAAGGATGTTGTCATTCTGCTGGACAATGGCTGAGACGATATAGCGGGTATGCATAAGGAGGTTAGCGGGTACTAGGATGACTATAGCAAAAAGGTAGGGAAGTGGGGCTAGTGAATTGACATTTCACCTGAAAAATGGTACTGTCACCCATTAATTCCTGATTGAAGAAAAACAGGTGCCTGGCGAGCCAGGAGCAGAGAAGAGGAAGAGGTGAGGGATTTGGATACTCCAAAAGAGGGCTTGGACATTCAAGTGGCGCCCATATGCCATTGGGTGGATCCGGACAGGACGATCAAGTCGACCTGTTTAGTGTTTCACTGGTGGCAAGAGCCCATTGAAAAAGGCGGCATTGAGCACCTGTCCCGTCTGTTGTATCGGGAGGGTGTCGAGCCTTTGTCGGTTCAGTTTGCCGTAATGGCGGATGGTGACATAATCCAGTGCGTCCCTGAGCCGCATACCTGGTGCCGGCATGCCAAAGCTGAAGGCAACGAAAGTTGCATCGGCATTGAGATCCAAGGGCAGAACGCTGCCGATCTTGATGGGAATGAGCTTCAGTTTGAGCGGGTAGTGGCGCTTGCAAAGTATCTGATTGAGAAGTACGACATTGAGCTCGACTTCCGGGTGACAGGCCTTGGCACCGAGGAAATTCGCTTCCACGGCTTGGCTACTCACCAGATGATCGATGCTTTCTGCCTTAAGATGAACGGGAAGGTAGACGTTCATCTGAAGTACCTCATCCGGATATTGCAGGCCTTGCGCGCGTAAGAGTTCCGAAGGACGGTTGTTGAGTCCGGGGGCCGGTCGTTGATCATTTCAACGGCCGGCTCTTTTTGTTACTCCCAGCCGGCCAGTACCCCGTAGTTTCCCTTCTCAGGCTCTTCCAGTGCCTTCTGCTCAATCTGGCGCTGGTGGGAATAGAAATAATGGTTGGTGTAGGTGTTGAAATGGGACTGCTGGATGTTTCTACTGTGGATGCCGCATTTGGCCAGCTCGTCCAGAGCGAAGCGTATCCAGTCAGCATGAAAGCCACCACCCAGGGCGGGGTAGAGGTACTCGTCCCAAGCGGTAGCCCTAAACAGGGTGCGGTCGGGGAAGGCGTAGCATTCCTTGTGGATGGCCGGCGACACGCGGACGTGGATCTTCTGGGGATTGGAACCGTAATGATCCACCATCCACTCCACGGTCTGCCGCGGCATATGTCGGCTCACTCCCCGGTAGCCGGCATGGGTGAGGGCGCAGATATGGTTCTCACGGTCAAAAAACCCTAGGGCCAGGCAGTCAGCCACATTGATGAAGAGAAAGGTCTCCGGGTCCTTGCTGACCAAGATGTCGGCCGGAACGGCGTCTTCGGCTTTGAAGACACCGGCGCCCCATTGGTGCCTGCCTACCTCGTGAACGCGCCGATTTCCCGAGAGATGGGCGGCCACAACCTGCTCTGCGGGGACCTTTTGGAGGGCTATGAACGCTGTGCGATTTGCGGAGGTCTCCTTCTCGTCACCAAGGTGGTAGGACATGTTTCCGGCGGAACGGTGGGAGACGTGGTACAGGGGGTGCATGACCTCAAGAAAGGGGATGGTTTTTGCCGAGTACTTCCAGTCCTGCCGTGTACACTGGAGAGTTATATACCCGCTGCACCAGCTCTTCTTTTTCCTTAAGCACCCGTACTACGTGCTCCTGGTACAGGGCCAGATGCTTCTTGGCGATGTAAGCGACGATCTCAGGCTTGTTCTCATAAGCAACGGCCATACCTGACTTGACGTCCTTTTTTCGGTAAAAGGTCAGGACCTCGGGGATGATGCTCACTGACCAGCCTAGAGAAGTACCGTGTAGCCAGAACTCCCAGTCCTCAAAACCCTTTTTCATAGTCTCATCGAAGCCTCCGGTTTTTTCCCAGAAAGTGCGACGGAACAGGTTGTTTGAGGTGCACTGGTTTTCACTCAGAAAGTCAGCCGTCGTTCCGCCGACGGGCTTCCAGGTGCCGGTGCGGGAGCCGAATACTTCTACCCAGCTTCCCACGGCACCGACCTTCTCGTCTGAGTCCAGGATTTGGGAGGCTTTTTCTAGGAACGTCGGGTCGAACCTGTCGTCACTGTCTAGGTTTACTATATAGTCTCCCTTCGAGTCAGATATGCCGGCATTGCGGGCGGCAGATACTCCGGCATTGTCCTGGCGGATGACCCGGGTCTTGGGCCAGGAGGATTTTTCCAGTACTGCTAGCGTCTCAGGTTCAGTGGAGCCGTCATCAATGATGATGATCTCATCAGGCACCAGGCTCTGGGCCAACAGGCTCTGCACCGCCTCATCCAAGAAGGCTCCTTGGTTGTAGCAGGGCAGGATGGCGCTGATGCTGGGCATGGCTAACGGTTAGGGCTGGTCAGTGAGTGGTAGACTGCTTCGTAGGCTGTGGTCATGCTGGAGGCGCTGAAACGCTGCTCCACGCTTGAGCGGCATTCTTGGCGACTGATCTCGCCGATCCTCTTGATGGCTCCCACTGCAGCTTCGATAGTGTTTTCTACTATAAACCCGTTTCGGCGGTCTTCTAGTATCTCGGGAATGGCGCCGCGGCGGGTGGCGATGACCGGAGTACCGCAGGCCAGGGCCTCGACCACGAACATACCGAAGGGCTCCTCCCATTGTACCAGGCCGAGCACCGCCTGCGCACCACCAAGCAGCTCCACTTTTTGGGAATGGTTCATCTCGCCCAGGAACTGGATCCTGTCGCCGTCAATACGAGGCCTGATTTCATTCTCAAAATAAGTCCGTTCGGCTGGAGCGATGTAGCCGCCGATCTTCAGTCTGATACTGGCAGCTATAGCCGTGTCTATTGCCTGCACCACGCCTTTGTCAGGTGAGATCCTTCCTAGAAACGCCAGGTAATCCTGCGGGTCGGGATTGAAAGGGTAGATATCCATCTCGATGCCGTTATAGGCTGTGGCCAGAAAATGCATGCCGGGACGGGCGCGGCGCTGGCTGTCGGATATAGAGACATAATTGCCATGAGGATACATTTCTTCCAGCATGCGTGCGTACTGCTCCCGCAGGTCGGTATGCCACGTGGTGACCAGTGGACAGTCAAAAAGATGAGCCAGGGTGGCGTACTGCCAGTGCTGGTGGTTGTGGATGATGTCATATGATTCGCCGCGAACCATCTCCACTGTCCTAGCACATACAGACTGGCTGTAGGCCAGGTGTAGCTTATGATTCTCTGACTCACCCAGGTCTGCAAGAAGGGCTGGAATGGTCTGCTCCGCTATGCTATGCAGCGTAGCCTTGGTTTGAGAGCCTTGAGCGGCGTACAGATGCACCTCGTGGCCGGCTTCCACCAGCCCATTGGCTAGTTCGGCTATCACCAACTCCTTCCCACCGTAGGTAATGGGCGGGACGAGGTGTTCGGCAGGGGCCAGGAGAGCGATCTTCATAGTCGGTGCGGTTCGCGATTGACCTTCATTATAGGGAAGAGTGGGGACAGTTGCACGCATCTAATGCAATTTCCTAGTGATTACGGTATGGTGAGCCGGTACATACCTAGTCTTTTTCTATGGAATCAACAGAGAAGCCGCGTATCTCGGTGGTCATATGTGTGAAGAACCGACCGGACTTTCTGGCCCAGGCCCTGAAGTCGCTGCAGCGGCAGACCTTTGCCGACTGGGAGTGTGTCATTGTCGACGACCACAGCACTGAGGATATCGCGGCGACGGTCGGTGGGTTCAATGAGCCGCGTTTTAGATATATCAAGAACGAGGGAAAGCCGGGGATCTCTGCCTCGCGTAACCTAGGTAATCGTGAGGCCCGGGCCGATTGGGTGGCAGTGGCAGACTCGGACGATATCAATCTGCCTCTCAGGCTTCAGACTATGGCAGCAGCCATCGAGGCTAATCCCGACGTCGACGTTTTCTATAGTACTATCTACTGCGTGAATGACGGGACCTACGACTTCTTTATTTGGAAGTCCTGGCAGGTCTACGACCGTGAGCTTCTGTATACCAAGAACCATATCCCGCACGGGTCGGTGGTGTACCGCCGTGAGTTGGTGGTAGAGGTGGGATACAATGAAGAGCTGCAGTCAGCCGTTGACTATGACCTCTGGCTCTCGCTGTCCGATCGTCGTCGCAGCTTCCTTTATATTGATCAGCCACTTATGGTCTATCGCATGCACGGGGAGCAGATATCTACCGATCCGGTGCGCCGGGCCCAGCAGGACGCCAATACCCTGGCCATCCAGGAACGCCACAGGCAGTATATTGAAGCGCCGCTTGGTTAAATTGGCTATGGGGGGTAACCGTCGACCGGCGTCTGGCTTCTGGCCAGGCGTCGGTTTTGCGAATGAGCGCTTTACGCTTCGGCGGGAAGATCGTAATATTCTCCTGCGTCGTCGGTAAAGATATTTTTGAGATTTTTAAGTCCCGTCGGGTCGTCCAAGCTGCCGGCGGATACCAGGGCCCTAGCCTCGGTACGCATAAACAGGGCTGACCCGCATTTCTTGCAGAAGCCGCGTTCACTCTCCTCTGAGCTCGGATACCAGGCCAGTCCCTTCTCCTCAGTAAGAATGAGATCGTTCCGGGGGACGACTACCATGGGGTTGTAGATGCCGTGCAGGCGCTGGCAGTCCTTGCAGTGGCAGCTGATTACGCCGGAAAGCTCACCCGGAAGGGTGTATTTCACGGATCCGCAGAGGCACTGGCCGGTATGGGGTTTCATGGGAAAAAGTTAGGTATGGCGTTATCACTATATCAAAAGTACTATGCCAGGGTTGAAAAATGATTATAATCTGGTATTGTCTGTCGTGATCGGTTTACCTATGTTAGCTGACATCATATGAATGGAGCGTGAGAGAATATGGCGATCAGCACAGAGAAGAAAAGGACCTATGTCCTGCTTCATGGCCTCGGTGGGAAGGGCAAGCCGAACGATGACGGCGTCGACACCTGGTTGAACGATTTGGCGGCGGAACTTATCGCAGCAGGGCATACGGTGATATATCCAAACCTGGTGCGACCCAAGAATCCGAATCTCCAGAAATGGGTTGCAGATATCGTGAACATCCTGAAGGGGCTGCCCCACTGGAAAGATGTCACCATCATTGGATTCAGCCTCGGTGCCGTGGCCCTTATGCACGCACTCGCCAGGCTGAGAAGCCAAAGTTTTGTCGCCGACCGGATCATCTTTGTCTCGCCCTGCTATATCTCCCCAGGTATGGTTCCGGGTGGAATGCCTCCCTGCGTGCGCGACTTCATACCGCCAAGCAAGGCTCAGGCGGGCTGGATCCGTACTGCCGTGGGCGGCGGAGGCAAGACGTGGATGATCTGCGGTGAAAACGACTTCTATGGCGGAGAAGACCATTTCGCTGCATTTGCTGAGCGCCTGGGAGCCGAACTGTATATCTTGGATGGCGCCCGACATGTCAGTCTTGGTAGCGGGTATGGCCCGTGGCGGTGGATGAAGGCGTTTTGCGAGTACTTGACGTATGTCCCGCCCCAGGGCAAGGACTGGCGAGAGCGGGATTAATACCGAGCGATTAAGTGAGGGTGTAATTGTGGCAGGAGGTACCGAGAGGTGCCTCCTGTTTCTGTTTGAAATCCTTTCTACGGATATCTCCCCAGAAGCAATTATTGAATCTTCAGATCAGAAAGCTCATCCTTAGCGACATGTTTATGGCCCAGTTACTTTCATGTAGTGACAAAAGAACCGGTGTTTTCGTGCTTACGGTCCTATTGCACGCGGCAATCGGGGCGATAAGGTATCAGAAATGTAGAAAAGTGAAGGGTATGCCGATAGGGTGGCCATCTTGACAGTTCGCTTACTATTGCCTATGATAAGCCATCGCTTTCAGTAGTGAATTGCCCGGACATCCTCCTGGTAATTCTCTGCTGATACGGCAGACGTGTTGTGTAAATCCATACTGCACAGTACGCTTCCTGATACGGGAGGGAGTTATGAAGATTCAGTTGACTAAGGGCGTCCTGTTGGCTCATCGGATTGTCGATGACGCAGTGGCGCAGGTACTGGCCTACAGGCATAAGAGGGGTTATCTCAGTTCTTTGAAGCTTACCCAGGTGCGTTGCAGGGACGAGGAGGCCGAATCAGATGCTGGTGAGTACCGGTATGCTTTTGAGGGGGTAGTTGTCACCATGGCCGAGGATTCCTCGAGTGAGCAAAGGATAGACGGCTCTGTGCTTATTAGGCCAGATGGCAATTTCTTTCCCAGAGTGTCAGTTTCTGGAAAGCTGCGCTGTGAACAATGGGAGTGGACGCTCGAACATGCCGTCTACAACCAGTCAGGTCTTTGCGTAAACGTGCTAACAGGCGAAGGATGCGATTCGACGCCAATCCGTGAAGATATCGTCGCAAGGAACTAGGGAAGGACACAGTCCGGGAAGGCTCGCCGTATAGCATCGGCGGGCCTTCTTTCATTTCAGTTGGAAAAAGTGACATCAGGCAGTGGGGAGTATAGCAGGAAGGTAAAAGAATAGGTAAGATTAGGCGCAGAACATAATCTTTCACACTATGAGCAGGATCTCAGTGGTAGAAGAGCGGGTCAAAGAGCAGTATCTGGCCAAGCATCCGGGCAGGGCTGACTGGGCCGACTGGATGTATGCCGGACATGTGTTCCTGGTGGCCGACAAGGCGACCGAGCTGGCTGAACGATTCGGAGCAAATGCGGAACTCTCTCGAGCAGCTGCATTACTACATGATCTCGCTGATTCGGTGATGAAGCGGGACGATGAGCGTCATGAGGAGGAGACTGACAAGATGGCAAAGGAAATCCTCGAGGAAGCAGGCTTTACCGAAGTGGAAATGGAAATCGTGATCGGGGATGCCATAGCCAACCACTCGTGCTACGACGGGAATGCGCCCAAAAGTCCGGAAGGTAAGGTGCTAGCCACGGCTGATTCATGCGTGCACCTGGCTGGGGATTTCTATTTGTTTGCCACATATTCCGGTGGCAAGGAGGGGAAGGAGCTTCAGAAGATTAAGGCGTGGGCTCTCAGTAAAATTGAGCGCGACTGGAATGACAAGCTGCAGTTTGAGGAGGTGAAGCAGGAAATGGAGGGCGACTACCGTTTTCTAAAGAAGCTATTCGGTAGCTAGAAGAGGTTATGAGCGACACCCAGAAAATCATCGACTTCATGCGCTATGCCGAAGGGCTGAAGACCGAGCTGCGCCGCAGCTCGAAGAGTAACGGTACGCCTGAAAGTGTGGCCGAACATTGCTGGAGCCTCAGCCTACTGCTGATTCTCATTGAGTCGAAACTGTCGGTGCGCATCGATCTTTTGAAAACGTTGAAAATGGCGGTTATCCACGACCTTGTGGAGATCGAGGCGAAGGATGTTTCGGTGCTGGAGCACATTGCCAATCATGATAGGCGAACCCAAAAAAAGGAGCAGGAATCCCAGGCCATGGAAAGCATCCGGAACGCGCTAGGAAACGACAGTGATGAGATACATGCCCTCTGGATGGAGTTTGAAGAGCAGAAGACCGTTGAGGCCAAGGTACTCAAAGCTTTGGACCGGATAGAGGGGCAATTGCAGTTCCTGAATGAGAATGTGAGGGTATTTACCAAGGAAGAGCAGCCGGTCCTCGACAGTCTGTTTGAGAGTACTAACCGGCTGGTGAAAGTCGATCCGGTTATCCAGGAGCTCTATGGCCTATTTTTTGACGATATTAAGAAACGGGTAACGAGGTAAAACCGACGATTATACGATGACCCTTCTGATGCTCTCGCTGATGTGAACCAGTGTCTCATAGGGGAACAGGCCGAAATCCTTGGTTAGCGTCTGGATGGAGCTCGCGGTACCTGCATCTCCACCCAATACCGCTATCTCATCACCAACCTCAACTGGCAGATCCCCAAGGTCAACCATCGTATGGTTCATATTGATCCTGCCGGCGATAGGTAGGGGCTTGCCCTTACATAGTACGCTACCCTTGTTGCTGAGCGCACGCGGCAGACCTTCATAGTATCCCACCGGGATGACGCCGATCCGGGTGGATTTCTTGGCCTTGAAGGTCCGGCTGTAGCTGACCGTCTCACCAGATTCTACTTCGACGATCTTGGTAACTGTGCTCTTGAGAGTGAGGGCTGGTTTAAGGCCTGTAAGCTTCGAATACTGAGGATCAGATTCTTCCAGCGGATTCATCCCATACAGCCCGATGCCTGGCCTAATGGCATTGGCATGCTTTGAGAAGGGCTTGGCGCTGCCTGCGGTCTGGGCCAGGTGGAAAAGAGTCGGCGTGAATCCGTGTGCCAAAATGATCTCGACTCCTTCGTCAAAGCGAGTGGCTTGGGCCTTGGTGAATCCTTCATCCGGATTGTCCGAATCAGCCAGATGGCTCATGACTCCCTCGACCCGAAGCTTGGGATACTTTTGTAATACGTTCAAGATCCCAGGTAATTTCTCAAGGGAAATTCCGTGCCGGGACATGCCGGTCTCAAGCTCGATGTGGACGGTCATCTTCTTGCCGGTATCTGCCAGGGCCTGGATGGTCTGCTGGTCATGCACCACAAAAGTAAAATCCTTGAACCTAATACTCTTAAAATTCTCAGGCATAATGGCCCCCATGACCAGAATGGGCTGGGGAGAGACCTGTCGTATGTGCAAGGCCTCGAAATACCCGTCCACCGCAATATACGGAAAGCTGCGCCCCTTCAGTATCTCGGCGATCTGCACCAATCCGTGGCCGTAGGCGTTGGCCTTGAGGACGGGGATGAGGCTGCCACTTGGCATCAATGACTGAAAGATGTCGAAATTATGAAGCACGGCGGCACGGGAGACCTCGACCCGGTTAAGAGTCTTGAATGGCTTCTCAAGTTTTCTGAGACGGCGGTCGATATGCATAGTGGCACTATACCAAAAAACAGCTGGGAGGCTGTTTTCGGATGGTTCTAGCGGGTTACTCTAACGTTTCTTGCCAGTGTCTTGAACCGTTCGCCATCTGCCTGCACCACGGTAAGGGTTATGGCGCCGGTGGCGCTTTTCTTGAGGTCTCTGACGACGCCGGATTTTCCTCTGTGTGTACCCCCTATGACTGTGCAGGTGTCACCATCGGCGAGGCTTGGTGGGTTCATATTACAGGGCGCCGATGATCAGACCCATGACTGCAAAGACCACAACGTTGTAGCCGGCGTTGATCAGCCAGAGCTTGAACGACTTACCTTCGAACATATAGTTAACACCGAAGGCCAGTGCCACCCAGCCAAGGCCCGCAGCAAGGCCGGCTCCCAGACCAAAACTCCAGCTGGCGTCCTTGCCGATGAAGGCGGCAAGGTTGAAAGCCATGATGATCTCCAGGATGAATGAGCCGACCAGCAGCTTACCGAGGTTCGGTGCTTCCATCTTGCCGTCGGTGTTCTTCATGCCGATCTCAGCCATCCAGGGCTTGGCAAAGATGACGGTGTACCAAAGGAATCCTAGAAAGAAAGCTGATAGGGCGGCCAGGGCGACTGCAAGGTAGTTTACGTCCATGTGCACGAGGTTAGTGATATGCATCGATTATATATCCATATTCGCGCCGTGGCGATATCTTGCTAAGATAGCCTATATGCGGGTCCCTACAATTTTTACCGCCGAAAAGATCGCCCAGACCCTAGCCGAGCGCTACGGTATCTCTGACGTGTCCGGCGCCACAGAGCTTGCCGGCTCGTCCACCGGCCATGTCTGGAAAGTGGAGACTGGTTCTGGCTCCACATATATCCTCAAGGAGTTCACCTCGACCTTTCCTCTTGAGCGGGTAGCCCATGAGCCCGAGCTGGTCGTGCACCTGCACAAGAAGGGCCTGCCGGTCAGCCAGTACTATCCCACCGTCTCCGGCGAGCTGACCTGGGTCCTAGAGGGCTGCCCTGTCAATCTCCAGTCATTTCTCACGGGGACTCCTGCTCAGCAGTGCCAAGCCTCCCCGAAGCTTTTGGAGGACTCGGTGAAGCTGCTGGCCGACATCCAGCTGGCTATGGCTGATTATCCGGCTCTGGCCTTTAGCATGGACGAAGACTGGTTTGTCTACCGCAAGGACACGGTGCGACGGCAGAAGAAGCTGGGTGATCTGCTAGGGCTCGCTCAGGCGCTGGAGCACGATAACCAGTACAAGGATCAGATCGTCTCTGACCTGGAATGGAAGCTGTCCAGCTTGGAGAAGGCGCACCAGATGGAGTTCGATCCCACGCGCTTCACCTACGGCAATACCCACGGCGACTACAACGTAGGCAACCTGCTGGTGAATGGCGAGGAGATAGTAGGGGCCATTGATTTCTCCAATGCCCGCCAGCTACCCTTTGTGTCGGAAGTATTACGGTCATATACGCTGGGTGCGCCCGAATGCGCCGAGGCGGTAATAGACTTGGAGAATCTACGCCAGTACTTTGGCTGGTACCAGGAGCGGTTGTCGCTTAATGAATACGACCTGACCATGGCGGCTAAGCTTTCCTATTTTCATATTGTAAACACCGGATTCGGCTACCACGAGTACCTAGTTGAGGGTGCTGAAAATGTGGGCTCCCTAATCGGGTACTCCTCCTGGAATGTAAAACTGGCCAAATGGTACGAGGCGCATGAGGAGGAGATAGCGGAAGCTCTGGGCTCAGTTGCTCGCTAGCTCCTCAGTGAGGCGTTCGATATGCATCTGGAAGTCTCCTGACGTATCGTAGGCACGCAGCCCATGCGTGTCGCATTCGGCCACTACCTGCGCGCTAAATACTCTGATCATCTCAGCAATCCTGTGATAGGTCTCCTCGCTGGTGTCGCGCTTGGCCCAGTCGTTAGGGTCATTTCCTTCCTTCAGCTCATCGGCGATGCTATCGCCAGACTTATAGAGGAAGACAGTTCGGAAACGTTCAACACCCTCACTTTCAACAAAAGAATGTACCAGGTCAGGTCGCAGCTGGCCTCCTTCAATGATAAAGTCCTGGTCGTCATGCAGGGCGTACAGAATGAAGTTTTTGATACCCGGCCAGTACGTCTCCGCTTCCTTGTTGTAGAAACCGAGGATCTGCTCAGGGGAGTATTCGGCGTACATCCTGTCATTGCTCTTGTCGGTCTGGACCCGAGCGTGCCAGCGAGGTAGACGCTCGGCCATTTCCTCGTGGGGAATGTACGGGGAAATCACCGACATAAGGTAGTCGGCCGGGACGTAGGGGATGTGGAGCCGCTTGGAAAGGGCGCGGGCAAGAGTGGTCTTGCCGCAGCGAGGCGGGCCGCCGATAAGGTAAATCATGGATTTAGTATAGCAAGAAGAAAAGCAGAATGTTGGGAATACCAGAAAGTCCCAACCTTGCGGAAGGGACTTTGCGGATGCGAACTGGGGAGAGTGTGACTCGGGCCGTTCAGAGGCTATCCGGCTTCTATGCTGAGATAGGCGAGATGACGCAGGATTGCCCCACAGGTGCCCTTGCAGTCTTCGGGTACTTCCACATGTTTTGGCAGCTCCTCGTTTGCCTCGGCGTCGCTAACAAACTTCAGTAGCTTATTGCCACCTTTCGACAGTTCGTAGTGAAGCTTCAGGTCGTAGTAGTAGGGAATTATTTTCGCAGAATAGCCGTCGGACTGTAGCCTTTTGGCAACATGATATTCCGGCTTCTTCTCAGGCTCCTCCATATCCACTAGGAAGGTATCGTAGGCGTTCATTTCTGCTTTGGCGTCTGACGAGCTTTTTCTGTAGGCCTCCGGTACTCCACATCCTGAATTTTCCACTGCATGCCTTAATCTTTTCAGCATGGCCTTGTGCACTTTGTCGTTCATTTCCGTGTCCTTTCCCGATCGATATCGGAACTTGTGCCACTATAGCCTAAACCTGGAAATCGTCAAGGTCTTACTAAGCTGCCAATCGCACCGGCGAGTGGTATAGTGTCCTCATGTACTAATCCCTCCGCATGAATGACATAGAGATCGAAATCCAGGTCAAAGTCGAAAACGTAGCACCTCTGCGTGTAAGTTTTCGTGATTTTTACCTGTCTTTTTGGCAGGTTTTTTGTCATACCCAGATCTGGAAAGGGTAGCAATAAAGGCACCAAAAACAGTGCCAAAAATCACGAAAACTTACACTCTGCGCGACTTCTTGGAAGCGTCGGCCCAGAAAAAAGGCGAGACCCGCCAGGTAGACGAATACTTCAGCCCCGCCCACCGCGACTTCGTTGCCACGCGCCCGGCCGTAGAGTGGCTGCGCCTGCGAAAGTCAGGGGACAAGGCCAGTATCAACTTCAAGTATTTTCATTTTGACGACAAGGGCAACAGCCAGTACTGCGACGAGTACGAGACATCGGTAGGGGACGAGCAGCAGATGCAGAAGATGTTCGCCGCCCTTGATGTGAAGTCGCTGGTTGTCGTGGACAAGACCCGCACTATCTACCAGTATGAGGACTTTGAGGTGTCGCTCGACCAGGTGGAAGGACTGGGGGATTTCGTCGAAGTTGAGTACAAGGGCAAGGCCGGAGCTGAGGAGGCCGGGAAGATCACTGACAGCATGGTGGCATTCCTGAAGCAGCATGGGGTGGGGAAGATCCAAAGGAACTATGTGGGATACCCGTTCCAGCTGCTGTTCCCAGGAGAGTTTGAACTCGAGGATTACTAGAGCTTTTTCATATAATAAATGGGACCACCTCGATATGTTGAGGGGGTCCCATTTAGATGTGACAATACTACTGAATTGTTGCGGCGCGCGGGAGGCTAGTCTGCCTGGCCCATCGCTTTGAGAATGCCCCAGCCCTGGCCGAGATGCAGGGCGCCGTGGGTGATCACGATAAACAGCAGGTCGGCGACGGTCATCCGGCCGTAGAAGGTCATGTCGACGTTCTTGTCGAGCACATCGTCTTCGAGGTCTTCCACTAGCGCCGCGAGGTCTTCGTTCACCATGTCCAGCGCAGCGAGCGCTTCCTCAGCATTGAAGGTGTCGCGCGGTTCCAGAAAGGCGATGGCTTCATCGGTCGTACTGGGGCGCGCTACGTTGAGTGCGGATTCGAGCTGGTTGCGGTCGAAGATGCCGCCGTTCACCAGATCCAACAGCCAGAGGTGGTTGGTGAGGCCGACGTCCGCGACGTTGCCCTTCACAGAAAGTACGTCACTCGGAACGCCGAAGACCGCTGAGGCGTTGTCGCCTGCCTGGTCCAAAAGAGCTTTCCCACTCCCGATCTGCTCGCGGACTTGATCCGCTAGCCTTTGCGCTGTCGTCTTCATACTGTTTCTCCCGTATCTTTTATTTACCGTGTAAACTCACATGAGCTTATCGGCAGTGCAATTCTAACGAAAGTCAAAGAAAAGTCAATAGATATATGCTCTGAAAGCCGATATCTATTAATAGCGTACCATTGACTGGTTAGCTCTTCGACGTGAGATCGTCTTCGCGAATTTCCGCTATAGTGCCTGCCGTTCCGTCTATAGTCACCTCGCATCCCAGGTAGCTCTCGATGCTGCCTACTCCGCTCACCACGGGAATACCTGCCTCACGCGCCATGATGGCAAGATGGGACAGCAGCCCGCCGGTGGTGGCGATAATGCCAGAAATATGAGGGAAGAGGTCAACCAGGTCAGGTGTAAGCAGGCGGGCTGCCAGGATGGCTTTGCCGTTAGCGGGCAGGTCAGCGGCCGAGACGACGGTACCAGAAGCCGTTCCGGGAGAGATTCCGCTCTGGTGGCCGCCTGCATCTTCAGTAAGGTCGCTTAGCCGTGGAGGAAAGGTCCTGTGGTTGAACTCATCCCAGGCTTTCTTTCTTGCGGCGGTAGTAGGTTTGGAACCGCTCAGGTATTCCTCGACAGACAGGAAGGGGTCGAAAGGACTGAGGCCGCTGCGCAGCCAGTTGACCAGCCAAACCGTATACCAGCGCCCGCGTTCGCGAAGCTCAAGGTAGGCCTGGGCTGTGTCTATGTGAGGCTGGATAAACCGACGCTGCCACTCAGGAAGCTTGGCAAACCATTCTGGTGTCTTGCCAGTAGTAGGGCCGGAGGTCCTTTTGAAAAGTGTCATATCGCCGATCTCCAGTGAGCTGCCCTTCAGTCCTTTGAGCAAATCCTCGGGGAAGCCTTCCAGCCGTATCGCTCCGGGGACTTCCAACAGTTCGGCCGCCGTTCTCTTAAGGGGCCGACCGGCCGCTCCCAGCTGGGTAAGGGCGGCTTGGGCGTAGAGGTTTACCGTAAAGACGAGCCGGTATGAGTTGAGGAACTGGCTGAGGGCGTCTTTGGGACTCGAAGCCGATGTCGGCTCAGCAAAGGCCTTCTGTAGCTGGGCATTGATCTCCTTAGGATCGGAGCAGCGCAGCTTCTGCAGGGCCTTTTTATTGTTGCGGGCCAGAAGCCGCTCCCTCAGACCGTTCTCGGGGAAGAAGCCCTGTCGCTCAGCTTGGCGGTCTATGTAGAGCTGGTTGCCGATTACCTTAAGAAAGTCGGTGGATCGGTACTGCACTCCGAATGAGTGGTAGACCTGGTCAATGGGTCCTTCCTTGGCATAGATGCTCTGCAGAAGGGAAAGGGTGAGCGGCGTGGGCCGGGGCGCTATCTCGGTGACCTCAGTCTGCTCAAACAGGAAGGGCTCAGAGGGCATAGTCTCGTCGAGAAAGAGAAAGTCAGCATAGTCACCTGCTGTCAGGGTAGTGATCGGTCGGGCCTGCAGGATGTGCAGGGCGCCGTCCACCAGACACCATTCGATATCTTGGGGGTGCTCGTACGCCTTTTCGATGGATGCGCCGTACTCGAGCAGTCCGTCCGCCCAGGCCGGCTGCTTGGGAATTGACTGGTTCCAGACGTGGGAGAGGCGGGGGGGCTGGACTTGGCCGGAGACCAGGGCGTCACCCCGTCCGGGGACGTACTCGATGACCGCCTCACGGCTGCCCTTTGGATTGCGGGTAAAGAGGACGCCGCTGTACTTCGCCGGTAAAAATATCTGGATAATGACGGCGCACTGGCTGGGATCGCCGGTCTTCTTGATGGCATCGTCAAGCACTGACTGGATGGCAGCGGCTACTTCATCAGGTGAGAGGTCAAGAAGGGTACTGAACTGCCCAGCCATGGCGGAATGGGCGCTGTCCTCGGCAAGAGCGCTCGACCTGACGGCATACCGTGCAGCCGGCAGCAGGGAGACGGCTTCAGCCTGCAGCGCTTCGGCGGTAAGTGAATTGTCGGTAAGCCGGACACAGGTAGTCGTAGGCACTACCAAAAATTCGGGCACCGGCAGCTTCTGTTCGATCAGAAGCTCTGCCAGGTGGAGGCCCTTGCCGCCGACCAGCTTTGGGTGCGCTAGGCAGGACTGGGGAGTAAGGAGGTTAGGGGTGGCGGCCACGGTACTCCCAGGGTTTTGCGTAACGTCCCATAAATACGGCCTGGCGGTCTTGCTCGGCCTTCAGCCCTACCAGGCGCGCATCGAAGCAGCTGACAAAGTCATCACAGACGGTAATAAGCTTAGTGCCGGTAGGTATCTGGGCGAAGGCGGTCACCAGCTGGCTGGTAGGAGTGTAGATGATGGGGAGATTGACGCTGCCTGGTATATGCCACTTCTGGTAGGTCTCCTTGGGGCGGGAATCGACTATGGTGACACCGTCCTGCATGGCGGACTCCACCTGGTCAGTCTCCAGGGTTATGTGGTAACGCTCCTCAGGATGAATCTGGTCGAACTTGATGCCGCCGCTCCACGTGCCTCCATACGTCACCCAGCCGTCAGCACCCTTTTCAAGGAATCTGGCGACTATGCCCTTGCTGTAGAGGAAGTCTGCTACTTCCTTGCCGCGGATGCCTGACCAGCAGAGTACGTAGACCACCTTGTCAGTAGGCATCTTCTGCCAGTCTCCGGCCACGATATCGGCAAAGCGGATATGGGTGCTTTCGGGGAAATGGCCATAGCGGTTCTCCTCGTCTTCCCTGGCGTCCAGGACGAAGGGGGTGGCGGTGGAGAGCGCCTGGCTGAAGTCGGCATTGGAGATCATGCGGGGCAGGTCCTTGTTGGTGGCAAAGAAGCTGGGCTGGGAGGGATCCCCGGTGGGAGCGGGGGTGGTAGTAGAGGTCGGAGTCGTCGTAGGGCTCGCGGTGGCCACCTGGGTAACGTCAACCTCTGCCGTTTTCGCCTGCTGGCTCTGCTTCAGCCACTCATCATAACTGCGGCGCTGCTGCCAGACCTGGTAGTAGTGGATGCCGCCGGTGATGACTCCGCAGAGGAAGACAAACAGGGCTGCCGCTATCAGTCGGCCTTTAGTCGTATGTAGAAAGGCGCCCACGTACATATGGATGGAGGCAAAGGCAGAGGCTAAGAAGGCAGTGGTGAAGGTGAGGATAATGCCGATATTGCTGACGGCGGAGAAGATGAGGTCAGGAGGAGGGACGGCATGGGCCAGAGGAGAGAGAGCGACATTCAGGAACAGCGCGGCGGCGGCGATGTAAAGCAGTCTGGCAATGTTCTTTGGAGTAGGTGGCATGGGGATATATTGGTAAATCCTACCTCAAGTATACCTTCTGCGCGGGGAAATAATAAGGCATAAGGTGATGGGGGCTAGGCTGTGCGGGTGTCATATCCCCAATGTAGCAATGCCTGGCGCTGCTTGGGTCGGCAGGAGCTGTCTCCCGGCCGGCAGGCCTTTTTAAGTTGGGCGAGATGGCGGCGCATCGCCCTCCACCGCCTGATCTGACGCTGATCTTCTTGGTGAAGTCGTCGTCCCAGGTAATACCGGCAATACCACTGGAACCAGCCGCGAGGATCCTCTGGGTAGATCCAGCCGTTCGCCTGCCAGACGCTGAGGGGCTGTGAGGCGCTTATGCCAAAGTAGTTTTGTTGGGGGATATTCGCAAACCACTCCGGGGGGAATTCCTCGGTGAACCCGTCAAAGTAATTACCGTCAAACACGCCGAGCGCCAGCATTTCCGGGGGCGAAAGGTCCGGCGTAAAGTCCGGGTCGAATCCTTTACCAGGGGGTAAGCTGAGTTGATAGGTGTAGCCTGGCTGGAGCGGGTCTGAAGTGGTGACGCTGCTGAGAATCATGGGTTGGCTATACGTGAAAAATGTCTGGGAGGGGCGTATGCTTAGTATAACAACTAAGCTCACATATATGGATGCACAGGTCTTCAGGCGCTTGAATCGCTTTAACCTCATAATGGCACTTCTGCACGGCTTGCAGGGAGTGGCCGTGGTTATATTGAGCCGCAATTTCAGCCTTCCTATCAGCACCAGCTTCCTGTCATTTGACCAGGCCAGCCGTACCCTCGTTCCTGCTACTGCCACTGTTTTTAACCTTTCTTTGCCGTGGCTGGTGGCCGGCTTCTTCTTCCTCTCAGCTGTGTTCCATCTTGTCATCGGCACGCTCTACCGGCCGACCTATGAGGGAAATCTGGCCAAGGGGATGAATAGGGCGCGCTGGTACGAGTACTCGCTTTCGGCAAGTATCATGATGGTGGCCATCTCGCTTCTCGTGGGGATATACGACCTGGGCAGCCTGCTGATGATCTTCGCTCTGGTTGCCGGTATGAACCTTATGGGGCTGGTTATGGAAGTACATAATCAAACCACCAAGCAGACCAACTGGCTTTCCTATTGGATAGGCTGCCTATTCGGGGCAGTGCCTTGGCTGATTGTCGCTCTCTATCTGTGGTCAGGCTACGCCAACGGCAGCGCCGCCCCCACCTTCGTCTACTGGATCTTTGTCTCCATCTTCGTGTTCTTCAACTGCTTCGCCATCAACATGTGGCTGCAATACAAGAAGATCGGGCCCTGGAAGGACTATCTCTATGGTGAGCGCGTCTACATGATCCTGAGTTTGGTGGCCAAGTCGCTGCTGGCCTGGCAGGTGTTCGCCGGCACGCTGCGACCGTAATGACTATCGCCGTCATCGGGGCAAACGGGCGTTCGGGACAGGTCTTTGTCGAGCTGGCCTTGGCCGCCGGTCACCAAGTACGAGCTGGTGCGCGGGGGAAGAGCCGCTTCGCCGCTCATCCCAACCTTGTCACCATGGAGTGTGACGCCACCAATGAGGTGCAGGTAGCGGAGCTTATCAGCGGACAGGACGCGGTAGTAAGCCTTATCGGACATGTCAGAAAGTCGCCGGCGACCGTCCAGACCAATGCCATGCGGGTATTGATCGGGATGATGGAAAAGGCCGGAGTGAGTAGGGTGGTGACCTTGACGGGCACGGGCGTGCGCTATCCTGGTGATCAGATCACCCTTATGGACCGTCTCCTTAATATGGGCGTCAGCCTTGTAGATCCTGCTCGGGTAAAGGATGGGACGGCAGCCTGCAGACTCTTGGAGAACAGCAGCCTGAAGTGGACCATCATCCGGGTGCTGAAGCTGACCGAGCAAAACCCGGGAGCTTTTAAATTAAGGGAACATGGTCCGGCTAAGTCCTTTGTGCCTCGTGGCGAGGTCGCCCAGGCCATTCTTTCAGTGCTTGTGGAAGATGCGCTCATCAATTCCGCGCCTATTATCTCTTCGCCTCAGCAGGGACATGTGTAACCCACTTCGCATACCTTTTTCCAGATAGTGGTAAGGTGAAGCTGAGCAATAGTTAAGCTTGGCATATGAAAAAGCTTGATCTGAAGAAAACGTTGGTGTGGTATAGTGCGAAGCCCGGCATCTTCCAGACGGTTAGTGTTTTACCCTGCCAGTATCTGATGGTGGACGGCAAAGGCGATCCCAATACCTCCAAGGAATACGTTGCTGCCATCGAAGCGCTCTACCCGCTGGCCTATACCCTTAAGTTCATGGCCAAGAAGGAGCTCGAAAAGGACTATGGGGTACTTCCTCTGGAGGGCTTGTGGTGGATGGAGGACATGAGCCGGTTTACCGCCGAGGACAAGACCGACTGGCTCTGGACCGCTATGATCATGCAGCCGGACTTCATTACCAGGGAGATGTTCGATCGGGCAGTGGACCTGGTGGCCGCCAAGAAGAAGCCTGAGGCGTTGGCCAAAACCAGGCTGGAGACCTATGACGAGGGGAGGTCCGCCCAAACGCTCTACGTCGGGCCGTACTCAGACGAAGGACCGACCATCCAAGCACTGCATGCCTACATCAAAGAGCAAGGCGGCGCTCTGGATGGGACAAACAAGCATCATCACGAGATCTATCTCGGGGATCCGCGCCGGACCAAGCCTGAAAAGCTCAAGACCATCATCAGGCAGCCATATTAAAACGAAAGGATACTATGTCACAGCGCAAAGAGGAATTTACCGTAAATGGCGAGGAATTGGTACAGAAGGTAAAGGAGATAATTAAAGAAGGCAATGTGCGTCGCATCACGGTGAAGCACAAGGACGGGAGCACCATCGCCGAGTTTCCTCTCACTATTGGGGTGATCGGGGTGGTAGTGGCACCTTTGTTGGCAGCTCTGGGGGCGATCGCGGCCCTGGTGGGTGAGTGCACTATTGCGGTGGAGAGGGAGGCGTAAGCGTAGGCTTACGGGCGGGGTATGGGCTATAGTGAGGTCACAGTATATTCCCTATGAGCCCCGTAGATTCTTTGGTCCGCCATATCTCAGAGCAGCTCGGTGCCGCCTATAGCCCAGGCGCGACTGCTGAGGTGTCCTCACGTTCGGGCAGCTTATACAGGGTGCGATTCGGCGAACATCTTTATGCGCTGAAGCTCTTCAAGGACGAGCTCGTATGCTTCTTTTTGGCAGGCCCTGAACGAATCGAACGTTCGACCGCGGTTTTGGAGACCGCCGTTTTACCACTAAACTAAGGGCCTATGCGTATTTATGATATTTCCTGTGGCAGTTCGCGCACAAGATGGCGCACTTTGCTATCTCAGCCATGATGCGCTCCATCTTCCAGGACTTCTGCCGAGCAATCCCTGCAATAGTCGCTTCTTTCGTACCGGGGTCCCGGTGATGAAAATCGAGGCAGCAAGGATCGTTTTCGCCGCAGGCCTCGCAGGAAGCATTCATTTTAATGGCCTCGATGAGCTGGGTAAGCCCAGTTCGGCGTTCAACCACCTTGGCTTTTGCGTGTTCCGCGTTGCGGTGGTACCAGCGACGACGGTATTCGCGCAACTTCTCCTGGTTGTTGGCTCGCCACTGCGGAGTGCTCATAGATGGCACATGTGAGGCGGGTGTTAGAGACTCCATGGGGAATATCGGTTCACCGTGTCGCGTCCATCTAAAAGGCGGGCTCGCTATTTACCATAGCAGATGCCCGCCTTCTTTTCATCCCTTACTTCGTCTCGACGAACAGGATGTGCTTTTTGGTGGTAGGGTCGTAGTGCTTCATCTCAAGCTTGCCCTCGATGTTCACCTTGTTGCGCTCCGTCTGGAAACGGTAGGTGCTCTGCTTCTTGTCCTTGGGTACCATCCAGACCCAGGTGCGGTTGCCTTTCTTGGCCATAGTGTAGTGATTCGTTAAATACGTTCGTTGAATGTGCGGGTGTAAATGCATCTGTTTTTGCAACCTCCGCAGCGCTATTGTATTCCAGCGCGAGGACCAGTTGTGAAAACAGATGCATTTACAGAGTGGTGGGCAGGCAAGGATTCGAACCTTGGAAGGCGAAAGCCAAGAGATTTACAGTCTCCCCTCGTTGACCGCTTGAGTACCTGCCCGTGTGCGACTGATGGAGCCCCCTCAGGGAGTCGAACCCTGGTCTGAAGTTTACAAAACTACTGTACTAACCGTTGTACTAAGGAGGCGTGCGCGTCGCTGTTCTCTTCCATTTCCTCTATTGAGTCCTCGGAAGGTCGGAGTAAGCGAGTGACAATTGGGACAGAGCAACCGTACATTACTAGGAGCGTTATTGCGATAGTCTCCGTCGATGTGGTCTACATCGAGAGGGACTTTTCCAGTGACAGGGTTTCTTTTCTCCCAACGACATTTCATACAGGCCTCTCCGTATCTCTCAATGAGATAGCGTCGGATATGGTATGAAACACCACCGACTCGTCCACCCTCAACCTTTCGTGCAAGCCAGAGCTTTATGTACTCTGTGTACTCGTAAGTGCCTTGGCAGCGATTGTCGCAGAAGATACTCACTGGCCTTTTTACAGGTTTCGAGCAGTTCTTACAGGGCTTCCTTGGTTTGAAAGGTGTTGGCATGAGCGGGAGTTAGTGTGTCGAAACTCGCCTCTTCATACTTTTACAAGGTGCATTCAAACCCGCCAATACTCTGGTGATTCCCTGCACGAGTATTTCGAGACGAAATACTCGTGCAGGGAATCACTGGAGCCCATGGGCGGATTTGAACCGCCGACCACTTCCTTACCATGGAAGTGCTCTACCCCTGAGCTACATGGGCGTAAGTCAATAAACCCCAAAAGGGTTCTTATCCTTTATAGCAGGATGAGCTAACCCTGTCGAGCACTTGCGTCCGCTTCAGCGGCGACTGTATACTTGTAAGGAATAACTGCCAGAGGGGCAGCCGCATGCCTTTGATTGTCCCTCCGGTGCCAAGCTAATGCGATCCATGGCAGCTCACAAGCCCGCCCATCCGCTTCCCCACATTACCCTGAAGGAACGCCCGGTTCCTTATAAGGTGCTATCCATCATCCCCCTGGCGACGGTGGAGAAGTACCAGGTGGTGGCGTTTGAGAACCAGGACAAGCTGCTGAAGCTGGCCATCGTACATCCCGAGGCATTAAAAGAGGGCTTTTATACCGCCCTCAAGGACCTGGAGAAGAAGATCGACAAGCATATCGAGCTCTCTCAGACCGACTCGGCCAGCTTTCAGGCGCTTCTGAAGCTGTACCGTCAGGGAGCCGAGGAAAAGGAGTCTGGTAATGTGCCTGAGAGGCCGGACAGCGTTATCGGTATACCTCCTCATTTCAAGAGTGGACAGCCGGCTGAGTCCGAGTACCTACGACGCATTCCTTTAGAGTACGCCCGTACCTACCGTCTGGCCTGTGTGGACTTCGTGGCACCTTCGACCTATTGGTTCGCTACTGATAAGGAGGGTTTCTCCAAGGCTCAGGAGGCGGTACAGTTCATCGAGAAGAAGAACCAGATAACTGGCAAGCTGCTGACCTTGGATACAAAGGAGCTGGACGATATCATTGCCACCTACGAAGGCCTGGTCGGGGGATCTGCTGCTTCTGAAAAGCCTAAGTCTGATGAAGTCCCTGTCGCTCCTACTCCCCCTCCAGCCCCTGCTGCTCCTATCGAAGAGGTCAAGCCGGTGATCCCGGTGCCGCCCCCAGTTACTCCTTCAGCTCCAGCCGCTCCGATTGCGAGCGCTGACGACCGCGAGGGCCCGGCCGAGGAAGTCCTTTCACCTGACCTGCAGGGAGCCATCCTTACCAGTGATCCTGCTCGTTCCGGCATCGCCGGACTGTTCCAGCGAGTGAGTCAGGGACTGCATGTAGAAAAGCCGCAGGCTCCTGCTCCTTCACCGGTACCACCTCCGCTGCCACCCCCTTCATCTCCAGTTCCGCCCCCACCAGCTCCTAATTCTCAAAAGGGCGATGCTGATGCCCCTATCCCGCCTCCTTCTTCACCGCCTGTAGCGCCTAGTGTTCCCAGACCCCCGGCACCTGGTGAGGCTGTCCGTCCTGCAGTTATCAACGCCGGTGGCAACGAGGAAGACCTGGGACGTACTCTGAGCAAGCCGGTGGAGACGCTGGACGAGCTGAAGGAGATCATCAAGAGGGGTATGATCCCTCAGATCGTGGCCGCCGTGGTAAGCTTCGGTATCCACGAGAAGGCCTCAGACGTACATGTAGAAGCTTTTTCAGATGAGGTCCGGGTCCGCTACCGCATAGATGGCCAGCTGGTCGACGTGATCAAGCTTTCCACCGACGTGCATGCTGCCATGGTCAGCCGCATCAAGATCCTTTCCAAGCTGCGCCTGGATGAGAACCGCATTCCCCAGGACGGTAGGTTTGATGTAAACTTCCTCAATGCCCAGGTAGACCTGCGCGTCTCCATCATGCCCACCGTACATGGTGAGAAGGTGGTAATGCGTATCCTTGAGAAGACCAGAGGAGTCTCCTCACTGGAGGAATTAGGTATCGAGGGACTGGCCTACCAGAGCCTAACCAAGGCCATCAACCGGCCGTTCGGCATCGTGCTGGCCACCGGTCCTACTGGCTCCGGTAAGTCCACCAGCCTCTATGCCATCCTGAACCGTATCGCTACCCCTAACGTAAACGTGGTCACCCTGGAGGACCCGGTAGAGTACGAGGTGAAGGGTATCAATCAGAGCCAGATCCGTCCTAAGATCGGCTATACCTTCGCCGAAGGTCTGAGGTCCATCCTGCGCCAGGACCCGAACATTATCATGGTAGGTGAGATCCGGGACGGGGAGACCGCCACTATGGCTACCCAGGCCGCCCTCACCGGTCATCTGGTGCTCTCAAGCCTGCATACCAATGATGCCTCCGGCGCCATCCCTCGTCTCACCAATATGGGTATCGAGCCGTTCCTTATAGCCTCCTCCTTGAACGTGGCCATGGGCCAGCGTCTGGTGCGTAAGATCTGCCACAACTGCAAGAGCGAGATCAGTCTGCCACAGGGAGTAAAGGACCAGATTGCTCGCGACTTGGAAACCGTGGCCAAGGTGAGTCCTATGGACGCCAAGCGTATTACCCATCCTATCAACTTCTCGCAGGGTAGGGGATGTAACCTCTGCAATGGCAAAGGCTATCTTGGTCGGGTTGGTATCTACGAGGTACTGAATATGTCTGAGAAGATCGAGGAGCTGACCCTTTCCCATGCCTCTGCCACTGCCATTCAGGAGGAAGCCCAGAAGGAGGGAATGATAACAATGTATCAGGATGGGCTACTGAAGGTCATTTCCGGTATCACCACCTTAGATGAGGTGCTGCGTGAGACATCAAACAAGTGATAGAATAAGTACATGAACCAATCAACCTCCCTCAACCCGGACATGGCGTGGATGCTCGATCAGACTATCGACAACCACGCATCGGACCTCCACATCGCTGAACAGTACTCGCCGACCATCCGGGTCGACGGACTTCTGCGTAGCCTCGACAAACCGCCGTTTACCGCTGACCAGGCCAATGCCCTGATCGGCGACTTTGTCGGCCAGCATTTGGCTGAGCGGATCTCCACCACCCGCCGTGAGCTGGACTTCTCATTCGGCTACCGTGACCACCGTTTCCGTGTGAACGTGTTCTATACCAAGGGTGTACTTGCCGCCAGCCTGCGTGTCCTGGCCAATGAGATACTGGATCCCGCTACCCTCGGTGTCGCTCCCATACTGCTACAGATGGCCGAACACCATCAGGGTCTGATCATCGTCGCAGGTCCCACCGGCCATGGTAAGTCCACTACGCTGGCCTCCATCGTCGCCCATATCTCCGAACAGCGTCGCGGCCACATCATTACTATTGAGGATCCTATAGAGTATCTCTTCAGCCAGAAGAAGAGCATGGTCTCCCAGCGCGAGGTAGGGGTGGACACTCCCTCGTTCGCCAGCGCCCTGCGTTCCGCCCTGCGTGAGGATCCGGATGTAGTGCTGCTTGGTGAGATGCGCGACCTGGAGACGGTTGAGTCAGCCCTACGGATGGCTGAGACTGGTCACCTGGTCCTGACATCACTGCACACCAACTCGGCTGCCCAGACTGCTGAGCGCGTCATTAGCATGTTCCCAAATGAGCGCCAGAATCAGGTTCGCCAGCAGCTTTCCGAAATGCTCATCGGTATCGTATCACAGCGTCTGCTACCCAAGGTCCAGGGAGGACGCGTACTGGTCTCCGAGGTGATGGTCGCCAACCCAGCTGTTCGCTCTATCCTGCGTGAGGGTAAGACCCACCAGCTGCCAAACCTCATCCAGACGTCCGCCGCTGAAGGCATGATCACCATGGAGAAGGCGCTAGCCGAGCTGGTCAGTAAGGGCGAGATCTCCGTTGACGAGGCGCTGAACTGGGCTGTTGATCCTAAGAGTCTAAAGATGATGATTTACTAGCCCCCTATGGTCCAATACTACGTCTACCAGGCCCGCACCGCGAACAATAAGATCGTTACTGGACGTATCCAGGCGGTTAACCTTGAGTCGGCGCGCAAGATCCTGCAGAAGAACAACCTGACCCCGATCACCATCTCATTGCCTAAAAACTGGATGGAGTACGTTCCATTCATCGGGAAGGTAAGTCTGAAGCAGCGGACCTTGTTTGCCCGACAGCTGGCTACCATGGTAGAGGCTGGTCTTACTCTGAGCCAGGCTCTGCGCCTGCTGGTGGCTCAAGGCGGCCAAGGACGCTTCCAGAAGGTTATGACCGGTGTCCTGAATGACGTGCAGGATGGCTTCAGTTTTTCCAATGCCTTGGCTAAGTATCCCGATGTCTTCGACTCGGTGTTCATCAACGTAGTCCGCTCAGGTGAGGCTACCGGCCGCATGGAAGTGGTCCTGAAGGAGCTGGCCCATGACATGGAGAAGGACGTCTCTATCCGCAGCAAGATCCGCGGAGCCCTGATCTACCCGGCCTTCGTGCTCTTCGTCATGGTTTGTGTAGCTATCGTGATGACCGTTAAGGTTATCCCGCAGCTGAAGGACGTCTTCCTTAGTTCCGGCCAGGTGTTGCCAGCTTCCACCCGCTTCCTGCTGGCCATGTCCGACTTCTTTATCAATGACTGGTACTTTGTCATCCTCGCTCTGGTGATCATCGTGATCGCCGTCAGGGTATTCCTGCGCACGGCTACCGGTGTACGCTTCTATAGCCAAGTCTCTTTAAGGCTGCCGGTGCTTGGTTCTATTATCGAGGAAGCCAGTATGGCCCGCTTCGGCCGCTTATTAGGACTGCTTCTGAACTCCGGTGTGCCTCTGCTAGACGCTTTGCGCTTGGTGGATGATTCCTTTACCAACTCACTGCAGAAGGGCGCCGTAGCCAGGGTAGCTGCTGATGTAGAGCGTGGTATCCCCATGAGCGTACCTATCACTGCGGATCATCTCTTCCCACCCATGGTTTCCCAGATGGTGGCGGTAGGTGAGCAGACCGGAAAGATGGATGAGGTGATGGTCAAGCTGGCTGAGTACTATGAGTCCGAGGTGGATGCCAAAGTCTCGGGCCTCGCTGCCCTGGTTGAGCCGGTCATTATCATCATCCTGGCCCTCGGTGTCGCATGGCTGGTGCAGGCTATCTTGCTTCCAATCTATACCATCAGCACTTCAATCTGATGCCTATGGATGGATAACGAAGCTGAAATGAAGCTGAAGTGTTGACGAGCTAACAGGCAGGACCCTATACTAAGTACAAGCATTAATCGAACTAATCAAAGGAGGCACGTATGCGTAGATTGAAAGGATTCACACTTATCGAACTGTTGGTGGTTATTGCCATCATCGCCATCTTGGCAACCTTGGTACTGACCCAGCTGCAGAATGCTCGGGTAAAGGCTATCAATGCGGGTGCTAAGAGCGATGTTCAAGCGGCTGGAAACTCTATCGAGAACTTCAAGAACGACGATGCCAACAATTCTGGCGGCATTGTTCAGACTGACCTGACTGTTGCTGGTCTAGCTGCCTTGAAAGCTCCATATACTTTGACTAATACTACTGCTTCGGCAAGGTTTGCAGCAGTCTTTACTGGCATTCTAAGCGCCACTGGTCAGGGTACGTACGGTGCTAGGATTACCAAAACTTCTGGTTCTGGTATTACTTACAACTACTGTTCAACGGACCATGCTGGGCTAGGAAGTGACGGTACAGTAGTGGCTTCTACTTCTAAGCCTGGCTATCACTTCTGGGCCTCTGGCCTTGTTTCTTCTGGAGACACTTCTATCCCTGTCAATGCCTCTATCTTTGAGTCAGCTGATGGCTCCACTGGGTTTACCACAGTATCGGGAACTCCTCCTGTTAGCGCTACTCCTGCCTGCTAATCGACCGCTAAGCACTAAAATAGGACCGCAATTGTGGTCCTATTTTAGTTTGTGAGCGTTTTACTGAGCTCGTTGGCTGAAGTCCACCTTCCCACTCTTGGGATCTAAAGTAATGACCCGTCCCACCGGCGAGCCAAGTTCGGCTGGCAGCAATCCATATTGCACCAGCTCTTCCTGGCTGTTTGGGAAGCGTCCTTGTTTGGCATGAAAGTCCTGGGAAGCTTTCTCGATGCTATAGACATTCTGCATCTGCTGGTACCAGCTGGCGGCCAGCTTCTTCTGGTCGGGATCGGTGGCATTGTCAAAGACGGTCTTCCAGTAGTCGGCAGCCACCAGGCGGTCGGCCAGGCTACCGCTTACATTATCCAAGGCAGTGGCGGCCAGTGTTTTGGCGGCGGTAGGCGAGCCGGACTGGGTAGAAGCCAGCTGGTAGTACTTGGCGGCCTGCTTGTACTCCTTGAGATTCAAATGGTAGACGCTGGCCAGGTAATAGGTGATGAGGCCGTCATTGAGGCCTTCCTGCTGGGCCCGTAATCCTATCTTAACCGCCATATCGGCCTGTCCCATGTACGGCAATACGATGAGGGCGAACTGATAGGCGTAGTTAAACTTGGGGTCGAGCTGGGTGATGGTGTCCAGCAGGGAACCGAGCGATTCGTATTTTCCGTAGATATCGCCGCCGCCATAGTACTGGATGGTCTGCAGCCAGAGGATATCGGCGGTCATTGAGGTATTACCCAGACTCAGCGCCCTAAGGATAGGGAGGGAGGGGATGAGGGGATGGTCGTTGTGGAGGATGGCTGCCTTCAGCTGATGGGTATAGCCGTCAGCGCCGGCATCGTAGAGGTATTGGCTTGATGCCAAGCTGCCTAGGGCCAGAAAGACCAGGAACCAGATACCGAAATTTGTGGAGGCCTTTCCCACCTAGACCTCCCGCTTCTGGATGACCAGTACGGCAAGACCGAGAATGAGGCCGGTATAGACCAGCCAGTAGAGCAGGCTCCAGGCTACCTGGGCAGGGGAGATATGCATGCCATAGAGCACCGCCTGACGAATGTCGAACTTATCCAGGTTGGGAAGCAGATAGTAGCAGACGGCAGTCAGATTTTGGGCCAAGGGAGTACCAAATCGGTCAAGATAGGCACGAACCGAGCCGAGCGAGTGACCGATGATAAAGAAGGCCAAGGTATAGAGGGAAGCGTTCAGCGGGGCGGCAAAGGAGGCAAACAGTATGGAGAGGGCGGTCAGGAGCGAGATCTCTAGGAAGGAATAGGGGAGTACCATCAGGGTGCCGAGGATAAGAGAGCGGTCTATGAAGAAGCCGCCGGCAATGAAGAAGCCACCCAATACCACGAGGGTGGTAAGCAGCAGAAGCAATAGTCCAACGTACTTGCCCAGCACATACTGGGTGCGGGAAATAGGCTTGGGCAAGAGCAGATAGAGGGCCCGTCGCTCTATGTCCCTGAAGATGGCATTGGAAGCCACGAAGATCAGGATGAAGGTGGTGAAGATATGGATGGAGGCCAGGCCGATATTCTGAATGACCCGGTGGTCCTGGTCCAGCGAGATGGAGCCGAGAAAAAAGGTAGCAGAAGTGACCAGAAGGGCGGCTACCAGAATGCCGTAGAGCAGCCGGTCACGGATCAGCTCCTTATAGGTAGTGATAGCGATGGTGCGGATGGGGGAGAGGCTTTTGAGCATAGGGTTAAGAGCGGCTAGCGTCGGCCTGTTCAATGGTTTCGATAAATACCTGCTCCAGTGTCTTGCCCATAGGGATCAGCTCGGAGACACTGCCGAGCCGAAGAAGCTGGCCGCGGTCAACAATGGCTATCCGGTCGCTCATGACCTCCACGTCGCTAAGGATGTGGGAGTTTAACACGATGGCGGTGCCTTCGGAGCGGATCTCCAGCAGCACTTCTTTCATACGTACTCGTCCGAGGGGATCAAGGCCGTCCAGAGGTTCGTCCAGGAAGAGTAGCTCGGGCTTGTTTACCAGGGCTTGGGCCAGGCAGATGCGCTGGAGCATGCCTTTCGAATAGCCTCCCAGCCCCCGGTCAGCCGCATCCTTCAGTCCGACTCGGTCCAATAGTTCCTGGATGCGGGGCCGGCTCTGCTTTTTGGGGATGTCGAAGAGATCAGCGGCCAACTGCAACAGCTCTCGGCCGGTTAGATAGGCGTAAAATGAAGGGCTTTCCGGCATATAGCCGATACGTCTCCGTACCTCGGGATCTGAGATCTCCTTGCCAAACAGGCTTACCCTGCCGCTGTCAGGTCGCAGCAGTCCGAGGATCATCTTGATGGTGGTGGTCTTGCCGGCACCGTTTGGCCCGACTATGCCAAGCATTTCTCCGGCCTTTACAGAGAAGGATAGGTCTCGTACGGCTGGCTCACCGTAGAAGGATTTGCTAAGTTTTTCGACCTTGAGCGGTTGTGGCATGAGTCGAGTATAGCGTATACTTACGAGGTATGACAAACGGTTTTTATATTACTCTTGCCGGGATTCTGGGGCTCATCCTCGGCTCCTTTTTTAATGTCGTGGCTCTCCGCGACCGGGAGAGGGGGAGCATAGTCACCGGACGTTCCCACTGCCCTCACTGCAAGCATGATCTAGCTTGGTATGAGCTGCTGCCGGTACTGAGCTTTCTGGTACAGGCTGGACGATGCAGGCATTGCAAGAAGGCGATCTCGACTCGATATCCGCTGGTGGAGCTGCTAGCAGCCTGCCTGGCTATATTCTCAGTTTGGTACGGTTTTTTAGAACGGGGGAGCTGGGTGCTGGCTGCCGGCTTGGCACTTTCCTTGCTAGTGCTACTTTCAGTGACGCTGGTGGACCTGGCTCTGATGGAGGTACCAGTGGACTACGTACTGGTGGCAGGAATCATAGGGGGAGTCACTATGGTAGTGAGCGGCCAACTGACCTGGCAGAGCGCCTTATTGGGTGCGGTGGCGGGCGCAGGAAGCCTGGCGGTTGTGCTCTACGGATGGCTGCTGCTGTTTCATAAGAAAGGAATGGGGGAAGGTGACCTGGTCATCGCGGCTGCCATGGGGGCCATTCTGGGCTTTCCGATGATATTCGTAGGACTAATGGCGGCAGTCTTCTCCGGGGCCATACTGGGCAGTGTCTTGGTATTGATGAGGAAAAAAAGCTATGCGAGCGCCATACCCTTCGGTCCATTTTTGTATCTTGGCCTACTCCTTGCGCTACTAGCGGGACAAGCCTTCCTCCGATGGTATATACTATACCCATGATCCTTCGACGCCCTACCGGTTTCACCCTTATTGAGCTGATCATTGCCGCTGCCATCAGCGTTGCGGTCCTTATGGTGGCCGTTCCACGGTATAACGGCTTTATTCGACAGCAGGAGTTCGCTGGCTCAGCCCAGGATATCGTTGACTGCATACAGTATGCCCAGCGAACGGCTGCAGCTCCAGGTACCGATACTGACGGCATGAAAATGGGCTTTGTTTCGGTCACTCTTACCACTGCTCCTGATACTGCCACCAGTCCTGTTCCGCTTAACGTCGGACCGGTTTACTGCGTGGTTGACGCTTACAAGTCCCTTGACTATATCGGTCGTCCTCCTAACCTGGCCGGAGGCCAGACTGGCAGTGGCTCTTTGCCAGGACCTGTCTATGTCGCCACTTTGCGAAGCGTGACCGCCTCTTCCTCAGTCCGGCTGGGTGGGGCTACTGTCGCCGTATCCCCTAATAGCATCGATCCCGGGCAGCCTATACGGATACTGTTCGGGGTGAACGAGCACGGCCTGCCCCGCATCATCTGTCAGCCTCCCTTCCCTCCTTATAATACTAACAGGACGAACTTCACCAATGCTTTCCATGGAAGTGACTGCAGCAGCAAATACCAGGGCGCGGGCTTTGAAATGAAAATAACCCTTGTTGACGCAACTACTGCCGGTACCAGTGATCCTACCTCGGGCGATATCACTATAGGTCCGCTAGGTGCACCGATAATCTTCACTCTCAACAAATGACTATTACCCTGCGTCGACAATCTGGTTTCACCTTGCTAGAGACCCTGGCCGCCCTGGCTATTCTGACCTTGGTGCTGGGGGGTACTGTCCTTGCGAGCCGTACTATGGCTTCCCAGGCCTTCCGGGCGGCAGACCGGGCCCAGATGACAGGCCTTGCCGACGAGGCTATCTCGGCCGCTCAACTGTTTGCTGATACGCGGTATGAGGCTCCCGGTGCGGCTCCCTTGTCTAGCGTGTTCGGTATCACTTCGGGGGGAACGGTGGAGGGAAGCTTCTATACTGATACCGCTACGGGCATGGTCAAGTGGTGTGAGCGGAATACGAGTTGCACGAACGTTACTGCTCCGGTGGTATCGACTCCAGTCGATTACGATAATTTCGGGAGATCCAGCGTCTCTGATACCTATGCCAGCGTTGGAGGTGAGCTTGTAGCCGTTCGTCGGGTTGATCCCAGTATTGACCTGCATGGGGGAGATGCTACCTATAAAAGCAAGCAGGAAAGTTGGACTGACTGTATGCCAGTTGACCCAAGGGTGACTCCTTTACCAGCTGTCCCCCTGGGCGCTGTTCCTCATCCTATGGTTTTGAGTGCTCTCAGTCCTGCTACGGGCATACCAGGGTCCTCTCTTCTCGGGGTCACTACTTCTTGTCTGCAGGCTTCTGCTGCGAATGCTAAGAACTGGAATTTCTATATACGTAGTGTGATTATCACCCAGAACCCGTGCAAGAAGGCCAACGGTACTACCCCTGTCAACTGCTTGACGACGGTTGCTGGCTTGCGAACCAGTTCTCTCAGCTCTGTTACTACCCTTCAGGACCTGAATAGCGCCACCTATGCGGTAACGGTCAAGGTTTCAAACTATCTGGTGCCGGCCTCTACGCTTACCCGTACGGTGTTCATCACAGATAATACCCCTAGTTTGAAGGTCCGATGAAACACGACTATCCTAATCTGCCCGGGTTTACCCTTTTGGAGATGTTGGTGGCGGTCTCAGTCTTTGTACTGGTCGCAAGCGTGGCTACCGTTACGCTAGCGACCACGGTAAGACTGCAGGCTAACGAAAGCCAGTCCCAGCAGCTGGCTGCCCAGTCCCAGCAGGTAATGCAGGCTATTACCTCTGACCTGCAATCGTCCATCAACTATTATTCGGATTCAACCGGAAGCACTCCTCTAGACTGGCCCTTTGCCCCTAGCATTAACAAGACGATGGCAGCCGCTATACAGGTGGTACAGTTTAACCAGTCCGATTATTCCCAGATGGCCTTCTGTGCCCATGGAAACTATCTATGCTACGAACCGGACAATATCCTGGTCATGACAATGCCGGTATTCGACTCTGCCGGCGCCGGGACAGGTAAGTTCATTAAGCGCATCTACTGTCCCGAGCCTACGCCCGGAGCAAGTGCTATTGCCGGGAAGCGCCTGGCTAGGTTTACCTCAGAGCCTCTTACGACGTTGCCTTCCTTTGATCCTGACGGCTCACAGCTAAGTAGGCCAAGATCCTGCACCGCTTCAGACCTACAGGCCATGTTTAAGGGGGGGAGTGTTATGTTGACAACGGTCGACTACGTTACTGCCCCCACCATGGAGGTACTCTCACTACGGTTCATTCCGGTGTTTACTAACCTTACCAGTATAAACCCGAGCAGGACCGCTGGCGTTGACCCGGCTGCAGTCACTATCCAGCTGACTGCCAGATATAACGTTGCTAACGGCAAGCCGGCGCTTTCAGGCCGAGCCGGAGACAACTCCCTGATCAGTACTCCGATGACATTCAGGTTCATTGCTAACCGGCACTCTGATTATTCCAGCGGACCCCAGGCAACTCCTTTCCCAACACCAGCACCATGACCATATCATCCTTCCGAAGACCCGGTTCCGCCCTGCTTACCGTCCTATTGGTAATGATGGTGGTTTCAACAGTTACCCTGCTTGCTATTCGGCGTTCGGCTGGTACGGTTCGAAGTGTTGCTCAGTTTGATAGCGCCAAGGTGGCCACCGATATGGCTCAGTCGGCTATTCAGGAGGCTACGCTAGTTCTAAATAACACGGACCTGTTGGCTACCAACCCTCTGTATGGTCCCGTTTATGGCATAGGCACCCCTGATGATACCCATAATCCTTGGATAAGGTACGGTCCTCCGTATGATCCTTCGATTCCGCATCCTGTGCCTGCTACCAGGACCGCGATAAGTCAGGATAGCACGACGTTTCCGTATACCCTGCGCCGGCTATATAGCGGGACCAAAGACTGCAAGCCCGGCGAGTCGAAGTATGTGTATAATATGGCAGGTTATAACTCGTCACAAAGCAACACTAGCTATCCTGTGGCCATACCTACTACGGGATGCTCTTCGCAGGGGTATGATATGACCGTGCGCAGCTTTGTGCGGCTTCATATGGATGACACTCCTGGTCACAGTGTGAACACGTACCCGAAGTTTACCTTGAGCGATAGCGAGGTGCCTTACAATAGTGATAATGCCGTCTGGGATGCGAAGCCTTATAACTCCGGTATCATCCAATCCGATCCGGCGGCACCCAGCGCTTCCAATCCTTTCCTGATACTTCAGATACCGTACTATAACGTCTATCCCGACACTGTTAACAAGGTCATGTTGGTTGAGATGGAGTCAGCAATTGGGAATCGCTCTGATGGCAAGGCCTCCCTGAAGCTGATGTGGAGTAGTTCACTTCTTAATGGCACCTGGTACAAGCTGGAGTTCGACGACTCGCACCAGCGGGTCCAGATACCGTCAAACGCAAAGGCGCTAGCAATTGCCAAGTCTATGGCCAGCGTGGCAGAGTCGCCGACCTATCTTGTAGGAGATCAGGTACTCATCCTTAAGGCTCCGTTGGATCCTAATTTCGGAACGGGCAATAACCTTGACGCCCGGCATGCGGACATGATCATCGAGACGGGCTCTACCAAAGTTGAGGCTATAGGGTTTGCTTTCGGCGTCCAGCGCAAGCTGCTGCTCAGTATTCCTCACAATCCTGGCTCTCGCAAGAGCGTAGTTGATTTCTCTGGAGCCTTTGACGACGACGGCTTCATCAAGTAAGATGACGCCATGTCCCATATACCAGTCCTAGAGCACGAAGTGCTAGAGCTTTTACTTCCCGAGCGAGGAGGGGTTTTTGTTGATGCCACTCTTGGGCTGGGCGGCCATAGCCTTGCCATGCTTGAAAGGGGAGGGAAAAATCTGCGAGTCATTGGCATCGATCAGGACGCTGAAGCCATTTTGAAGTCTAAGAAACGACTGGGGAAGCAGGCCGACTATCTTCAGGGTAATTTTGGTGATCTTAAATTTCTTCTCGAGGGGCGTGACATCACCCAAGTTGACGGTGTACTGATGGATCTTGGAGTTTCCAGTTACCAGATCGATACTCCAGATCGTGGCTTTTCCTTTCAAGAAGAGGGACCGCTGGATATGCGTATGGACCAGCGCGGAGGGGTGACAGCAGCGTCTATTCTTAATACCTGGCCCGAGCATAAGCTCTCCGAAATCTTCTTTACCTACGGCGAGGAGCGCCTGGGCCGGAAGCTGGCCCGCCTGATTCTCGAGCGGCGACAGAAACGACCGTTTACCAATACTATGGATCTGGCCGATATGATCAAAGGTGCATATCCACCTCATCTACGCCATAAGCATCCTCATCCGGCCACCCGGGTTTTTCAGGCCCTACGGATCGCGGTGAATCAGGAGTTGGATGTGCTGGAGCAGGGGATTGCCGACGCCCTGTCTCTGCTGGCACCGGAGGGACGTCTGGCTATCATTTCCTTTCATTCTCTTGAGGATCGCATCGTAAAGCATCGGTTCCGGGAGGCTGTAACAGCCGGAGGTTTTGAGCTCCTGACCAAGAAGCCGATTGAGGCAACTGAGGAGGAGAGGAATACCAATCCGCGCAGTAGGTCCGCCAAACTCCGCGGCATTTGTCGTGTACCTGGGCTGCCTATCGCTGAAAACTTTTGAGCGTGCGCCGAAGGCGCGCATCTAATTTCCGACTGCGATCAGTTTTCAGCGATAGGTAGGCCAGGATCGCATTGAGAAAAGACTCGAATTGCGCTACTGTGAATCTATGTCTACCCTTACTATTCACACCGACGGAGGCGCTCGCGGCAATCCAGGTCCGTCCGCTGTTGGCGTGGTCTTTGACGCCGAGGGGTTCCATCTGGAGCATGCCCGTACTATAGGGGACGCTACCAATAACGTTGCCGAGTATACCGGCGTGCTTGACGCACTTGAGCAGCTGCCTCAGATTATTGCCCTTCAGGGCATAACTTCTATTCTTTTCAATTTGGACAGCGAGCTGGTAGTAAAGCAAATTCGACGTGAATACAAGGTAAAGGAACCGTTCTTGCAAACGCTGCACGCCAAGGTTCTCCAGCAGCTGTCCGCTCTCACTATCCCGTACCAGTTCGTCCATGTCCGCCGCGCCCAGAACGCCTTGGCCGACAAGTTGGTAAACCAGGCTCTGGACGGAGTCCTCTAACCTCACATTATTATGTTCAAACCTGTTGCTCCCCAGCCTGACTTTCCGGGCCAGGAAGAGGAGGTTCTCTCCTTCTGGCAGTCTGAAAAGATATTTCAAAAGAGTGTCGAGCGTAACGCCGGCAAGACCCCTTATGTGATCTACGACGGGCCGCCCACAGCCAATGCCAAGCCGCCCCTGCATACTATGGTCCCCATGACCTTTAAGGATGTGGTCGGCCGCTACCGGACCATGCGCGGTGACTATGTGCGCCGCCAGGCCGGCTGGGATACACATGGCCTTCCTGTAGAAGTACAAATAGAGAAGAAGTTAGGTTTGGCTGGGAAAAAGGAGGTATTGAACCTGGTCCCTGGGGACGAGGCGGCTTCTATGCGTCAGTTTAACGATGCCTGCCGGACCAGCGTCTGGGAGTTCAAGCAGGAGTGGGACAAGTTCGTACCTCGTACTGGCTACTGGGTGGACACTGAGAATCCCTACATCACTTATGAGCCGAAGTATGTGGAAAAGGTCTGGGAGACCTTCAAGCAGATCTGGGACCGTGACCTAGTCTACAAGGGTTACAAAGTGCTGCCTTACTGTCCGCGCTGCGGCACCGGACTATCTGCTGCCGAAGTGGCCATGGAATATCAGGACGTCAAGGATATCTCGGTCTTTGTCTCCTTCCCCCTTATAGACAATCCGAACCGTTTAGTACTGGCTTGGACCACCACCCCATGGACGCTACCTGGTAATACCGCACTAGCTGTCGGTAAGGATATTGACTATGTGGCAGTGTCCCAGGAAGGTCGTGAATACGTTGTCGCCAAGGAACGCCTCGAGGTACTCAAGGGCGACTATGTCATCGTTGATGAGTTCAAGGGCTCTGAGCTTATAGGGAATTCCTATGAGCCACTTTATCCAGAGCCTCTGGCTGATGCTGAGGGTAGGAAGTTCGTGGTGGTACATGCTGATTTTGTCACATCGACCGACGGAACCGGTATCGCCCATGAGGCCCCCATGTACGGGGAGGACGACTTCACCATGGCCAAGGACGAGGGCTTGGCCCTGATGCATACGGTGGGTCCCGACGGCCACTTCCTACCAAATGTGAAGGAGTTTGCCGGAAGCTACGCCAAGGATGCCATCATCGACATCATCAAGGACCTGGCCGGCAAGGGGAAGCTCTACGCCAAGCAGACCATCACCCATAGCTATCCGCACTGCTGGCGCTGTAAGACTGCATTACTGTATTACGCCAAAGATTCCTGGTACATTGCCATGTCCAAGCTGAGAGGTGAGCTGGTAGCCAATAACTCCCAGGTAGAGTGGTTTCCAGAGCATATCCGGGACGGTAGGTTCGGTGAGTTCATTAAGGAGGCCCGTGACTGGGCGGTCTCGCGAGAGCGCTTCTGGGGAAGTCCGGTGCCGATCTGGGTGGCTGCTTCAGGAAAGAGTCTCTGTGTCGGTTCCTTTGAGGAGCTCAGATCGCTTGCCAAGGACCCTTCTCAAGTAGGGGAGGAGTTTGACCCGCATCGTCCCTCAGTGGATGAGATAGTGCTGGTCAAGGACGGGGAAGAGTATTTCCATGAGCCCTTCGTGCTCGATGTCTGGTTCGACTCAGGGGCCATGCCCTATGCTTCCGGACGTGAGGCTGCCGGTGAGTTCCTAGCTGACTACATTGCTGAGGCAGTGGACCAGACAAGGGGATGGTTCTATACCATGCAGGCCATTAGTACGGCTACTGGTCGCGGTACCGCCTACCAGAGGGTGATGTGCATGGGCCACCTGGTCGACGAGGACGGCAAGAAAATGTCCAAGTCATTGGGTAATGTCTTTGATCCCTGGGAGATGTTTGCTAAACACGGGGCCGATGCCATCCGTTGGTTTCTGCTCACCGTCAACTCTCCAGGCGAGTCGAAGGCCATGAGCCACAAAGAGATTCAGACAGCCTTCCGTCGCGGTCTGATGCTCTACTGGAACGTCTTCAATTACTTTGTTACCTACGCCAATCTGGCCGACTTTGAGGCACCCAGCCCCGAGGACCGCGAGGCTTCTCGCCAGAATCAGGAGAATGCCCTTGACCAGTGGATACTTTCTCAGCAGTCTCGGATTAGCGCTGAGGTGACCGCTCATATGGAGGCCTACGACTTTATGCGGGCCGGGCGCACCTTGGAAGGTTATATGGGAGATCTTTCCACCTGGTATCTGCGTCGTTCCCGTAAGCGGGATGACCAGGCGTTCTTCGCAATACTTCATGACGTGCTCATGAATCTGTCGGTGATGCTGGCGCCGCTGACTCCATTCCTCAGTGAGCAGATTTACCAGACTCTGCGCCACGACTCACAGCCCCAGTCGGTCCATCTTGAAGAGTGGCCAGGAGAGCTGTCGGGAAGAGATGAGAAGCTGGATGAGGAAATGCTTGAGGTACGTTCCGCCGTTGAGCTAGGCCTATCTCTCCGGGCGTCTGAAAAGGTCAAGGTTCGCCAGCCCCTAGCCAAGGCGACTGCTTACTTCTTGCGCCCTGTACGTCAGGAGTTGCTTACTATCCTGGGTGAAGAGCTGAATGTACTGAAGGTCCAAGCCGAGACCACTGAAACGGCCGTTTCGGTAGAGTTGGACTTTGTACTCACAGATGAGCTGGTACAAGCCGGTCTGGCCCGTGACTTCCAGCGCACCGTCCAGCAACTCCGTAAGGAGCGAGGACTACAGCCAGGTCAGGAGGTGCTGTTAGTGGTCGATCCTTCAGGTAGGCACCTCGTGGAACCGTTGCTACGTGCCGATATTCTGTCGGACACGTTCTTACGTCTTGATGAGAATAGTTGGCGCCCTACTGATGCGGTGGAGACACAAGTAGGTGGTGAGAGTGTCTATATAGACCTTATCTCGTCCTAATGTGGAATCGCTTTAAGACCTTCGATCCCTGGCTCTATTTGCTGCCGTTGATCCTGTTGGCCATAAGCGTTGTCTTCATCTACACCCTTACTGTTGATTCCAGTGGTCCTGGGCTGTACGAGCATCAGGCCGTGTTTGGGGTTATCGGAGTGGTCCTTATGCTGGCAGCTACGTTTATAGACTATCGTGGTTTGCGCAGCTGGGCGAACTGGATCTATTTGGCCGGTCTCATTGGCCTGGTACTGGTCCGCATCCCAGCAATAGGAAAGAGTGACTTCGGTGCCCAGCGTTGGATCAATCTGGGATTTTTCCAGCTTCAGCCTGCTGAGATAGAGAAGCTGGTCATCATCATCGTAGTGGCTGCGCTACTGAGCCGGGCGCGTATGGCGGTATCGGGCCGACGTTTTGCCATGGTAGTCGGGGCTATACTTCTTCCGGTTGTAGCCATCATGCTTCAGCCCGACCTCGGTACCGCTATTGTCGTAGCATTCACTGGGACGGTAATACTTCTGCATGCCCGGCTCAGGAGATGGCAGCTGGTTACGATTATCACGGGACTAGTACTAGTGATTACAGTGGTCTCGTTATCATTTAAAGAAGTGGCTCCTTTCTCTAAGATTCTGAAGGAATACCAGAAGGACCGGCTGGCCAGTTTTATCGATCCTTCGCGAGACCCTTTGAAGACCGGCTACAACGTGCAGGAGTCGGTTATCGCGGTTGGCTCGGGAGGTGTGACCGGAAAAGGACTAGGCTATGGGAGTCAGTCAGAGCTGAACTTCTTGCCTGTTGTATATGCTGACTTCATTTTTGCTGGTATTGCCGAGGCCTGGGGACTGGTGGGAACCTGGGCGATACTAGGAATATACTTCTTTCTACTCTATAGGGTTCTGCAGGCCGCCCGCATTGCCAAGGATGATTTTGGCATGCTTATCTGTATCGGGGTGCTTGCCAAGGTACTGATCGAGGTGCTCGTAAACGTTGGGATGAACATCCGTCTAATGCCAGTTACTGGTATCCCGTTGCCGCTACTCAGTTACGGCGGCACCACTCTTTTCACCAATATGCTGGCCCTGGGAATTGTCCAGTCAGTAGTGATTCGGTATAAGCGGTTGACCTTCTAAGGCTAATCTGGTACAGTAAGTGCACTAGGGATTTTTTTAATTGTCCAGCGCAATCCTATCAGACTCTAACGAATCGGCATGTCCTTCGCGGTAATTGAAACGGGTGGCAAACAATATCGAGTAAGTTCCGGCAGCGTTATTTCAGTTGAAAAGCTGGAAGGAAACGAGGGCGACAACATCACCTTTGACAAGGTTCTTCTTGTTCAGGAGGATGGAGATCCTATCGTTGGAGCCCCTCTTATCGAGGGGGCTACTGTCGTGGCCCAGGTTCTTGCCCAGCGCAAGGGACCAAAGATCAGGGTAGTGACGTACAAGCCTAAGAAGCGTCAGCGTCGCACTCTCGGTCACCGTCAGCAGCTGACACAGGTAAAGATTACTACTATCTCCACCTCTGCTACGAAGGCTCCTAAGGCCGCTGCACCAAAGAAGGCAACCGCAAAGACCGTCTAGTATGAAAAAGGCACTAGCCTGGCTGACCACCTATTTCCGCGGAGTACAGGCTGAGCTACGTAAAGTAGTCTGGCCCACTTTTCCGGTGCTCCTTCAGCACTTTGTGAGTGTCGTGGTCGGACTGGTCGTCTTCACTGCTTTTGTAGCCGGTGTGGACTATGTGTTCATTCACGGCCTCGGTTTTATCGTCAACAAATAACCGGCCTCTATGTCGAGCGAACAGCAGCAGTCACCACAGGCCCAGGAAGAGACGGTTTCTCGTCTTTCTGGTCGCACAACCGGCAAACAGTCCGGTGAGCGTAACTGGTATGTTATCCACACCTACTCCGGATATGAGGATCAGGTAGCTCAGAACCTGCATCAGCGTATTGAGTCTCTGAACATGGGTGACATGATCTTCGATGTGCTGGTACCGGTTGAAAAGCAGATTGAAATCAAAAACGGCAAGCGTCGCACCGTCGAGAAGAAGATCTTCCCTGGCTACGTCATGGTAGACATGATGGTGACTGAAGAGTCGTGGTTCGTCGTTCGTAATACCCCGAACGTCACCGGCTTCATCGGTTTCGGAGTTCGTCCCACCCCGATGTCTCCCACTGAGGTTGAGTCCATTCGCCGCCGTATGCAGATCGAGGAGCCTAAGTACAAGATCGAGTACAAGAACGGTGACCTGGTCCAGATCACCGATGGCGCTCTGAAGGGCTTCCAGGCCAAGGTTGACTCCATCGACGTCGAGAAGGGCAAGGTAAAGGTTCTCGTCTCTATGTTTGGACGCGAGACCCCTGTCACACTCGACTACCTACAATTAACTCAGGTTTAAGCCATGGCCACTCAAAAGCCAATCAAGACTATCATCAAGCTGCAGTGTCCAGCCGGTAAGGCACAGCCTGCACCTCCAGTAGGTACTGTTCTCGGTCCTCAAGGTATTAACATCATGGACTTCTGTAAGCAGTTCAATGAGGCTACCAAGGACAAGGGCGATACCATCATTCCTTGCGAAATTACCATCTACGAGGACCGTACCTTCAGTTTCATCCTGAAGCAGCCACCTGCAGCCGTACTAATTAAGCAGGCACTCGGTATCAAGGTAGGTTCCGCCAATCCAAAGAAGACCAAGATCGGTACCCTTACCAAGGACCAGATGGCCAAGATCGTTGAGATCAAGATGTCGGACCTTAGCGCACGTACTCCTGAGGAGGCGGCTAAGATAATTGCGGGAACTGCTCGATCCATGGGCGTCGACGTCGAAAAGTAAACGTTTCAGCGAGCGAATTTCTTTGTCAGAAGCTCCGTTTCTTCCTCGACGTACGTCAGTACGCCTCGGTCGAATACTCACTTCTTCCTCAAAATTCATCTCCCTGAAAACGTTTACGGGATCTGTACCGGACACGTTTACCGCTTGCAACTAAAAACACCGCTTGAAGGCGGTGTTTTTGTGCTTGGACCAGGTGATGTATCTATCTACGTGCCGGCCCTTGCGGGCCCGATCCAAAGGAGGGGCAAAGATCGTTGGCTGCGTAGATAGATAGACAACCTGGTCGCTCAAATATGATCTGATACTACCATAGCCAACTTTTCTTGTCAACTCATATTTAATCATATATATGAAGTATTAATCTGTATTCATACAATTGGAAATATCCCTTACTACTTTCAGGAAAGACCATCTAATGCTACTATGGCCCGGATGCTATCGTACACGGAGTTACTGCTTTTTCTAAGGAAGCACTCATATCAGGAGGTAGACCGGATACACCAATCCGGTGATTTCGTAGTGCGCGGAGATACGGTCAGCTGGTGGCCGGTGTCTGCTTCGAAGGCATATCGGTTTCATTTCTTTGACGCCGATCTAGAAAAGATGGAGCGAGGTGAGGAGGGTGACTGGAATCTTACTGAGCTTACCCCCGAAGTTGTTGCTAATGAGATTGAGACCGAGCATGGCACGATTAGGCCCGGCGAATATGTAGTTCATCCGTTCCACGGAGTAGGTATTTTTGAACGGATAGAGACACGTATGTCTGCGGAGGGAGAAAAACGCTTTGTTTCCCTACAGTACGCTGGTAACGACCGGCTGCTGTTTCCCTACGATCGCTATAAGGAACTGATGCCATATATTGGTAGTCGGCACCCACGACTGACCAGGCTGTACTCTAAGGCTTGGCTACGTACGAAGGAGCGTATCCAGAAGGATCTGATTGCCATAGCCCGCCAGCTCTTACAGATCTATGCCCAGCGTCAGCTGACTGAGCGTGAACCGTTTCCCCATGCAGAAGAGTGGCAGAACGTGCTAGAAAGCCAAGTGGATTTTGACCTGACCGAAGACCAGGCCCGGGCGTGGGATGAAATGCAAAAGGATTTTGCCAGAAGGCTTCCTATGGACAGGCTTATCTGCGGCGATGTCGGTTTTGGTAAGACCGAGCTGGCTCTGAGAGCGGCCGCCCAGGTCATAGCCTCGGGCAAGCAGGTGGCCCTTGTCGCACCTACTACGGTCCTGGCTGAGCAGCATTACGTGGTTCTGGAAAAGCGATTCGCAGATCTGCCAGTGAAGGTGGGGCATATCTCACGACTCACGGGGACTAAAAACCAGGCGGTATTGCCTGGGCTTGCTGATGGTAGTGTGGATTTAGTCATCGGCACTCATAGACTGCTGGGGAAGGACGTCCAGTTCAAGGACCTTGGTCTGCTTATCCTGGATGAGGAGCAGAAGTTCGGCGTCGGACAAAAGGAGCGTCTTAAGGAGCTTCGCCCAAGTATCGACGTGCTTTCGCTGTCAGCCACGCCAATTCCCCGTACGCTTTCGATGAGTCTTTCGGGTCTAAGAAGCCTCAGCATACTTCGTACGCCTCCCCAGGGCCGCCTCCCGGTCACGACTGAGGTGGGTCCCTACCAGGACAAAGTGTTGGGAAAGGCCATGCTGGCGGAAATCAAACGTGGCGGCCAGACCTATGTGGTTCACAATCGGGTACAGTCATTGCCGCTCGTGTTAGAGCGTGTATCTACTATCCTTACTGCCGGGGGATTGAAGTCTACGTACTTTGCCGACGGCGCCCGGGCCAGTACTAAGTCAAAAGGGGAGGTAGTGATCTGCATGGCCCACGGCCAGATGGGGGAAAACGCCCTGGCTGAGGCGATGAGCCTGTTTTTGGCGGGTGAAATCGATGTGCTGGTGGCTTCAAGCATCGTTGAATACGGACTAGATAGTCCGAGTGCCAATACGCTCGTTGTACTCCATAGCGAGTGGTTCGGCCTTTCCGACCTGTATCAGCTGCGCGGACGGGTAGGCCGCCGCCGTACCCAGGCTTTTGCTTACTTTATGGTGGGCGGGGTAGAGAGGGCCGGCTATGAGCTGCAACCTGAGGTGCTTACGACTACAGAGAACGCCCGTAGAAGGCTTGAGGCACTTATGGAGGCAGATACCTTGGGTAGCGGCTGGTCTATTGCCTTGCGGGACCTTGAGATACGCGGTGGTGGCAATATCCTGGGTCATGAGCAGCACGGCAACATGGAGTCGATAGGGCTGCTGCTGTATAGCCAGTTGTTACAGGAAGAGATCGGAAGACAGGCTCGCAGGCTGCATATTCCGCTATTTCATTCTTCTGAAGAGTAAACTAGGTTGCCCATGGGAGTGGCAGGGGATATACCGGATATATGCTCTATCCCCCCGTATATACCCTTAACTCTGAAAACGAGAGATATCCGGTGCTGTTACGGGAAAGCAAGGGGCATCCTAAGCTCCTCTACGCATCTGGCGAAGTTACACTATGCGAACTGCCTTCGATAAGTATCATCGGTAGTCGACGGGTGAGTGACTATGGGGAGCGGATGGTGCGTCAGTTGGTCCCAGGGCTCGTGCGTAGCGGGCTGGTCATTGTCTCTGGCCTGGCATATGGTGTGGACGGGTACGCCCATTCGGTGGCTCTTCAGAACGAGGGGAAGTGTGTGGTAGTACTGGGGAGCGGCCTTGACCGACCGTATCCTCAGCGCAATGTCGGCTTGTATGGTAAGATCCTGGAGTCAGGCGGCTGCGCTTTCAGTGAATACCCGCTGGGAACCGGTCCCCAGAGCTATCATTTTCCGGCTCGAAATCGGATAGTTGCGGCACTAAGCCCCGTGACCCTTATAATAGAGGCGGGCGAACAATCGGGCACCCTCATTACCGCCCGGTTTGCCCTTGAGGCGGGACGAGAGGTCTGTGTAGTTCCTGGAGATGTCACCCGGGAGCAAAGCCGGGGAATTCTCAGTCTATTGAAGCAGGGAGCCCATCCGGTAGGATCGGTTGAGGACATTCTGGAGCTTTATACCAAGGCACTGCCCACGGTTACACCGTTGCGACTCCAGCCAGCCTTGACAGGTACGCCTGCAACTCTGTATGATTTGATCTCGCATGGCTGTAACGAAGCCAACCTGCTCTCCGCGCGCAGCGGACTCAGTATCTCCGAACTGCGCAGCGTCCTTTCCGTATTGGAACTGGACGGATATATCTACTGTAACGGCACCCAATGGCAAAGCATCTTGTAATCGTCGAGTCTCCCGCCAAAGCGGGTACAATTGAGAAATACCTTGGCTCCGACTACAAGGTCGTTGCCAGCATGGGTCATGTTCGCGATCTACCTGCTTCCAAGCTGGGAGTAGATGTTGAGGACAACTTCGTGCCTAGCTATGTCATTCCCCCCAAGGCACGCAAGACGCTTAAGGCGTTGAAAGAAGCTCTTAAGGGTAAGACGAGCGTTTTTCTGGCGACAGACTTGGACCGCGAAGGTGAGGCAATTGCATGGCATATCAGTCAGGCTCTTGACCTGGAGAAGCAGGACATAAAGGTTTCCCGCATCACCTTTGATGAGATCACTAAGCCTGCCATTCTGAAGGCCATAGAGCATCCGGGCGTTTTGAATCTCCAGCTTATTGACGCCCAGCAGGCCCGGCGCGTTCTGGATCGCCTGGTTGGGTATACGCTCTCACCCGTGCTTTGGAAGAAGCTCTATAAGGGTCTTTCTGCTGGACGCGTGCAGTCTGTTGCCCTCCGTATCATCGTGGATCGTGAGCGAGAGCGCCTGGCTTTTAAGCCTGAAGAGTATTGGAGCTTAAAGGCTTTGCTCAATGAGCCTAAACAGAAGGCTGAGTTTACTGCCGGCCTTTCTGTATATGATGGCAAGAAGATTGAGAAGATGACCTTGTCTGCTGCTGCTGAAGTGGACACCATAGTGAAGTCCTTGGAAAAGGCTACCTATACAGTAGTCTCAGTTGAAAGCAAGCCGACCAAGCGCAAGCCCGCTGCTCCCTATACTACCTCCAGCTTCCAGCAGGATGGGGTAAACAAGCTTGGCCTTTCCGCCAAGCGGGTGATGCAGATTGCCCAGCGCCTCTACGAGGCGGGTGACATCACCTATATGCGTACTGACTCGGTAGCACTTTCAGAGACGGCTCTGGAGGCTATACGGGGCCATATAAAGGATGAGTATGGTGCCAAATATCTTCCTGTCAAGCCTAATACATACCAGGCGAAGTCCAAGAACGCCCAGGAGGCCCACGAAGCCATCCGTCCTACCGATCCTACTCGCACCGGTGCTGATATCGGAGGGGAGCCGGCAACCCAGAAGGTGTATGACCTGATTCGTCGCCGCGCCTTAGCCAGTCAGATGACTGATGCTGAGCTTGAGCAGACGGTGGCGATTATCGAAGCAGGCAAGGCGGTATTCCGAGCCACTGGTCAGCGTATTGTCTTTCCCGGATTTATGGCGGTAATGGAGAAAGATGACAAAGATGAAAATATCTTGCCAGCCCTTACTCCTGGACAAGCTGTCGATCTAAAGGAACTGCAGCCTGAACAGCATTTCACTGAGCCGCCTCCACGTTATACGGAAGCATCTCTCATCAAGGCCCTGGAAGAGCAGGGGATTGGCCGGCCTTCCACGTACGCCCCCACTATCGACACCCTTATGCAACGCGGATATGTGCTTTCAGAGCAGCGTCGCCTGGCACCACAGGAAGTTGGTTTCCTGGTCACTGATATGCTGGTAAAGCACTTCCCTGACATTGTGGATGTCACCTTTACGGCCAGCATGGAAGAGAAGCTTGATAGTGTTGCTGACGGCGAAGCTGCTTATGCCGATGTGCTTTCCGAATTCTGGAAACCTTTCCATGCCCAGGTGGAGACCGAAGTGGACAAGATTGAGAAGGTCGACACCACCGAAAAGAGCGATGTGGTGTGTCCTACTTGTGGATCGGAGATGCTAGTAAAGCGTGGACGCTTCGGTAAGTTCCTGGCCTGTACCAAATTTCCAGACTGCAAGACCACACTGCCACTGAGTGTAGCCGAGCCAAGCGGACTTATCTGCCCCCTTTGTGGTAAGGCTCTGACTGAGAAGCGGGCTCGTCGTGGTATGTTCTACGGTTGTAGTGGGTACCCTGATTGCAAGGTAGCAGTCTGGAAGAAAGAACAGCTACCTAAGAAGATTGAGGATCTTGAGGCTGAGGGCACCGTCCTTCCCTTCAAGGAGCAGTCCCTCGCTGCTTTTGCCGAACTTCCGCCGCCGGTAGCTGCCGCTGAGGAAGCCTAGTAATTACGAGATGGGCTCTAGTATACTATTTTCATGTCCGCAAAGCTCCCGACTTCAGTCCAGAATCTGATCGATACCTTCGGCCGGTTGCCAGGGATAGGATCAAAGATGGCCTCACGCCTCACCTTTCATCTTCTGCAGAAGTCGGACTATGATGTGGCACGCTTCGTTGATGCCCTAGACGGGATTCGGCACGGTCTGCAGGACTGCAAGCAGTGTGGAAATATCTCCGAGCATGATCTCTGTAGCGTCTGCCAGGACGGTCAGCGCAACCCTGACCTCATTTGTGTAGTGGAGGGTCCCTTGGATGTAATCGCTCTTGAGAGAACCGGTAGTTTCCATGGCCTCTACCATGTCCTCGGTGGAGCGCTTTCACCTATCGACGGCATCGGTCCTGACCAGCTAAGGGTGGGGCTTCTTGAGACGCGTATACGCTTAGCTGTATCCGAGGGACACAAACTCGAGGTAATCCTTGCCACGAATCCTTCTTTGGAAGGGGAGGCCACATCAATGTATATCGGTCAGCTCTTGCAGTCGCTCGTCGAAGATGGAACAGTAGTAGTAACCCGCATCGCCCGCGGGCTGCCTATGGGAAGTGATTTGGAGTACGCAGATCCTACTACTCTTCAGAGGGCGATGGAGGGACGAAAAAGCATGGGGCCAACTTTATAAGCCTTTCCTGATATACCGCATATGAGTGATGTAGCGAACGACGAGCATGACGAGCAGCTGGATGAGCAGATCATGCCCCTGGACGTAGACCCTGAGGAGACGGGCCCCGCCGAGGAGCATGATGAGTCTTCCCATACTCCGGCCACGCCTGAGCTTGATCCTGAGATCGAGCGCGAGATAAAGAAGGTGATCATTGAGGAAGAGCCAGCCAAGGTGAAGATGTTGCCCAGTCAACTCATTGAGAAGGACCTGGAGCCTGACGATCTGTTCGACCCAGGTAGTATTTAGATATGGCGCGGCCTATCTCTCTCTATAACACGATGAGTCGCTCGGTGGAGCCGCTCGTACCACTTACTGGAGATCGGGTCGCCATCTACACCTGTGGACCGACGGTGTACAATAACCAACACGTTGGAAATTACCGGACCTATATCTATGAGGACGTATTGGTAAAGACCTTGCGCTTTTTTGGCTACGAGGTTGATCGGGTGATGAACATCACTGACGTGGGGCATCTTACTTCAGATGAGGACGAAGGGGAGGACAAGATGGAGGTCGGGGCACGTCGCGAAGGACTTACTGCCTGGGACGTGGCCAAACGCTATGAGGGAATTTTTCTAGCCGACCTTGACCAGCTACATATAGAGCGTCCCACTCGCCTGATCAGAGCCACTGACACCATTACTCAGCAGGTCGCCTTTATCAAGGGGCTGGAAGAGAAAGGGCTCACCTATACTATTGAGGACGGTGTCTACTTTGATAGCTCAAAGGTCTCTGATTATGGCCGACTTGCCAGGCTTGATCTAGAAGGCTTGCAAGCAGGAGCCCGAGTCGAGATGGCAGAGGGAAAACGAAGAGTGACTGACTTTGCTCTGTGGAAGTTCTCAAGGCCGCCCGGAAAACGCGATATGGAGTGGGAGAGTCCTTGGGGCACCGGATTTCCAGGTTGGCATATCGAATGCTCGGCCATTATCCGCGACCAACTGGGGGATGAGATCGACATTCATTGCGGCGGCACCGACCATATACCGGTCCACCACGTCAATGAGATTGCTCAGAGCGAGTCGCTTACTGGAAAGCCATTGGCCAAGGAATGGCTACATACTGACTTTCTCCTAGTTGACGGTGGCAAGATGAGTAAGTCACTGGGAAACTTTTACACCGTTGCTGATCTGGTAGAAAGAAAGATAGACCCGTTGGCTTTTCGTATCTTCACTTATTCGGCCGGCTATCGAAGCAAGCTTAACTTCACCTGGGAGGCTATTGAGGCTGCCCAGAAGAGTTTAGAACGTCTGAGACGGCTAACGGCAGATCTTCCTGAAAAAGGCGCTACCGGCCCAGATGTGGAGAGTCTGATTGAGCGTGGGAGTGCCGCCCTTGCCGACGACCTTAACACCTCACAGCTTATGGCGGTGATCTGGGAAGCATTTCAGTCCGACCTTGAACCTGCTGGGAAGAGGATGGTGGTTGAGTCGTTTGAGCCGATTCTGTCCCTGGGCCTGGGTGGTACGTATGAAGCGCCCAGCATGACTGTACCAGAGAACGTCAGGGAGTTAGCCCAACAGCGGGATGTGGCTCGGACAGCTAGAGAGTGGGAGGTAGCCGACCAGCTTCGCCTTGAGATTGAAAAAGCCGGCTATGCCGTGCGCGACAGTGAGGGTGTCGGCCAGGTCTACCCACTCTAACTTACACTATATGAAGATCGTAGTTACTGGAGGAGCTGGATTTATTGGTTCACATGTGGTGGATGCTTATCTGAAAGCTGGTCATGAGGTGACGGTAATCGATGACTTTTCTACCGGAAAGCGGGAGAACCTGGGAAACGAGGGACGAGTCGGCCTGACAGTTCGAGAAGGAGACATACGTGACCTAGACTTTCTCAAGTCGGTGATGACTCAGGTTCGGCCCGATGTGGTCAGCCATCATGCCGCCCAAGTCTCAGTAGCTATATCCTCCATGCGACCTCTCGATGACCTGACACTGAATGTGCTGGGTACGGTAAATATCCTGGAAGCAGTTCGTACTGAGTCGCCTCAGTCCAAGGTCATCTATTCGGCGAGCGGTGGCACTATGTACGGCGTCGCCGAGACTCTTCCCACCCTTGAGGACACTCCGGCCTCACCTACTTCACCTTACGGTCTTTCTAAATACACAGCAGAGCGTTATGTTTGGTTGTATGCTGACATATATGGGCTTAGGGCTACTGTTTTGCGATATGGCAATGTCTATGGTCCTCGTCAAGACCCGCATGGTGAGGTAGGCGTTTGCGCTATTTTTACCGAGCGCATGCTGCACAGTCAGCCGGTTACAGTGTTTGGTGACGGTACTCCCCTCAGGGACTATATATTCGTCAGTGACGTAGCAGCTGCTAATACGGCTGCCCTGAGAGAGGGAGACGGGGAGGCCTTTAATATTGGAACCGGCCGTGGCACTTCTACCAACGAGGTATTTCGCACCCTTAGCGGGGCAACAGGGTATGTCCTAGAGGCACGATATGAGCCGCTTCGACCTGGTGAGTTGATGGCAGTGAGCCTTTCAGTGGAGAAAGCGGCTTCTAACCTGGATTGGAGCCCTCAGGTCGACTTTACCGAGGGAGTACGACAGACTGTTGAATGGTATCGACAGTATCGGTCCTGAACATGGATGTCGGGGGCAGATATATGCAGAAGTATGAAAGGGGCTTGACAAGCCAATAATCGTGTTGTATAGTGCTTCAGAACAGGACAACGCTAGACCACGGTAGAAGGGCTGTTTTTACTTTTACATTTTGCTTGGCTGACCTGGCTGGGAATTGCGGATGATTGCTTCGCAGAACTCAACACAGACGGGATCTTAGGCTACATGCCACATAAACCGACTGTCTCTGCGCGCGCGCCCTTTTCCTGGCTAGATCAGCCCAACAAAAGAGAGTGAGGGAAAACCGACCGAAAGGCCGGTTTTTTGCTGTGAAGTAACCCACAAATATTAGGCTATGGTATTGACAAAATAAGAGAATTAGGCTATAAAGAGACATTCCTGGCGAATGCCAGTGCCGCACAGCGGTAGTCAGGTCCCACAGTTTTAAGAGGAATGCCTGTGGTGGGGCGCCTTTGACAATATGAGATTCCAAGGAGAATTAGAATGAAATGCGTATTTAAGACAGCCATTGCGGCTGTACTGTTACTTGTTATGTCGTCCCACGCTCTCCCGGCTCACGCTGGAGTGCCTGGGGCATTGGGTGGATTTGGCATCAGCGGCACCAAGCCGACCTCGTCTTCCGTCCAAACTGCCGCCGGCGTGAACACTGACCTTTTTCGAATGGTCGGTACCAAGCTGTCGATAGTGCACGCACCGATGAACGAAAATACGTTCCTGGTCGTGCCGACCAACCTGCCGAAAGGTATGAGCTTTTCCGATGAAGTCATAGGCACGCCTTTCGGCTATGCCCCTGACATGCAGCATAGGGATCGCACTACAGCTCACGTTCGTCGTGGATGGGACGGTGCGCAGCCCAGTTGGCAGGACAAAAACAAGCCCGACTACCTTAAGGAGAAGATAACCGTTACTCCAGCTTGCGGAAGCAGCCGGGTGTTGCGGATAACTTCGGAAGGAAGTCTGGGCCAGGTCGCCGGCAATGCCGTCGCAGGCTTATTCGGTGGCAGTGCAAAGCACCCGCCGGGTTGGAGCGATACCACGATCACATTCATCGGTGAGGACTGTCCGGTTGCCGATGGCACCGCGGACGACATCATCGCGTGGATGTGGCAGGAGTACTATCGGTTGAACGGAATTGCCGGACCGCCGGCACCGTCAATCGCAGCCGCCCCTGTATATGTGGCTCCCCTGGCACCGCAAAAGCCCGTCGAGCATGTAACCACCACGCCACCGGCTAACCGGTTCAGTGGAGGATACCCGCTTACGGGTGTTAACGGCACCATCGATTTCCGGGCATTGAGCGAAGTTGATTATGAAGTTGTCGGATACTACAAGTATTCTGACGGCCGAAAAGTCGACTTTCATGACCGCTTCGTCGGACCGGCCGGAACCACCTTTCAGGTGGAGCGGCAAGTTCTTACGGAAGTGGGCACCGGAAAGAAGGTGACAACCGAGCTGTTCTTCACCCTTCGGGATCTGAAGTACGGCGAAGGTGTCATTGCCTTCAACCAGGATTCTTTCCTGGGCAAGCAGTAGGAAGAGGAATGAGGAGAAAAAGATGAAACGTATCATATTGATGGCTTTTGGGCTTCTGCTGGCAGCAATGCCGGTAATCGCCCAGACGAACGACCTTCGGCAACCACCGATGTCCGAAATGCCAAGGCTTATGGCCGAGGCACAGTGGAAGCGAGACTACAACCGCCACCTCGGGTACAGCAACGACGTCGTCCGCGAGGTCGACAGCATGCCCGAGCGTAAGTGGACGGTCAAGTACGGCGCTTGGGCAGCCAACGTGCCCGAAGGTCAGCGCAACACCGCCCTGCTGTCCGTTCCGGGCAAAGTCGATACCAGCATGGAGTGCCTGGATTTTCCAGGCCCCAAGCGGGGCATCGCACCCGGTCCAGGAGAGAAGTGGTTCACTCTTAACAAGGGCGACCAGTTCAATTACTCCTTCGTTCGCGGCGGCAAGTGGGTCTCGGGCTACGGTACTTCGGCTAACCCCTACATCGTCAAGGACTACGACCGTTACACGATGGTCGTTACCTGGAAAGATGGGAATAAGTCGTGGGACTATACGCATGTCTGGGACGATATGTCGCGGCACGGATACTGCGGCAACGAGTCTAACGGCCAGCCTTCCAAAGGTACACCGTCGCCTCCCTGCGAGTGCAAGTGCAAGACAAGGACCGTCACCAAGTACAAGACCAAGGTCAAGTATAAGACCAAGATCAAGTACAAGGAGAAGATTGTCGAGCGCTGGCATCAGCCGAAGACCGTCGTGCAGGAGCGTCAAACCTTCCTCATCGTCGGCGGTGGCACCACGGTGATCGAACGCGAGACACCGGCGCCACCCGTGCAGCTGGGAACTCCCGGCCGCGCACATGGCCATGACTTCACGGTCACAGCCGGCTCCCAGAGCGGATACATCAGCCTGCCAAGCAGGATTGACATCCGCCAGTCGCAGACTCAGAATCAGCACCAGCACCAGGGTGGGCATCACCGTAAGCCACCTACACCGGGCAATCCCGGACAACCCACTGGACCTGACGAGCCACCGAATTACCCCATACCGGGGGATCCGGGCGGTCCGGTAACTGGTCCTGGCGACAACCCTGTCCAGGTTCCATTCAACTAGTCAGCGCGACCACCACCGCGCCGACTGTCTAACGAAACGACCCCGCAGCAGCAATGCTCGGGGTCGTTTTTCGTATCCCAGAGCCTATTTACCTATTGACAAAAAGTCTCTAGTATGGTAAAACACACTATTACTGCTGCGGATTATCGGTTATGTAAGCCAACTTACACCGAAATATCCCTGGCGGACCTATACTCACCACTATCTAACCAGAGTCTCTATGACACAAAGTTCACTCCTTACATCCATGGGACGATTCGGCACCCGCTTTGTGGTGGCTGCTTCCGCCCTGGCCCTTGGCTTCATGGGTATGCAGTCGGTCATTGCGACCTCTGGTCCCCAGATCAACACCAGGCTTGCCGTACAGCTGTCCGGCGGGCAGTCCGAGTATGCTTCCAGTGCCCAGGCTACTCCTGGTGACTCGCTGGCGTTCCGCGTACTCCTTGAGAACACCGGTGACGCTAACGGCGCCCACCCGAAGATCGTAGAGCACCTTGACTCTCGTCTGACCTATACCCCTAACAGCTCGTTCGTACGGGTAAAGGGCAGCGATAACAAGGACCATGACTATCCGCTTTCGGATAGCTACATGAGCATTAAGAACAACGGTCATGACCTTGGCTGGGCCTTCGTTGACATGGCTCCTCAGCCAAACGCTGCCCTGTATCTTCAGTTCAAGGCTCGCCTTGCTTCTGACGACCAGTTCTCGGTTGGCCAGACTACCTATACCAATACCGCTACCTCTTCGTTTGACGGGGTAAGCGCTGTCACCAATCCGGTATCCTATACCGTTACCCGGTACGGTACTCCGGTAACCTCATTCAGCGTGAAGAATGAGGTCCGTGACATGAGTCTCGGCTATGATATCTGGTACGATGCCGCTACTGCTATCATCGCTCCTGGTGACAAGGTGGCCTATCGTATGACCATCCTGAACACCGGTAATACTACTGCCAACAATGTCTCGTTGAAGAACGTGCTGCCTGCTGGGTTCACCTATGCTGGCAACGCTCTCTTGACCAACCAGAACAACACGAACGGTACCCCTATCTCGGGTAATGCCATCGTGAACGGCGGCTATGTGTTCTCCAGCCTGGAGCCTCATACCGGCGGATACCAGCGTATCCAGTTTGAGGCCATTGCGCCTTCGAACTGTGGTGCCGACGTAACCGTTGTCGACAAGGCTCAGATCGTATACCAGGGCGCTGTAAAGGCCTCTGACGATGCTACCACCTTGATTTCCTGCACCCGCGGTCTGACCGTCGTAAAGGACGTTCAGAACCCCGCTACCGGTGCCTACGTAGACTCTATCGGACTGATTAACCCTAACCAGACCCTGACCTACCGTATCTTGGTCGGTAACACTGGCAACACTACCGCTGTGAATCCTACCCTGCGTGACGTGCTGCCTACCGGTGCCACCTATGTGCCTAACAGTCTGACCATCGACAACGCGGTTCAGTCTCAGCCGGTACAGGACGCCTTCTTCAAGGGAGGTATTATCCTGACCACCTTTGACCCCGGTCATGGTAAGACGATTACCCTGAAGGTTCAGGTTCGTTGTCTCGTGGCTCAGACCACTGCGGTGAACACCGCCTTCATCAAGGCCAACGGAACCGGAGAGAAGAGCGACACTGCTACGGCTATCCTGCCTGCCTGTGTCATTCCTACTCCTACGCCTGCCCCAACACCTACGGCTACTCCGACTCCTACCCCGAAGCCGACCCCAACCCCGACTCCGAAGCCTACCCCTACGGCCACGCCTACACCTACGCCAAAGCCCACCCCGACTCCTACTCCCAAGCCTACGGCTACCCCTACCCCCACGCCAACAGCTACCCCGAAGCCTACGCCAACACCTACGCCTACCCCAAGTCCGACTCCTACTCCGACCCCAGTTCCTACCGCTACCCCGACTCCTACGCATAGCCCGACCCCAAGTCCGTCTCCCGTAGTTGTCACGGTTCCGCCTCAGTTGCCTAAGACCGGCCCTGAAGCTGGCCTGCTACTAGCAGGAACCACTTCTGGACTAGGTGCAGGACTTGCTCGCTACCTGAAGCTGAAGAAGGCCCTGAAGAAGAGCCTGGAGAACCTGGACATCCGGTAACTCCCAGATAGCACAAAAGAAACCCCGTGAGCCTTATGGCCGCGGGGTTCTTTTTTTGGTAGTATCTCTGGAGACACTAATCTCATCAATGGCCACAGAACTAGACAACCTGGGTGAACGCCTGCAGGCCCTGGGGCCTAAGCTTGGCATTGAGGCAAAGCGAATACGCTTACCTGAACTCGAGGCGGCTAGCCAGGCCAGCGACCTCTGGGAGGACCAGGAGAAGGCAGTGAAGACCATGTCCGAGCTTAATGAGCTGCAGGCAACTCTTTCCCAGTGGGACGATCTGGAAGGATTTCTTGGCATGGTTGAATTATCTGAGGATGATCTCATTAGTCTAGATAAAGAGCTTACAGTGCTTGAGCAGAAGGCCTTGCTTTCAGGTGTTCATGACGCTAGAGGGGCCATCCTGACCATTCACGCCGGCACCGGAGGCGTAGATGCCCAGGATTTCGCCGAGATGTTGGAGCGCATGTTCTTGCGGTATGTGGAGCAGGGGAGCACCGAGCAGCCAGAGGAGCGTACACTCTCAGTTGATCGGCACAATTGGAAGGTAGACATCGTCGAGCGGACTAGGGGAGAGGAGGCGGGCCTCAAGCGGGCGGTACTTGAGATCCAGGGCAGCAATGCCTTCGGCCTACTGAAGTCCGAGGCCGGAGTACACCGTCTGGTGCGTATGTCGCCTTTTAATGCTAAGGGTTTGCGTCAGACCAGCTTTGCCCTAGTCGAGGTCATTCCCGAGATGGACGCCTCCGCGGCTGCAAACATTGACGAGAAGGACCTGCGCATCGATGTCTTTCGCTCGAGCGGCAAAGGAGGACAGGGGGTAAATACCACCGACTCGGCCGTACGCCTGACCCACCTTCCCAGCGGCCTGGTGGTAAGTGTCCAGAATGAGCGCAGCCAGCACCAGAACAAGGCTACCGCTATGAAGATCCTGCTCTCCAAGCTAGAGCGACTTCGCTTACTGCAGGACGCCGAGGAAACTGCTATCCTCAAGGGTGAGTTCAAGGAAGGCAGCTGGGGTAACCAGATCCGTTCCTACGTCATGCAGCCCTACCAGTTGGTCAAGGACCACCGTACCGAGTATGAGACCAGCGACGTGCAGGGAGTACTGGACGGCGAGCTGAGTGGCTTCATCGAGGCCTACCTAAAGTCAGATTCGAATATATCCGCCTAATTTCGCGTTCCACCATGAGTAATCCATTTTCCAAGGGCAAAGAGACCTATGAGCTGGTAAAGAAGGCCCGGGCCATCCAGAAGGAGCTGAAGGAGACCGAGATCGAGGCGTCGTCAGCTGACGGCACCATTACCGTGGTGTTCAACGGCGAACAGCGCATGGTAGACATCCAGATCGACGACTCCTGGCTGGAGCCAGGCAAGGGCCGCGAGCTCGAGAAGTCGATCATGAACGTGACCGGCCAGGCTATTTCCAAAGCCCAGGCGGTTGCGGCTGAACAGATGAAGAAAGTTGCTGGTGATCTTAATTTACCTGCCGGTCTGGGTTTGTAGTTTTAGAGGGAAGAGGCCATTATCCTTCACCTATCCGTAATCAGAGACCTATGCGTCTACTCATCGGTTTGGGAAATCCCGGGGAACAGCACGTGCGCGATCGTCATACTATAGGTTTCGTCTGTCTTGATGCTGTAGCTAAAAAGCTAGGGGCGGGGAAGGCTAAGCAGTTTAAGGACGGCGAGCTCTGGGAAATTGGCAGCGGAACTACCAAGTCTTTGCTTTTTAAGCCAACTCAGTTCATGAACACCTCTGGCCGGCCGGTACGCGAAGTCGTAGAGTATTTCGGGGTGGCTCCTGAGGACATCTGCGTCATTGCTGATGATGTATACATCGCTCCAGGGTCGGTACGGGTGCGCAAGTCAGGCGGGGATGGGGGACACAACGGACTGAAGTCGCTCCTGGATCATTCCGGCTCCGATGAGTTCTGGCGGGTCAAGATTGGAGTAGGACTGTACGAGCAACATCCTGAGCACCGCGTGCACCAGCCGCCGCTCGACGAGTACGTACTGCAGCCGCTCCCTGCCCATGAGCGCAAGATGGTGGAGCAGGCGATTGACAGAGTAGTCCCAAAACTGGTAGAGTGGCTCGAGCAAGGCACTCTTGCGGAGGAGACCATCCATCCGTAAGATCCAATTAATTAGTAGAAATGTTTTGACTTCGCTTTTTCTCGCCTCCGCAGTCGGTAACAAGGGAGAACGAGGACAGTGAGTAAAAGCGAAGTCAAAACATGTAAGATGGGAGCCGAAAATCGGCGCTAGCACCATCAGAAAGGCACATATGGCTGATGACGCCATCAAGCATGATCCTATGGATCAGAACCAGGACGAGAACGACATGGTACTGGAAGAGCTCGAGCAGGTGACCGGCAGCGCCGAAGTCACCCCCGCTGAGGAGTCCGCCATGAACACCGACAATGACACTGCTCGTGAGGCAGATGCGGCGACCGAGATCGACTATTCACAGCTTGAGAAGGAGGCTGCGATCGTTGACGAGGAGGCCGTAGAGGCCAAGAAGGGCCGTGAGAGCACCTCTGAGAAGTCCAAGAAGGCTGCCGCCGCCCGTGAGGCCAAGGGAGCCGCTCCTGCACCGGCCCCTACCAAAGTATTGGACCCCCTCCGTCTGCGTGGCAAGAAGTACCGGGCCAAGATCGCTCTGGTAGACCGCAGTAAGGCCTACCCTATCGAGGAAGCCGTTGAGCTGGTCAAGCAGCTGTCCTACGTCAGCTTTGACGCCACTGTTGAGCTGCACGCCAAGGTGAAGACTGAAGGTCTGCGCGGCATGGTTACCCTGCCCCACGGCACTGGTAAAACTAAGAAAGTAGCCGTTGCTGACGACGAGACCTTAGAGGCTATCGCCGCTGGTAAGCTTGACTTCGACATCCTGCTGGCTACTCCTGCCCAGATGCCAAAGCTTGCCAAGTACGCCAAGGTGCTGGGTCCTAAGGGTCTGATGCCGTCTCCTAAGGCTGGTACCGTCACCGAGGATATCGAGAAAGCACGCACTGAGATCGGTGGCGGCCGTATCGAATACCGGGCTGACAAGAGCGGCGTAGTGCACCTGGCTATCGGCCGTGTTTCCTTCAAGAGCGAACAGCTGGTAGAGAACTTCCGTATCTTGGAACAGCTTCTTGCCTCAAACAAAATCGAGTCCATCAGCCTTGCCCCTACCATGGGTCCCGGTGTGAAGGTGGAGATCGCGGTTAAGTAACGTAGCCGAAGCAATAAAAAAGAGCCCCTTAAGGGGCTCTTTTTTATTGACAGAAGACGATAAACTGCCTATAGTAAGGCGTCACTTCATTTTAGAGGGAGCAAGAGTGAAACGTTCTTTGATAGTAGCACTGTTTGTATGTGCTTGGACTTCGATGGTCCAGGCAGCGCCGGTATCCGACCAGCTCAGGCAGATCGGGGTCGGTATCTGGATCGGGCAGCCCAGCAAGTGCGGTACGCCCGCAGAGATGGTCAACCAGGCCAAGGCGGCCGGCATCGGTCATGTCTACCTGAAGGTGCACGACGGCATCCAGCTTTACGTGGAGGCTGACCGGGTGCCCGAGATTGCCAGGGCCATGCAGTCCGCAGGGATAAAGGTTTTCGTCTGGGGCTTCAACCATGCAAACCATCCGCATGAGGAGGCCCACCTGATCTGCGACTGGCTGTCCCGCGACTATGTCGATGGCTACGTGTACAACACGGAGACGCCGATGGAGTCCAAACCAAAGTGGGGGGAGACTGAGCAGCTTGTCAGTGAAGTTTCTGACTACAGGACGACTAAGTGTCCCCAGAAGCTGCTCGGATTCGCACCCTATGCCATTCCTTCCAAGCATCGAGCGCTTCCCTACCAGGTCCTGGTAGGCGGTACTGACTTCATTGAGCCCCAGATGTATTGGAGGACGATGGGGAGGTCCGTCAAAGAGACCGTCAACTGGACCTACCGAGAGTGGAAGGCCTGGGAGCATGAGAACGGCATCAAGAAGCCGATAGTGCCCCTTGGTCAGACGTATGGTTTGTCTGAGGCCAGCGAAGTGCTGGAGTTCGGCAAGCGCACGCGCGGGTATAACGCGGTCTCGTACTGGACCTGGCAGCAGACCAACGATCTGGTTTGGAAGAAGATCGGCATGGTCTCACAGGGAAGGTCCCGCGAATGGAGCGATGTCGGTTATACGGGCCAGCCATCGGTGACCCTGACCAACGTACCGAACGTGGTGATCCGGGTTTGGCTGAACATTTTGTCAAACTACCTCCTTGGCCTGTCGGTTATTCTGTTCATTGGGATGACGGCAGTTGCAGTTGAGGGGAGTGCGACTCCGAACCGAAGGAGATGGTGGGCCGCCCTGGCAGTGCTTGTCGGCCTGAGCTGGCCGGTTCTGCTGGCACTGTTGGCAGCGGCTTTGGTGTTGTTTGTGGGTTACTGGCTGGTACGTCTAGCTACGTATCGGAAGAAGAGTGGTTAGAGCGTGCTTGAGGGGCACCTCCGTAGGGGGCTGGGAAACCGGCCCCCTTTCGCATGTCAGGTTTGTTGACAGGAGCTAAGGTATCAGGTATAACTAAGGACGTACCAGAGACAGCAGGCACCCATAAGTCCCGCCGAGGTATGTCAGCCGCTTTTTGTGGTTTGCATATACGTTCTCTGGACCTACCTGATGGTCCAGTTTTTTATTACCATCACATTTTACAAGTATAACCCCAAGCGCCTATGCCAAAGACACGCGTCCAAAAAGAGGCGATTCTGGCTCGGACCACAGATCGGCTCAGCCGCTCTCAGTCCGTCGTTCTGGTCAATGTCCAGAGTGTGAAGGTAGGGGATCTGGAAAGCATCCGCGACTCGCTCTTTAGCGACGGGCTGCAGCTTCAGATCGCTCAGAATAACATTCTGAAGAAGGCCCTAGCCGATGCCGGTATCGAGGTTCCTGAAGAGGCCCTCGGACAGCCCCTCGGTCTGGTGTTCTCCTATGACGACGCCGTAGCCGGCGCCAAGCTGGTCGCTCCCTTCCTGAAGGAAGTCGAGAACCTTGAGGTAGTGGGCGGTATTATGGACGGAGTATATCTGTCCCAAGCCCAGGTTATTGCGTTGTCGAAGCTTCCGAGCCGCGAGCAGCTCCTCGGTCAGCTGGTTGGTACTTTGGCCGCACCTATTTCCGGTATGGTCAACGTTCTGCAGGGTAACATCCGCGGCCTTGTTACTGTCATGGGACAGATCAGGGATTCTCGCGCCTAATTCGTTTCCACTTACATAAAGCCGCTAACTATATACCATGGCTGACAAGTCAAACTTTGCCGACCTGATTGAGAAGATTGAGAAGCTGACCGTCCTTGAGCTTTCCGAGCTCGTAAAGGAACTTGAAGAGAAGTTCGGTGTTTCCGCTGCCGCTCCTATGATGATGGCTCCTGCCGGCGCTGCTGCTCCTGCTGAGGCCGCTGAGGAGAAGACCTCCTTCACCGTTGTCCTGGCTGCCGCTGGTGACCAGAAGATCAACGTGATCAAGGCTGTACGCGAAGTTCGCGCCGACCTGGGCCTGAAGGAAGCCAAGGACCTGGTTGACGGTGCTCCTAAGGAGGTTCTGGCCAACGTCAAGAAGGACGAGGCTGACGCCGCCAAGGCCAAGCTCGAGGGAGCTGGCGCTACCGTAGAATTGAAGTAACTCAATCGAAGCCCTCAAAGGCCCCGCAAGGGGCCTTTTTGGTGCTACTCTGTACCTATGTTTGAATTCACTGTCACCGCTACCGATGGGGAGGCCCGTACAGGTCAGTTGACTACTCCGCACGGGGTGGTCAACACTCCTGTGTTCATGCCAGTGGGCACGCACGGGGCGGTAAAGTCCGTATCTCCTGCCGAGCTTTCACAGGTTGGATCCCAGGTTATCCTGGCCAATACCTACCATATGTACCTCAGGCCTGGCGATGGGTTGGTGAAGGAAGTGGGCGGACTGCATCAGTTTATGCAGTGGGACGGTCCTATTCTTACCGATAGTGGAGGTTTTCAGGTGTTTTCCCTCGGGGAGCGGGGGATGGCCGGTACCGAGAAGACCGCTCTAAGAAGCGTGGCAGAGGAGGGGATTACCTTCCATTCACACCTGGACGGCTCCAAGCACCTGTTTACCCCTGAAAAGAGCATAGACATCCAGCGTAACCTGGGTGCCGACATCATAATGGCCTTCGACCAGCCGGTCTATGGCCTCTCTGACCCGTTAGCGGCCAAGGAGGCGATGGAGCGGAGCATGCGCTGGCTTGAGCGAAGCGCTGAAGAGTGGAAGAAGTCCGAACCTGGAAAGCAGGCTCTCTTTGGCATTGTGCAGGGCGGCATCCATACCGATCTGCACCGTACGTCGGCAGAGGCGGTTGCTGCTCTTGATCTCCCTGGAAATGCCATCGGCGGCCTTTCCGTGGGCGAAGGCAAGGCTGAGATGTGGCAGGCTGTCGAGTCTATTAACTCCCTGTTGCCACTCGAGAAGCCGCGCTACTTCATGGGGCTGGGCGAGCCTACCGATCTGGTAGAGGCTACTCTCAGAGGTGTAGACATGTATGACTGCGTCTCTCCCAGCCGCCTGGCCCGGCACGGGGCGGTCTGGATACCGGTAGGGGACGAGGGTACGGTAAGGGCCTTCTGGGAAGGGGATACCGACACATTGCTACAGGGCAATCTGGCCTTTGAGCGCTGGAACCTGAACAATGCCCGGTTTGCAGCTGATCCCAACCCGTTGGTAGGCTTCGGACCCCTGCCAAAGGATCTGGTTGGATTCACCCGGGCCAGTCTGCACCATTATATAAAGGAGCACGAGATGCTGGGCTATCGGATCCTGACCTTGCATAATGTAGCGGTGCTTTCCTTAGTGACCTCGCATCTTGCTAATGCCATACGATGTGGCAAGACCTCACTGCTAAGAGCTGCCTTCGGTCTATAGTAATAGGCTGTGAGAGCCTAAGGGCCTTGACAAAAGGCTGTTTTTGTGGTTTAATGCGGCCACTGTCCGCTACCCGACAAGGGGGAGCCAAATCACGACAGGAGGTAGAAATGAAAAATCGAATTGTGATCGTCGCATTGGCGATCGGCATGGTACTCGGTGTGGCGGTCCATATGACGTCCACCAGCTCGACTGGAAGAAGTCAGGCCAGCATAGGCGCCCCGGCGCCGAACCCGGGCTTTGAAACAACCGTTTCCGCCCCGAAGGCCCCTGAAGGCCAGAGTGGAGAACGGCTGGCACTGGCCCCGCCTGCCCCGCAGGCAGGATTGCCCGAAGCCGCCCCTGCTCCCGAATACGGGGTTGGAGAGGACGAAGGCAATGACGTGGAAGACGGCGACAGTGGCATTGCCACCGAGCCAGATCCCGCTCCTGACCCGGAGACCAAACCGGCCCCCGAGGTCGTGCCGGACACGCATTCGGCCGCCGCACCCGCGGCTGCCCCTGCTGCTCCGGTCCGTCATCACCGCCATCACGGTGGGGGTGTTCGCCGCCACCGCAGCGGTGGATCTGTCCGTCACCACGCCGCAAGCCGCAAGGCAACTGGTGGAAGGGTGAGCAAGTCTGGCGTGACACTAGTCGCCGTAAAAGGCCTGGTCGCCGCTTCCGAAAAGCGGACCGACGCCAAGTTCGACGGCCTGGGTAAGAAGATCGACGCGATTGCCACTGGCGTGAAGGCGGTTCAGGCCTCAACGAGCGCCAACACTGCCACACTGGCAACGGTTGTCACCACGATCAACGGAGTAGCCAGCAAGCAGGAGGTTGACGACAAAGACTTCCTGACCTCACTGGCCACTATCGGGGATCAGGCGACCGACATCCAGAAGCAGGCAACCGAGATCAAGGCCCAGGGCAGCGACATCCGGAGCGGCGTCAACAGCGTCATCCAGATAAACTGGGGACTGGTAGGGCTCGGCATCCTGATACTGGTTGCGTTGGCCTGGCTTTTCAAGAAGCCGGCCACAGCGACCGTCACGGCACCACCGGCTACAACCGGTGCGACTGCGACGCCAGCTACTGGCACCCCGGCCACACCGGCCACCACAACTCCCGCCCCGACGCCGGCTCCTACGCCGCCTCCGGGCACAGCAGCTCCAGCGACAGCATAGTCGCCGTGACTGCACAAGAACATCCATTGCATCCGGTACCTCACAAGAGGGCCGGATGTTTTGTGTACTTGCGCTTCATTCCCTCCCGGGCGTATCATAAGGAAAACTAATAGCCTGCCCATGTCGTTTTCTCTGACTCTCCAGGATATTCTCGAAGAGGATTTCTTCACCCTCCTTGGTCTGCAGGGCTTGCCTGAGGATGAGAAGGAAGAGCTGCTCAAGACCATGAATCAGACTGTCCAGGGACGGGTATATCTCACCGTCTACGAGATGCTTCCCGAAGACCAGCGCCATCATTTCTCCGAGCTTTCCGCCGACGACATGATTCCTTACATCGAGGCGCAGGGGATAGACCTGGCCGCCCTTATCACTGAGGAGGCTATGCGCTACCGATTTGAGCTGGCCGCTACCTTCAAGGCCGCTATTGACCCGGATATCGCCGTAACTGCCCTCCCACAGGAGGCCTGAGTATGGCTGTCGCATGGGGGGAAGGATGGCAGAACGCACGTACCAATGCCGGCACTCTCGCCGACAGGGTTAACGAGTACAAGAATGAGTTTATGGAGGAGAACGTCCATAAGCCCAAGCAGCAGAAACGGCTGCTGGCCCAGCGTGAGCGTGAGTATAAGCGCTATGACCTGGCCCGATTGAAGGAGCTCTACTTGAACGGTGAAGAGCAGCCTATCGCTCCGGAACCAGTCCCTGCTTCCGATCCTGAACCTGAGGTCCCTGCCGCTGACCCTGTGGCCGAGCCTGCCATTGCCCCTCTGGTTGAAACTCCTCCGGCTGAAGAAGCTCCTGCCCCGGCGATCGAGGTACCGGCTGAGCCTGAAATGCTGGACGCCGACGCCCATCGCCAGCTTGTCCGTCGACTTATTCTTACTCGCTTCAAGGAAAAGCTGAAGCGCCGAGAGGAGCTTGACGAGGAGGATCTGCTGTTCATTGCTAGGGATCTGGTGCAGTACGGCTGGGACTCTATCGCCGGCGAGATGTATGTGCACCGCCTAGGCTTCAAAAATCTGCAGGAGGCCTGCGACCAGTTCGGTGTGGATATCGAAAGCTTCTCCTCGCAGGGAGGTATTGATCCTCAGTCCGAAATAAACGTCAACCTCAAACAGCCAAGTTATGTGAAGCGGGTCATAAAGGATGGAGTGCGGACCGCCAAGACCACTGCCGGCGGCCTCGGCGTGGGCATGGGGCTTTCAGCGTTAGGACTGGCTACCATTTCCATGGGAACCGCTGTACCTCTGGCGGCCTTGAGCTTTGCCGGTGCCATGGCCGGGCGCAGCATCATGCGCCACTTCAAGGAGAAGAAGCTCTACCAGGAGCAAGAAGACGGCACTACTCTGGGAGGGTCGGCCTTCCAGGAGCTGACTGAGAATGTCGGCAAGGCAACTGAGTATGCCCAGCGCTATATTCATACTACTGAGAATCCTGAAGCGGCACCTGAGGCTACTCAGGAGCAGAAGGCCGACCTACTGCGCTTTGTTGCCCGCAGCATGCGTGACTCGACCGACAGCCGTCTGAAGAATATTGGTGAGCCACCTGCCGACGAGAAGCTGGCCAAGTTCGGTGAGTTCATGAAGGCCAGGAAAGAGGCTGACAAGCAGATCAATAAGGCGGGAATGATCGGCGGCGCAGCTGGAAGCCTGACCGGTGGCCTCTACAACATCATCAATCACTGGCATGGGCTGCAGAACTCACTGTACGGTGCCGACGGTGTGCGGCTGGACGGCATGAGCGTGGCTCACGACTCAACCAGGGGACATCTGACCAAGATGATACAGGGGGCCCACGACAAAGTGGCCAGGTTCGTCCTTGAGAGGAAGGACATGATAAACGTGTCGCCGAACACCTTGCATGCCATATATCCCGGAAATGGTGCAACTACAGACGCGGTGGACGCCGCTAGACGGCTGGGAGGGGCGATGTATGACGCAACTACTGGCCGTGGCCTGCAGCTTTTCCATAATTCAGAGGTCGGTGGCCTGCAGATCTTCGGTGCCTTTCTGAAGGACAGTCTTGCCCAGACGGTTCCGCTTACGGCTTTCTTCGGGGCGGGCGCTGCCATGTCCGAGGGTATTGCCACCATGGGTGAGGCCAATAGGACCCGCCTGAACGCTGCTCGCGGCAAGTCGGAGCTGACTTCACTAGGCGGGGTAGGAAATGCCAGCCAAGTGCAGCCAGAAGGGTCTGTTGTGCCTGCTCCTCCTGCTACGCCCGAGGCAGCAACGGCGACACCGCCGGCTTCTGTGCCACCTGCTCCACCAGTACCGCCCACTCCTCCGCGTCCCGGAGGGCCTGAGGGACCTCAGGCTCCGGTGCCACCTGCACCACCAGTACCTCCTACCGAACGACCTCCGGCAGGCAGAGAGGCTCCTGTTCGGCCAGAGCCAGGACTGTCACCTGCAGAGCGCGAAACTCGTCGGGTCGAATTTCAGGAGCTCATGAAGAAGCCTGGAACGGTCTTCCAGATGGATACGCCGGCACAGGGAAACCTTGTTATGTTTGATTACGTGTACTTGGTGTCCGGACCCAATAACGCTGACTATGAGACTGACCCCGACACCGCAATCCTTCGGCCATTGAACATCGAAGGTCCCTTTGCGGGGAATGAGGAGAGCGTGGGGTACGGCGGCATAAAATACGAGGTCAGCGAGCTTGAAGAGTATTACATTCAAAATAAGCTACGCTCAACAAAAACTGAGCTGATCATCGAGGATGGCGGTGCCGGGGATGATGGGGTGGGCAGTATCTCCGAGCTTGGTTCCTGGGAGGCATACAAGAATGGCCTCAGGTCTGCCGCGGGTCCGGGGGCCAAGAACTTCAGGGACGAGCTTAGGAATCCGCTGCACAGGGACGCGTTCAGGTTAGCAGCTGAAACCCTGAGTGATTGGCCGAAAGACGAGCAGAGATTTCTTCTTGCCTTTACTCCTGAGCAGTCACCTGCCATGGTGAGGGGTAAAATGGAAGCGATCTGGGACTACCAGGGTAGTGCCAAGCGTTTCGGTGAGAACGCACCTGAGGATTTCAACGATCGCTTCAATGGAAATGTGAAGCTCTTCATGGCGGTTGATGACGAGGTGCTGTCGAGCCTAGAGAGGCAAGAGGCTCTGAGGCAGTCCTATAAGGCCCTTATGGATCCGGCTACGACTGATACCCGGGGTCCATGGCGTCCGGCCCTTTCCCTGCATTTCGTACCACTCGTGAAGAACTGGAGCAGATATCTCTTTAACGAAGCCAACGACCGGTCATATGGTACCGAAGGCTGCATGCCGGTCCGTTCCTTTGACCTTACCATAAGGAGACAGGGTCAGTTCATGCAGAAGGAGGCCAATAATAGTGATCCCGTAGCGGGTCGTACAGAGACCGTTACTACTGAGCCGCCAGCTGCTCCCGGTGATCCGGATGCTGGTGCAGGGACTGAGGCTCCTGCTGCGGAGCCCGTAGGCGCCCCTATCGAAGCAGTAGCGGACGAGGGTGATTTGGAGGCTCCGCCTGTTGCTGATCCGGGTACAGTCGAAGCAGCGCCAGCTGAAGAACCGCCAGCCGTGACTGTGACTCCTTCTACTGAAGAAAGTCGACCATCTTCTATTATGGATAGCTTGCGGAGGCTGCAGCTGAGGCTGAGAAGCGCCGCACCTCCAGAAGCTGAAAAGAAATATCCGGCATTTTCTGATCGTATAAAGAAGAACCTAGAAGAGCTTATTAATGGTGGGGACGGGATGCCAGCGGATGATGCCGCCCTAGAGGACTTCTTTGCGGATAGGGAAAGCGTCATGGAGCTTCTTAACCTGACCGAAGGAGACGGCCGTAAGGAGGCGCTGACTCGCCTAAGGCAACTCAGTGCCCCGACAAGAGAAAGATACAAAAAACTCCCAGACGGAAGCCCACTGGAAAACCGCATTCTCCTGATCGGAGCCGCCATGGCCAATATTCTCAATAACGAGGCTCTTCAGGATGTACTGCTCCCGGGTGGGTCTTCATAGCTTTCGACTTTACCTCCGGGCTGGTATGCTTAATATGAACTAGTAACGGATATCCCATGCCTGAGCTTCCAGGTTCAAATACTCCCGAGTCGCTACGTGATGCCCAGACTCAACAGATTGACCAGCAGAATCCCGAAGCCGCCGTGCTTTCAGGTGGAGAACAGATTCCGGCGCAGGTTGAGGGTCCTGTCGATGGGGTTAATAGTACGGTAGAGGGTGCTACTGCGCTGGTAACCCTCGCACCTGATTCTGGTCCTGAGGCCGTAGCTGGCAGTGACACCGGGGCAGGTTCTCCTGGAGTCGTTTCTGTCCTGCACGAACTTCCGGAGGATTTTGAGAAGATGCCCCTTTCGCAGAGGGCGCAGTTCATGGCGAACCTGCGGTTGCTTGCGTCCCAGAATGCGAATCCAGGACCTGATACTCCCACTTCCTAAGAAAGCCACCGAGGGGCATGGCAGACACCACCGACTACACCTACGACACCAGTTACACCGACGGCGGTAGCAGTACTACCAACACGGCGGCACTTTTAGTGACTGACTTTCTACTGGCTGTTCTACTTATCGGCTTGGCTGTGGCGGCACGCTACATTTATATGCGTCGTACCAAGCAGCACCAAGACCGCGCCTTGAAGACACGGGCTCTGCGGGTGACAATGCCTAAACAGCTCGCCAATCCTGACGACCGGCGTGATCCCAAGGAGATTATGGGCGTCATGGAAGCGGTATTCACATCGCTGCATCATTTCTATGACTCGAGTTGGTTTGATACGTTTCTGAAGGGCCAGCCGACTTTTTCCTTTGAGCTAGCCGCCCATGATGGTGAGATTTTCTTTTATGTTATCTGTCCCTCTGACACGGTGGATCAGGTGGAGCGGCAGATCCATGGCCAATACCCGGCTGCCCAGATCGAGGAGGCTACGGATTACGACGTCTTTATCAAGGAGGGTGGTGCTACAGCCTCTGGTGGTATCCAGCTGATGAAGCAACAAATATTTCCTATTAGAACGTATAAGAACCTGGAGAATGATCCGCTGAATGGCTTGACCAACTCACTATCCAAGATGGGGCAGGGGAGAGGCGCTATTCAGATCCTGGTGCAGCCCACCGACCAGTCCTGGCAGCATAAGATAGAGGAGGCGCTCCATAACGTGCAGCAGGGCAAATCCTTCCATACCACGAATATGCAGAAGGTAGGAAATATTGCCAAGGAAGTTGGTCAGTCCGCAGTGGCCAGCCAGAAGACTGATGCACCTACTCATAACGAGGCGGGTAACACCACCCAGGCTAATGTCAGGCTTACCGCCATGCAGGAGCAGCAAGCCAAGCTGATGGTGGAGAAGGGCAGCAAGGTAGGCTTCAAAGTACAGATCCGCTGCGTGGCCTGGGCGGCTACCGAGATTGAGGCTAAGAACCACGTCCAGACCATGCTCTCAGCTTTCTCTCAGTATCAGGCGCCTGAGTCGAACGGGTTTAAGACCGCGGCAGTCGGTAGCCAGCATCTGCGTAATGACTACATCCTGCGTCTATTCTCCAAGGACCAGCCTAGCTTTATCTTGAACACAGAGGAGCTGGCCAGTATCTTCCATTTCCCAAACCGGGTACTGGACACGCCAAACATCCACTGGCTGGGTGCCCGCCGGCTTTCACCTCCTAACAACATCCCGAAGTCGGGTCTATTGCTGGGCTACAGCGCCTTCCGTGGCACTGAGATCCCGGTCTATATGAACTATCCTGACCGGTCTCGCCACTTCTACATGATAGGAAAGACTGGTGTAGGTAAGACGGTTATGTTCCAGAACATGATACTGCAGGACATCCGGGCTGGGCACGGGGTCTGCTACATGGATCCTAACGGTGACGCCGTCGAGTGGATACTCAAGCACATTCCCAAGGAGCGGGCCGAGGACGTCATCCTGTTTGACCCTTCCGATACCGCCCGCCCCATGGCCTTCAACCTACTTGAGTTCGACCCCCGCTATCCAGAGCAGAAGACCATGGTCATCAACGAGATGATCTCCATCTTCGACAAGCTGTATGACCTGAAGGCCACCGGAGGACCTATGTTTGAGCAGTACATGCGAAATGCCATGATGCTGGTTATGGACGACCCTGACTCGGGAAGCACCCTTATGGAGATCCCAAAGGTACTGGCCGACGCCGAGTTCCGCAAGCTGAAACTCTCCAAGACCCGCAACCAGGTGGTCATCGACTTCTGGGTGAACGAGGCTGAAAAGGCTGGGGGAGAGGCGGCTCTTGCTAATATCGTGCCGTACATCACCTCCAAGCTCACCCAGTTCACCACCAATGACATCATGCGGCCGATCATCGGCCAGCAGAACAGCGCCTTCAACTTTCGGGAGGCCATGGACAGCAAGAAGATCCTCCTGGTGACCTTGCCGAAGGGTCTGCTTGGAGATATCAACGCCCAGCTGCTCGGTATGATCATCTCAGGTAAGATCCAGATCGCCGCATTCTCACGTCAGAACCAGTCCGAGGCAGAACGAGTACCATTTTATCTCTATGTGGATGAGTTCCAGAACTTCACGTCCAAGACTTTTGCCACCATTCTCTCCGAAGCTCGTAAGTACCAGCTGTCGCTTAATATCACCAACCAGTTTGTCGAACAGCTTGATGAAGATACGAGAAATGCCGTCATCGGTAACGTCGGTACTATGCTTACCTGGCGTATCGGTGCCTCGGATGCTGAGTTCTTTAAGAAGGAGTTTGATCCACTGGAGATAGAGGACATGGTCAATACCGAAAAGTACAACTACTACATCAAGATGCTTATCGACGGAAGTCCGTCCAAGCCGTTCAATGCCGCTGCTTATCCGCCGGACCCTAACGAGAACGTCCAGGTAGGGGAGGCGATCAAGCAGCTGTCCCGCCTCAAGTACGGCCGTGACCGCGAGCTGGTGGAGTCCGAGATCCGCCTACGCTCAAAGGGGCTTTCAGCACCCGTCGCTCCTGTGGCTCCAACGGCTTCAACGCCACTCGCACCGGTACCCGCCGCCACTCCTGAACCGGCCCCAGCTCCTGCCCCTCAGCTTGCTCCCCAGGTCTGAAAAGAATATAGTGATCCTAAGATCAAAAACTAAATAAAGGTATGGAAACAAATACCGATGGAAATGCTGAGCGGGCGGCGCGACTGTTAGAGCGGATCGAGCAGGATATACGTGATCTGCGGCAGCTATTAGGGGTAGGAGCGGCTGGTTATGCTGCCCAGCCTACCTATGCGCTGCAGGAGCAGTCTGGTACTGACGACGGGATCGAGGGTATCTTTGACGGCGAGAGGATGGTTGACTATAACGGCAAGGGATACCAGGTTTCCTCAAACTACGCCTCCAAAAGCAAGCTAGTCGAAGGCGATCCGCTTAAGCTCTATATCACTCCGGATGGCAAGTTCTTCTACAAGCAGCTTGGCCCCATCGAGCGTTCGACTATTCCAGGTGTACTGCGAGCCGAGGGTAACCACTATGTGGTGGATGCTGAGGACGGCAACACCTATAGCATCCTGACCGCATCAGTGACTTATTACATGTCACTCTTTAATCTTCATTTGGGAGACAAGGTTATGCTACTTATTCCCGCCGATCATCCCTCCCGTTGGGCGGTGATCGACAATATGCTTTAATCGAACCCAAACCATGGCCCTATGGTCCAAGCCGAATGATCTGAAACGCCGAGCAGAGTGGTTGGAGTCCCAGACCTTTGTGGTGCTGGCGATCCAAGTGGCCAAGGAAAACGAGAAGACTGCCGCCAGTGCTGAGCAGTTCTTCTCAGCGCTGCACGGCATCTACCGAGAGGATCCCATTGTCCAGGAGCACGTAAGCTTTGAGATAGTGGCGGTGAAGGACTCGATCATCTTTTATGTATTCACGCCTTTACATTTGAGGGACTTCATCGAAGGACAGCTCTATGCCCAGTATCCCGACCTGCAGATCCATCAGGTGACTGACTATACCAAGCAGGTAGAGCTTGAGGGCAAGCACGTGGGTACTACCAAGATTGAGCTTACCAAGGAGGATGTGTATCCTATCAAGACAGTAACGGCTTCCGAAGGGGTGGACCCGTTGGCAAGTATTACCGCCGTAATGGCTGGTCTAAATGAGGGTGAACAGGTCTGGCTGCAAATCGTAGTGCGGCCGGTAGGGGACGAATGGCAGAATCGCGGAGTAGCCCACGTAAAGGCCATACGAAGCGGAGACATGGGAGGAGGGGGAGGTGCGGCTGCCAAGGTGGTCCGTTTCGGTGCCCGCATACTGCAGGAGATGGTGGTGCCGGGATCCGGGGTAGGGGACGCGGCCGGAAGCGGTCCTAAGGAGCCCCCGAAGCTTTCTGCGCCTGAAGAGGCCGCTTTGAAGGGGATTGAGACCAAGATCACCAAGTTAGGTTTTGAAAGCTTATTTAGGCTGGTTGTAATCGCCAACGAGGCCCAGACCGCCAAGTCACGCTCCCAGGCTATGCTGGCAGCCCTGAAGCAGTACAACACCACCAACCTCAACGGCTTCAGGGGGGTTTCGACTCTGGTCGATGACCATGCTTCCTGGACGAAGTACATCACCCGTCAGTTTGAGGAGAAGGGCGGCGTCCTGAACATTGAGGAGCTGGCTTCTCTGTACCATTTCCCAACCAAGGCGGTAGAGACCTCGGCTATCTCCTGGGCCGGCTCTAAGAAGGGCGAAGCTCCGTTCAACCTACCGTTCAAGGATGAGGTGGAGCCTAAGGAACTTACCGTTCTTGGTAAGACCGACTTCCGTAACAGCTCACGAGAGTTCGGTATCAAGCTAGACGACCGAAAGCGCCATATCTACGTCATTGGTAAGTCTGGTGTGGGTAAATCCACCCTGCTTGAGAATATGATCATCGATGATGTGATGGAGGGCAGGGGAGTTGTGGTAGTGGATCCGCACGGAGAACTGGCCGACAAGATCATCGACAGCGTGCCGCCTCACCGGGTAAAGGACGTGGTGGTCTTTGATCCCTCTGACCGTGACTTCCCGATCTCCTTCAACCCTCTTGAGAAGGTAGCGGATGAGTACAAGGGGATGGTGGCGTCGGGCTTCATCGGCATCTTTAAGAAGCTCTACTCTGATTCCTGGGGTCCTCGCCTTGAATACATTCTCAGAAATACAGTACTCGCTCTCTTGGACTCAGATAACCCCACTATGCTGGGTATTCCCCGCATGCTCACTGACAATGCCTTCCGGGAGTCCATAGTGGCCCAGATCAAGGATGTAGTTATTAAGGACTTCTGGAGTAATGAGTGGCTGAGTATGTCGCCACAACAGCGGGCGGAAGCTCCTGGATCCATCCTGAACAAGGTCGGCCAGTTCCTGTCCACCTCAACCATGCGAAATATCGTTGGGCAGCCTACCTCGTCCATCGATATACGTCAGATCATGGATGAACAGAAGATCCTGGTGGTAAACCTGTCAAAGGGTAAGATAGGTGAAGACAACATGGCCCTGCTCGGTGCCATGATGATCACCAAGGTGCAGCTTGCGGCTATGAGCCGGGCAAATGTAACTGCGGCTGAGCGGCCTGACTGCTTCCTGTACGTGGATGAGTTCCAGAACTTTGCCACCGAGTCATTTGCTACCATTCTTTCTGAAGCCCGTAAGTACGGCCTGGGACTAACCATCGCTCACCAGTACATCGCCCAGATGTCAGAGGCTGTGCGTGACGCTGTCATTGGTAATGTTGGTACTATGGTAAGCTTTCGGATAGGTGCTCCTGACGCTGACGTGCTGGTCAAAGAGTTTGCTCCCGTCTTTGATGCCAACGACCTGGTGAACCTGCAGAGAGGGCATGTCTATGTGAAGCTGCTGGTGGATGGCATCGCCACTCCTGCCTTCTCGGCCCAGACCATGATGCCTAAGGAGATAGGGGAGTCGAACCGTGATTTGGTCATGCAGTATTCTCGTGAACGTTACGCTCGTCCTCGTGAGGAAGTGGAGCTGGTTATTGACGAGACGGCAGGATACAAGAAGAAGCGTGAGGTGGAAGAGGCTAAGAACGTGGCACAGGAGATCTTGAAGAGCGGGGAGTCATTAGCGATCCGGACTCCGATGAGTCCTCCAGTGCAGCCGGTAGCGCCTGCTCCGCAGCCTCTACCTGTTCCTCAGCCTGTACCAGTGGCTACACTTGCGCCTGCTCCAGTAGCCGTCCTAGAGACGCCTGTGCCATTACCTATGGTTACCGAGCCGATACCGGCTCCCGTAGTATACGAACAAAAACCGAACGAGATTATTCAGCTTGAAGTAGCTGAGCCGTTCGTAGTTCCCATGGAGCAGGAGGGTGGGGGAGTTCCCAAGCCGCCACGCAAAGAAAAGCCCTTGAAGGTCTTGGATGAGTGGGTATACAAGGAGGTGTCGCAAAAAGGAGGACTGAAGTGGTTCTTAGGCGAGCCTGAAAAAGAGGTTTTGGAGAAGCTTGAGCAAAAACGCCTGGCCAAGGAGCTTGCCCAAAAAGCCGCAGCTGAGTCCCCTGACCCTCTCGCCCTTCCCGAACAAACTGCGAACGAGGGGATGTCTATGTGGGGGCCGGATCCGGCTGACTCACGGGAGGAATAGGGCGTATAGAAAGAATAAGATTTACGCGGGTTTAACAGGAAATAGCGCGAAAATATTCATAATTTGATTTATCAGAGCTTATATTCATACAGGTAATCTCCATCGTCTAATTATATCTGCGTTGCCAAATCGCCACCTATAAGGACTTAGAACATACATTGTAAGACATTATAATTGTGTTTGCCACGGGTCTCATTGTGAGTGCCCGTGGCGATTCTGAATGTTCGATCCTTCGGTCTTCTTACTAGTTACGAGCTATTGCCTCCTTGATAAGTATTTCCTCTAAGGATGCGAGTCCTCTTGCCGCTCTTTGGAGTCGTCTTCCCCATACGCTCTACACTCATTTATGATATGTAGTCCAGCTATGAGTTCACGTGCTATCCCCTGCTCAATAATCTTGGGAATTTCATGAACAAGAGTAGTATCAACAGATGTGACGACGCTCCAAAACGTCTTGATGACTTGTTCGGCTTCGGTACACTGGTCTGTAGTTAGTCCATGGTTTCTGAGTAGCTCGAGTACATGTAGCCCGGGGACTTCCATTAAGATAAGTACAATAAAGCACTCAGAAAGTATGCATCGCATATATGAACGGAGCTCAGATATCGACGTTGAATTCAGTGGCGTATACGCGAAGTTCTCGAGGCTAACAGTCATTGATGCTAGGCGATGGCAGGCGGTATCGAATAGGTTTCCCCCATAGACTGCCGCCTCTGCACTCAGTCTTGCGAATGGCAAAGTATTAATGTCCAAGTTGCTGTACAAATACACAGGAATCACCTCCTGGGCGCATTCTCCCAGGTCTGCATCAGAGTGTCAATAAGTACTCCCCTAGCCTATTTTTGTATTAGGCGAAGAAGATTCGTTCTACTTCACTCAACGCCACGTGAAGGCTGTCGTTCACAACTACTGGTAGACCCTTCTTCTCGGCCCAGATAAGTTCCTCGTGGGCCTTGGCAACGCGAATTTCCAGGTCATTTCCGGTGGTACCCCGCCCTTCCAAACGTTTTCGCTGCTCATCGTCACTAGGTGCTTTGAGGAACAAACTACGTGCGTTCGGGAAATGTTCGGTAACTTGGTCGACTCCACGACTATCAACCACGAACAGTACATCGCGTCCGGCTGTGATTAGTTTCTCCACTGAGACCTTCAGAGTGCCGTAGAAGGTATCTCCGTACACTTGGGTGAACTCAAGCAGCTGGTTGGTCTCCTGCAGCCAGCTAAAGATCTCCGGGCTGGTAAAATAATAGTGAAAGCCAAACAGCTCGCCTTCGCGGGGCTTGCGGGTGGTCAGCGTAATGGACCGGGCAATATTTGGGTGCCGCTCTATAAGTAGGTCACTGATAGTGCTCTTACCACTACCTGAGATGCCGGAAAGTATGTAGATGCTGCCTGCCATGGTCGGTACTTAGGTTTTGTATGAGGTTATGCTAAGCTATAATCTGGAAACAGTCAATTCCGGTGGAAGGCAGGTACTGGCGTATTTCTGCGTCAAAGTCTCCGTTCCTTTCTCACCGTACCTCAAGTACGTCTCGGTCGGATACTCGTCTTTTCCTTGAACTGCGCTCAGTATCTCCCTTCCACTAACCCCGCCTTATGCATATCGTGGCCACCTATGGCGATCTCCGCGCCGGCAAGGACTATATCGCCGAGGAACTGTCCCGACGCCTGCCGGAATTCATCTCCTACCCCACGTCCCTGCCCATTCGCCGGCTGCTGGACGCCCTGCATACGTATGAGATTGATTCGTCTGACGAGGATCGTAAGGATGCCGTGCGACGCCCGATCACCCAGGTTTCAAAGGCTGGGCATGATGCCTTCGGACCTGATATCTGGCTGGACCTGAGCTTGCGTGACGCCCGTTCCCAGGGAGTCGAAGGTGTGGCGCTCACGGGACTCAGGCTAGCAGACAACCTTAAGGCCATCCACCGCCACGGCGGGCTGAATATCTGGGTTGAGGCCTCTCGCGAGACTATTGTCCAGCGCTATGCCGCCAAAGGCCTTGTACTGACCGAAGAGCTCTATAATAACCAGTGGGACAACCAAGTGAGGCCGTACAAGGCTGACAGGGCCTTAATGGACCTTGTAGTGCGAAATGACGGCAATGCCGAGGAGACCGAGGCCGATCTACGCCAGGCCCTGGATAAGATCAAGGCCCACTTCAGTATCCTTGGGTAGCGCTACCTGGATACGGAGCCATGGTCTTTATCGTCTCGCCTCCGCAGTACCGTGTGGGTATGTAGGTTTGAGGACAGTGAGACGGGAAGACTTTGGTCCGTATTATTTCTTCTTGGCGGCTGCAGCGGTTTTTTCAGCCCGGCGATCGGCAAACTCCTGCCAACTGACCAGCAGCGGGCTGGCGTTAAATATCGACGAATAGGTTCCGATGGCTACACCGAGGGTCAGGGCTAAGATAAAGTTCCGGATAGAAGGACCTCCCAGTACCAGTAGGGTGATCAGTACGATCAGCACGGTCATTGAGGTGTTCAGTGAGCGGGCCAGGGTCTGGTTCAGACTGCTATTCGCGATCTCAGCAAAACTGCGTCCCGGACTGCGGCGCAGGTTTTCACGGATACGGTCAAATACCACGATGGTGTCGTTGGTGGAGAAGCCTAGAATAGTAAGGACAGCCGTAATAAATAGAGAGTCAACTTCTACTCCGGGGAAGAAGTGTCCGATCAAAGAGAAAGCGCCGACCATGAATAGGATGTCATGGGCCAGGGCCAGGATGGCTGTCACCCCGAAGCGCCAGGAAGATGCAGGCTTGGGCACCGAGCCAAAGGACCAGGCGATAAAGAAGATGATGGCTATAGAGGTGATGACCACAGCCTCGGCTGCCTTAGTCGTTGTGGAGCTTGCCACTGATCCGCCGATACTCTGGAAGGAGGTCTCGGTAGCGCCAGGATGATCTTTCTTTACCTGGGCAAGGATTTTGTTGCCAGCGTCGCGTGCCTGGCCATTGTCGGTGATTGGGAAGCGGATAATGAGGTCATTGCCGCTAGAGCTCTGCACTCCGAGACCGTTGATCTTAGTACCGGCTAGCTCGGTGCGGACTTGGTCTATTCCCGGTGCGGTACCGGTAAAATGTAGCTCCTGCATGGTGCCACCCTTAAAGTCGATGCCTACGGGCAGACCCCAGACGATAAGTGAAATAATACCAGGTAGGATCAATACCAACGAAAGGATGTACCAGCGGGTGCGGGTACCAATGATGTCGAAGTTACGATGAAGGCTAGACATGGTGGTATGTGTTGGTTAGGCCTTGGCAATATTGAGCAGCTTCTGGAAGCGGCTGCCGGCGATAAGAAGCATCCAGGTACGGGTAACGGTGATAGCCGAGAACAGGCTGAGTAAGGTACCGATGATCAGTACCAGGGCGAATCCACGTACCGGGCCGGACGCAAAGCTGAAGATGATCACTGCCGAGATCAGGCCTGACACATGGGAGTCACGGATGCTGGTCCAGGCGCGCTTAAAGGCTTCCTGGATGGCTACGGGCATAGCTTTGCCGAGGCGTAGCTCTTCTTTCAAACGTTCGAAGGTCAGGATGTTGGTGTCCACGGCAATACCCATGGAGATAATGAAGCCGGCAATACCTGCCAAGGTCATGGTGACCGGAAGAAGCTTGTAGAGCATGACATTGATCAGAGCGTAAACGACCAGGGCTAGGGTGGCTACAACACCGCACCAGCGGTAGTAGGCAATGATGAAGAGGAAGATGAGTAGAATACCGATGATACCGGCTATGAGAGTCTGGTGGATGGCATCGCTACCTAGGCTGGCCCCTACGGTCTGCTCTTGGGTCAGGTGTATAGGAACGGGAAGGGCGCCGTAGTTCAGTTTGAGTGCGAAGTCGGCCGCCTGCTGGGCGGTGAAGCTGCCACTTATGACGGCGCTGCCGTCGGTGATGGCACTGTTGACGGTAGGATTGGAGATCAGCTTGTCGTCAAGGTAAATTCCGATCTGCTTCTGAATATTTGCAGCAGTGGCTTTGGCGAACTTGTCTTTGCCAGTACTGGTCAGGGTGATATTGACCTGCCAGGAGTTGGCCTTGGCAGCAGTGGCTGTGGAATTGTTTGCTGGAGCGGCAGATGCACCTTGAGGTTCTAGATCGCTTCCTTCCATCAGAACCTTTCCGGTCGCATCCTTGAACTCAAGCTTGGCGGTGGAGCCGATTAGCCCCTTGGCCTTCTCGATATCTGACACTCCTGGCATGTCGATGATGATAGCTGGCTTACTACCTACCGAAGAAAGTCTAATATCTGGTTCGGTGACACCTAAGCCGTTGACACGAGCCTCGATAACGTCCCGCACCCCGTTCATGGCCGCACCGACGTTTGCAGAGTCAATCTTCGAGGTGTCTGCCTCATAGACCAAATGAGCTCCGCCTTTCAGGTCAAGACCTTCTCTAAGTGAGACGTCGCGATACATACTACCTATACGTAGGCTTTGAGTAGCAGGCAAGCTAATAAATGCGGCAGCTGCAGCAAGTACGAGAATAAGGGCGAAGTTGATCCACAGTCGTCGGCGCATAGGATGGGGTTAGGAATCTTTCTTGATGTCGGTAAGTATGGGGTAGGAAAGCAGCTTTCCCTGGCGAGTCATGTCGTGGAAAACCGTCTCCTCTAGCATGCAGAAGCCCTCGGGAATGGCAGCGAAGATCTTAGGTTCTATGACATATACTCCCGAGAGTTCGCGCAATGAACGGGTGGCTATGGTCACAGTCGGCTGGTGTTCTCTATGGAACCTCAGTAGGCTCTTCAAATCAACGTCCACCGGTTGGTCTACATTGATCACGAGAAAAGTACGTTTGAGTTTGGACTTTAGCTGGAGCAGTGCGCCTCCGGTTCCAAGCTCAGACTCAGAGTATTCGATCTGAAGGCCGAACTTCTCCCCCGTCCCTATCTCGTTGCGGATCTTATCACCGAGGTAGCCGACGGCGATAATGACGTTGAAGATACTGTAATGGTGCAAGGTACTGAGCATCTGGCTAATCGCCGGAATACGTTTGGGGGCCTGCTGTCCCCCAGCCAAAATAACTGCCTGTTTGACTTGCACCAGATCAAGACTGTCGGTCACCAGGGTTTCAATGGCGTGGGAGCGATTGCGTATACGTACCCCATCGATCGTTTCGTCGATCTGGTCGGCGATATCCTTGGAAAGGGATATCGTTACACGCACCCGGTCTTTGCCGGAAATAGAGCCCATAGCCATATCAATAAAAGAAAAACAGTGTAGAGCCTTTTTTGGAGACTGATTGATAACTCACCTTACAAGCTGCTCCTGTATAAGGTGGCAGCGAAAGAGGTTATCAAACGGCCTCTTAGCTACCAGGCTACCAAGTGGGCCGGCCTTTGTCAAAGTGGGCTTAGGTCGCCTTCTGGCTGAGCCGAGTAACAACGGACATGAAGTCAGCCGGCAGTGGTGCCTCCACGGTCTGGCGCTTCCCGGTCGTAGGATTGGTGAAGGTGAGCCTGGCAGCGTGGAGTAGCTGGCGGTCGACGTGCAGCCGCCTGGTAAGGTCTTGGGCGGTACGAGTAGTGTAGACGTCGTCGCCAAGTACGGGGTGGGCACGAAACTTGCAGTGTACCCGGATCTGATGGGTCCTGCCGGTATCTATGCGGCATTCCACCAGGGTCAGCGGCTTACCGAAGTAGTCAAAGCTTTGTACGGGTTTGAAATGAGTGATGGCCTCCCTCCCCTCCTCTTCGGTACGGGTGACCCCCATCATGTTGCGACGGTAGGGCTTGCGCTGCATGCCGGTAGTGACGCTCTCTTCTTTCGCTGTACCTGAGACCAGGGCAAGGTAGGTTTTCTCTACACTATGATCCTTGAACTGGCTTGAGAGTGCTTCGAGCGCCTCAGGGGTCTTACCAATCAGGAGCACGCCGGTAGTGTCTTTATCTAGTCGATGGACGATGCCGGGGCGTAACTGGCTCATGGGGGACTCGGGGTCATACACGGCCTGGGCGATGTCCGGCAGATAGTTAAGGAGTGCATGCACCACTGTCCCCTGCTCCTCCACGTCCTGGGGGTGCACGACCATGCCGGCCGGCTTGTTAATGGCCAGGACCTGGTCATCCTCGTAAAGGATGTCGAGAGCCACATTCTCACCTTGTGGACGGCGGTTTGGGTCAGGGTGTTCGACAATCACGGCTTCACCCTCTTTAAGGATCTGGCCTGCCTTGCGGGGCGGCTTCTCTCCAACTAGTACCCGCCCTTCTCCAATCAGTTTTTGAAAGTAACCGCGGCTGTAATCGGCCTCTGCCTGGGAAAGAAACAGGTCAAGGCGCTTGCCGGCGTCTTCATTCGTAACGGTATGGCTACTCTTCATCTGGCATAATTAGTATGTTGTCTTCTCCTGACTCAAGCAAAACGTCTTCTGATGTGGCTATTTGGGTGAACTTGTTCTCAACTTTTCCTAGGCGCTTTTCGCTCCCCTCAAAACTTTGTTGGGCATGGCGGAGATGGCCACCTAGCGTATCATACGCCTGGCGAAACTTGGCCAGCTCACCCTTTATGCCGCCTAGGTTCTTCTGGATCTCCTTGGCACTCTTCTCAATCTCCATGCCACGCAGACCCAGGGCAATCACCTGGAGGTAGGCATAGAAGCTGCTGGGACTCACGGGGATCACCCGCTGCTTCATGGCATAGTCCAGCATGTTCAACTTGTCCTCATCCTGAATGAAAGCTTGGTAATAGACATTCTCGGCCGGCACATACATGAAGGCGAACTCCATGGTCCCCTCATCAGGCAATATGTATTTCTTGGAAATCTCGTCGATGCGTTTCCTCATGTCCTGGTTGAACAGGCGCTTGAAAGCAGGCTTCTCAGCCTCGTCGGCATCGGTCATCTTGACGAAGTTCTCTAGGCTGAACTTTGAGTCGATAGGCAGCAGCAGGCCGTCCCGGAGGGTAATGATCGCGTCGCAGATCTCGCCGCTTTTAAAACGGTACTGCATGGTGAAGTGTCCGGCCGGGATAATTTGGGAAAGCATCTCAGAAAGCCAGATTTCACCCATGCCGCCGCGCAGCTTAGGTGACTTTAGGATGTTCTGCAGGTCATTAATACCCTTGCCTAGGTCAAATATCCGTTTATTGGCCTCCTCTAGCTGCATAAGCTTACCCTGCACGTCGGCCACTACCTTGGTGGCGTGGTCCAGACGGCTGGAGACCATGTGGCTCGAGCGGTCCTGAGACTCCTTCTGGCTGTTTAGCTGCTGAAGGAGCAGGCGGGTGGTCTCCTGAAGCTGTGCCCCCTGCTGCTGGGTGGTCTGCTGCAAAAGCTGCTGCAGCTCAGCGCCCGGATTGCTGGCAGACTGTTGGCGCCAGATAAGGAAGCCCACGAGGGCTACCAGTACAAGGATGACGGCGATGAGAAGTAGTTCCATGGGGTCTAATTAAAATATGTCTTTACCGAAGGCCAGGTATTTGTTTTGTAAGCATCCTCGATGCGGCTGACAATGTCAGACACCCGCTCTATGGTCTGGGCTAGGAACGCCTCGTCTACGGGTAGGTCCACCGTCTCACCGTTCATCAGGTAATGCAAGGAGACCGAACCTACCTGTTCTCGGCGTTGGCTGAGTGCGGCGGCGTAGACGGCCAGTGGCAGGTTCTTCTTGATGTCGGCATGGGTAGCCGTCTTTCTGCCAGTCTTGTAGTCGATTACCTTGACGCTTCCGTCGGACAGCTTGTCTATCCGGTCCACCTTGCCGATAATCCGGATGCCACTGGGCAGTACCAGCTCAATGGGGTGCTCCAGACGGTCAGGCACATAGTCGCCGTCATGTGAGGACAAATAACCCTGAATAGCGGCCAGGCCCTCCTGGCGCCACTCCTCTTCTTGCAGCTTGTGCTCGAAACCTTCAGCCCGCCAGCATTTCTCATACTGCTCGACTATCTGCCCGTCGGTCAGCGGCTTCCCTGAGCGGATGGCTCCGAAGGCGGCGTGCAGTACTTCATGGACGCAGGTACCGAAGCTGGAGTAGGACGAGTCAGGCTGCGGCAGTCGGTACACCTGCTCGATTAGATAGCGCTCAGGCGACTCCTCGAACGCCTCCAGGGCTGAGGCTGAGTAGGTAGTGGGGATGCTGAACTGAGGAGCCTTCTCGCTGGTGTCTGCCTGAGACAGTCCAAGTCGAAGCGGCTGATCGGCGTAGTTCTTCTCATCCTGTGGCCCTAAGGCTTCTGACAAGAAGGGAGACAGCTTCTTCTCCCGCTTGTTACCCTCGTAGCGTTGCGAATGGGTCAGGAAGAGGCGTTCCTTGGCCCGCGTCATGGCCACGTAGGCTAGGCGGCGTTCCTCCTCGTACTTCACCTTGTCTTCCTGGAGGGTAACCAGCTCTTCAGGTAGCGGTAGTCCCCCACTGCGGTTCGGGCCTGGGAATCGGTCTGAGGTCATGTTGACCACGAACACCGCCTTAAACTCCAGTCCCTTGCTCCCGTGTATGGTCATCAGCTGGACGCCTTCCTTCTCCTTCCCTAGTTCACTTTCCACCTTAATATCCTCACCGCTAGCTATAAGCTGGTCCACGTGCAGAAGGTATTGGGAAAGGACCACTGGCTTGTGCAGGCGCTCAAAAGAGCCTGCCTCGGCGTAGAGCGTGTTCAGGGCAGCGAAGGCATCCCTGTCATCAGCTTCGGTAAGCTGCTTCTCCCAGCCGGAAGTGCCGATAAAGTCGCGCAGGGCATCAGTGGGCGTGCGTACTTTTGACGTGAGCTTCTGTCCCAGGTAGCGGAAAGCCTCAGCGGCGTCCTCGGGCAGTTCCACGCTACTGCTCCCTAATTCTTCCCAGAGGGAATTGTTTATCTTGCGGGCGGAAACGCTGAGCTCACGCAGGAGTACGGTCTCCACGGCAAAGGGCGGCTCGGACAAAAGGAAGAAGAGATTGAATGAGTCGTGTGGCGAGACCAGGAAGCGTAAGTAGGAAAGTGCCCGCTCCACCGTCGGTAGGCTATAAAAAGATCCGTCCTTGTGGCGAAGGGTCTGGATGCCCCAGGAAGAGAGCTCACGCTCAAAGGGGTCAAGCTGGGCGTGTCCCCGGGCAAGTATTGCGATATCCTGGCTCTCGTAGCCGATGTCCAACAGTGCCTGGATGCGCAGGGCCACTCCCTCCTGCTCATAGCTGCCGGCGCTGAAGTGCAGCGACTCGACGGCGGCAGGCTCGGCCTCGCTGTGGGCGATAAGCTGCTTATCGATCTTCTCGATCACCTCCAGGCGGTGCGGGTTATTGTGCTGGATGAGGCTGTAGGCGGCGTCAAGTATGGGCTGGGTAGAGCGGAAGTTATCCCTGAGTGTCACGACGGGGGCCTTCGGGTAACGGGCCCTGAACATGATGATATTGTCGACGTTGGCACCCCGGAACCTATAGATGGCCTGGTCGTCGTCCCCTACCACGAAGATGTTCTCCCTTTCCCCTGCCAACAGGTAGCAGATCTCCGCCTGCGCGGTGTTGGTATCCTGGAACTCATCGATGAGGACATAGCGGAACCGGTCCTGCTCTTCCTTGCGGGCCAAGGCTGACTCCTGAAGAATCCTCAGGCTGAAGGAAATCAGGTCTGCGTAGGTGAGGATGTTCGCCTCGGCGTAGAGACGGTTGGCGGCTTCGTAGCACTCAGAAAGTTCCAGGATGCGCTCGCCTGCTTCCTTGTCGGCATCATTCTCGGCGGCGGCCATTATCTCACTGCCATGCTCGGCCAGGAGCTCAGGAGTGATTCGTTCCTCCTTGGCCCGGTCAATGAACCCTGCCAGCTGGCGCAGGAAGCTGACTGGGTTGGCGGCCGGCTTGTAGCGCTTAAGAGGAAGGTGGAGAAGGTTGGCCCGAAGCAGGCTCACCTCTTCGGCCTTGCCGATCAGGCGGGCGTTAGGGTCAATGCCTATGGTAAAGGCGTGGCGGCGGACCAACTCCCGGCAGAAGGAGTGGAAGGTACCGATGGTGGTGCCGAACATGCCATAGGGTAAGAGAACATCCAGGCGTTCCTCCATCTCCCCGGCGGCTTTGTCAGTGAAGGTCAGGGCCAAAATCTGCTCGGGCTCAACCTTTTCATTCAATATCAGGTTGGCAATGCGCTTGGTAATGACGCTGGTCTTGCCCGTTCCGGCTCCTGCCACTACCAGGCAGGGACCGTCCTTGTGGGTGACGGCTTTGGCTTGGTCAGGGGTGAGTCCGGCGAGGGGGTTGTTCATGTACCTACTATAGCAGAAGTTTGAAACATTGTTCGGTAATTGTACGGTATATGAGGTTGACAGAGTGAAATAGGTATGGTATAAACAGGCATCGGTCCAAAAGGCCGTGTGCCCCCGGAAACGGGGAGCTTTGATACAAGGAGGAGATGCCTAATGTGGATCTCCGGAAATGTCGATCTTGAAGTCGTAGGTGGCTGCAAAACCACTGCAATCAGCAAGTTGGAAGTGCAGGACCCAGAAGGTTCAAGCCTTCCCAAAGGCGACCAGGTCAATTTTGATTTGGTTAATCCTGACAGTAGCCTTCGTCAGGACATTACTCTCGCGCTGGGTCTGGGCGGAAACGTCCGTATCGGCCAGATGCGTGTGGTGAATGGCGGCGGGTTCTATTCCGTTCCCGCCCCGTCAGTTGACTTTGCCATTGACGGCGGCTCCCATGACAAAATCTGGGAGAAGGTCTGCAAGAAGATGGGCGCGGAGCCTGTACGGGCTCATCCGGTTGTCTTTCGAGACCTCGGTGCTCCCGGCACCTACGGTGTCTTTGACGGCGGCGGCGCGGGACGGGGCGAGCGTATACCTCAATCCGCCCGCGACTTCATCGTCAAACATTGCCTTGCTGAAAACTTCGGTGAGATCGGCATGATGGTGCATTACGCCGATGGCCGGCAGGGGCGCGTTTCGTATCGCATGCCCACACCGTGGCTGGACGAGCATGTCGCGCAGGAATGGCAGAAGGCCCACAAGGTAGTTCCCATTCCTGTCGTCGAGGCGACGCCTTCCATTGCGCCCAATCCCGACAAGATGGTATTGGAGGGGGTCGGAACGGTGAATGACGTACGTTTGGCCTTCGAGTTCCAGTCGGCCTCGCTCGAGTGTCTTGTTCGGAGCGACCTGGAGCTTTCTCTGGAAGATGACCAGCGCCTGCGCTTCATTGATCTTGAGAGCCGCAACGGAAGCGCCCTCAACCGCCGCATCGGCATTGTGTTGGAGACGGCAGAGGGTCGTCTGGCAGTTTGCAGCTTCAACAATGGGCAGTTCGACCCGAACTTCCCGATTCTGCGGCTGACCGACGAAGTCATTGATGACATTGGGAACGACAAGTTCCGCGCGGTTATCAATATGATTCGATCGGGTAGCTAGTCGTCCCGTTTGAATTGGTTCGAAAGTAGAGTCGTAATCAGCGAGAGGCGTTCCCCTAACAGGGAGCGCCTCTTCTGCGTTTACAGGATATTTCTAAAAAACTAATAGCTCATGCTGGCCGGTGCGATGGGATCGGTCTTCCTATGCTCGACGATCTCCTTAACGCCCTCCTCAAGGCTGACGGTGGGCTCGTAGCCCAGTTCGCGGTTGATCTTTTCCAGGCTGCCTAATTGATTTTTGACGTAGCCGGTCTTGATGGGGTTCTCTACCAGGGCTGCCTCGATCTTGGTGCCCATGGCGTGGTTGAGGATCTTCATGAGGTCATGCATGTTGATGGCCTGGGAAGTGCCGACGTTATAGACGGAGAAGCCGAAGCCCCCTTCCTTCTTGATAGCGTGCCTAAAGGCCTGGACGATGTCCTTGACGTTGGTGAAGTCTCGGGTCTGCAGGCCGTCCCCGTAGACCGTCGGCTGCCTCCCCTGCTCCATTCCCCACATGAACTGGGAGATAAGGTTGGCAAAGCGTCCCTTGTGCTCTTCGTGCAGGCCGTAGACGCTCATGAACCGGAAGGCAATGATCTCCAGCTCGTGCATCTCGGCATAGACCTGGGAGGCCTCCTCCTGGGCGTGCTTGGTGACCGAGTACATGTTGGGAGGGGTGACGTCCTGGTCCTCGGTCAGGGGTACCGGGTTGTTGCCGTAGATCGAGGAGGTGGAGGCGAAGATAATCTTCTTGGCGCCGTGGGTGCGGGCATACTCGAGTACCCGCATATGGTTGACGATGTTGTTCTCGAAAGAGCCGATCAGGTCGTCGACGAACATGGGGGCTGAGGACGAGGCGGCCAGATGAATGACGTAGTCCACCTGTCCTACCTGCTCTAGGTCCTCGGCATTGGCCAGGTCCCCGTTGATAAAGGTTACGCCTTCCTCGAGGTTACGCTTGCGGCCGAGCGAAAGATTGTCGAAGGCTATGACCTCGTAGCCTTCTTTACTAAGAATATTGCAAGCGTTGCTACCTATGAATCCGGCGCCGCCGGTGATGAGGATGCGTTCCATTATAGGTAGCTGTGCTTGTTTTGGTCCTTGAGGGCGTCTATCAGCTCCTTCATCTCCAGTACCCGGTTCTTGTCAGCTACCAGGATGACGTCACCGGTGTCTACGATGATAGTATCGGTAAGCCCCAGGGTGGCAATCAGCCGCTCACCGCTGTAGACCAAGGTGTTGCTGTCCCCTACCCCGACGTGGTTGCCTTTGCTGACTACATGATGTCCGTTAAATTCGGCAAGCATGGAGTGTAATGTCTTCCAGTCGCCGATGTCGGACCATTCGATGTCGGCAGGGATTACCAGCAGGCGCTCGGTGTGCTCGGTGACGAAGTACTCAAATGAGATCTTGGGCAGTTCTTTATAAAGTGTGGTGATCTCAGCTTCCTTGCCCTCATCTCCCATAAGTTTTGCAATCTTCTTGAGCTTGGTGGCCATGTCCCTGTCAATCTTCTCGATAAGGTTGAACAAATGGGCTGCGGTACAGACCTTGTAGCCGGTGTTCCAGAAGTATTCCCAGGACTTTACGTACTTTTCAGCTTCCTCGAGCTTGGGCTTCTCTACGAACTTCTCTACGTAAAAGGCCTCGCCGTCTGGTAGTGAGGTGGCCTGCTTGCTGATCTTGATGTAGCCAAGTCCGGTATGCGGATAGGTGGGCTTTACCCCGATCATAGTCAGAAACTCAGGAAACTCTACAGCCGACTGATAGGCAGCCAGCACTGACTTAATGAAGGGAGCTCGGCTGTTAATGATATGGTCTGAGTAGAAGATGCCGATGCGGGCCTCAGGGTCGCGCTGGAGCAATGTAGCGGTAGCAAAACCGAAAGCAGGTGCCGTATCGCGGGCCTCTGGCTCTAAGAGGATATTCTCTTCAGGGACCTCGGTCAGCTGTTGGTTTACTAAGAGGGCAAACTTCTTGTCGGTCTGCACCAGGATGCGCTCAGGCGGAAAGAGCTCGCTGAGCAGGTCGTACATCATCTGGATCATCGTCTTCTGGGTACTGAACAAAGCCTGAAACTGCTTAGGCGAGTTTCGGCGGCTCATTGGCCAGAGCCGGGTACCTGAACCTCCGGCCATAATGACGGCATAATCGTGGGGTCCGATGCCTGAGCTGTTTTTTGAAGTTGGCATAGTTGAGGTTATGAGTGCTCTTATTCTAGCAAATTGCCCCCTTAACTAAAAGAACCCGGTTTCCCGGGCTCTTTCTGCTGTCTATTTGAGTTTCCTTCGAATGAAGGTAGGTACATCCAGCTCCTCCTCTTCCTTGTCAGCGGTAGGATCGTACAGCGGCTGTTGTGGCTGCTGTGGCTGTTGTGGCTGGGGCTGCTGTCGGTTTGAAAGATAAGGGTTCGCAGGCGGCTCATAGGTCGGAGCGGACTGAGGCTGCTGTGACTGCTGGGTAGGCTGCGGCTCCGGCTGAGAGGTGGTTCCTCCAGGCTGTCCGTACTCAGGCTGGCCCATGCGGCCGATCTGATGTGTGTTGATAGTGCCAAAGCGTCGTTCACGACGGTTGGACTCACTTTCAAAGCCGGTGGCAATGACGGTAATCTTCACCTCACCCTGCATGGCCTCATCGATGATGGCACCGAAGATGATATTAGCGTCAGCGTCAGCCGCCTCAGTGATGGCCTTGGCTGCCTCGTCGATCTCGTACATGCCGAGGTCAGTGCCGCCGGTAATATTGAAAAGAATACCCTTGGCTCCGTCGATGGAAAGCTCCAGTAGCGGGCTCTCAATGGCGGTGCGGGCTGCCTCGATGGCCCGGTTGTCGCCGGTGCCGCGACCGATACCCATCAGGGCGGATCCGGCGTCCTGCATGATGGCCTTTACGTCGGCGAAGTCCACGTTGATGATACCGTGCAGAGTGATAAGGTCTGAGATACCCTGGACACCTTGCCGTAGCACGTCATCGACGACTCCGAAGGCGTCAAACAGGCTAGTCTTCTTGTCGATGACCTGGAGAAGACGGTCGTTGGGAATAGTAATGAGGGTGTCTACCTTCTCCTTAAGCTCCTGGATACCTAGCTCGGCTACCTTCTTGCGGCGCTGTCCTTCAAAGGAAAAGGGCTTGGTGATTACGCCGACAGTAAGTGCGCCTAGCTCCTTGGCGATCTCAGCGACAAAAGGGCTGGCTCCGGTACCGGTTCCGCCTCCCATGCCGCAGGTGACAAAGACCATGTCGCTGCTCTTGAGGGTCTCATAGATCTCCTCCTTGTTCTCTTCGGCGCTGTGTCGGCCGATCTCAGGATCGGCTCCAGAGCCAAGACCACGGGTGGTCTCCTTACCGATCTGAATCTTTACCGACGCGTCATTATTGGCCAGGGCCTGGGCATCGGTGTTGATGGCAATAAATTCAACGCCGCGCATCTTGGAGTTGATCATGCGCTGGACGGTGTTTGAGCCTCCCCCGCCTACGCCGACGACGCGAATCACCGCAAAATTATCCTGGCCGGGCGGCAGGTAACTGGGTTGGTACGACGAGCGGCCCCCGCTGGTTCGAGTGGTCATGAAGGAGATGGCTTAAGGAAAGAAGTTCTTGAAGAGGCTTCTGGCCTTCCCCAATGTGGGGGCAAGGTTGATCGGAGTTCCGCGCTTAGTGCCCGAAGCTGACTTTTCTGCTTCCAGACCCCAAAGCATTAGACCGACACTTGCAGAATACATAGGGTCAGAAAGGTTGTCAACCATACCAGCGACGTCATGGGTGACCTCGCCAATCTGGACGGGAAGCCTAAGGGTATCTTTGGCAAGCTCGACTATGCCTTCCTGCTTGGCGCCGCCTCCGGTAAGGATGACTCCGGCAGGTAGCATGCCCTCACGGCCGAACTTGCGTAGCTCGTCACGGACCATAAGAAGGATCTCGTTCAGGCGGGCCTCAATGATCTGGGAGATGTACTTGAGAGCAGCCTCTCCTTCCTCGCCTTTGTTGATTTTGCTAATTTGGATGGTCTGATCGGTGAACTTGTCAGGCTGGGCGGTGCCGTACTTGACCTTGAGGATCTCGGCGGTGTCGATGGAGGTGCGCAGGCCGATGGCGATGTCGTTGGTAATGTGGGTGGCGCCAATAGGAAGAACACCGGCGTGAAGAATGTCTCCCTCCTCAAAGATGACAAAGTCAGTGGTACCTCCGCCGATATCTACGAGGGCAACGCCGATCTCCTTCTGGCGCTTGGAAAGAAGGCTGCGTGATGCGGCCAAGGGAGTGAACACGAGGTCACTAACATTGACCCCTGCCTGGTTCAGGCACTTGGTGAGGTTCTTGATGCTGGCGCTGGCGCCGCTGATGACCTCGGTCTCTACCTCAAGACGGATACCCGACATGCCGACTGGGTCAGTGATGCCGGTCTGGCCGTCGATAGAGTAACTGCGAGGAATGGCGTGGAGGATCTGGCGGTTCGGTGGTACCGAGACGGCCCGGGCGGCGTCGAGCACGCGCAGGGTGTCGTTGTCGGTGATCTCACCGTCTGGGCGGGAAACGGCGATGACGCCTTTTGATGAGGTGGACTGTATGTGGACACCACCAATATTTACTACAGCCTCAGTAACCGGTAAGCCACTCATTCGCTCGGCTTCCTCAAGAGAGGCTGAAATAGATGAGACTGTCTCTTCGATATCGGTAACCATGCCCTTGCGAAGGCCATTGGAAGGTGCGAACCCTACGCCAATGATATCGATGCCATTCTCACCGGTCTGGCCGATGGTGGTGGCGATCTTTGTGCTTCCGATATCGATACCGACGGCTAGGGTGCGATGGCTCATAGGTGAGGGTGGGCGGTCAGGGCTTAACTTGTATACTCAGTATACTGTGGATGGTCGAGGCTGACAAGCATTTCTATCCTAAAACCAATCTCCGACGGTACTGACAATGTGAGGGTAAAAAACGATCAGGCCGACTACGGCAGCGATAAATGAAGTGATCAGTACAGCTCCAGCTAAGGCGTCCTTGATATAGGCTATCTGGGAGTGACTTTCTGGATGGACAAGGTCGAGCAGTTTCTCTATAGCGGTGTTGATGATTTCAATGGCAAACACCAGTACTACCGCAAAGAAGACAATGACTGCCTCAAGCCTCGTCAGGTGGAAGGCGTAGGCACAGATGCCAACCAGGACAGCTGCTACGAAGTGAACCTTGGCGTTTTGTTCAGTCGCTATGAGGCGAATGAGTCCTCGGAGGGCGTAATGGAAGCTGCGGAAGAACTTGCGATAACTGAAATGGCTCATTGAGGTATGCCGGGGACGGTTAGTCCGTGGGTGGTTAGGTTTCCTATGAGCGGTGCCTCCTCTGTCAGCCATGCCTCGCGGTCGGTCTCATGGTCGAATCCACAGAGATGAAGCAGTCCGTGATGTACTAATTGTGGCAGAGTCTCCCCGTATATGCCAGCCTTCTCAGGACAGATGACTATGCTTCCAATCAGGACGGGAGCAGAGGGATCTTGGGAAATGATCTCCTCTCGTCCTTCCAGGAGCGGGAAACTGAGGACGTCGGTAGGCTCGTCAATGGAACGAGTCTCTTTATTTAGTGCCTGCATCTCGCCCATTCCTACGAGAGAGAGCTCGACTTCGGCTGTGACCGGGTCAAGATAGTCTCCGTAGACGGTGGCGAGGGCTGTAAGTTCGGAGTCCAAAAAAGCAGCTTCGTCTTCCTCAGAAAGGAGGAACGTAAGCTGCATATTAGAGGAGGCGGTTCACGGTCTCGGCAACGGTCTTGCCGTCAGCCTGTCCCTGAAAGTGCTCAATGGTCTGGCGAATGGCGTCGCCCTTGTTTAGGCCTTTGCCTGCAAGAGTGGTAACGAAGGCCTCGACGGCTGCAGGATCGGTCTGGGCAGGAAGGTAGGCCTCCAGCACCTTGGCCTCAGCCTCTTCCTGGGCAGCGCGCTCGGTGTCGCCAGAATCGGTGTAAAGTTGGAAGGATTCGCGGCGCTTTTTGGCTTCGCGGCGGATCACCTGCTGGATGCCCTTTTCGTCGAGATCGCTGCCGCTGGAGATCGCGGCGTTCTGCAGCTCGGACTTAAGTAGTCGAAGTGTACCCGTAGTCAGCTGGTCCCTGCCGATCATAGCTGCCTTAAGGTCGGCGCCGATACGTTCGAGTAGGTCCATGCTGAAGGGATTAGATTGATTTTACCGTAAGACTCTTTCATCAACGAGATCTGGCAGCTTTCGAGCGAAAGAGGCGAAAGATGAGGAGGTGTATCCGGTGATACGGTGACGAGTCTTGAGCCGCTTGAAGCCGAAAGTGGGCTGGTCGCAGTTTGGGAAGGAGTCTTACCGTAGAATCACTAGTACCACTGCTTGGCGGCGCGCAGCTTCTCGCGGCGAACGGCGCTCTGCTTGCGCACGAAACGGGTAGGCTTCTTGGCGAACTCCTTGTTGTCGCGGGCCTCCTGCAGAGAGTTCATCATCTGCATGATGCGGTTGAAGCGGCGAAGCACCTGCTGGTTGGTTTCCTTCTCCTTGCGGGTAACGATCATCGAAGCGTTGTTAGCTGACAGTTGTATGTGAAAGACAATACGACAACATTACCTGGTTTCATAGGATTTGGCAAGTCTGATGGCCTACCTAGAGCAGTCGGTGCTTACGGAGAAAGGTCCGGTAGTCCTGGGCTATCCAGCGCTTCTGCTCCTTTTCCAATTCCCCCAGTCCCCTTTCGCGTAGCTCCTTGCCCACTATCCCCCCTTTATGGGGGAACTTGTGACGCTGCTCGAGCGGAGAATGAAAGCCGTGGGTATAGTGGACGAACTCATGGGCAAGAGTAGCGTCGATCACGTATTCAGGCACTTCCTCGTCTCTAAACAGGGAGTTGATGCTGATATAAGTCACCGGTTTCTTGTAGCCGGCTCGTTTCCTAGCAATAATGCTCCCAAACCTGGTACGGCTGCTCCTGCCAAACTTTACCAGGATGGTGTTTTGGACAGGAATATCAGGGAAGTGGTTCTCGCGCAGCTGACGGAGACGATCAGCTAGCCAGGTATTGGTACGGGTGGTGTCCATAACGCCATTGTAGCAGCTTGGCCAGTTGGTTTTTCAAGGCCACTTGTAGGATTGATAAACAATATTAATACTTGTCAATTTCCAGTAACCAATAATAAGTATAGTGCTTTAGCATTGACATATTATTTATGTGTTGTTACAATCAGAACCATGATTTCAACTCGTGTCAAACGAGGGGCGATAAGGACTCATCTCCTTATCAGGAACAAACTTGAGCATTACCATACCCTGCCTATGCGCCGGTCCGTTAGGATCGCTCGCTCCGCAGCTCTGTCCTTTGTGGCAGTGCACATGGTAGTTCTTCCTGTTTCTTCCGCCGCGCAGGCTCAAGCCGCCGGCACTACCCCCATTGATTCAGAACCTCCCAGTATCAGCCAAGGCCAGGCACTAGACGCCTCGCTACTTCGTCCTGACCTAAAGGACATCTCGTTTTCCGCCCGTTTGAGCGCTCAGTCGGAGATTGTGGTGCCAGCTCAAGCCCAGCTTGAAAGGGTTGAAGTGGGAAAGAGCGTAGAGACTGAGCAGCAAGAGGCTGCCAAGCAAAAGGCTATTGCTGCAAGTAAGGCCCAGCAGGCCCGAGTCGCCGCTACCAAGCGTAAGCAGGCCGTCGCTCGCGTACTGGCTGCTGCCCCCCAGGCGGTCACATCCTCGGGAAGCGTACAGGACATGGTCCACTCAAGTGTTGCAGCAGCCTTTGGAGAGGCTCAGTGGCCGGCTATGGCCACTATTATTGCTCGTGAGTCAGGTTTCAATCCCAACTCATACAATACCAGCAGCGGTGCCTGTGGACTGTTTCAAGCTCTCCCTTGTATGAAGATGGGCGGCATGGAAGTCGGTAACCAGATCAGCTGGGGAATCGGCTACATCCGTAATCGTTACGGGTCACCTAGCAACGCCTGGAACTTCTGGCTTGCCCACGGCTGGTACTAGTCACTTCCTAACTGATGACGGTGCCAGCGGGAATGAGCTGGACCCAGATAATCCCCCTTACGAGGGGGATTTCTCGTTGTGTGCTGTCATAAAAGCGGGTTCTTCCGTCAACCGCTATCTTCCATGTACCCTTTACCGCTGCGCCGTTCTCGATGACCGTCACAGGGCCGCTGGAGCCTACCTGCCATGAGGGGTTTTCACCTTCTTTGCCAATTGTAGAGGCTACAGTCTGGAGTATTACGGTCTTGGCACCGATCTGTAGGCCGGTGTTGGCGTCCTTCTGTGGCTGGCCGGCCAGGCTGCGCAGGTAGCGGTTGGTAGCGCGGTCATACTGCCAGGAGACTGCGTAGTCCGCTGTGGAGACTGAGACGCCTACTGACTGGGCGGCGGGCCGCTTTGAGAGGGCTAGGTCATCCTGGAAGGTCCAGGGAGCAAGATTCTTTGTAGCAGAAGCCTTCAAGCTGGTAGTGGCATACGTCCAGAGCTTGTCGGTGGACGAATAGACGGTATGCTCGAGTGAAACATGGCGGCTGAGGTCGCGCTGATAGACGTCGCTTCCTATTAGGAATTGATCGAGGTCAACGAGCTTGTCTGAACGGATCTCGGTAAACGCATCCGGGCTTCCTCCTACGTGTGAGTAGGCGGCACCCAGCTCATCGGCGACGGCTGCAAAATAACTTCTGGCACTCCGAACTGGTCCGACTCGTACTGCCTTGCTGGCATCGGCGTACACTGCCATATAGCGGGTAACGCCGCCTTCGGTAGGAGCTTCATAAACGACGTCTGCCTGTCCGAGGCCCGCTTGAGGACGTGCCTCGGTACTATTGTCTATCATGACTGCCAACGGGCGCTGGATTGCCTTTTCAGGAGCTACCAGTAACCCGTTAAGGGTCGAGGCGTCCATTGAGTCAGTAGGTGTGGCACCCAGTCCTATAACGTTTACTCTGCTTTTACCGGTAAGGGGGCAACTGTCACTCCCGCAGTCGAGGCTACGGTTACGCTGCTGGTAATAGGCTGCTCCGGCATATATGAGTAATGCAGCAGCCAAAACACCTCCTACCGGCAGGGCGATCTTCTTCATCGTAGCGAGCGGAGGTAGTGTAAACCGCGATGTAGCAGGCTTCTCGGCGGGAGTTGTCCCAAGGTCTGGTGTGACCGGCGGCAGGGTGTCCATATTATTTAGCTACGACTACCAGTATCATGTCGGGAGCGGCAAGCGAGGTTGATTCCTGTAGCTGAGCGTCATATCCGGTAAGCGCCTTTTGAATGAGGGCTGCTTGGACCTGGTAGCCGGTCTTGTAATAGACGTACGTGGAAGTATAGGTACGTTGCTTGGCATTGCCAGTGGTTCGGACGCTGTACCCTGCCTTCACAAGCACCGAGGCGGCAGAGGCGGCAGCCCCTGATTTTGTGGTGCCGTTAAGTACTCGCAAGGTAGCTGTAGGAGTTGCCGTAGAACTGGCAGTAGGGGTGGCTGTCGGAGTTGCGGTCACAGTCGGGGTAGGACTGGAAACAGGAGTCGCAGTAGGCTTAAGGGTAGGCGCCGGAGTAGAGCCTGGTGACAGCCATGAATCAAGCTGGGGGTTAAAATAGGCAAACCCAGCTCCAGCCGCAAGAAGGGAGGCAATAAGAAGAAATACCCAGATAAGCCAGACGGGTGGACGGCTAATAGATACGGTTGGCTCAGGAAACATACTCTCAAAGGTATCTGCTGTCGCAGGTAGCTCTTCCTTGATAGGAGCCGGAGTGCTAGAGGGCGCTACCACCTCGACTACCGGTGCCTTCGTCTCTTTCTCCACAGCAGGTGATGCTGCCGGAGTGGATGCTGGCGTTTTACGGGCAGAGAGTGAGTCGAGTTTCTTGGGCATGATGGAGGTTAGGAGATAGGGGCTGCTTTCTGGTCGTTCCAGAAGGCTTTGTCGCCGAGGCCTACTGACCAGAAGATAACGCCGCGGGGCTTGTACTGCTGGATAAGCTGCAGTTTTAAGTCAAGCGAGCTTTTGTCCTCGAACCATACCGCATGCTGCTGGCCGGTAGCGTCCGCATAGGTGAAGTTTGGAATAGAACCAATGTCATACCCTCTCTCATCAATGCCTACTGAGCGTATCACGGGGGCTCCGTACTGGGTGGCGAGCGCCAGGGCTTGTTCAAAACTTACCCCGGTCCCCTTCCAGCTGGTAGTGGTGCCGTCGACCGACTTAGTCCAGTCGTAGCCGTAGTTTCCTAGTCCTACCACCAACTTGTGGGTATCGACAGCGGTCTGTGCATAGTCAAGTACCTCTTTGAGCCAGCCGATCGGTGCGATCGCTCCTGGTGTTCCGGTATTCTGGGAATGATAGTCGTAGACCATGACGCGAACCTCGTCGCTGACCTGGCCGAGGGTATGCCAGTCCATGGGAACCTGGTTATTTAGTCGTGCTTCTACTGTGACAGCAACCAGCTTGTGCTGGGCATGGAAGGTGCTTGAAAGGCTGGTAACGAAGGCGGTGAACAGATCGCGGTTTGTACTGCCCAGGGCTTCGTAGTCGAGATCTATTCCGTCAAACCCTTGATCCTGCACTGTCTTGAGTAAGGCGGCAATATGCTGGGTCTGCACATCGGGATTGGAGAGGGCTAGATAGGTGTAGTCAGGATCGCCGCTCACCGTCAGGTAATAACTTTTATCCCCCTTCTTTGCTGTGGAGGTGTAGTTCTGCCAGATAGACCAGTCGGCCTTCGGCTGTATGTTGATGCCGTCAGGCTGTACGGTAGCCCAAAACGCCGAGACTGAGGAGTAGGAATCAGTTGTCGCAGCTAATGAATCGAGGTTCCAGGGTGTCGCCCAGGTGTATAAAGCAAGTTTTTGTTGGGTGGTGACGTCACTCTCACTGAATGGCTTGGGAACGACATACTGGGCAGCTGATGGGAGGAAGCGCTGGGCCTGGGTGTTTTGCAGGGCTTGTCCGACGTCCTTAGTGCCCTGGGAAGAAGGAAGACCTCCCCGGGTAGCACTTACATATATGAAAAGCGCTGCTATGGCTACTGCCTGTACGGTAGCCAGCTTTCCTATTGGGCTTGTGATACGCTGCCTGGCGGTCCCAACCTTCTTCTTCGCCTTGCTTACCAATACTTTTCTTTTGTCGCTCTTTATTTGTTTCTTCTCTGATTTTGACAGGTGTTTCTTTTCAATAGTGAGGGTAGCAGGCTCTAGCACGAGGAACTCCTCACCTCGGTTGAGCTTTTGATAGGCCCAGTTACTGCTAAGGCTAGCAATCTTAATAGCCTTTTCCACCAAGAACACCAGCCTCTCCTGGTAAGGTGAGACCCGGGGTACTTGCTTTGCCTGTGGCATCAGATCAGGAGGTGGCAGGCTGGAAGCGTGTGTCGCCTGCTTCAGGACGATGTCTTTCATGACTTCATTGTACGCAATGCCTCCCGATAGCGTCAAATCTGATAGGTCGGATGCTTCTGCAAAGCAACTTTCGTTGTCATTGCCTCCGCCCCTCCCTTACCGTACAAGCAGTACGGCTCGGTCGCATGCTCGGCACTTCCTAGAAATTCATCATCGCAGTAGCATCCGGGCAAGTGATCCCCTAGCGGTAGGAGAACTTGCGGATCACCCCCTTCACCTTCCCTTGGATAGTCACCTTGGTAAGGAAGATGGGTCGCATAGTGGAGTTGGCAGGCTGCAGGCGGATGCGGTCCTTTTCTTTGTAGAAGCGCTTGAGAGTGACGTTATTCTCATCTATCAAGGCCACGACGATGTCGCCGTTCTTTGCTACCCGTGTCTGTTCGATAATGACGTAGTCTCCGTTCAGGATGCCGTCTTCGATCATGGACTCTCCCCTGACCCTGAGGGCGAAAACGTTGCTGCCCATCATGTCGCGGGGAATGTCGATGGTCTCATGGTTATAGATGGCCTCAATAGGCTTTCCGGCGGCAATAAGTCCTAACAAAGGTATGGCTACGGAACCTTCCTCGGTCGTGGCACCAGTTGGCTGAATGGACCGCGCCAAGTTCTCCTCGTGGCTGAGGTAACCCTTGGACTTGAGAGACTCTATGTGTTCGGCGATGGTGGCAGTGGACGACAAGCCGAAGTGCTGACCGATCTCTCGGTAGCTGGGGGCGTAGTTATGTCCCTGGATATACTCAGTTACGAATTCAAGGATCTGGGCCTGACGTTTGGTGAGTGGCTCCATGGGACGTACTTAGTGGATTACCTATTCACTATACCGAACAAAAAGCGATAATGTCAATCGCCTTCATCACAATGTCTACAGAAATGCTCTCCGCAAGCACTCTTTCATGAAAGTCTCGAAGGCTTTCGTACCCTTTCTCTCTGGTATTCAAGCTAATTTTGGTATAGGATGACCCTGTCTAATTAATAGCTGTACTCTATGGCCTACCTCTATCTTGTTTTAGCGATTGTTGTCCTCCTGGCCTTCAGCCTACGAGTAGTTAAAGAGTATGAGCGTGGCGTCGTGTTCTTCCTTGGTAAGTATACCGGCGTGCGCGGTCCTGGCCTGATCATCCTTATTCCAATTTTTGAGCGGATGACCACAGTCAGCCTGCGTACCATCACCATGGATATCCCCTCCCAGAAGATCATCACCAAGGACAACGTTTCTATAGATATCGCTGCTGTGGCCTACTACCACATAGTCGATCCTAAGAACTCCGTAGTAGCGGTTGAAAGCGCTCCTTACGCAGTGAACCAGATAAGTCAGACCACAGTACGTAATGTAGTGGGCCAGTTCCAGCTCGACCAGCTGCTTTCCAGTACTGCCAGCATCAATGAGCAGATCAAGGCGGTCATTGACACCCATACTGAGCCGTGGGGAGTCCAGGTAACGGCTGTGGAGATCAAGGACATCATTCTTCCTGACAACATGCAGCGGGCCATGGCCAAGGAGGCGGAGGCCGAGCGAGAGCGCCGAGCCAAAATCGTGGCTGCTGAGGGCGAGATGCAGGCGGCTACCAAGCTCGGGGAAGCAGCAGACATCATGGCTGCTCACCCAGTGGCGCTGCAGCTGCGTACTCTCCAGACTATGGCTGAGATCAGTGTAGAGAAGAACTCCACCATCATATTCCCGGCCCAGTTCATGGCTACCGTCCAGGACGCCCTTAAGTTCTTCCAAAAGTAGCCACTATCTCGCAGTGCAGGGTATGGGGAAACATGTCTACTCCCTGTAATGAGATTAGCCGGTACCCTAGTCTAATAAGGTCGCGGCTGTCACGCAAACAGGTGATCGGATTGCAGGAAACATAGGTGAGACGATCGGCCCGGAGTCCTCCCAGGAGGCTCCGGGTCTTTTCGGAAAGACCTGCACGTGGCGGATCAACTACGATGGCATCTGGGGGCCCGTACTGATTAATAAAGGCGCTGGTACAGACAGACTCGACGCTTCCTTCAATCATTTCTAGGTTGCCTATCTTATTTTCTGAGATATTCCAATCAGCGTCGGAGATGTTCTGGGCATTGCTCTCTATCGAAACGACCTGTTCAGCGAGGTCGTGCAGGAAGATTCCGATAGTGGCAGAGCCAGCGTAGAGGTCCCAAAGTCGCTGAGCTCCTGATGTTCCCAAGGAAGTACGTATTGCACCATACAGCGTCTCTACCATCTCCGAGTTTGTCTGGAAGAAGGCGTGTGGCGAGACTCTGAACAAGTAGCCTCCTATTTGTTCATGGATGGCTTCTTCACCCAAAAGATGTCGATCAGTACTGTCGAAGTTGTTGCGGTCATGAGTGAGGGTCTGGTACATACTGGTGACCTGGGGGAACTGGCGCTGGATCGCTTCTGCCCACTCGTCGGCCAGGCTATCCTTTCCTTCGGTAGTAACTAGACAAACCATCAGCTCACCGGTCTTTTTTCCCTCGCGCATCAGGATGTGCTTCAGCCATCCCCTACTCGTCTGGGCGTCAAAAAGCTCCCAGGAATGAGACAGGGCGAATCCTGCCGTAAACACTGCAACGGCAGTAGAGGTCTCAGACTGCAGGAAACACTGGCTTATCGCCACTTCCGCCGCGTCATCCCCTACTCTATGGCGGGATGGCCTGATAACGCCATCTTCACCTACGAAAGAGAACCTGATTTTATTTCGAAAGTATGTGGGGTATTCCTCACGAGAGGCCAGGAATGGTAGCCAGGACTCAGCTGGTATCAGTTCTTGAAACAGTGAGTGTAGCCATTCGTCTTTGGCTTTGACTTGCAGAGGATAACTTCTGTCCTGGCTCTGACAGCCTCCGCATACGCCAAAATGAGGACAGATCGGCTGACGGTCAGGTAAGGGAAGGGTTGGGTGTGAGGATGCCGCTGGCATGGGTGGTAAATTCTAAGGTGGAGATCTCCACGCATTCGGCATATTCCGGAACCCCTGAGGCGATATTGAGCTGGTCCTCGACCGACTGGGAGAACGAAAGCGCTGAGTTCAGCTCACCGTGAGTGACAAAGACTTTCTTGGGGTGGTGGTGGGTAAATCCGTTCAGCCAATGCATGAGACGCGGATAATCGGCATGGCCGGAAAAGGCTCCACAGGAGCGTACGTCGGCTTTTACATCGATCTCTTGGCCGTAGATATGAACGCGCTTCTCGCCTTCGTGCAGGTGGCGTCCCAATGAACCCTCTACCTGGTAGCCGGTGATCAGTACTATGGTGTTTTGACGGCCCAAATAGTTCTTCAGGTGGTGCATGATCCGTCCGCCGTTCATCATGCCAGAGCCGGCGATGATGACCTTGGGACCGGGCACGGTGAGGATCTCCTTCGAGTCGGTGCTGGTCCTGGTAAACATAAGTCCTGGGAACCTAAACAGCTCCTCTCCCTTGTCAATCATCGCCTTGGCCTCGGTGTTGTAATAGTCGAGATGCTGCCTAAAGACATCGGTAGCTGCGATTGCCATCGGGCTGTCTAGGAAGATGGGAATATGGGGAATCTGCTTACTGAGATGAAGGTGGTTCAGCTCATACAGTAGTTCCTGGGTGCGTTCGAGGGCAAAGGCTGGGATAAGCAGCGTTCCCTTATTCTTTACGGTGTCCAGGATGGTGTCACGTAGAATCTCGTAACGGTGGGATTTCGGCTCGTGAATGCGGTTGCCGTAGGTAGACTCGATAATGACCACGTCAGCGGCGTCCACGGACTCAGTGCCGCGCAGCAGAGGCGCAGGGGTATTGCCCAGGTCCCCTGAGAAGGCTACCTGCTCACCGTCGGCCATTACCTTGATGGAAGCGGAGCCTAAGATGTGGCCGGCATCAGTAAATCTGACTACGACGCCCGGAGCCACCTCTTGCTCCTTGTCATATGGTACGTCAGACCACAGGTTCTCCAAGGGTTCAACGTCTTCTACGGTATAAAGGGGTTCCTTCTCATGGCGCTCAGCCTCCTCACCCATCAGATGGACCGAGTCACGCAGGGTGATCATGGAAAGTTCGCCGGTGGGAGACGTGCACCAGATCTTACCTCTGAACCCTTCCTTGTAAAGCTTTGGGATGCGGCCGGTGTGGTCGAAATGAGCATGGGTAAGAACCATGGCATCAACCTTGGTAGGATCGAATGGAAATGGGTGTTCGTTCTTGTCCTCGGCAAACTTGCCGCCCTGGAACATGCCGCAGTCCAGCACGATCTTAGCGTTGGCAGTCTCGATATAGTAGCAAGAGCCGGTGACTTCTCTATTGGCTCCGCAGAATGTGATCTTCATGATGGGGCTTAGCCTATGGTGGCTCCATCATAGCAGAGGCGGCGGCTGAGCTCATAGAGCGCGATGCCGGTTGCGGTTGAGACATTCAGAGAATGGGCACTGGTCCCCCGCATTGGTATCTCAAGATGTAGTTCGCAAAGATCTAGTATCTCCTTACTGACACCCTCACGCTCATGGCCGACGACGAGGACCATGGATGGCCGCACGTCAGTTGTATACAGGTCGGAAGACGTCGGAGTCTGCTCAAGAGCGATAATCTGATAGCCAGTCCTCTGCAGGTCTCGAAGTGTAGCTAGTGGTTCTGCGGGCTGCTCCCAGGGAACGGATAGTTCAGCTCCTAGGGCGGTCTTGCTTATCTCAGTCCGTGGCGGTGTCGCGCACAAAGGCGAGAGAATAATCTTCTCCGCCCCGACGGCGTCGGCGGTTCTAAAGAGTGCCCCAAGGTTGTGAAGGCTGCGTATATTCTCGATATAGAGGATAATCGAAAGCGGCTTAGGCATGGGCCAGTCGCCCGGGAAGGTCTTCCAGGCTCACTGTTTCCTGGCTGCCGCTGGACAGGTCCTTAAGCTCCACAGTCTGTGCGTCTGCCTCGGTAGTCCCGACGATAATGGCAAACAGAGCTCCGGAACGGTTGGCTGATTTCATCTGAGCGCTGACCCCGGTTTTAGCCAGATTGCACTCGAGCGCTATGCCGCTGTCCAGTAGTCTGGGAACAATGGCGGCCCGTGCGTAGTCGGCCCCCTGGTCGTCAGCTGCTACCACGTATACGGTAGGTGTGAATGCAATAATCCCAACGTCCTTCTGCTGGCGAATAACCTCTTCCACTACTCGGTCCAGTCCTATGCCGGTGCCGATGGCTCCCACGTCTGATCCTCCAAGCTGGATAACAAGTCCGTCATAGCGTCCGCCTCCCCCTAGCGAATCCTGCTGACCGGTACTGGTCTTCACTGTCCATTCAAAGGCAGTTTGGGAATAATAATCGAGTCCGCGGATGAGAAACGAGTCATTGAAGGTAGGAATACCCCATTCAGCCAGGTATGACATCACCGTGTCTGCGTGAGCGTGGCTCTCCTGGGTAAGGAAGTCCGTCAGCTGTGGTGCCTCAAGACAGAGTCGCTTGTCTTCGGGGTCCTTACTGTCAAGGATGCGTAGAGGATTAATTTCGAGTCGACGACGGGAGTCCTCGCTAAGTCGCTCCTTGAACGGCTGGCAGAAGGCAACAAACTCGCGCAAGTATGCCTCTCTTTCTACGGAAGTGCCAAGGTTATTTATGCGAAGCTCAAGCCCTTCCAGTCCTAGTTCGCGTAAAAAACGCCATCCTGTATAAATGACCCAGGCATCGGCGAACGGGCTCTTGTCGCCGAAGTATTCAAAGTCAAACTGCACATGCTCGCGGTAGCGGCCTTTCTGAGGACGCTCATACCTGAACAGATTGACAATACTGAACAGTCGGACCGGCTGTGGCCAGGTGTGCATGCCGTTCTCAATGAATGAGCGTACCATTCCGGCTGTGCCCTCGGGTCGGAGAGCATAGCGGGCGTCACCTGCGTCTGCCTGCTTACCGCTCACGAGAAACATCTCTTTGTCCTGTACATCAGTGCCTTCTCCAATGGCGCGCTGAAATAGGCCAAGCTCCTCATAGGTGGGAAGTGTGATCGGCTGGTAACCCATGGAGTAGGCTACCCGTTCAGCGGTTTCGCGAACATGGCGCCAGACTGCCTGGTCGATAGGAAGGATGTCTCGGGTACCTCGGGGCGACTGGAATGATGCCATGGATAGAAATTACTTGCTACGGCTATGATAGTCCTCCCAGGAGCCTGCTGTCACCCTCTGGGCCGATTCTACCAGCACTTTGGGGACATCAGGAAGAACCGACAGCCTGGCTAGGTAGAAGCTTTCCATCTCTTCAAGATGCTCGAGGTGCTTTTCAGGAGAAAAGTGCAACTGGTCGTGGTCATGAAGATTGGTGATCTGGTCAGCCAGCTTAATCATGGCCACGCGATGGTCACGGACAGCGGCGCCATGTATTTTTTCGAAGAACTCAGGTGCAGTGGAATCCTCATCTCGACTTACTGCATCGACAAGACTGGCGATCTCTTCTCCAAAGCGTGTACGTACCAAGTCGAGAGTGGCATGAGTGTCTTCGACCGTATCGTGCAGTAGTGCCGCAGCCGCTGTGGACAAATCACACCCGACGGAGAGCAGTAAAGTAGTTGCCTGAATAGGATGGATCACATAGAGCTGCCCGCGCTTGCGTACCTGGGGTCCGTGGTATTCGGACATAGCGAAAAAAGCTGACATGAGTTCTTCTCGCTCAGCTTCAGACAGCGTCACTGTCTTAGTAAGAAACATCGCAACTGAGTCCGAAAGGGTGCCCGCCAGCTCCTGCTCTATCATGACGCCTTGGCTACCAGCTTGTCCTTTTCAATGGTAAGCGCCATTCCGGTGGCTTCGGCATTGGCAATGAGCTCGGCAATGACTGCTGGCTCCACTTCACGCTGGAATAGCCTATCCACGCTGCGGGCACCCGCCTCAGGGTCGTACCGCTCGACTAGCCAGGCCAGTACGCTTGCCTCCGCCGTCACGGCAATGCCCCTGGCCTTTAGGGAGGTGCGGAGCTGGCTGATGCGGCGCTGGCAGAGCTTCTTCACTACCGGCTTCCCCAGAGAGTTGTAATAGATGATCTCAGATAGTCGGCCCAGGAGCTCAGGACGGAAGTAGTCCTGGATTTCCTTGCCGATGTGGTCCTGGAGCTCTTCCTTCTGCCGTTTCTGACCTTCGCCCTCGTCTTCTTCAGTGGCAAAGCCGATGCGGGCGGCCTGGTTGAAGCCGTCCATACCGATATTAGAGGTCATGATAATCAAAGTGTGCTCAAATGAAATGTGACTTCCAGTATTATCTGTGATGCTGCCGTCCTCCAGTATTTGAAGCAGGAGGTTGAAGACGTCGGGATGGGCTTTCTCTACCTCGTCAAAAAGCACTACCGAGTATGGCCGTCTGCGGACCTGCTCGGTCAGTCCCCCGCCCTGCTCAAAGCCAACGTAGCCTGCCGGAGCTCCAACCAGGTTGCTTACGGTGTGGCGCTCCATGTACTCAGACATGTCTATCTTTATGAGGGCCCGGTCATCGCCGAAGATCTCACGGGCAAGTACCCGGGCCGTCTCCGTCTTGCCGACCGCAGTGGGACCTACTAGTAGGAAGCTACCGATAGGCTTGCCTTTCTGCTGCAGTCCTAGCTGGTTGCGCATCAGCGACTGGCTGATCGTCTGGATAGCCTCACTCTGACCGAGTATGTGGCTTTCCAAGACTTTCTTGACCCGCTGAAGGTTCAGTGGCTCAAGGCTATGGAGAAGTTCTTCTAAAGGGATGCCCGTACGACTAGAAACGATGGCGGCAATCTGGTGGGGTGTGACCGGCTTGGCTACGGTATGCTTCTTCTTCAACTTCTCTCGCTCGACAAGTATCTTCAAAAGGTCGTTTTCCTTCTCCATCAGCTCCTTGGCCAGGTCGTATTCACCCTGAAAGGCAGCCTCTGACTTTTGACTAGTGATCAGGGCAATTTCATCCTGCAACTCGGTAAGCTCGGCATCCTCGCTGTGCTGCTCGGCGAAAAGGGTAGCCGCCTGATCCAACAGGTCGATGGCCTTGTCGGGCAGAAACCTGTCGTGGATGTAGCGAACGGAGAGTTCGACAGCGGACCTAATCGCCTCCTCGGTGATCGTCACATGGTGGTGGCGCTCAAGCTCGGACCTGATTCCCTTTAACATGGCGACGGCCTCCTTTGCTGTCGGTTCTTCTACTGTTAGAACCTGGAAGCGACGGTCTAACGCCTTGTCCTTAAGGATATGGCGGCGGTACTCCTCATGAGTAGTGGCACCGATAAGGGTCACCTCACCGCGGGCAAGTGCGGGCTTGAGAATGTTGGCGGCGTCAAAGCCACCCTCGGCGCTGCCCGTGCCGGTAAGGGTATGGATCTCATCAATGAACAATATGCAGTCGCCTGCGGTCTGAACTTCTTGGATAATACTCTTCAGCCGCTCCTCGAACTGGCCCCGGTACATAGTTCCGGCTACCACCAAGCTAAGGTCCAGGGTGAGTACCCGCTTGCCGATCAAAGCACTCGGGACGGCCCGGTGGGCGATGCGCTGGGCTAGGGCGTCGACGACCGCAGTCTTTCCAACTCCCGGCTCCCCTAGTAGTAGTGGGTTGTTCTTGCGACGTCGAAGCAGGATATGGATAAGCTGCTCAAGTTCGGCCTCCCTCCCGATAACGGGGTCAAGGTCGCCTTTCTGGGCGGCAGCCGTAACGTCAAAGACATAGCGCTCTATGTCGAACCGCTCCCGTTCGCCTCCTCCCCGCTCGGGCACCTCTCCGGCAGGACCACCCTGCTGGTTCAGTACTGACACGCTGAACAGCCACTCGCTCAGGCGATTGGCTATCTGCTCAGGGTCAAGCCCTACCTCGCGCAATGCCAGGTAGCCGCTCATTTCGCGGTCTTTGCAGATGACGAAGAGGATGTGCTCGATCTCAACAGATGAGAACCTAAAGCGGCTGGCCAGCTTAATGGCTTCCTCTAGCAGCTTGCGCATTTCTCCCGCTTTGCTGGTGCGAGTGCCTTCTCTGGCAGTCTCGGCAGCACCCAATAGCTCAACCAAAGTCGCCTGGTTAAGTCCCATACTCTTTAGCAGATTGGCTGCCAGGCTGTTTGACTGCCCGGCAATGGCCAAAAGGACCATATCAGAGCCTACCGGCCGGTCCAACTGCTTGGCCAGGTTCTGGGCTTCGATCAGTAGTGCCTCGCTACGGTGACTGAAACGGCCAAAGATTGCGGCCATGGGGGTGGGTTACTTCTCGGTGGTCTCCTCGACTACCTCTGTCTCGGTCTCTACGGCCACAGCAGCCTCTACCTCCTTGGCCGGTACCTCTTCTTCACGAACGATATCAAGGGTATAGCCTGTCAGCTTGGATGCGAGCCGGACGTTCTGTCCTCCGCGGCCAATGGCTAGAGAAAGCTGGTCATTGTCTACGTGGACATTAGCATGTAGGCGCTCGACATCGATTTCGAGCTCACGAACCTTTGCAGGTGAAAGGGCGTTCCTGATGAACTGGTCGGTGTCCTCATCCCAGAGAATGATGTCGATCTTCTCTTCGCCGACTTCGGCAAGGACCGCCTGGACGCGGGTACCGCGCTGTCCTACGCAGGAGCCTACTGGGTCAAGAGCAGGGTTGGTAGAGGATACTGCCATCTTGGTGCGTGAGCCAGCCTCGCGGGACAGGCTTTTGATCTCAACGGTGCCGGCAGGGATCTCAGGAACTTCCATGGCGAAGAGCTCGCGGATGAAGCGAGGGTCGGTACGAGAAACGATGATCTGAGGGCCACGGTTGCTCTCGGCAACTTCCTTCACAAACACCTTTATGCGCTGGCCGGTAGAATAGTATTCACCTTTGATCTGCTCGCGGGGAGGCATGATGGCGTTGACCTTACCAAGGCTGACAATGGCAGTATCCATGTCCATCTGCTGGATCTGGCCGGTGAGTAGTACGTGTTCCTTCTCCTTGAACTCCTCGAAGAGTACTTCACGTTCAGCTTCGCGGAGCCGCTGGACGATAACCTGTTTGGCTGTCTGGGCGGCGATACGACCGAAGTCATCCTGATAAGGAAGTGGGATAAGGATCTCGCCCTCTACCTCGACCTTTTTGTCGAGCTTCTTGGCCTCCTCAAGGACCATCTCACGGTCGCGGTCCTCAAGTGTCTCTTCGTTCTCAACGACAGTAAAGACCTGGTAGATCTTGAACTCAGCCCCGTCACCCTGAAGGTTGACGCGGATATTCTGGCTGGGCTTTCCAAAGTCCTTACGGTAGGCGGCGGCGAGAGCTGCCTCAACAGTCTCGATGACCTTTTCCTCAGGAATGCCTTTTTCGCTGCAGATCTGCTGGATGGCGGCCATGAATGGTGAGAGGGCCATGGGAGTCGTTTAGGGTTATAAAAAAGAAGCCGAATCATCGACTTCCAGGTGCTTTTACTATACGCTGAGGTCATGATAAAGTCAATCGTCATCGACGCTACCCACCTCTCAGTCAAGCAGGGCACCGGTGTCGAAGGATACGTTGACGCGCTACTCCCAGACCTTAGTACCAGTCTGCTCGGTAAGGGTGTGGCAGTAAGCTGGATAGGGCATGGGGAGACCGCTCCCGCCGCCCTACCGGATGGCGTGCGCTGGATCTGCTCGCCCCACCGCAGCTTCTGGAGTCAGACAACTCTTCTTACCGTGCTAAATGCCGAGAAACCCGACCTGTTCTTCACCCCTTCAGGCCTGGCTCCTATCCGATACCGCGGGGCCACCGCCATCACCGTTCATGATATGGCCGCCTATCTTCTCCCGTCAGCGTTCAGCTTTGGACAGCAGGTTCGGCTCCGCTTTCTCATACATCGGAATGCCATCCGAGCGTCACGCATTCTTACTCCTAGTGAATTCAGTGGCCAGCAGATCTCGCGGATCTGGGATATTGAGTCTGAGCGGATTACTGTGACTCCCCTGGGCTATACGCCTCGACCCACCCAGTCTGAGCCAATCCTGGGGATTGACCCTCGCTCTCCCCTCTTTCTTTTTGTGGGAAGAATAGAACGCAAAAAGAACCTGGTAAACCTAGTGAAGGCTTTCGGAGATTTCGCAGCTTCAGGCCAGCCGGGACAACTGGTTTTGGCTGGAAAGGACGGCTACGGTGCTTCCGAGGTGCATGAGGCTACTGCACACCTACCTAATCGAACAGATTCCCGTATTACGTTTACTGGATATATCAGCGACGGTCAGCTGGCCTGGCTCTTCTCCAAGGCTGCTGCCTGCCTCGTGCCTTGTCCCGTCGAAGGATTCGGGCTCCCTGTTCTTGAAGCCTTTGCCGCGAAGGTCCCGCTTATATGTGCAGCTGAAGGCTCTCTCCCTGAAGTAGGACGAGACGCCGCCCTGTATGCGCCTGCCGACCAGCCTGCTGAGTGGTCACGGCTCATGCACGAAGTCCTCACCGACTCCACCTCGACTACTGCCAGAGTCCTGAAAGGCACCGCGTACCTTCCCAACTACACCTGGCAGCGCACCGTCCAGCTGACTGTCGATTCATTCATGTCACTCTAACCCATGGGTACGCCATCCTCACGTAGTGGTACTGAAGCAGCCATCCTAGTACTGTTGGTTGTCCTCCTGGTTTTCATGCCGTACTCGACCCTTGTCCTGCAGGGGCTGCGCCACGTTCTGTCTGGTGGAGGTGTCGAGCTCTCAAGCCATGTAGTGCAAGCTATGACCGGTTGGAAGGAAATACTGCTTGCCATAGGCTTTCTGCTAGTACTGGTGAAGTCACTAAGTGAAGGGCGCCTCCCCTTTGCCATAACCCGTCTCGACCTGTATCTCCTCGGTTTTTTATTACTAGGGACTCTGGTAGGTGGAATTGTCGCTGGAAAGGCGGTGGATGTAGTCTTTGGCTTTCGCTACGACTTCAGCCCCTTTCTGTATTATTTCCTTGCCCGTTCAGTACCCCTATCACGTGACGAATGGCTGCGAATCGCCAGATGGCTGGTCTTACTTTCAATCCCTATCCTTGTCTTTTCCGTATTGCAGGTCGCAGTTCTCCCAGCCGCTTTCCTTACGATTCTCGGGTATTCAAATGATGTGAGTGTAACCGGCAATCCGCTGCCTCCCGTCCACTTTGTCTCGAATTCACTCACTATCGTCAGGGCCATGGCGACTTTCCCCGGCCCAAATAGCTTAGCCATGTACCTGGTCCAGATCATTCTATTGGCTGTGTTCTGCGTAAAGGGGTGGCTTGGTCGTTGGTTCGCCCCATTGCTCATAGGGGGTGCGGGTATCTGTCTTCTGCTCACTTTCTCGCGCGGCCATCTCGTTAGCTTAGTGGGAGCCCTGGTTATTCTGACCCTGTACGTCTGGCTTCATAACAGATATGTCCATTTTTCCGAAGGTAAGGGATGGCTAGTGCCCTGGGGGCTGCTGTTAGCTACCCTGGGACTTACTACCGTTCTGATACTGGGAAGTAGTTCTCTGCCACTTGCCACGGGCAGCGGCTCGGTACGGGAGATCCTTTTTCACCAGGAATCAACGGCTGAGCATGCCGACCTTCGTCAGGAAGCTATTACTATAATCGGCCAGCATCCTGAAGGCACCGGACTTGGAACCTCAGGTCTCGCCACTACAAACACGGGAGGAGCCGTATTCAACCCTGAGTCCTGGTACATCCAGATCACCCAGGAGCTCGGCTGGGTAGGTCTACTCTTGACGGTACTACTGTTGGGATGGCTTTGCGCGGCTTTGGTCCGTATACATGGTGCCATGCATGACCCGGCTGATCGCGGGATTGCCTCCTATCTTTTGGCAGGGTTTCTAGCGGTAGCGATCAGTGCAAACTTTCTTCCAGCCTGGTTTGAAGTAGGAAGTCTAACGTGGTGGATACTATTTGGACTATTCGTTAGCGACTACCTTTCATCGTTTCCTGGAGAAAAGAGAGTCTTCCCCATCCAGAAGAGTGCGTGAAACGAAAAGGTAACGACGGCCCTCCAGGCTCTTCGCCAATGACCTCTTTCAGTGAGTCCCCGATACAGCCACTCCAAATGGAGAACTCTAAAAAGCCGGGGGGCTCTTTTTTTGTCGGTATAAAACCCAAGGGTTCCGCCCACTCCCACCATGACCGGAATGGTCAGCTGGGCAGCTGCTGACTGGATCCAGAGCTCCTGCTTGGGGGCTCCGAAGCCTACCGTCAGGATATCTGGCTTAGTAACAGTAAGCTGTTCCACTAGCTGGTCTGAGACGAAGACGTTTTTAACGTCTACTGTGCCTCCGTCGGTGCTTCCAGCTAGAGCGATCTTAGGATACATGGCCTGAATAACCTCGGCCGCCCGGTCAGACTGTCCAGGAGGACCTCCCAGGAAGAAGAAGCGCCGGTCGCCTGATTGGTATTTTTGTAAGAGGTCGGCCACAAGGTCTGATCCATGGTACAGCTCGATGGGTTGATGAAGCCGAAACCACGACCAGATGCGCATCATAAAAAACAGACCACTGCCGTCCACTATGCAATGGGTCATGCCCGCTAGGGCCTCGGCAAACTCCTGGTTGTGTTCGGCCTCCAACATAAACTCAGGGTTCACCGTGGCGATACGAACGGGATTGCTAGGAGTGGCATTGTCGATGGCCTCCAAAAGCTCCTGCCGGCAGGACAGGTTCATAGTTGCCGCCATGAACACAATCTTCTTAGGCATTGTCGACAGCTTCGCGGATCTGGTTCCTAAAATGCTCCTCACTAAGATTGAGCACGCTTTCGCGGATGTGCTTACGGTCTCCACTGACTCCCTCCTTCAAGAACTTGGCCAGCACTTCTGAGATGGCCTCAGGTGTTGCCTCCTTAAAGAATAGCCCGTTTACACCTTCCTGAACCACCTCCTGGATACCGCCGCGCTTCAGAGTGATAAGCGGCACACCCATCGCAAGAGCTTCTGCAGGACCGATCCCAAAGTCGTCCTCTGCCGAAAAGATGAAGCAGGATGCGTTGGCGATAAGTGAGCGTTTCTCATCCTCAGAGACATAGCCGGCGAATGTCACCTCTCCACCCGCTTCCTTTGCCACCTTCTCCAGTTCCTCGCGCTGTGACCCTCCTCCTGCGATCACTAGCGGTATCTTGGCCAAAGCGCAGCCACGGATCACCCGGTCGATACGTTTATTAGGGGTCAGCCGACTGGCCGATATGGCATAGGGACGCTCAGGTGTTTTTAACTCTACCTTGGCGTAGTCTAAGTTGACTGTGTCTATCGGTGGATACACGACGGTGGCGTCCTGCCGGTAGAACTTTTTGATACGGCTGGCAACCACTCCGCTATTGCAAAGGAAGCGATCCACTCGGCTGGCCGAAACCTTATCCCAGAGACGAAGCCGGCTAAGAAGAGCGCGAGAAAGGATTCCTGAAGGAAACTTGGTAAGTCCCCGTTCGCCAAGGTATTCGTTGTGCCAGTCCCAGGCGTAGCGCATAGGAGTATGACAGTAACAGAGGTGGATGGTCTCAGGTCCAGTGATCACTCCGTGGGAAAATGCACCGGAAGAAGAAAGTACCACGTCGAAACCGGTAAAGTCGAAACTTTCCACGGCGCGCGGCATCATACCGAGCATAAGCGGAGGCCAACGCCTGAGTCGGCTCTTTTGAAGAAAGGATGTGACTATGGTCGCTTTGGGGTAGTGCTTGGCGACAATCTCCGGCTCTGCAAACAGGGTATAGATAGGTGCGTCCGGGTACAGCTCGTGAAAGATGGCCAGCACCCGTTCAGCTCCACCGTAGGTGAAGATGAAATCATGAACCAGGGCTATACGGGGGGTCTTCTTCATGGATTGGAACTAAAATGAGTGGCGCATACTGACCCGAAGAAGCGAGGACCAGTCCGAAGGACCGCAGCGAAGCAAGTTCCGCAGCAATGAGGGCGGTATGCGCCACTCATTTCGCCCATAGGACACTCCTCTTAAACGCGTCCAGATGCTCCACGGCAAGCGTAGTCCCCTTGGCTACGCACATGGAAGGATCCTCGGTAAGCTGGCAGGGAACCCCGGTCACCTTGGTAAACAAGTCGTCCAGCTTTCTTAGCTGGGAACCGCCGCCGGTCAGAATGATGCCCTTGTCCATGACGTCGGAAGACAACTCCGGAGGCGTATTCTGGAGCACGACTTTGACGGCGTTCATGACGTCCTGGAGCATCCCCTTAAGGGCAATGGTAGTGTCGGTGGAATGAATAAGGATACTCTCAGGCAAGCCAGAGATGGCATTTGACCCCGAGACCTCCATAGAAAGATCCTTTTTTAGCGGCATTGCCGTGCCAATCTGAATTTTGACTTCCTCCGCCGTCTGCTCACCGATGATCAGGTTGTACTTCTTGCGGATGTAGCTGGCAATAGCCTGGTCAAACTTATTACCGCCTATACGTACTGAATTCACTGCGACGGTATCTCCAAGAGCGATAACGGCGATCTCAGTGGTGCCTCCGCCAATGTCGATGATCATATTTCCGGAAGGGCTGGCGATCTGCAAGCCGGCACCCAGGGCAGCAGCGAGCGAGGCCTTGATGACGTAGGCTACCCGGGCGCCCGCAGAGGTGGTGGCGTCAATAACCGCACGCCGCTCGGTAGAAGTGATACCCGAAGGGATGGCCACCATCACTTCAGGACGGACCAAGCGCACCGGTCCCATCACCTTGTTGATGTAATAACGCAGCATCGACTCGGTGATCTTATAGTTGGCGATCACCCCGTCTCTGAGCGGATGGGCGGCGATAATACTCTCAGGAGTCCGGCCAAGCATCTCTCGAGCCTCCTGGCCGATAGCCATAATGCGGTTGTCACTGGCCTGGATGGCCACGACGCTTGGCTCATTGATAAGCACACCGCGTTTCGGCATGCAGACAATGGTGTTCGTGGTCCCCAGATCAATGGCAATTCGCTTTGAAAGCATCCTACTCCCTGGTGATATCGGCTCCCAAGGCCCTGAGGTTCTCCTCGATTCGGGCGTACCCGCGGTCGATAAGCTCGGCGTGCTCTATGACAGAAGTGCCTTCAGCAGCCAGGGCTGCAACTACCAAGGCGGCACCGGCGCGAAGATCAGGAGTAATAGATGAACTGTGGTTGAGGGGGGTGGGACCGCTTACCAGGGCGCGATGCGGGTCACAGATGGTGATAGTGGCGCCCATCTTCTGAAGTAGGTCAACAAAGTACAGTCGGCCTTCATACATCCAGTCATGGACAAGGCTGGTGCCCTTTGCCTGGGTTGCCAGTACAGTAAATGGAGACTGAAGGTCGGCAGGAAAGCCAGGCCACGGGTTAGTCTGGACGTCTGCAGCGGTGATAGTGGGGCTGGGAAGCACGTGCAGGGTCTGCTGCCCCTCGTCGTATTCGTAAAGAACCTGAAAGTCATCAAGCTTTGAGAGAATAGGAAGTAGCTCACGGCGGGTACCAACCTTGTGAAGGAGAATGTCACCCTGGGTGACGGCTGCCGCTACGGCATAGGTGCCCACTTCTATTTCATCTGAGATAACCGTCGTCTCAGCCCCATGTCCAAGTCGGCCAGGCTGGCCATGAACCGTGATAGTAGAGGTTCCGTCCCCGTGGATGTCGTACCCCATACTCCGGAGGAAATCGCACAGGTTGGTGATATGGGTCTCTTCAGCTGCATTGATAATGATAGTACTACCCTCAGCGGCAACAGCAGCCATAAGCAGATTCTCGGTGGCTGTTACTGACTTCTCCTTTAGATAGATCTCGCTCCCCCGCAACCCGTCAGTAGAGAGATGATACGTAGTGCCGTCGAAATCTATCCGAGCGCCAAGGTGTCTGAAGGCGTCCAGATGGGGCTCGATACTTCGCTTACCAATAACACAGCCCCCGGGATGAGGGAAGCTTGCCCTGCCGGTACGAGCTAACAGTGGGCCGACGCACACCAAAGAGGCCCGGAGTTTCCTGCCGAGCTCGTTGGGGATCTCCGTGCTGGTGATATCTCTAGCAATAAGAGTGAGGCTTTGCCCGTCAGAGTGACTCTCAACTCCCAAGGAATTCAAAATTTCCACCAGGGTAGCGACATCACCAATAGCAGGAAGGTTGTGAATAGTTACGGGCTCGGCGCTTAGCAAGGCGGCGGCCAACAGCTTAAGGGCGGCGTTCTTGCGACCCGAGATAGTGATCTCTCCGCGTAGGGGCTTCCCACCGGTAATGCGAAACTGGGACATAAAGCGACGATTAGGCTGAGCCAACAGGGTATTTTCCAGATCGGGGACGAGTAGTCGGTCGATAGTATACTACATGATTTTATAGTAGTCTGAAAGCATGGCATCAACAGCAGTCCTTACCTTCCCCGACCGGACCTTTATGAGGTCGAAGTGGCAGCATGCCCTGCATCTATTCGTGATGTCAGCGTCTATTGTCTCTATCTCAACGGTAGCTATCTTTTACTCATTAGGCTACCAGATCAACTGGACTGGCCTCTCTATCCGTCGCACCGGTTTGGTCACCTTGGACATAGGAAAGAGTCAGTTTACCGCCGACGTTATCATTAACGGCTCTCGAACTGGTCATGTTTCCTTCCCCTACCGTTCCGCCCCCCTCTTTCCCGGAGTGTATACCGTCCAAGTGAAGCGCGACGGGTACCAGAAATGGCAACGGACTTTGTCGGTGGTCGCTAATGAGGTAAATGACTTTCATGACATCGTACTGGTTCTCAATACCCCGGCGACTCACGTGGTCTCCGATGCCGACCGATCAAGCTTTGACTCCACTCCAGACCGGCATGATATTTCCGTCAGGCAGAATGAGCTCTACGTTGCTGGTACCTTTGTGACCCGTACCTCCCAGTACATTTTAAATGCCTCCTGGTACCCCGACGGTAAACATCTGGTATATCAGCAGGGTGGCGTACTCTGGCTGGCAGACCAGGACGGTCTACGTACCCAACAGCTCGTGGAGGTGCAGGGAAACGTAGTCATCGACTATAGATTCCGCGACAATGGCCGCATCCTTATATACCAGGACGAAAGCGGTTTACACGGCCTCGAACTCTTATAAGTACTTTGGAGACCAACAAGGGCAGGGTCTCAGAAAACTTTTGAGACGTATCCCCTAGGGATACTGTAGATAGGCTCCCTTGAGTCGATCACTTTTATGAGACCCAGATCTTGTTGGCTTACTGGGTAGCAGGAAGCGTACCTGAGAAAGTGGCCGGGACAAAGGCCTGGTTGGTAGCTGGATTAGGTGAGATTTGAACACCCTCAACCACCAGACGACGCAGGCTGGTACCGATAGGAGTACAGGTAATAAGCCTTAGGCCGCTGCCGTCAGCGTTATTAAGAATAGCAATATCGTCAGGCTGGACCTCGTAGATCTTGGTCACCTGGTAGGTGTACTCGTGATTATCGTAGTTTAACGTTATCTGCATGCCAGTAGCCGCCTTGCGCAGAGGGGCAAAGACGCTATTAAACTGTCCCTTGATCCAGGGGTAGTTTGAGCTATGGCCGGTAATCACCACGTAGCCGGTCTGGCCAGGCTTGGCAGTACCCTGGAAATGTACCAGGCTGTTGGGCAGCAATGACTGGATCTTGTCATTGTCAAAGGCGGTGTCCCAGGCAACTGGAGCGGCAATATTAAGAGCCGGAGCGCTCAGGCTGTTGTCAGTAATCGTTGGCGCTGGCCACGGAGTAGGATTCGCCACCGGCTGGACAGGGTCAGACGACGCGTTTACGGCGATGGACTGGATATTGACTACAGGAGTCTCAGAAAGACTCGGCTGGCTGTAAAGGGCCAGAAGAGCACTGTAGTTCAGTAGAATATAAGCTACCACAGGTACTAGGAGCACGAAAAGGAAGCTCAGTACAAAAAGCTTGGCCCTCTCGTTACTAAGACGAGGAGCTTCCTTCAGGAAAAGGCGAATGTCGCCTTCTCCTAACCGCACTGTTTTAACCTGATAGGCTTGCGTATACATAATGGCGTACTCTAGCACTAATTGAGGGAAATGTCAATCTCTGCTAGGCTAGGGTTATATGCCTGAAGCCACTACTACACCCTACCGAATTGCTCTTGACGCCCGCTTTTTTCGTAAGGAGACCGCCGGTCTCGGTCGCTATACTCGCGAGCTCATCCATCACCTGGCTGCTCTGGATCACTTCAACCAGTACACAGTCTTCCTGACACCTGCAGACATGCTGGAATGGGACCTGAACCAGGACAACTTCCAGCCTGTTGTCATCCCCATTACTCACTACAGCCTGGCTGAGCAGACCAAGCTGTACGTAGCCTTGCAGAAAGGTCACTTTGACCTGGTGCATTTTTTGAACTTCAACCATCCCCTCCTGTACCGCCGACCCTTCGTCACTACGCTGCATGACCTTACCGTCTATTTATACCCCGTAGGCCGCAGCCAGAAGTCCCGCCTGCGCCGACTGGCGTTCGTACATACCCTGAAGCGGTCGCTCAAGGCTGCCAGCAAGGTGATCGCTGTATCTGAGAACTCCGCAGCAGACGCAGAGAAGCTGCTGGGTATATCTCATGCCAAGATGGAAGTGATCTACCACGGAGGACCCGATCCGGTCTCTCACGGTGGCGGAAGTAAAGGCGCAGTCCAGTCGTATCTAGGAACCAAGGATCCCTACTTCCTTTTCGTGAGTCAGTGGCGTCCTCACAAGGGTATTCTTACTCTGATCGAAGCCTTTAATGACTTCAAGAAGCGGACCGGTCTTCCTCACAAGCTAGTACTCTTGGGCAAGAAGAAGGCACTCGAGGAAGAGGTACAGAAGGCACTTGAAGCTTCTCCTTATTTCACAGATATCGTGACACCCGGTTTTGCGCCTGACGAGCTACTTCCCGGCATCTACCACTTTAGCGAAGCCTACATCATGCCTTCAGAGTACGAAGGCTTCGGCCTCATGATTCTTGAAGCTTACAACTTCGGCGCCCCGGTCATTACTGCTGAAAACTCCTCATTGCCTGAGGTGGCCGGCAAAGGAGCCCTCTACTTCCCTACCCGCGATGCCAAAAAGCTGGCTGATCGCATGGAGCAACTAGTAAGTACTCCCGGACTTCCCGATCAGCTCCGAGAAAAGGGCGAGGCCCAGATGAAAAAGTTCTCCTGGGAGAAGACCGCCCGTCATACCCTGAACGTATACCTTAGCGTCTTGGAGAAGCGTCGCTAATCTGGTATCTTACGTAGGAAGCCCCGAGCCGCGGTGGCGGAACTGGTAGACGCGACGGACTCAAAATCCGTTTTCAGCAATGAAGTGAGAGTCCGAGTCTCTCCCGCGGCACCAAAGCAAAAAGAAGTACCAATGTACTTCTTTTTGCTTTGTCGCTTCGATTGACCCCAGGTCTAGAGGGGCCTATCATGGTTACATGCATAGAAGAGGTAAGGCTCGTTTCGTGTGCCTCGGGATCATGACGGCTGCCGTCCTCGTGCTTTTTGGCTGCGCCGTTGCGGCGATACGTCAGGAAGGCTTTCTTGCCTGGATAGGGCAGTCGGAAGTCCGCGCATTCTCTTCGACGGCCAACGGCGCCAACATAAACATCATCACTCCCAGCGGTGTGAACAACAGCCCTGACAAGTTCTTTCCCGTGGGGACCATTATCACCTTCACAATAGTCGCCCAAGGGGCCCAGGGAAATGCCGCCGGATATTCCACCAAAGACGTGCTGCTGAGTTACAAGCTTGCCAGCCAGACGGATGCTGCAGCCACAAGATTTGCTACTATCTCAGGGACGGATCTAAGGGACAATGGCGCCGCGGTAAAGGTGACGGCGGCGCTAAACACCGCAGTGCTGAACGTAGGGCAGCAGTACAATATCTCGGCCTGCATGGTGCCGTCGGGGCAGTCTCCGGATGTCAACACTCTGTGCGACAAGTACGTGAACGTGCAGCTTACTTCCGGAAGCGGGTTTAGCCTCTCTGGCGTTGTCACTGACACGTCCGCCCCTGCCCATGGGGTGCCCGGCGCTACCATTACGATGGACTACGACTCCACCAAGACCGCGACCACAGACTCAAGCGGCCACTATACCCTGCGTAACGTTCCGAGCGGGCAGCACACGCTGATCGCCAGTAAGAATTCCCCTAGCGACAGCTTCAGTCCCTCCAGCCGAATGCCGCTGGTCACAAATGCCGACCAGTCCGGCCAGGACTTCACTGACACTACCCGTCACGGGTTCACGCTCTCCGGCCACATCAGCGACCTGGTCAGCCATGCCCCGCTGACAGGCGTTCAGGTTACCTCAACCCTGGGCCTTCCTACGGTTACGACGAACCTCTCCGGTGAATACGCCTTTCTGAACGTACCGGCTGGCACCTACGTCATCACCCCTGCCTCGACGTCATACTCCTTCACGCCGTCCGCCAAGCAGGTCTCGGTTGCAAGCGACACAACGAGCAATGACTTTACCGGCCAGCCCGCGGGAGTACACCTGTACTCTGATATCAACTACTCAGGAACCTCTTATACGGTACTGCACAACCTGTGCGACATGACGGGAAACACCGCGCCCATCCTTCAGTTCCTACCCACCACCATGTCGCTTTCAAACGCCTCCAGCCTAAAGACCAACCCACTTCTTACCGTCACCCTGTATCCGTACCCCAACTTCCAGGGTACGCCGGTAATCGCGAACGGTGACCAGGCGGACTTTAGAACAATCAACTACGCCGGATCGACCTACAATTACAATGACAAGGTCCAGTCCATCCGACTAAGCACGGACAGCTCAGCCTGCCCCGGATACAGCGTCTCAGGTAAAGTCACCTCGTCCGAAGGGCAGCCGGTCGGCGGGGTGCTCATTTCAGACTCTGACGGCCCCTCTACGACAACGGCCGCAGACGGCACCTATGTATTGGGTCATCTCTCCACGAATTCGAGTCACCGCCTCACCGCGGTGAGCGCACGCTATATCTTCGCTCCCCCCTCGATTTTCGTAAGCTTCCTGACCGCCAATTCAACTGGCAACGACTTTACAGCCACCCTCACTGCTGACCAGCAGGGCTATGTTATAGGTAGGGTACTCGACCAGAACAACAACATCATCTATGGGGGTGTAAAGGGCGACATCACGGTGCGGCTCACCAACCAGCGTACCAACGTGGCAACCGTAGTCAGGGTAGACAGCAACGGCTGGTTTATGACCAGAGTAGCTCCTGGCGACAGGTATCTGGCCCTAGTAATAACCGAGTTTGACCGATTTCCCTTTGGCTCTGGATCGGACTACCAGGTCAACGCCGGCCTGACCCGGCTGCCCGTCTTTAATGTCACCGTCCCCGACTCGTCGTCTACGATTATTGAGGTGCACGATGCGGCGCATCCTAATGAGGATGTCCCCGCGACCATTCGGGTCTTCAACCATCAGACCGGGGCCACCCTGAAAGTTGATACGAGCTCTGACGGGGTAGGCGGCGGCCCCTCCTTCTTTATGGATCCTCACACCGTGTACGACGTAGAGGTCTCAACCGGTCCCGATTCGGTCGACCAGTTCCTTACTCGGTCAGTAGTGGATATCTTCGGAATTGCAGACCATAGCGTCGACGTCACCGTGGACTCACCGGGAAAGTATGTGCTCAAGGTCGAGGTTAACCTAGTGTGCGCCCGCTCCAAGCCGGTTGGCGGGGTAACATTCTGCTTCATTGGAAGACCTGCCCAGGATATGGCTGACAACAGGTCAAACGACCCGCTCTGGCAGTCAATGGCCGACGAGGTCGCCACGCTACGGGCCTCCACAGGGATCAACCAGCTGACAAAAACCATCAACATCGTATCGAGTGACGCTTCCCAAGCTGCATTTCCCTTGGGAGGAACGAGGGAGAACTCATATCAGATATCACTTAACACTGGCTTTGTGACAACGACGGCCCAGAGGTCGGATGCCCCCAATGTAGTCAGGCATGAGTCGGGACATGAGTTCGAGTACCTAGTGACAAACGGCTGGGAGCGGCAAGACGTTGCTCAGATGGTCGGTACCACCCGAACCGTCCTTGGATGGCCCGCCCTCTTTCAATACACCAGCCAGCTGCCCTACAAAAACCGGCTTTTTGACGAGGTTGAGAAGGATGGCCTGTATGACGCCGACCCTGCCGGCGGACACCCCCAGGAAAGCGAGCTGGAGGATTTCGCCAGTACCGTCTTTCATGACAACCAGCGGCCTGACAGGTATTGCAGCTCGTTCCTTACGAAGCTAAACGCCTTGCCGGCTTCAATGGCCCTTGGCAAGGCTAACCTTGAGTCAAAGCGCCGGGTTGCCGACCGCGTCTTCAGATTCAGTAGAAACGGAGGTACATGCCAGTAGCCTTCTTTGTCAGAAGCCACCCGTATCGCGCGGCAGGCTACCTGCTTGCAGTCGCCCTTATCGGTGCAGGTGCGGGAGCGGTATACCTCCACAACCGGTCAAAAGCCGCCGACCTTGACCTGTCTTCTTCCGCTATCAGCGCTCCGGCAGGCATAGTTCTTGGCAGCATTACCGACACGGGAGGAAGACCTCTGAAAGGCACTCTCACCTACGTCACGGCCACCCAGGCCACCACCCTCGAGTCTGACGCAAAGGGCCAGTTCTCCATTCCGAACGTGACCCAGCCGACCAGCGCCCAGTTCAACTTCGTAGGCAGCGACGGTTACCGCTACTCTGAGGCCGGCGGTGAGCGCACCTCCCACACCGTCGCCTACGGCCAGGTCGTCGCACTTTCCGGCTGGGTGAAAGGTAGCCAGGTAATACCGAGCGACCGCCTCCATGATACGACTCCCCCAACCATAACGCCCCTCTTTGGCACCACCCTCTCAGCCGGATCCCCGCTTGCCTTTAAGGTCACCGACAACCTTGCAGACTCCACGTTCGGCGTGATAGCCCTCTATTACCGAACGACGCCGACTGGCGGCTGGAAGACGGCGGCGCTTTCTGGTAACGACACGGCTACCCCCTCAACCTACCGTGCCACCATTCCTGCAGCTGAGTTAACCGGAATAGGCACTGTCGACTACTTTATTACGGCACGGGACTCCCAGCTGAATCAGACCTGGTACCCGGCCACGGCCTCTAAGGCCCCCAACAAGCTGACCGTAGCGACGGGAAGTGCGCCGGCGGCTCCTTCCGTTACCGGAGTCACGCCAGCCAGCGGCCTTACGACAGGAGGTACGGCAGTCGTGATTACGGGCACCGGCTTCACTTCCGGCACCAGCGTGCTTTTCGGAGGCGTCCCCTGCAGCTCCGTTAGCGTCACCAGCAGTAGTCAGGTTAAATGCAGCACTCCCGCTCATGCCGCTGGTGCCGTAGCCGTGTCAGTCAAGATCGGTACCGCTACGGGAACTAAGACCGGTACGTTTACCTACCTTGCCCCGGGTCCAGCAAAGAACAGCCTTTCCTTCCAGGGCATAGTGCGTCAGCCCTTTATCTTTGGACTGACCCAGGTAAGCTCTGGCGCAACCATAACCCTTAAGCAGGGAGCGTCTACCACGGGAAGCGCCGTCACGAACAGTAGCGGCATATTCTCATTCAGCGCCCTGGCACCGGGAACCTACACCTACTCACTCAGCAAGACGGGTTACCAGGTCAGCACCGGTACGGTCACCCTCACCACAAGCCAGGGGTGCTCTTCCACCTGCAGCTTCGCGGTTACTCTTAAAAAGTAATTTCGTAAGCGGCTCACAAAAAAGGGACAGCAGAGCTTGTGCCGTCCCCTGCTCCACCTACTGTAAAATCTAATACTCCTGGAACCCATGAGGCACGTCAACGTCACCCACGTTCTTGGCCCAGTATTCCAGTGAGGTGTCCTGCAGGGCGCAGAAGTAGGAGAAGGTAACGCCGAGGGGCAGGCTACCGGCTATCTGCTCGATGCGGTTGAGGTTGGTTATGGCCCGGCGGGTGGTCTGTACGTTGTCCAGGCTCTACTTGAAGGTCTCCTCAAAAGAATCACTTCGCTGAAGACGTCAGGGATCTTGGGAGTGGTCATGGGGCTTGGAGGAAGAGTCACCGCGCCTCGGAGAAATTTACCAGTCCTACGGTATCAAAGCGCTTAGTGCTGCTGTCATCTGATGACATTAGGCCGTGTCCGACGCGTACAATCTGGCGGCTGTGCCTTCTAAGAGCTGGTATCTACGGGAACAAGGTTTGGATAGGTACTGTCATGATATTAATCAGAGGCACGTATGTACAACCTTGAGATGGAGACAGAAGGCTGTGAACCTGGTACTATACTAGCCATGCAACGAATCTCGCTCTCACCTGCCGCCTCCCACCAGGAACTCGCTGACGCCCTTTCTACGGCGGCGGCGGCTTTATTTGCCGGAGGATTGGTTATTTACCCTACCGAAACATTGTACGGAGCCGGTGTCGATGCCACAAACCGGGATGCCGTCTCAAAGCTCCTGAAATTCAAGGAACGTCCCCCTGGCAAAGCGATTTCGGTACTAGTGGCAGATCAGGATGCAGCTGAAAAGCTGGTAGACCTGAACGAAACTGCCCTCAACCTGTACAATACCTATTTGCCGGGCCCTGTTACCGTTGTTTCCCAGAGTAAGGGCACGGTAGACCCTCGATTGGTGTCTGAATTTGGTACCCTGGGGATTCGGATTTCATCAGGTTTGATTGCCCAAGACCTTGCTAAAACCTTCCAGAAGCCTATTTCAGCTACTTCTGCCAACGCAGCAGGCAAAGCCCGTCCATATAGTGTAGACGGCCTTCTAGAGGCGCTCAGCGAGTCCCAGAGAGGCCTCATCGACCTCATTATCGACGTAGGTACGCTTCCTCCTACCGAACCTTCCACGGTTATCGACACCACTACTGAGGTGCAGAAGGTGCTGCGGGCCGGCATGGACTTCCATCAGGTGGTTCCTGACATTTTATCTGAGTCAGAAGAGGAAACCATAGCTATCGGTCGAGACTTCGGTAACTCATTCCTCCATGCCGTAGCCGAGAAACCAGTAGTCTTTGCCCTGGAAGGCGAAATGGGAGCTGGTAAGACCAGATTTGCCAAAGGCGTGGCCGAGGCACTGGGCGTCGATGCCGTAGTCTCGTCCCCGACCTATACCCTGGTCAAGGAATATGAGGGTAGCAAGGGGCGCCTAGTCCATCTGGACTGCTGGCGCACACCTGAGATTACGGCTGACGAGCTTATGCTGGACGATTATCTGAAGCCTGGCACCATCCTGGTCATCGAATGGGCCAAGCCACTTCTCCCCTATCTCCAGAGCCAGCAGGTAGTAGGACACCATATTTTCATAGAGGAACGTGGCGAACAGAGCCGCCAGATCAAGGTGGCCAAGATATGATCATATTAGCTATCGACACTAGCTGCGACGAGACTTCGGTAGCCGTAGTTGACGGCCGCCGCATCCTTTCCAATGTCGTCTCTTCCCAGATTCGCTACCACAGAAAGTTCGGGGGCGTAGTCCCCTTTTTAGCCCAGCGACTACATAAGGAGCGCATCGACTCAGTGTTAGAGCTCGCTGTAGAGAGATCTGGTTTGAGCTGGAATCAGATCGAGGCCATAGCCGTCACCCAAGGCCCAGGCCTGGCTCCTGCCCTCCAGGTAGGCATCGAAAAGGCCCGTGATCTCTCAGCCCGTCATAATCTACCCCTCTACGCCATCAACCACATGGCAGGACACATCGCCAGCTGTTTAGCCCAGACCGGATCGAGAAAACCTGAAGTCACTTATCCGGCTCTGGCCGTGCTGGTCTCCGGTGGCCACAGTGAGCTAGTGCTAATGAAAAGCTTCGGTGACTTCCAGGTAATCGGCGAAACTCTCGATGACGCGCTCGGAGAAGCCTACGACAAGGTGGCCATCATGCTGGGACTGGGGTATCCCGGTGGACGCCTGGTCGCCAAGCTAGCCAAGGAGGGAAATCCTGACGCATTTCCCCTGCCTATCGCTATGCGTTACAGTAAGGACCTTAATCTAAGCTATTCCGGCCTGAAGAACGCAGTTAGACTTGTGACACTTGCCTGCAAAGAGGAGTCCGGCGGCGCGCTGACAGCTACTCAGATAAACGATATCTGTGCCTCCTTTCAAAATGTCGCCCAGCAGTCCCTACTAGTAAAAGTCGAAAAGGCTCTCAAAGATCATCCGGAAGTCAGCTCAATTCTTCTGGCGGGCGGGGTGGCGGCAAATGCTGAGCTGCGCCGGAGGCTCCGTTCACTGGCAAAGAAGTACCAGCTGTCTTTTCATGTACCTGCCAATCTGAAACTATGTACCGACAATGCCGCCATGATAGGTGTGGCTGCCAGTCTGGGAATTGAGAATACATTACAGCCTTCAGCTCCTGAAGCCATAGACCGCAAGCCCGGCCTCCACTTTTAATCTAAAGTTAATATGTTCGGTGTATGGTCGGTATATGACCACCTACCCACCACAATTCAAGGGAAGAGCACGGGCGCTGCGGAGTGCAGGGATGTCCTATCGGGATATCGATAAGGATCTGGGAGTGAGCATACCGAAGCCGACTATGGCTACCTGGTGCAAGGGAGTGGAATTGCCAGAAGGATACATGGACCGGCTGAATGAATGGCACCGGGAGCGTCTGGTAGGCATGCGGAAGAAGGCGCTGGTGGTTAATCGCAGGAAGCGGGAGCAGTTCTTTGAGGAACTGCGGGTGAAATGCGGGCCGGTGGCTGAGTCAATATGTGATCCGGATACGGCGAAGATCGCCCTGGCGATGCTATGTTTGGGAGAAGCGAGTAAGTACTCCAAAGACCGTCGAGGCCCTTTTTGCTTTGCAAATTCGAATCCAGAGATAATCACGATCTTTCTAAAGCTGATGTACGCCTGCTTTTCGTTAAAGAAGGATAAGTTTAGGTGCACTGTACAGTGTCGGGCTGACCAAGACACTAAGCAGTTGGAGTGTTTTTGGCAGGGTCTTACGGGTATTCCTTTTTCTCAGTTCTATCCTGCTCGGCCGGATACCCGGACTGAAGGGAAGCCTACAAGAAGGCCTAACTATAAGGGAGTATTGAGAATTGACTATTTAGATGTTAAGATACAGCATGAGTTGGAAATGGTCTCGAGGGTTGTACATGAGATCATTCAGCCAAATAATTCCTTGTTCTTGAATCTGTTTTCAGATGAATAAGGGCCCTTAGCTCATTTGGTAGAGCACTACGCTGGCAGTGTAGGGGTGACCGGTTCGAACCCGGTAGGGTCCACCAATAAACCTGTAAAACTATGAAATGAGATGGCCAGAAACGGTCATTTTTGTATATTAAGATAGCATGGTGTATATTCATAAATATGAATGAAGGCCAGCCTCTAGAGCATAATATAGCTCCATTCCCAGAAAACGTCTCTGGGGCTGTTTTCGCAGAAAATGATTCGGAAAGGGAAATTGTTTTAGGTGAGAGCAAATACGCTATTGCTACTCTAGAAGCAATGATTCCTAACGCTCACGGCTATGGTTTAGTTTGCGTGAATGAGCTAAAAGCTAGGCTGATCCACTACGAGGAGTTGGCTCTAGACATATCTTTAGGTTCAATTAAGGACGATAAGGAAAGGGCGTTAGGAGCTGTTGATAGGGTTTATCGTGAAAGCCCTGTTACAGACATAGCCAATATCCCGCCAGGCGATATGGCCCTGAAAGACGTCAAGACATTGGCGGGCGTCTCAGCCCAGGTCGCAATGCTTAGGAATGTAATCGGTAGGGATTTGCATGGGCTAGGAATAGCAACTACAAACATCATTCCTTCATTTACTAAATTCGATATTCAAACCTGTGAAGATTCTGAGTATGACCGTAGAAAAACTGATGATCCCAATCAGCATAATATTATTTTCAGGGTAATTGAACCGGGGGTTACGATTGATGGTCAATTAGTGCGTAAGGCGCAGGTAAGACGCTATGTCTATGAAGGAAGACATTCCTTGCCTAACGGTCAACCCAGTGAGACAACCCCTGTCCATCAAAGTAGTAGCCAGACTGAATTGGGACGTGTTGAAGGTATTAGTGCGACAGATAATATTCTACTTCAAGCAATTAACGGTGCGGGACAACCCGAGCTAACTGCATTGCCTAGCGATAATCCCAAGGTTCAGCAACTAAAACAAAGGATTGATGGTCTATCGGATGAGCAGTTTGCCGAGTTTAAAAAACGTTGCGCGATGGCTAACGCCGTAAGTCGCGCGCAGGGTTCCGGACACGTTTCGATTGATGAAATAGAGAAGGTTCTTGAAAGGATTTTATAAGAACTAGTGCTTTTAAAGGCTTGCCCAGTTTTCAGTAAATCTTCCTCAGCAATCCCTCCCAATCTGTAACAACCTCAATAAAGTGGTTCCAAGTTTTTTCCTCCGGGTCCACCACAAAAAGACCGATCCTTGTGTTCGGTCTTTTTGTGTAGAGAAAAATAGCGGATTTGAACGGGGAAAGGGTCGGAAAACCGGGAGGTTTTCCGTGGAGGAAGGCAGGGAGCATAGCTCCCGCCGGAAAACGTGGGTGTCCGGAAACGAGTGTAGTGCCTGCCGAAGGCAGCCGAAGCGAGTTTGTTCGATTCCCGGTAGGGTCCATATTCATTATGTGTATAATGGAGTATATATGTAACATCTATTATGCAAACCCCACTACCAAGCAGTGTATCTATCGAGAAGAAAAGTCCGAAATGGTGGAACAAGCCACTTGTGTTCAACTCGACCTTATTTCTAGTGGTGGGTTACATTGCTCTTGTGGCTGCCGAAGGTATTGGGAGTAGTGCCTCTATGTGGGCAATAGCTTTTGTATTGTTAGTACAAGAGACTTTTTATAAAAAACAAAAGAAAACAGTAGGTTGGATATTCTTAGTACTACTTATGGCACTTCAGCTGGGTAAGGGTTTTATAAAAAACTTTTTCATCTAAAAAGATAGAGTATCGTGAGTCTCTGTACTCTGGATTAACTTTTTGTTACGATGCAAGCGTCGTTACGATTATTGTAAGGGGGGAGTGTGAAAATTCTCGTATTAGGAGCATCTCGTGAAGGATTGTCCCATGTCTCGGATAAGGCCTTAAATGCTATCTTCGCCAAAATGGCGACTTTGCCTGGGGAAGATCTTACCAAGGGTAATGAAGCTGTTCAACGGAGTATCCTTGGTTCGGATGTCCAAAGCCAGCAATGGTTTGACCAGATGGTTAACGGATTTGTGACCACAAAAGTACAGGCAGTGGTTCTCTCGGGATTAAGTATCAAAGCTCCCGGTGTTGTGAGGTTGATCGCCACCTGCCAAAAGAAAACTGGACAGAAGGTGGAAATCTTTCTGGACTGTGGCAATCCTAAAGCCAAAGTTCGCTTTACCCAGCTGGTGAATGGGAAGTGGGTACCGGTTACTTCCGTGCCCATTGTTGTTAAAGGGAAAGCTGTTAGTGCTGACAAAGGGAAGCGCTTTTGGGAAATTTGGAAAAAGTGAGGTGAGAAATGGGGATTCCCTGCTGCCTTTGTCGGAGTACCAATACCTGGGATGATAACGCCCAGGGTGGATGCTACTCCTGTGGCCAGATCAATGGCCGAAAACCTACGACGAAGCCGAATTCTTCGGCATCATCTCAGCCGAGAGGGGCGCATACCGGAAGATGTGGTAAGTGTGGAAGTAGTAATCTTTGGGACGACAATCTCAACTGGGGTTGTCGCAACTGTGGAGCCATTAACCCCAATCGGGATTCGAGGCGTAGACCATGAAAAGGAGGATAATCAAAAAGCAGCACACCCTTACGGATGGCTGCTTTTTAAATTGTGACTAGAGGGTGACGGAGTTGTAATAATGGAACTCTCCATCACGGAGGCGTAAGACTGGTGATCTTGACATTGTCCTAGCCAGGGGTCGAAGCGCCGGATGCCACCACTTACGTCCGTAGTGAGGCCAAATGCTTTCAGGTAGAATTCCCAGTCCACTCATATTGTTGCGTACTGGAAGTGGTTGAGCCCAGGGCTTGCCAAGTTTGCTAATGGCTACACTTTGCCCCAGAACCATGGCTCCGGCAGAAGCGCCAATAGTGGGGGTGCCACTGAGAATTTTTTCGCGCAGTGCCTCGGTCAAGTTGTTCCTCTCCAACCACCACATTAAGAAGGAGGGGTTGCCGCCTTCAATATAGATAACATCTGCCGACTTGAGGAGCGTGTGCACCGTTTCAGCGGGGGTACATACGGTAACTATTTCCAGTGGCCAACCGCGTATACCCAGAAAGTTAAGTGCTTCCTGCCAGTGACTTTGTTCGGGGGGCATGAAGTAACTGGCAACGTTAAAGTACGCTACTTTACGGAAAATCCGCTGCCGCAGTTTTGAGCTTACTTCTTCCAAGAGTTGTTCCCGATCTGCTACTGAGGCTGAATTCACTAGTCCGCAGGCTGTAGCCCAAATATGTACTCTATATGTTTGCAAAGCAATCACCCTTTCAAGTCTGGCGTAAGAGTACTCCCTGATGGTGCAGCCGTCAACTCATCTTTAACCCGGGTTACTTTTTGCAATAACCTGTTTTATCCTCACTAGATTGCCATGCGTCTACCAGGTTTGAGTGGGCTTATACCTATGTGGGCCAGGAATCTAGACAGTGACCTGCAGCTTCTGCTGCTTGGCCAGCCAGCGCCAGTGAAATCCGAAGAGAAGCACAGCGGCCAGGATAAGTAGTGCCCCGTTCAACCCGTCCTGGGATGCCTGGAATTTACCATTGTCGATACGGTCCTGGCGCGCCTGCTCATACTGACGCTGCAGATCAGCGTCAGAGGGCGCTGTCTTGGCGACACCGGTAGATGAATACTGGACCGGATAGGTCGACTTATAGGTGTCAAAGGAAGTCACATCGCCTGATGAGCAGCAGGAGTAGGATCTCAGAGGATTCTGATAGCTAAGGATTGCTCTACCTGCCATCGAGATGCCGACCAAAAAAGTAATAATCGAAACCAGGCAGACAATGTACCCGTACAGAAGCGGAACTATGGACTGCTTGTGCATATGACTCTGTTACGTGTTTTCAGTAACTATACACAGCACAGCCAGCAAGGACAAGTAGGAGAAGTAGGAGAAGTACATTTATTAGCTCCTGAGGCCTTGAATGGTTGACATTTTGGTCCATATATGGTACTATCCGCCTCATGAACAAAACCACTCCGGTTCTGTTGGCAATTATACTTGCCGCAGTACCGAAGACCACCGTCCAGGCAGCCGCATCGACTACCTCCCCGGTTGTTCAGCGGATTAGCCAGTCGATTATATCGACGGACCTACAACTTGTAACCAACCAGGTGGAACCGCTTTCGGTAGATCCCATTACCCTGAACACAGTGGTAGTGGATAACACTCCGAAGGCCCACTCCACCCCCCAGACCATCTCGCAGTTCGCTGAGAAGATGGTGGCCGCTAAGTTCGGCCAAGGCCAGTTTAAGGCTTTCTCTGCCATCGTGCAGCATGAGTCAGGCTGGAACCCGAACGCTGTCAACCGGTCTTCCGGTGCCTGCGGACTGGGCCAGGCCCTTCCTTGTTCGAAGATCCCTGACAAGTCTGTCACGGGTCAGCTTACCTGGATGATGGACTATATTTCCGATCGGTACGGTACCCCCGCACACGCTTGGAAGTTCTGGCAGAACAAACACTGGTACTAAGCCGGTGAACAGTAAAAAGGCTCCCGCGAAAGCGTGGGAGCCTTTTTCGTTTCCCAGGACCTATTTCTTCATGGGGAAACTCACCGTAAAGACAGTCTCCTTATCCGGCTCGCTGGTAAAGCTGACAGTGCCACCGTGCTCAGTGACGATAGCCTTGGTAAGGTATAAGCCTAGTCCACTGCCGTCGGGATGCAGCTGCAGGGCCTTGGGTGATCTGAAGAACGGCTCAAAGATCTTCTCATGCTCCTCCTTGAGGATGCCGGGCCCGGTGTTTGTAACAACGATAGTAAGGTCGTCATCCTTTACCGCGGCGGTGACTGAGACCTTCCCCTTTTCGCCACTATAGTCAAAGGCATTATTAAGCAGGTTGCGCATGGCCTCTTTCACCAGGATGGGGTCAAGCTGGCACTTGGGCATGTTCGGCTCGATCTTGAAGGAGTAAGCAATCTCCCGACTGGCTGCCAGGGCCTCGCGCTCCTTGGCCGACTGTTCCAGTAGCACGCTGGGTTCGGTGGGCTCAGCATTGAAGGGAAGACGGCCGTCCTTGATTCTTGTCAGATTCAGAAGGTCGTTTACCACGTCCACGATGCGATCCACGCCTTGGGAGGCCTGACTGACCATCTGACTGCTGCTGGGGTTCTTCTTGATCTCGGTATCTGACTCCAGTACTGACAGCACCCACTTGATGACTGAAAGCGGGGTACGAAGCTGGTGGGAGGCGGTGGAGACAAAGGTGCTCTTCATTTCGTCCAGTTCGCGCAGGCGTTTGTTCTCCTGGGCCTCAGCCTTAAGTTCGGCTATCTCGGCATCCTTTTCGGCAAGCTGCTTATGAAGGTGATCGGTATCGCTCATAGGGAGGAATTAGTGGTGCGTTCGATAATAGTATAACTGGTTTCAAGCAACGCGAGTATACCCCTGTAAAACAAGTGTGCCCCCGGGAATATACCCGGGGGCGTAATCACCTCCCTTTTCTCTTTCACATCTTCATGACCCATAGTCATCACCTTGAATCCTTTTGAAGATCTTCCTGGCAGCATCCTCGATGCTATAAGTACCTATCCGGAACAAATAGCCGGATGCTGTATAGGGAAACTGTTCCATCCAGTCACCGGGACGCCTTTCCAGGCCTTGAGCTACCACGCCCGTATTTGCGAGGGCCTCCACGACACCCAGGTCCCTACCGGCACGACTCCCATGGAAGTGTCTCATCACGTCATCTTCACCCGCTGCACGGTTCCGGCTAGTAGAGCTCTGACACAAACCCATGTCTGCAAGCATAATCCAACCGATCTTTGAACGAAAGAAGGTCGGATCAAGCTTAGGAAGCAAGGCATGAACTATCTCGACGCCCTCGCCCTGTATTGAGGCTACGACGTTTGCCAAGGTAGTCTCATTGGCCAGACCAACTTCTCTTAAGTACTGGGTGACCGCCCCAAGCAGATAAGATGTTACCGTCCTCACTGTATTGCAAACGGTCACCACCTCGAAGTTGTCATAGTAGTGCCATTGGATATGGCCTCCGGCAAATAGGCGTGCAAAATCCTCTGCAGGCTTGCAGTGGCCCTCCCTATGCGTCAGTAGCATGCGGGTATAGCAGCCGTTTGCCAGGTCACCAGCAAAGGCGGCGCCCGTACAGAGTATGATCTCAGCACCAGGTAGTACCTCGCTCGCCACGGCATAAGGACCGCGCATCGCCTCGTCCATAGCCTTTTGGACCAGGACAAACGTCCCTATTTCCACATTCGTCTTCTTGAGCTTCTCTGCGACACCGACTAGATCTGCCATCGGCGTTGCAATGACACAGAAGTCAAACCGACGGTGCTCAGTAGCAAAAAAGTCTTCAAGGGTCGGCGTATGCAGGTTTCGCGCCAGCACATCGTCGACAGGACGAAGCTTTCCCCCTGGTCTATAGGGCAGGGTGACATCGACGCCATTCTTCACGAGAAGAGTAGCGATAGCTCCCCCAAAGTTCTTTCCTATGACTAGGACCCTTCTATCACGTCTATCCACTGTTCTCACCTCCTTGGTAGGCCCCGTCATCGGCGCCTCGAAGACGACTGATACTCAAACCCTGTGTGCCCATGGCCCGACCTATCCTCATGGCGTAGTTCGGGTCGATCGGTCCCACGTGGCTTTCCTTGCTTCCCATCACACACTCAAGCGCTGTCTCAGCCGTACAGGCATGCATTTCATTTGTATCCAGGTTATGGGGAATGGCGATATAGGTACCTTCTGCACCCGTAATGACGCCACCCTCCACCACCGTGCACCCTTCCATCTTCTCGGTCTGCCGAGGACGTGAAAGGTCGACGATGCAGGCTCCCTTCTTTACGTAGCGTTCGTCGAGAGGCACTTCACTGCTGGTGGCGACGATGATGAAATCGGCTTCGAGCAGTCTCTCCTGTGAATCCTCTCTTCCTATCAGGATGAGATTCTCCTCAGGCACCATGGTGCACAGTATCCTGGTTCCCACTGTGCCAATGTTGCCACGGTGACCCACGAACGCCACCCTGCAGTCCTTAAGGTCCTTTCTTTGCTGAGCAGCAAGAACCTTTAGGGCATGGATGCCGGTAAAGACCGTCAGGGCATTGCCCGTGGTGATCATCGCCGTACCACCGAACTCTCTGAACCGCACCAGCACCGCGTCGCCGGCGCCCATATCCCACCTCTTACCAACAATGGAGGTATAGGCTCCCAGTCCGATATGGCTGGCACCCCTGCGTTCAAGCATGAAGGCAGCCTTGACTATCTTCCTTACCGCCAGCCCCTGCCAACGCATCATCTGCTTCGGAGTCATATATACTGACACGAAGATCATCTCAATGCTGCTGCCGTCTGCAATGGTTACCCACGACTGGGTGTTTCCAGTTACCCGGGGCGGAATGAAGGGTAACAAGGATCGTATCAGCCAGCCGGGCATGCGCCTGACTAACCATTCTGCCTTTCGCTTCCCGTTGACCAGCTCCAGTGCCTTCTCCTTTAGCTTATCCGGATCATCAGTGGTGGCATGGATAATGAATCCGGCCACCCTGTGGCAATGTCCAGCCGGCGCCGGCTGCTTCTTAAGGGAAAACTTCTTCTCACAACCGTGGGTTAGTCTGTCGATGTTCTCACGATGCTTCCAGATGGCCAGGGGTCCTGCGACTAGTAAGAGCCATCCCTGCGGGTTATGGTGTCCCCCTAGAAGGAATATGCCCCAGCAGGTCACCACAACCATAGCACCGATGGAGCCGACTGAAACATACTTACTGATACGCACCAGGAATAAAAACACCCCGAAGCTTACCAGTGCAAGAAGTGGCTGAAGAGCGAGGCCGACCCCCATAAGGGCGGCGATGCCTTTCCCACCTTTCTTGCAGAGCAGAAATATTGACCAGTTGGCTCCGAAGACTATCCCAGCTGCTGCCAGGTAGGCGTACTGATCAAGACCTTGGCGATGCAGGACATAGCAGGGCACAAAGCCTTTCAGACAGTCCCCAAGTAGGGTAAGTACCCCGGCCAGTGGATCTGATCTAAAGGCGTTAGTGGCCCCGATGTTACCCGAGCCCTTCTTGTGCAGGTCGGTCCCTCCCCGCATCTTAGTAAAGATGATTCCGAAAGGAATTGACCCCAGCACTACTCCTGCCAGTACGGCATACAATCCAACTATATTCACGATCTTCTCACTTTTTCGCACATCGAACACGTTCCGAATTGTGCAAGGTTCAACCTCCCCTAAAGGAGGCTAGTGGCCGAATCCTATCACAAAATGCTTTTCTGGTAAATCATTATGACCACCTCCGAACCCTAGGAAGCAAAAGTTAATTGAGAGTTAATATTCCTTCACTATTGTTAAGCCAATATCTCGTAACCTGTCGCCATGAAGACGCTAATCTACTCCCCCACTCCAGAGGCCGGCAAGCCGCTGGAACGCATCATCTCCCAGTGCGGGCTGCGATCGGAGCTCGCCTACACCGCCGAACGCACGCTCTACCTGGCCATGACCGATAGGTACGCCGCCATACTGCTGCGCGGGCATTCGCCTGAGGATGCTGCCCACTTCTACCGCGAATGGAAGTCAAAGGGAGGCACCGGCTATATGGTGGCACTTACTCAGGCCCAGTCAGGACTGCAACGAGCCCGCCTTTTGGAGCTTGGGTTGGACGAATGCCTCATAGAGCCGTGCTCGTTCACCGAGCTAGCCAACCGCATCATCCAGCGGGAATACCGTTCTGGGCCGGATCCTGATTCTTCACACACCACCAGAAGCTTCCGTATCGACGCCATGAGACGGAGTGCGGTCTGCCTAGAGAAGAGCTTACGACTGACCCGGTCTGAGTTCGACCTGCTCTGGCTGCTCATACGACGACGTGGCATCGTGCTTTCGCGCATGCAGATCTGGGAGGAGATCCGCGGATACGAAGACTACCCCCTGGGCAACCCGGTCGACGTACATATGAACCGCCTGCGCCGAAAGCTGCCTCCGGCGGGAGGCAAGCTTATCGAGACAATCTACGGGATAGGATACCGGATGCATGATGACGCATAAGGCGGTCACTTGCTGCCAGCTGCTCCTGGTTTTCCTTATATAACTCAAAGAGCTGGACCGACTTCTGACGAAGCGTCTTGATCCGCATGACAACGTCCCTTTCAAGGAACCTTCGACCTTTGGCGGAAAGCAGATGCACCGACTTATCGGGCGCCTTGTAGGAGGCCTCACACTTTACCTGGGTGAGTCCTAGTCCTTCCAGCTTGCGGAGGACATAGTACATCTGGGAAGAAGTGACTTCGGAATCCGTCAGGTGATGCCGGTGAAGCAGTGCGTAGCCATGTCCGGGCTTCTCGCTGAGCAAAGAGAGGATCTGGAGGTCGAGCTTGCGAAGGGCGGGCTGGCGCATAATGAGGATTAGCTAGTGAACAGAGACAGTATGCAAAAGTCAGCGGCCCACTGTCAATCTCCCTACTCCCGACAGAGTAATTTTCTGCTATACTGGCAGCAAACCCTAACGAATTGATGTGGCAGCATACAACCATTTGGAGATAGAGCCGAAGTGGCAGAAGCGTTGGAATGACGAGAACGCCTTTGAGACGCCCCTCCTTAAGAAGGGCGACAAGAAGCTCTACATACTCGACTTCTTCCCCTATCCTTCAGGTGCCGGCCTTCACGTGGGCCACATGCTTCCCTATACCGCTACCGACGTGGTGGCCCGGGCCGCCCGTATGCAGGGCAAGAAGGTGCTGCATCCTATGGGTTGGGACGCGTTCGGCCTGCCAGCTGAGAACTTCGCTATAAAGAGCGGTGTCCATCCGGCTCTTTCTACTGCCAAGAACATCTTAGAGTTCAAACGCCAGTTCAGCCAGACAGGCATCAGCTATGACTGGAACAAGGAGCTGAACTCATCTGATCCTGCCTATTACCGTTGGACCCAGTGGCTGTTCGAGCTGCTGTACGAACGTGGCTTGGCTTACCGTAAAAATGGACTAGTCAACTGGTGCCCCAAGGACCAGACTGTGCTGGCCAATGAGCAAGTCGTGGGAGGCAAATGCGATCGCTGTGGCACTACGGTGGTGCAGCGAGAGCTGAAACAGTGGTATTTCAAGATCACCGACTATGCCGACAGGCTTATCGACGATCTGGACACGCTGGACTGGCCTGAGCAGATCAAGGCCATGCAGCGCAACTGGATAGGTCGCTCGGAAGGCGCTGAAGTAGACTTCCCCTTGGTAGGCCATACTGAGGCCATCACCGTCTTCACTACCCGCATAGACACGCTCTTCGGTGGGACCTTCCTTATCATCGCTCCCGAACATCCCTTGGTGGAGAGTCTTACCACCTCTGGGCAGAAAAATGACGTCGCTTCCTACTTGGAAGCGGTAACTCTCAAGAACGATCTCGAGCGCACTGACCTGGCCAAGGACATCACCGGCGTGTTTACCGGATCCTACGCCACCAACCCGGCGACCGGAGAGGCCATTCCGGTCTGGATTGCCGACTTCGTGCTCGGCCACTATGGCAGCGGCGCTGTCTTTGCCGACGCCCATGACGAACGTGACTTCACCCTGGCAAAGCGAATGGGCATCCCCCTGAAGGCCACTTTGCTTCCCTCCGACGGAAAAGATGCTGAGGCTATCCGCTCCTTGGAATGCTGCTTTAGCGGCCAGGGCATACTATTTGACTCACAGCAGTTTGACGGCCTTACTTCGGAGGAAGCACGTCCCCGGATCATAGAGTGGCTGGCCGAAAAGGGATTGGCCCGAAAGAAGGTTACCTTCCGTCTGCGTGACTGGCTGGTCTCCCGCCAACGCTTTTGGGGCGCTCCCATTCCCATCGCCTATGACAAGGACGGCGGCGAGCATCTGATACCTGAAAACCAGCTTCCCGTTGAACTTCCTGATGACGCCCAGTTCCTGCCTACCGGCCAGTCACCTCTTACCTTGGCCATCGATTGGAAGCGTTACACCGATCCTGAAACTGGTCAGGAATGGCAGCGCGAGACCGATACTCTGGACGGATTCGTCTGCTCAAGCTGGTACTTCCTGCGTTTTCCAACGCCCGGTCTCTCTGACAAGGCCTTTGATTCGGAGTTGGTACAGGAATGGCTTCCGGTAGACATGTACGTAGGCGGCGCTGAGCATGCCGTGATGCACCTGCTCTACGCCCGCTTCTTCACCAAAGTGCTCTTCGACGCCGGCCTGCTTTCCTTCAGCGAGCCCTTCGCCACATTGAAGAACCAGGGCATGATATTGGGTCCCGACCACAACAAGATGTCCAAGTCCAAGGGCAACGTCATCAATCCCGACGTCGTAGTAGCCGAGTACGGCGCCGATACCCTACGGGCCTATGAGATGTTCATGGGGCCATTCGGCACTGAGAAGCCCTGGAGTACCAAGGGTATTGTCGGAGTACGTAGGTTTCTGGAACGGATCTGGGGACTCTCTGCCAAGGTCAACAGTGAGACTCCTTCCGACGCCGAGAACCGCATTCTACATAAGTTGACCAAGAAGGTGACCGGGGACATTGAAGGTTTCAGGTTCAATACAGCGGTAGCCAGTATGATGGAGGCTCTTAACAGCTTATCCGAGCTGGAAACCATCTCCAAGGACGGGTATATCCGCCTACTTATTCTCCTAAATCCCTTCGCCCCGCATATCACCGAGGAGCTTTACTCTCAGCAGGGTGAGAAGGGCCTCTGCAGCCTGGCGGAGTGGCCTTCATATGATGAAAATTTCCTCGTGGAAGATGAGGTAGTCTACCCTGTCCAGATCAATGGAAAGCTGCGCTCTCGACTGACCGTACCTGCTGACACTTCGGACGAGGAGCTCATGAAGCTGGTCATGGCAGATGCCAAGGTCCAGGAACACCTGGCCGGCAAGGAAGTCGCCAAGCAGATCATCGTCCCAGGTCGATTAGTATCATTGGTCGTACAATAACTAGAACACCAAGTAGTTCTTAGATCCCTGGAGTATGTCCCCTGTCACCCAGTCATGGGCTGAGTCAAAGAACGCCTGATAAGTGTAGGCGAAATGTGAACCCTGGCGGGTACCGGGATCATTGGTAATAATGCTTGTCTCGTCATATCCGATTGCCACCAGCATATGGTAGTTGGGGCCTCCGTTGCTGAAGTTCGGGTTAGGCAAGACTTTTCCGGCCATGCCGATGATAACCGGGCGGCCAGCTGCGATCTCCCTTTTAATATCAGTGATAGAACTCATAGTCTTCACCCTGCCTGTTGAAACTCCCAGATACTGCTTGGAGATCTCTGAGAGCTGTGAAGCCGTAATGCTCGGGCCGTAGCCGTGCGCTTCTTCCCAGGCCACCATGTCGGTGATCTCCTTGTCTACCGCCGTCTTATCACCTAAAGGCCTACCTGACAGGTAGTGATGTACCATGATCAGGCTAGTCTCCTCGCAGGCATCCTCGTGCAGGGCGTCCCATTTCGCAAAGGGAGCCTGGGAGGTGAAGGCTACGACTAGAAGCTTACTTGACGGTAGAGGCGTCGGAGTCGGGAGCGGAGTAGGCTGAGAGGTAGGAGTCGGAACCGGCGTCGCTTTAGGTATTGGAGTCGATTTGAGCTCTACTATGGCTAAAGAGGTCGGTGATGGTACTTGAGTAGGAGTGGGAGTCGTCAGCCTGGTCAAGGCAGTGGCTACGGCCATAGCCTCTTTAGGAGGCGTAGAAGGCCGCAGTGAGATCACCCAGAAAGCCACCGCGATAACGGCTACAGAGAAAAGAACGGCAAGAGTGAGACGTATTCTATTCATTATTCAGCATAGTAGCAGGTGAAAGAGTAATAAGCCACCTCGGCAGTTGCCTGTTTCGCCCCAATCTGGTATAGTCAACCAAGATATATTGTAACTCCAGCCAGATATGGCACAGCCAAAGAAGCGGATGAGCCCGGTTCGTTCCGCCAACCGCCGCCGCAACCTCGGAATCACTCTCCCGGCTACCCAGAAGTGCCCTACCTGCCAGGCATTGGTCATCAAGCACCAAACCTGCGCGAACTGCGGCCAGTACAAGGGTCGCCAGGTACTAGCCCAGAAGGCCTAACACTTTCCACGTGGCCCAAAACCGCCACCTCTCCCGGACGATCTGCATGCAGTCGCTCTACGAGTGGGAGTTTAGGGGTGGTGAGAATCTGGACGAAATAGTAGAAAGAAATATTAACGAGTTCGGCAAGGACGTCGACGCCGACTACGTTCACAAGGTGGTAAGCGGAGTCATTGAACACATCGATGAGATCAACGCTCTTATCGTAGAGGCCGCCCCAGAGTGGCCGCTCGAACAGGTGGCCCGGGTGGACAAGAATACCCTGCGCGTCGCCATGTACGAGATGCTCTACGATCCTGAAGAAGACGTGCCGCCACGAGTATCCATCAACGAAGCCATCGAGCTAGGCAAGACCTTCGGCAGCGATAGCTCCTCTAAGTTCGTTAATGGAGTTCTGGGCTTCGTTTACCGCAAACATGAGAATACTCTAAAGCCACGAGATGAGCGCTGAACTGCTACCAGCTCTAGAGGAGCGCATCAAGGTTACCTTTACTGACAAAGATCTTCTACAGCAGGTATTCGTACACCGCTCTTATCTTAACGAACACCGCGGCTTTGCCCTCGGACATAACGAACGCCTTGAATTCCTTGGCGATGCGGTTCTTGAGCTGGTAGTCACCGAGCATCTCTACAAGAACTACCCCAACCCTGAGGGCGAGCTCACTAACTGGCGCAGCGCCCTGGTAAAGGGAGAGACACTTGCAAAGGTAGCCCTCGAGCTGGATTTCCCCGAGCTCATGATGCTTTCCTACGGAGAGGAAAAGAGTGGCGGCAAGAGCAAGGGCCTTATCCTGGCCAATGCGTTTGAAGCATTGCTAGGCGCCATGTACCTTGACCAGGGGTACGACGTCTGCCAGACCTTTATCTCTAGTTGCGTGATCAGCCGTCTGGCCGACGTACTCGAGCAGAAGCTATTTATTGACCCAAAAAGCCGCCTTCAGGAGTATACCCAGGAGCAGTTTTCGATCACCCCACATTACACGATTGTATCTGAAGAAGGTCCCGACCACGCCAAGCAGTTCGTGGTGGGAGTCTATGCCGGCGAAAAGGAGCTGGGACAAGGTACCGGAAGTAGCAAGCAGTCTGCTCAGATTGCGGCAGCGGCTAATGCTTTGCGAGCAGTCACCGACTAATTCCAGTGCGTAAGGCTGAACCCAGCATCTAAGAGCTTTCGACTCTCTAGGGCAGATGCCTCGTTAGTCTGAGAATTAGTATGCAGAATGACGGCTACCAGCGTGTGGCCGTTTCTTGTTGCCACATTTACCAAACAATGCCCGGCTGCATCGGTATAGCCGGTCTTACCCCCTATTATTCCCTGGTACTGATAATCTGCCACCAGTCGGTTAGAGTCCTTCATGTCATAGTGGTACCCGCTGTCGCTATTGAATGAGATGGTCGGGGTACCTATGATCTTTACAACCTCAGGGTCACGCACCCAGATACTAGCCAGCTTGGCTAGGTCAACAGCATTTGAGCGTACCTCATCATTGATGCCCACTGGTTCGACGTATTTGGTTGAGCTCATGCCAAGAGCTTTGGCTTCATCATTCATCTCAACCACGAATCTGGCGATCTTTTCACTACTACTAGCCGACTGGTTGTTCAGCAGCACTCCCCCGCTCTGCTCTGCCAAGGCGTAGGCGGCATCATTTCCTGACACCATCATAGCGCCGTACATAAGCTGTTCTACCGTAATTCGCTCGCCGTTATGTATGCCCATAAGAGAACTCTCCGGCGGCTGCTTGGCGGCGGCCAGTGATACGGTCTGCGTGTCGGAAGGGATCAGATACCGTGTGGCAAGGTGAATGGTCATCATCTTGGTAGTACTGGCGATGGGAACCGGGTCCAGCATCTGGCTGCTCACCAGAGTCCTGCCACTGTCGACGTCATACAGCGAATATTCCTTGGAAAGGATCCTCGGAAGCAAAGTTGCATCAAGAGTAGGATAGCTGGCAAGTATCGGCGCCGCTGAGACATCAGCAAGGACCGTGGAGTCAGAAGATGCCCCTAGAACGGAGATGTGAAGAGTCGGGGATGAGGATGCCCACACTTTCGCCGCCATACCGACAATACCCACACCAAAAACCAGGTAGAGCGATACCAGGATGGCTAGCAGGCGTTTACGCGGCATGAAGGCGTCTGACTTCACTTATCGTGAGGGCTCTAAACTGGCCAGGATTAAGACCTGCCAGGCTGAGGCCGGAATATTTGGTACGTACCAATGTTACCACATCCAGACCCAGGGTGGCACACATCCTTCTTACCTGGTGGTGTCTGCCCTCATGAATAGTAAGGCGGAGGTCCAGCCTTCCATCAGGAAGCAATCCCACTGAGAGACTGTCGGTTTTAGCCAAGCCGTCACCTAGCTTCACCCCTTTTGCCAGCTCTTTTTTCACCCAGTCCAGCGGCTTGGCACCCTGGGTCGCCTGCCAGCGGGCGACCACGTGGTATTCCTTGGCATGCTCAAACGAGGGATGGCTGAGACGGTGCGCCAAAGCGCCGTCATTAGTAAGCAGAATAAGCCCCGAGGTCTCCTTATCCAACCTGCCAATAGGATTGACCGGTGGTTGTTTTGGTACCATATCGGTTACGAGTCGCCCCTTTCCTTGGGCAGCCGTGCTACACACCACTCCCTTAGGTTTGTGAAGGATATAGGTCACCAGAGCGGCACTCTTCAACGGCCTACCATCCACATGGACCTTGTCCTTGGCTAGGTCAACTTTAGTAGAGAGATCGGTAGTGATCTCACCATTAACCTCGACCCTACCTGCTGAGATAATTGCGTCGGCTTGACGCCTGGAAGCGAGGCCACTGGCGGCAATGGCTTTGTTAAGGCGTTCCATTATCCTACCTTGACCTTCAGCTTCTCGGTCAAAAGAGCAGTAAGCATGTTCTGGTCTTGGTTCACTTCGTCATCTACTAGGGTACGATCAGGACAGGAGTATTCAAAGTGGACCGTAAAGGACTTCTCGTTGTCAGCAAGCGGTTTTCCAGCAAAGATACCCACTATCTCATGCCTTCTCTCAATTCCTGAAGGCTGAGCTGACTCGATCAAGCGTAAGAGGTCAGATGCCGGCATGGAGCGCTGGGCAATAACAGTCAGGTCACGCTCAATACCGGGAAACGCTGAGACAGGACGGTACGATAGGTGTACAGGGGCAGTCGCCAGTAGCTTTTCCAGGTCCAGACTAGCAAAGAGAAGTGTGCGGCCGCTGCGGATCTTGAAGACCGAGATGATCTCGGGCTTAACCAAGCCGAGATACCCTATTGCGACTCCTTTTACTGAGATCTGAAGTACGCTCCCAGCTACCAACTGTGAAGGACCGTCTTCGGTGGATACGAGCTCATAGGTGTCATCAAGTCGTTCAAGGGCGGCAAGCAGCCGGCGAAGCGCGGTCTTGGCTACTCTATACAGCTCCTCAGCGTCGTTGCCACGAAGAATCAATGAGAGCCTCTCCTGCTCACTGTGCGGGGCACGGAAGACGCGTCCTATCTCGAAGAGGCCATAGGTAGTTTCCTTGATATTGGTGCCGGCATAATTCTCCAAGAAATGCGGCAAGTGACTGGGGACCAGGTATTCAGTCTCAACCGATAAGGGATAGTCTAACTTCACACAGGAGGAGGCTGGTTCGCCCATTTTCTCAAGAGTCTGCAGTGAGGTAAAGCTTAGGTGGACGGTCTCATGTAGACCGGCTCCAGCCAAGGCCCGGCGGGCCCGGCGCTTGTCATTGAAATAGGCGTTGGGTACCGGTGCTTTGATGACTCCACTTGGAAGGGCAGCCGGCAGACGGTCGAAACCCCAGATACGGATAAGCTCCTCCACGACGTCTTCAGGTATGGAGACATCGCGCCTCCAGCTGGGAGGAATGGCGTCAAAAGAAGACTTGGTGAGCGAGGGCGTCTGGAAGCCAAGGTGCTGTAGTATGGACTTTGTCTCTGCGGCAGAGATATGGATGCCAAGCAACTGCTGCACGCGAGCAAACGTCAGGTGAATACGGGGTCGCTCATCTTGATTAGCAGGATAGACATCAATAAGGCCGCCGATTACCTTCACGTCGGCTACCTGCTGAAGCAAATAGACCGCCCGCTTCAGAGCCACTACGGTTTGCTCGGGATCGAGGCCTTTTTCAAATCGACCACTAGCCTCGGAACGCAGCCCCAGACGACGAGAGGTACGTCGAATATGGGCGCCGGCAAAGCAGGCTGACTCAAGAAGTACCCGGGTTGTGCCATTACTAATCTCAGTGGTAGCTCCCCCCATAATGCCTGCCAGGGCGACGGCCTTGCCCTTCTGCCCGGTTATCATTATGTCCCCAGACTCCAGCTGACGATCAATACCGTCCAAGGTAGTCAGACGCTCATTGCGATGGGAGCTTCTTACCGAGATCGTATCACCCAGTCTGTCCAGATCGAAGGCATGCATAGGCTGGCCAAGCTCAAGCATGACATAATTGGTCACATCCACCACTGCACTGATAGGACGCACACCCGAGAGAAGTAGTCGTGCCTGCATCCATAAAGGCGAAGGTACATCACGAATTCCCTCCAGAACTACCGCCGAATACCTTAAGCAGAGTGACGGATCATCGATAGTTACCTTGGCAGGTGCGGCGTCAAGTATGCGCTCGAACGAGGCTAAGGCCGGCTCGGCTAGACTTTTCTTTTCAAGCGCCGCAACCTCGCGGGCAATACCGATATGGGAAAGCAAATCAGGTCGGTTCGGGGTAATCTCCAGATCAAGCACTATGTCGTCAAGACCGGCGGCCTTTGCAAAATCAGTGCCAGCCACAAGGCTCTCATCGAGTACGAGAATGCCTTCGGAAGGCAGGGCCAGCCCTATCTCCTCGGCGGCACACAGCATCCCCTCAGACTTCATGCCTCTGATCGAACTTTCAGAAAGCGTAAACGGATCACCTTTCACCGGGTGGATGGTCACACCTGGCAAGGCCACCACAACGGTCTGTCCTTCAGCAAGATTTGGAGCACCGCAGACTATGGTCTTAGTGTCCTTGCCCACTAATACAGTGGCCACGCGAAGTCGGTCGGCGTTTGGATGCGGGGAGACGGTCAGCACCTTGCCCACTACCAGGCCCTTCAGCTTCTCAGACCATGATTCAATGGACTCCACCTCGCAGCTGGCCACTCGTAGGGCATCAGCCAGCTTTTCTGGTGTAGTGGTGGTTCGTACGAATTCTTTCAGCCAACGGTAGGATATGTTCATAGGTTCTGGCCAAACTGATCAAGGAAGTGCCGTGAGTTCTCAAACAAAATGCGCATATCCGGTACCTGGTGGCGAACCATAATAGGACGCTCTATGCCGATACCAAAGGCCCAGCCCTGGTAGACCTTGGGGTTGATCCCGGCCCGTTCAAGGACCTTGGGGTGCACCATGCCGCAGCCGAACCATTCGATCCACTGCATATGCTTTCCCTCCCCGTTACCGTTCTTCCAACGAATGTCTACCTCAGCACTCGGCTCGGTATACGGGAAGAAATGGGTGCGGAAGCGGGTCTCCACGTCATCACCAAACAGTCGCTGGGCAACATAAGCCAGTATGCCCTTCAGATCAGAGAACGTAGTCTGCGTATCGACTAGTAGACCTTCCAGCTGGTGGAACATGGGTGAGTGGGTAGCGTCGGAGTCGCGACGATAGGTCTTGCCAGGAGCAATAATTCTGATCGGCATTTGGCCGGTCTTCATACGCTTCTTCATCTCATTGACCTGAATGGCAGAGGTCTGGGTGCGTAGCAACGTAGTTGGGTCGATATAAAAGGTGTCATGGCCGTCTCGGGCCGGATGGTCCTTGTCCATGTTGAGATTCTCAAAGTTCTCCCGGTCACTGACAATTTCATTACCTTCGACTACCTCGAATGAAAGGTCCTCAAAGATAGCTACCAACTCATCCACCATGGCGGAGATAGGGTGAATAGTACCGTGCTCTACAGGGTACTCAGGTACTGTGATATCGGGCAGATCGCCCGTCGATACGGCTTGTGATCCTGTTGCCGCGGTAAGCAACACCTCAAGGGAATCTCTGACTAGGTTGGCCTTCTGGCCAAGTGAAGCGCGCTCATCGAGAGGCAACGTCGAAAGACTTCTTAAAATAAGAGTAAGCTCACCCTTACGGCCCAGTATCTCCTGACGCAGCTGGTCAGGACTCTCTCCCGCCGCTAGGCGCCGTGATACTTCAGCTTGAATTGTGGAAAGGTAGTCATTCGGATTCATGCGGGGTAAGCGAGGTCTTATCGGCTTGGAAAAAGAATTCTATGAGGATTGCAGAAATGGCGAGAGGAATAATGTCCCATAGGCTGAAAATGGAAAGGCTGCGGAAAAGCAGTACCAGCGTCAGTACTAAGGATATCAGGGCGGTTTGGCGAAGCGACGAGAGACGGGAGACACGCTCGCTCCGGTGAATCGTCTGCTTTACCGGATGCCATACTAGAGAAAGCCCAATGGAAACAGATGTGAACAGACAGACGAACAGCAGCCAGAGCACCTGCTTATCAGCTCCCGAGGGAGCAATAGTGGTCAGAATGACGAACAGCTCAGCAGAACTGAGTATGCCCAGGGCAATAAGGACAAAAAGGATCCGTCGTTCGCGCATTGGTACTTGTTACTGCCTCTGTCCCACCATAGCAAATTCTCACTTCAACGGCTACGACTGGAGGAGCTGGTCAAACAGCTTATTGAGAGCCTGGCTGTCGTCCAGCTTATAAGTAAGCAGGGGGGCGTTCTGCTTAGCCAGGGCCTTCAGGAGTTTGCGATGGTAGTTCGAGGCATCCTTTCGCAGAAAAGCCAGCACGGTATCACGCTGATCCGGCTGGCTGACCTGAACCCATACCGTCGCACGACTGCGATCAGGGGTAAGGGTGACCTGAGTAAGTGAAAAGATGTATCCTGGGTGGTCCTGCTGCGACCAGCTGGCCAGATAATCCCTGATTTGATCCGCAAGACGTGCGGCCCGGGTACTTCGATCCATGGAAGAAGCTAGCGCTTCGACCACTGAGGAGCCCGACGGGCGCTCTTCAGTCCTGGCTTCTTACGCTCCTTCTCACGAGGATCGCGGGTAAGGAATCCAGCCTTCTTCAAAGTGGTACGAAATTCCTCATCAATCTTGAGTAGGGCACGGGCAATACCGTGCTGGATGGCATCGGCCTGGCCGTGAATTCCGCCTCCGGCTACGTGGACGCTGAGGTCAAGATCGCCAAACTTACCTACAAGCTTAAGGGGGGCGACATAGGCAGGCTCCTCGCCGGTGAACGGCTTCTCGTTAATAACGATCTTTCCGCTGCCTTTGGAGATGAGGCGCACCTGGGCCACAGCCGACTTGCGACGGCCCACGGCAGCTACGTAACTATTTTTGGTTGCTTCTGGCATAGGTGACTATTCGACGGGTAAGGCTGCGACGTTGGCTTGGTGAGGATGCTCGCTGCCGGCGTATACATGCAGGCGCTTCATCCATTCGTTCTGAAGCTTGTTCTTAGGGAGCATGCCCTTTACGGCAGACTCGATGATCTTCTCAGGCGCTTCCTCTATCAGCTGCTTGGCCAGAACGGTCTTTAGGCCGCCGTGAAAGCCGGAGTAGTGATGATAGGCCTTATCCTGAGCTTTATTGCCGGTAAGTACCAGGGACTTAGCATTGATGATCACTACGTGATCACCGCAGTCCATATTCTGGACAAAGGAAATCTTACCCTTGCCACGTAGAAGGTCGGCGGCCTTGGTGGCCAGACGTCCGACTACCTTTTCGTTGGCGTCAAGGATATGCCAGGTAGGCTCATGTTTTCGGATGGCGGAGGTCTTCATGACTGTTTCTCAGGTTCGCTGGTAGTGCTCTTTGCCACCTTGCGGACACGCACCTTGGTCTGGGTGGTCTTCTCGATCACTTCCTCAACGGAGGTAAGCAGAAGCTCAAGCTGAGCCATAGGGGCGCCGTCACCGGGACGGGGTGCCAGCTTGGTGATACGGACGAAGCCGCTAGTACGGGAACCCTGCCGCTGGGCGAGGTCCTCGGACAGCTTAGTAACGGCATTGGTATCGAACAGGACCGACTTGGCGTAACGGATACCGGCCAGGTCTCCCTGACGGACACGGGTAACCAGCCGTTCAACGACGGGAATGACAGCCTTGGCCTTAGCCTCGGTAGTCTGAACCTTCTCATATAATACGAGGCTGGTGGCAAGGTTGCGCAGGGTGCGCTCGCGATGCTCCTTCTTACGGCCAAGTTTGCGGGTAGTCATAGTAGTATAGTATTCTCTTACTCAACGCGGGATAGGACGGCTCGGACCTCATCGACGCCCTTGGCGCCCAGACCCTTGATACTCTGAAGCTTGATATCGGAAAGGCGCTTCAGACCGGAAAGAGTCTTGTAACCTGCAGCCTGTAAGGCGTGAGCAGTACGGCCGGAAAGACCGGCGTCCTCTACCTTAGTCTTAGGATCAAGGGTGTGCAGGATTTCGATGGCGTCGTCGGTAACAATAATCTCTTCGTGGCTCTCAAAAGTGCTCTCGTCAGCCTCAAGAGGAGATACGGGAAGCTGAGCGATAGCGGCGTACTGTTCGGTAAGGATTACAGCTGCCTTCTTCAGGGCATCAACGGGAGCGATACTGCCGTCAGTAGTGATATCCAACACCAGCTTGTCATAGTTGGTCATCTGACCGACGCGGGTGTTTTCAACTTTATAGGAGACTGCCAGTACAGGCGAGTAGATACTGTCGGTAGTGATAACGCCGACGGTCTTGCTACGGTCTTCCTTCTTCTCAACAGGCTCGTAGCCGCGGCCGCGCTTGACGCCGATACGCATAGAAAGGGTAGCGCCCTTGTCTAAGGTAGCGATATGCAGGTCGGTGTTTACTACCGAGCAGTCGGCCGTAGAACCGAAGCTAGCGGCAGTAATGGCACCAGGACCCTTGGCTTCAAGGGTAAGCTCAGCCCGCTCTTCATTGAGCTTAAAACGCAATGTTTTCAGGTTCAATAGTAGCTGGATGACATCCTCTTTGACGCCGGGGATGGTTGAGAACTCATGCTGGACGCCCTCGATCTCCACAAAGTCCACGGCTGCACCTTCCAAAGAGGAAAGGAGTACGCGACGCATGGCGTTGCCCAGGGTGGAACCGTAGCCGGGGAAGAGCGGCTCGATACTGAAGCTTCCGAAAGCTTCAGTCTCCTGGATAACCGTCATGGAGGGTAGGTTTATATATTCCATACCGTAGTGCTCGTTAGAGTGATGAATAAGATTTAGCGAGAGTAAAACTCGACGACGAGCTGCTCGTCGACAAGGCTGGGGATCTGCTCACGGATAGGCAGGGCAAGTACCTCGGTACCCTTGTCCTCCTGGCGAAGCCAGACAGGTAGCTCAGGAGTGAATCCGCGCTGCTCGTCTACCATCTTGCGGTACTGGGAATCAACGGAGATCTTCATTCCAGGCATAACCTGGAAGGAAGGAATGGACACCTTCTTGCCGTCTACCTGAACGTGGCCGTGACCGACGAACTGCCGAGCCTGGTTCTGGGTCAGGGCGTAACCAGACTTATATACTACGCTGTCCAAACGGGTCTCGAGCAGCTGCAGCAGGGAAAGACCGACGTTCTGAGACTTAGAAGCCTTCAGATAGTAGTTACGGAACTGCTTTTCTAGGATTCCGTAGATATACTTCGCCTTCTGCTTCTCCTGAAGCTGGAGACTATACTCACTTACCCGGCCGCGGCGACCGCGAGGACCGTGTACACCTGGCTTGTAAGGGCGCTTTGTTACAACCTCCTCATTGGTGCGCAAACCAAGCTTGACGCCGAAGCGCCGGGAGATTTTCATTTTGGGTCCAATGTATCGAGCCATAGGGTACTATAGGTTATACGCGGCGAGCCTTGGGAGGCCGGCAGCCGTTGTGAGGCAAAGGGGTAAGGTCTCGGATAGTGTGAATGGTCATGCCGCTGGTAGTAAGGGCACGCAGGGCAGCGTCTCGGCCGCTACCTACGCCAGCAACGCGAACCTCAACGTGGGTAATACCCATGGGCTTGATCTTCTCAAGAAGGGTAGTGGTGACCTGAGTGGCGGCGTAGGGGGTGGATTTGCGTGCGCCCTTGAAACCGTTAGCGCCCGAGGTCTGCCAGGCCAGTACGTTACCGACGCTGTCGGTCATGGAAACCTGGGTATTGTTAAACGTAGAGCGGATATACACAATACCAAGTCCGACGTTCTTGCGAACCGACTTCTTTTTGCCTTTGCTCTGTTTTGCTTTGGTAGTAGCCATAAGGTTGGGGTGTTTCGCTGTAGTTTAGGTCTTCTGGGCGGCACCCTTGCGGCCGCTGCCTACCGTCATCTTCTTTCCCTTGCGGGTGCGGGCATTGGTCTTAGTACCCTGACCACGTACCGGAAGGCCCTTGGCATGTCGTGATCCGGCGTACGAGCCGATGTCACGCAGACGCTTGATGTTCGAGGTAATCTCACGACGTAGATCACCTTCAACCTTGCCAACCGTTGTCAAAACGGCGCGAATCTTGTCTAGCTCACCCTCGGAAAGCTTGCCAGCCCGGATATCGGGACTGACACCAGCCTCTTTAAGGATCTGCTGGCTGCGGTGAAGGCCGACGCCAAAGACATAGGTCAGGCTGACCTCAATTCGCTTCTCAGACGGAATGGTTACACCGGCAATTCGTGGCATAGGATAGGGTTAACCTTGACGCTGTTTGTGCTTGGGGTTGCTGTCGCAGTCGATACGAAGAACACCGTGACGACGAAACACCCGGCACTTGCTACACATTTTCTTAACTGATGCTCGTACCTTCATTCGAGGGGGTGTTACTTTTTTGCATCTTGGTCCGACTGAGCAGACGCGCATCCTCCGGCTTGAGCCGGGTGATAATCCGACCCTTTGAGAGGTCGTAAGGGGTCAGCTCTACAGTCACCCAGTCACCTTGCAGGACCTTAATGTAATGGACCCGCATTTTACCAGAGAGATGGGCAAGGATAGTAAGTCCGTTCTCCAACTCAACCCTGAACATTGCATTTGGCAAAGCCTCGGTAACCTCTCCTTGTAGAGTCAAAACGTCTTTTGCCATGAATGCGCTGGGCCCTGATGGTAACTGATAAGCTGATACCTCACGACGCGTCTGATAGACGAGCCACACTCCGAGAAGCATTACAAAAGCTTCCGAAGGAAGTTCCTATCAACCATACCAGAACCACCAGATAAGTGCAAGGGGGAGACTATACGGGAAGTGTAACAATCTCCGCACCCCGCGCAGTGATGATGACAGTGTGTTCAAACTGGGCAGCCAGACTACCGTCTGCCGTAACTATTCCCCACCCATCAACCTCGGTAAGAACGTCTCCACTTCCCAGGGTAAACATGGGCTCGATTGCCAATACCATACCTGGCTTCAGCAAGGCTCCATCGCCTATACGCCCAAGATTTGGCACCTCCGGGGGCTCGTGCACATGATGGCCCACTCCGTGACCAGTAAGTGCCCGTACGATGCCCAGGCCGTTCTCTTCGGCAACCTGTTGTATAGCCTGACTAATCGAACCTACCCGACGAAACGGCTTAATGGCCCGGATGCCGGCAAACAACGCCTGCTTAGTGCACTCTAACAGGCGCTCAGCCTCCTCACTCCCCTGCCCTATGATAATGGTGACAGCCCCGTCGACGCAGATCCCCTTGTACCAGAGTCCAACATCAATACCCAACACATCGCCGTCTGCCAGCATTCGTGTACCCGGTATGCCATGTACTACCTGTTGGTTGATCGAAAGGCACGAGCTACGTGGAAAACCGTCATACCCCAGAAAGGACGCGGTACAGTCCTCTGTCGTGATAAGGTCACTGATTATGTCGTCTAAATCAGAAGTGGTCATGCCGATTACTGCCTTCATTGAGGCTACACTCAGAATACGGCCAAGCTTTTGGCCAGCAACTCGTATCAGGGCCAGGTCCTGGGAGGATTTAACGGTGGACATCGATGGGAGATAAGGAAGGATAGGCTTTTTCTACCTCATGGCAGATGTCAGCATGGATCTCTTCCACGCTTCGGTCCGCTGAGATATGGACGCAACGATCCGAGGCCTCAAAACGTTTGATCACTGGGGTGGTCATTTCATGAAACAGAGCGAATCGCTCTTGGATAGCCTTGGGGTTGTCATCAGTCCTGTGGGCAAGCTTTCCACTATATGTCTTGTGGTATTCAGCCTTGGAAAGGTCTTTTACATCCTTCTCACGTTGGTGAATGCGCTCAACGGCCACTTTCTCACTGAGAACAAGATGGATAAGAAAAGGCTCTTCAAGAGAATGACCCTTCCATGTAGCTTCCAGTCCTTCATACTGTGCAAGCGTTCTGATGACCCCGTCTGCCAAAAGCCCCTTATGAACGGCGCCCTTATCCAGATACTGCTCTAATACCCTAAAAAGCAAAAGATCAGGTAAGAGTCTGCCAGCCTTAAGCTCCTGGGCGATAATTTGACCTAACTCGTCATTCTGCTGGGAACGTTCTCTAAACAGATTTCCTGATGAGATATAGGAAAGACCGTATTTCTCAACCAGAAGGGAGGACTGAGTTCCTTTGCCGCTACCCTGGATACCGAGAATGTGCAGGTTCGGCAACATTGAGAGTATTAACTAGCGCTACTAGATATAGGTATCGTAGGTGCGGGTAAGCAGCTGAGCCTTGACCTGGCGCATGATTTCCAAGACTACGGCCACTACGATGAGCAGACTGGTGCCGCCGAGACTGATAGTCTGGACTTTGGTCACCTGCTGAGCGACGAAGGGAAGTACGGCGATAAGGGCCAGGAACAGGGCTCCGATAATGGTCAGGCGCTGCAGGACGTTGTAAATATATAGCTCGGTGTCAGGACCCGGACGAATACCAGGGATAAAGCCTCCCTGACGCTGCAGGTTCTCGGCCATCTGCTTAGGCTGGAAGATAATAAAGGTATAGAAGAAGGTGAAGGCAATGACCAGGAAGAAGTAGATGGCTGCGTAGTTCCACTGGTTGGCAAAGAAGTCGTAAACCACGTTTCCAATGTGCTGGACCTGCGAAGAATGGGCCTGCTTGAGGAACTGGGCAATAATCGAAGGGAACAGTACCATGCTAACTGCAAAGATGATCGGGGTTACTCCTGAGGCATTTACCTTGATAGGAAGATGCGTGTCCACTCCCCCGTAGACCCGATTACCCCGTACCCGCTTGGCATAGCTGATCGGAATGTTTCGCTGACCATCATTCATGAAAATGATAAAGGCCAAGGCAAGTGAGGCCAGCAGGACGAAGCCCACCAACTGCAGAAGCTGCTGGCTGCTAATACCTGCTGAATACAACTGGAAGGAACGCTCGATCTGGGTCGGGAAGGTGGAGACGATACCAGTGGTAATCATAATGGAGATACCGTTTCCAATTCCCTGCTCCGAGATAAGCTCACCGATCCACACCAAGAGGAAGGTTCCGCCCATGGCCATGATAAGCATGAAGGCCAAATGCCAGGGGGTCCACTCACTGATGATCTGGGCATTACGTAGATAGGTCAGCGTACCGAAGCCCTGAATAAGGGCCAGAGGGACGGTAGCCATACGGGTGTACTGGTTGATCTTCTTACGGCCGAACTCACCCTCCTTGCTCAAGGACTCCAAAGAAGGAATCACCAGGGTCAGCAGCTGGAAGATAATAGAGGAGGTAATATATGGACCCACTCCCATCAAGGCGATGGAGAAGTTGATCAGTCCTCCACCAGTAAAGACGTTCAGCAGAGAAAATGCTGAATTGGTATCTAGAAAGCTACGAATATTAGCAGCGTCTGCGCCAGGAATAGGAATAGAGGCAATCAAACGGGCTGCCGTCACTAGGGACACAACAATGAAGAACCGACGTCGTAGGTCCGGAATCGAGAAGAAACGCTGGATGGGCCGTAAAAAGGGAGGCATGGGCGTGAATAACTAGCTTTATAAACCTTCACCCCTCCTCGCCATGGTACTAGGCCTGGAGGCTCTTGGCAATGCGCAGACGAGTATCTTCCAGATCGTACTTGAAGCTCTTCTCAATCTTTCCGCTGGTGCCGACAATCTTAACGCCTGACTTCAGGGCGTGCTCATCAATAATACCCTTTTCAACTAGAGAAGTAAGACTGATGACAGCCTTGTCCTCAAAGGAACGAGCCAAGGTAGCAAGATTAATGGTTACCGGACGCAGGCGAGCGCTCGTAAAGCCTTTCAGCTTAGGTAGGCGCTGTACGAAGTTGGTGGCGCCACCGTCGAAAGTACGAGGGATGTTGCTGTTAGCTCCGGTACGAGCCTTCTGGCCCTTGGTACCACGGCCGGCAGTCTTGCCCTGGCCAGCCGAAATACCGCGGCCTACGCGGCGTCCGCTCTTGATCGGGTTGGTAGATGTGATGGTGTGAATACGCATATTACTCCTGGGAGAACTGCTTCAGGGCCTTAATAGTGGCCATGACTACGTTCACCTTGTTATTGGATCCTAGACTCTTGGAAAGGATGTTCTCAATACCGGCCAGGGTAACGACTGAGCGAACTCCGCCTCCTGCAATGATAGAAGTACCCTCGGCAGCTGGCTTAAGGAGAACATGGCAAGCACCGTAGTGCTGGGTGATCTCGTAAGGAATAGAGCCGTTCTCGGTAAGGGGCACCTTGATCATAGCCTTCTTGGCGGCAAGGACTGCCTTTTGGACGGCGCCCTGGACCTCATTGTCCTTTGCGACACCGGCACCTACGCGTCCTTTGCGATCACCTACCACGACAAGAGCGCGGAATCGCATGCGGCGGCCGCCTTTCACAACGCGGGTCACACGGTCAACCTGAACTACCGACTCCTCGAATTCGGGTTTTTCCTTGGGTGCTGAATTGTCGGAATTGTAACGGGCCATAGTGTGACTTATCGGTTAGAACTTGAGTCCGCCTTTGCGAGCGGCGTCGGCCAATGCCGCTACCCGTCCGTGGTATTTGTAAGCGCCGCGGTCAAAGCGCACGGCCTTGATCTTGGCGCCGGTAGCTAGCTCAGCCAGCTTGGCACCTACTGCTGCGGCCTTTTCGGTCTTGTGGGCCTTGGCAAGCTTGGCATCTAGCTGGATGTCATGGGCGCTTACGAGAGTAACACCCTTCTTGTCATCAATAATCTGAGCAGAGATGTGACGAAGACTGCGGCTGACGCTTAGGCGTGGCAGCTCCATGGAGCCTGAAAGAGCGGCGCGGGTGCGGCGCTTGCGGCGAAGAAGAGTCTGATGCTGTTGGGTGGTGGTAGACATGGTAGATATTACTTGGCCTTACCGGTCTTACCGGCCTTGCGGCGGACGACTTCTCCTACGTAGCGGATACCCTTGCCCTTGTAAGGCTCAGGCTTGCGCAGCTTGCGAATGTTTGCGGCGGTCTCACCTACCAGCTGCTTATCAGTACCTGAGACAGTGATGACGTTCTTCACAACCTGGAACTGAACACCGGCAGGAGCCTCAACGGCCACAGGGTGCGAGAATCCAAGGCTGAGATTGAGTCCGGCACCTGCCATAGCGGCACGCATACCAACCCCGTTCAGCTCAAGGCTCTTGTCCCATCCGGTACTTACGCCGGTAACGGCATTCTGGATCAAAGTACGCTGCAGGCCCTGCTTAGGACGCTCAGCCATATCGACGCATGCGACCTCAAGGACGCCTTCAGTGAGGGTGATCTCAAGTCCATCGAAGTACGGTACCTCAAGAGTGCCCTTGGTGCCGTTCACGACAATCAGGCCGGGCTTAAGCTCGACGGTGATGCCGGAAGGAATGGTGATAGGTTGCTTTCCAATGCGGGACATAGCTGTGAATTAGTAGACTTCGCAGATCAGCTCGCCACCGAGCTTGCGCTTGCGGGCCTCACGGCCGGACAGTACGCCTTCTGAAGTGGAGATAATGACCATGCCCTTGCCTCCAAGGATAAGGGGGATCTTGCCAACGCCTACATAGACGCGGCGGCCCAGCTTACTTACCCGTTTGTAGGTGTGGCGCTTGCCCTTGGCACCTAGGGTAATCTTCAGCTTGCCGTCCACCTCTTCAAGGCCAGCGATATAGCCCTCTTTCTGAAGAATAGTAGCAACTGCCTTCCTCAACTTTGAGGTAGGGGTCAGTACCGTCTGCAGACGGGCCATCTCGGCGTTACGAATCGATGTGAGTAGGTTGGCGATAGTATCCATGGGATTGGTTCTTTTCTAGATTACCAGGAAGCCTTTTTGATACCGGGGATTTCTCCGCGGTGAATGGCCTCGCGCAGGCAGAGACGACACATGCCGAACTGACGATAAACGCTATGAATGCGTCCGCACTTCCAGCACCGACGCTGAATGCGGGTACTGAACTTTGGCGTCCGGTTGGCTTTGACGATAAGGGCTTTGCGCGCCATACTTAGCTTCGCTTATAGTTGGTATTGGTACGGCGGCCCCGGCGCGCCTGGGTAGCAGCTTCCTCAGCACTCTGGAATACGAATCCGAGGGACTCATAGAGAATCCTCGCCTCTTCCTGGGTGCGTGCGTTTGAAACCAAGGTCACCTGCAGACCGTGGGAAAGGGTGCCCTGGGATACCTCAGGAAAGATCAGGGTGTCGCGGATACCGATGTTGAGGTTGCCGTCAGAGGTAACGCTGGTAGGAACCAAACCGCGGAAGTCGCGGGTACGAGGAAGTACTACCTGAGAAAGCTTAATAAGGAAGTCGTTCATACGGGCTCCACGGAGGGTAACTTTCAGACCGACTGGCATGGCTTCACGGATCTTGAAGCCGGCAATAGCCTTGCGGGCCTTGGTGACAGCAGGCTTCTGACCAGTGATCTGGGTCATCAACTCGCTCACCTCTTCAAGTGCCTTCCCGTTTCCAACGGTGTCACCCACGCCCATGTTGACAGATACCTTGGTCACTCGTGGAATAAGGTAAGAGGAGACATAGGTACGGCCCTCTTTGAGCTTTGGTACTGCCTTCTGGTTGTAGATGGTAAGAAATGGGTGCATTACTTGGCGTTATCGAGACTACCCTTGCAATGAATGCAGGAGCGGAATTTGGACTGTTCGGAAATGGTATGGGCAATACGGGTCAGCTTGCTGCAGTGAGGACATACCACCATGACGTTGGCACGGCTGAAAGCACCTGGCATCTCGATGATGCCGCCCTGGGGACGTGAACTACTACGCTTCAGGTGGTGCTTACGAATGTTTACACCGCCAACCACCACGCGGGAGGTTTCGGCAATCACCTTCTCCACAACGCCACGCTTGCCTTTGTCGCGGCCGGCTATAACCTGGATCTGGTCACCCTTTTTGATAGTCATAGTCATAATTAAAGGACCTCAGGGGCCAGTGAGATGATCTTGGAGTAGCCTCGCTCGTGCAATTCACGGGCGACCGGTCCGAAGACACGGGAGCCGCGAGGGTTCTTGTCGGCACCGATAATGATGGCGGCGTTATCATCAAACCTGATTGATGAACCGTCGGCTCGACGAACCGCCTTCTTAGTACGGGCGATGACTGCCTTCACTACCTCTTTCTTCTTTACGGCGCCGTCTGGCGTAGCCCGGCGAACCGAAGCCGACACCACATCCCCAAGGCTGGCGCTGTCGCGGCCGGCTCCGCCGAGCACAGTAATAACCAGGAGCTCCTTAGCTCCGGAATTATCGGCGACGGTAAGTATAGTCTGTGGTTGGATCATATGGCTGGGGCGTTTCTAAGCGCTTCTGCTAGTGTAACTGATTTATGCCTTGGCGTCAATCTGGGCACCCTGGAGGATCCAGTGCTTGCGCTTGCTGATTGGACGGCAGCTCTCGATGACGACAAGATCGCCGACCTGAGCGGTCCCAGCTGGGTCATGAGCCACATAGTGACGGACCTGGCTGTAACGCTTGCGGTAGAGAGGATGAACCTTGGTAACCTTGCTGGCGACCTTGATAGTCTGGGCGCTGCTGAGGCGTACCACGGTACCCTTGATGATTTGCTTGTGATCGCTCATACGAGACCCCGTTCCTTAGTGACGAATTTAGTCTTAATCGACAGCTTGTGGGCGGCGAGCCGCATGGCTTCCTTGGCAAGCTCCTCGGAAACTCCTGCCATCTCGAAGATGACACGTCCGCTGCGGACTACCGACACAAAGTGGTCGACGGCACCCTTACCGGAACCCATGGAGTTTTCACTGCCGTGGCTGGTAACCGGCTTCTGAGGGAAGATACGGATCCATACCTGTCCACCACGCTTGATGTGACGGGTCATGGCACGGCGGGCTGCCTCAATCTCGCGGGCGGTCACCCACCCGTTACTCTGAGCCTGCAGGCCATACTCACCGAAGGACACTTCTGTGCCACGGGTAGCCTGACCGGGCATGCGGCCGCGGTGTGGCTTCCTATATTTCATTTTCTTAGGACTCAGCATGGCTAGCGGTTAGGGTTACTGGTCCGGGCTGAGGTAGCGACAGGAAATACATCCGACTGCCCCAGATAGATCCAAACCTTGATTCCGATGATTCCGTAGGTGGTGTGGGCTTCGGCCTGGGCGTAGCTGATATCGCTGCGGATGGTCTGCAGAGGGATGGAACCCTGTGAGATATTCTCAGAACGGGCGATTTCAGAACCCCCTAGTCGACCAGCTACCCGGATCTTGATGCCCTTGGCCTTCTTCTCCATAGTCCTCTCGATGGACTGCTTTATGGCACGCTTCACCGAGATGCGGCGTTCCAGCTGTCCAGCAATGTTGTCAGCCACTACCTGAGCGTTCAGCTCAGGCGACTTCAGTTCAACGATGTTGAGGCGAAGGGTAGGACGCTCCTTGTGAAGCATACGGCTGAAGGCTGCCTTCTCAAGCTTAAGCTTAAGGTCCTGTACGCCAGAACCGCTGCGTCCGATGATAATACCGGGCTTCGCGGTATGCACGCTTACCACGACCTCACCACGACTGCGGAAGATCTCAATCTGGGAAATACCAGACTTAGGATGACGCTTCTGGATAAGCTCACGAATAATGGAGTCCTCCTGAAGATTGGCAGCATAATTACGCTGGCTGAACCAGTGGGCGTTCCAGCCTTTGTTGAAGCCGATCCGGATTCCGATTGGGTTGACTTTCTGTCCCATAAACTAGGCTGTTAGACTCACTTGTTCGGCCGTCTCAGTCGTAACCTCAGGCTCGGCTGCCTTAGCAGGCTTGCGGCGGGCCCGTACCTGCTCGGTACCGGAAAGCACGATGGAAAGATGGCTGTATTTCTTTGAGATACGGGACATGCGGCCGCGGGAATGGCCGATCAAACGCTTCAGGGTCATACCCTCATCGGCGTAAGCACGCTGGATAACCAGAGTGGAAGCATCAAGGTTCTTATCCTTAGCCACCTGGATAGCTGACTTCAGGGACTTCTGGATAAGCTCGCCGCCGCGGTTTGGAACCAAGCCAAGGATACCGACAGCCTGCTCAGCATTCTGGTGGCGGATCTTATCTACCACAAGACGAAGCTTGCGAGGAGCGATACGAAGGTTCTTGGTTTTGTGAGTAATTTCCATGGCGCTCATTATTTAACCTTCTTGCCGCCATGCTTGAGGAACTTGCGGGTCAGTGAGAACTCACCGAGCTTGTGCCCGACCATGTCCTCTACCACAAATACCGGTACGTGGACCTTGCCGTTGTGAACCCCGATGGTCTTGCCAACCATCTCAGGAGTGATAGAGCAGGCGCGGTTCCAGGTGTTGATGACGGTTTTGTCGCCGGTCTTCAAAGCCTGCACCTTCTTCAGGAGCCTCTCGTCGATGTACGGACCTTTTTTGAGGGATCGTGACATGGTTATTTCTTGCGTTTGCTGACGATAAATACCTTAGTAGGGTTCTTCTTGCGTCGGGTCTTTACGCCCAAAGCAGCAGCTCCCCACTGGGTCTTAGGACCCTTCTTCAGTCCGATGGAGTTATTACCCTCACCACCACCGTGTGGGTGGGCATTCGGGTTCATAGCTTTACCACGGACCGTAGGACGAATGCCTAGGTGGCGCTGACGGCCGGCCTTACCTATGACCACTGTGGAGTGGAGCACGTTGCCGAGCTGACCGACGGTAGCCCTGCATTCGACGAGTACCTTGCGGGTCTCTCCGCTTGCAAGCTTTAGGGTAGCATATTTTCCTTCTTTAGCCAAGAGGGTGACCGCAATTCCGGCCGAACGTCCTAGCTGGCCGCCCCGGCCTGGGGTAAGCTCGATGTTGTGAATAGTAAGACCCAGAGGAATGTCGGCGAGTTTCAGAGAGTTTCCTGGACGGATAGGCGCATCAGAACCATTCTGGATAGTATCGCCAACCTTTAGCTCCAAGGGAGAAAGGATATAGCGCTTCTCGCCGTCGGCATAGGTTAGTAGGGCGATACGAGAGGATCGGTTGGGATCGTACTGGATCGAGGTAACGGTAGCAAGTACACCTTCCTTCTCACGCTTGAAGTCAATCAAACGATAGGAACGGGCGGCTCCGCCTCCCTGATGGCGGACAGTAATGCGTCCTCCGCTGTTGCGGCCGGCCTTGTTCTTCAGTGGACGCAGGAGGGACTTCTCTGGCTTACTTTCAGTGACCATAGCAAAGTCCTGGGAGGTCATTCCCCGTCGGCCGTCGCTGGTTGGCTTATAGTGTTGGAGGGCCATACTTACTCCTTATCTGATACGGACTTGGTGTCCTCAGCCTCAAATCCTGGGATACGGTCGCCCTTTTTCAAGGTGACCAAGGCCTTTTTGATAGCTGAGGTACGGCCCATGATACCCTTGAAGCGACGTGCCTTCCCGGGAATACGGACAATATTGATATCGATGACAGTAACCTTATACTCGCGCTCGACGATCTTTTTAACCTGACCCTTGGTAAGGGAGAGAGCTACCTTGAAGGTATAAGCGGAGGCGTTCTTACCAGAGCCATCGGCGATACGGAAGCTCTTTTCGGTGATATGAGGGGTGATCGGGGCTTTCATAGTGTAGGACTGAAGTGAGTCTCAAGACGCTCCAGACCATCCTTGGTAAGGACAATCACGTCGTGGTTGAGGATATCAATGATGTTAGCAGCCGCTACGGTCTTCGAGGTGACACCAGGAAGGTTGCGGGTAGAGCGGAATAGGTTGGCGTTAACTTCGGGACTGATGTGGAGGATCTTCTTACCAGCCTCGATAGGAAGCTTAGCAAGAACAGCGGCAGCTTCCTGGGTCTTTGGAGCTTCCATGATCCAAGCATCCAGCACGATGATGTTGTCAGCCTTGGCTTTTGCGGCCAGAGCCGAGAACAATGCCTTGCGGCGCTCAGTACGAGGAAGCCTGGTAGCCCAGTTTCGGGCCTTCAGAGGTCCGAAGACCGTACCACCCTTACGCCAGATTGGCGAACGGCTGGATCCGACACGGGCACGGCCAGTACCCTTCTGACGCCACGGCTTCTTGCCGCCGCCGCGAACTTCGCCGCGGGTCTTGGTATCCGACAAGGTATGCCGAAGCATGGTACGTACCCAGGTCAGGTAACGGTGAATCAGTTTCTGGTCAACCGGGGTCTCAAACAGCGCCGGCTGCTCGACGGTTCCGATCTTCTCACCAGCAATATTGTAGAGGTTGAATGTGGCCATGGGTTACATTGAGGATATCTCGACCAGGGCTCCCGGTACACCAGGTACTGGTCCCTTCACAAATATAAGGTTCTGGGTCGGATCAATATCCACCAGCTTCACTTTACGCACAGTAACCTGGTCATTACCCATGCGTCCCGGCATCTTCTGGCCCTTCAGCACGTGCTGAGGGAACATTGAACCGATGGAACCAGGAGCGCGGTGATGATCGGAACCGTGGGTCTCAGGACCGCGGCTGAAGTGGTGACGCTTGATTACGCCGGCAAATCCCTTACCCTTTGAAGTACCCGTAAGACGCAGGAGCATTCCTGGCTCAAGCAGGCTGCAGTCAAGGGTCTGTCCGACTTCAAACTCACCTTCCTCAGTGCGAAACTCGCGGAGGTACCGAGGGGTGTGGTCGAGAGACTTGGTGTGACCAGTCTCAGGCTTGTTTGCCTTGCGAGTAGATGAATAGCCGATCTGAACAGCCTGATAGCCGTCCTTTTCAACGGTCTTCACCTGGGTAACATGACAAGGACCAGCCTGAATGGCAGTGACGGGGATTGCACGACCATTCTGGTCAAAGACCTGGGTCATGCCGATTTTGATACCGAGTAGTGCTGTCATACGATACTTCCGAACATGGGCTAGGCCAGAGGTTCTACCGGATTAGGGAATGTTACATTTTGATCTCAATGTCGACTCCAGCTGGAAGGTCCAGGCTCATAAGGGAGTCGATGGTCGAAGAAGTAGGCTCCACTACGTCGATAAGACGCTTGTGAATGCGCATCTCAAACTGCTCTCGGGAATCCTTGTCGACATGGGGACTACGGAGCAAGGTAGTAACCTTACGATCGGTAGGAAGTGGAATGGGACCCACGACCTTTGCACCGGTACGCTCTGCCGTCTCAATAATATGAGCAGCTGACTTATCGATGATTCGATAGTCATAGGCCTTAAGGCGAATCCGAATTCTCTGCTTGGGAGCTTCTGCCATGATGCTTGTTATGCCTTCTTCTTAACACACGAACTCCGCCCGACGGGCGGAGCTACGTGTACCAAGACTTATTTGAGAACCTTGGTTACGACACCGGAACCAACGGTACGACCACCTTCGCGGATAGCGAAGCGCATACCATCTTCTACGGCGATAGGAACGATCAGACGAACGGTCATCTTTACAGTATCACCTGGGACTACCATCTGAATGTCGGCAGGAAGCTCGACTTCACCGGTAACGTCAGTGGTACGTACGTAGAACTGAGGCTTATATCCCTTGAAGAAAGGAGTGTGACGTCCGCCTTCGTCCTTGGTCAGAACGTAGACCTCAGCTTCGAAGTCGGTGTGAGGAGTGATGGAGCCTGGCTTGGCGATAACCTGACCGCGCTCGATGTCATCACGCTCAATACCACGCAGCAGGATGCCGACGTTGAAACCGGCGATACCCTGTTCAACCTGCTTGTGGAACATCTCGACGCCGGTTACCACTACCTTCTTGGTAGGGCGGATACCGACAACCTCGATCTCGTCACCGACCTTGATCATACCGCGCTCGATAGCGCCGGTAGCGACCGTACCGCGGCCCTTGATCGAGAACACGTCCTCGATAGGTAGCAGCAGGGGCTTGTCAGTGTCACGGACAGGATCTGGAACATAATCATCAAGAGCCTTTACCAGCTCACGGATGCCTTCCTCATACTTAGCGTCGCCCTCAAGAGCCTTCAGACCCGAACCACGGATGATAGGGGTGTTGTCGCCGTCGAAACCGTACTTGGAAAGCAGGTCGCGGACTTCCATCTCTACCAACTCCAGAAGGTCTGGGTCGGCAAGGTCAACCTTGTTCAGGAAGACAACGATGGTCTTTACGCCAACCTGGGAAGCAAGCAGGATGTGCTCGCGGGTCTGAGGCATAGGACCGTCGACAGCTGACACTACCAGAATGGCAGCGTCCATCTGGGCAGCACCAGTGATCATGTTCTTTACGTAGTCAGCGTGACCAGGACAGTCAACGTGAGCGTAGTGACGCTTCTCGGACTCGTACTCCATGTGGGAGGTGGCAATGGTAATACCACGGGCCTTTTCCTCAGGGGCATTGTCGATCTGAGCAAACGTACGTGCGGAACCGAGTCCGGCCTTGGCCTGGACAGTACAAATTGCGGCAGACAGGGTAGTCTTGCCATGGTCAACGTGACCAATGGTACCGACGTTTACGTGAGGCTTAGTACTGTTATAGACTTCTGCCATACTGAGCTCCTTTCAGGTTAAACTTGATCTTTTAGATATGCTACCAAAAAAACATGCAAACCCTTTCTGCCGGAAGGCTAGAAAAAGAATTTACCGTACATGCCTGACTATACTGAAAGAGACTACCCTTGTCAACTGTTGTACAGATTAGGGCCTATAGCTAGTGTTCTTCGGACCCCAAACAGCTGCCGTACCCCTCTCTTCCAATGATTACATGGTCAAGCAGCGCTATTCCGAGCAGCTTGCCAGCAGCCATAATCTCCTGGGTAAACTCCTTGTCGCTCTGACTAGGGGTGGCGTCCCCACTAGGGTGATTATGGACCAAGACAATAGCCGTAACCCTCCTCTCAACAGCCGCCTGGAACACGTCCCTAGGGCTTATGTGCATATATTCGACACTACCTATGGCCAGGGTATCCTCATGGACAAGCTGGTAGCGACTATTTATCAGGGCTACCCGCAGCTGCTCCTTAGCCAACTGAGACATTGACCGATAATGGTGGTAAATATCTTCGATACCTCTGATATGTGCCATCGAACCTTGCTCAGCAGCGTACAACCTCTTCCCAAGGGCCAGAATCGCTAATAAACGTGTTGCCTGGAGATGGTCAGTATGGAGTGACTCAACTATATCATTCACACTATGGAGAGTAGTAAGGAACTGGGAGCCGTACTCCCTCACCCCCTCCTCCATCCCATCGACGTTGCCCAGGGCTATCTGCAGTAGCTCATTGGTAGAGAGCACCTCTCCACCTTCACTCTGAAGTCTACGAATCGGCAGTCCCCGCTCTGGAGGAGTGTCATGAATGATATATCCCGAGTGTTCTCGAATAGTATAGGGTACTACCTCCATAAGATGTCTTAGCGGATACGGTTCGCCTCACAGTATAACCAACTAATGTTAACTTCTTATTAAAAAACAGACTCCCCGAGAGGAGCCTGCTCTTTTTTAGCTCAGAAAGCCTATTTTATCTTTCCCTCAATGATCTGCTGCTGAATATTGCTTGGGACTTCGGCATAGTGGGAGAACTCCATAGTATAGGAGGCACGGCCCTGGCTGGTTGAGCGCAGGGTGGTTGCGTAGCCGAACATGTTGGAAAGCGGAACGTCGGCGTCGATGACCTTGGCCATGCCGCGCTCTGAGGTACCCTGGATCTGTCCGCGGCGACCGTTAATATCGCCCATGACGTCACCAAAGTACTCTTCAGGAGTGACGATCTCAACCTTCATGATAGGTTCCATGATGACAGGGTTGGCTCGCTTCACACCCTCCTGGGCGGCCATGCTGCCGGCAATCTTGAAGGCCATTTCTGAGGAGTCAACATCGTGATAACTACCATCAAAGAGTGTAACTTTGACATCTAGTACCGGATAGCCGGCCAGTACGCCGCGATCAAGGGCTTCCTTGATGCCTTCGTCGATGGACTTGATGTATTCCTTGGGAATAATACCGCCGACAACGCTGTTGACGAACTCATAGCCGGTCCCCCGCTCTCCTGGCTCCATATTGATAACGACGTGACCGAACTGACCGCGGCCACCGGTCTGGCGTACAAACTTACCCTCTACGTCCTTAACGGCGTTGCGGATTGCCTCCTTATAGGCAACCTGAGGCTGGCCTACGTTTGCCTCAACCTTGAACTCCCGCTTCATACGGTCAACGATGATCTCAAGGTGAAGCTCACCCATACCGGCGATCAGAGTCTGGCCGGTCTCCTGGTTGGTGCTCATACGGAAGGTAGGATCTTCTTCAGCCAGGCGGGAAAGAGCGACGCCCATCTTCTCCTGGTCGGCCTTGGTCTTAGGCTCGATAGACTGCTGGATCACAGGGTCAGCAAAGTTGATGGTCTCCAGCTTGATCGGCTTGGCCTGGTCACAGAGAGTGTCACCGGTAGTAGTGCTCTTCAAACCGATAGCAGCAGCGATCTCACCGGCAAACACCTGATCTACGTCTTCGCGGTGGTTGGCGTGCAGACGAACGATACGTCCGATACGCTCCTGCTGGCCCTTGCTCGAGTTATATACGTACGAGCCGGATTTCAGGTTTCCAGAGTAGACCCGGAAGAAACAAAGCTTACCCACGAACGGATCCGAAGCGATCTTGAAAGCCAAGGCTGAGAAAGGCGCCTCGTCGTTGGTCTCACGAATAATAGGCTCCTCGGTCTTTGGATCAGTGCCGGTTACCGGTGGGATGTCGATAGGTGAAGGAAGGTATTCGATGACGGCATCAAGCATGAACTGCACCCCCTTGTTCTTCAGAGCAGATCCGCAAAGTACAGGAACCAGGGAGCCGGTCAAAGCGCCCTTGCGGATACCGAAGCGCAGCTCTTCTAAGGTAAGCTCCTCGCCGGCGAAGAACTTCTCCATCAGGGCGTCATCCTGCTCAGCGATCTTCTCGATAAGCTTGGTACGCGAATCCTCATACTGTTCCTTGTACTCGGCGGGTACCTCGATCTCGTCTACTTCCTTACCCATGTCATCCTTGTAGATGTAGGTGATGCCGGTCAGAAGGTCGATGATACCCTTGAAATCAGACTCAGTACCGATAGGCAGCTGAACTGGGATTGCGTTAGGGGTCAGGCGGTCAAGGATGGACTGGTAGGCCTTCATGAAGTCGGCACCCATACGGTCCAGCTTGTTGATGAAACAGATTCGGGGAACCTTATACTCATCAGCCTGACGCCAAACCGTCTCTGACTGGGGCTCTACGCCTGCTACACCGTCAAAAACAACTACACCTCCGTCCAGAACGCGCAGCGAGCGCTGCACTTCGACGGTGAAGTCTACGTGGCCTGGTGTATCAATGATGTTCAGGCGATACATGTCCTTAGGACGGTATGAAGGGGCCCAGAACGCGGTGGTGGCGGCAGCGGTGATGGTAATACCACGTTCCTGCTCCTGCTCCATCCAGTCCATGGTGGCTTCACCTTCGTGCACCTCGCCGATCTTGTGCACCTTTCCGGTATAGTACAAGACTCGCTCGGTAGTCGTGGTCTTACCGGCGTCGATGTGGGCAATGATGCCGATGTTGCGTACTTTTTCTAAGGGGTATTCTCGAGGCATAATTTTTTCCTTACATTTTCTCCTTGCTGCGGAACGTGGGAAGATTTACAGGCTGCGCTGCAGCCGCACCGTCCTCTCAGCGTCGAAAAGCAAGGCAAAAAATTATTCTGATAAGATCTAGTAGCGGGCGAAATGGGCGAAGGCACGGTTGGCCTCGGCCATACGGTGGGTCTCGTCCTTCTTGCGAATAGCGGCGCCTTCGTTGTTGTAGGCGTCAACCAGTTCCTGCGCCAAACGCTGGGCCATTGGCTTGCCCTTGGCGCCGCGAGCGGCGGTAAGGATCCAACGCAGAGCCAGCATCAGACGACGTGGCTTAGCGACCTCGATAGGTACCTGCAGGTTAGCACCGCCGATACGACGGCCACGGACTTCAATAACAGGTGATACGTTGCGCAGGGCCTGCTCAAGCACGTCCAAAGGATCAGCCGAGAGCTTCTCAGCCGCTGCTTCTAAGGCACCGTAGACGATCTTCTCGGCGATGGACTTCTTTCCATCAAGCATCACGTAGTTCACCAACTTGGTGACGGTCAGTGATCCGTACTTCTTATCTGGCTCAACAGGGCGACGCTGTGGTCGGGCAATTCCTCTCATAATAGTGGTTCCTGGCCGTGCGTTCCCTGAGAGAGGTACTGCGGTCCAGGTCCTTTCGTGTAATTGGTTGGTAAATGCTAACTATGCCTTTTTGGTTCCGTAGAGGGAACGGCTCTTCTTGCGGTCCTTTACGCCCTGGGCGTCAAGCTTACCGCGGATGATGTGATAACGGACACCTGGCAGGTCGGGTACGCGGCCGCCTCGTACGAGGACAACGGAGTGCTCCTGCAGGTTGTGGCCCTCACCTGGAATGTAGGCGGTGACTTCCATACCATTAGTAAGACGCACACGGGCAATCTTACGCTGGGCGGAGTTAGGCTTCTTCGGGGTGGTAGTGGTCACCTTGATGCAGACACCGCGCTTCTGTGGGCAGTTCAAAGGAACATGCCTTCGGCTAAAGGTGTTGTAAGTGGACTTCAGCACGGGAGCGTTCACCTTCTTCTTAGGGGTGACCCGGGCCTTGCGGACTAGTTGGTTTATCGTAGGCATAGCATTCGGTGCCTCCCCCACCTACCTGGCGGGAGAGGCACCTGTCTTTATAGGCTAATTCAATGAAAGTTCTTCTTCAGAGTTGAATCCGGTTCCAGCTGGGATCAGCTTACCAATAATAACGTTTTCTTTCAAGCCACGGAGCTCGTCGCGCTTGGCCTGGACGGCTGCATCGATAAGAACCGAGGTTGTCTCCTGGAAGGAGGCGGCTGAAAGGAAGCTCTTGGTCTTCAGCGATACGCGGGTGATACCGAGTAGCAGCTGATCTGCCTGAACGATATGCCCCTCCTGCTTTGCGGCAAAGAAATCCTGCTGGTCAATGGTCTGACCGGTGATGTACTCGCTACCAGCTGCGTCAGAAACCTGCAGCTTGGAAAGCATCTGACGTACGATGATCTCGATGTGCTTGTAGTTAATCGTCTGTCCCTGGGAAGAATAGATCTTCTGGACCTCGGCGATAATATAGCGCTCGACACCCTGGCGTCCAGTCAGCTGCAAGAGCTGCTGCAGATCGAGGTGACCCTCGGTAAGCGGCAGACCCATCTCGACTGCCTGGCCGTGCTTGACCTGGATAGGCGTGATGGAAGGAACCGTGTAGCTGATTTCGTTGTTGTCAGCGGCGGTAATAGTCACCGCACCTGCCTTCACCTGAGCCTTACCACTGATAGTGGTGCGAACCGTGTGGCCTTCCGGCGAACTGGCGATAATATCCTTCTCCTGGACCTTGTCTCCGTTTTGAATAGCGATGACGTATCCCTCTGGGATGGTCAGTACCCGCTTCTGCGGCTGCTCAGAACGAATAGTAATGGTCACCTCTTCACCGGATTCGCTGATATGCACGATACCGGCCTGCTCCGCCATTATGGCAGGACTCTTCGGTGAACGAGCTTCAAACAACTCTTCTACTCGAGGCAGACCGCTGGTGATGTCTCCACCGTGCTGAGCCACACCACCCATGTGGAAGGTCTTCATGGTCAGCTGGGTTCCAGGCTCACCGATAGCCTGGGCAGCAATGATACCTACGGCCTCACCCTTCTCAACCAATAGGCCGGTAGCCAGGTTGTAACCGTAGCAGTGCTGGCAGATACCCCAACTTGCGTGGCAGTGAAGCGGAGTACGGACCCCTACCTTCTCAAGTCCGGCAGCCACGATCTTCTGGGCCAATTCCTCAGTCAGCAAGGTGTCGCTCGGTACGCCGGCCTGGGCACCCCAGGTGAAGCGGCCTACCAAGGCGTCTTCATAGCGCTCACCAATCTCCAACTGGTCGGTCTTGTGAATGAAGATACCATCCTTACTACCGCAGTCTTCCAGGGCAATAACCACGTCCTGGGCAACGTCTACCAAACGACGAGTCAGGTAGCCGGCGTCAGAAGTACGCAGAGCGGTGTCGGCACGTCCCTTTCGTGAGCCGTGGGTAGAAACGAAGTATTCGAACACTGACAGTCCTTCTTTGAAGTTGTTCTTGATCGGAATTTCGATAATCTCACCGGACGGGTTGGCTACCAGTCCCTTCATACCAGCGATCTGGTTGATGTTGGTGACGGCGCCGCGGGCACCCGACTTGAAGATGGTCATGATCGGGTTGGTGTCAGTGAAGCCAGCCATCACATCCTTCTCTAGGCCACGACTTGCTGCCAACCAGGTCTCAACCGTCTTGATGTAGCGCTCGTCGCGGGTAATAAGACCGCGGCGATACTGCTTGTCCACCTCTTCAAGCTCAACCTCAGCCTTCTTGATGACGGCTTCCTTCTCCTTAGGAACTACGATGTCTGAAAGAGAGAAGGTTACACCTGAGAACTCAGCGTACTTGAAGCCAATATTCTTCAGATCATCCACGAACTGGGCGGTACGCTCGGTACCGAGTTCACGGAAGCTGCGGGCGATAAGCTTGGCCATGGTCTTCTTGTCCTGGGTAGCGGTCTGGTAACCGAGCTCCTCTGGAACAATCTGGTTGAAGAGCACCTGTCCGACCGAAGTCTCCAGGATTTCACCCTCTATCTGGACCTTGACCTTAGAACGTAGGTTCAGCACGCCGTCCTCGTAGGCCATAATGGTCTCGTTCGGGCCAGAGAATACCTTGCCCTCGCCCTTTAGACCGTCCAATACGACCGTCATATAGTAGCAGCCCAGGATCATGTCCTTGGTAGGCGATACCACTACTTCACCGGAAGCCGGCTTCAGCAGGTTCTTTGAAGCACTCATAATGTTGGCAGCCTCAGCCTGTGCCTGCTTGGAAAGAGGCACATGCACAGCCATCTGGTCACCGTCGAAGTCAGCGTTGTAGGCAGTACAGACGAGAGGATGGATCTGGATGGACTTACCCTCGATCAGTACCGGCTTGAAGGCCTGGATACCAAGGCGGTGCAGGGTAGGAGCACGGTTTAGGAGCACGTAGTGGTCACGAGTGATCTCTTCCAGGATGTCCCAGACAAAGGTCTCTCCCTGTTCAATCAGTCGGCTGGCATTCTTTACGTTGTGCACGTAGCCACCGCTGATCAGCTTGCCGATCACGAACGGCTTGAACAGCTCAAGGGCCATCATCTTAGGCAGACCACACTGGTCAAGTTTAAGATTAGGACCTACTACGATAACTGAACGACCGGAATAGTCGACGCGCTTACCGAGTAGGTTCTGACGGAAACGGCCCTGCTTACCACGCAGCATGTCGGAAAGACTCTTCAGCTTGCGCTTAGCGCCTGCAGGTGCGGCAGCCTTGCCACGGCGGGCGTTGTTGTCGATAAGGGCGTCAACCGCTTCCTGAAGCATTCGCTTCTCGTTGCGGGTGATCACCTCAGGTGCGCCGCTGTTCAGAAGCTTCTTCAGACGGTTGTTCCGGTTCAGGACGCGACGGTACAGGTCGTTCAGGTCTGAGGCGGCAAAGCGACCACCATCAAGCTGCACCATAGGTCGCAGGTCCGGTGGGATCACGGGAAGACGGGTAAATACCAGGGACTCAGGGTCCGTCTTGGCCTTCTGCAGGTCAGTAAACAGCTTCAGGCGACGGATCACCTTGCGGCGGTTCAGGACGCTTGCAGTGTGAGATTCAGCATTCAAACGCTCGATACCCTCTTCGATCTTGACGTTCTTTAGTAGGTCCTTGATGGCCTCAGCACCGATGCTCACCTTAATCAGGGAGCCGTAGCGAATAGAAAGCTCATGATAGGTAAGTTCAGAGATAACCTGGCAGGCGGAAATACGCTCCAGCTCAGTCTTGGCCTCCTTGTAATTGCCCTCAAGCTGCTGCAGGCGGAGCAGATCGTCGCCAGACACCTCAGTAGCGGTCTTGCCACCTAGGAGCTGCTTGCGACCGTCCTGGTATTCACCCTCGAGCTGCTCAAGAGCGGTGGAACGGATGCTCTCATCCACTTCCAGCACCACATAAGCGGCAAAGTAGACGATCTTCTCAAGGTCTGACACCGACATGTCGAGCAGCATTCCAAGGATGGAAGGCACACCCTGGACATACCAGATGTGGGCAACCGGAACCGCCAGGTCGATGTGACCCATGCGGACGCGGCGGACACTAGACTTGGTGACTTCGACACCACACTTGTCGCAGATAATCCCCTTGTAGCGGATCTTCTTGTACTTTCCGCAGTAGCACTCGTAGTCCTTGCTGGGACCGAAGATCTTCTCGCAAAATAGTCCGTCGCGCTCAGGCTTCTGAGTACGGTAGTTGATGGTCTCCGGCTTCAGCACCTCACCATGGGACCAGCTGAGGATAACCTCAGGACTGGCGACCCGCAGCTGTACAGCCTGGAAGTCGTTTGTCTGTTCGGTAGTATCTAATAGATTCATGGCTGGCATTAGGTTAGGCGTTTTCCGGCTCGGGCGCACCTTCTTTCCCCTCGGCGTCAGGCTCGATGTCCGGCTCGGGAACCCCGAACTCGGTCAATTCCTCATCTTCCTTTTCCTCTGCGAACTCGTCGGAGGCGCCGTCGCTCTCCAGCTCGTCGTCATCAAGGATCTCATCGTCGGTAGGAATATGAATAGTAGGAACAACGGGAACCTTCGGCTTGTCTACCGGCTCCACCTCTCCCTCTTCGGTCAGCAGCTTCACTTCCAGACCGAGGCCTTGCAGCTCACGGACAAGAACGTTGAAAGACTCGGGGATGGATGGCTTCTGGATGACGCCGCCACGGATGATCGACTCGTAGGCCTTTGAACGGCCGACGGTATCGTCAGACTTGATGGTAAGCATCTCCTGGAGGGTGTGGGCGGCGCCGTAGGCCTCAAGTGCCCATACTTCCATCTCACCGAAACGCTGTCCACCCATCTGGGCTTTACCACCAAGCGGCTGCTGGGTGATCATCGAGTATGGACCGACGGAACGGGCATGCATCTTGTCGTCCACCAGGTGGGAGAGCTTCAGCATGTAGTTCACACCGACGGTGATCGGGTTGTCATAGGCCTGTCCGGTCTTGCCGTCGTAGAGGATGGACTTACCGTCCTCAGGAAGACCCGCCTTCTTAAGTTCAGCCCGGATCATCTCCTCGGTCAGTCCGCCGAAGATAGGTACGGCTGCCTTGTAGCCCTGGACACTGGCAGCCCACCCGAGGGTAGTCTCCATGATCTGTCCCAGGTTCATACGTCCTACCACACCAAGTGGGTTCAGGATCATATCGATAGGGGTACCGTCAGGCATGTACGGCATGTCTTCCACAGGAACGATGATGGAGATAACTCCCTTGTTTCCGTGACGTCCAGCCAGCTTGTCACCTACCGAGATCTTGCGGAGCTGGGCTACAGTGATCTCAACCGACTGATAGACACCAGTGGAGAGCTCATCGCCATTGTCCTTGGAGAAAATCTTGATGCCGATGACCTTACCACGCTCACCGTGAGGCAAACGCAGGGACGAGTCACGCACTTCCTTGGACTTCTCACCGAAGACGGCACGCAGCAGGCGCTCCTCAGCGGTCAGCTCGGTCTCGCCCTTGGGAGAGATCTTACCGACCATGATGTCACCTGACTCGATCTCAGCACCGATACGGATGATACCGGTCTCGTCTAGGTTTCGGAGAGCTTCCTCACCGACATTCGGAATGTCGCGGGTCAGCTGCTCTGGACCAAGCTTAGTGTCACGAACTTCGATAGTATACTTCTCAATATGAATCGAGGTGTAGCGGTCAGCCTTGACCAGACGATCAGAGATGATGATAGCGTCCTCGAAGTTGTACCCTTCCCACGACATGAACGCTACGAACACGTTCTGCCCCAGGGCTAGTTCACCCTGGTCAGTAGCTGAAGAGTCAGCAATAATCTCACCCTTCTTCACCTTCTCACCGACGCTTACGCTCGGGGTCTGGCTGATAAGGGTGCCCTGGTTTGAACGGATAAATTTCTCCAGACGATACTCGTGCAGGGAGTTCTTAACGTCCTTTACCAGAACACGGTCGGCGGCAACCGAAGTCACCTCACCGTCAACGGCTGAGAAAATGACCTGGCCCGAGTCACGGGCAGCGTCGCCTTCCATACCGGTACCAACTACAGGAGAGTCAGGACGGATGGTAGGTACAGCCTGGCGTTGCATGTTCGATCCCATCGAAGAACGAGCAGCATCGTCCTGCTCAAGTCCAGGAATAAGGTTCGTAGTGATGGAGAAGGTCTGCTGGGGGGATACGTCCATGTAGTCGATCTTCCCTACCAACTCGATGTCGGGGTGACCGAACTTACGGACGGCGGTGCGGGTCTCAGTCAGGAAGCCCTTCTCATCAACAATGGCAGAAGCCGGAGCGATGATATGTTTTTCCTCTTCTGAGGCATCCATATAGGTGATCTCCCCAGTAACCTGTGGCAACTGACCTTCCTTCTGGACAACGGTACGGTACGGGGTCTCAATGAAGCCGTACTCGTTGATCTTGGCGTAGGAAGCCAGATACTGCACCAGACCAATGTTAGGACCTTCAGGGGTCTCAATAGGACACATGCGGCCGTAGTGGGAAGGATGCACGTCGCGAACCTCGAAGCCAGCACGCTCGCGGGACAATCCACCCTGACCAGTAGCAGTAAGGCAGCGCTTGTGCTCAAGCTCAGCGATAGGGTTGGTCTGGTTCATGAACTGGGACAGCTGCGAGGACAGGAAGAACTCCTGCAGAGCAGCGGCTACCGGGCGGGCATTGACCAGCTGGGAAGGGGTAACCGTCTCCAGGTCGGTAACACTCATACGGTCGCGGATGATGCGCTCAAGGCGCAGCATACCGACGCGGACACGACTCTGGACCAACTCACCGACGGCACGGACGCGGCGGTTCTGGAGGTCGTCGATGTCGTCAGGCTGGGAGTTCTTGGTGTTATTCAGGATGATGATCTCCTTGACGATCTCAATGATGTCAGCTGGACGCAGTACACGGTTGTCGACATTATTGGGAATATCAAGGCCAAGGCGCTTGTTCAGCTTGTAACGGCCTACCTTGCCTAGGTCATAGCGCTTCGGGGAGTAGAAGATCGCCTCAATGAAAGCCTGGGCGTTCTCAGGAGTAGCTAGATCTCCGGGACGAATACGCTTGTATACCTCTACAAAACCCTCAACCTTGTTCTCGGCAGGATCCTTCTCAAGGGTGGTCTCGATGTACCTGTGGTCTGGATTGGTGTCGACATCGGCAAACAGCTGCATGATCTCCTCAGTGGTACCATATCCCAGGCTTCGCAGCAGGGTGGTAACCGGGATGCGACGCTTTCGGTCGATCTTCACCGAGATTACATCGCGGCTGGAGGTCTCGAACTCAAGCCAGGCACCGCGGGCAGGAATCAGCTTGGCACCGAACAGAGTCCGGTCAGGAGCCGGCTCACCGGTGAACAGTACACCGTAGGAACGGACGATCTGGGAGACCACGACGCGCTCGATACCATTGATGATAAAGGTACCGTTCTTGGTCATCATAGGGAACTCACCCATGTAGACGTCGTTCTCCTTGATCTCGCCGGTGACCTTGTTGGTCAGGATGGCGCGGACCTTCAGGAGGGCCTTGTAAGTAAGCTTCTTCTCACGGGACTCCTCAGCGGTAAGCTTAGGGTCCTCGAAGGAAAACTCCTTAAACTCCAGAGTCAGGTTCTTTGAGGTAAAGTCCTCAATAGGATTCAGTTCATCCAAAAGCTCCCGGATACCCTCAGAGAGGAACCAGGTATAGGAATCAAGCTGCACCTCAATAAGGTTCGGCAGAGGAATCTGAGTGGTCTTACGACCGAAGACACGACGAGTCGCGTGGATTGCCATAGCTAACCAGCATTACGGATAGTAGATAGTTGTGTTCTCTACAACCTACTGGACCTGGTAGCGCTAGGCGACACAGAGAACTAACAGAATATGTGTTTACACTATAACGTCTTTGGCGCACTCTGTCAACAATTCCTTAACGCCCTTGTGAGCGGCAGCTGAAATGGCATGAACAGGCTTGCCAATGGACGTTTTCAGTGATGTAATCTTCTCGGCGAGCTCCTCGGGATCAATTAGTTCGATCTTGGTCAGCACGATGGTCTCCTGCTTAGCCAGCAGCACCGGTGACCAGGTTTCAAGCTCGGTACGTATGACCCGGTAATTATGAAGTATCTCTTCAGTAGTAGCTGAAGAGTCTATCAGGTGAAGTATGCGATGGGTGCGCTCAACATGTTTAAGGAACACGGCACCGAGGCCCTTGCCCTGGCTAGCGCCTTCAATGAGCCCAGGCAGGTCGGCAATGACCAGCTGAGTCCTGTCTTCACCAGTTCCTACCTCGGCAACCCCCAGCTGGGGCTCGAGGGTAGTAAAGGGATAGTTGGCAACCTTCGGCTGGGCCGCCGAGACACTGGCCAAGAAGGTAGACTTACCGGCATTCGGCAGTCCAACTAGTCCGATGTCAGCAATAAGCTTCAGTACCAAGCGGAGGCGCATCTTATCGCCTTCAAGACCTGGGTTCCAGCGATCGGGAGCCTGCTGGACAGACGATTTGAAATGCCAGTTACCCCAGCCGCCGTTTCCACCGGTAGCCACAACCATGGACTGACCTTCTTCTACTAGCTCACCAATCTGCTTCCAGGTCTCTGTCTCTGGGATCCACTGCTCTACTACGGTTCCGAGCGGAACCAAAATCATACTGTCCTCACCCGAGCGGCCTGTGGAGGTCTTGTGACCTCCCTTCTCACCGTTCTCAGCCTTCAGCCTATCAATTGCAGATAGATGAGAAAGAGCGTGCATATTGGCGCGCCCCTCAATGATGACGTCTCCGCCCCGTCCACCATCGCCTCCGTCAGGGCCTCCCTTGGGGACATAGATCTCACGTCTAAAAAGGGCGACACCGTCGCCGCCTCTGCCTGCCTGGATCTCTAATTCCTTCTCATCAATGAACATAAGGTGTGGGATCTAGTTGAATACCGTTCTTTCTGATTTCAAAATGGAGGTGGGGTCCGGTCGAGCGTCCAGTATTGCCTGAGTGGGCGATAACCTGGCCCGCCGTTACGCACTGCCCGCTGACTGCCACAAAGGCACTCAAGTGAGCATACAAAGATGAAGTGCCGTCACCGTGGTCGAGCATAATCATTCTACCATAGCCACCGTTCCAACCGTCAGACTCCTGGATAATGCAGCCTGCATGCGAAGCAACAACCATAGTACCGACATCCGCTGCTAGATCTACTCCTGGGTGCCAGCTGCTAAAGCCCTGGGACAGTTCCTTATAGTGGATAGGCAGTGCATAGGAGCCCGAATGAGAACCAGTGCTTTTCGGCGGAGTGGAGACAGCTGCTACTTTCGCTGTAGCGGCCTCGGCAGCCAAGGCGACGCTTTGCTGTTTCTTCCGCTGTGCACTCGCTAACCGCGCCAGGTCGTCAGCTGAGGCATCCGCTGCCGGAACAGTAAGTACGTCACCCACATGGATAATCTGTGCGTCATTGATCTGGGGATTGGCCAGCAGTAAGCTACCGTTTTTCAAACCCACACTATCAGCAATGGCCGAAAGTGACTCCCCTGCTGCCACCGTATAAGTAGTAGGCTGTGCCGGCACAGGAACGACAATCGGACTGACTGCGGCCAAGCTGGGTTGGCGAACAGGCTCAAGCGTAATCAGTGAGATCATGGAACCCACCACTTGAAGGGTCTGCTCCCTCTGACGTTGGCTGAGCGACTCTTCCCGGCTGCTTGAGAAGGCCTGCAGGTCAGGCGTGTATCTGAAGACAGCCACCAGAGCTAGTAATGAAATACCTGCTCGGTAGAGAGTTCGAGGTGTGTTTCGTTTCGCGTACCGGAAGTTCCGCTTAATAGAGGCCTGGATCAGTCGTGTGCGACTGGGAGGCTCAGTACTTAAGATTGGAATAAATCCCCCTGGGGTGTGCCACAGTTTGCCCTGGCGCAGCACCTTACGGATAATTGGACTTCCTTACTATAAGTGAATACTCGAAAAAGAGCAACCCACAAGTACTTTTAAAACTACAATCCGAGGGACTTTCGTTCTTCTTCCCGGATAAAGGTAACCACCTCATCGTTGACGGCGACCTCAAGCTCGCTCTTTGCTAGTGTGAGTTCGATACCGCACTGGGAACCTGCCTGGACCGAACGGACCTCGTCCTTACCGCGACGAACGGTCTCCACCTTACCCTCTGACACTACCTCCTTGCCACGCACGACCCGTGCCAGCTGCTTAGGTGAAAGACTTCCACTCTCAACACTACCTCCTAGGACTACGTTCTTACGATTGTCCCGGAAGCGAGCCAATACCTTAAGGGTGCCTAGCGTCTTCTCAATGGTGATCATCGGCATAAGGCCGGTAAGTACTTCCCGGATACTATCGAAGAGCTCATAGACTACTGAGTAGAGGGTGACCGGAATATGCTCACGATCAGCCAGAAGCTTAATCACAGCGGGAAGACGGACCTGGAAACCGACGATAATCGCTCGTGAGGCTACAGCCGTAGTAACGTCTCCCTCAGAGATATCGCCGACGCCGTCAGACACCACGCGCACCTCGACGTCGTCATTCTTCATGGTGCGCAGAGTGTCACGGATCGCTTCCAGCGAGCCGTTGGTATCTGCCTTGACGATAAGGTTGAGGATATTCTTCTGACCTTCCTTCTGGGTACCTTGGGCAGCAGAAGCAGAAAGAGCTGAGATGGCCCGTTTGGCGGTAATTCCCCGGCTAAACTGGCGGGCGGATTCTTTGGAGTCCTTTTCAGTAGAAAATACCGCTAGTTGCTCACCAAAGTTTGGAACGGCGGAAAGTCCACTGATCTCTACGGGAGTGGAAGGGCCGGCAGCCTGGAGACGTTTGCCGCGGTGGTCGGTCAGAGTACGCACCTTGCCAGTCACTTCGCCCAGAGCCACGTAGTCACCCGTTCTCAGAGTACCGTTTTGGATAAGCAAGGTGGCTACGGGACCGATACCGGGCTGCAGGTGAGACTCAATGACTACACCTACCGCAGGGGCCTTGAAGTTTGCCTTGAGGTCGCGCAGGTCAGTAGACAGAAGTACTACTTCAAGAAGATCGTCGATGCCGGTATCCTTGGCAGCCGAGATAGGAACTACCACCGTCTTGCCTCCCCACTCTTCTGGCACCAGGTCGTGTTCAGCAAGCTCGCCCTTCACGCGCTCTATGTCGGCGTCAGGCTTGTCGATCTTGTTGATAGCCACCATAAGCGGCACCTTCATGGCCTTAGCGTGGTTTATAGCTTCAACTGTCTGCGGCTTCACACCATCGTCAGCTGCGACAACCAATACTACCAGGTCGGTGATCTGAGCTCCGTGGCGACGCATAGCTTCAAAAGCCGAGTGACCAGGAGTATCCAAAAAGGTGATTAGGCGCTTTTCCCCGCCCTGCTTGGGTGAGATCTCAATCTGATATGAGCTGATATGCTGAGTAATGCCTCCTGCTTCGCCAGCGGCCACACTGGTCTTGCGGATAGTATCCAGCAAGGTGGTCTTTCCGTGGTCAACGTGGCCCATGATAGTGACTACCGGAGGCCGATTTTCAAGATCTACGCCCTCAGCTATCACAACACTTGATACCGGGCCGGCCGTGACCTGGCGAACCACCTCTACCCCAAAGTCGTCGGCCACGATGGCCGCCGTATCGAAGTCAATGTCCTCATTGATAGTCGCGAGTACGCCAAAACCCATCAGCTTTCCGATTACCGCAGTAACGGGCTGACCCAGAAATTCCGCCAGCTGGCTGACAGTAAGTACCGCAGGGAGAGTGATAGGGGTCTGTTCGGGCATGGGAAGATCGGACTAAGGATGTGCAGCTGAGAAGTCAGTACAGAACCCCCTTACGGCTGAACAGCGACAGCTGCAGTTGGGAATGGAGTTCTGAGATGACTTCTTCACTTATACCACATCAGGACTGAACTGGGAACCTTGCCAGACTAAAGCGCACCAAGACCCCAGAACACTGCGGGAGTCAGGACACCTACCGCCACTACGCCAGCGATGACCTGGATGAGCGTATGCCTGTTGCGGCGCAGGCGCGCCCACGCCACTGCCGGTATTGCAAGCAGCCATAGCAGGGCCCAGGGAGTAACCAGCAGCGCCCCAGCAATGGCCCCCTGGGTAAGAGCTGCTGTATGAACACTTATCTTCCACCGCATGGAAATAATCCAAAACACCATTCCGTTAACGAACAGGCTAACGGCGAGAGCGACTATGGGAAGACTGACCCCTTCCAGATAATACAATAGCGACAGTACCCCCACACTACAGGTGGCAACCGTGAACACCTCTTCCCGCTGGGACCGTATGGCGACATGAATGTCAGTATACTTTCCCTGCCATATGCCTAGGAGTACAAACCCCAAAGGAAATGCGACTGCGAGGGATAGAAACGATCCAGCCAGCCCCACAAACTGAAGAAAGCTTGTTGCATAACAGCTGAGTATCCAGATTGTGAATGCCGCACATACCAGATAGGGACTGGTGACCACAGACACTAAGAAAGCTACGGTATCGAGTAACTCGGCAGATCCTTGAGACTTACTCTCCACCTTCTTCCTTCTCGGCCAGCAGGGTGGCTGAGGCTACTTTGTCTCCGCTTCCCAGGCGCATAAGTGTCACTCCCTGGGTCACTCTTCCTAGTCGCTTTACCGACTTCAGAGAGGTTTTAAGAATAGTGCCCTTCGAGGAGATCATCATCAGCTCATGCCCCTCATCCTCTACCACAGCAGCATAGACGACGTTGCCTACCCGTGGCGTTACCGCAGCTGCCTTAATACCCATTCCTCCTCGATTCTGGATGTCGAAATGCTCAAGGGCGCTACGCTTACCGAAGCCGTTCTCAAACACTACTAGCAGGTCCGCCTTCTTGAGCTGCTGCTCATTCAACACGTCCATAGAGACAACCATGTCATCAGGACGAAGCTTCACACCTCGTACTCCGGCGGCACTACGGCCGGTAGGTCGCACGTCGGCCTCTTTGAAGATAATGGCCTGAGCCTTTGAGGTGACCATAATGACATTGTCTTGGCCAGTAGAAGGACGTACCCAACTCAGGGTATTACCCTTGGCAAGGTTGATAGCGATAATGCCGTTCTTCCTGACATTGGCATAGGCCTTGATCTCGGTCTTCTTGATGGTGCCATCGATGGTACCCATGATAAAGTAGCCTTCGCCGTTTTCCAGGGCGCGAGGCAGGGTGAGCACGGCAGTCACCTTCTCATCCTGGCCGATCTGGATGATGTTGACTATCGATTGGCCCTTGGACTGACGGGTAGCCGCTGGGATCTCATAGACCGCGGTCTTATACAGCTTTCCTTGGTCAGTAAAGAAGTAGATAGAGTCATGGGTCATGGCCGAAAGCAAGTAGGCCACCTCGTCCTCATCCTTGGTGTTCATGCCCACGACGCCCTTACCCCCACGCCCCTGGCTGCGATAGGTGTCACGCTGGACCCGCTTGACGTAGTTGGTCTTGGTAATCGAGATCAGTACCTCTTCGTTAGGAATAAGGTCCTCGGCAGTGAAGCCCTTGATGTCAGCAGCAATGATCCGGGTTCTACGAGGGATGCCAAACTGGTCCTTGATGGCCAGGGTCTCCTCGCGGATGAGAGCCAGGATCTTCTCTTCGTGGGCCAACAGGTCTTCGCAATAGGCAATGAACTTCATCTTCTCGTCGTACTCATCCTGTAGGCGCTGACGTTCCAGACCAACCAGGGAGGAGAGGCGCATGTCCAGGATGGCATTGCTCTGCAGCTCTGATAGCTTAAACTTGGCCATCAGATCGGTACGGGCATCCTCACGATTCTTGGCTGCTCGGATGATGCGCACCACCTCGTCGATGTTGTCGAGGGCGATAAGCAGACCTTGCAGGATGTGAGCGCGCTCCTGGGCCCGGGCCAGGTCATACTCGGTGCGGCGGCGGACCACTATCTGGCGGTGCTTGATGAATTCTTCCAGTGCTTCCTTCAAACTGATGACGCGAGGCTCGATCTCATTGACCAGAGCCAGCATATTCACGTGGTAGGAGATCTGCAGGGAGGTCAGCTCGTAGAGCCTATTCAGCACCTTCTTTGGATAGGAGTTGGCGCGAAGCTCGATGACCACCCGGATACCCTCGCGGTTGGATTCGTCGCGGATATCGGTGATGCCGTCGATCTTCTTGTCCTTGACCAGGTCAGCCATGTGCTTGATCATCTCGGCCTTGTTCACCATATATGGCAACTCAGTAACGATAATGCGGAAACCGCCCTTACGCTCCTCGATGTCGGCAACCGAACGAATGGTGAACTTACCGCGGCCGGTGGTGTAGGCGTCATGCAGGCCTGTGCCGGCATAGATCTCCGCCTTGGTAGGGAAGTCAGGACCCTTCACATGCTCCATAAGATCGGTAACCGTAGACTCAGGCCTGTCGATCAGGGCCACCACACCGTCACATAGCTCACTGAGGTTGTGCGGAGGGATATTGGTGGCCATACCGACGGCAATACCGATACCGCCGTTGAGTAACAGGTTTGGCACTCGGGTAGGCAAGACGGTGGGCTCCTTGCGGGAACCGTCGTAGGTATCCACGAAAGGAACCGTGTCCTTGTCGATATCCACCAGCATCTCGCTGGAGATCTTGGACATGCGGGACTCGGTGTAGCGCATGGCAGCCGCGGAGTCACCGTCGATGGAACCGAAGTTACCTTGGCCATCGATCATGGTGTGACTCATCGAGAACGGCTGCGCCATACGAACCAGGGACATATAAATGGCAGCGTCACCGTGCGGGTGGTAGAAACCCATTACCTGTCCAACCGTTTGGGCGGACTTCTGGTACTTCACGTTGTGGCGCAGACCCATCTCGTTCATGGCAAACAGGATGCGACGATGAATAGGCTTCATACCGTCACGGGCGTCGGGAAGGGCGCGGGCGACAATAACCGACATGGCATAGTCCATGTATGATTTCTGCATCTCTTCGATAATGTCACGTCCCTGCACCAGACCGACCCCTTCAACGTGCAACGCCTCGGTAGAGGTGATGGTCAGGTTGGTAGGCACAATGTCGTCAGGCGTTGTGGCATCGCTTTGCTCTACCTCCTCAGGGTTGATCTGGTCCTCTGGTTCCATGTTGTCGTTTTCAGGTGTTGCCATAATATGAAGTAGAGGCTAGACGTCTAGGGTTGCGACCGTGGCGTGACTCTGGATAAAGCGCTTGCGCGGTGGTACGTCCTCTCCCATCAGCATTGAGAAGACCTCGTCTGCCCGCTCGGCATTGTCCATAGTGACCTGGAGAAGGATACGGTTTTCGGGGTTCATAGTAGTTTCCCAGAGTTGCTCGGCGTTCATTTCACCGAGACCCTTGAACCGCTGGGGGATGACTCCTGCCCGTTTGGCCAGGCTGTCTTCCAAACTGGCTTCTTCCATGGGCTCCTCAATGATCTCGCCTTCGACAGGTTCGGCCACTTCCTCTACAGCGCCTTTCTTCCCCTTCTTGTCCTTGGCCTTGGCCTCGCGCTCCTCAGCCAGTTTAGTCAAGATCGCGTCTCGCTCCTCCTCAGTGTAGGCCCAGTATTTGTCCTTGCCCTTGGCGATACCAAAGAGCGGCGGCTGGGCTATATAGAGGTGACCGCGAGTAATGATCTCAGGAAAATGACGGTAGAACAGAGTAAGCAGTAGCGTACGGATATGGGCACCATCGACATCAGCATCCGTCATGATGACGATACGATGGTAACGAAGCTTAGCATAGTCTATCTGGTCGCCAATACCGACGCCTGAGGCTACTATAAGATTCTTAATACCCTCGGATGAAAGCATGCGGTCCAAACGGGCCCGTTCGACATTGAGAATCTTACCGCGCAACGGCAGGATAGCCTGGGTCTTTCGGTCACGACCGTCCTTGGCTGATCCTCCGGCTGAGTCTCCCTCTACGATGTAGAGCTCAGACTTGGCAGGATCTTTCTCAGAGCAGTCTGCCAGCTTACCGGGAAGAGCGGCCCCCTCAAGGGCACCCTTGCGGATAACCGTCTCACGAGCAGCACGGGCAGCCAGACGGGCACGTAGAGAAAGTACCGACTTTTCGATGATCTTTCTACCGCAGGTAGGATTCTCGTTGAAGTAGTATTCCAATGCCTCGCTCATCACCGAATCAACAGCTGAGCGCATTTCAGGGTTGCCCAGCTTGCTCTTGGTCTGTCCCTCAAACTGAGGATCCGGAAGCTTCACGGAAATGACGGCGGTAAGACCTTCCTTCACATCGTCACCGGTCAGAGGTCCATCAGCCTCCTTGAGCAAAGAGGAGCTTTTTCCATAGCTGTTGATCTGTTTGGTCAGGGCCATGCGGAAGCCGGTAAGGTGCGTACCTCCCTCACCAGTATGGACGTGGTTTGCAAAGGAGTAGACTCGCTCATTGAAGTCGTCGGCATAGGCTAGGGCTACTTCGACCTGGAAGTCACCGACCATCTTATCAACGTAGAAGATCGGCTCGGTGATGATCTCGTGGCTCTTATTAAGATGTCTCACATACGAGGAGATACCGCCCTCAAAGTAGAAGGTATAGGTCTTGCGGTCACCGATCACTGGATCTGGCAGACCACCACGAAAATCTGAGAACACAAAGGTAATGCCTTTAGTAAGGTAGGCATTGTTGCGCATGCGGTCAGCGATGTACTCATAGTCCCATTCAGTGGAGGGGAAGATGGTGTCATCAGCCAGGAACGTGACCCGGGTGCCGTTATCCTCACGCCGCAGCCATTCGTCATCCAGAGGGTTCTTAACCTCCTTCAACTCATCAATGGCCTTACCGTGGTCGAAGGATAGTACATAAAGCTTGCCGTCCTTTTTCACCTCGGCCTTCAGCCAGTGGGAAAGGGCGTTTACTACAGAGGCACCTACGCCGTGCAGACCGCTGGACACCTTATATCCGCCGCCGCCGAACTTGCCGCCAGCGTGTAGTACGGTCAGTACCGTCTCTAGGGCAGACTTGCCGGTCTTGGCGATCTTATCGACAGGAATACCGCGGCCATCGTCCTCAACACTAACAGAGTTGTCGGGGTGTATGGTAAGACGGACCCGCTTTCCGTATCCGGCCATAGCCTCATCGATGGCATTGTCCAACAGCTCTTTAATAAGATGGTGCAGACCATCCTTGCCGGTGCCCCCGATATACATACCCGGTCGCTTACGAACCGGATCCAGACCCTCAAGGACTGTAATCTGATCGGCGCCGTAGTCGGTGTTCTCGGCTGGTGTCTGGGCTTTTTCAGGCATGCAAAAAGGTGTTAGAGAGTGTGCAATACAAGTCTAGCACAGGAGCTACTGGAAGGGAAATACGCCCTTCACCACATCAGTATATACCGAACAGATACCGAATACAAGTCTTAGGCAGCATCCACGATTTCCTTCATGGTTTTCTTAAATAGTTCTACGTCAAAACGCTCTGCCTGTTGGCGGATGGCAGCGGGATCCCAGTCAGCATCCTTGAACGCAGTCAACTTCTCGCCAAGGCTGTCGCCCTCCTGCTTGTCAAAGAACGTACCCGAGACTCCTTCCACCACACTTTCAGTGGCCCCTCCCTTGCCGAAGGCGATCACCGGCCGGCCGACGCTCATGGCCTCTACCGGCACTATGCCGAAGTCTTCTTCAGCCGGAAAAATGAAGGCCCGGGCTCCTTGATAGAGGCCTTCAAGTTCGGCATCGGGTACACGTCCGAGGAACTCTATCCACGGGGCGTTCTTAGCCATGGCTTTCAGGCTATCGGATTCAGGTCCGGTACCGGCGATCTTAAGAGGCTGTTTGGTCTTGATACATGCCTCAACCGCCAGGTCCACCCTCTTGTAACTGATCAACCGGCCCACACTCAGGAAATAATCCCCTGGCTTGTCTGTGGCCACATGAAAGCGCGACGTATTGACCGGCGGATATACCACGGTGGCGTCCTGCCGATAGATCTTGGCAATGCGATCAGCTACGGTCTGGGAGTTAGCCAGGAATCGGTCAACCCGGCTGGCCGAGACAACGTCCCAAATCCTCAGCTTGTGGGCGGCCTGCGACTTCAACCAGCTGCCTGAGGCGCGGGAGTCACCTCCGATGTGCCAGAGGTACCGCATAGGGGTATGGCAGTAGCTGATATGGGTCTGGTCAGGCTGGGTGATCACCCCCTTAGATAGTCCGCCGCCGACTGAAATCACCACGTCAAAGCCCTTAAGGTCAAAAGACTCAAAGGCAAGCGGCATAAGAGGAATGGCCGTCTGATGCCTGGTGAGTAGTCCTGGGACCTTCTGAAGATAGGACGGAATCACCGTAGCATTGGCAAACTGGGGCACCTTCTCAGGGGCATAGAGACTGGTGTAGATCGGCGCGTCCGGATACATCTCATGAAGGGCAAGCAGCACCTGCTCACCCCCGGCAAATCCCGTCAACCAGTCCTGTACCAAAGCAATAGTTTTCATAGGGTGTGGTGTAAAGAATTAATAAGCCCCGTCCTTGCGCGGTCCCACCAGCACCAAAATAGTGCGAAGCATAATCCCTATATCGCGAAGCAGGTTCCAATGCTCAATATATGTAACATCCAGCCCGACTCGCTCGATATAGGTAGTGTCATTACGTCCGCTAATCTGCCAAAGACCGGTCATACCCGGTCGGACCGAGAACAGCAGGCCTGCGTACTTGCCGTACTTACGGATCTCCTCTTCCACGATTGGCCGGGGACCGACCAAGCTGAGCGAGCCCGACAGGACATTGAACAGCTGGGGGAGCTCATCAAGGCTGGTACGTCGCAGGAATCTTCCAGGGATGCTTATACGAGGATCGTTCTTCAGCTTATGGCTCTGCTCCCACTCAATAGCCAGCTTGGGGTCAGTAGCCAGCAGCTCTTCAAAACTCCGGTCGCCGTCGGTACCTACCCCCGTGCAGTATTTCCAATACATACTACGGAACTTCCAGACCTTAATCTCCGTACCGTTACGACCGAGGCGCCTGTGACGGTATATCAGGGGACCCGGTGAAAGTAGCTTAATGGAAATAGCCACAAGCAGCATGAGCGGTGAGAATAAAATCAGCAGCAGCGTACCACCGATGAGGTCGGAAAGACGCTTGAGTACTCTCCCCCATCCCTCAAGAGGCGTGGGACTTACCTCAATCATGGGGACGTCGGCAATATTTTGCACAGTAAAACTACTGCTCTGCAATGCCGAAAGCAATGAAGGCACAAAGCTAAAGGCAACATGGGCTTCAAGACAAATGCTGCGAAGCTCGATCAGATCATCGTTTGAGTAGCTGCCGCTTGCGACTACCAGCTGATCCATCTCCTCTCGGGTGACGTGTCGGGCAAGTTGGGCGACAGGCAGGCTGGCAAACTGACGTACCAACCGATAGGAGGCGGCCTTTCCCTTCCCCAACTGCTCCCCTACCCGCTTGGCAGCCTTATCGTCACCCACTACGGCCACGCGTACCGCGCCTATATTGAACCTATAGAGAAAGCGTTGTGCTCCAAGTACTATCAGCCTAGCAGCTATGACAAATAGTGTTCCCAGCGCCCAGCTATACAGCACCGTTGAGCGAGGCAGAAAGAAGTCCTTCCTCAACAGAAACAACAACAGAATAAAGCACTCCCCTACGGAAACCCCTATCAATATGCGCAAGGCCCGGGTAAACCAGGAGTAATTGACTCTGATACCGTAAAGACCGACCAAGGCAAATGCCACCAGCATCCCTGGAATAATAAAATACAGGTAGTGCAGATATTGAGACTGAGAGATGACCAGGGCCGTATCAGGATTGTACTGAAGTCGGTCAGCCACTCCGGCAAGATTTGTAGGAGAAACTGGCGAGAAGCTGTCCCGCAGTACATAGGAAAGAAGAAAGGCCACCAATAGGGCCAGATAGTCTACCGGGATCAGCAACACCGAAAAGAAGAGCTCTGAGCGTTTCATGTCACCAGTGTAGCAGAGTGCGCAGGCATCCCAAAACCCACTACCAGGGTGATACCACGAAAAAGAGAGTCCGAAGACTCTCTTTTTCTCTCGCAGAGAGAAGTACTAGGCCTTCTTCTTCAGAAGAGGCAAACCGGTGCGAGGGTTCTCGGAGACCATACGGTCAGCGGGAACAGCGTCAAGAGCGAACTCAGCGTTGATGGCGCGAGCGAAGTAATAAATTACCTGCTTGCGACCACCCTTCAGGGTAACTTCCTTGGAGTGCAGGAAGTATTCCTGATCCTTGGAGTTCTTGTAGGCGAATGCCATTATGCTCCTGTTCTTCCGCCAGATGGCGGACGGTTACTGGTTTAGTGGCTTGATTATTGCCAATCTATGCCCCACCTGTCAACAGATTGGCGGATTGACAACAGATTGGAACATACTATTTAAAGCTACCGTAACTACTAATTTGAGTCATTACCTGACAAGGTCGGGAGGGGTTTCACCAGCAAGAACCGCCTTGATATTACGAACTACACACTCTGCCATGGCCGTACGAGTAGTCTCAGTGGCAGAGGCAATATGAGGAGTTAGCACCACATTGTCCAAAGCCGCAAGTCCTTCGGCAGGGTCAGGCTCGGATTCGTACACGTCTAAGCAGGCACCGAATATCTCGCGGTTCTGCAATGCGCGCACTAGGGCGCCCTCATCTACTACTGGTCCTCTGGATGTATTGATCAAAATGGCTGTTTTCTTCATCTGCTGCAGCTCCCCTTCACCAATAAGATGACGAGTGCTAGCAAGCAGTGGCACATGAAGCGATACTACATCAGCACGAGCAAGTAACTCTTCTTTGGACACCTTCATCGCTCCCAAGGATTTTTCTAGTGAGAGATTCGAGACCATATCGGTATACAGTATCTTCGCCCTGAAGACATGGTGGCACATGGTGGCGAACAAAGAGCCTATCTGACCAGTACCAATGATACCTACCGTCTTTCCCGTCAGCTGCTGACCAAGAAAAATACTCGGGTCCCAATACTTATAAGCACCAGACCGCATATACGCATCTGCCTGCACGGTATGACGTGCAACTGCCAGCAATCCGCCCAGTGCCAGTTCAGCCACCGCTGTGGCCGATAAGGTGCCGGCAGTATGAGTCACTATCACAGATCGCGCCTTAGCTGCTTCCAGGTCAATATTGTCATACCCTACCGTATACTGAGCTACCGCCTTTAGCTGAGGACCTGCCGCGTCCAGTACCTCGCCATCGATAGGATCGGTAAGTAGACTAACGATAACCTCAGCTCCTTTCACAAACTCACACAGCTGAGCCTTATCCATCACTCCCTCCCCCCTATACACCTGCACATCAAAGTCTTGTTCAAGCAGCTTGATGCCGCTCTCAGGTATCGCCCTGGTGACTACTATACGTGGCCGCGCCATAGACTCTAGACGTTATGCCCATTGATCGGGCGGCCGTTCTCGTCCAGGGAGACTGCCTGGAGCTGGGGATATTCATCCAGGAGGTGCTTGATCTGCTTATTGAACAGGAGACCCGGCTGAGGACCAATCTTCCCGATCACCGAGCTTGCCTCGCACTGGCCCCAACGTAGAGCTTCGGCCAGAGTCTCCCCAGAAGCCATAGCCGCGGCAAAAGCAGATGAGAAGCTGTCACCACACCCCGTAGCCTCAACGCGTGGAGCCTTTTCAATGATACCCAGCCAGAGATATTCCCGGCCGTCAGAGACGTAAGCGCCCATGCGTCCGTCAGTGATCACCACGATCTCCGGACCCATTTTCAAAATACCGTCAAGTAGCTTACGGAAGTTATCGGTCTTAGGAATACCAGTATAGAGCTCGGCCTCCTCCTTGTTGACGAAGAAGATCTTAGTCTTCTCAAGAAGTGCCTTGGTCTTCTCAGCGCCGTATTTGAGCTGGAAGGTCCCCGGCTGGTAGCAAAGGTTCACCTTGTGCTCGTCGACATACTTAATAAGATCAGGGAAAATCTTCTCAAATCCCTCCCCCATCGAAGAAAGGTAGATCCACTTGGCAGCTTCAAGCTTTGGTAGTACGAAGTGACGGTGGACATGGTAGATAAGGATAGTGCGCTCGGCCTCAAGGTTTATCACCGTGTTGTAATTCGACTCCTTACCCTCATCTACGACGATATAGTCGTCATGCACATCATTGCCCTTCAGGTCGGCAATAAGTCGCTTTCCCTGCTCGTCATCACCCACATGGGTATAAAAGCCGGTCTTGAAGCCAAGCCGGGCGAAAGCCACGGCAGCATTGGCCGAGTTACCCCCGATAAGGTCATGCTTGGCCTTAACCGGGATCTTATCGGCAAAGGTAAAACAAAGTTCCTCAGACTCCTTGCGGAAGGTGTGCAGGTGCGCATTGGCGGGGTCCATCTCCAGGAAAACGTCCTGCATGGTGTCGCCGATAGATATCATGTCAAACATACTGTGCGGTTAAGCGGCTTGTAGGTAATGGATAACGGTGTTCTTGACGGCAAGCATTCCCTTTCTCTGATAGCTGGAAGGGTCAGTGACCATACGGTCACGTAGTCCAGCCCGTACCCCTGCAGTATAGGACTTCTCAAGGGTCTCACCCAGAAAAAGACCGCAGATTCCTGCCTTGCGTAGCGACGTCAGGTGGAGACTGGTAAGCATCTCCTCATCGGCCACCACAGGCACGGTAGCCCCTCTCCCGAGGTCCTTGAGGGCAGCCGGCACCAAGGTACGGCGACTTCTCTGTTCTTCTCGAACCGGCATAACGACAAATGAGGCACTAGATGAGTCGCAGAGGTGACGTACTTCATCTCCACCCATCACCCTTGAGAAGCTGGCGCCGACCTCTATGCCGTACTGGCTGGCCTGACTGGTAAACCAAGCGATGAACTCGGTCCGTTCTGGCAGCGACGTGTCTTTGGGAAATACCGGGCGAATAGACGGTACCCCTAGACGCAGTACCATCTCAATCTCCGATGCATGCGCCCGTACCGCCAGGACCAATCCAACCGCCGACGGATGACTGGCACAGAGCGAAGTAGCCGTGGCCACAAAGACCACATGGTCAAGAGTGGCTTTTTCCAGGTTCAGCTCAATGATGACATCCCGTTTTTCCTGACGCGCTGCAAGGAGAGCCCCTTCCAGGACTTCAAGAGTCGAGACCTGGATATAGGGTGCTAGGCGCTTGGCGCGACGAGACCTAGCCAGAAGGGTGGTAACGGGAAGCAGCATACTTAAGACTTACGAGCTACGACCCTGAGCGCTGCTTCATAGATATCGGTGGAGCGCAGGCCATACCTGTCCATCAGTTCGCCGGCTGTACCTGACTCACCAAAAGTATCCTTCACTCCTATACGTTCCATGGGCACAGGATGCTTCTCTCCTAGTAGCTCAGCGATGGCACTGCCCAACCCCCCGTTTATCTGGGCTTCCTCGGCCGTGACCATGCCTCCAGTTTTTTTAACCGAGCTAAGAATGGCCGTTTCATCTAGAGGCTTTATGGTAGGCACTGCCAACACTTCGGCAGAGATCTTCTTTTTGGCCAGCATTTCGGCAGCTTTCAAGGCTTCGTAGACAATGGCGCCGTTAGCACAGATAGTAATGTCCTTGCCAGCTCTGAAGAGATTAGCCTTGCCGATGACAAAGGGAGTATCCGCGGTAGTGATCGTAGGTACCTTGTCACGCCCGAAACGAATATAAACCGGCCCTTTGTAGTCAACCACGGCCTTGACCACCTTGCGGGCCTCGTGGATGTCGGTGGGAGCTATGACTACAAGGCCGGGCAGCACCCGGGTAATAGCAATATCCTCCAAAGCCTGGTGGGTAGCCCCGTCAGGACCGACCGAAAGGCCGGCATGGGCGCCAATGACCTTTACGTTAGCCTGGGAATAAGCGACTGAGACGCGCAGCTGATCCCAGTTGCGGCCGGGGTTAAAGACAGCATAACTGGCGACAAAGGGAATTTTCCCGGAAAGTGCCAAGCCAGCGGCTATACCCATCATATTCTGCTCGGCCACCCCTATCTCTACAAACTGCTCTGGGTATGCTTTTGCAAAAGCCTCGATACGAATAGACTCAGTCAGATCAGCACAGAGCGCAACCACGTTACGATCTTTACCAGCCTCAACTAGCCCTTCACCAAACCCGTTGCGGGTAGGCAGCATCTCCGGCTCATCCAATTTCTTGGTCCAAGGGACTACGGTATTACTCATGTTCGCTCATTATGGTGCGCTTGAGGGTACGAAGCTCTGCCAGGGCGATCTTGGCCTGCTGCTCCTTAGGTGGTGACCCGGCGATGTCAGAGATTCCGGGAGGGGCGCCATGCCAATGGAAGTCGTACTCCATATAGTCCACACCTTTGCCGGGGATGGTATGGGCAATAATCATGGTAGGCCGGTCTGCCACCGCCTTGGCCTGGTCGCAGGCCTCGATGATCTGAGGAATGTTATGTCCGTCTACCTCAATGACATGCCAGTTGAAAGCACGGTACTTATCCGCCAAAGGCTCCAGCGGCATCACCGTCTCAGTAGGACCGTCGATCTGGATATAGTTGCGATCAAGAATGGCGGTAAGGTTTCCTAGCCCACGATTTCCGGCGAACATGACGGCCTCCCAGATCTGGCCTTCCTGATGCTCACCGTCGCTAACTATGGCGTAGGTTCTCCATTTTTCCTTGTCCATACGGGCGGCCAGGGCCATGCCGACAGCCTGAGAAAGTCCCTGTCCAAGGGGACCAGAGGAGGTCTCAGTACCAGGAAGGGTGAGGTTGTGGGGATGACCTTGTAAGCGGGTTCCCAGTTTGCGCAGGGTCAACAGTTCCTTACGGGGGAAGTAGCCGGCCTCGGCCATTGCCGCATACCGTACAGGACAGGTGTGACCGCAGGAAAGGACCAAGCGGTCGCGGTCAGGCAGCTCAGTGTTTTTAGGATCGTGGTGGAGTACATGGAAATACAAAGCAGCATAGACGTCTGCCATCCCCAAAGGTCCGGCAGTATGGCCGGATCCTGCCTCCTGAAGCATCGTAATAATATCCTCACGGATAGCCAGAGCCCGAAGCTCCAGTTGCTTGGTAGTCACGTCCCCCTCCTTTGGTTAGCTTGAGCTTATTATATAGTGCCAGCAGCCAACATGAAAGGGCGCACAGCGATTGACAGATCATGGCACTTTCTGTACCGTCCAATCTGCAAGCAATGGTGCTTGCCAACAGAAATGCCATGAGGCAGAGAAGGAGTGGGCCGTGGATGAAAAACTAAAGAGACGTGCCTGGTTCGTATGTGAAAGACCACGAGGAGCGCTCAATGCGCAGGATATTTCGTTTCGCGACGCAACCGGAATATGCCTTTTTCTTTTGAATAGAGGGCACATACGGCAAGTCGTCACCACGTTAATAAGCTATCAAAAAGCAGACGAGCTGCTGGCCGAAATAGCGAAGCGACTTCCTCAGCGACAGTCCTCAAACCCGCGTCGAACCCTGAACCTCCTCATCAACTGCATAATGAGAAGGTTTCAGACAGAGAAGGCAGAATCCCTCCTGTTGACTCCAGCGGGATTTGGCAAGGCCTTTGATGACCCTGACAGCCGTCACCAGATCATGCGGCATTGGTCTCGCAGCCGTGCCATCACCAGGAAAGACAGTCCGCTCTATCATGCTATCGATCCTGGACTGTACGCCAGGGAAAGACAGCGCCTCCGCGAGACCGGTGCGAATCCAAGGCCTGCTTGGCAAGAAAGCTACCGAAAGCAGTCCGCTGCTCGATAGCGTGGGCACATAGCTACCATTACAGCAGTTACAAAGTGGCGTCCGGCTAATGCCGGACGCCCTTTATTTTAATACTAGCCATCAAGGTCTGCTTGGCCCTTCCTTACGAAACATCTTCTTTGGATGGGGCCTAGCCATCATATCAGCCACTTGCTGCCTGTAGACGTGAAGCTCGGTCTGGCCGTCCTGCTGTGCCACGCTTAATCGTTCTTTTACATCATCCCAGCCCTCCGCAATACGCCTCCAGATCTCTTCCATAGTAAAGCCTTGGTCAATAAGTGAGTCGGTAGGAGCTGCTACTTGGTCAAGATCGGTCTGGTCTATGCTGTCCGCAGTACGAAAGTCAGGCGAGTAAAGCTCTAAAACGGTTGCATATAGTACTGGCGCCATTCCCTCCTTCTTAGCATAGAACTCTGAGTATCTCGCCTTGCCTTCGGACACCTTGAGATCCATCTCATCCTGCAACCAGTCAGGAATCACCATCACCTCTACCGCCTGCACATTTTTCCGTATCTCCCACTTATTCTCTCCTTCCCCCTCTTCTTTAAAGGCGGCCCCGATCATGTTCCCCGCCCTGATCTTTTTGTCTATAGCTAGAATTTCCTCCCCCTCAAGCGGGCATAAAAATGAAATGGCATATGTCCGACAGATGTCCAGATCATCCCTCAGATGGGCCTCACGAACCCACTCGTCTTGATAGAGCACATCAGCATGGATCTCTCCATATTTGTCCTTCAGGACCTCGCCGTGAGTGCGAGTTACCACATTAAAATTTTCCCTGTCCATTCGTAAAAGCGCTACTTCATGATGTATGCGGTAAGTATAGCAAACCGAGACTAGCGCCAGCCAATGCTATTGACTCCGAACCTGTTCTATGCTATATTCTGGCATTCTCGGACCTTAAGGAGGTACCCGATTGGAACGACTTAAGCTGTATGCGCTGTTCGTAGCGAACTTCATCGGCACCGTCTGTTTCTGGGTGTCGATGCTACGTGGCCTTCGCCATTCAGTCAAGGGGATTAATATCTCGTGGCTGGCGCTTGGCCTTTGCTTCCTCATTCTCAACATTTGGCTGCAGATAAATTCGCTTTGCGAATCACATGCCCAACTACGTGATGAGACACGATCGAGAAAGATCGAGGCAGTATGGCGGGTTTTGGCCATCTATCTGACCGCCACCTTCTTCAACTTTGTAAACCTGAGCGTCCTGGTACTGAACGGTAGAAGCTGGAATCTGATAGACACCATTACCTGCCTACTCGTAGGTGTGGGCACAAGCGTTCTCGTGCTTCGACACAGAAAAGCTCTATTCTCAGCAGCTGCACGCGGAGAACTAGCCGGGCTGTTCAAGGGAACTCCCCAGTTTTTTCTCGCATATTCTCTGCTGAGTGCCGGTGGTGGCTCAATGCGCTGGGATACTAACATCTCCCAACACTTCATAGGGTGGCTACGGCTGTTCCAAGCAATTGGCTCCTGTAGAGCAAGTCGAGACCCTGGAAGCGTAGCGTCGATGTGGAGCGAGGTATGGAGTATGCTCTCACTCTGCGCCATTACCCTCGCAATGATTGTTGGTCCGTATTTAACAGGAGGCGCCCGGCATTAGCCGGGCGCCTTTTCTCTTTGTATTCAGCTTAAACAGACCCATAACCCTTTATTCAGAAACAACTCGTTGAGTATCCTACTTGTTACTCAACTGCCAGAAGCCAACGGTTTACCCCATTACCTTCACGGTTGGTATCCTCGTGGAGAATGTAGCTAGGTGTAGCTACGGCTCCCCAAAACATTACAACAGAATGAGGACTAAGCGCATATTCAGTATAGGTAGCGGTCCGACCATCAACTCCCACGCCCCTTGTAGCTCCGGTTGCCACGGGTACCTCACCCACAAACTCAAGGCTTCCTTTGCCCTCCATATGCTGAAGCATAATCTTCTGACCAGCAGGTACTTGACGTACATTCCAGTGCCGCTCTTGAGCAGCCCTCGCAATCACTTCCTCGAGCTGGCCGTCATAGGATATGTCAAGACGGACAAACCCCTGAGGAAGTTCCTCTTCAACGTCTTCTCGAGACGTGGCAGTCTCCGAGGTATTACTAGTAATTACTTCAGCTTCAATAGTATCCTCTTGTCTTGGTACCGCTAAGAGAGCACCAGGATCTTCAAAACTCATACACTATGATTAGATGTTCTGCCCAGCTAATATGGTCTGCTCAACCAGACGATTGCTGTAACCCCACTCATTATCATACCAAGCTACCACCTTGATAAGGTCGCCCCCGATGACACGGGTAAGCTTCAGGTCAATGATGCAGGAGTGACTGTCGCCCTTAAAGTCGCTGGATACCAACTCCTCTTCGGTGACGCCAATGATACCAGCGTAGCGGGCCGATTTGGAAGCTTTGATAAGCGCGTTATTCACCTCTTCTACGGTCACCTTCTTCTTTGTAACGGCGGTAATGTCAGAAAGCGAGACTACAATGGTAGGAACCCGGAAAGAAAGCCCGTCGAACTTGTCCTTTAAGGAAGGAAGGCTCAAGGTAGTGGCGATAGCCGCACCGGTGGAGGTAGGTACGATGTTCTGGGCGGCAGCTCTAGCCTCGCGGATATCCTTGGCAGGACCGTCCTGCAGCAGCTGGCTGGCAGTGTAGGAGTGAATGGTAGACATCAGGGCCTTCTCAATGCCGAACTCATGCTCCAACACAGCCATCACCGGAGTGATACAGTTGGTGGTGCAGGAGGCGTTATTGATGATCGCGGACTTACCGTCGTCAGGATTCACACCCAGTACGTGGGTAGGAGCCGGGTCATTGCCCTTAGAAGGAGCCGAAATGACTACGCGCTTGGCGCCGCCCTTAAGGTGAGCACCCGCAGTCTCCTTGTCCAGGAAACGGCCGGTGGATTCGATGACTACGTCCACATCCAGGTCGCCCCACGGGAGCATAGCCGGGTCCTTCTCAGCGAAGATACGGATCTTCTTGCCATCTACGGTAATAGAGTTGTCATCATGGCCCACCTCGAGCTTGAAGGCTCCGTAGGCGGTGTCATGTTTCAGTAGGTGGGCCAGGGTCTTGGTATCGGTAAGGTCGTTGATCCCGACGATCTCGCACTCGCCCTTGTGCTCAAAGGCAATCTTTAAAGCGTTCCTCCCGATACGTCCGAACCCGTTGATACCGATCTTCACTTTTTTCATAGCCCTCCTGTTACTAACTGGGTAAAATTCTGTAAATTCTGAGTAACGTTATTAGCCGCAAACAGCTGCGATGACATCACGAAGCGGCTAACACCAGCTTTCTGAAGCTGCTTTAAATTATCGCTATTCACTCCCCCGTCCACAGCCAAAACCACTGGCAGCTTCTGGGAGGCAAGAGCGGACACTACAGTAAAAGTACTCTCAACGAAGGGCTGTCCACTCATGCCAGGATGCACCCCCATGGCTTGGATCACCTGGACCTGGAGTCCCGCATACTGCTCAATCTCGGTATCGGGGTTTATAACTAGTCCTACCTCGGTAAAGTAGTCGCTGGCCTGGTGAAGAGCGGCGGCACATTCCTCTAGATCCTTATACGCCTCACGGTGCAGCAGTATCCGAGTTACTCCAGCGACCGTCAGGTCAGAAAAGTAACGTTCAGGCATGAAGGTCATCATATGTGCCTCGAGCTTTAAACGGGTGCTGATCCCGGTTATCTCATGAGGCATCACGGTGATATTGGGCACAAACTGGCCGTCAGCCACGTCAATATGGACCCACTGCGCCGAGCTTTCCTCCACCATCTCAAGACGGGTGGCATATTCCTCAAGGGTATGGGTAAGGATGCCCGGTATGATCTCAGCTCTCATAGCTACCTCCTTCCAGGGCATGCAACTTCTGCAGGCGGCGCACATGGCGTTCCTCATTTGAAAATTCAGTCGCTAAAAAGACGCGAGCCATGGCTAGCGTCTCCTCCTCGCTTACGAAATCAGAGGGCATGACCAGAACGTTGGCGTCATTATCCTTGCGGGTCTCCTCAGCAACTTTGGTATTCCAGGCCAGAGCGGCCCGGATGCCCTTGATCTTATTGGCAGCCATTTCCATCCCCTCACCAGACCGGCAGAGGAGGATACCTCGGGCTTCGCTGTTGCGTGAGACCTCCTCACCTACCTTGGCGGCGAAGTCGGGATAGTCGTCACCGGCATCAGGCGTATAGCCGCCACAGTCAACCACTTCGCAGCCGTCGGCCTGCAATGCTTCTAACAACCGGGCCTTTTGTGCGAAGCCGCCATGGTCCGATCCAAGGTAAACAACGCTGGTGTGCATATATCTATTGTAAGCAACAAAAAACGCCCTGTCCAGTCACCTGTCAGAGCGCTTTTCCTTCGATGATGAATTCACAGTGCCCTAGATGGCCCACTCGTCCTCTAGTTCCCCCCGAACGACAAAGTCCACATTCTTCTGGGAAGACTCATCCTGCTCGGATAATAGACCGTCCATTCCTGAGTTATCATGGCCCCATTCCTCCCTTGAGATGCTTTCTTGTTTCATGCCCATAAGTAGCTTCTGTTACTTATCTGGTATGCTGTCCTCCGCTTGACTGTGAGTCATCCTACACCAGATGTAGGAGTGGGATCAAGTAGCCTTTATATTACCATATTTTAATTGGTACTACTAGAGCCTAGAACTCTAAAATTACAAAAGTTCTTACTCAACAGTAGCTTCCTCACCCCCTGAAACTCGCAGAGTCAGCTTCTGCAGACTGCTTTCAGCCTTGTCCAAATACTCAAGAATGCCCTTGGCCACCTTGAGCGCCTCCTCATGCTTTTTGATGGCCTCCTCAAGATTCATATCGGGCGTCTGAAAATATGCCTCGATAGCTTCCAGCTTTCGCATCTCATCATCCAAGGAGAATTCCTTCATGGTGGTAGGTTAGTTAACGGTTGATTCGATAGTCCCCTTAGCCAGACGGGTCACCAAGGTCTGCCCAACGGCTACCTGCGTCGCGTCCGACAGCACGGTCCCGTCCCACAGACTGGTAATGCTGTAGCCCCGGGACAAGGTGTTGCGCGGCGAGATTGCCTCTACGGTCTTGAAGAGTGCCTGGACCTTGGTCCGATGCTCACGGATGACATAGGTCAGCGTCTGGGTCCGGGCCTCTGCCTGAGACCTGACAACCCTCTGCCGCTCCCTAATGAAATAGAGCAGGCGTTGGCCTCGCAGTTCAGCACCTGCCGACAGCCTTTCACGCCTTCTTTGTAAGGCGGTCCGGCGTTCAGACAGTACCAGAAGCAGTCTCTGACGGCGCCGCTCTGCTCCTGACGCAACCCGTTCGCGCTGACGCTGAATGGTACGCTCCACCTGCCGTCGCCCATCCTGGGTAAGACTCAGTACCATTTCCTCAACCTCCCCGCGTGTAGGCAAAAGCAGCTGGGCGGCATTGGAAGGAGTGGAGGCTCGTACGTCGGCGGCATAATCAGCAATGGTCACGTCCCTCTCATGGCCTACCCCCACGAGAACCGGGACCTTAGACCTGACCACCGCCCGTGCCACCGCCTCACTATTGAAGGCGTGCAGGTCTTCAAGGCTGCCACCTCCTCGGATCAGTACTATGCAGTCCAGATCGTAATGACCGTTAAGATGGTCAAAGGCCTGACAGATCTCTGCCTCAGCATTCCTCCCCTGTACTGCCACGTCTACCAGCATGAACCGTACGCCGGGAAGACGCGAAAAGGCTATGGTCCGAAAATCACCGAAGCCAGCCGCCTCCGAGGAAGAAATAATCCCTACCTGGCGGGAAAAGCGAGGTAGTAGCCGCTTGCGGTCGGAGGCGAAGAGGCCTTCGTCCCGCAGCTTAGCAAACAGCATGTCATAAGCACGCTTCAGGCTTCCCTCACCCTTGGGCTCGACCCGACTGACTATGAGGCTGAACTTGCCGCTCTTCTGGTGTACGCCGGGACGGGCCTCCACCACCACCCTCATTCCGTCTTCAAGAGGGATATTCAGTTGGTGGGCCATCATGAAACAGCCCAGTCGTGCCTCTGCCTCCTCGTCCTTCAGCTCGAAGAAGACGAACTGCCCTTTGTTAATATTGAAGCCTGCCACCTCACCCTCGACTCGGAACGAGAGCTGCTTAAGAAGTGAGTTACAAGCGGCGATTGCCTGGGTCACCCTGATTACGGGTGTCTCAGTTGCATCCGGCAGGCGGGCGTAAGGACTAGCGGGATCCAGCACCTTCAGCCTTACGGATTGCCGCTTCCATGTCTGCGACATTTCCAGGGATAGGAGTCAGAAGCTTGTCGTTTAGGAAAATAGTGGGAATATTACTTACCGAAGCCTTGTCGCCGGCGGCTATGTCATGATTGATGGCGTCATCTTCTCCCGAGTCTTGCAGGTCAAGCCGAAACTGTTCGCTGTTGATAGTAAGGGCCTTGGCATACTCAATCAGGGTTGCACTGAATTCAGTGGTGGTCTCAGGTCCCCAGGTAGGCTGGTTGGCAAACAACAGCTGCTTCATCTGCCAGAAGTTGCCCTGCCGTCCGGCAGCCTCAAGTCCGCGAGCTGCCAGCCTGTCCTTGTCGAGGCCGGCGCCAGTAGTGATGTAATGACGAAAGGTAAGCCGTGTACTCTCCCGGGTATTCTGAAAGGCCTGGGTCAGAACCTGGTCAAATGCCTGGCAACCAGGACATTGTAAGTCGCTGTACACGACAATCTCCACCTTAGGAGAAGTCGAACCCTCCTGCCAACCACCCTGTTGCAAACGTGCGGTATACGAGGCATGTAACGGGACTACGCGCGAAGAACCGCCATTTCCCTGGAGTGCAAAATACGCAGCTAACCCGATAAGGGCGGCACAGAAAAGCAGGGAGGTAATAACGGCTGCCTTCATAAGTAATTATTGCTTACGGGTAAAACGGCGGCTGGCACCCCCTAAGACTATCAGACTGCCCCCAATCGTCAATCCGGCCAGGGTGAGTTGTAGCGCCGTGCCTAGAGGAGTCAGCAGTATGAGTACCAGCTCAATCGCCCCCAACCAGAGAAGTAAACGATACACTCCTCTTTTCAGATAGGCGTTGAGCACCCCATACAGCACGGTACATACGGCGACCGCAAATAGGCCTATCGACCCCATTGCCTGCAGTAGGAAAGGATACTGTGAAAGAAAGGGAGTAAAGGTAGTCGTCCACTGAGCAATGAGACTTAGCACGATGATACTCGCACCAATAAGAAGGCACACCAGCCTATACCGACGCCGCAGCTGAGGTGCCGGTTCGGCGTCCCTCATGAGCCATGCCTAACTGACGGCGCGATACGATGAATGCGATCGTCCTCAATCATATCGAGGAGGATAGCGGTAAACTGCTGTCCGCCGACAGGACTAACGCTCACCGTCTTCCAGGTCTCCCCAACCAGGGAGATGACTATATTCTCATGCGAAAGGGCAAAGCGCTTGTGACGCCCCCGGCTAAGTAGGCTCATGACGCTGCCGCGACGGACTCTGCGCATTGAACGGTAGGGAATGACATAGTGACGCAGCTGGCTGCGGATCAACAGAGCCTCAGGCAAGAGCTCATATGAAGTGAAGAATACGCGATCAACGAGCAGAAGAATGGACACAACCAGTCCTATCGCCACAATGATGCTAGAGAGCGGAGTATGCACCAAGAAAATAGTGGACGGGATCATCAGAACCAGAATAACCAGGAGTACTACGACACCAGTCGCTACCCACCAGTCCATATGCGAACCAAACTGCGTTTCCTGTTTCATATCTTTTAGTATACTCCTTGGTCAGGAACTACTCCAAGCTCACTTCTTTCGAGAGGCGAGGCAAGTAGTGAAGGGCGGGTATTCCTAGCAGGAGAGTAAACCAGACAAATACCGTCCTATACATAAGGGCGATGACCAGAGCCTGCTCAACCGGGACCTTCAGTGCCACAAAGACAGCTGTCATCCCACCCTCGGCAAAGCCTATGCCGCCCGGGGTGATCGAGACGATATTGAGCAAAGTACCGACAGTATAGCCAGCGACCAGTACCTGCAGTCCCGCCGGATAACCGGCCGCATAAAAGGCGAGCATGAGCAGGCTGATCGAAGTAAGATGCAAGGCCAGAGCCAAGCCACTGGCCTCGATAAGACGGCTCCACCCGCGATAGACATCCTTCCAGCCCTCCTGGGCGCTTTCAACAAAGCGACTAACCTTGGCTCCCGCATAGATGGGGCGCTTTCGATAGCTGAAGCGTCCTCCCACTCGACTAATCCAACCCAGAAGCCTGCGCAGGGCAGTAGGATGCGAGAGGAGGATAAGGCCCGCACAGACAAAGGCTGCCACAAACACCGTAAAAACCAGCGAGGTTATCAGTATGGTACTGGTTATCTTGCCCCACAAGAGCAGCATCCACAGCCCGACCACCAGTACCAGTAAGAAGACCACGTAGTCGATGAGATAATAGAGGAAGTTGATGAGTACACTTACAGAGCGACTCATGCCCCGTTGGCGCTCAAAGCTGACCATGAAATATGAGCCCGAAAGACCGACCACCGGCGCCACCGTATTTACCAGGTTCATGCTAAGAAACAGTGACGAGGAGAATAGGAGGCTGCGCCTCTGACTTAGCGCCTGGTACAAACTCCTGAAGAACCCTCCCTGAATGACAACGTACAGGATCTGGGTGAGAAGCATCCCCACTACCAGATAGGGTGGAACCGAAAGAAACGTAGTGATCACCTGAGTCCCCACCCCATAGTGTTTTATATAGTAGGCGACCACTGCACCCAGAATGACCAATGAGACGAGCAGATTCCAGCTCACACCCTTCAAAGGATGCTGGGGATCCAGGGTACGTCTTTGACGGGTTTCTGTCGCCACATTATCCACGGCGGGACGTTAAGGGCAGCTGCCATTTCAGACCCAGTCCAAGTAGCCTGTTTCCTAAAGCTGCAGCGATTATGAGGCTTGCCACCAACACAAGGCCGAGGTTAGACAGGATAATAATCAGAAGTGCGCCCAGGAGAAATACTCCTGACTCATAGCGAGGTGATACCGCCACCCGGAACAAGACCAGCCTCCCGATGAAAAAGGCGGCATCAGCAAGTCCCAGTGTCAAAAAGGTAACAAGACCTGCTAGCAAGAGTATTCCCAGAGGTCGACCGATACTTGAGATCAAAAGCAGTACTACGGCTATCGGTCCAAGCAGAATAGCTCCCACCCCCACCAGTAGACTCTTCCAGAAGTCAGCCTTCAACCGGTCATGAATGGCCCGGGTCTCAGACTGCGGCTCAAGCGAGTAGACCACCAGCCCAAGCAGCGCCAGGCCCAAGAATGCCATCGCGGCGGCATAGAGCTCCTCGGCCAAGGTAGGAGCTGGCAGGTCACTACTGAGAAATGTACGCCTGTCTCCCTTTATCTGACCATCAGCCTGCACTGTATTACCCACAAAATACAGGCTGTCACCGATGACAGCCGTCTTTCTCTCTTCCAGACGGTCGGAAACTGCTGTCACATCGGTCCCCACGGTTCCTGCCAGGATAAGATGCTGACTAAGGGTCCGCACACTCCCCTCAACCGTTCCGTTCACCGTAATATCAGGTGAAGCAGCCAAAAGGCTTCCAGTCACCGTACCATTGATGGTAATGCTCTTGGCAGCCGCAACAAGGTCACCGTTTAAGGTTCCGTCAATGACTACGTCGCTGGCGTTAAGATACAGGTTACCAGTGACTGTTTGACCCTTCTCAATACGATAGGTAGCGTCTACTTGGCGTGCCTGGCTAGCCAGAACGGGGGCTGATATAAGCAGGCTAGACCCCAAAAGCGTGAGAGCAACCCCGACGAGGGCGATGCGGCTGGTTCGTAGAAAAGATAGCATCGTGATAAGTTATCGGGTGGTTTCTGTAGCGGGAGCCAGAGCGTGACCACCAAACTTATGACGGATCACCGCGGCCACCCGATACGCATAGCTGTTCTGAATACGCGACTGATAGCGAGCATAGAGTGAGGCGGTAATGACGGGAGTAGGGACCCCGAGTCGCAGTCCTTCTTCAATACTCCAGCGACCCTCACCATTATCATCGATCCGGGCGCCGATAGTGGAAAGCGAGCTATCCTCTTCCATTGCCTCGTTAAGTAGCTGCCCTATATACGATCTAATAATGCTGCCGTGCTGCCATACTTCGGTAACGGCGGCCAGATCAAGATCCTTGCCAAACTGGCTAGATGCGAGCAATTCCATTCCCTCTGCATACGCCTGCATCATGCCGTACTCGATGGCATTGTGAACCATCTTCACATAATGACCGCTGGCCGAAGGTCCCACCCACTGGTAGCCCTCCTTCTGAGCTACCGATCCCCATAGGGAGGCCAGGCGCTCCACTGAGGACTTGTCACCGCCAATCATCAGGCAGTAGCCCTCATCTTTTCCGGCTAAGCCGCCACTGGTACCGACATCAAGAAGGGTCACCCCCTTCTTCAGAGCGGCCTCAGAGAGTGACAGAGTCATCTGAAAGTTACTGTTTCCACCATCGATCAGGACGTCACCCTTCTCCATATAACCCAGTAGCTCATCGGCATGCTCGCGGGTAGTCTCGCCGGAAGGTAGGTACATCCATATAGTACGCGGGGCAGGCAGGGCCTTCACTAGTTCCTGAAGACTGGATAGCGCAGTTGCCCCCTGCTTGGCCAGCTCATCACTCTTACTGGCTGTGCGGTTATAGACCCTTACCGCGTGGCCGCCGTCCAACAGGCGCTTCGCGACGCCGGAACCCATTCTACCAAGACCAACTATAGCTACGTCCATAGGTAATTCGTTAGTTGTTGCTTGTGTATCCCGACTCTACGGTGACTCCGTTGCAAACCTGGCTCTCATGGGCCAGCCAGCGTCGTCCGTCCCGCTCCATGATTCGGTCGGCCTCTTCAGGCCCCCATCCTTCTGCCGCATACGTATGCAGTGGCAGGGAGTTCTTCCGGGCAAGAATCTGGTCGACTATTCTCCAACTCTCTTCAATCGTGTCGGCTCGAAGACTGTGAATCTGCTCCCCCTCCAACACGTCCTGGAACACCAGTTCGTAGGCGTCGGGAAGACGGGCTGGAAAGCTGGCTGAATAACAGAACTCCATCCGTACTGATTCCACCTGCATACGTTCGCGGGGAGTCTTGGCGGCAAGACGTAGACTGATACCTTCGTCAGGCTGGATGCGGAAGGTCAGTAGATTGCTATCATAGCTGCTATCAACGTTCTGGAACAGAGGGCGCTCGACCGGCTTAAACTGGATGGAAACCTCAGTGATCTTGCGAGCAAGTCGCTTACCGGTACGTACATAGAACGGCACTCCCTTCCAGCGCTCATTGTCTATAAAGAAACATGCCATGGCAAAGGTCTCCGTCTGGCTATCTGGCGACACCTTAGACTCATCAAGATATCCCGCATACTGACCGAAAACCAGGCGCTCGGGATCTATCCGTAGCTGCGAAAGTACCTCCTGTTTCCTGTCGGAAAGCTCTGCGAAGGAGAACTCAGAAGGCTCCTCGACGGCAATAAAGGAAAGCAGCTGCAGAATATGGTTCTGTACAAAGTCCCTGAAGGCCCCGGCCTGGTCATAGTAAGCCCCCCGCTGCCGGATGCCGTCCTCCTCGGCAACGGTGATCTGAACATGGTCAATGTGCTTTCCTGACCACATTGGCTCCATAATGCGGTTAGCAAACCTGAAGGCCAGGAGGTTTTGCACGGTCTCCTTACCCAGGTAATGATCGATACGGTAGACCTGGTCTTCTGTGAAATGGGCGGCGATCCTTCTGTCCAGGTCCTGCGCGCTGGCCTGGTCGGTACCGAAGGGCTTTTCAATGACTATGCGGCTCCAGCAAGGATCTCCGGCCGTATGTAGTCGGCTTTCCGCCAGCGAGTCTATAACCGTAGCATAGGTTTCAGGCGATACTGCTAGATAGAATACCCGCTGGCAGGTACCCTTGGACTCCTCTTGAGCAAGCAGAAAGTCCCTTAGACCCTCATACGAACCGGAATCGGTAAAGTCCATCCGGTAATACTGTATCCTCTCAGCAAAACCAGGCCAGGTCGCCTCGTCAAAGTCACCCGCCTCTACTAGGCTGGCTCGTACCTGGTCCTGAAAGTCACTGCGCTCATAAGGACGACGGCCGACAGCAATGATGCTAAGGCCCGGCTCGGTTCGTACATCGTCAGCTAACCTAACCAAGGCAGGAAACAGCTTATGCTGAGACAGGTCGCCGGTAGCTCCGAAAAGCAAAATAGTGGTGGGATGGGAGGACATGGCAAGAACCTAAGGGATTAGATTCTATTTGGAGACACCGGTACGGGCGTCAATACTTTGGACTATACTGTCGGTAAACGGCTTCAGAAGGGAGATGCCCCCCAACGCTTGGAACAGGTAGACAAGGCCGACGGCCACGACGGCAGTTCCGAACATGGCGCCTACTGCGGCCATCATGCCTTGTAAAAAACTGCGCCACATCATCAGCCAAGGGCGATGGTAAGCCCGGTCTACCGCCTTTATCAGTCGATCGACACTAGCTTCGTGCGGACTCTCGAAGTCAGTGAAGTCCTTGTCGACGTGAGAAGACTTAGGCATCAGGTGAAATTATCTGCTACTATTGATATTCCTATTGTAACAACTTTTTTCAGTGCCAAGAACCCCTCTCCCCCGTGCCGACAGCGGCTTTTGGGGTCAACTAGAATTTCCCATCATCGGGCTCTCCCCCATGGACGGCGTCACCGACGCACCTTACCGTCTGATTACCGCCCGCTACGGACATCCAGCTCTCACCGTCACTGAATTCACCTCAGTAGAAGGTATCCGGGCCGGCGCCACCCGTCTACTGGATGACTTCCTCTACGATCCTCTTGAGAGGCCGGTAGTCGCCCAGCTATTCGGTGCCGATCCTGAGGCCTTCTTCCTGGCAGCAGTAGTTGCCTCTGCCCTGGGCTTCGACGGCATCGACATAAACATGGGCTGTCCTGCTAAAAACGTGACCAGTCACGGAGCTGGAGCCGCACTCATCCTTGATCCTGAACGGGCTAGTCACATCATTGAACGCGCAAAAGCAGGCGCCAAGGCCTGGACCGATGGAATCACCCTAGAGGAAGCTGGGGTTACTGAATCCCTTTTACCTGAAATCAACCTCCGACGTCACCGACTAGGAATTGCTGATGAGCGTCCGTCCGCCCGCCCTGTCTCTGTAAAGACTCGCATGGGATACCACCAGCCAGTGGTAGAGACCTGGATATCACATCTACTTGAGTCGAAGCCGGCAGCCATTTCTCTGCATGGGCGCACTCTGAAGCAGCTCTACACTGGCGATGCCGACTGGGAATCCATAGGAAAGGCAGCCACCTTAGTACGTCAGACCCCCACCTTGATTCTGGGAAACGGTGACATTAGCAGTCTAGCCGACGCCCATGAGAAGATATCGATATACGGGGTCGACGGCGTACTAATAGGCAGGGCCAGCCAGGGAAATCCCTGGGTATTCACCGGCGAGAACGCCAGCCTCACTCAGCGACTTCAGGTCGCCCTGGAGCATGCCCGGTTATTCGATGCGGCCTTTCCCCCCGCCGCCTTCGTCAGAATGCGCAAACACCTTCTGGACTATGTCAAAGGCTTCGAAGGCGCCAAGGAGCTGCGCACTTCCCTCATGCGAGTCAACGGATTAGCAGAGGTCGAGGCATTACTTCTTCCCGCCACTCGCCAGGAGTAGGACGGCTCTGCTATACTTACGGCATGTCATACACTAGTCTCATTCTCCAGGCAGGCTACCTCATCGGATTCGTCCTTATCTTTGCCATTATTTTCGCGGAGTCAGGCATCATCATCGGTTTTTTCCTTCCCGGCGACAGCTTCCTCTTTACACTAGGGCTACTGGCCTCCCAGGGTAGGCTGGACATCCTCCTTCTTCTAGTTGTGGCCAGTGCCGCCGCCATATTAGGAGACTCAGTGGGCTACGCGACCGGTCGGCGTTTTGGTCCCGCCCTCTTCAATCGGCCAAATTCACATCTCTTCAAGAAGGAGAACCTTGAGAAGGCCCACGAGTTCTACGAGCAGTACGGCAAGAAGACTATAGTACTTGCCAGGTTCGTGCCATTCGTCCGCTGCTTTGCCCCTATCATCGCCGGCATCGCCGAGATGCCATATAAGACCTTCCTTTTCTATAACGTCATCGGCGGCCTACTCTGGGTGTTTAGCATCAGCCTGGCTGGCTACACCCTTGGCTCAGCCGTTCCAAACATCGACCACTACATTCTTCCCATAGTTGGGCTGATCATCGTCGCCTCCCTTCTTCCCACCCTCGGCCACCTAGGCAACCAAAAGCGAAAAAAGAATAAAGGTCAGACCAATGGCTGAACAGCAGCAGGCTACCCTTATCCGCTCCCTCGTCAACCTGGCTATCGCCAGCGTCCTAGCCTACGGGATTTTCCTTCTGCTCGGGCCGATGCTCCTGCCGATCATCACTGGCGTCATCATCAGCACCTTAAGCCGTCCTCTCTACCGCGCCATCCTGAGAGTAGTGCGGCTTCCCGGACTTGCCGCCCTTATCACCGTGCTGGTGGCTCTGACTATCACCCTCGTGCCCTTGGCTGCCATCGCCGCCTCGGTTCTTCGGGAAACCAGCACCTTAAACAGCCTACTGACTAGCCACACCTACTCTTTCGACCGTCTGAACCAGCTGGTAAATGACACCGCCGGCCGACTCGGTTTTTCAGGAGCCATCGATCTCCACCAGTATACTTCCCCTCTTATAGACCTGATAAGCGCACATGCTTCCCTTTTGGTTGGCAGCCTAGTAGCCACACTGATCAGTGCTTTCCTCGCCATTGTAACCGCCTTCTACATGCTGCAAAGTCAGCAGGAGTTCCAAGCCGTAGTTCTCAAATACAGCCCCTTGGACAAAAAGGACACCAAGCACATCATCGACCGGGCCCGCGAAGTAGTGCGAGCGACGGTACTCGGCAACGTAGTAATGCTGTTTATCCAAGCCGCTACCAGCTGTCTAGGATTCTACGTCTTCGGACTTTCCACCCCAGTACTGCTGGGCATACTCTATGGAGTAACCTCCCTAGTGCCAAGCATTGGATCAGCCCTTATCTGGGTACCGGTAGTACTCTTTGAACTCATCCAGGGCAATACCACGGCAGCCATCGGCATAGCCAGCTGGGCATTGGCCCAGGTCATCATCTTCGACCACTATGTCGGCCCGGTCCTCATAGAGCGGCGTGCCCACCTACACCCCTTCCTCATCCTGCTAGGAGTACTGGGAGGAGTCAGCCAGTTTGGCGCCATTGGCATAGTACTCGGCCCCACCATGATCGCACTCGGTATCGTCGGACTTGAGCTCATATACCGCTCCTGGCAACGCCAGAGCGAAGCCTAGACCTTACCTCTCTCAATAGAGAGTCTTAAGACTCACTAGAGGGTAAAATGTCCGTCGCTGTAGATAATCTTTTCGCTGCCGTCGGGAAGAATGGCCGTGACCGTGCGCTTCTCGGTTGAGATGATGTCGGTATGCTCCTGTGACTGGTTGTAGCCCCAGTCCTTCCACTGCTGGTCGGTAACAGTACTCGGATCACTAGTGTATGAGCTCTGGTAAGCGTTCCCTACCGCCAAGTGGGTATTTCCTTCAGTGCCGCCCATATTCTCATCGTACAGGGTCTCTCCCATGAGATGGGTAATCCGGGAAAGACTTCCATCGGTTAGCGAGTATTCGCCTATCTTGTCAGCGTTCTCAGTAGCCAGCAATTCTTTCAGAAGTGCCTCGCCCTTAGTAGCACTAGACTCCACCACCACGCCATCCTTGAAGCGAAGCTTGATGCCTTCGATGCTATTGCCATACCGGTAGAGAGGCTGGTTGAAGAATATTTCGCCGTTGGTCTGTCGCCAGTCTGGGGATACAAACAGCTCGAAGCTGGGAATATTGGCACCTGAGCCACCCAGCCACTGTCGGTTAGCACCCAGACCAACCCAGAGGTCGATATGCTCTCCCTCCACATGCAGTTTCTGGATAGAAAGAGCGTTCAGAGCCTCACGGACCCGCTCGATCTCCTCGGTTACCCGCTTCCACTCAACCTTAGGGTCGACAGCATCGAGGTAGCAGGCCTTGATGATCTGGCCCCAATACTCCTCCTCAGAAAGGCCTACATCAGCCGCCATAGCCGGTGTCCCGTACATGCCAATGGTCCAGGTAAACTTACCAGCTGACTCCTTGGCGTTGCGCTGCTTCATATATGAGCGCAGAGCGTTGTTTTTGGTAATAATCCGGGAAGGCTCGACATCCTGCAACTCGTACTTGTCGGCCTCAGAGATCACATAGACCATGTGATCCACCTGCTCAATGATGCCACCGTAGTACTTGTCAAAGCCAAACTCTAGCTGCTTGGGACTGGAAAGATCATACTCTTCAGCAGCACCCACCCCGTCAGGATAATACTGGATCAGAGGATGGCCTCCGGCCTTGAGGATGGCATTGCGAAGCGGCGCATAAAACGGCTTGGCCGACTCGTGCAGCCGCATCCAGACCACGTCTCCCGGCTTTATCCCTTTGCAGTTGCCCAAAGCGAAGTTTATGAGCAGATCGGCGTATTTTTCCAGGATCTCCTGGGGAGGCGTGTATGACATGCTAAGTGATTACTGGTTGCCAGTAGTACCGAAGCCGCCGCGGGAAGCGGCCGACAGACTCGTTACTTCTTCAAACGAATGCTGGGCGAAGGCAAGAGGCACCACCTGCATGATACGCTCGCCCTTATCAATCCTAGCCGGTTCGTCAGTGAAATTATAGAGGATCGCCGTATATTCATCCTCGTCACCACAGTAGTCCTGATCCACTATGCCGACCCCGTTGGCAGCCATCAGTCCCCGCTTATGCAACGAGCTCCGCACCGCAAGCACGGCAAAGTGCCCTTCAGGCAGACGCATAGCGACACCAAGCGGCACCTTGGCATGGGTACGAGGAGCTATTTCAACTGACTCCCTTGAACGCAGGTCAAAAGCTGCCGCTCCCTCAGACTGATAAGCAGGTAGGGGAAGCTCAGGATCGAGACGAAGGACCTTAATGGAATCAGGAGCTGCGGCCATAGGTATGACTTAACTGATGGAGGATGATACCGAAGCTTACCGCGACGTTCAGCGATTCAGTTGTGCCAGCGCCAGGAATAGTATAGACCGCGTCAGCCAGGGCACTCAGATCAGGTGAAAGGCCGTGTGACTCGCTACCCATCAGCAGACAAGTAGGATCAGCGGTAAGCACCTCCTCGCCTCCTCCGGAAATTTCGGCAGCTACTAGTCGGTAGCCCTCCGCCTTCAGCTCGATCAGTGTCTTTGCAAGGTTGTCAGTCTGGACAAAGCGAGAGCGAAAGAGCGATCCCATAGCAGAACGTACCACCTTCTCATTATAGGGATCCACCGTACCCGGACCAAGGATGAGCGTAGTCACCCCGAACCACTCAGCAGTACGGATCATGGTGCCGAGATTCCCCGGGTCATTCACCCCGTCAAGGGCGGCCAGCAGTCTGCCATCGGCTTTGGTGGTCACCTCAGGCATACTCACCACTGCCAGGATACCTGGGAAGGTAGTGGTTCCTGCCAGTCGGTCACCTGCCTCTTGGGGGATGGTTAGCAACGGCAGTCCTTTCAAGCCAGCTAGATAGTCAGCCTCCTTGGAGGCAAAGAGTTCAGTGACAAAGATATCCTGGATAGCCAGACCTGAGGCAATGGCTTCAGCCACCAGCTTCTTTCCCTCAATCACAAATTGGCGGCGCTCGTAGCGGATACTGCGGTCGCGCAGCTCAAACAGTTCCTTGATATCGTGTCGGGTAGCCTCAGGCATGGTGGTTGGTTAGTTCATAATCCAGGGCATAGCACGCCTTTACGAAGAGGCCGGCGCCCCAGGCCCATGGTTGTTCACTCTTGTAAAATGGGTTGCGCACCGGACGTCCTTTGTCATATATCTCGTGCACGGTACCGTCGCGGACTATGACGGCGGCGATCTTAGCCAGTATCGTTTCGGCCTCCTTCCTCTTACCCATCTTGAGTCGGGCCAGCACGTCCACGCATCCCAGCCAGCTCCAGCAAAAACCTACGTGATAGTCCTTCAAGCCCCCCAGCCGGTTAAAGATGTATACCCTCCAGAAGCTGTAGCGGCTGTAAGCCAGACGGATCGGCACATCATCCTCAAGCGAAAGCTCAGCGATTCGCTTCTCTATACAGGAGGCCTGTTTCTTCGAGGCAATGTCCCAAACTATGGCTAGCAAATTACCGTCAGTAGCAAAGTGATGGTGCCGGCGATGCCCATACCAATCGCTATAATAACCGCCGTCCTCATCCGACCATAGCACGTCGTTTATGGCATCCTTTAGGACCGCAAAGACATGTAAGTAATGCTGGGACCGCTCAGTATCACCAGACATCCCGTATAGCTCAGACAAACACCAGGCGCTTCTGGCATAGCAAGTATTAGTGAAGGCGATAGCGCCGCGCTTCAGTACGCTTTCTGCCCATCCCCCGCCGATTCCCTCCTTCAAAAGGCCGAACTCACTCTCCTTCGATGCCAGGTAACGCATGATTGCTTCCACCGCCCCGGCATGTTTTTTAAAGAAAGCAAGGTCACCGCTGACCGTCACATAGTCGTGCAAGGCGATGACAAAGGTAGGGTTCTGGGTAAGGCTAGGCGCCGTAAAATAGGCGTTAGAGAAATTGGGCCGCTGCTTATGGGAGTCTTCCTTAATGGGGAGCCCCACGAATTTCAGAAAATATAAGGGATGAGCTATATTCTTGGGTAGCGATCCGTTCTCTGCCTGTAAACCCAGATAGAGCTCGAGATTATGCTTCACCGTACCCGTATCTCCCAGGCAGTCGGCCCCCAATGAGGCAAAGAACGAGTCCCAGCTCCAGTAGACCAGCCGGCTGCCGGTCATAATGCCACGCTCACGGTAGCACCAGCGCAAGTCACGGGCAGCTATCTCCAAAGCGGATTGCACCACAGGGTTTCGAGGCATCAGGGAGCGGGATGAATGACCTCGACATCCAACCACGCCAGCACCAGGGCGGCTTTCTCACGTAAATAATAGTAGGCGTAATTACGGTCGAGAATACTACCCCCAATGTCGGGTGAGGCAAAGCCCACTGCGTCGATTCCTAGACTGCGACAGGTGTAGACGGTACGCAGTAAGTGCTCGGGCTGGGTGATGACGGTAAGCCTGGCCAGGCCGAATTCACTTTTTGCCCGGTAACAGCTACTGTAGGTCCTCAGGCCATCGTTATCGGTAAGGATGGCCGTAGCCGGGACTCCCGCGTCCAGGGCGTAACTCTTCATGGTGGCGACCTCATTGTAGTACTTACTGCGTCCGTCGCCGCTCATAAGTAGTCCGGTAATCTTGCCCTTCTTATAAAGATCGACTGCCGTCTGCAGCCTATAGGCCAGCGCCTTGCTGGGTACTGCATCAGGAAACACCTGGGCACCGAGCACCAAACCGATCCTACCGGTAGGAAGTGAACCAGTAGTCGCATAGATATGCCCTGCTGCCGTCTCATCAACTTTCTGACGAACAAGGAAATAAGCTCCGCCGGTAATGACCAGCAGAAATACGAGCGTCCAGAGTATCTTTCGGAAAAACTTGCGCATGACTGAGATGACAATGATCAGTGACTACCGCAAAGGGTTCGTGATAGCATTCAGCTATGGACTCCACCCCCACTACTATCGATCCTACCGTATTTCTGTTGGTACGTCACGCTCAAACCACCTGGAACAAGGAGCAACGACACACCGGCAGCATGGAGGTACCACTTTCGCCTACCGCCGGTGCTCAAATCGAGCGCCTGACCCGTTCTCTGCTCAAGCACCCTATCGCAGCTGTGTACTCTTCTCCTCTTACTCGTTGTCAGCTAACCGTCCGCCCCCTCGTAGAACAACTCGGCCTCAAAGTCCACCTGGATGACCGTCTCATCGAGCGTGACCTTGGTTCCTGGGAAGGAAAGTCACCTGCGGACTTACTTCCTACCCATCCCGGCTATGAGTTTCCCAAGAGTGCCTATACTGGTGAGTTTCGTATCACTGGCGCTGAGACCATTGAGGAGCTCGAAGGCCGTATCCGGAATTTCCTGTCTAGCGTCCATGAGCACCACCCCGGGAAGCAGGTATTGGTAGCCACGCATTCAGGCGTAATCTGGACTGCGGTACATCGTATCGTAAGCAATCCCCCTGAAGATTTTTTATGGCCGGACAACTGCTCTCTTAGCACTATAGTCAGCCACGGAAACCACTTCATGTTTGATTCCTTCGAGGCAGGACGCTAATCGTTTGCAAAAGGCTTGACCATCGCTTCGGTCCATTGGTACGCTAGTTCTACCGGCCTCCCACTTGGGCCGCGTTTTTTCCCACTTCGGGCCGAAAGGCCTGGCCAACTTACCAACCACTGAGGACCTGCGCCTCGTATGTACGTTCAAGCCCCGACCTCCGTCAAAGGTCCACTTGAGACAGGAATACACCGCACAAGCCCTTGCTTAACCGACTACAGGAGGCGGGTATGGAGATCATGCGCATTAAAAAGCGAGATGGCACCGTTGTTGACTTCGAGCGTGACAAGATCCAGACAGCTATGGAAAAGGCGGCGCTCGCCGTCAACCCCGGCATAGACCTTCGTCCCTTTGACGTTATCGCCGACCATGCCCTCCGTCACATAGAGCTTGGCTTCCAGGACAGTATTCCTACAGTAGAAGCCGTCCAGGACCTGGTTGAGCGCACTCTGATGGAGTACGGTCTCTTTGAGATTGCCAAGGGTTACATTCTCTATCGTGCCGAGCGCGCCAAGCTGCGAGATGCCGAAAAACGCCAGAAGAAGGCTGCCGATACTGCTGCCCATGAGAAGGCGGAGCTATCCCAGATTCATTACATCGATCCCGAAGGCAAGAAGCAGCCGCTTGACCGCAAGAGACTACGTCAACTCTTCCAGTGGGCCATAGAGGGACATGAGGACGTCGCAAGCGTCAATGAGCTGGTCAAGATGTGTGAGGGCAACCTGTTCGACGGCATGGGCTGGGAAGACCTAAACCGTGCCCTCGTACTCACCACCCGTTCGATGATCGAGTTGGACCCCGCCTATTCCAAGATCACTGCCCGTCTAGCCCTGGACACCATCGCCCAGGAGGTCATCGGCATCAGGTCCACCGCCAAGGATTATGAGAAGAAGTATCGCCAATCGTTCATCAATACGATCAATAACGGAGTCGCCAGCAAGCGTCTTGACCCCGCTATGCTCGAGTTCGATCTCGACGACCTAGCCGACTACCTGAAACCCGAGCGTGACGAACTCTTTGAATATCTGGGCATACTCGTTCTCTATGATCGATACTTCCTCCGCGAAGAGGGAGGCGAGCACAAAGTAGAAACGGCTCAGACCTTCTGGATGCGCGTATGCATGGGCATGGCGCTTGGCGAAGGCGAGAACAAGACAAAGTACGCCAAGGAGTTCTACGACACCCTCTCCACCCTTCGTTACTTACCATCCACACCAACCCTTTTCCAGTCTGGCACCACCTATCCCCAGCTGTCCTCCTGTTTCCTGAACACCGTCCAGGACGATCTTTCAAATATCTTTAAGGTCTACGGTGACAACGCCCAGCTAGCCAAGTACTCGGGAGGTATCGGCACTGACTGGACCAACATCCGTGGTACCGGCGCCCTGATCAAGACTACCAACGTAGGCTCACAGGGAGTGGTTCCGTTCCTGAAGATTGCTAACGACGTGACCGTGGCCATCAACCGCTCAGGAAAGCGTCGCGGCGCTGCCTGTGTTTATCTTGAGACCTGGCACTACGACATCGAGGACTTTCTCGACCTCCGCAAGAACACCGGTGACGACCGTCGCCGCACCCATGACATGAACACCGCCAACTGGATTCCCGACCTCTTCATGAAGCGGGTCATCGCTGGCGGCAAGTGGACCCTTTTCTCACCTGAGGAGACTCCTGAGCTGCACCACATCTACGGGAAGGAGTTCGAGAGAAAGTATGTTGAGTACGAGAAAAAGGTTGCTCAGGGTAAGATCAAGCTCTTCAAAACCATGGAGGCCAAAGATCTCTGGAGAAAAATGATCTCCATGCTATTTGAGACCGGCCACCCTTGGATCACCTTCAAGGACGCCTGCAACCTACGCTCACCTCAGGACCACGTCGGCGTCGTACATAACTCAAACCTTTGCACCGAGATCACCCTCAACAACTCGGCTGACGAGACGGCTGTCTGCAACCTCGGGTCCATCAACTTTGCCCGCCATATTGTGAACGGAAAGTTCGACAAAGCAATGGTCAAGGAGACGGTCACCACCGCTATGCGCATGCTAGACAACGTCATCGACCTGAACTTGTATCTGACCGAGGAGACCAAGAACGCTAACATGCGCCACCGTCCGGTAGGCCTCGGCGTGGTAGGCTTCCAGGATGCACTGTACCTGCTGGATATCGACTTTGACTCTGAGAAAGCAGTAAAGTTTGCTGATGAGAGTATGGAGATCGTCTCCTACTACGCCATCCTAGCTTCCTCAGTTCTAGCCAAGGAGAAAGGCGCCTACGAGAGCTTTAAGGGATCTAAGTGGGACCGCGGCATGTTCCCCATCGACACGCTTGACCTGCTTGAGTCCGAGCGGGGCATACCTATCGGCGTCGCCCGTTCCTCCAAGCTGGACTGGAAGCCGGTCCGGGAGTCAGTGAAGAAACACGGACTGCGCAACTCGAACATGATGGCTATCGCCCCTACTTCCAACCTTGGAAATATCAGCGGTACCTTCCCTTGCATCGAGCCCATCTACCAGAACCTCTTCGTCAAGTCGAACATGAGCGGTGAGTTTACCGTAGTGAACCAGTACCTGGTAGAAGATCTGAAGCGCCTGGGACTCTGGAACCAGACTATGCTCGAGGAGCTGAAGCGCACAGATGGCGGCATCCAGGACCTGACCATCATCCCGCCACGCCTGCGCGCCAAGTACAAGACGGTATTTGAGATCAATCCCGCCTGGCTGATCAAGATCGCCGCCTACCGCGGTAAGTGGATCGACCAGAGTCAGTCACTAAACATCTTCTTCAGCGGCAGCTCCGGTAAAGCTCTTTCAGACGTCTACATGCATGCTTGGCATCTTGGACTGAAGACTACCTACTACCTCCGCAGCCTAGCGGCCAGCTCCGTAGAGAAGAGTACCCTCGACCTGAGCAAAGCCAATGCTACTTCCGAACTTGAGATCACTGAGATATCCGTAGCTGCTGCCCTATGACAAAATCCACTGCTAAAAAAGGCCTCATTAACTCATCTGGTACCGATCCTAACAAGATCTTGCCGATGCGCTATCACTGGGCTCGCAAGCACTACAAAAACGGCGTCGCCAATAACTGGACGCCCGAAGAAGTAGCTATGCAGAACGACATCGAGCTGTGGAAGCGTCCTGGAGGTCTGACCGACGATGAGCGGCGGCTGATCATGTACAATATGGGCTTCTTCTCCACTGCCGAGTCACTTACGGCAAACAACATCGTTCTGTCGGTATACAAGCACCTTACCAATCCCGAATGCCGCCAGTACCTGCTGCGCCAGGCCTACGAAGAGGCCGTCCACACCGACACCTTCATCTATTGCTGCGATTCCTTAGGGCTGGACCCTGACGAGGTCTACAACATGTACCAGACCATTCCCAGTATTAAGGACAAGGACGACTTTGTCGTCACTATTACAAAGTCTATTCTTGACGACAGCTTCAAGCCCGACAGTACCCTGAATATCCAGCGCTATGTAAATGACCTTGTAGGCTACTATGTGATCATGGAAGGCATTTTCTTCTACGCCGGCTTCGTGATGATGCTGTCGTTTGCCCGTCAGAACAAGATGATCGGTGTTTCCGAGCAGTTCCAGTACATCCTACGGGATGAGTCAGTTCACCTGGCCTTCGGATCAGACCTGGTGAACACCCTCATTGATGAGAACCCCGAGATCTGGACCGCTGAGTTCCAGAAGGCTTGCGTCAAAAATATCAAGAAGGCAGTGGAGCTCGAGGAGCGCTACGTGGACGACTGCCTGCCAAACGGAATACTAGGCCTGAACGGTGCCAACATCAAGCAGTACGTACAGTACGTGGCTGACCGTCGTCTTGAGAGAATCCGTCTGCCCAAGGTGTACGACGTACCAAATCCCTTCCCGTGGATGAGTGAGGTGATCGATCTGAAAAAGGAAAAGAACTTCTTTGAGACCCGGGTTACCGAGTACCAGACCGCCGGAAACCTGAGTTGGGACTAGAAGATAGCCCCTAGTAAATATCAATCTGGTTACTAGCCTTCCTTAGTCGCCTGCGAAGATAGTAATAATAGCTCGGAGCAATCCCAGCACCCGAAAGCAGTAGCACGGCTCCGAGTCCATCCTCGGGGCCGCTTTTGGGCAAGGCACCAGCTACGATAGGACCAGGGGTAGCATCAGCTATCCCTCCCGCAAAGGTAGGTGGAGCTGGGATGACAGTCGCCATAGGTGTAGGAGTCGGTGTTGAGGCGGGAGAAACGATTACTACCGTACCGTCATTGCCAAGCAAACCCTTGTTGTGATAGGCGACGGCAGCTAGTCCTCCGAGCACCGCAAACACAAAGATGAGGCCGATCCACGAGAATCCGAAGTAGGTACGCATGGGATATGATTTGGTATGCACTTTTACTCTATCCCAAAAATTGGCTCGTGCAAGTCCTATAGCTTACAAAAGGATGCCGGCTGAGGCAAGCTTCTCCACTTCCTCCCTCGTAGGTGCCTCGGCAATGATTCTGAAAATTGGCTCAGTATTTGAAGGACGCAAATGCACCCAGCGGTCAGCCCAGTCCAGTCGGAGTCCGTCGAGACGATTGGCCTTGGCGTCAGGGTACTTGGCCTGTACCTTGTCATAGATCTCATTCAGACTGATTCCCGTAGGGACTGGCAACTTAGTCTTTAACATCTCGTAGTGCGGCAGCTCGTCTACCAGCTGGCTGAGCGGCTTACCGGTGCGGCGGATCAGGCTTACTACATAAGTAAGACCTACCAGACTATCCCGGCCATAGTGGATCTCAGGATCAATGACGCCTCCGCCGCCCTCACCACCATAGATGGCGTTCACTTCCTGCATGCGGGTCACCACGTTCACCTCACCTACCTTTGAGCGCTCTACGGTTGACCCGTACTGGGCGGCTACGTCCTCAGTCATACGGCTGGTGGACATATTGATGACAATGGGCCCCTTGCGACCTTGCAACATCAGTTCCTGGGCTACTAGCGGTATAGTGGCTTCTTCTGGGATGAGCCTGCCGTTTTCGTCGATGACCACCAGGCGGTCAGCGTCAGGATCTACTACCAGACACAGATCAAACTGTTTGCCCTTCAGCTGCTCTTGGGTCCAGACCAGGTTGGCTGGCAAAGGTTCGGGTACATGGGGAAATGGCTGGGTAGGATCCACCGCGATGGGTAGCAGGTCACAATCCATCTGGCTGAGCAGACGGGGAATAATAATTGAGCCTGCCCCGTTTACCGCGTCCACCGCCACCATCAGCCGTTTTCCCGGCAACACCTTATCCTTCAGTAGTTCAACGTGCCAGCCCATCGCCTGTTCGTGGATATCGGTAGTGACACCGTCCTTGTGGCCGTCGTGGTCAGAAAAAGCTCGCACCTGCTCCAGCAGCTTATCAAGGGTGGCCTGGTCGATGAAGATGCCGTTATTGTTCAAAAACTTGAGGCCGTTATACTCAGCCGGGTTATGGCTGGCTGTCACATCAATAGCTCCGGCGGCATGAGTCTTTTCTACAGCAAGCTGAGTGGTAGGAAGCGGGATCAGATCGGCGTCCAGCACCTCACGACCTTGGGTCTGCAATGCCCGTATAACGGCTCCTTTCAGCTCAGGACCGGAAGGACGCGAATCACGACTAACCACGACCGGGCCTTCAGGAAGAATGGCCGCATAGGCCCAGGCAAAGGCATAGGCCACTTCAGCGGTTAGCGGTTCGGGCACCGTACCACGGATACCGGAGATACTTACCATCAGATTAGAGGGAATAGTCATCAGGAGGGATTAGAGATTGGAGCCAGCCAGGTTTCACGTAACGCTGCTAAGAGAGAGGGATCAAGTAACGCTCTCAAGACAATGGTGATAACTTCGGGATCACGAAGTGTGTCGGACTTCACCATATCGACTACATCATCGAAGGACACCGTATTAACCTCAATCCGCTCACCTGGGTCAAGAGACAACTCTCCCGTCTTTGTGCAGCCCCGGGCCAAGAACAGATATACGTTCCAGTCGATCTTTGAAACGGGCTGGGCAGTGGTCAGAAGGGTAAGATCGCCCACAGAGTAACCAGTCTCCTCGAGAAGTTCACGTTCCACTCCCTGTAAGGGAGACTCCCCCTCCTCAATCCTTCCCCCTGGAAACTGGAGGGCTGCGGCCTTGCCCGGCTGCTCCTCATTCAGGATAAGTATCTGACCGTCTGCAGTAATAGGTATCACTACTGCGGTATCCGGCCTCCGAAGCTTCTCGAAGGTCTTGCTGCTACCGTCATACAGCTCCTGGGGCCACTGGTAGACATCGAAGATGTCGCCTTCAAATACCCTCTCGGCTTTTTCGGGCATGGTACTGGGCCGCTCAGCCGGTAGGCCAATGAGCCGAGCGTGCAAGATCCGCAGACCCTGTCGGTTATTCTCCCACTTCATCCGCTCCAAAGCCGCACCATACGGCAGCCAAGCATACTCGGTATGCTCATGACTAAGTACTACCGACTCGGTAGCTGAGACCTCAACGGCGTAGACCTGTTCAATAAGGGTCTCGTCCTTGCTGTTGGTGAACTCAAACGAATAAGCAAGATCAATGGCTTCACCGAGAGGAGTAAGGCCGGTTTCTTCTCTCACCTCTCGAAGGGCAGCCTCAAGCACCGATTCACCCTCCTCCACTCCGCCAGTCACCGGCTGCCAAAATCCGCCGTCTTCCGGACGACGTTTCAGAATAAGATAACGAAAGCTATCCTGGTAGCGGCAAAACACGATGGCTTCGGCCTGATGGGTCTGCATAGTATGGGATTTAGGGGCAGCTCCAATCTATCAGTTCAGGTCCCGCTTGACTAGGATCTCCAGAATAAACGGCTGCTTAGCTGCGTTGTATTCCTCAGACGACATCTTTCTCCCGACTAAGCTACGCTTCAATTCAGCATACTGTTTAGCCTCATCAGGATGCGAGCGCAAGTAGTCACGAAAAAACAGTGAATTACGATGATTATCTGAGTCCTTCTCAAGCACATGCACATGGATGCCGTAGAGCTTTCCACCATGCTCGATACTACCCACTTTTAAGGGGCGATCTGCCGGCTCATGTTTAAAGGGATGATTCTGAAAACCAAGATCTTCAAGTAGTTTCAAAACTGCTGGAAATCGATCGCGAGAGCAGAGTACTACCAAGTTCAGACTATTCTTTCCTGGCATACCTGGTATCGAGGTACTGCCAATATGATCTACTTCAAGATCAGGAAGGGCAGCTTTAATGGCCATTTCGAGCATTTCAGCTACTCGCGGAAGCTGGTCGTCATAGGGAAGATATAACACCTCAGGAAGATGGTACGGCAGTATATTCATAATGCAAGTAGATGAGCCCATTCTTGAAGGCAGCTGGGCACCGGGTCAAACCTGACAATCTCAGTGATATCCACCCAGCTATACTCAGTATTCTCCCAATCAAGAGTTATCTCAGGAACACTCTTAAGTCGGATCAAACACGAAAACAACAGCAGATGCCCGTCCTGACTCCTAAACCCTGGACCAAAAAGCCACTCAAGAGTGCTAGGCAAGGTAAGTGAAAGTTCCTCCCGAAGTTCCTCTTCAGCTTTCTCTCGCAGACTGACCGGCTCATCAAGATATCCAGAGACTACATGCCAACGCCCCTTATAGCTACCTACCTTTTCACTTCTTTTTACTAACAGTAGCTTTCCGTCATGCTCAAGGAATATGCCCACACCAGCGGCTGAAGGAGTATCCGTATAGTCAATGCGGCCGTCCTCGAATCGAGGGTATGAACTCGCCTCGTCAGCAAGATAGTCTAGTAGCTGCCGGTCAGCTAGATATTCTCTAGTTACTAGCACGTCGTTACCAATGGCTTCGGCCAGATTCTCAGGCGAAGCAAACGGGCGGATCTCACGTAGATACCTCACCGGTTCCACCCCTAGTATATCGACGATACTATCGTCATCCTTGTAATCAAGCAAAAACAGCTCGAGGCTGGGCTTCGGATCATCAAATACCGGAATAGGCCCATAATGCATAGCGGCGCCGTACCGGACGTCACCTATCCAGGCCCAAGCGGCATATATCCCGAAGGGCAGCTCAAAACCTTCCGGAATGACCAGATTGAAGGTGGGATATCCTAGGAGACGGCCACGGCCATGACCAGATACCACCGGGAGCTCATATCGAGAGAATATCATAGCCGTACTATACCAGATTCTGGAGACGCAGCCGTAGCTGTAAGGATTTAGAAGGAGCGACCATCAGTACTTGCTTAGGATCTTGCAGTGCCCCTACCTCACCACGCCACGGTTCAAAGCATATGAAGTCATTCCCAGGTTCAGTCCATACTGACAGCCTTTTAAAACTCTTGTCAGCCGCGATTTGGACGCCTCCTCCATCAGGCATGCGAATCTCGGCTTGTTTCTGCCAGGGGAAAAAGAGGGTGTGAGGACCGGTGAATGAGCCAGCTGAAAATCCAGGGATATCGGTCTCAATACGACCCTTATTTCGGTTGGTAATCTTGAGATAAGGATGGAGTCCTGGCGCCGTGGGCAAGGGCACCTTGCCGGTATTCTTAACGGTAAGGACATATTCCAAGGCGTCCTCAAACAGGTGGATATCAGCTTGTAGCCCAAAGGAAAACGGGTAGGCAGCGCGGGTAGCCTCGGTATCGGCTAAGGTAAATGACGCCCTGTCAGCACATACCTCACGCTCCTGCCAGGGCAAAGACCGAGCAAAGCCATGGTTAACTAGTTCACCCTTTCCCTCCCCTGCCTGGGGGAATAGAAGTGGCATTCCCCCGCGACGCCGCAACTGCCCGCAAACAGGTGAAAGCGTCTCCGGATAGAAGATATCCTTCCCCTTTACCATCCAGCGTGTTACCGTGGCGCCACGGTCTGGAAGTATAGTCGCGCACGCCTCCCCACAGGTAAGGACAATAGGGGCGTCCATCTACAGTCGTCCCCGAAAAAAATATTCGACAAAAAAGACGGCACCCTTGTACAAAAGGGTGCCGACTAAGCCAAGCACGGTGCCAAGAAAAGTGAGGGTAACGACGATCAGTAGGTCTTCAGTCATACCCTTATTCAAACCTATCTCACACAGGCTGTCCAGTGAACTGGCTTACAGCAGTGAGTACTTAAACGTTGAACGAACGGAAGTGAGGACGGCGTTTCTGGCCTGGACGATGCGAAGAGTGGGTAGGCTTTGGGTGGTAGGCGTCGCGAGAAGGCTGGGCGGGGCGCAGCTCAGAAAGATGGGAGATCTTAAGGGGCTTGCCCACCAAACGCTCGATGCGTCGCACGTCGTTCTGCTGGTCAGGAGTAGCCAATGAGATGGCCTTGCCCTCGCGTCCAGCCCGTCCGGTACGTCCGATACGGTGGATGTAGTCCTCAGGAGCGTCAGGCAGGTCGAAGTTGATCACCAGCTCGATGCCGGTCACGTCGATACCACGGGCGGCAATGTCAGTAGCGATAAGGACGCGGTAACGGCCAGACTTGAAGCCGTCCAGGGCCTGGCGGCGCTGGCTGAGTGACTTGTTAGAGTGGATCTCGGCTGCCTTGTGACCCATAGCCTCTACCTTCCTCATGATCTTGGTAGCGCCATGCTTGGTACGCGAGAAGACCAGGATGGTCCCCTTGTACTCGGCAAGCAGGGTCTCAAGAATGGTAAGCTTGCCCATCTGGCTGGCGTAGCAGAGTTCCTGCTCGACCAGCTCAGCGCTGGTACCGGCGGGAGCTACTTCGACGCGGGCGGGGTTATTCAGGTAGGTGTTGACCAGGCTGAGGATCTCCGAAGGCATGGTAGCCGAAAAGAACAAGGTCTGACGCTCCTTAGGCACGGTCTCCATGATACGGCGCAGCTGGGGGGCGAAGCCCATGTCCAGCATGCGGTCTGCCTCGTCCAGTACCAACACCTTGACCTGGTCAAGCTTAATATTGCCCTGGGTAAGGTGGTCGATAAGGCGGCCGGGAGTAGCGATGATAATGCGAGGATGACGGCGCAGCTCCTGGATCTGTCCGTAGATTGAAGCGCCTCCAATCAGGACGCAGCTGCGAAGCGGCTGGCCGACAAAGGGCGAGATCTTGCGGATATTCTCCTGTACCTGCAGAGCGAGCTCGCGGGTAGGCAAAAGGATAAGGGCATTACCCTGTTCAGCAGAAAGACGCTGCAGGATAGGCAGGGAGAAGGCCAAGGTCTTACCGGTACCGGTCTGAGCGATACCGATGACATCCTTGCCGGTAACGGCGATAGGGATGGCCTGGGCCTGGATAGGAGTAGGCGTAACAAAATTCTGCTTCTCGAGAGCAGTCATAATGACTGGGCTAAGGCCCAGCCCAGCAAAGCCGTTTAACGGCGTAGGGGTTGATTCCATGAGATACGTCACGAATTAATGATCCACTCCCGAGGATCATTATGACAATGACGCATGAGAACGGAGCATCGGCTCAGAAATGAGCCTGATATAATGTTCTGACTATAGCATAAGATACGGATTTTGTCCAGTAGCCGACCTTTTCAGCCCAGCATCCTGGCACGGAGGTAGAGAGCCAGCTTGCGACCATTCGGCACACTGACCCGCTTTCGCATCAGCTCCTCCGGACTTAGCGGCCGAATTTCATCTAACAGCTCCTCGTAATAGGCAAGGGCCAAGGCCACTCCCCGTCTGGCCTCGGGTGGCAGCGCCCGTACGTAGGATCGGGCGGCGGCATACTCAGTCTCTACGTCGTCTTCTATGGCCCGTTTTTGCAGGACGGTCAGCCCTCCTGGCTTGACACCTGGGAAATAAGTGCGGCCCCTCTCATGGAAGTCATCACCCATATCGCGCAGAAAGTTCACTTTTTGAAAGGCAGAGCCCAGCGCCTGGGCCCCCTTTTCATTCTTGGTATAGAAATCCTGGTTCCCCCTGCCGAATACCGAGAGGCACATCAGGCCGACCGCCTCGGCAGAACCCCGGATATACTGGCGGTACAGCTTCTCATCATATACAACGGGCTCCAGGTCCATGGCCATACTGGAGATGAACCACTCCACTGTCTCGCGCCGCAGGGAATAGGCGTGATAGACGTGCTGGAAGGCATGCAGGATGGGATCCCGGCTATACTTCTTCTCAATGGCGCGCCACAGTTCGGCCTCGAAGCGCTTCAACTCGGCTTCCGGCTCTTCGTCCGGGAAATGGGTATCTACAATCTCGTCGGCCAACCTGACCATGCCGTATATGGCATAGATGGCCGGACGCAGCTCCTTGTCGATTAACGTAATGGACCAGCCAAAGGAGGTGCTGAAGCTTTGGGTCAGCTGTCTGGCCTGATCAAATGACGCCTGCAGATAGCGTTCCTGGGAGGTCATGACACCCTACTACGGATGGTCTCTGCCAGGACTTCCAGGGTCTTCTCAGCTTCCTCGGTCAGGCCAAGCGCCGAAAGCTTGACTTTCGCCTGGTCCAGATACCTGTCACGAAGTGCCTCGCCCTCTGATCTGACGCCGCAGGCCTCCATACGGGTGGCCAGCAGGGCGATTTCCTCTGCACTGGCCGTTCGCTTGCCATACAGCATTGAAAGGAGATCTGCATCCTCTCCTACCATACGCTCCTTGGCCATGCTGTAGAGTACCGTCTGCTTGCCCTCCCGGATGTCGCCATCAACCGGCTTCCCGCTGGAACTGGTAGAGCCAAACGTACCGATAAGGTCGTCGCCTATCTGAAAAGCAATACCTAGGGGAGTGGCAAAGGCCAGTACTTCCTCAGACCTTTCCACACCCGCAAGAGTTGCACCCAGGAGGAGTGGCAAGACAAAACTATAGCCACCAGTCTTCAGAGCATACATGCCGGTGATGTCAGTTCCTTCTACTGTCTCAACGCCTTCGTCATACGGGAGCACATCAATAATCTGCCCGGCCGAGGTCTCCAAGATCTTTTCCGTCACCAGTCTCAATGCCATCACCTTCTGATCGGCAGTAAAGGCTGAGGTGACGAGCGCGTCGATAGCCACCAAGTGGGCGATATCCCCAGCAAGCAGCGCCACGTCCTGGGCAAACTTCTCGCCGCGTTCCTTGCCGGCGAAACGCTCACGGTACTGTCCCTCTATATTGGGACCACCGTACCTGATCAGGTCCCTGTCGATAATATCGTCGTGGATAAGCAGGAAGTTGTGCATGATCTCTAGGCATGCCGCTATCGGCACCAGCGAATCGACGTCAGCGCCTCCCCAGCCTACATAGCCAAGGTAAAGAAGGTAAGGACGATTACGTTTCCCCCCTTTCAATATGAACTCCTTTAGGTCAACAAGAAGCCTGGTATAGGAATCCGCTCCCGACGGAGCTTGTCCCAGCTGCAGGTCATACTGCCGGGATATCTCCCGGTCAACCAACTCTCTGAATTCAGACCTGCTAAGCACGGTACTCCTTTCTTAAGCTGTCTCGAAGAATCTGGGCGCTGATTACGCTTACCGGCATACCGATGCCGGGATGAACCCCTGCCCCCACGTAATACAGGTTGGAAATCCGGCGACTACGCTGGGAGGGACGCAGAAAGGCGGTCTGAGAAAGGGTATGAGCTAGACCAAGGGCGCTGCCGCCCAGACTATGGTAGCGCTCCACAAAATCACTCGGCCCAAAGACCCTCCGGTAAGCTACGCGCTCGCTGAGATCAGGTATGTCGCAGACCTCGGCGATTTGCTTAATAAGTATGTCAGCCAGGGCTTCCTTATCCTGGAACAGTTCTGGCTTGGAGGCCAGAGGAAGGAAGACGAAGAGATTCTCATCTCCTTCAGGTGCCACGGTAGGATCGGTAGCGCTCGGCATGCAGACGTAGAAGCTGGGGTTTTCAGGCCAGGCTGGGTCCTTAAAGATACTGTCAAAATGCCGGTCCCAGTCCTTGGCAATGTATAAGTTGTGATGGGAAAGCTGAGGCACTCTCCCCTTGATACCCAGATAGATCAGCAGTCCGGAAGGAGCCAGGGTGCGGCTCTTCCAATACTCCTCAGAATAGCTGCGGGCCTCGGCTGGCAGTAGCACCGTCTCGGTATGGTGTATGTCAGCGTTGGAGATCACCAAGTCGTATTCTAGGCGCTCACCGCTCTCAAGGACCACCGCCTTCACCACGCCGGCCTCACACTCAAGGCTGGCAACAGGAGCGTTGAGGCGCAGCCTGACCCCCCGCTCCTCCCCCAGGGCAAGCATGGCGTCCACCAACGATCCGATGCCCTTCTCCGGATAGTACACGCCCTGCGCATAGTCGACGTGGGCCATCATCGAGTACATTCCCGGAGCCTGATAGGGCGAGGTTCCCAAAAACACCAGCGAGTACTCCAGGAGCTTCCGTACCTTGTCGGTCTTAAAGCGACGGCGCACGTAGGTGTCGACAGATCCCAGCAGAGGCAAGGTACGGAGGGCGGCCAGCGCCTTAGTGCTAATCAGGTCGAGAGGCCCCCGATAGCGCCTGTTCAGAAAATGATCGGTGATTAAGTGATACTGCCTGCCGGTAGCCACCATGTAGTCAAGAAAGCGCTGACGGCTGCCAGGCTCCAACCCTTCAATGACGTCCGCTACACCCTCGAGGCTGTCCGGAATGTCTATGGGTGCCTTGTCCCCCTCAAAGAAGAACCGGTGCGAGGGATCCAGCCGCATCAGCTTAAGGACCTCCTGGGCCGATACGCCGAACTCAGCGAAAAAGTTCTCAAAGACATCGGGCATCAGGTACCAGGAAGGGCCCATGTCAAAGCGAAAGCCGGACTCCTCAAAAACAGCCGCCCTGCCGCCGGGCGCCTCATTCTTTTCTATGATCTCGACGTCGTGGCCGTCCTTAGCAAGAAGCGCCGCTGTGGCCAGTCCGCCGATACCTGCTCCGATGACTGCTATTTTCATGTTATCCTTAGCTTAGCAATAAAACGCTTCATGAACCAGCTTCAGCATTTCGGATACCTGCTCGTCCTGGTCATTTCCTTAGGCGGCCTGACCCTTCTTGACCTGCGTTCCCGTCGGCTTATTGCTAAGCGATCCGTACAGATAGCACTAGCGGGCTGCGTTGCCACCCTGCTCATCGGAGATCTAGTAGGAATCTGGCTCGGAATATTCAGCGCCAATCCCGCCTACCTGAGCGGCCTCTACCTCCTGCCTCCCGATCTTCCCCTTGAGGAGCTCTTCCTTCTTACGTTGATATCCTATCTCGCCATCCTGTCAGGCTACCGCCGATGAGCCACCTCACTTACCCTCTCTTTGCCCTCGGCATACTGCTCCTTGCAGCCGTAGTTGACCTGGTAATCCTGAGAACGGGAGTGATCCGCGAGCCCAGGACCTGGCGCACCTTGCTTCCCCTGGTAGTAATGACCCTAGTGGCCGACATGCTACTTACTGCCCTGCCCATCGTCCGCTATGACGCCTCCCGCATCAGCGGCCTTCATCTTGGCACCATACCGATAGAGGACTTCGCCTACGTCTTTGTGGCAGTCATCCTTACTAGATCCATAATCAGGTTCTATGAACGCGCTGCTTAAAGGTCCCTTCCTGGCTTCAAGACCCTTTTCCTGGGTAAACACCGCCTTTCCCTTTGCGGCGGCCTGGCTGGTTGCAGGATTACCACTCACCTGGGTGTTCTGGGTAGGGGTCCTCTTCTTTCTCTTCCCTTACAACCTGGCCATGTACGGGCTTAACGACATCTTCGACTATGAGTCGGACCAAAAGAATCCCCGCAAGGCCTCTGTGGAAGGCGCCCGGCTGGACAAGGCTGCCTTTCGGCCTCTCTGGATAGCGGTTCTGATCTGCTGCCTGCCATTTCTCTTCATCCTACTCAGTCAAGGCGGCTGGCCGGCCCGTCTCATGCTGCTTGCCTCCGCCTTCGCCGTAGTAAGCTACAGCGTGCCGCCGCTTCGCTTCAAGGTCATTCCCTTCCTCGACTCCACCAACTCCAGTCTGCATTTCTGGACTCCCTTGGCCTACGGTGTCCTGGTCTCCGGGCAAAGCCTCTCGACATATGGCGCCGCCCTGGCCGCCTACTTTCTCTGGGGGCTGGCCAGTCACGCCTTCGGCTCAGTACAGGACATCCCTTTCGACCGCGAGGCCGATATCGGCTCGATCGGTACGGTGATTGGGGCCAAGGCTACCGTATGGTTCAGCACAACTCTTTATCTGATAGCTGCCCTCCTGATCGCGCTCGCCTATCCAGTGACTCTGGGCTATGGCGCAGCGCTTCTATGTCTCCTTTATCTGGCAAATACCGTGCGGTTCCACGGAATCACCGATGAGACCTCCCCTACCGCCAACGCCGGCTGGAAGGTCTTTCTGGCGCTCAATATGGCTACCGGCGCCTACCTGACCGCAGCCTACCTGACCGGGACGGTGTCCCTACCGCTCGTTATGGTTCCTGTCATTGCAGGTGTCACCGGCATCGTATTCTACGCATACCTCGTCAGGGGAACAAAATCAGACGGACTATCGAGCCTGCCAAGACGATAAGCAACAGGGCGTGCACCCACTTGCCCCCGAATTTCACCGCTGACTCAACTCCCAGCCAGGCCCCAATGACACCACCAGCCGTCACCGGCAGAAACAACTGCCAGTCCACGTCACCCGCTCCCACAAAGACTACGGAAGCCACTGCAGACATGACAAAGGCCGCTAGACTGGCGTTAGCGGAGCTCTCCAGGATGCCAAAGCCGCCAATATATATGAACGCGAGCATCAGGAGGGTACTGAATCCAGCTCCATAGAAGCCGCCGTAGAACCCCAATACCAAGGCAAAGACTATCAGGATGGGCCAAGCATACCGGATAGCAGGACGCTTTCTAAGACGACCCCGGTCAAAGCAGAGCACCACACCCAGAAGTATGAACATCAGGACAGCCACCACATAGGAAAGCATGTGGGGATCCAGATGCACCGCTAGCCGCGCACCCAGATAGGCTCCCGGTACACAGATCGCCGTAATCCAGGCAGCCGGCTTCCAGGCTATCTTACCCTCTTTCCAGAAGGCAGCCGTAGCCACCAGCTGCTGGAAGACCGCCCCCAGACGCATGGTAGCGATGGCGACTGCCAGAGGTGTCCCCATCAGAGAAAATACCGGCACCAACAGGATGGCACCTCCTCCAACTACCGCCGAGTACATGCCAGTCAAAAGACCTAGCAAGAAAAGGACAAAGGTCAGCGGGGTAAGATCTATGTGCATAGGTATAGTGTATAGGCGCAGGAGACGAGAAGCCAGTGATGCCTTAGTATGCGTCCATACTTCCGTACTGCCAACGATCTGGATGCTCTCCTCATTTCCTGGCTAACCCACTACGGCCTTGTCGGCGTTTTCTTGGCTCCCTGAAGATCAATCTGCTACCATTAACCGGAACGGGTGAAGTCGCTACAGCCTGGGTAATCTTCAGTCAGCGCAAACCTAAAGTCCTAACTGCACCATCATGAGCTACTGGCTGGTAAAGTCCGAACCGAACTCCTACTCCATCGACGACCTGGCCCGAGATAAGAAGACGGCTTGGGACGGTGTGCGCAATTACCAGGCCAGAAACTACATGCGCGACCAGATGAAGGTCGGCGACCAGGTGCTCTTTTATCATTCCAGTACCAACCCAATGGCAGTGGTCGGGGTTGCCGAAGTGGCCAGCGAGTCATATCCTGACGCCAGTGCCCTGGACGCCGCTGACCACCACTACGATCCCAAGGCCACTCCTGAGAATCCCATCTGGGCCTTGGTTGATCTGGCCTTTGTGGAGAAGTTTAAAAATCCCGTCACGCTGAAGGCTGCCAAGGCCGATCCTCAGCTGGAGGGAATGATGCTTATCAAACAGGGAAGCAGGTTCTCGGTTCAGCCGGTATCCAAGGCTCACTTCAAGCGGATTATTGAGATGACCCAGCTCTAGCCCTTGACAATTTGCCCGTTTCATGATAGAATCTTCCCCGCCACGATAAGCGAGATACGCAGTGGCAAGGAGAAAGATTAAATGGTAACAGTAAATAAGAAGGGTTTTCCCCAGGGATTGGTCGGCTTCGCAAGTGGAGCCGGGGTCAGTTACTACACAAGCGGAGTCGACCCCTATACAGTCTTCTTCCTGGTCGGGACTGGCTTCATCATCCTTGCCTACCCCCTGGCCCATTGGGCTAGCCAGAAGGGTAAGATCAAGCTCGTATAAGTCGCATCACTGAATCCTCTCTTAGCCACGTACTGGCGGGGAGGATTCTTGATTATTCTCGTGACACCATCTTTGGCGTTTTATGAGGCCAGGCCCTTCTCAATAGCAGGAACCATCTGCTTCTTACGGGACACCACGCCAGGCAGCTCAATCAGTCCCTCGGTGGCCGTCTTATCAAAGCCCTTTTCGGCAACGGAGATCTCAAACTCGGAAGGCAGCAGCAGTTCAGCTGAGCTGCTCAATATATCAACGATAAAGAAGAAGGCGCCGTCCAGTCCCTGCTCGGTCTTCAACGCCTGCATAGCTTCGACCAGTTCCGTGCGCATCGCCAGGGCATTGGCGGGCTTGGTAGTCTCCAGACTGGAAATGCGCACCTTCTTGCCTGCCATATCAAATACCTTGCTATCCGAAAGCAGCAGGTCCTTAGGTGACATACCCGAGAGATCTGACTTGGCGTCAAACATGCCGGCGGCCAGCTCGTCCACATCCACACCTGCCTGTGCGGTCAGCCACTCGGCGGCCTTTTTGTCAGTCTCGGTAGTGGTAGGGCTGGTGAACTTCAGGGAGTCAGAAAGAATAGCTGAAAGCATCAGGCCGGCGATCTCAGCCGGGATCTTCTCAACACCCTTCTCCTGCATCAGCATCCAGATGACCGTAGCGGTACAGCCGACGGTGCGCATAGTGATCTCGACAGGCTCAGAGGTAGAAAGGCCTCCGACCAGCTTGTGGTGATCCACCAGCCCTCGCAGGGTAGCCTTACTGAGATCCAGCAACTCCTCAGGGTTATTGGTATCGACGATGACTATCTCATCCCCCTCGCCTACCGAGGACAGAATCTCCGGCTGGGACTGCTTGAAACGATCCAGCACGAATAGGGCCTCCTTGCCGGGAGCACCCAATAGGTAAGGAGTGGCCTCCATAGCCTGTTCATTTAGAAACCAGGCATAGGCAATGGCAGAGCAGGTGGAGTCAGTGTCTGGGTTGAGGTGACCAAATACCTTGAGCATAGAAATGGCTAGCTGATATGACCTCTCCAGACTATCAGAGTCGGAAGACGAGCTCAACTCATTGCAAAATCGCCACCCCTACTTCGATTGTTGAAGTGAGGGTGGCGATCAGTCGGAAATAGGCGGCATCTAAGCCGCGGACAATTGGGGTGGCCGAGTAAGATATGCCTCAATAGCTTCAGTCTCAGCCTCAAGGGAGCCGACTGCTTGAATGGCGGCTCCGTAGATTCCTGAAAACCACTTGTGAGCTGCAAGGTTGTCGTTTTCTACGCCGTCCGGGGGTTCAGCATAGCTGATGTTGTCGTCATCCCAATTGGTCACTCTGGCGTGAAAGTGGAGTGAAAGCGCTTCATTTCGAAGCCTTATTCTCTCCTTACTGGTTCCTGCACCCTGGAGTATTAACGCCAACTCCCGGGCAAGTGGCCCTATTTTTGTGCTATCCATATTAGCCTCCTCCCTTGCCCGTAAAGACATGTATCTTTGCAGTGCAGGGTTTTAGGGCAAGATACCAGATCAGACCCTATTTTGCAACCAGCTTTTTCTTAGCCAGACTTATGGCAAACGACTTCTCCAGCCAGACTTCTACAAGCTTGGGATCGGCCTGGACGCTTCCCGGCACCTCCCAGTAAGACATGGCAACCGGCCCCTTGTCCTTGTGCATATAGGTAAACGGCTTGGCACCCAGCTCTTCGTAATCCGTCCGGTTCGTGTCACCTACTTTGAAGTAGAGTATCCCGTCGACTATCATGCCTACGATAATCCCATCCTTATACAGTCCGTAGCCTCCAAACATGGAGCGGGACTTGAGGCCAGAGATATGTCCGAGGGTAGTGGAAAGTATGGTTTCGGGGGTCATACCGCCACTATACTAGTTTACTTTCCTACCGTCACCTTGCCCTGTTTGTAAGCCACCTTAAGTTTTCGGGCCTTCTTCGGCTTGCTTTCCAGCAGAACATTAGCCAGTACTGGCTCCACCTCGCGTTTGATTAGGCGACGTAGTTCACGGGCACCGTATTCAGGATTGAAACCGGCTTCCGCCAAATATCTTACCAGGCTCTTGTCCCAGCTAGGAGTAATCCCCTGCTCGACCAGCCGCTCGGAAAGCCCAGCCAGCTGCAGCCCCACTATCTGATTAATCTGCTCCTGATTCAGCGAATGGAATGTGATAATCTCATCTAAACGGTTCACTAGTTCGGGACGGAAATACTGGCGCAGCGAGTCACTTGCCTTGGCCTCCTCCGGCTCCTCTCGTTCAAAGCCGATAGTGGCAGAACGGTTATGTAGCTCCGAGCCGATGTTGCTGGTGGCTATCACTATTACATTACTGAAGTCCACCGTCTTACCCTGGCCGTCGGTCAGACGGCCGTCATCCAGCAGCTGCAGCAATATATTGAATACCTCGGGATGAGCCTTCTCAATCTCATCCAACAAGATGACCTGGTAGGGCTTGCGACGTACGGACTCGGTAAGCTGACCGCCCTCCTCGTGACCGACATAGCCGGGAGGCGAGCCGATCAGCCGGGCCACGGCGTGGCGCTCCATATACTCTGACATGTCGATGCGAGTAATCGCTCCTTCCGATCCAAAGACTGATGCAGCCAGTGCCTTGGCCAGCTCGGTCTTACCGACGCCGGTGGGCCCCAGAAACAGGAAGCTGGCGATAGGGGCGTTCTTTCGAGCCAAGCCTGCCCTCGCGATTCGGACTGCCCGTGCCACAGCATCTACCGCCTGGTCCTGCCCGATTACCCGGCCGTGCAGCTTCTCCTCCAGGTTCAGTAAGCTCTCCCTCTCCTCGGCGTCAAGCTCGGTCACTGGCACGCCGGTCAGCTTGGAAACTATCTGGGCGATATCCTGGAAGACCACTTCCTTCTTCTTGCCAGCAATATGCACCCGGGCAGCAGCCTGGTCCATCAGATCGATGGCCTTGTCGGGCAGGAACCGGTCATTGATATACCTGTCAGACAGCTGGACGGCGCCTTCCACCGCCGCATTGCTGATAGTGATCTTGTGAAACTCCTCGTAACGGGGCTTCAGCCCCTGGATGATGGCGGTCGCCTCAGCTAGGCTTGGCTCACCCACCAGCACCGGCTGAAAGCGACGCTCCAAGGCAGAGTCCTTCTCGATGTGCTTCTTGTACTCTTTGAGGGTTGTAGCACCGATCAGGTGCAGGTCTCCGCGTGCCAGAGACGGCTTCAGGACGTTTGCAGCGTCCAAGCCGCCCTCGGCGCTTCCCGTCCCCACCACCGTATGCAGCTCGTCGACAAAGACCAGCAGCTCGTCCTTATGGGAGACGATCTCCTCGAGCACCTTTTTCATGCGTTCCTCGAAATCACCCCGGTAGCGGGAGCCGGAAATCATCGAATTCAGATTCAGCTCCACTAGGCGCTTGCCCTTCAGGGTATCGGGCACCTCGTCGGCCACTATCTTCTGGGCTATGCCCTCGACGATGGCTGTCTTACCCACACCCGGCTCACCAATGAGCACCGGATTGTTCTTGGTACGACGGGAGAGTATCTCAACTGCCGTCTCAATCTCGGTTGCCCGACCGATCACCGGATCCAGCTTGGCCTCTTCAGCCAGGGCGGTAAGATCACGTGAGTATTGGTCAAGCGTAGGAGTACCTGATGCACTTTCGGCAACGTCGGTATCTACCCGCTTCAGTATCTGCTGGCGCAGCGACTCAGGCTTCAATCCGTAACGGCGCAGCAGGTCACCAGCCGTGCCTTCGGCGCCCAGAAGGGCCACGAGCATATGCTCGGGACCCACGTAGTCCTGGCCCATCTCCCGACTGATGACATCTGCCTGGCCGAGCAGCTTCTGCACCGGCACCGACATGTCGATAGGGCCGCTCACCTCCTGCGCCTTCACCAGGTTCGCCTCGATAAATCCCCGGACATCCTCGGTCTTGATGCCTCGTTCTTTCAACAGGTTCTCAGCTAGTTCGTCAGTGGTAAGCGCCATGAGCAGATGCTCAGCGGTGACACGACGGCTGCCAGCCTGGGCAGCCTGTTTGGCAGCCTCACCCAGCACCTCCTGGGAGGCCTCAGAGAAGCGCTCGCGCACATCCTGGCCTTGGTCAGCCTTTGCCATTTCTTCTAGAGTAGGCAAATTCACGTAAGGAGACTGCTCCTGCAGCAGATGATAATCCTGACGGCACACATCGACTACCCGCATGCCGGTCTCGGAGCGGAAGGCAACGCGGGCATCAGCCGGTCGAACCTTACAGACATCGCAGATAAGTGCCATATGACAAGATTATTTTACGTTTTATATGTTCGTTTTGTATTGTAAAGTATACTTTACATTTGTGTCAAGGGTCCAGATCATAGCTATAACCGGAAGCAGCTGCTAGAGTGACCCTAATGATCATTTCACCCTCCCCCTCAGTCTCACCGCTCCCCTACCAGCTGCCCATAGTCGGCTCAAACCACTTCAGCCTGCCGGCAGATATTGCAGCCGTGCTTCCCCATGTCGGGGATGAGCTCATCAGACCATTCTTACTTATCTGCGGGGTCTTTGCAGTCATCTACCTCATACTCGGTGGCATCTATTACATCACCTCAGGCGGCGATGCTGGTCGCACCAAACAAGCCAGGGCCATGATCCTACGTAGTGATCGGAGTCATCGTCATTACCGCCACCTTTTTCATCATCAGGTTTGCGGTAGGTATCGGGAATACAATAAGCGGACTGGGATAACCCAGCCCGCCGTTCCACTTTAACTTGCATGTACTTAGCCTAGCTCCGGTAGCATTGAAAGCACCTGGACACCGCGGACGCGGGTCTGTGTCTTCAGGATACTGTTTTGTATATATTCCTTGATTTGCAGCTGCTCGAACAGGCTGTTGTTCAGCTCAATAGCCATAATCTCCCCAAAAAAGCGGCGCGGATACTTTTTAAGATAATCTAGCTCCTGCAATGAGCAGGCTCGATGAGGCGCATAGCTCAGGCTACCATCTTTGAACTGGTACGGCTGACGACTGACCGCACTGACATGGGAAACACCGACACCGTGCTGCTTGGCAATGATGGCCACGTCAGCAAAGGTCTCCACTTCACCGCACATCTTGTAATCTTCGAGATGGGAAACATCAAGACAGACTCCGGCAAAGCCGCGCAGATCAGACTCGCGCAGACCGGTGGTATTCTCGATGTAAATAAGTTTGCGCAGACGGGGAGGCAATGGGCTCTGCAAAGGGACTTCCCTTACGGGATGTAGATTAAAGCGCCGAGTACCAAAGGTACGGATCAGATAGTCATACTCCGAGGCAGACATATCTGAGCGGGCGTGTACAAAAGGGATTTGCAAAGGGAAATATAATGCCTCTGTCTCAAGCAGGCCATACAGCTCTACCCGCTCTGGCTCCTCAAGACCGGTCAGGAACAGGGCGATCTCCCCTATCTCCAGACGGGTGCGCTCCTTGAGGGACTCCCTCCAGGTATGCTTAGCTGAGCCGGCCGTCGTGATGCTGGGTAGAATGACCCGCATCATAGGGATCCTCCGCTTCCTCGTGAAAAAAGAATGAAGTAGCCATATTGCTTTTTGTTGGTGATTGAATAGGTCCTTGCACTAGTGGTACAACAGTAGCCTAAAAGAAGGAAACTGTCAATCAGTTTAGCTCCCATAGCCAGATACCATGACCCCTAGTCGACGGTATTCTCTAATTTCGTTTTTCGCGCCAACAGCTCGCGCGCTGCGTCCTTGCCTATCCAGCGCGCCGCTGCGTCCTTGCTTTCGGCGAGGCGCTCGGCCACCTTGATAGCCTCGTTCAGCAGGAATTTGTTGCGCTTGCCGATCTGGCGCAAGGCCCAGTTTACCGCTTTCTTTACAAAGTTACGGTCATCGGTTGAGAATTCGCTTATGAGAGGAAGAAACTTCTGAAAGGCGGCGTCCTTGGAGTCCTTGTCGTGTACGGCGAGAGCTGCCATGAGAGCAAAGCCGGCACGCCTGACAAACTCTTCCTCACGCACCGCCCATTCGGCTGCCTTGCTATGGGCGAACGGCGTCCAGGAAAAGAGATTTCCGCATGCCTGGTCGCACACATCCCAGGAGTCAAAGTCCTTTACCCAGCTTTCCATCTGCTCGGGAGTAACCCATTCGGCTTTATCAGCAATAGTAGCCAGTATGCGAGCCTCGTGGATGCCTGACTGCCAGAGCCGCTCGGCAATGTCATGGTTCTTGCCAATGCGCTTAGCTAGAGCCCAAACAAAAGGAATAGAGATCCCTAGGGTATCTTTCGTAGCTATGCCAAAACGTGCCATACCCTCCACATTGGCAGGGTTGGCCTCAGCCTTGAGCTCGGTAATGATTTCTTCGTAGGTCATAGGATCACCATAGGGTAAAATCCCTGATTTGTCACTGCTTTTTACCTATGGCCGCCTGTAGCTTGGCCACTTCCATCTGTGAATCCACCGTCTCGACTAAAGCACTATGCTCCAAGGAGACCGTCAGGCTTCTCTTCAGCACCCGCACCTTATCGCTTATGCAAATCCTGGGAAATAGTCACACCGTATCTGACGTGGCGGTACGCCCATGCCCTTCAGTAGACCCTCGAACGTGACCACCATGGCATGAGGCCCCGAAAGGTAGAACATGCGCTCCTTGAAGTCCGGCAGCTCCTGGCGAATAAGCTCCTCGTTTACCGCCCCCACGTGTCCCGGCCAGCCGGCAGGTACCTTCTCTATGTCAGTCAGAGCATATACGGTCGGGATACCAAGCTTCTTCTGTGCCTCGTTGAACACCTCGGTATAGGCCACGTCCTCGGCATGGCGATTAGAGTATATAAGCTTCAGATCTCGGGACTGGTTACTATCCACCAAGTTTTTGATCATGCTACGAAATGGCGTAATACCAATACCTCCGGCAATCAGGGCGAGCTTTTGACTAGGATCGGAAGGCAGAGTAAAGTCACCAGAAAGCTGGGAAGCTATCATGGTATCGCCGGGCTTCATGGTCCCTAGCACCGACTTGAACCTACTGGCCGGCTCATAAAACTTCACCCCCATGCGCACCGTATCCTCGGTAGGCGATGAGGCAATGGTAAAGTAACGCCGATTTCCTCGGTCATCGGGCTTTGGTACCCCTAGGGTCCATTCCAGGTATTGTCCAGGTTGAAACCGCAGCTTACGGTCAGGCCTGAATACAAAATCATACAAATTATCACCTATCTTCTCGACTCGCTCCAAGGTCAGCAGCAGCCGAAACTTAGGACTTACCACATATGAGAAGACATTGCCGGCCAGCAGAGCCAGCTCAGGCGTAAAGTAAAACGAAGCCACATGTACCTGGGGCGCGAAAAGGAACCCGACCAAGGCCCCATAGACCACCTGCAGCCAGCGGGTAGGCGGCGTGGTAAGCGGCTCGGTAAGCATGATGCAGGCAAAAAAGAAGAGTGACGAATCCGTAAGCAGGTGCTTCAAGAGCACCGGCACAGTAGCACCTCCGACAACTCCAAACAGTGCAGTCGTGAGAAGAGATGCCCCCAGAAAGCTCAGTGCCAGGTCTGCCCGATGGACCTTCCTCACTATCAGGATCCCCCCGATGACCACAATAGGCAGCAGCGAGGACGTCCCCACCCACCAGCTGGCCGACTGCTGGCTACCGAAGGCAGTTATCGCCACTGCTACGGCGACAGGGTTGAAGAGATGCTTTCTATGAATACTAAGAACATACTTCGAGGCCATGGCCAGAGCAGCTGCCCAGCCCAGGAAGAGGAAATTCTCAGTGGTCGCCTGGGGAGTAATGATAAGGGCCAGGATAAGTGCGGTGATATATACTGACTCGACATTGGCCACCACGTGGAAATAGCGGGCCAGAAGATAGTTGGCCACCCAGGCTACCGCCGTCACCCAGACTATGGATCCCAGCAGTGTCCACGGGCTGTACGGGAGCACCCCAAACAGACAGAGCATAAAGGCAGCCGCCAGCAAGGCAAGTAGGTAATACAGCACGAGACGATACATGGTCACCCAGTTCAAGAGGTCGTCGAGGTAGTTCATTGCTCTGGCGTTACATACTGGTTGAAACCGCTGGTATAGGTTGCCATTCCTTCAGTATCAATCATATACCCCTCAAGGCCGGGCCGATGCTCAATAAACGAAATACCCGCCTTGCCCATGGCAAAAGCAGCCGTAGCAAACCTATCCGCCTCATAAATGTCAGGACCGATGATAGTGAGGCCGACTATCTCCGTCACCGGCGTTCCCGTCTTGGGATTGTAGATATGCTCGCCCCGCGCGTAGGTACCAGAAGTGGCCACACCCTTGTCGGTCAGACTGAGGGACTTTACGATCTCCTGGTCGTTGAAAGGATTGCGTATGCCCACCGTCCAGCCAATGGGAGCCGGTCCTGAGCCGGCCAGCTGGATGTCGCCGCCCGCCTCTACATAGAAGGAGCGGACTCCCCGTTCCTTCAAGAGATTGGCCACTCCCCGTACGGCCCAGCCCTTGACAATGCCCGAGGGGTCGCAGTGTTCAAAGGGACCGATGTCGAAATAGCCATCGCTTTCCCGTTTCGTCTGTTCGGCAAGCTCTAGGATCTGACGGAGTTCATCCGAATAATCTGGAGGCAAAATATCTCCCCGCTTGGCCCGCTCGATCTCACTCTGTGGCTTATAGGTACTGAAGGCCTCATCAACCTCTACGAAGCGGGCAAAGGCAGCCTCGAGATCGTTAGCTGACCCGTCCACCAGGTCAAGGGTGACCGGCATTCCCATGATAAGCCTGGTCTCTTTCATATCAGGAGGCTTGCTGAAGAGCAGTGGTAAGCGAGCGCACGAAGGCCTCGCTGGTAAGAGTGGCCCCGGAGACCACGCTGACGCTAGCGCTTTGGGCTTTCACTGCTTCCTGGGTGAGCCAGGGGGTGGCCTGGCCATTGATCATGCGGGAAGTGCTGCGGTCCTGGGGATAGTTCAGAAACTGCACGTCGGAGATCTTGCCACCGCTGACTATGGCCTTAACCTGGACCGTACCGTAATACGCATCCTCACTGCTTCCCGTGTACGAACCGTCCTTATACTTACCGGCTGGCGTGGGGGTCGGAGTGTGGGTTGGAGTATGGGTCGGTGTGTGGATCGGAGTAGCGGTAGGGCTCGGTGCGAGTATCGAGGGGATGCCAGTGGTCGTAGTAGCGGGAGTCGGACTTGGTGAAGGGGATGGTGTAGGAGTAGCCGTCGTCGTGGCAACGGTCAGGCCGGTCGGCGGAACCAAGGTGGCGGCGGATACCTCCCCCTGCTGATGACGCAGCGCTGCGGCGTATAGTGCGAAGACAAGAAGGAATCCTATTGATACAACTGCCTTTTTCATATACGCCCTGCATTTAGATATTGATGCGTCCGTGTGATTCTTGTCACTATCGTACGGCACTATTCTGAGAATTGACTGGTAGCTTGCGGAGACGAGCGCATGACAGATACCAGACAAGCAGTCATACCCATGCTATCATGGCCTTATCAAGCCTAGAAGTAAGCACCCACCCATGCCCCGCTTCATTACTATTCTCACCGCCTGGCTGCCATTCGCCCTCTGCAGCCTTATAGGAATTAGCTTCGCATATATAGGCATCCAGCAGGAGATGCGGCAAAGTGCCAATGATCCTCAGATTCAGCTGGCCGAAGACGCTGCTACTTCAATAGAAAAAGGTACTAGCCCGTCAACCGTCATCCCCAAGGAGACAGTTGACCCATCCACAAGCCTGGCGCCTTTTGTGGTGGTCACTGATCTGGCCGGCACCGTCATCTCAGGATCAGGTACCCTTTCAGGCAAAACTCCCGTGCCGCCACACGACAGCCTAGTAGTGGCTACAGGTACTTCAGAGAACCGAATTACCTGGCAGCCCGAAGGCGGCGTACGCCTTGCCGCTGTCATTCGGCACTTCGGTGGCGAACGTCCGGGCTATGTCATTGCCGCCCGCTCGTTGCGTGAGGTTGAGAATCGCGAGAACGATCTGACCATCATGGCGGGCATCGCCATGTTTATCTCGCTGGGAGGCAGCTTGCTGTTCATATTCCTGCGTCGGCCAGAGGCAAAGCGCCTGGCCAAGCTCAAGCTCTAGGCCTTCAGCTTGTCAGCGAACTCCTTACGTAGCTTGGCCACTTTTGGCGCTATGATTACCTGGCAATAGCCCTGGTTAGGCTGTCGGTTGTAATAATCCTGGTGATAGCTCTCGGCTTCGTAGAACTCACCCAGAGGTTCCAGTGTGGTTACTAGGGGATCCTCCCACACACCACGATCAGCGATCTCCTGCATTACTCTCTGAGCTTCTTCCTTTTGGGCGTTACTTACATAGAATACTACTGAGCGATACTGAGTACCCGAGTCATTGCCCTGGCGGTTCAGGGTTGTCGGATCGTGAAGAGTAAAGAAGACGGTTAGCAAATCATGCAAGCTAATGACTTTGGGATCAAACTCAACCCTTACCACCTCGGCATGGCCGGTCTGGCCGCTACATACCTGCTCGTATGTAGGATCTGGCACCGTGCCACCGGCATAGCCGGACAGTACCTCTGACACCCCCCGTAACTCGGAAAGGAAGGCTTCCACGCACCAGAAGCAACCTCCTCCCAGCACTATGCTTTCGGTCATATTTGAGTTCTATTTATGTTTAAACTGCAATGCGGCAGAGTTCATACAATACCGCTCCCCCGTCTCCGCTGGTCCGTCCGGAAACACATGCCCCAGGTGCGACCCACAGCGGCTGCACACCACCTCGTCCCGTACCATGCCGTGGGACGTATCACCTTCCACAGCCACTAGCTCAGGATCCATCGGCTTGGAAAAGCTCGGCCAGCCGGTACCTGAGTCATACTTGGCCTCCGAACCGAAAAGCTCCAGGCCACAGGCACCGCAGAGATAGGTCCCGTCCTCGTGATTGTCCCAGTATTCATTATCAAAAGCCGGCTCAGTCCCCTTCTCCCGGAGCACCCGATATTTCTCAGCTCCTAGTTCCTGCTTCCACTCTTCCTCGGTTTTCTGGATGGTGTCGCTCATGGGATTTGTTAGAAATCATTCAGCATTAGTATACTAGGGATGGTACAGCTTAGGTAGCTTCACGTTTGTAATCTTCCCTATGGTCTACACTGGACTTTCTGGCAACGAGCTCTACTGCCTGGCCAAAATCGGACTGCAGCCCGGCGACCTTATCATTGGCAATAGCGTCTTCTCACTAGGAATACTCGGCGGCATCCGCTCCGGGTTCAAAGGTATGATCGGAGGTGAGATTCACGACTACACCGACATCATCAACGAAGGTCGGCGCCTCTCCTATAAGCGACTACTCAAAGAGGTAAACGAGCGCGGAGCGCTGGGGGCAACCGGAGTTACCAGTGAACTAGTGGTCCACCCCGGCAACATCGAGTTCCTTTCTATCGCCTCCAGCCTGCATTCACCTAACGAGGGCCAGCATGAGCCCTTCACCACGTCTTCCAACGGCCAGGAGCTCTATTGCCAAATGGACGCCGGCTACACCCCCAAGAAGTTCGTCTTCGGAAACGTTGCCTATTCAGTAGGCCTAGCCCAAGGCTTCATGGGAGGCCTGCGCACCGTGGCCCGCGGCGAGATTCGCGAGTACACCGACATCTTCAACGCTACTCGTAACTTGGCCCTGGAACGCATAGTCCGTGAGGCCCAGTCCATAGGAGCAAACTGCGTGGTAGGCATCGAAACCACCATCCTGCCCTTCCAAGGAGTTGGGGTGCAAGAAATGCTGATGCTAGGAACCGCCTCAAACTGCCAGTTCATTGAGTACGGCAATGCCGAAGCCGCCGTAGGCGACGTCGACAACGTAGTAACCAGCGACCTCACCTGCCAGGAGCTCTGGAATATCACCAGCATGGGGTACGTACCGTACAAGTTGGTACTCGGCACCTCTGTCTATTCGCTTGGCTTCGTCGGCAGCGTCACCTCGGTCATCAAGGGACTGGCCAAGGGTGAAATCAACGAGCTTACTACCCTCATCTATGATGCCAGGGAGGAGTCCATTGGCAAGATCCAGCAAGAGGCAGAGGCCCTGGGGGCCGACGACGTCATAGGGATCAAAACCTATGTGTATTCCCTAGGAAGCGGCCTCATCGAGTTTCTCGCTATCGGCACAGCTGTAAAGAAGGTTGGCGCCTCCGTACGTACGCGCTCAGAACAATTACCTCCCCAAGCAGTAATGCCCGACAAGGATACCTTCTACAATACCGCTGAGACAGAGTTCGGAGTAAACCTTAACAGCCCAAATCGCTAAGGCCATGGACCCGACCACCGACCAGAAAGAAAAGAAATTTGCCGACTGGTACCGGCACCCTAAGTATATCGGCAGGACCGGAGGACCGGTCGGAGGAGGCTGCTTCTCTTGTGGTTGCGCCGTCGTCGTTGCCATTCTAGTAGGGGGCGCCATCATCGCCGCCCTCATTTCCCAGCTGATAAACCGTTAGGTTATCGAACGGTAATGCTAGCCACCGACTGGGCCAGGCTCTTTCCCCGCTGCATCACTATTCGCATAGCATAGATTCCTGGCTTGGTATATGCACAGGCCTGGAAGCTCTGGCTTCCCTGCCCGCTCTTGGCGTCAGTAGCAAGGCTCTGCACGGCATCGGGATGGGCGGCAGTAACCGCAGTACCGTCCCAGTCGCAAAAGACCTGATACGTTGTAATGCCACTAGCGGTGCCGCTAACCGTTACTGTGCCCTTGGGTGAAAATGGTGCACTACCGGTCACGTTCTCAACCTTCAGATCGGCCTTAAGCTGGGCCTCGGGTGAAGCAAGGAAGAAGTCTACTAAGGAGGATCCCTGGGCCCCACCCTGATGGGCCACAATATTCAGCCTGTTAACTCCAGGTTGGGTATAGCTGCATGAAGAGTAGGTAAACGACGACCCCTGGCCGGTAACCGGCACCGACTTGCCTTGGGTGGCACCAGCATAATTACAGTAGACATCATATGAATAGTCACCCGAAGCAGTCCCACCCTGAACCTCAACCTTTACCACCGGAACAAAGGGGGTCTCTGTCGCCACAGCATTGATCTGGTCTGGCGTAAGCTTTACAGAGAGACCCTTGGCCGTAACCGGTAGTATCGCCTCACCCACCTTGTCACCGGCCCGCACCACCACGTGAACCTGGTAGATACCAGGGAGCGAGTACGAACAAAGGCTCGTATTCTTAGTTATTCGGGTAATGGGGTTTGAAGGAGTAACGGGGCCACGATTACCACAGTCAACCTGGTAGATATAACTATCGCCTCCTTGGGCACCCGATGCATCAATAGTAATCTGCGAACTAATGGGTGCAAGCTGACCCTGATGGGTAGCATCCACCCTTACCGAGAGTTGGTCTACGTCAGGAAGATGGACGGAATCAGTTGACGTATCCAGATGGGTAGTAAAACTGACCTCTTGGGCGCCTGGTGTCGCGGGAGCCTGACACATGACCGTATACCCAACGCTCCCACTCAGTAAACGTACCAAGTTGAGGCCGGTAGCCTCTCTCTTGAATTCACAGCTTAGTACCTGTCTCGTATCGGCGCTGTTGATCGCCAGGAGGCTGGCAGTATCCGAATCTGGCGCGTTTAGCTGCATGACGGTCGCCTGGTAAGGCTGGTCACTAAGAAGAGAGCCTGTGACGTCCATAAGGGTGAGGTGCCCGGTGGCGATCCGACTTTCCTGATCCCGGCTAGCACTTATGCGCAGATATCCTTGGCCAGCCTGGTCCTGGGCTGAAGCTACTAGCAGGTCATTGGAAGGGAAGCCGTCTGCAACCGCGGCATGACGTCCTCGTACGGCCAGCATCGCCCCAATGGCCAGAAGGAGAAAGACCATCACGCCCAGCGTGATGCGAAACCACGTAGTGGAAAGATGCGGTATGGTCGCCTTCATTGCGGACGTAGGTTACCCGATTGACTACCCCCAGTATGGGGTGAGTCTTCCTACCTGTCAATTACTCGTCGCCTTCTTCGCGTTGCTGGATCTGTAACTGCCAGAGCTGACTGAACAGTCCCTTCTTGGCCAGTAGCTGTTCGTGGGTACCCTGCTCCACGATTTTTCCTTCTTTCAGTACAAAGATGACGTCGGCATCGGCGATAGTTGAGAGGCGGTGGGCTACAGCAAGGGTGGTCCGGCCTTCGGCGACGCGATCAAGCGACTGCTGGATGATCTGCTCACTATGGGTGTCCAAAGCGGACGTGGCCTCGTCAAAGACCAACACCTTCGGGTCACGAACTACTGAGCGGGCAATGGCCACCCGCTGCTTCTCACCACCAGACAGCTTGACTCCCCGCTCGCCCACTATGGTCTCGTATCCCTTATCGAAGTGGCTTATAAAGGAATGGGCATTGGCGAGCTTGGCGGCTGCCTCCACTTCTGCCATGGTCGCGTCTGGCTTACCGAACCTGATGTTCTCTGCGATACTCGCATTAAACAGTACGGGTTCCTGAGGTACGATGGCAAAGATGTCACGACGACTATCCTTGGAGAGCTCCTCAAGCGGCACCCCGTCCACTAGGATCTGGCCGCCGGTAGTCTCGTAGAGCCTAAACAGCAGCTTGACGATGGTGGACTTGCCTACGCCTGAAGGGCCGACAAATGCCACTTTCTGGCCCGGCTCCACGGTAAGTGAGATACCCTTCAGTACCTCGCGTCCGCTGGGATAGCTAAAATGCACGTCCTTAAACTCTATCCGGCCTACAGGCTTCTCAATGGAAGTTGGATGCTCGGGCTCAATAATAGTGATCTCCTCCTGCATGATACGAGCCATGCCGTCCAGGTCAGCCAGACCGTCCTTGATCTGACGATAGATGAACCCAAGCACTCCAATAGGTGCCGACAGCTGGGCGACATAAGTGGTAAGCAACACCAAGTCACCGATGGTCATCTCTCCCTGGATGTTCTGGCGTACCCCGAGATACAGAATGAGACTGAGGCCGGCCAGAAGAATAAGTCCCTGCACGCCGGAAATAACCGCAAAGAGCTGGTTTGAGGCCACTGAAAGCCGGTAGCGGTTCTGGATGGCTGGCTGATAGAGGGCGTTCTGCTGCCGCTCGTTGTTGAAGTATTTTACCGTATCGATATTGCTCAGGGTATCTACCTCTATGGAAGATACTTCGTCATCAGCCTCATTGGCAGCCACCCTGAACTTCTGGCGCTTCTCAGTGGCCCAGATGGTGAAGACCGTATAGCCGACGATAGTAATAAACGTGACGATAGCATACACAGGCGCATACAACTTGAACAGTAGGGCCGTGACAAACAGCAGCTGGAAGATGGTCGGCAGGATGTTGATGACCAAAAAGTCCAGGATAAAGCTGATGGCTCGTCCCCCTCGGGTAATCTTGCGGGAAGTGGCTCCCAGGCGCTGCTCATGGTGATAGCCTACTGGCAAGGTAACCAGTTGGGTGAACAGTTGGTCAGAGACACTACGGGCGATGCCCATCTCAGCCGGGGCAAACACCACGTCGCGCAGCACCTCAAAGACAGCCGACACGCCCTTGAAAGCAAAGTACGTGATCAGGATCCCGCTCACTGCCTGCAGAGTAGTGCCCTTACTAATCAAGTCGATGAGCTTTTTAAGCCAGAACGGCTGCAGACCTGCGGCCACCGTATCAGCTAACAGGAAGACAAGGGTGAGAATGATAAGACCAAGATACGGCCGCATGAAGCGGGTCAGATACCAGATACTTACCGACTTTTGCTTTTTGGGGGAGGTGGGTTTTGTCATTAGAACAGAGTACCACTCCTGAAAGATATAGACAAGGCTCCCGGGGTCTGCGCTACACTGAAAAGGCCATGAAACCCTACTTCACCTACCTACTCCTCTGTGCCGACGGAACGTATTACTGTGGCGTCACCACCGACCTTGAGCGAAGGGTCCGGGAGCACAACGGTGGCAAGCGCGGCGCCCGCTACACGCGGTCAAGGCAGCCAGTACGGCTTACCTACTCAGAAATCTGTACTAACCGATCAGAAGCACAGCAACGGGAATATGTCATCAAGAGTCTGAACCGCAAAGATAAGCAGCGCCTTTCACTACACTGGCGCAAAGGATAATGAAAAAGGCGGACATCTCTGTGAGACATCCGCCCTTATAGGCTTGGGATTACCGTGCGAACAGCTCCCGATACTTACGTTGAAGCTTTTTTCCCGTTCTTTCAGCGAGAGTAGTATGCGTCTTTTGTTCGCTGATACACCTCAAGTTAGTAAAGACTGCCACCTTCAGCCTGGCTGCCACATAGCCCTGCTGCGAGGTCCCCGCCAGGGAGAGGCTTTGAGCCCCTACACACACTCGAGGATAGCAGGAACCCTTTTCCAACTGCCGATACCACTGCCCCACCTTCATGCCGAGGCTATCGGCACCCTTTAACTGGGCCTGCAGCGATGGCTCCGAAGGCATATAATATGGCCAGTCCCCTTCTTCCAGGGCAGCCAAACAAGCCTCTATGATCGAAGTAACCTGCTCGATAGGACTTTGGTCCGACCCATCCAGTGGAATGTCAAGGCTAATGAAGTGGGTGAAGTGCCCGGGACCAAACTCACGTCTACCGCCCGTCGGACGGAACTTGTAACTTTCGCTCTTATTTCTGGCCATTACCGCTCCTTTTCAAACGACTGTCGCTTGATTCCTTATACAATGAACTCGCCGATGTTTCAAGATCTTTACCGGCGCTAGCCGTTCACGAGGATCATGGAACGTACTTGGTTGAGATTGTAGCTGCGGCCGGCGCCGATAGGGTCATGCATGAGGTACTTGCCGTTTGAGACACCCTTGATGACTATGAAGTGCGAGGATCCGTCTGAGTTTACTGCGCCCACTGATGGCAGATAGATACTGATGATCACCGGACGGTTGTTGGAGATCTCGTTGTTTACCACGCTCCAGTCGATATGGCGGCTGGCATGCAGGGTGATGCCAAGTCCGGATGGTAGTCCCACCAGATAGCCATCACTGAACGACCCGTTACGGGCAATGTAATCAGGACTGATATGGTGGCCATAATAGGTGGAGACCATAGCAATGGAGGTGATCAGACAGCCCACCTCGCTGACGGTATAAGGGCCGCCTCCCATGAGGGTATAATCGCCGGTCTGGGAGTAATACCAGCTGCCGTCGTTTGAGGATACTATCTGGTTACCCCAGTTGCTGGTAGCTGATAGTACCTGGATACGGGCGGCGATCTGGGCGGCCTGGGCCTTGGCCGCGGCGGCCTTTGCCTCAAGCTTCTGCTCTGCCACGGTGGCATTGTCATGCAGGGCCTGCTGGGTGGCCTGGACGTCGGCCAATACCGACTTCTGGTTCTGCTGCTGTGTCTTCAGAGAAGCAAGACCCTCGTTCTGACGCTGCAGATCATTACGGGCCGACGTCACCTCGGCAGCCGACTGCTGGGTACGGTCATATACAAGAGATGCCGCCTTCTCTAGGGCATTCAGCTGGATCTGGCGCTGCTGCTTGATCGAGACCGACTCGCTGGAAAAAAGATCGAGGCTGTCAGGGTGGCTCTGGGTCATGATATAGAGCTCCCTCACCAGGGCGTTCTGCTGGTCCTTGGTGGACTGGAGGGCGGCTTGGAGGGCTGCAATCTGCTGATCCTTGTCGGCGATCTGCTGCTGCACACTGCCGATCTGCTTCTGGGTGCTTTGAAGGTTGGCGCTGATATTGGTGATCTGGCCCGTGACCTGGACGACGCTGGCGGCGGCCCGCTCGGCCAGACTTTGCTGAGCCTGGGCTTGGGCAGTGGCCTGGGCGGCCTGCTGCTGGAGTGCCTCCTGTTGCTTCTTGAGATCGGTGATCGAATCAGCCTGTACCGGAGAGCCGGGAAGGGTGACCAGCAATAACGTGAAGAGGCTGACGGAGGTCAGAATCTTGCGGGCGCGGTGCTGTAAGGAAGCGATCACAGTCATGCCGTCATTATACCACGGGGATGCAAGAGGCGGGGTGAGGACAAAAGGAAATCCGGCGGTGTAGCAGCCGCCGGGTCCGCAAATAAGAGAGTCCTTTGTCGCTCTCAGTTGTAGGGCAAATATCCCGGATCCCCGTTGACAGGCCACCTCTTCGCAAGCGCCATCAACGGCCATCTGTCAGCAATCCTTAGCTGAGTATCAGATACTCTGCTGGCATGCATACATGCTGCAAGCCATTTCGTAACCTGCAGGTCCGGTCGATAAACGGCGATACGTGCGAGCGTTGCGGCTATCGCGGCGACGGCGCTTCGCTCCTCATTCCCGAAGGGACTTGGCTGAGCAGACCCATCTTTCCCTATATAGGGCATTAGAAGCTTCATCCCGGGATGATCAGGGTGGGGCTTTGTGTCGGGCTGTATAGCGCAGGGTAGGGCTTCGTACGTCGTCGCTCCACTAGGATCTATGCATACTCTCCATAGGCAATACGGCTCCCTCCCGTCACCGATTATGATGACAACCCACCTACATCCCTCTTCTGCCTTCAGTGCATTCATATCTCTTTTCACCTCCTTCTTAGTTATATCAGAACACGGTAGGAGCTGAAAATTTGCTACACTAGCCCTATGACCACCTACATCTGCCTGCTGCGAGGCATCAACCTCGGCTCCCACAACCGTCTCTCCATGCCTGACTTCGCAGCCTCCCTTACGAAGGCCGGCTTTACAGAGGTAAGGACCTACCTCCAGAGCGGCAATGCGGTCTTCACATCAGACCTGTCCTCTATGGATACTTCAAAGGCCGTCCACGATATCTTGCTTGCCGACCGGAAGCTCGACCTCCCCGTACTGGTGCTTACCGCCGAGGAGCTTAGGTCCGCTGCCCTGGCCAACCCCTTTCTCAGTCGCGAAGACATCGATACCAACGCGCTCTACGCCACCTTTCTAGAGGCTGCTCCCGATCCCGCTCTACTTGCCGACATCGACAGGCATATAGGCGGAGAAGACGAATGGCAGGCCGTGGGCAAGACTATCTATCTTTACTGTCCCGGCGGTTATGGGCGCACCAAGCTGAATAACGGCTTCTTCGAGCGGAAGCTCAAGCAAACGGCCACCACTCGCAACTGGAAGACGGTCTCTGCCCTGCGCGACCTGGCCGAAGCCTCCTAAATCTGCTACTATGCAGCCTATGGACCACCAGATTCTTCTCTACTATAAATACGTCAGGATCGACGACCCGGCGGCCTTGGTACAAGCTCAGAAAGAGCTCTGCCAGTCCTTGAGGCTGCGCGGGCGCATCCTCATCGGCCACGAGGGACTGAATGGCACCGTCGAGGGCACTCTTGAGAACACCGAGGCGTATATAAAGGAAACCAGTGCCGACCCCCGCTTTGTCGACATTCATTGGAAGAAGAGCGAGGGAACCGGTGAGGCCTTCCCCAAGCTCTCGGTGAAGCTGCGCCCTGAGATCGTCAGCGGACATCTGGGCGAGCACGATGTAAATCCGGTAGAGACCACTGCCACCCACCTCTCCCCGGACGACCTGCAGTCCTGGTTCAATGAGGGCCGCGAGTTTCATATTGTAGACATGCGTAACGACTACGAGCATGCCGTCGGCCACTTCGAAGGTTCAGTACTGCCTCCCCTTTCAAACTTCCGCAATCTCCCAGAAGTCCTTCCCCATGTAGAGCACCTGCGTGAAAAGACCGTGGTCACCGTCTGCACCGGCGGCGTACGCTGCGAGAAAGCCTCAGGCTATCTGCTCAAGAACGGCTTCACCGATGTCTACCAGCTTGACGGAGGCATCGTGTCGTACATGGAAAAATACCCGAACAGCCGCTTCCACGGCAAGCTCTATGTGTTTGACGGACGGATAGTAATGGGTGTCGGCGACGACAAAGCACCCGAGTACGTGACCGTAGGCCGCTGCCACCTCTGTGGTACGCCTTCAGAGCGCTACGTAAACTGCGCCAACTTGAACTGTCATCTGCACTTCATTAGCTGCCGTGACTGCTCTCCCAAGAATGAGACCGCCTATTGCTCGGAGAACTGCGCAAAAGTAGCTGTATAAAAAGCAATCACCGCACCGGGAAACCCGGTGCGGTGCTGGTATCTGGAGGGATACTGCTGATCCTAGTTTGTACGAGGCGAAAGGATCAGAGGGTGATGACGACAAAACGCTTAGTCAAATGGGACTCCTTTTCAGTTTTCCTGTTCAGGCCTCCGTGGTGAAAGGTGGGCACTGATCGGACTAGGGACACACGCGGGATGTCTGGGTCCCGGAGTAGGGCGAACGGGCGCAGACTACGAAGTGCGCCGAATCGTGGTCCTGGGTTACTCAGGCGGCTGCAGGATAATCCTGCGTAATGCGCCTATGCGGCTACACATCGCGCTTGCCAGGCGCTGCCGTTCGGCACGGTCAGCCGAAGTGGCGGAAGTTGCGCTGCTCATAGTAGGCGGCCGCCCACGCTGAGCTGCTATAGCTCGGCATCAAAATCCCGAGCATACATAAACCACTTTATTTGCCGCAAACACCTGCAACGCAGGTCATTTCCTTCAACAATAGGTACACCTCCCTTCAAACATGGACAAGGTGACTAGGCGCCGGTTACAGTCCCGAGCGCAGCAGGAGCATCGCATACGTCACTCCTCTACGCTCTTGTATAGCAAACAATGCAAAGTCCCGTCGAATAAGGGGAAAGCCCTAGACAATATGGCTGTTTTCAGCTACTATGCCACCACGCTGACGCCTACCGCTGAAGCGAACAGTTTGAAGGAAAGATCATGTTACATAGTTTTGCCCAGCAGATACGTACCGGCCTTGGCCAACCAACCGGCAAGTGGCTGCCTTCTGGCTTGTCATACCATGGAGACAACCTGTTTCCACAGATTGCCGCGATGGACGCCTACTACCAGGGCAGAGCCGAATTGAAAATCCTGAAGACGCATTCTCCCGCATTGGCAGCCAGGGTCGTAGAGGAGTCCCAGCTCTTTAACTGCACCAGCCTGCTCGTCACCGAGCTTGGCTGCTGCACCGGAGGAAAGACACGCTACGTATTGGAGGCTTTGGCAGCCAAGGGACTGCCTATCGATTACGTCGGAGCCGACTTCTCCGCCGATTCCCTGGCTGCCTTCCGTCAGCATCCTCCCTATCCTATCGGCGGAACCAATGGCTTTAGGCTCATCGAGGGCTGTGGAATGGAAGCCCTGGCCGCACTTCGACTCAACAACCGCCAGTATCGTGTCCACCTTGATTTGGGTGGAAGCGTCGGGAACGGTGACCCAGTCCAAAACGTGGCCTACATGGCATCCTTACTGAAAATCGGTGACGCCATGTTGGTGGGATACCACAGCCGGAGTCCCGGCGATCCGCGCATCCTGGCCGCCTACAATGATCCCGGGGGCATCACAGCTGCCTTCATCTGGAATGCTTTGCAGCAGGTGAACGAGCAGTACGGTGGCAGCTTCCGTCGCGAGAACTTCGACTACCGTCCCTGGATAGACGATGAGGGAACCGTGCATATGGATATGGTAAGCCGTAGGCGCCATACCGTCCGGATCAACGATCTGGATATAGCTGTCGAGATCGACAAGAACGAGCCTATCACCATCTCACGCTCAAAAAAGTGGTACGAACCGGATTTCCGGGCCTTGCTCTGCCGGCACCAGTTGGTGACTGTCAAAAGCTTCTCGGATCCAGAGAATCTGTGCAGCCTCGTAGTTGCCATCAAGGACTGATCTCCATGAATTTGCAAGCGCCGACCCCCAGGAGGAGGGTCGGCGCTTTCGCTTTGTATCGGCAGAAATGCAAAAGGCGCGCGGATCAGATCCGCGCGCCCGTTGGGACTTTCGCCCTTGCACATTTTAGCCGACCTGTGGAATGGTAGCGGACGTCGGTGCCGGAGGCACCGTTGTCTTGACCATCCATCCGGAGTCGATCGGAGCGAGCGCAACGCCGCAGATGACGGTCAACGTCCATTTGTAGGTGTTGTCCGGAGCATTCCAAGCATTGGCGTAGGCTTGTTTCCAGGTGCTCACCATGCCGGGCGCTGCCGGCACGTTGGAAGCCGTGATCCTGGCGCCGGGGACCGGTGTCCAGCCTGTGATCGCACCGGCACTGTTTTTGACCGCAGCCATGAGCTGGGCATAAACAACGTATTGCGATGCGGCAAAGTCGGAGCCGCCCAGGCGCAGTTTAAACATGAGCGGGAACTTGGCGGTTGTGTCGCCGGAGGCGACCGGCACCCCCATGCTTTTGTTGGGCTCCGGGCTGACCGTTGTCCCGAGGAACGCCTGGATCACCGGCGGCAATGGCGGCGGCGTAGTCATCGTCGCAGCCACCGCATTGGTGGAGACGTCGTCGGCCGCGCGCGCTGTCGGTGTCAGAAACATACTCACGGCCGTAAGGCCAATACCGAGCGCGAATGCGCCCATTTTCCAGCTCTTCATCTCTTACTCCTCTTGACCGGGAAATGGCCGCACCTCTCGGTGCGTGCGTTTCCTTAGGTCACAATCTATCGAGAGCATTTAACCAGAAAAGCGCGCCAATGTCAATACCTTATTGGCTTCTGGAGCTACTAATTTGTGTTTTGCTCTACAAGACGATGTTTGGCAAGTACTAAGCCGACCGCTACGAATCCTATGTAGGCAAGGCCGGTAAGGCAGCTCTGCACCATATGGGCGGGCATGATTATGACGAGATAGGTCCCGGAAATCAGGGTAAGACCCACCAAAGCCTGGGCCAGCTGCAGCCCCTTCTGGGTTGGGAAGAAGAACAGATACGTAGTATAAGCGACGCTGGCCAAGGCAATCAGTACGTGCAGAAGTATCGGCATATGAATTGTTACGAATTGCTACGGCAGTATCCCGCCTATAGAGATCATAACACTCAGAGCGGTAATAAGCACCAGCGAGAATCTGAACACCTTGCGACCCCAGACCGCATCGAACTTCCCATTGAAGTCGGTAAGGGCCACCCGCAGCCAGGCCAGTGAAAGCACCGCCATCACCGCCAGGTAGATATAGCCGGTGTAGCCGTAGATAGTCGGCGAGGCGGCGGCGAGGCCAAAGAGAATAATATAGACCAGGCTCTGTACTTTGGCTGCCCGCATACCCTTTACTACCGGGAGTACCGGGATCTTAGCTTCAGCGTAGTCATGCAGCCGGTACATGGCGATGCCGTAGAAATGGGGCATCTGCCAGAACACCAGCATCAGGAAGAGCAAAAAGGCGGCCAGATCCAGACGGTTGCTAACCGCCACGTATCCGATCACCGGAGGCACCGCTCCTGAGATGCTGCCGATCAGAGTCCCGTGCACGGTGCGCCGCTTGGCGATGCCGTATACCAGCACATAAAGTATCCAGCCGGCCACCGCTACTGATGCGGCAAGCGGATTGGTCCAGTAGGCCAGGATGGCAGCTCCCAGAAAGCCCAGCACCGTCCCATAGGTAAGCGCCGCCCCCTTTGAGATAGTCTTGGTCACCAGGGCCCGCTGCTTGGTTCGGGCCATCAGGGCGTCGATGCGCCGGTCCATATAGTTATTGAACACGCAGCCCGAGCCCATCACCAAAGATGTACCTACCGCCATTGCCAGTAGCACTCCGAACTGGATATGCCCGTCTGAAGCCAAAAAGAAACCGGCCAAAGCGGTAATGAGGTTTCCGTAGATGATACCGGGTTTGGCCAGGACGTAATAGGCCTTCAGAGTTCCTTTGAGATTCACTTGGTAACCCCCTCGTCATGGATGATGAAGGAGTTGGTGGCGGCAGGAGACATATTGTAGTTGAGATTATTCATGATCCAGATACTTCCTCCTACCAGAATAGCCACTACCATAGCCATAAACAAGAAGACGAGCAGTTTCCAGCGCGAGGAGACGGTGTCCAGGTGCAGAAAGAAGACCAGCTGCACCATGAGCTGGAGAATGGCAAAGGCTACCAACATCACTATCAGCTGAGTGCCGGCTACCAGCCCCTGCTCCACCGCCAGATAGGCGGCCCCGGAAAGTATCACCGAAAGCAGGAAACCCGCAGTATACGAGGCCAGGTTCCCTTCGGCAGGAAGATGGTGCTTGGGTATGCTCATTTGGCTCCCATCAGGTAAACGATGGTAAATATGAAGATCCAGATCAGGTCAAGGAAATGCCAGAAGAGGCTGAGTAAGGCCAGACGGTTCAAGGTCATAGGCTTCAGTCCCCGCTTAAGCACCTGGGACATCAGCACCAGCATCCAGAGTAGACCGATGGTTATGTGGAGACCATGGGTACCGACCAAGGTGAAGTAGGACGACAGGAACGCGCTGCGGTCAGGACCGTTTCCGTCCAGAAGAAGCTGGTGGAACTCGGAAAGCTCAAGCGCTAGAAAGGAAAATCCGAGGACGAAGGTAGCGCCGAACCAGGCCACCACCTCGTTTCGACGCCCCTTATGGGCAGCCAGCATGGCCAGTCCGCAGGTATAGCTACTGGTGAGCAGCAGGAAGGTCTCTACCAGGATGTTGGGCAGGTTGAAGATCTCAGACCCGCCCGGCCCACCGAAGGTACCGGTCCGCAGCACCGCGTAGACGGCAAACAGAGCCGCGAACAGCACGCAGTCAGTCATCAGGTAGACCCAGAAGCCAAAGACGGCGGTGGAGTCCGAATGCTCCTGACGTAGAAGGGTGTGCTCGCTCATGACTGGGTCTTATGGATTCGGGCAGACTCTATCCTTTCCACTTCTGCTGCCGGGATGATCATACCGGTATCATCATCTGACATACGAAGTATGACAAGCAGGATGACCGCCAGCAAAGCCAGTACTGACAGCCAGAACATATGCCAGACCATGCCAAAGGAGATGCAGAAAAAGGCAGCGGCTATATATATGCCTATAGCGGTATTCTTGGGCATATGGATATCCTCATAAACAGGCTTTTCATGCGCAGTTCCGGCCTGCTTGGCTTCCCAGAACGGATCGCGCTCATCGACGTTAGGCAGCACTGCAAAGTTATAGAACGGCGGCGGCGAGCTAGTGGACCACTCCAAGGTGCGCCCGTCCCAGGGATCCCCAGTAGTATCCAGGTTCTGCTTGCGCAAGTAGATACTCACGGCGATCTGCAGCACTTGGAAGCCTACTCCTGCTAAGATCACCAGCACCCCAACCCCCGCCACTATGAACAGGCTCTGCCAACCCATCGAAGGGTCGTAGCTGTCCAGACGCCTCGTAGCGCCCATGATCCCCAGGATATACAGAGGAACGAAGGCCAGCAGGAAGCCTACCAGCCAGCACCAGAAGGCGTACCTTCCCAGGCGCTCATTCAGCTTGAACCCGGTAAACTTAGGGAACCAGTAGGTAAAGCCACAGAAATACCCGAAGACTACCCCGCCGATAATCATATTATGGAAGTGCGCCACTAAGAAGAGACTGTTGTGCACCTGGAAGTCTATAGGTGGCACCGCCATCAGTACCCCGGTCATTCCGCCTATGGTAAAGGTCACCACAAAGCCCAGGAACCAATACATAGGGGTAGTCAGCGAGATGCGCCCACGGTACATGGTAAATAGCCAGTTGAAGACCTTTACCCCGGTAGGCACGGCGATGACGGCGGTCATGATGCCGAAGAAGGCATTGACGTCAGCTCCGCCTCCCATGGTGAAGAAGTGGTGCAGCCAGACCGTAAAGGACAGGAAGGTGATGGCGATGATGGCCCAGACCATAGAGGCGTAGCCGAAGAGTCGCTTCTTGGAAAAGGTCGCGACTATCTCAGAAAATATCCCGAAGGCAGGCAGTATCAGGATATATACCTCAGGATGTCCCCAGGCCCAGATCAGGTTGATGTACATCATGGCACTCCCCCCGCCCCCGGCTGTAAAGAAGTGCATGCCAAGGGTACGGTCCAAGGCCAAGAGAGTCAGGGTCACGGTAAGAATAGGGAAAGCAGTAATGACCAGAGCCATGCTTCCAAGCACTGACCAGATGAATATCGGCATGTTCATAAGGGTCATGCCTTCGCAGCGCTCCTTCAGGATGGTGACCAGGAAGTTGATGCCGGAGACCAAGCTGCCGATACCGGCTATCTGCAGGCTCCATATCCAATAATCTACTCCCACCCCCGGACTATAGGCCAGCTCGGATAAGGGAGGGTAGGCCAGCCAGCCTGTTGCGGCAAAATCCCCCACTATCAGCGAGAGATTAATAAGTATGACACCTGCTACATAGAGCCAGAAGCTCATGGAGTTCAGGAAGGGAAAAGCCACGTCGCGGGAGCCGATCTGCAGGGGCACTATCAGGTTCAAAAGGCCGAACATCAGTCCCATGGCTACGAAGAAGATCATGATGGTGCCATGGGCTGAGAAGACCTGCTGGAACTGGTCGGCTGAGAGAAAACCTTGGCCCGACCCTACCAGTACCTGCTGGGCCCTGAGCATGACGGCATCCCCTATTCCTCGCAGCAGCATGACAAAGGCCACCACCAGGTACATCACCCCTATCTTCTTATGGTCGGTAGTGGTCAGCCACTCGGTCCAGAGCCAGGTCCAGCGATGGAAGTAGGTAATAATGACCACGACGGCGATCACCCCGCCGATCATGGTAGCCACACCCCCCATAGTGATGAGGTTGTGCTGGAAAGCGGCCAAAGTAAGGCGTCCGAGGAGGCTCATTGCACGTTCGTATAGGAAGTAATGGCGGAAGGACTCATGAACTTCATCATAGCAGCATGGAAGAGATTGTCTTCCCCTAGCGCATACTGCTGCACCGGCGTACCCTCGCTCGGCCTAGCCAGCGTCGCGTACTGTACCGAATCCAGAGTCTGGCCTGAGAGCTTAGCCGAGGCCACCCAGGCATCAAAGTCTTCCTGGGTACTGGCGTGGGCGGTAAACTTCATAGAGGCGAATCCTGTACCACTCAGGTTGGCTGAAGAGCCGGCAAAGTCCCCGGCATTGTCTGCCATCAGATGCAGCTGGGTGGCCATACCCGGCATGGCGTAGACCTGGCCGCCGAGCTGGGGTATCCAGAAGGAGTTCATGGGAGCGTCCGCGGTAATATAGAAGTTCACCGGCGTCCCCTTGGGGAACTGGACGTAGTTTACCGAAGCCACACCCTGGTCGGGATAGATGAAGAGCCACTTCCACTGCAGGGCGACTACCTCCACCGTTACCGGCTTCACACTAGAGTTCAGTGACTTATACGGATCCAGATCGTGGCTGCTTCTCCAGGCCAGTACTCCTATGATGACGATGACCAGCAGGGGCAGCCCCCACCAGACCGACTCCAGCAGTAGGTTATGATCCCATTTGGGTGCATACTTGGCAGTGGGATTGTCATCTCGGTACTTCCAGACTATGCCAAAGGTCAGCACGAAGACAGGCACCACGACCACCAGCATCAGCAGGGTGACCACTACCATCAGATGCATCTGCTGGGCCGCAACCGTCCCCTTTGGATTGAGGATCTGGAAGTTGTCCCCCCGGGTGATAGCCGCCAGGACCAGGACGAAGCCCAGGACCAGCAGCAGGACAGTGATGATGCGGGTATAGCGTTTCACGGGGAGCATTCGTGAGTTGGTACCTTCAGTATAGCACCCCCATGTCCTTAGCTTCCACTAGAGTGCGCCTTGACTGATCATGCGGTGCGCGGTACGGTGCCACTATGCCAGATCTCAGGAGGAACTATGTGGAACTGGATAGCATATCGTTGGATTATCTGCGCTGATATTATCGCTGGATGGCGGCTAAAGAGGCGCGGCATCACCTATTACGAGGAGGATGGGGAGCCGCTGCTCGGCAGGTTACGCGACGCTAGCACCTGCTACACCCTTCACGTCACTCTTTCCACCCCACCAGGGGAGGTCAGAGAAGAATCATCAGAATGGCCCCTGGCATTCTGTGTGCAAGCCCGCAATCGAAAGGCCCTCAACTGGATATTGCGCATCCAAAAGCAGCGCTACGGTAAGTACCTTGTCGCATACGAGGTCACCAACCCGGATGGGACGGTGGAGAACCTTATAGGTCTGGAAGAAAGAGCCCCTAGGACCTGTCCTCATCAATAGAAGAGGACGCACCCGTCAGCACGAGACGCAGCATCCCCGCTGCGTCTCGGTTACGTTTAGGGCTCTAGGTGAGGTGTAGACAATTTGTGGGCACGAGGCGGATACGCTACGATATCCGTGGTATCACTATACCCATAAACAACTCCCATGAATCTGCCCACACTTGCAGCTCCCGCCCAGCGTGCCCTGGCCGGCGCCGGCATCAAGACACTCGAAGACGTAGCCGCACGCACTGAGGCAGAGCTTAATCGTCTACACGGATTTGGGCCCGGCAGCATCAAGGCCCTGCGCCAGGCCCTCAAGGAAGCTGGCCTTAGCTTGAAGGCATGAGCGTCACCTTCACTACCACCGTCCGCGAAGCCCGTCCCGGCGTCACCGGATTCAAGATCCCTGCCGAGATCATCGCCACGCTCAGCGACATGAAGCGTCCGCCGGTAAAGGTTACCGTGAACGGCTATACCTACCAAAATACAGTAGGCGTCTACGGCGAAGACTTCTTGTTATCACTCAGCAAGGAGCATCGTGAGGCTGCCGGAGTTGAGGCAGGACAGGATGTAGAGCTTACCTTGGAGCTGGACCTCGCACCGCGAACCGTAGAGGTGCCCGAGGATTTGAAAGCGGCGCTGGGCGAGAAGGGTATGGAAAAGTTTGAAAAGCTGGCCCCTTCGCATAAGAAGGAATGGGTGCGGTCCATAAACGAGGCAAAGGCTGAGGAGACAAGAAAAAGGAGGATCGAGAAGGCGGTGGAGGCGCTTTCCTAGGGGTTAGCCCATTGACATTGTGGGCGTTTTGAGGTATAGTCGGGTATCGCATTTCGGCAGTGGCCGAGCGAAAGGAGAGATCACGATGCAAAATATACTTGGCGGTCTGTTTGGGATATGCTTTGCGCTTTTTGTGGCTGGCATTCTCATCACCTCAGTCTGGGGCGAAAAATGGGAACTGAAAAAAGTGGTAGTGTGGTCCGAAGTCAAAGTCGGACTCCGCAAAAGCACCGTCACTCCCTGCCCTGCACATCGATTTTGGAAAGCCATGACCACGCTATCCGGCTACGCAGCTATCGGCTTCCTGCTCCTTCTAGCCGTAGCAGTCTTCATACCAAAGTGAGAATCACTCACCTGGCGCATCCTGGTCCCGCACACATGTGCGGGATTTTGGGTTTTATGGGGGCTTACATATGCTCAAGCAAACGAAAACGGCCGCCGACCCGAAGGTCAGCGGCCGCCATAATTTCATATTTTTCCCTTTTCAAAAAAACCTTAACACCTTCTTTTCGCCATTTACACGGACATTCTCCCAAGACACACACGATACACTGTCGCCGGTAGCGCGTCGCTGCAACCAATAGGCCCTCTCCTGTGCCCGCGGATGCGGTGAGGGATTTCGACTGGCAGACTCCAGCTGATGGTCCTGAAACAAATACTCCATCAGTCCAGCATCCACCATCTCTTTTGCCACGCTTTGCCGCGGGTCGAGGTGATGGTAGCGCAGTTCCATAGTGCGAAGCTCATCGTCAGTCGCGTCGGGAAGCGCCTCGAGATACGACCTGAGAGCATGGTGCTTTACCCACCAATCCACCCAGTATGAGCTCTCCGGCCACTCGTCGATATCGTAATCGCGAATGTCTCGCAGAGCCTCTCCCCAGCGCCGAACGGCACGTTTCGCCCACATAGGAACAATCTCACCCCTACCCTCCTGCTCGCTCAAGAACTGTCGGGCCGACTCCTGGAGTACCGATTGGATATTCCAAGCCGTCATAGTGCTTCCGTCAGCCAGCTTCACGAGCGCGCGCCCGTCAATCTTGGTATTGCACTCTTTCATGGCGGCCAAAGGGTCTATTGGATACAGTCCGTTAAAGGTCCAGCCGTTCTCGATCATGGTAAGCAGTATCGAGAGGGTGGCGACTTTCATGAACGTGGCGCCCTGGGACACATTGGCGCTCCTACAGGTAATGTGCAGCCTCCTAAACTGCGTGTCAAGGGGCTCAGAAAGATAACACTTATCACGAGAGTTGACGATGCATCGCTCCCCCGAAAGGGTCTTGTCTTCCGAGATGAGATTCATAATCTTCGCCCGTGGGTCATGAGTATAGTCACGGTCCAAGGCTACGTCTCCCGGCCCAAATACCAGCGGACCGGTAACAAGGTACGGAACCAAGCTACGGACAAGCTGGTCGAAAGGCACGCTCCTAGAAACCAGGTAGTTCTCATGGCAGCCAAAAGAGGTGCCGCAATAGTCCCTGTTGTTTCTGATGACGTGGATCTCATTCCTACCCCGTCTCCTTTCAGCAGCCATGCGCTGCAGTATCCGGTCACCGGCATGGTGGGACAAGGCTACGCTGAGCGGTGTCAGGCACTCAGGAGTTGCGTACTCAACATGACAGAGGGTACAGGTCTCACCGTCGAGATAGAGCCGCCCGCCCGTCGACACGAAGGTACTGACATGATCGTAGTCAGTCAGCAGCATTTTTGCGGCGACAATGGAGTCGCCCATCTCTATGGATCCGTCCTTGTGGTTGATCTGACAGGTCAAACCATATTCCGTTTCCATACCGTAGGCACGGGCAAATATGCTCCAACGCGGTCCATTCACAGCAGCCATGACGCCACCTCCCCGATTTGTTAATCTGCCCTTGCAGGCAGTTGTCCGCAGAATAGCAGAGGCTGCGGTATTGTCAATCAGTGTAGCTTAGATGAAAACGGCCGCCGACCCGAAGGTCGACGGCGCGTCAGGGGCTTCCCTCACATATGATTTGTTTATGCTGCGACGCAGCCCACACCGCTCCAGATATCCAGGTCAAGGATGCCGCCTTCGGCGTACCGTGCCCAGCGTTCTGCCAGAGTGTGGCTTATGCCAATGTCAGGATAGTAGTGCAGGGCAGCGGCGACCACCTGCTGACATACCAGACGATTGGCCTCCATGGTATCGAAGACACACATGAATACCGAGGTTCCCTCCACCTGGTATTCCACATAGTAGCGGTTGTCACCGGGTTGGACCGGTGAGTCCAGCAGAAGCTGCAAGGCTACGTTTTCCGGCAGCTTTCCGCTCACCAGGGCCTCCTGGGACAGCGGTCCTTCAAATAATGGTGCTCGCATTGCGCACCTCCATGCTGGGGTTATACCAGAAGTGGCAGATAAAAGGAAGGTCTGGGGTGCAACCTGCTAGAATGCGTCTATGCGCATATCCGTCATCGTCAAGTCTCATGGAAACGGGAGGAGACATTGGTATGAATGCATGCCTGTGCTTGACAGCACCGATGTTCTCATGATATTTTTTACTTATCATCATGACCGGATAGGCCTAAGGTTTCGACCGACCGCCGATGCCGGTCTTTTGTTTTGCAAACAGACTCCTTAAAGCTATCCATCCGGATAATATACTGCGAGTAGGGTTTAAGCAGCTTGGAGTAACGCTGATTCGGGGTACATACATGCAACAGCTTTCCTCGACTAGCCAAGAACTCGACCAGACAGGCAAAGTCACCGTCTCCTGATATGATAAGCGCCTTGTCATAGTACTGATATTCGATTGCAGCGGCATGGAGCACCAGCTCGGCGTCTACATTGCCCTTGCGCGTCTCCTTGCCATGGTCCACAAAGCGAACCGTAGGCTTAAAGACGAGTATAAAACCTGCCTCCTGCAGCCGGGTGTACAGTCCTTGGTTGCCATCAACAAAGCCAATGAACATGAATGCTTTACTCACACCAAACTTGTTCTTTAGATAAAGGCGAAGTTTTGGATAATCAATAACCCATCCGGCGGAACGTACACCGAGGTTGAGATTCTGGCTGTCGATAAACGCGTAAGCAGTCGTTTTTGCAGACATCCCCCTATACGTAACATACGGGAGGATCCCCTACTACCGAACAGATTGTTACGGCTCGAGCCACCACTTCAGGACCAAGATTCCTGCCTATTTCGCGGTAGATTGTTTGTCCCCGGTATTCACACGGATATTCTAGGCCCTTACTTTTCCATATAACCCTTTTTGCATATCGAAGAACATGCTCCTGATCTTTACCGGATCACCCAGGATGGGTGTCGCATCAGAAACTGTGCTGTACTTGAGATTAATCAGCTGCGGCAGCTTCTCCTCGTCCAGCTCCTCAACTCCCTTCTCAACATACTTGGTCAAGACGAATTGCAGGAAATCATCCTGTTTTTCGTCATAGCCCTTTAGTATTGCATCTACGGAGTCTGTTACCCGCGCTATGCGAGTAATCGGCTTCAGGGCAAAGGCCACATAGGCCAGTACGTCAAAGAGATCACTGTTCTGGGCTGATACTAGCTCCTGAAGGCTCGTCAGCTGGTCCTTGGCATAGCCGTGTTCAGCCAGCTTCTCCAATAGTCTCTTACGTGTAGTCGGGTCGGACCAGATCCGGCGCAGCTCCTCCTCACTCTTGAAAAATTGGGGCAGGTCACCAAACATACCTTCAATGAACTCCTGGCCGGAGACCGGCTTGCCGTCGGCGCTCCAAAACGAGGTGGAGACCATGTGCTGGATCTCTCGCTCCTTGCCGTCCCGCAGCTTGATCTTTAACTTTGGCTTGGCCTCATAAGGCTCCTTTGGCTCACGTACTACTGGATTCCGAGGCTCGTAAGTTTTCTCAGGCTTCTCTTCACCAGTGGCCACTTCCTCGATAGGGTCGCCGTCCCACTCAGGATCGGAGAACAGCTTGTAGGCGTCGACAAAATCCAGAATGGTAAAGAACTCCTTCCCTTCAAAGAGCCGCGTCCCGCGTCCGACTATCTGCTTGAACTCAATCATCGAATTCACTGTCCGCATCAGGACGATGTTGCGGATGTTGCGGGCATCGACACCGGTGGAAAGCTTCTGCGAGCTAGTCAAAATAGTAGGGATGGTCTTCTCAGTATCCTTAAAATCATCCAGAAACTGATCACCTCGTACCCCGTCATCAGCAGTTACCCGTACGCAGTAATTAGGATCTCTGCTCTCCTTCATTTGGTTGATGAGATCACGCACGGCGGCGGCATGAGGCTGGTTGGCGCAGAAAACTATGGTCTTCTCGCTCTGATTGATCTCGTCAAGCAGAATACGCACCCGCTTAGCCTCGCGCTCCTTGATCTCAATGATTCGGTTGAAATCAGGCTCCTCGTAGCGCTTACCCTCCTGCACGTCGCCCTCAATGACCTCATCATCGGAGGTATACACGTAGTCGTCCAAGGTGGTCATAATCCGCTTGACCTTGAAGGGGGTCAGGAAGCCGTCGTTGATACCTTCCTTGAGAGAGTAAACGTAGACCGGCTCGCCGAAGTAGCGGTAGGTGTCGACGTTGTCTTTGCGCTTGGGAGTGGCGGTGAGGCCGAGCTGGACGGCCGGTTCGAAGTACTCAAGTATCTCCCTCCAGCTGGACTCGTCCTGGGCACCGCCCCGGTGGCACTCATCGATAATGATAAGGTCGAAGAAATCCTTGGGATAGTCGCCGAAGTAGGGCGTGTCGTTGGGCCCACTCATGAAGGTCTGGAATATAGTGAAGAAGATGCTTGCGTTGGTGATTACACCACCTTTCTTCTTGATATCTGCAGGCCGTATACGGGCAATAGAATCTTCTTCAAATCCAGGAAATGAAGTTGACGCTTGGTTCGCTAAGATATTACGATCAGCAAGAAAGAGAATCCGTGGCCTTCGACTACCATCACGACCCAGGTTCCATCTCGACTGATACAGCTTCCAAGCTATCTGATAGGAAATGAAGGTCTTACCCGTACCGGTGGCCAGGGTCAGGAGAATGCGCTGCTTGTTCTCGGCAATGGCGTTCAGGGTGCGGTTGACGGCGATCTCCTGGTAGAAGCGAGGTGCCTGGGTGCCACCCTTGTCTTCGAAGGGTACAGCGGCAAACTTTTCCTTCCATTCGTTGTGGTCGGAGAAGGTAAGATTCCAGAGTTCTTCAGGAGTAGGGAACTTTTCAACAATACCTTCAACGCCAGTCTTCATGGAGATGGCGTAGATCTCCTTGCCGTTGGTGGCATATGTCTGGTTGATCTTTAGCTTGTCGGCATAGGCCTTGGCCTGGGTAACGCCTTCGCCTACGGCCAGGCTTTCCTGCTTGGCTTCGATGATGGCCAGCTTCTGGTTTTTGTAGACCAGGACGTAGTCGGCTTTTTCTGCCTTTAGACGCAGCCCGCCTGTCTGAATTTTGCCATCTGTAAAGTAGAACTCACGAAGAACCCGGGAGCCTTCAATCTCACCCCAGCCAGCAGCTGTAAGCTTGGGATCGATTAGTTCGGCGCGTGTCTCGGATTCGTTTCTCATAGGATTATTGTACTACAGCTCGCCGGAGAAGGCTTTGTGAAGGATGGACTGCTTGAGTTCTTCGAGAAGAGCAAGTTTCTGTTGATAGAGTGTCTCGAGTTTCCTCGTCAAAATTGAAAGAGTATCGAGCCTATCAATGATAACTAACTGCTCAGCAAGAGGCTGAGGATAAGGAAACATTATCTGTTTGAGTGCGCCACCATTAAACTGCGGTTGGGCTGATCCTGCCGATAATTGCTCAACCTGATCCCAATATAGTTTTGATCTTGAAAAATACCAGTACAACTTTGCAAGTATTTCACCTTTAAATTTTATCCTGATAAGGTATGAGGCAAACACAGCTCTTTCATCGCCCTCAAAGAAAAGTACATTCCCTGCCGAGGCCCCTGTCCTGGCCATTAACAAGTCTCCACTATTAAGAAGAAATCTTTCAACTGTCTCAAAGGAATTTACATACATTTTATTTTCGGTTTTTAGCAAGCCGTTCTCGTCCGTATCCGTAATCCTTACAAATCTATACTCTCCACTGCTTCTAGCCTTTTCCGTATATCCATATTCAATGGTGGCTATCTCCCCTAAGCTTTTTATTTCCCAATTCTCTCCTCGGTGTACAAAATAATTTTGAACGCAGACATCAAATATCTCACGCGTATTCCGGAGATTCATTTCTATATCAGATTTAGCTCTATCCAGCTTCTGGAAAGCGTTACCCAATATGTTCACAACTCTATTCTGCTCCTTTATTGACTCAGGAAAGGATATTATGACATTACTCAAAGCACTACGAGACAACTCAGTCTGCCCACTTGCACCCTCACCTTTTGATGCTATCTCTTCTTCAGCCCCCCTAAGCAGCCACCCGAAGAAATCATCATCAAAAGAACCCTTCTTTGGCCTAATCACTGTAATATGTGAGTCAACAACCGCCACAAGTGGAGAAGCATCCACTTGAGCCAGCCTTCCCAAGGTACCCGTACCTGTGGAGTTAACCAAGACATCTCCTGTCCGGATATATTGCCAACTTTTTGGTGGCTTAGCCTCAGCATCATGCATCCTCGCGAATGAGTAATCTATTACATGATTGCGAATACATTTTTGATTTAAAACATAAACGCCAGCTTTCTCAGAATATATAGGAGAGGCTCCTCGAAACATCGTTTCACAAACTTCCCCTAATGTTAGTTTCGTCCAGGCCATAATTAGGAGAGCAAATTATCAATATCTGTTCGAACACCAGCAACCGGGCTTTTTGAAAAACTCTTGCCGCGCTGGATAAGATCGAAATATGTTATTACCTCTATTCCGTGGAGTGAATGATTCAGCTTTCTTAAGCCCTCTTTTTTTTCCATTTTCCAATCCTGAGAGTTTCCTATTAGAATGTGTGCTCGGGGCTTCAAGCAAGAAACTTCCAGCTCGTATTTTCTCCGAATATTGTTTTCTATTTCAGAACTCATACGATCTATCTCAGAAAGATAGTTTACAACCTGGCCAATCGCTGTATTGCTCGCCGCCGTCCATTTCCAAGCACCCTGATGGCTACCATCTGAGGAAATCACCTCATCTTCTGGAAGTTTAATTTCCAGAATGTCGATGAACCCATCCACTGTTGGAAAAAGAAAGTCTGGCATAACACCGGAAATATTTATTTTTTCTTTTTCGATAGGCTTTTGATAATTGATTCCAAATAACCAGTTATTCGCATGAATCCATCTTTGCCACGAGTCATTACCGTTTGTTTCTGAAAACCTTAAAAGTAAACGCCGCTCTAAATCTTTTACAATTTTTTCCCTTTGAAGTTGCAGTTGACCCGCCGATAGTCTATTTGCCAAGTCTGGCTCAGAGGCGGAAAGCAACTGCCAAAAATCATCTGAGTAGCCTTTTATTAAGACACTCTCCAATATTTGCTTGATGTTCTCATTATCAATAAGCACAAAGCTGTCTTTTTCGACTGGTATATATGAATGTATACCCGACTTAACTCCTCCTTCAGCGATTCTATATCTAAGTTGAATTTCAGTAATTAATTTTAACAATTCATCGGTAGAAACTGGGATTTCCACTTTCTCCATTACATCCAGCGCATGACTACTAAAGTCACTTTTCTGGAGGTTATCCCAATCACTTTTTCGATCTTTTTTGTACTTTATTATTTTGCCTGACACTCCCTTCTCATGGATTAGTGCCTCAAACGTAATGCGAGTCTCGGGCGTTTTGCCTAGTTTAATTGTAGAAGTCTTTGCCACCCCCTCCTTAAGAGTTTGGGTTGTTATTTCATCTTTACTCATATAATACTCTCAAGAGTAGCCCTGATTTTTTCATCCAGAATCCTTATCTCTTTTATAATCATCTCTGGGTCTCGTATGGCGACTCCCTTGAGTGCATCTTGGTTCCTCACTGACAGATCCCAGGTCTCCCTGTTAAGATCCCTCACTCCCACACTCCACGAATTCTCACTATCCCCCTTCGTCTTCTGTAACTCCACAAACTCCGTCAAGTCCTTCTCATTCAGCGGATTCGTCTTCCCTAGGTTTCTTCCCGGGTTCAGCTGGTAATACCAGATCTTCTTGGTAGGTGCCCCTTTCTCAAAGAACAGTACGACCGTCTTCACACCTGCCCCCACGAATGCACCACCAGGCAGATCCAGCACCGTATGCAGGTTACAACCTTCCAATAGATACTTGCGCAGCGAAACCGAGGCATTGTCAGTATTTGAAAGAAAGGTGTTCTTGATGACGATGCCGCCCTTGCCGCCTGCCTTCATGATCTTGATGAAGTGCTGCAGGAAAAGAAATGCAGTCTCCCCCGTCTTGATCGGGAAGTTCTGCTGCACCTCGGTCCGCTCCTTGCCGCCAAACGGCGGATTGGCCAGCACTACATCGTAACGGTCCTTCTCCTGGATGTCGGCCAGATTCTCGGCCAGGGTATTGGTATGCAGGATATTGGGAGCCTCGATGCCGTGCAAAATCATGTTCATGATCCCAATGATATAGGCCAGCGACTTCTTCTCCTTGCCGTAGAAGGTCTTCTTCTGCAGGGTCTGGACATCCTCGGTAGAGAGCTTGCGGCTGCTCCTGAGGTATTCGTAGGCCTCCACCAAGAAGCCAGCCGAGCCGACGGCTCCGTCATAGATAGTGTCACCAATCTTGGGATCCACCACTTTAACAATGGTCTTGATCAAAGGCCGGGGCGTATAGTACTCACCGCCGTTCCTGCCGGCGTTGCCCATGTTCTTGATCTTGCCCTCGTAGAGGCTGGAAAGCTCGTGCTTCTCGGCCTGGGAGCGGAACCGCATGTCGTCCACCACGTCCAGAATCTCCCGCAGGGTGTAGCCGCTCTGGATCTTGTTCTTGATCTCGCTAAAGATCTCCCCGATCTTGTACTCGATGGTATCCGGGCCCTCGGCCTCGCTCTTGAACTTCTTTAGGTACGGGAAAAGCTGCAGGTCGACGAAGTCCCGCAGGTCATCACCGGAAAGCGCCTTATGGTGGTCAAGCTTGCCGTCTGCAGTCTTGGGAGCCGCCCAGACTTCCCAGCGGTATTCGGGGGCGATGATGGCCTTGTAGTCCTTGCCGGCCAAAGCTGCCTCGGTAGACTTGTCCTTCTCCAAGTCGTCCAGATATTTGAGGAATAAGATCCAGGAGGTCTGCTCAACATAGTCAAGCTCACTGGAGGCACCAGCATCCTTACGGAGCACGTCGTCGATGCGTTTGAAGGCCTGTTCGAACATAGGGGGAAGGAAGGGCTAGATACTCAAATCCTAGCAGGTTTCTTCTTATAACGCACCTCAGTGGTGCCCGTGATGCTCACAATGCTCCTCCCCCTTCCCCGCCCGTGCATTCCTCCACACCAGCACCGCCACCCCAACCACAAACACCGCATTCAGCACGCTGGTATAATTCCACCCTATGTGCGCCTCCAGCACCAAGGCCTGCCGCGTACTGGGCACTAGTCCGAGCAGCCGAAACGCCGCTTCCGTCACCAGCCCGGCCAGCACCATGGCCAGGTATGACATTGCCGCCAGGAACACCGCCATCTTCATCCCGTAGTACTTCCTATATATAGAAAGTATGGGCAGGATCAGCAGGTCGGCGAAGATAAATGAGATGACCCCGGCAAAGCTGATGCCCCCGTTCCACAGCACCGCCGCCAGAGGCACGTTCCCTATTGAGCAGACAAAGGACAGCATGGCCACCAAGGGTCCTACCACCGCTCCCCAGACTGCCGGCCCCACCCCCGACTCACCGGCCAGGAAGAAATGCTGCCAGAACGACTGCGGCACCCAGGCCGAGAGCGCCCCGGTTATCAGCAGCCCTGCCATAATCTCCTTCCAGAGCATGGAGACGTCCATCACGAAGTAGCGGCTCACCGAGGTCAGTCCCTCGCCCGAAAGCAGACGGCGGTACCAGACGTCCCTCGTCTCCTCACCCATGCCATGCCCTTCATGCCCGCCGCCGCTTACCTGCTGCGCTTGGGCTACTGCCTCCTTCATTAGGCCAGGCTTTAGAAAGACCCGGAACAGTCCGGAAAGTATGAGGATCATCAGGAAGCCGCTCACGTACTCAGCCACCGCAAACTGCCAGCCCAGCAGCAGCCAGAGGATGATCCCCAGCTCGATGACCAGGTTGGTGGAGGCAAACTCAAAGGCGAAGGCGGCGGTAAAGTCGGCTCCCTTGGCCACCATGGACCGGGCGATAGCTACTGCGGCATATGAACAGGACGACGAAGCCGCTCCCAGCCAGGAGGCCCGCCAAAGGCTTTTCAGTGAGGAGTCCGGTAGCAGCCGACCCATCTCACCCTTGGAGACCACCGCCTGCACCACGGCGGACAGCAGAAATCCCAGGGCCAGGGCCCAGAAGATCTCCCAGAACATGGCAAACGCCATGGAAAGGGCGTGCAAAAGCTCGTTTAGAACAGACATGCGAGAAGCTTAGTTCCTGATGATCATCATGGTGCCGCCGCTGGAGGTCCGGGTAGCCCCGTAATAGGTAGTGTGATGCATCATATCATCCCACATGCCGCCCATGCCCCGGTACTGGGCGCCTACTATCCAGGATCCGACCAGAACTCCTGCTACAAACCCCCCGACAACGTACCACACGGTTTTGTTGTTCATGGTGCCTCCAGATTAGTACATACCCCGCCAATGGCAGGACTCTCTATTCATCATAGCAAAGTCGTCAAGGGTAAGGTTGTTAGCATACTTTCTTCTTGTATTATTCTGGCGGCGACGCCGGGCCTTTTTCCTTACCTGATTGACAGGTTGGGGGTTTTATGCTACACTGCGGCGGACATTAGTGCCGAGAAGGCAGTGTCGAAAGGGAATAACATGAAAAGAGAAATTAAGCTATATTCGTCAGTCCTCAATTATCTGGGGGTGTGGACGATGCTCTTTAGGGCGATGGAATGGTACTCTCAGCTCCAGGATGTGTTCAATCGCACCTGGGACGGAGTACAGGACATGCCAGTGCGCGGGTTTCCCAGAAGCGCCAAGCCGGCACTGATGGAGAAACCTTTTGCCCAGCTGGTAAGGAGTGTCCCAAACGGCTTCAGATTCCATACGGGCAGGCTCTATGACCGGACGGCAGGCGGTATCATGTACCGGCTTCCGAAGGCACTGAACGCGGAGGTCCGTATCATCCAGATGGCGATTGTCGCCTTCATCGATGAGGAGTCTGCCAACCAGTGGTACAGCCAGAATCGAAAGGACGACGTCCGAGAGATCGTGCACTGTCCCTACGAGATCGATCTGGTACCGGCGGGTCCACTCCAACTCATTGAGGTCAGTCCTCATCTCGGAGCACTCGGGGAAAGTCCCGAAGCGCTGATCGCCCAGATCGAGAAATGGGAAGCAGAAGGCCGACAGATAGGGCTGGTGTATGACACCCACCACATCCTAGTTGACCTGGGCTGGACACCGGAGCAAGCCGCCTTGCTAGCCAAGTGGGTCAAGATCATCCACTGGCAGATCAAGGCAAAGAAGGACTGGGGGTATTTCCGGACAGGCGGTAAGAACCATCCCTTCTGGAAAGCCATCGAACTACTCTTCGCCGCCGGCTGTGAAGCCACTGAAGTGGTAGTGGAGATGGGATGGTCCGACATTTACGGCATGCTGAAGACCCTCTTCGCACTGCCATGGACCATCGCCCGGCGCAACGAAGAGGCCGCCCGTGTCGCCAAGAATTTGTTCGACTCACTCCCGCAGTGAGTCCCGGTATCCAGTCCGGCATAACAGCAGCTCCCGTCTCACGACGGGGGCTGTTTGTCTTTGTTAGGCCCTATCCGCCTTAAAGGCAGTGGACTGCTCCATGTTCTGCTCGGCGACCTCGGAGAGCGAGAGGCCGTAGTAATCGGCCAGAACTGCCGCGTAGTACAGCACGTCTCCTAGCCGCTTTTTCACCACCTCCATGTCCTCAGAGTCAGCCACGCCTGCCTTGTCGCGGATCACCTTCTTGGTCTCATTGGCGATGATGCCAGCCGCTCCGGTCAAGCCCAAGGTGCGATGGGTAAGAGCCGGGATTCCTTTTTCGGTAATTGCCACGGTGCCGACTGCATGCTGCTGAAATTCATTAATGGTCATATGCAATGGGTTATTTGATTATCTAAGCAGCTGCGCGCGTGAATGACTACTATCAATCCCCGCTGCGGATCTGTCCACGGCCTGCCCAGTAAGCAGCACCGCCCTCACTAATGTTGTCGCCGTCATAGTCCGCCTCAGGCAGTACTGAATGCACCCAGTCGACTATGGTGCCTTTTACCAAGGCGCTCTTTTTTGCACTGTTGGCAGCGTGCCTCATATAGTCCTGCACAAAGCCGCCAGCTCCGCTGCCTACTTCTATTATTTCTTGGGCGACTGCTCGACGAGCGCTTTCTAAGGGTATATTCATGGTACGGTCGACGCCGCCTGTGCCTTGGCTAATAATAATCGAAGCGTCCTCAAGGTCTCTTCGGATAACATCAGGATTCAAGCGCGAGGTCCACTCCTCTTCCACCTCAAAATCATCAGCAAGTCCCTGAATATGCTCCTCAAATGCCTCAGGTCCGACTTCTGCTCCTCCAGCTGAGAAACCCGTGCCTTCTTTAAACATAGACATGTGTTATTGACTAGTGAAACGTCTCCCCGGCCGCTAGCATCTCCACGAACCTTTCAATAAGGGACACCTTCGTCTCTGCCCGCTTGGCGTGATGCAGACGGTACAGGAAGGCATAGCGGTTGGCCTTGGAGATTGCAGCAAACTGCTCAGCCGCCGCCGGATTCTTGTCCAGGGCCTGACTAAACTCATCAGACACTTCCATGCTGCTCTGCGGATCATAGGCGGCGTCCCAGCGTCCGTCCGCCTTGGCCCGCTCCACCTCTTTGAGTCCTGCCGGCTGCATCTTCCCTTCCTTTATAAGCTGCTCGGCCACCCCTTTGTTGATCTTGGACCAGGTGCTCTTGGGCCGGCGCGACATAAACCGGGTCACGTAGAACTTCTCGTCGTAGGCATTCACCAGCCCGTCGACCCAGCCGTACATCAGGGCCGTGTCCCTAGCTTCTATATAGGTGACGGTAGTGTGGCCCGAGGCTTTCTTGGCGAATTTTATCCAGACGCCCGTGGTCTGGGTGTGGCTAGCTGCCAGCCATTCCTCCCACTGGTCGACAGTGGCAAAGGTAAGTACTGGCAGGTCCTTGTGGGTCTCGGCTGTGTCCATACCATTACTCTAGCAGAATATGTAGGAGCAGATAAAAAGAAGAGGACCGGCACGCCTTGCGGCGACCGATCCTTTTCCAAACGGCGATGTACTAACGGCGCTCACCGAGCTCAAGCGTGGCTAGGATTTGGCCCTGCATACCATAGGTTGGTTGGGAAAGTAGCACCCTCGCGGTCCCATCCCGATGGAGCCACAGAGATGACATCGTGCACCCCATGTAACTGACCTGTGCGAACTCCATGATGAGGAAGCCTGGCTTCACTCCGTCATGCGGCCTCACACTGGTAATCATTACCGACACCCACGGCGACTCCGAGGTGTAGATTGTCCTGGCATCATCACCCGTCAAGGTTTTTATTTCGCCGAAGGGCTCAAAGACCAATAGGGCGGCGCGGCCGATGAGTGAGAAACTCGACTCTCCCTCAAGGAAGCGCTGCACAAATAAGTACGCTGTATTACTCGTAATCATTCCGATCCTTTCTCTGTACTGGAATGTACGAAGGTACCATAAATCATGACGCACGTCAATCCTCTCGGATGACTAATGAAGAAAAAGGGACCGGGCACCATATGGCGACCGATCCTTTTCCAGACTGCTTCTTGCGGCGATTAGTCGAGAAGCTGAAACACTCCCGAGATTTCCGCCTTGGTACACTCTTCCTCGACCTGACCGGCCAGAAGCATCACTGCATAGGTCCGGTACACGAGGACATTGAACGTGCGCATACCAGCATACTCCGCCTGGTCATAACACACTACCAGCACCGGGACAGGTACCTGCGTCCCGTAGGTCCGGGTCTCGATGACCTCAAGGTCGGTGACGACCGCCTCGAAGACCACACCCTGCTCCCTTGTATCGATGTGCTCGAGAGCCACATCCGTCGTTGCAGTCCTCACGTCTGCCAACTGGTGGATGAAGGTGAGTCTGAACCGGGCGCCCATCAGATCTGCCGCGGTCTTTTCCGGGAAAAGCTTTTCGACCAGATCCTCAACTGTCGTTTCACTGTCCATTTCGCTGTCCTTTCTATCGTAACTGGATGGGTGAATATACCAGATTGGGAAGGATGTGTCAATCTCACAAAGGCTACCTGAATCAAATACCCAATGCAGAACTGTCTGCTGCAACTGGAGCATTGTGTATTGAATTCGAGGGTAAGGCATTAGCCTTGTCAAAAAGGTCTTCACGTGGTAATGTGACTCATCGCGGCGAAGTCGCGAGGTTTGAGAGGAGAAACCATGAAGCACAACCAGGAACTGGGACCCTACAGCAACATTGCCCTGCGGGCACATGTGGCTGGGGCAATCAGTGAGCAGGTAAAGGAAGAAAACGGCGAATTACTCGACGAAGCCTTCTGGCACATGCACGAGAAGCTCAGCAAGAAACTGCTCGCACCGATGATCAGGCTGCTCTGCACCCCGACTGAAGAAGGACTGCTGAGAAGGTATTACGGGATTGGTCAGCCACGTCAGAAGTTCACGGAGATCGCCAAGAACTGGGGTGTGAAACATCCCGCCACATTGGTAAAAGCTGTCGACACTATCTGCGCAAGGCTGCGCCACTACTATGACGCCACGCCAAGAAGGAAGGCTTGCAAAAATGGCGGCGCACCGAAGAATCTGGATGTCGCGCCAATGACCGTTGCCGTTGGTAGGATCAGTCTGCAGGAGCTTCCATTCAGCACCCCTACCTACAACTTTCTCCTGGATCAGGACTGCGTCTGCCTCGGCTTAATCGCCAGATTGACCAGAGACAAGATCGTCAGCAGAAAGCACCAGAGGAAAAAATGCCTCGAGGAAATTGAGCAAGTGCTCTGTCAACACGAGCTGCGACTCGCGACGTACCGCTAAATCCACGGCCAAGACTCGTCGTATTACTGAAAATAGCGCGCTCCCCCTAGTGGGTAACGCGCTATTCTTCATTCTTGGGACCCTACACAGTGCTGAACCAGATAATCTTCACTACCGTCTCAGGTCCGACTTCCGGGCCATAGTACTTTCTGAAAGTAGCGTACATTTCCTCGTCGCTGGCAAAGCGCTCATGCCCCACCCAGTCCTCTTCCTGTAGAGATCCCAGGGTCTTTTCCGCAGTCTTGGTTATTCGCGCCGTGGCGAAAGGCGCTTCGATGCCATTCTCAATGAGCCCAACCACGTCGCCGTCCTGAAGGTCCTTATCATCAAACAACCTCCAAGTGGAGACCTTGGTTCCCTGGCGTATCTGCTCAGCCAAATGCGGCTTGAATTTCAGGGTCTTACTCACGGTATTATTTTGCGGCGATCACACTTATTTCAATGGTCGCACCCAGCGGCAGCTCCTTTACGCAGACTGCCTCGCGGGCAGGATACGGCTCACTGAAATAGGTAGGATATGCCTTGTTAAGCTCAGGCATCTGGGCCATGTCTGTCACATAGATCGTGGCCTTCACCACATCATCCAAGGTGGCATCAGCGGCACGAAGGATGGCTTTGATATTTCCCATAATCTGGGCCAACTTCTCTTCTACTGTCCCGGTCATCACAGCCCCGTCAGGGGTACTGTGGATCTGGCCAGACACAAAGATAAGCCCATTGCTGACTATGGCCTGGGAGAGAAAGGCCGGGGCCTTGGGGGCGGCATCGGTATTGATGGACTGCTTCATGGCCACACAGGATTAGTGCCTTTTATGCATATACTCTAACAGATACTAGGAATCCCGTCATATCTCACGATATACTAGAGCCATGCGATTCCTTCCAAAGTCCGACTCCTCCACCTTCATGTGCTTCAGTCCGCCGGTCATGCTGGCGACCCTGGTCCTTGAATTTGGCTTTGCCACCTACATCCTGGTCACTTCCAAGCTGCGGCCGGCCACCACCCTTATCATCTCTCTACTTATCTGTCTGGGCATCTTCCAGCTGGCCGAATACCAGGTTTGCGCCGGCGCCCACACCGTTCCCTGGATGAAGCTTGGCTACGCCGCCATCACGCTCCTGCCGGCACTTAACCTACACCTAATTAGTATCATCACCAAGCGGCCCTGGGCCCGCTATACGGGGTATGTTCTTGCAGTCGTCATCATCGGCTACTTCCTCTTCAGCACCCAGTCCATCAACACCGCGATCTGCGGCGGTAACTATGTCCTCATCAATACCCGCGGCGTCATAGCCGATACCTATTTCCCTTTGTATTATGCGGTCACCCTGGCCTTAGCCTTAGCTGAAATATTGTCATTTTCTGTTGGGTCCTTTGGGGAGAAAAAAACCCAGAATGCCAGAAGCGCATTGTACTGGCTACTAGCCGGCATCGGCACATTCCTGATCCCCACCGGAGCCATCTACCTGGTCTCACCCCAGGTGCAGGCCGGCATTCCGTCCATCATGTGCGGCTTCGCCGTCTTCTTTGCGGTTATACTTACCGTCTTCGTCTATCCTCTTTGTAGGAAGATGAAGGTCTAGGCCACATTGACATTTCCAGGTCAGGGTAGTAGTATTGCCCAATCCACGACAGACAAGGAGATATGATGCCGAAAACAGTACAGTCGCTTTCCGCAGGAAATATCCTAGTTCAGAGAGTGCTCGAGGCAGTTCTTGAGCAGGAACCTATCAAGGGTATGGAGGAATCCGCCGCTCTTGATCTCATGATGGAAGTTATCTTCCCCGGCGAAGACGCTTCCGATACAGGTGATGACCTTTGGGCCGTCCTGACCAACGAGTACGCCAAAACCCGGGGCGACACGAACATCGATGTTGTCCTCCTCGCCCGCATGATGGCCTCTATCAGAGACCAGCATCACTATTAGGACAACCTACCGCACCACAGAAGCCGCCCTGCTCCGCACGGTGGCTTCTTTGATTAGAGAGCCTCAACCACGCCTCTCGACTATCTCCTGCATCTGAGATGCACTACTCTTTTTTTACGTGAGATGAAAATAGGATCGGACGTTGTCATTATGGGTGACCCAGTCAGGCTCACATTTCGCTATACTGAAGACAAGGAATAACTCCCTGCCATCACTGTCACCATCCTTCTCACCGATCTCGGCCTCAATCCCGCCCATCCCTTTTCCTTATATTACCCGCTAGCGGTACTGGGGATCTGGCTGCTTTTTTTACCACTGGCCTGGATTCGCGGCATCACCATCTTCTACAACTCGTCGCTCAAAGCGGCCTTCGGTGAGGAGCTCATTTTTCGTGGACTACTGTACGGAGTGATCATCTACCTCTGGCACAGCCAGCTCTACGCCCTGATAGGGTCATCTCTTATCTTCGGCCTTGCTCACATGCAGACCCTCTGGTGGGCGGGCTGGAGGCGTGCCTGGAAGACCAGTACCTATGCCGGGTTTCGGGCGGGACCGGTGTTCGGCCTTATCAGGTGGCTCAGCGGGGACATCTATCTAGGGATACTCATTCACTTCTTACACAATCTTTTTGTCATGTTCCCACTACCTGGTTTCAAGGACCGGATGGCCCACACGCCCACCAATGCCGAGCTACGCGAAAAGCAGTCGGAGAGGTAAGGCAGCCCTTCTCTTTTTCCTCTTGCGGCATACTACTATATAATGGGTGCATGAAGAGAATTATCCAGCTGTGCTACACCGTCTATGCCCTTTTGATCATAGGAATTGTGCTGTTGTCTTTTCTACCGATCGGATGGTGCCTAGCCTTCCTGAGCAAAAACAAAGAGGGGCAGTGGTACCGGGTCGGGAAATTCGTCCTCCACCTGATCCAGGTACTCCTCGGCATAAAACTGACGATAAAAGGCACCGAGCATATCCCGGACGAGCCGGTCATCTTCGCCTGCAACCACCAGGGGTTCTTCGACGGCATATTCTTCAACTTCATCCACGCCCTGCCGCTGGTCGCCCTGACGGCGCCCTTCCCCTATTTCCCAGGACTGTTCTCTTTCTGGCTCAAGAAGTGCGGCTGCATTGACGTATCTCGCAGCTTTGAGGAGCAGGCCATGTACAAGCAGGCCCACCGGCGGGAAGAGGTGTACACCCTGCTGTCCGAGGCGTTGTGGGCTGGCAAGAACGTCCTCATCTTTCCTGAGGGACACGTGGAGCGCCATCCTAAGATCCTTCCCTTCCATTGGGGAGCCATCCGGCTGGCTATGAATACCGGCGCCCCTATCGTACCGGCCACCATTGAAGGCAGCAGCAAGCTGTTCGATAGCAAGAAGAAGATATTTACGCCTGCCCATATCACTATCACGCTCTACAAGCCCTACCGCTTGCCGTCCGAGGAGGGCATCGACCTGACTGTGGACATTATCACCCAGAAGACGCGTCAGCTGGAGAATCTGATAGCCCATCACCTCCCCATTTCAATGAGAACTAGCGAGGCAACCGTCTACAGGCCGCCGCAAGCCAAAGTCATAACCGCCTTCTTTGACATCGACAGGACCCTCTTTCCCGGCTACACCGAGGTGGTTATCGTGAAGCACCTCTTCCGCAAGGGACTACTCCCACTCCACCTGGTACCCTCGGTACTCTCCTGGTACCGCCAGGAAAAGAAAGGGACCCTGAACCACCTCGAGATCATCCCCCGTATCGCCGGACTTCTCAAGGATCGCAATGCCACCGAGATGGCCCTCATCGCCCAGACGGTGTTTGAGGAGCGTATCGTCCCCCGGATCTACCAGGAAGCGGCTGACATCATCAGGTCACATCAGCAGCATGGCCACCGGGTGGTACTGGTAAGTGAGATCTTCGACGTATTTCTTGGTCCCTGGGCCAAGTACTTCGACGTGGACGCCGCCTACGGCACACGCACTGAGAAAAAGGACGGCATGCTCACCGGCCACATCGAAGGGCCCATCGCCTATCGCAAGGGAAAGCTCCATTATGCCCAGGAGTACCTCGACCTGAACGACACCTCCCTGGAGGACTCATTCGCCTACGGTGACAGTTTCGGTGACGCCGTGCTCCTCACAAAGGTGAAATACCCCTACGCCGTAAATCCCAAGCCAGAACTCAAGAAGATAGCCAAACGGCACGAGATCCCCCTTCTTGCCTTCTCCCACGAAAAGGAGCGCTAGGAACTATCCAGATCCTCTCTTATCTGGTATAACCTAGAGGAAAAGGGGGGAGGCACATTGAAAACGAGACATGAACTGTACGAAGAATGGCTGCGAAGGCTGGACGCCTTCGGAGCCGACATGCAGGACGTAACAAACCCTGTCCAGATACTGCTGGCACGAAACCGGCTCATAAACGAATTCGTTAGTGAGTTCAAGGAGGATAGCGATGCCGACTGGAACGTAAGCTGCAGAAATATATTGAACTTGCTACGGGGGTACGTCAATGAGACCCACACCGAAGGCGATATCCCGCAGCTTGTGGACGGACTTGAGGTGACCCTTGATGAGATAGAGGAAGAACCCGACCATTGGGTGCCCCTGAATGACTTCAAGCAGGTAGCACGTAACATCGCAGCGAGGCTTAAGGTCGACATTAATGAGATCTGCTTCCGACTCGGTGCGGCCGCTCCCGAGACCCCCAGCTTCGGCGCCATGAATTCCTGGGTCAGCTGGGTAAAGGGCGGCCAGTTTTTCACCGCCTCCCTCATAAAGGGGCCGATCAACGCCGCTATGGAGCTGGGCGTCAGCCTTATCCCCGGATTCAACCGGACCAAGGAGGGCTGGTACCTGCGCCGCCATAAGAACTCATGCTATCTCATCCATAAGTACCTACCTTGGATCGACAGCATCGACGACTGGTTTTCCATTGCCTATACCAACGGCCACTTCGCCATAATCGCCAAGCTTTACAAGCGGAATATGGCCAAGGTCACCGACCTGGTCTTCCAATGGCAGCTACTTGAGTTTCTTGCCCACCACGGGCACGAGGCAGAAGTACTGGATGACGGCAGCGTAGTCTGCAAAGGGCAGAAGATAGCCGAGGTATGTCTACTTGAGGCGCGATACCACCACCGGGCACCAGTCATGCTAGAAGCCCGCGAGTTTTTCGGCGCGACGCCCTTTTACCTCACACCTCGTGACGTCAATGGGTCAAATCAAGGATGGGTAGCCCTCAAGGTGACCGCCGACTTTCCAGCTGAACGACCCATCATTTGGAGGGATCAGATTTTCGATGGCCCCTACCATGTCAGCAGGTTCGACTACACGGAGATCGCCCTGTACTCACGAATATGGCGAGTGCTTATCGCGGGGATGGAGGGATGGTCAAACCGGGAAAAGGAAACGGAACTCATCTTCCGACTCCAGCTCACTATGGCCACCGATTCAAACATTAAGCACCGAGAGGAGCAGCTCAAACGGCAGCGAGCGGAGCTCGATCGTGAGAAAGCCGAACTTCAGGTCAAAGTTCGGGATGAGCTTATCGACATGAAGGACCGTTTGATGAAGGAGATAAACCATGACCTGGTTAATCCCGCCGGCGTAATCATGCTGTACATTCAAACGGTCATAGATCTTTACGGGAATGGGTTGCCCGAGGATGCCCTCGAGTTTCTGAAGGATGCCCATGGGGTGGCCCAGGATATGTGCGACCAGCTTGCCGTATTGAAGCTGGAGTCTGAAAGCTCTACTGACAAGCCCCTGCAAGTGCAAAGGTCCGGCGTTCCCATTTCTCTGCTCATAGACAAGATCCAACGGGGAACCGCCAAGCTCTTCTCTACCAGCGGGTGCCTGAGGCCCTGGCCGAGGCAGATCCTCATTGACTGCCCAGATCCTACCGCATCAGTGGCAATCGAGGCCATACGGATCCATGCCGTCCTGATGAACCTCCTGTCAAATGGCGGCAAATACAGTGACGGAAACCTCCTTCTCTCGTTATCCTCTGATGAGAAAACGTTTAGCATCATGGTGATGGACGAAGGCAGGGCACGGGGTGGATCTGAAGAGCGCCGCGGTATGGTGGAGGACTTTGCCAGCGGAATGTTCGGCATGGACTACAGGAGAAATCAGGAGGATATCGACGATGGCAAGCCAGGCACCGGTCTCGGACAGTCTCTCGTCGATAAGAATGTCCGCGCGCACTACGGCACCATCGGGATCATCGGGTTCCGTGATGGAACCCGCACCTCGCCGCCCTACTGCACATTCCCGAATAAGGTGCCCATCCTACTGCCCGCCCCCTACCTAACGGCAGTAGTGATCGAAATCCCTATTCTGGAAGAACCATAACTAGTCTCTGAACCATCTACCAGTTGGACAGGGACATCACGACAAGGACCGCACTCTCGCGAGAGTGCGGTCCTTGTCAAATAGACAAATTGCAAGGTTTCCTTTAGAACCCTCTCACTGCTTCGGCGTAATAGGCCGTCTTCGCAGTGGGCGAGAAGGCCTTGTTACGGTTGCTAGCCGCCACGGTAAGACTGGTCTTTCCCCGTGCCATGCCAGCTCCCACACTTCCGTAGCCGTCATACATCCCGGCCGCCAGGTAGAATGGTCCATGGGTGGCCTTGACGCCACCATTAAGGAAGTTCTTTCCCAGCGAGAAGGGGCCTCCCCGCTGATCTATGTCCAGCTTGGTATAGAACATGGCTGCCTCGATGCCCTTGGCGCGGTAACTGCCGCCGACCACCATCTTCTGGGTGGTGAAGACCGCCGTACTCTCACCAAGCGGAGCAAAGGCCCCCAGCGGCACCGTCCTTTCCGCATCGCCGTAGTGGTCATAGGTACCCTCCAGCTCAATCCGGGGAGAGAGCCGGTAGCGCGCTCCCACCCGTCCGCCTAGCCCGCGTGGCTGGCTAGTAAGGGTAAAGCCGCCGATGCCGCCGACTTTGATCTGAGAGACGGTCTCGATATCTGCCACTCCCACGCCGAAATCAAGTCGGTTCCCTGCCCGGTAGGCTACCTGCAGTCCGGCATCCTTGTCCCGGTAGGAAAGGGTGCCGGGACCGAAGGGTCCGCTTCCGGTCAGGCGAGTACCCGCCAGCTGAACCATCCAGCGCTTCGACACGGGGCTGGTGCCCTGGGCATAGAGCATCTGCAGGTCGGGAAGCACCCGGTCGGCGATACGTCCACCCTTGATGCCGGCCTGGCGCCCGCGATCAAACAGTCGGGCCGGATTGTCATCCCGACCCTGGGAGATATTGTCCACATAGGTGGTATTCCCCAAGTCATTCGCCCTTCCCAGAAACAGCGTTTCCGGCGGGACCGTCTGGGCCTGAGCCACAGCCGTACAGAGTACGAGCGCCATAATTAGGGCGCCTCTACCAACTGATCTCCTCATTCAAACCTCCTAGAAATACAGGTATATATGATACCCGTGTTCTTTCTATATCAGAAATATGCTCTAGAAGCTAGATATATCAGGTTCTGGCATTACAGGTAATCCTTGGTGTCGGCCAGGTAGCGCCGGGCTATGTCCATTTCCTGGGTGCGGTTCTTCTTGTTCCAGTGTGAGAACTTCCAAGCTCACATGTAGACCCTCTGATAGGCCGCTGGCGACGAACCTGGAATACCAGTGTCTATGGGGGGTTTCGGGCGGGACCGGTGTTCGACCTTATCAGGTGGCTCAGCCGGGACATCTATCTAGGGATACTCATCCATTTCCTTCACAATCTGTTTGTGATGTTCCCCCTGCCGGGATACAAAGATCGAGTAGCACATACGCCGACTAATGCTGTGCTGGGGGAAATGAGCCGCATTGGCTAAATGAATTCATAGGGATCACGGCCCCAAAATACATCAACGGGGGCGATAATCTTCTCCAACATATTACGCAATGGGGTCTCATCTCCTTTGTACGCCGCAATACATGCGGAAATATTTTCTTCCGAATTCATTTCATCCCAAGCAATATGCCACCCATTATTATCAGCTAAGATAGCCAAAAAGGTACGGATAGTCCTGCCATTACCTTCACGAAAAGGATGAAGTGCAATCAACTCTCCATAGTAGTGAGCAAGCCTTTCCACAAATAGATTAGTACTAAGTCCTGCAAGATAGCCCTCTTTTTCTAGTTCTGTAAAAATACCATCCATAGCCTTTTCAATATGTACAGCTCGAGCAAAGCTTGTGTCGCCCTTACTTAGTTCTACAGTTCTCACCGACCCAGCCCATACGTAAATATACCTGAAAAGCTGCTTATGAATGTCCTTCAATGAGTCTACCGAAGGTTCATCATACGGGTAGCCCTCCCCACTCGTGAGGGCAGTAATTTCTATTGCAGTAATTTGCGCTTCAGCATCGTCCAATACTATCTGGGTCTTTATACCCAAGAGATTACGAAGAATGCCTGTTGTCTTGTCGATATAGGGATCATTATCGACATCGTATGGCATACGCTCTTGGTTACTTCTTTTTTTGTTTTGCCTTTATATCATCAATAGTAACTCTGCGTAGTTTTGCAATAGTAATCTTTCCCTCAGCGTATTCTTTTAGCTGCTTCTGGGTTTTTATTGTTGTCTTAAGGCCTTCAGCGCGTACCGAACCGACCGCTGCCGCTACTGCCTTCTGTCGACGAAGAATCTGTATTTTGGTCATGGCATAAGCATATCATAAAGATCCTTTTCTTGCCGCCGTACACCAGGTAAGAGGAGGCTGGAAAAAACAATAACTACACGGTTACCTTTCATACCGGATACAGGTACCTTCACCGATTACCGTTATAGAATCGCCATTAACTTCGATTCCCGTCTGATCATCCAAGAGGTAGACCGTCTGCCTTGAGATATCCGCCACCTTTTGTGCATTCTTCTCATGCACCTCGGGAAAGTACTCGGAGCCAAAGTGCGGCAGGATATAAAAGTCCACAAGCCTAAGGCCCTTTTCGCCCTTGGTTGACTCGTCAGGATAGACCATTTCCAAGGCCTCGGCCGGCATATCCGTGCCCACCACCATACTACCAGCACTGGTTCCCAGATATACCCGCGTCTTCAGAAGCTCAGGCAGTACTTCGGCAAGGCCAGAGGAATGAATTTGTTCTAAGAGATAACTCGTATTGCCACCTCCCATCACCAGGATGTCTGCAGCCTCTAAACGAGGTTTCCAGATCTCAAGCGGTACCGCAGCGATATCCATAATATCCACAGACTCGAACCCCGCTTCCTGAAAGTCGCGCAGGTTATCGATCAGCCAACCCTTGTCACCTGGCTCCACGTTAGCAGCTGTGGGAATGTAGACCACCTTAAGTTGGTTGACCGGCTTTCCGGCCAGGTTCAATAATGAATTAAGCAAAGCACGATTACTGATACCCGAAGAGGTGAGGAGAAATTTCATAACCTGGATTAGTAGGTACTTGTACTGGTTTTATATTACACTGCTAGTATATGACTCTTAAAGCGTTACATTGTAAGAAGCTGGCGCTTATTACGTGCCTCGGGATCATCGTAGGATCCATCGTCGGAATACTAGGGGTTCATCAGGCCCTTGTTTCGCCGTCTGTCACCGTTACCAAGCAAACTCCTGCTATCACAAGCAGCCCAGAAGCCACGGCAGCACCCCATCACTTCCTAGTTAAGTACACGCCTACAAGCAAAACCGCTCTCGAGAACGCCTACGCCGAACTTGGCGTCAAAATGAAAACCGAGCTTGCTTCCATCAATACCGATATCGTAGAAAACCCGCCGTCTAGCGGCATAAGCGACACCGATTTTGAAACCAAACTACGGGCAACTGGCGTATCCGTCGAGCGAGACCAGACCGTCAGCACCATGACCGTGCCGAACGACCCGTATTACTCCATCCAATGGGGACCGACAGCGATCAAGGCGGATACTACCTGGAATACGAATACCGGCAGCCCTTCAGTGACCATTGCCTTCGTTGATACCGGCGCCGATATGACCCATCCCGACCTGACCCCAAACCTTCTTTCAACAGGATACAACTTTGTAGCAGGTACCTCGGATCCTAGCGATGACAATGGCCATGGCACCCATGTGGCCGGGATCGCCGCAGCGGATGGCAACAACTCCATTGGGGTGGCCGGCGTGTGCTGGCAGTGCAAGATTATGCCGGTCAAAGTACTAGACGCCTCCGGAAGCGGCACTACTTCCACCGTGGCGGCCGGCATCCTGTATGCCACAGATCACGGCGCCCAGATCATTAACCTCAGCCTTGGCTCTTCGACAGGCACCCAGATCATGTCCGATGCCATCCAGTACGCCATCAGCCACAATGTAGTCGTGGTAGCAGCGGCCGGCAATAGCGGTTCTTCTTCACCCATCTACCCGGCAGCCTATCCGGGCGTCATTTCGGTAGCCTCAGCCGGACAGACCGGCCAGCTCTCTTCGTTTTCAAACTACGGAAGCTGGGTAAGCGTGGTAGCACCCGGCGAGAGCATTGCCAGCACCTATAAGAAAGAAGGGTACGCCTACCTGAGCGGCACCTCGATGGCCTCTCCCTTTGTGGCTGGCGAGGCGGGCCTCCTACTCTCTCAGAATCCATCGCTTTCCCCGGCTCAGGTCAAAAGCAAGATCGTCGGCTCCACCGACCCAATAACCTCCTACATCGATTCGACGAACGGCAGTACTCATTCGGTAAATGGCGGCGAGATCGACGTCCTAGCCGCAGTCAATCCTACAACGACGCCAGCCCCACCACCTACTGCGACTCCGACTACGGCACCTACCGCCGTCCCTGCCCAGATCAAGGCCCCTTCTGACCTGCCTGAGCTCGGCACAACCCCCGACCCTAACCAAGCCACGCCAGCACCCGCCCTGGTCATTACCAAGCCCCCGGTTAACGGCGTGGCGTCAACGGTCCCCCAAAGTGTCATCCCTAAGCCAACCCCAAAAAAGGCTGCACCGACTCCCAGTCCTAGCCCAACGCCTAGCCCGACTCCGGCTCCTAGTCCTAGTCCGACCCCGCGCAGCATCGCAGTGGTCACGAGCGAACTGCCGGCGCCCACGGTAAAGGCTTTGTCTTCCCCGGCCACCGTTACGGTCAAGACACCCGAAAAGGACTCCTCCCTGCCGTGGGCAGTAGGAATACTTGCACTGTATGTAGTCGTAGATCTCGGCCTACTGAGAGGCTTCATACACCGATTCCTGAACCGTCTTACAGGAAAGGCTAGCGCATAACTTTGTGAGGCCTGCAGCATGCATAGAGCACACTGCAGACCCTAACAAACCCATTCGCACATGAGTTAGAGATGTTCCTGAAATTCGTCGAGGGGCACCGGACAGTCATCGGCTCCGGCCACGGTATCGTAGATTTCCAGAAAATGCCCGCCGCCCTTTCGTACGGTTTCGTGAGGGATAGGTGGAAATGCCACATACACCCGGAAGTCGTCGTCATCAATAGCAGGAATCTTTTAGATTTAACAGACCTTATTAATCCGATTCATTACTTACATAAACAGAAAGAAGCGATAGAGGACGAGCTCTATCGCTTCTTTCTGGCTGGGGAGGAAGGATTCGAACCTTCGATACATGCCTTCAAAGGGCACTGCCTTACCACTTGGCCACTCCCCACTGTTTGGTAGCCCTTCGAATCTACCAAAATTACCCCCTTTTGTCGATCTCAGACTGGACGGCCTCCTCCGGAAGGTATACCTTGGTCCTGGACATGAACGTCCAGATTGCAAAGGAGCGAAGACAGATGAACAACAACAATCCGGTCAGCGACGCATTCTCCCATCCTCTCTTGGATGAGTATCTTGCAGCGAAGCCTCCCGGCGGCCCGCTACGCATAGGATTGGTCGGCGGCCCGAACGGCGGCAAAAGTACTGTTATGGGATACGTGGCAAGGCAGTTTCCCGGCCTAGTCTCCCAACTTGACGAGACTGCCACCCTCTTTCTGACATCAGGCCTGACCGCCGTCCCGTCGCAAGAGGAGCTCATCGACCGATGGCTCAGCCGCTTCCAGCCGGCCATGCTACTTACCCAGATCATGCGTGAGCTGGAAGCCTACGACGAAGCCGTTTTAAAGGGAGGTATTAGGGCGATTGTTTCTGACCGCGGCACTGCCGATGCCATGGTTTACATGCCAGGACTTCACGATGAACTTGCCGCTCGGTTCTCAGGCCTCACCACCCGCATCCTGTATGCAGCCTACGACAAGGTAGTCCATCTCGAGTCATTAGCGACTGCCAAACCAGAGCTGTTCAGTGCCCAGGGCAATGACAAGCGATACGAGAATCTGGAAAAGGCGCAGCGGGTCGAGATGTTGACCAGGGAGGCCTGGCAAGGTCACCCCGACTACCACTTCATCCCAGGCGCCAACGGTATCGAGTACGTGGTCGGCCAGGTGGATGGCATTCTCCGACCGATACTCACGTAGTCCCGACGCACCCCGCGGCCTGCCCCTAGCAAGGACAGGCCGCATTTTATTGGCTCCTGTATTGACAAATCAGTAAAGATACCCTATTGTGATCTATCACAATAAGTACCCATGCTTACAGGCATTTCATCCGGTCCCTACTACCTTCTCATCCTGTTTTACTGCGCTTTCATTTCAAGCGTTCTGCTTGCTAATGTCATAGCGCACGGCATGGCCTTCTACATCGGTTTCCGAACCCGGAGGAACCATGGCGATTTCTAGGACCAAGCGCGTTCTGCGCAGCCTGTGGCTGGCCACTCAGTACTTCGTGCTGATGACCCTTTCTTTGTCAGCCACCACCTTCATCATGATCAACGGCTATGAGCTGGCCTTCACCAAGGAGGTCCCGTTTGCCATAGCCCTTACCCCCGTACCGGTACGGGACATCATCGACCGCAACACCTCCCCCCAGATCGTCAAGGACCCGAACTCCGGAGAAGGCAACTTCGGCCACCCGCTCTACCTGAAACTGACTCCCACCAGCACCCGCTTACAGGTCGTGCCCGCCATTTACCAGAACGGCCACTACCTGGCCCGGCAGTCTACCGCTCAGTTCGCCTACTTGAGTCCCGCCAAGGGTGGCAATATCGGCAATACCCTGGTCTACCTGCGTGAGGGCTGGAGGACCATTAACGACCCCAGTACTCTGACCGTCGGTGACAATGTCTTCCTGGATACCGACAGGGACTGGCGCTACATGTTCCGTATCAGCAACACCCAGCTGCTGCCGGCCACCACTTCCTTTATATTGCCTGACACCACCACTCCCGACCTGCTATTGGCTATCACCAGCTCCGATAACAAGAGCATCCAGTATGTGACTGCAACCTTCGTCAACCTTCAGAACACCCAACTGTAAGTTATGGCTGAACACTACCTTCTTCTTAGGAACATCACCATATTCTTCGCCACCATAATGCTGGTGAAGTATTATCTGTTCCTGCTCCTTGCCCCCTTCCACGCGGTGAAGGAGGCGCTTCGTCAGGAACGACTGGCCGGCAAACGTCTTGAGAACGGCCTGCGCCGCCCGTACCGCCCCATGGTCTCGGTGGTTATTCCCGCCTGGAATGAAGAGGTGGGCCTACTGCGTACGGTACGTTCAGTACTGAACAGCACCTACCAAAACCTTGAGATTATCGTGGTGAACGACGGCTCTACCGACCGTTCCCACGAGATGTTCGAGCGCTTCATGAAGAGCGCCGAATGGCACAACCTGCACCCTACCGCCCAGCTGCATTACGTATATAAGGAAAACGGTGGCAAAGGTACCGCCCTGAACCGGGGTATCGTCGCATCCAAGGGTGAGATCGTCGTCACCGTGGACGCCGACTCAGTCCTGCACAGGAAGGCCATCGCCCGGCTGGTGCCCTACTTTGAGGATGAGAAGATCGACGTCGCCGTCGGCAACGTCAAGGTAGGCCGCAACCATTCTGTGATGGGCTTCATCCAGAACCTCGAGTACCTCTTCGGCTTCTACTTCAAGCGCGCCCACTCGGTGATGAACGCCGAGTATATCTTCGGAGGCGCCTGCGCTGCCTTCCGCAAGAAGAAGGTATTCGAGCAGCTCGGACTCTTTGACGAGGCCAACAAAACCGAGGACATCGAGATGTCATTGCGGACCCGGTACAACGGCCTGCATTCGGTCTATGCTGAGGACGTCATCTGCTACACCGAGGGTGCCAGCACCGTAATGGGTCTGCTGAACCAGCGCCTGCGTTGGAAGAAGGGCCGCTTCGACACCTTCGTACGCTACCGCCGTATGTTCTTCTCATTGGATAAACGCCATAACCGGGCTCTGTCTTGGTTCATACTGCCATTCTGCCTGCTTTCCGAAAGCCAGCTGCTCTTTGAGCCGGTAGGCCTTACCCTGCTGCTCAGCTACAGCATCATCTCTGGCGACTATCTTTCATTGTCTTTGGGCATACTCTTTATCTTCGCCACCTATCTGGTGATCGCCCTGTTTGACCATGAGAAGATCAACCTCGGCATACTCTTCCTCTTCCCATTCACCTGGCCGTTGTTCTATTTCCTGGTCTGGGTGGAGTGGCTGGCCCTTATCAAGAGCATCCTGATGACGGTCAGAGGCGACGAGATCGAATGGCAGTCCTGGAGCCGCACCGGTATCGATACCGACGCCGAGCCTGTCCCCACTCACACCCACACACTTGCCCACCCATGAAACCACGAGAAGTATTCATCTTCAGCCTCCTCTTCCTGCTAGCCTCCGCCTACGCGGTGGGAGTCGTGGTGCAGTCAATGACCGACATCCGCCTGCAGGCACCTGCCCTGGCCTCACTCATCCACCGCTCGCCTTCAGTACAGGTTACCGGAGATTGCAGTAACCTGAAGCCTATCGTAGGCCTGAGTGCCAGCAGCAGTCCTGAGCTACAGAAGCTAGCTGAGTACCAGGAAGTATGTCATTCGTTCGTAACCGACCAGATGATGATCTTTGGTGACATGCCCAAGGACTCCGTCGACGCCAAGCACCGAGCCGATATCATGGCTACGAAGCTGAAGGAGTTCAAGAAGCATGGAGTACATCCCCTGGTCATCATCGAGCCAAGCAGCGACTGGGGCCTGGTAGACTTCACCGAGTTCAGCAGCGGCTTTTACACTCCGTTCATCCAGACCTACTTCGCCGAGCTAAAGGCCCAGGGCCTCACCGACGCTGATATGGGCACCTGGGTACCGTTCCCTGAGGCCAACCTGCCGTATTGGAACAACCAAAGCGCCACTCCGGCTACCTACGCCACTGACGTCAACATCTACCTGCGCGCCCTACGGGCCCAGTTCCCCAAGACTCGTACCAGCATAATGCTGAACTCAGCCACCTATGACTCCAGCGACTTCAACTGGGCAAATGGCGAGTACGTCAGCCTACTGCCGTATGTAAAGGGCATCGACAAGGGACTGGTGACCAGCTTCGGTCTCCAGGGATTCCCTTGGCTGCCGAATGCCAAGCAGACCGGTCCTGGTATCGTAGACGCCGCCCAGTATCTTGGCTACGACATTGCCTCTGAGGCCGCTGACAGCTTGGGTACCAAGGAAATCTGGTATAACACCGGCTCGTTCCACAGCAAGTACACCCTGGATGCCAGTAACACCATTACGGTGCCCCCAGCCAAGCGCGCCGACATCCTGAACGGCATCCTGGCCCAGGCCAACAAGCTTAAGAAGAACGGCTACAGCGTAACCATCAATATCTTTGCCCAGGACAAGAGCGGCGTCACCGAGGCCACCGACTGGTCGTATTGGAACAGCGACACCATCATAACTTCTCCTGACAGCCCTGTGTTCACCAGCTTTGTCCGCTCAACCAATCAGAGCGGGATCAAGCTTTCCCTCTTCGATATCGCCCACTCTTCAGGGAATACGGGAAACCAGTAGGAGCCCCTGGAGAGAAGCAAAAGATCACCTTCGGGTGATTTTTTGTTATCCCACAAGCACTGCTATGGTCTGACTACCAGAATGACGAGAAGAAATTGAGAGGGTTACTCAGTCTTAGGACGGAATCGGGTCATATACACCTCTATGGTGGTAGCGAAGAAGATCATCAGTACCGGTCCGTAGATTACGCCAAGAAAGCCGAAGCTGGCCAGGCCGGCGAACAGACCCAGTATGGTCAGGGCCGGATGCAGGCTGGCCTCCTTGCTTACCAGTCGGGGCCGGAGGACATTGTCTACATTCGATACCACGATAAGGTTTCCGGCGATCTGCAGCACTCCCTGCCAGATGTTCCCGGAGGCGATAAGCAGCAGCCCGATGGGGATGGAGATAATGCCGGCACCCAGCGGGATGATCGAGGCGATGGTGGCAAGCAGACCTAGGAAAGCAGAGTATTTTACACCGGCCACCGCCAATAGAAGTCCGGTAAGGGTTCCCTGGATAAGCGCGACGATGAAGGTACCCCTAACCATGGACAGGGCCATCGCCCTCACCCGCCTGAAGTAGAGCCGGTCTATCTCATTGTCGAGAGGACTCAGCCGATGCAGAAAGGTTACGATGGTGCCGTAGTTCGAGAGCAGGGCGGCAATGAAGTAGATGCAGATGAAGATGACCGGGATAACCCCAAACACAGCCGCCCCGACACCCCTGACAGTATCGAGGGCGTGTGAGGAAAGTGCGTGGGCGGCGGCCTGCAGCTGCCCCGTCACCATCTCCGGAGTGACCTGGTAATCAAGGCCCGGAATCTGAGCCAAGACAAGGTTGGCCCTTTCAACCAGCCAGTTCAGGGAGAGGCCGTCAGCCAGGGTAGTGCCTTCTGACCGCCTGGAGAAGTCCATGACCACTCTAACGGCCAGGCTCCCGGCAATGACGAAGGGCAGGATGAAAGAAAGGAAGATGCCCAGGAAGGTAAGCGGCATAGCCAGCCAGTCCCTCCCCTTGCAGACATCCATAAGCCTGCGATACATGGGATGGAAGAGCAGGGCGAGAAGACAGGCCAGGACCACGGCCGGAAGGTAACTCCACAGGAATACCAGCGCCATCAAGGCGGTGAGACCGAAGAGAACATAGAAGGCGGTTGTCTGGCGGGAGCTCTGAGTCATGGCTTTACTCTAGCATAAATACGCCAGGCTGCCTCCAACCATCCTAGTACTTCGTGTTAAGGGGCCATCGGCTCACTAAAAAGAGCAGTTTGCAATCATGACCGTAAACGGCCCTGCTCACAAACTGCTCTTTTTATCTCGCCTCCAACCACCTTAATACTTCGTGTTAAGACGCTTTCCAGCAAAAGAAAGAGACCTCCAGGAGTCTCTTTCTTTTGCTTCCAATCATCTTAATAAGCCGGGTTCTGTACGCCGCCACCTCTCGGTAATGCGACGCGGCAGCCATCTATCTACGCGGTGGGATCCGTTCGACACCTCCAGCTGAGTTATGCCGTCCAGCCCAACCCACCTTGCAGGCCGGTAAGGTTTACCGCGGCGCCAGTCACCTGGCGGCCGTGTGTGCTCTTACCACACAGTTTCACCCTTGCCCGCACCCTTTCGGGCCGCTGGCGGTTTGCTTTCTGTTGCGACTGTCTCGGGGCTCACGCCCGGTCGGATTTCCCGACTACCGTCGCTGTTGCCTGCCCGGACTTTCCTCTCGTCGGTTTCCCGAAAAGCGACTGCCTTGGATGGTTGGAAGCGCCCTCACCATATCATATTGACCTGGAAGTGTCACTCACTGGACACGAAAATGCCGCCGATCCGTAGATACAGCGACAGTTTCTGATGAGACCTTACCGCACAGAAGCGGTAATTGTAGTCGGGAACGACAGAGGACGCATAGCCAGGGCGGGGCCGGGAGTATGAATCCATATCGCACCAAATCCTACGATAACGGCCAAGACAAGATACAACACGAGCTTTTGAGGTTCCATATTCTCCTCCTCCGGGGTATTGGCAGTACCGTACCAAAAACAGTCAACTATGGAAAGACTAGCTTCTCTCCTTCAAACGCATCGTGAGAGATCGCAGTAAGCCAATGCGTAGATAGCGATCACCACCGGCCTGATGTCCCGGCTCCCCATAGAACCAAGTGATGGTACCGTCATACTCCTTGTCCAGAAAATGCCTCACGCCGGCAACCGTCGAAACACGAAAATAGAAACAACGATTATCTTTAGCCCGGCACAGTTCGACGCAGACAAACTCTTTAGTACTTCCCACCTTTCCCGTTCCTTCTCCTTCACGAAACAACTCTTCGATATCTCTCCGCGCTCTTTCATACAGGGTATGGGTAATAATGCCCTTCGGACGTGACCGCATATACTGCATAGCCAGCCTCCTTTCAGCCAATGGCCTGGATATAGGCTACCATAACCTACGGTATTTACCACCCTTACTCAGATACCCAGCTTTCTAAGAAACAATTTCCGGTGTTCTGGACTAGATCCCAGCTTCCGCAGCGCCGCCAAATGCTCGGGCGTGCCATACCCCACATTCCTAACAAATCCATATCCGGGAAACGTCTCGTCCAGCTCTCGCATCATCTTGTCTCTAGTCACTTTAGCTAAAATCGAGGCAAGTCCGATCTCAGGAAATCTCTCATCCCCCTTTATGTGCCGCTCAGTGGGGATAGTGTCTTCCAATGAATGAAAAAGCCCGGCGTCAGCGCGGACCAGGCCAGGCTCCCCGCCCAGGCGCTTCAGCATGTCCAAGGCCCGGTCGGCCGCCAGCTTCACGGCGGCCGAGAGACCAAGCTCGTCAATCTCAGAGGGAAGGGCCCAGCCGTTGCTCCACTGGATGTTGCAGAAGGCGGCTTGGTAGACTCGTTCACGCTGTTTGGCAGTCAGCTGCTTTGAGTCCCTCAGCTTCTTTAGACCAGCCACCTCTAGGATCAAGGGCAGCTCGGCCTGGGTCTTGGCATTGAAGTAGACACAGGCCACCAGTACGGGCCCAGCCAAGGCACCCCGACCCACCTCATCCATACCGACGACTACTGGCTTAGGCATCTTCGTTCTCCCCTATCCACTCGAAGCGAGGTACGCACACCCCATCTACCACGACCTCCTCGAGAAATCCGCTTACCGGCCGCACCCAGACGGCATGGTCGCCAAAGTCGGGTATATCGAAGAGAGCTTCATAGATCACTACCTCTTCATACGTATCGTGCAGGCGTGCCAAGGTCAGAACCTTATAATGTGGTCCCTTGTAGTGACGGCAGATCCCTAGCTTGAAGTCGCCTATGTTCATGGCCCCACTATACCAAAAAGACCGCCCGGTGGGGCGGCCTTCTTTTTTTGTATTAACCCTTTTTGAGAAGCGGGATCAGATACCTTCCGGTATGACTTGCCTTTACCTTGGCCACGTCCTCAGGCGTACCCTCGGCTACCACTAATCCTCCACCAGAACCTCCTTCAGGTCCCATATCCACGAGCCAGTCAGCGCTCTTGATCACGTCGAGGTTGTGCTCGATGACCAGGATGGAATTGCCCTTTTCAACAAGTGCCTGGAGTACCACGAGAAGTTTCTTGACATCCTCGAAGTGCAGGCCGGTGGTAGGCTCGTCCAAAATATACAGGGTCTTGCCGGTAGCACGGCGGGACAGCTCGGAAGCCAGCTTGATACGCTGGGCCTCACCACCCGAAAGAGTAGTAGCGGGCTGGCCGATGTGCATGTAGCCCAGACCAACATCTGTCAGTACCTGCAGTTTCTGAGCAATCGCGGGAATGGCTGCAAAGAATTCGTTAGCCTCCTCGACGGTCATATCCAGTACTTCTGAGATATTCTTGCCCTTGTAGAGGATCTCAAGGGTCTCGCGGTTGTAGCGCTTACCCTTACACTCCTCACAGGTCACGTAGACATCGGGCAAAAAATTCATCTCAATCTTAATAACGCCGTCACCAGAACAGGTCTCGCAGCGTCCACCCTTCATATTGAAGGAGAAGCGTCCGGTCTTGTAGCCACGAGCGCGTGCCTCAGGTGTGGACGAGAACATGTCGCGGATAACCGTGAACATTCCCGTATAGGTGGCAGGGTTTGAGCGAGGAGTGCGGCCGATAGGGCTCTGGTCAATGTCGATGACCTTGTTCAGGTGGTCGACGCCGCGAATCTCCTTATGCTTACCTGGGTTGTCTTTAGCTCGGAAGAAGGTCTGATTCAGGGATTTGGCCAGGATGTCATTGATGAGGGTAGACTTACCTGAGCCAGAGACGCCGGTAATAACCACGAAGAGACCAAGGGGGATCTTCACGTCGACATTCTGCAGGTTATTCTCCTTGGCACCGACTATTTCCAAGTGACGACCGTCATTTCGACGGCGCTTCTTAGGAATGTCGATCTTCTTAGTTCCAGAAAGGTACTGACCGGTAATGGAGTCAGGATTGGCTGCTACTTCTTGGGGAGTACCCTGGGCCACGACCGTACCGCCGTGCTTTCCAGCGCCGGGGCCGATGTCGATAAGGTGATCGGCTTCCATCATAGTCTCTTCGTCGTGCTCGACTACCAGGACGGTATTACCCAGGTCACGTAGCATCTTTAGAGTCTCCAGCAAACGGGTATTGTCACGCTGGTGGAGGCCGATAGAAGGCTCATCCAGGATGTAGAGCACCCCAGTAAGTCCAGAACCGATCTGGGTAGCCAGACGGATACGCTGAGCCTCACCACCCGCCAACGTGTTGGCAGAACGGTCGAGAGTTAGATAGGAAAGGCCGACATCGAGCAGGAACTGCAGACGGGAGCAGATCTCCTTGAAGATCTGTCGGGCGATAAGCTTCTGGTTTTCGGTCAGGGACTCACCGTCAGCCAGTCGTTTGAAAAAGGCCAGGCCCTCAGCGATAGGCATTTGGTTTACCTCGACGATATTCTTGTCCATCACCTTTACACCCAATACTTCAGGACGCAAGCGACCGCCCTCACAAGCCTTGCAGGGCTCCTCAACCATGTATTTCTCGATCTCACCACGAACGTACTCCGAATCAGTCTCCTTGTAGCGACGGCCTAGGTTCGGGATGACGCCTTCATAGGAAGTAGCGTAGCCGCCGACCGTATAGCGCTTCTCACCAGTACCGTAAAGTACCATCTGGCGATCAGTCTCGGGAAGCTTTTCCCAGGCTACATTCAGGTCAATTTTGTTCTGCTCAGCCACCTCTTCCATGATGCGCAGGTACCAGCTGTCAAAGCTCGTAGATCGGCTCCAGGGGCGGATAGCGCCCTCAGCGATGGTCAGGCGCTCATTAGGCACCACCAATTCGGGGTCGATCTGCTGCAGGCGGCCTAGACCCTGGCAGGTAGGACAGGCGCCGTGAGGACTGTTAAAGGAAAAAGCACGGGGTTCGATCTCAGGAAGAGAGATATCGTCGGTGAAGCAGTAGAAGTCCTCGGAGTAGTACACCTCGCGGTCACCCTCGTACTCGGCGACCAGAAGCTTACCCTCGGAAAGACGCAGGGACTTCTCTACCGAGTCCAGTAGGCGTACCCGCTGGCTGTCCTGCTCGATCTGGGTATTGCGCTCAGAGGCTCCCAGACGGGCACCGGTCAGCTGTAGACGGTCGACGATAACTTCGATGGTGTGCTTCTTCTGCTTGTCCAGCTCCATTCCCAGGGCCTCCTCGAGGTCCATCTGGTTGCCGTCCACCCGGACACGGGCATAGCCGGCCTTTTGGATCTGCTGGAATACCTGGCGGTGCTCACCCTTACGGTCACGCACCATGGGCGAAAGCAGCATGATCTTCTGGTCCATAAACTGCTCGAGTACCTTATCCACCATCTGGCTAGCTGAGAGCTTCGAGACCAGTTTTCCACAGATGTGACAGTGGACGGTGCCGACACGGGCGAAGAGCAGACGCATATAGTCGTAGACCTCCGTGACGGTACCAACGGTAGAGCGTGGGTTACGGGTGGCCGACTTCTGGTCAATGGAGATAGCGGGAGAAAGACCCTCGATATAATCAACATCAGGCTTTTCCATCATGCCAAGGAACTGCCGTGCATAGGCGGACAGGGACTCAACGTAGCGACGCTGGCCCTCGGCGTAGAGAGTATCGAAGGCAAGAGACGACTTACCAGAGCCAGAAAGGCCGGTGATTACCACCAGCTTGTCGCGGGGAATGCTCAAAGAGACATTCTTCAGGTTGTGCTCACGGGCCCCGGTGATAACAATGTTGTCCATGCGGTAATCGAGATTATATCTTCTGGGAGGGCAGTTCACTCAAAGTGGCCATAGCTTACCAGATTTCCAGGGTTTAGGCAAGTCTCTTGCTCTTTCAAGCGGAGTCGGCTATTAATCCCTTGTACGGCACCCTGCCGTGAAAGGAAATGAGATGCAAAAGACAACGTTCAGCTGTTTGCTTGACCTGATATTTCTAGCCAATGCAGTAGCTGTTGTATCTATTACTGCTGGACTAGGATACCTGGCATCGGGCTTTGATGACAACCTGGTACTGTCATTGATCATTGGACTTATCGGCCTCGATCTACTCCGGTGGATGATGCGTAACCACCGTGATTTCAACTACCGCTACGACCGCTCTTACTCCGAGCTCGTCCGAACGGATACCGGACAAACGATGCTGGTCAGCCTTGAACTACCGAGCTCGCAGCCAAACTGCACGGGAAATCTACAGTACACACTCAGCTGCGAGGAGATAACATGGGGAAAAGGTGGAGTCTATGTGCAGACAAGCATATGGATACCCAAAGACTGTCATCCTCAAGCGGTATACGAGAACTGGCTTCTCCCGCGCCTCGGGAGAATCAAGCTAAACGATTTTGCCAGCCTCAGCTCATGACAGAGGGGCGTAGGACCTTGACATTTTCAGGGAAAAGAGGTATAACCAACCCTGAAATCTTGTTTGAAAGGTATGTAATGAGTTTTGCAACGAAACAGGGCATGTTGAAGGCGATCGGTATCATCCTGGTCGTGATGGGCCTGACCGGACTAGTATTGGCGATGGTCCTCCGGAGCACTTCGCCAGTAGCCTTCCTGCTCGCCTTACTCCTAACAGTAGAAGCTGCCATTCTGTTTTTGGCACTGTTGTGCCTTGGCGACATCAACTCCAAGTCGTTCCATGCCAAGGCAAGCTTCCACTCACGGCAGGTGATCGTAACCATGCTGCCGCATTGCATTGCCAATGACGGCAAGGCGCTGGTCACCTACATTGTCAGAATAACGGCTGAGAAGGCTCATGGTGCAAAACCTGTGGTCCTCCATGAGGGATATTACTATGCCTCAAAGGTACTCTGTCGCATTCGACTGCAGGAAGACCACTTCGATCCCATGCTACGCCTCTTGGAAAAGGGCTCGTTCCCTAGACTCGACCCCCTGACCTAAGGCCAGCACCATTAGCCACCGGCCCGCTCTCCCCTACAAGGGAGGGCGGGCCGTTCGCATTTTCAGGCTTGAGTCGCCGGGCCCTTGGACGGTATAGTAAGAACATCACCCACTAACTCCCCCCATGGCCGCAGAGCAAGTCGATACCATAGTTGGTGCCCAGGTAGAGCTGAAAGGCTCCATTCATAACCCCGGGTCTATCCATATCCACGGCCAGGTCACTGGCGACATCGTCTCCGAGGCTACCGTCCTCATCGGAGAGACTGCCATCATCCACGGTCCCATTACTGCCAAGCAGGTCGAAGTGGCCGGACAAGTACACGGCTCCATTACCGCTGAAGAGCAGATCGAGCTGCAGCCAAAGAGCCTGGTAAAGGGTGACCTCACCACCCAGCGCCTCTCCATCCGGCCAGGAGCCGTCTTTATCGGCAAGTCCCAGATGAACCTACCCGGTAGCGAAGGGCCCACAGAACCCAAAAAGCGACCCCGCCTTGAGGTAGAGTAAGGGGCGCTCATGTACTATTATATTTTCGAGCCGCCACTTGAAGCCAAAGAATACGAGCGCACCGCCCAGATAAAGGAGTACCTCGCTACTATTGGCATTGCCGGTGAGATGACGGCACCTACACCTGGTAGAAGCGTCGAAGATCTTATTCAACTCGCCATCGGTAAACGCTACTCTACCATCATCGCCGTCGGCGGTGTGGAGCTCATAAACCAGGTGGCACGTGGCCTCGAACCCCACGACGTCGTATTTGGCATCATCCCTTTCCAAGAAAACCCCGACATCGAGCTCCTGACCGGAGTTAGTGCCTGGAAAGAAGCAGCCGATGCTTTGAAGCGTAGACGCTGGCAGCCAGTACGCTTAGGCCTTTTGAACCAAGGTATGTGCTTTCTTACTCCCGCCACCGTCTCTCTCCCGGACGGAGCAGGATTTACCCTGGTTTCACCGGATTTTACCGTAAAGGGCCAGGGCGGGGAGCTCAGTATAACCCCTCTTGCCGGGGAACCGGGGCAGGCAGGCCGCCTACTCATCGAGATTACCCATCCCCAGCCTAAGCGCAAGGGTCTGCTTTCAGGACTGCTTAAGCAGGCGTCTTCCCTACCCATGGACTCACGTTTTGAGGTGGAAAAAGCCGAGCTTACCACCGAAGGAAGCCACCGCGTCATGGTGGCCGGAGCCGAGTTCTGCACCACCCCCGCCACCTACGACACCCAGGAGAAACCGCTGAGACTCATCGTTAGCCGAAGTACCGCGCAAGTATAAAAATGGTCCTGGGAATACATCCCCAGGACCGGTGATCTCGATGATGCCTCATAACCGTCGAAGAACCATCACCACTATTGCAGCTACTGCAGCACCATTGACAAGATGTAGAAAGATTACGTGACCCATGGCTCCTGGCTCTTTTGTCGGTGTCGCGACCATGAGCAACAATGCCACAAGCCATAATCCTCCGGCGGCCATGGCCGCCCCCTTTACACGCGCCCTTACAACTGCCAGACGCTCCTTATCTGAAATCATGTTCGCTCTCCCCATCTGGAATACCGAGATAGTACCAGAAATAGAGGGTAGTCTCAAGAAGGGGGCGATGCATACAGCAGTCTCAAGGAATCGCCGGCTGCATAGTATTGACGTCAGGTAGGTAAATCTGGTACTGTAACCCTTGACCAAAGGACTAAGTACACCGTATAGCCGCAAGCACCAACCTCCCCATCAATCAGCGTATCCGTGCAGCACGGGTGTTTTTGATTGATCAGGATGGCGAGTCGCACGGCGAGATAGACCTCGCTGCCGCCCAGGCTTTGGCCGAAGAGGCAGAGATGGATCTAGTGCTGGTAGGACCCCAGGCTACTCCTCCGGTCGCCCGCATCCTTGATTACGGTAAGTTCAAATACGAGCAGGAGCGCAAGCTTCGCAAGAACAAGGCCAAGAAGACCCAGGAGGTAAAGGAGATTCGTCTCAGTTACAACACCGGCGCCGGCGACCTTGAGGTCAAGTTGAACCAGGCCAAGCGCTTTCTCAGTGAGGGACACCGCCTAAAGCTTCGACTGAAGCTTGTCGGTCGCGAGATGGCCTTCAAGGAGAAGGCTGCCGAACAGCTCGACAAGTTCCGCGACATGGTCGGCCTCGAATACGAGCAGCCCATCCAGCGCCAGGGCAAGCAAATGTCAGTATTACTTAAGGAAAAGAAGTCATGAAGCTCAGAACTCACAAGACCACTTCCAAGCGTATTCGCAAGACCGGCAGCGGTAAGCTCGTGCAGCCTACCAACTCCGCCCAGCACCTGCGTCACAACAAGTCGGGTCGCGTCCTGGCAGCTGCCAAGGGCTACAAGCTGGTTTCCCGGGTCAGCGTCAAGCGCCTTTCCCGTCTGCTCCCTTACCTTTAAACCCACTCTCTAAGGATCCACATGCCACGCGTTAAACGAGGAACCACCACCCACAAGCGTCACGCAGCCCTGCTCGAGCGAGCCAAGGGTTTCCACACAGGGCGCCGCAAGCTGTTCAAGCGTGCCAATGAGGCCCTGCTTAAGGCCGGCCAGTTCGCCTACCGTGACCGTCGCACCAAAAAGCGTCAGCTGCGCCGCGGCTGGATCGTCACCATCAACGCCGCTGTCCGTCAGCATGACCTTTCCTACAGCACCTTCATGGACCTCGCCAACAAGTCAGGCATGGGCGTGAATCGCAAGATGCTTTCCGAAATGGCCATCAATGAGCCCGCCGCTCTCGACGCGCTCATCAAGTCTGTCGTCGCGAAGAAGAGCTAGAGACCAGACCGACCGCCAGCAGAATGCAGCCGACCAGGATTACCAGGTCGGCTGCATTTGTGTAACTGACGCCGGTAGGCAGGTAGTCAACAAAATGACCGTAGAAGAGATAGCTGAGGGCGTTACTGAAAAGACCGGCCACCAGCAGGCTCAGTCCCACTGCGTAATAATGGCTGGCACGGGTCAGCAAGGCCAGAAGCAGCAGACAAGCCACCGCAGCCAAGATGTTATAGGGAGCCACTCCCCAGGGAAAGAACGGGTGACTGTGAGCCCATTCCTGATGAAAGTCCAGAACCCACCAGGAAACGGCCTGGTCAGCTCCCAGGGCAGCAAGACCGAGACTAAGAGGCAGCCGGACGGACACGCCGGAGTATTAGGGGAATAAGCAGGATGACAGCAAGCAGGCAGACCCACTGACTCAGGTGCAGGGGTCCAGCCGTGCTTTCATCCCGCCACATGTCGATAATGAACCGTCCGGCCAGGTATCCAGCGGAGAGCAGCACTGCCAGTCCCCCTGGCTTGAAACGGCCCCACCACTGCCATCCGGAAAAGGCCAAGATCAAAGTCAGTACCGATTCGAATAGTTGGATGGGCACCCGCCCGTAAAATACGCTCCACCATGTAGAAGCCACTCCTACCGAGTCTGCCGCATAATAATTACCAATACGTCCCACCGCCCACCCAGCAAGGGCGGCCACGCAGAGGATATCCAGCCAGCGCCAGCGCTCAGCCGCCGACATCCCACGGAGCAGCCAGAAGGCAACACCAATACCGCCCGCCAGGCCAAAATACGAGACCAGTCCCCCTTGCCAGATAGCAAGTACCTGGGAGACGTCCTGAAACTGGCTAGGATACGAGATAAAGTACCCCAGGCGGGCAGCTACTAAACCGGTGACAAAAATGGTAAGTATCCATCCCCCCACCTTTTCATCCGAAAGCTTTGTCGTACGAGCCAAAAATGTTGCCATTAAAAGAGACACTTCAGCCCCCAAGGCGAAGAACAGGGCGTGCGTGTAGAGAGTAAGACTTCCTAGACTAAATACTACCGGATGCGGCCGCAGTATCCATGAAAAGAGCGCACTGAGCATATATCTTTCGACTGCTGTTTTTAGTATGATGATGTGGTCATCATCCACTAGTATACTCCATGGACGAGCTCCGCACCGCCACAGAACCTGAATCCTCCCACCAGAAGCCAGTCCAAGGAGGTGATTTTTGGCGCTATAGCGCAGAGCTCATCAAGACCCTGCTTGTCGTCTCGGTGCTTGCCTACGGCATCCGGGTCTATGTCCTCCAGCCCTTCGTTGTCGACGGCCTCTCCATGTATCCAGGCCTGCACGACAAAGATTACCTCCTGGTCGATAAGCTGAGTTACCACCTCCACCAGCCGACTCGCGGTGATGTAGTAGTCTTCAAATACCCTAAGGACATCAGCTTCAACTACGTAAAACGCATCATCGCTTTCCCTGGTGAACGAGTCAAGATCACCGACTCAATAGTCACCATCTACAACGCCGAGCACCCCAACGGCTTTACCTTAAAAGAGCCCTACGTTTCCGACGGCAACAAAACCCTGCCCAATCCCGCCACCAACCAAACTGACTTCACCGTGCAAGCCGGCAATTACTTCGTTCTAGGTGACAACCGCGAAGGTTCCAGCGACTCACGTGACTGGGGAGACCTACCAGAGAGCGACATGATAGGCCGCGTATTGGTATTGGCCTACCCTATCAACAGGTTCGAACTCACTCCTCACGCAACATACTAAGGCTACTAAAAAGCGGGCTACTCAGCCTGGATGAGTTTCAAGGAAGCAGCGAGCACTCGACCGAGGCGTACAAATGGTACGGTGAGGAAGAGACGGAGAGGCTGACGTGGAAAATCGCCAAGCTAAGCGGCCCGGCTATCTTTTCTTGTATACCCGCTTCTTCATGGACGGCACACACCACATTTTTATTGGAGTCGGACCGATGTCGAAAGCCTCACGCAGGGCGTTCTCGGCCATACGTACCGTTGAGAAGTGAGGCAGGTCGCGTCCCTCAACCTTGAGATGAAATACCGGAGGACGACTATGCTCAAGCTCGATCCTCTGCAGGTTCTTGAGACGAGGATTGTGCTGCAGCTGGGCAGCCAGCTCATCGAGCTGCGACTGGTCGATCTGCAGGTCCCAGCTCTTATAGGCACGTAGTACTAGCTTGCCCACAACATCTAGGTTAAGACGGTCTTTGGCTGAAAGAAAGAGTACCTGGACCCAGTAGAGGAAGGGCGCTTCATTGCGCAGGTGGTTCAAAAATACTTCCTGAGCCTTCTCATCCTCTTCAGTGGCCGGGAAGGCCTTCTTCTTAGCCAGTACCTGGTCCCACTTATTCACGACGAGGATAAGGGCACGGCCTGCCGAAACGATCTCCTGGGCGATCTGCATGTCCTGGTGGACCATGCCCTCGTTGGCATCAATGAGAAAGAGCACGACTTCGGACTCCTTAACAGCGTCCAGCGTACGCATAAGACTCCACTTCTCAAGGCCAAGACCGATCTTGCCGCGACGGCGGATACCGGCGGTATCGACTACCCGGACTGACTTCCATTTTGTGAATGTTGGGCCGAAGATGTTCTCAGAAGGAATCACCAGGTCGATGGCATCACGGGTGGTGCCGGGAATATCACTTACCACTACCCGCTCCTCATTAGCCAGGGCGTTCAGAAGAGTGGACTTGCCCACGTTCGGGCGTCCTACGATACCCAGACGAAGCTGGCGTTCATCAGTCAGGGGGATGTGGCCGGTCTCCGGCAGGCGCTCAGCAATGGCTCCCATCAGTCCGTCCACTCCGCGTCCGCCCAGGGCTGAAAGGGTAAGGACGCCGTTAAATCGATAACTGGCAAACTCCATCTCGGCCTGGTCGTGGCGGGGATGGTCGCATTTGTTGATCGCTACCAGGACCGGCTTGCCCGTCTTGCGCAGGCGATCGCCCACGTTACGGTCAGCCGTAGTAAGGCCTTCGCGTCCATCCACTACCCAGACCACTAGGCTGGCACCCGCAAGCGCCTTGTCTACCTGTGCTTGCGCCGCGACACCTAGTTGGATATCCTGACCTGAGGGACGTTCGATACCGGCCAGGTCGGCCAGCTCAAAAAACTTGCCGTCATAGTCCAAGGTGGTAAGCAGCCGGTCACGAGTGGTTCCGGCCACGTCAGCAACGATCGCCTTACGGCGACCTATGAGTCGGTTGAAAAGAGTGGACTTGCCGACGTTTGGACGTCCAACTAGGACGACTGTCGGAAGAGTAGGAGTATGTGTGGCCATATGAGTAAAGAAACTGCCCCCAGCATACCAGATTAGCACCAGATAAGCCAGTACTATGGTCAAACGAGACCGACAGCACTTCGAAACCACCCTCCTGGACAACGGCATCAGCCTCCACACTTACCAGGATGCCTTCCCCATTTCCTGCATGGAGGTCCAGTTTCCGGTGGGAAGTGGGCATGCCATCCCTGAAAACGGACTACTTCCTGGATCTCCGCACTTCCTCGAACACTGCCAGCTGATCAGGTCACAAGATTTCCCTGAGGCCTACGCTTTGGACCGGACGCTGGGTATGAAAGCCGGCAACAGCAATGCCACCACCTACGCCAAAAAGACTACCTATTGGATAGATACTCCGGCCGCTGAGCAGGACTTCGGCATCGACTTGCTGGTAAACCGAGTGTTCAGGCCCATATTCCAGGATGCCGATCTGCCCATCCAGCAGGGAGTGGTGGCCAATGAACGTGACCAGAACCGGTTCTATCCCGCCAACACCCGGGCCGGGCAGTACTATTACAAGGAGTTCATCTACGACGTCCTGTATCCCCTGGAGCAACTGTTCGGGAGTGACGCCGATCTGGCGGCCATTGACGCGGAGCAGCTTCAAGCCATGCACCGGCGCATATCCCACAGCAACCAGATAGTCGCCCTGGCGGTAGGTCCCGGGCCGTTTGACAGGTTCCGCGACCAGTTGGCCGCCCTCCCCACCCAGCCCCTTGCGCTACAATCCCGCATCGAGCCGGTGCGTTGGACCCGCCGCGAGCACCACCAGGTCTTCTTTGACAGCGTCAGTCAGCCCCGCCTTGAGACTACCTGGATCCATGACCGTCCGTCCTGGGAGGACTACTGCGCCCTGAACTTTTTTCTCAATCTACTGGTAAATACCACCCAAGGTCCGCTTTACCGCGAATTCCGAGAGGAAAAAGGCTGGACCTATGGTCTGGACTCTGACTGCGACTTCCGGGAAGACAACCTGGTCCTCAACCTGTCATTTCCGGTAAATACCGTGGCCCAGGCAGAAGAGATCCGTGCTTGCTTGGACGACAGAATTCAAAAGGCAGCCAGCGACCAAAAACTGGTCGAGGACGAGATCACCCGCCAGCTCGGCAGCCAGGTCTACAGCTTTCAGACGGCCGGCAGCATAGTCACCGACGCCAGCCAGGACCTCATCAACCATGGGCGCATCTATACGGAGGCTGAGCACACAAAAGCAGTCCGGAACATGGCTGATCCGGAGTACAGGAAGTCACTGCTAAGGCACTACTTTGACCCCACAGAACGGGGCAGTGTGCTGTTTTTACCAGAAAGAAGAGGGGCATAAACGGGCGAAGGGGCCCTGGCAAAAAGCCGGGGCCCCTTCTAGGGGGAAGAGAGGAGCAGAATCGTGATCTACAGTACCATGTAAGTATGTCGCTGTCAAGGATAATACCGCGAAAATGCATTCGGCCACCCACTGTACTAGTGGATGGCCGGGATGTGCCCAAACGGGCGGGAACTGGTGGCGATGTCTTTTGAATTTAAGATTAAGATACACCAGAATGCTCCTGCGGTCAACCCGTAGCACCACCTCAAGGATCCTGCTACTATAATGAAAACTAACCTGTCGCATGCCCCAGCCCAGCCCATCCAGCAGGACCATCGTGATCACCGGGGGCATTGTCTCAGGCATCGGCAAGGGCATCGCTGCCGCCTCTCTCGGGCGGCTCCTTATTGACCTGGGATACAAAGTGAACGTAGTCAAGGCCGACCCGTACCTGAACCAGGACGCCGGCACCATGAACCCCTTCCAGCACGGCGAGGTCTTCGTGACCGACGATGGGGCGGAGACCGATCTGGACCTAGGACATTACGAGCGGTTCATGGACGTCAATCTGACCAAGAGCTCAAACTTTACCGGCGGCGCCGTCTACCGCTCGGTGATGGACCAGGAGCGCGAAGGAGACTTCCTGGGTAAGACCATCCAGGTCATTCCCCACGTCACTGACGAGATCAAGCGAAGAATCAACGTGGCAGGCAAAGACAATTCCCCCGACTTCCTCCTGACTGAAGTGGGCGGTACCGTCGGTGACATCGAAGCATTGCCTTTCATCGAGGCCCTGCGCCAGTTCAAGCTAGAGAACTTCGGTACTACCATCTTCGTACATGTGGTGAAGATGGATTATCTCTACCCCTCCGACGAGGGCAAGACCAAGCCCATCCAGCACTCGATAACCACGCTTCGAGGCTACGGCCTGCAGCCCGACATTCTCATAGTGAGATGCAAGCGGGCCCTTACCAAGGACGAGCGGGAGAAGCTGGCCATGTTTACCGGCGTGCCTTCCAGTCGCATTATCCCCGCCCGCGATGCCACTTCCCTCTACGACATACCCGTGAACCTGGAAAAGGAAGGGCTGACCAAGGCAGTGCATGACAGCTTCGGACTGGACATGCCCAAGAACGGTACAACCCTCTGGAAGGAAATGTATTCAGATATGGCCGCTCGCAAACACACAGTCAGAATCGGCCTGGTCGGCAAATATGTAGACCTTGAAGACTCGTACCTGTCGGTCATCGAAGCTATCAAACATGCCGGCATCCATCACCGGGTACATACCGAAGTAGTAGCCCTGAATTCAGAGGCCGAGGACCTGGAGGCAGAGCTTGCCAAGGTAGATGCCATGATCGTCCCCGGCGGCTTCGGCTCCCGTGGGGTAGAAGGCAAGATCCAGGCCATACGACTGGCCCGCGAGAACAAGATCCCTTATCTGGGCATCTGCTTAGGTCTACAGACAGCCGTCATCGAGATTGCCCGCACCCTGGGACATCTCCCTGACGCCACCAGCACCGAGTTTGACCCAGATACCAAGGAGCCGGTCATCGCTATCCTGCCCGACCAGCTGCACATCAAGAAGAAGGGAGGTACCATGCGCCTGGGTACATATCCCGCAGTTTTGAAAAAAGGCAGCCTGGCCGAGGAGATCTACGCCACCTACCGCCCTGATGAGCTGAAAAAGCTTACTATCAACGAGCGGCATCGGCATCGCTTTGAGGTAAATCCCGACTACCATACAGCGCTGGAGAACACCGGCCTGGTATTCTCAGGCATGTCACCTGACGGCAGCCTGGCCGAGTTTGTCGAGCTTCCCCGTGAGACCCACCCCTACTTCATAGCCACCCAGGCCCATCCCGAGTTCCGCAGCCGGCCGCACCGGCCCCATCCTTTGTTTGCCGGACTGGTGAAAGCCGCCCTTTCTAACTAACCAGACCCCGTGATCGCCCAGGTCGTCCCCATCCTCCGCCTCCGGCGCGACACCTCCTGGTGGTCCTACCGGATACCCTCAAGCCTGGCCTGCCAGCCCGGGTCATTGGTGGTGGTGCCGTTTCGAGGCCGCGACTGTCTGGGAGTGGTCTGGTCGGTAGATGAAAAAGATGAAAAAGCCAGTTCTTCAGTGTCGCAAGTTCTCTGCCACAAACCTCTGGTGCGAGCCCCCCAGCGCCAGCTTATCGAGTGGCTAAGCGACTACGGCCTCTGCTCGCTCTCTACCGCGCTGTATATCTGGCTGCCGACAGGCTTACGGGAGCTTTCATTAGGCAGGGCAGCCCGGAGACTGCTGGCGGAGTATGAAGCGGAATCGGTCACAACTGACCCCGAGCGCCAACATGCCATCATTGTCCCCAGTCTTAGACCGCACCAGTCCCTCCAGCTCCAGCACCGCCTCGGAGACAAGTTCGCCGAGCTGTTTGACGGCAATGAGAGTGAAGAGTTGGAGCGTTGGTTTGCCATTGCGCGAGGTAGTACCTCTGTGGCCATGGGACGAGAAAAAGCCTTGTTCGCTCCCTGGGCAAACCTCGGAAAGATCACCCTGGTCGATCCCGAAGATATCTCGTATTACCACGAGCAGCTACCCTACCTAAACCTGGTAGATGCCACCCAGCAACTCACGGAGGCGACTGGCTCAGATCTGGAAATACGTAGCGGATTACCTGAACAAGCAGCTCTTATACTCTGGCAAGCCGAGCAGAGCGAGTCAGATCCAGCCTTCAACATGTTTGAGATAGTCGACCTCAGCCGTGAAGCACTCTTGAACGACCCTTTAGTGGGATCCATCAAGGCCTGCCTGGCCGAGAGTAAGAAAGTAGTAGTCCTCTACAATGCCCATGACCGTACTGCCCTCATCACCAGGGACGGTAAGCGCGAGAAAGTAGTACAGCCTGGCATCGAGACGGTTTCGAAACGATTGGCCTTTTTGCTAGGAAGCGACAGTCTTCCCGACGGAGTCATTCTGGGGACCCGTCAGATCCTTAACGCACCTCTCGAGAACGTCGGCCTAACCATCGTACTTTCCCTGGATCCCCTGCTTTCACACGCTTCCTTCGCCAATACCCTGAACGGCATCGGCGACCTAGGTCGTTTGGCCCGCTACAATGTCCCCTGCCTGGTACAGACCCACCAACCGGGACACCCCCTGGTGCAGGCACTGGGAAGCGGGCACCTCGAACAGTATCTACTCGACGAGATAGCCATCCAGAAGGCCACCACTATGCCCCCGTTCGGCCAGCAGATAGTCTGTTCGCTTCCAGATAATGAGGGGGCTGCCGATGCAGCATCAAAGACGCATACCGAGCTCGCTAAGCTAGTTGCATCCCCCTGGCAGCTCAGCCATCCCTTCCCTTCGCCTTGGCGCAAACGTCCCCACGTGCACATCCTGCTCCATGCACCGGATCGCAATACACGGCTGCCTGTATTGCTCAGGAAAGAGCTGGCGGCACTGCCCCGGCCATGGAAGGTACAGCGCAATCCATGGTATTTGCTCTAACCCTGCCAAAGAAAGCAGCACACTGCAGACCCACAGGGTGGGTCTAGGGGATTTTTTCTGATATAGTCTAGCCATGATTCTTCCCATTTACACCGACAAGCACGACATTCTCCGTCAGAAAACTGAGCCGATCACCGAGATTACCCCGGAGATCCGCCAGTTGGCCGAGGATATGCGTACTACTATGCACAACGCCCACGGCGTCGGACTTGCTGCTCCCCAGGTTGGGAAGTCGGTGGCTTTGACGGTGATCGAACTCGTTGATGAAGACCCTGATTTCTCCATCCCTCACCTTGCCCTCATAAACCCCCGAGTCACCTGGACAGGAAAGCGAAAAGTGCCTATGGAAGAGGGCTGCCTCTCCATCCCTGGTGTTGAGGGTATCGTCTACCGTCCTGACAAGGTGCGAGTCAAAGCTCTTGATTTAGATGGTAATCATGTCGAGATCGAATGCGCTGGTCTCTTGGCCCGAGTACTCCAGCACGAAATTGACCATCTAAACGGCATTCTTTTTACCTCATACCTGACTAAAAAGCAGCTTCGGACGCGTCCCCTCACTGACTACCCTCGCTACTAATATGAGCACTCTTAAACTTCCTTACGTATTACTACAGTCAGCTCCCATCGGCCCCATTGCCTTGGAAGCATTGATGCATGCTGGATACTCCCCCAGGCTAGTCATCGACAACCCTAAGCTCTCCACTGAGGAGCTAGTAGTCATGATCGAGCAAGCTGAGCCTACGTTTCTCCTCGTAGTGGGCTTCGGCGCCATCTTGAAGCGCGACGTATTAGATACCGTGGCCGGTCAGGTTCTCAACATCCACCCTTCCATGCTACCCGAGTACCGTGGCCCTGCGCCGGTGGTCCAGGCTCTGTTAGATGGCGTGCGTGAGACCGGCGTTTCTCTTATGGAGATCGACACTAAGATGGACCACGGACCGGTCCTTGCCCAGGAACGTCATCCTCTACGTTGCGACGAGCTACCCGACGAACTGTATCAGATCCTTACCAAGCGCGGCGTCCAGCTCTTTCTGGAAAATATCGATGATTATCTGGAGGAACGGCTTACTCCCACAGAGCAGAACCACCTAGAGGCCAGCTTCAGCCATTTCATTAAGAAAGAAGACGGCCGCCTGGACTTCTCAAAGCCCGCTGATGAGCTAGAGCGGGAAATCCGGGCCTATGCCGGCTGGCCCCGCAGCTACACCGAGTGGAAGAAGAAACGGCTGATCATCGACAAGGCCCGGCTTTCCGGTGGAAAGCTGAAGATCGAGAAGGTGCAGCCTGAAGGTGGCAAGGTCATGGAACTGACAGACTTCTTGGCAGGCCAGAGGATCAAGGAAGAGGAGTTTTATACAACGCTGGGCCTGGAAGCACCAAATCTATAGGACTATTTCATCCTTACTAAAGTAAGTGGAATCCCCACTGTACTGACTCCAGTCTACAAAGCTCTCGTCACCATATACTATATGCTTCCTCGACCTTTGTAGCCTTCGTTCAGTCCATTGAAAATTCCATTCTTATAGTAAAGATGAAATAGTCCTAGACAGCTCTCCTTCTTTCTGGTAATCTGCGTACAGACTTATCTAATTCTCTTTCTCTTCGCATGCTCGCTATCCGACTCACCCGCACCGGCAAGATCAACGCTCCCCACTACCGTATCGTGGTCCAGGAGAAGCGCTCCAAGCTGAACGGCAAATCCGTTGATATCATCGGTCACTACCACCCTGCCCAGGCCGATAAGCTCCTGGTCATCGACAAGGACAAGGCCGAGAAGTGGCTGAAGCTGGGTGCCCAGCCTTCCGACACCGTTACCAACCTTCTTATCAAGGACGGTATCATGGACAAGAGCAAGAAGGTGCACCATTTCTTCACTCCCACCAAGCCTGAGGAGAAGAAGGAAGAGCCGGTAGCCGAGGTTGCTGCTGAAGAGGCTCCCGTAGCCGAAGCAGAGGTCGCAGCCGAAGAGACTGCCCCAGAGACCGAGGCTGTTACTGAGGAAGCCGCTCCCGCCGAGGAGCCTGCCGCTGAAGAAACCGAGGCTCCCGCCGAGGCCTAAAGCCACCAAAAAAGACAGCTTGAAGGCTGTCTTTTTTGATTCCCTTGCTTGCATTACTGAGAATGCTGATCGTATACTTATGGTGACTATCCGTAACAGAGGTCATGCCAGACCAAGCCCAGGAACAGGAATTCGTTGAGTACATTGTGAAGGGCATCGTAGACCATCCGGACGACGTCAGTACTGAGCACACCATCGACGAGATGGGTACCCTCATTTCCCTGCACGTCAGCGCCGAGGACATGGGCACCATCATCGGTAAAGAAGGCCGCACCGCCAAAGCACTGCGCACCCTTCTCCGCGTCTTCGGTGCCAAGAATGACGCCCGTGTGAACCTGAAAATCATTGAGCCAGAAGGTGGCCGTACCTACTCAGACCAAGGTGAAGAAGGTGTTACTACTGAGAAGTCAGTAGACTCAGAGGACGTGCCCACCCTGCAGAGCGACATCAATGACGCTTTGAAGGACGTGCCACAGGACGAACTTGCCTAGTTCACAATTGCCAAAAAACAGGAAAAGCCCAGAAGCGCGTGCTTCTGGGCTTTTTTCCAACGATGTCGATTGCTGGAAAACCAGCGCTATCGACAATAGGCATCACCTCCTAGGTGAAGTAACGGATTTGTGACAACTCCCGGATAGGTCCATCACGGGAAACTGTCCGGATGAATATATCTCTGTTTTGCCAGATTGTCAAGAGTATGCTATCGTCTAGAACAATATTCTCCTATGAAACTCTATCTAGGCCTCAAGCAAGAATTTGAGCACTTGGACCCTGACACCGCCTCGGTCCACCAGAAGGGGTGGCGTCAGCTGCTCCGTATCCGCCAGCGGGGCGATTTCAAGTACCCCGAGCATCTCAATCCCATAGTCCTGCGCCTTGCCTCCATCGAGCCAGTAGCTATACGCACCTTCACCGACAAGAAAGAAAAGGCCCTCACCTACGCCAAAACCAAAGGGGGCATACTAGTCCAGATTGACGTGCCGGTCGAGGATATTCAGAGGTATTTCACCCTTGGGTTCATCAACTACCGAGATCGGAAGAAGAATTTCGAGATCTCCTACAAGATTAGCGGCGCAGACCTAGCTGCTCATGCTGCCGAATGGGGCCTGTTTGTCACAAAGCTCCCCTAAGACGTAAGGAAACCCGGATCGCAAAGATCCGGGCCCTAGTGAAGTCCTTCGATACACAGAAGAAATTCCTTCTATTCCGCCCTCCCGCTGGATGCTATAGAGACGTCGACCTCCACTTCCTGTCCGGGAACCGGATCTTCTTGGGGATAGTGGTTGATAGCGTCATCATCCTCTGTCGCGAATGAAGGCTGCCAGGTTGTCGAGATGGCGCTCATTCCATCCGGACCAGGACCAACGAGCGAAACTGCCGCTATCAGCACTATCGTAATACCCATCCCAAGCAGCACGAACTTCACATGTTCCCGAATGAACCTTCCCATTTTTCAATTCCTTTCATAGTCGTCCGTCATCACCGACTCCTGCCGGCTAAACAGTTCTCCGCCCAGGAAGCCTTATCTGCCATACGTTGCCAACCCGGCAACACAGAGCACAAGTACCAAGGCACCGAAAAGCCAAAATAGCAGCTTACCGCTGTCGTCACCCATGTGATCACCTCGTTCCAGGAAAATATATAGGCAAAGCTACTGGCTGTCAACCTGAAAATCTGCTACTGTCACTGTATGCGATTCGATATCCTCACTCTGTTCCCGGAAATGCTGCGCGGCCCCTTGGAGGCCTCGATTCTTAAGCGGGCCCAGGCGGCCGGCTTAGTTGAGGTGCACCTCCATGATATCCGCGAAGTGGCCACCGACACCCATAAGAGCGTCGATGACACCCCGTACGGCGGCGGTGCTGGCATGGTGCTCAAGGTGGACATCCTCGATGCCGCCCTGCACAAGGTACTGGAAATCCCCGAGGTGGCGGCTATCCCGGCTGAGCGACGCCGCAGCATCCTGATGACCCCCCAGGGCAAACGCCTCACCCAACCCCGGGTCAGGTACGCTGCCGAGCAGTACGACCAGATTACCCTCATATGCGGACACTACGAGGGCTTTGATGAAAGGATCCGCTCCTTGGTAGATGCCCAGCTCTCCATAGGCGACTTTGTACTGACCGGCGGTGAACTACCAGCTCTTATGGTCGTAGACGCTATTGCCCGTCTACTTCCTGAAGTCATCCGCAAGGAGTCTCCTGAGGAAGAAAGCTTTTCCATCCTCGATGAAGCTGGCAAACCCTTGGTGGAGTATCCCCATTACACCCGACCGCTTGAATACAAGGGCCAGACCGTACCGGATATCCTGCTTTCCGGCCACCATGCCGAGATCGCAAAGTGGCGCCAAGCCCAGGCCAAGCAGCGCACCACCGAGCTATCCAAAAACTCACTCGAGGAATCTATATAAAAGAGGAGCCGGACATCCGACTCCCCCAAAGCTTCGCGCCTATTACAGGCTGAAGCCATATATTTCACAATACATCTCTTTGTATTGCTCCGGATAAGCACCCCAATGTTCTCCTCCTTCCTCCTTTCCCAATACGAGAGGCAAATCGTCACCAGAATAGGCACGCCACATCTCATTGAGCCGAAGGCAAGCCTCCTCCTCACCCAACTGTCCAACAAAAAACGTGACATATGAGGGCTTGATCCCCCAGTAGCTGTTGGCCAACAAAGCACTAACCGGAATCGCCCCGGCAACCGCCTCTAAGGCTCGCCCCCTATCTGGCTCAATAAGCTGACCATCAACCTTTTCAAGTAGCTCATCAAGTCCACTTTCCCGTTGATAGGCCCTCGCGGCATAAGCAGCCCTATCCAGTGGCATGCCTTCGCCATCAGGAATGCTGCTCATTGCCTGAGCAGCGGCAATAATAGCATCGACACTCACAAGGTTTTCATCCATAGTTACCCCCTTCACCCGTTGTACCAGCAATAGTGCGCCCACGCCACCCTGTGCTGCTCTCCCTGCCACTTTCTGGTATATTGACCTATGCATAAGGTATTCACACTTCCAGAAAACACAGCATATGAAGGTATTGGTCTGCGCCAGCGTCAAGTTTAGAGGCAAGATAGCTGCCACTATGTCGGCTCTTGAGAAGCTGGGCATCACTCCCCTATTCCCAAACTTAGACCTGGAGGTCGGCAATACCGATCAGGCCCTGGACGCAGCCCACAAGCTGCGCCTGGCCATGGAGCACTATGAGGCGGCCGAACAGGCTGACGCAGCCTACTTTATCCTTCCCGAAGGCTACATGGGCACCAGCGTGAAGATCGAGCTGGGTTACTGCCTGGCCCAGAAGATACCGGTATGCTTCTCCGAGTCCACCGGCGATACTGACATCGACTGCTACGCTGCCGCCATTATTCCGATAGACAAGCTAGACCAGATTAAGGAGGCATATGAAGCGCTTTAACCTAAAGGCTCCTTTCACACCCGACGGCGACCAACCTAGCGCTATCGAACAGATAGTGAATAATGTCGAGGCCGGAGCCCAGTCTCAGGTACTGCTAGGAGCCACAGGAACGGGAAAGAGCGTAGCCTGGGATGAACCAGTTACAGTGCGTATCGACGGACGTCCCTATCGTGGACCAATCGGACTTCTTATCGACCAACACCTAAAAGGCTTCCGACAAAACGAATCAGCCGCAGTTGCCCCATCTCGTACATGGGAAGTTATGTCCTGGGATGTTAAGACTGGTAAAACCAGTTGGGAGCAAATCAGCGTACTTAGCCGCCACGCCTCTCCTGACCAGTTATTTAGGCTGACAACCAGCTGCGGTAGAACCGTGACCGTAACTGGTGACCATAGCGTCTGGGTACTACGTGACGGACATCTTTGCCTTGTTGAAGGAAGCCAAGTCAGAGAAACTGATGCGCTGCCAGTACCAGCTTTACTGCCAGAACCCCCGCGACCCTTAACCGCACTGAACCTCATTGACGAGATCACCTCTGAAAACGTAGGAGTGCAGCTCCGTGGGGCAGTACGTTCTCAGCCTATCCTTGCCCACATATTGGCAGGGCATTATGAACATCCTAATGCCAAAGCATACCGGGTTGTCCGCTTTAATGAAGGAGTACACCTCTCCGCTGCCAGGCAGCTTCTGGCCTGCAACATTGTTAAACCTTTTGAGATTAGCCTGAAGGGCAAGATCCATAGCGAGCCTGTGACACTTCCGCTTACGCCAGCCGTTGCCACTATTTTTGGCCAGTATATCGCTGAGGGCCATTGTTCTATAGGAGGCTCCCAGATTACTGTTCGTGACCCTTATGTCCATGCCGAGGTAGGGAGATGCCTCAAGGAGCTGAACATCCCGTTCGGGCTCCAAGAAACAGGTGACTATAGAATCGGGATTCGTTCTTGGAGAGACCTACTATCTAGCCACATGGGCACCCATGCCCATAACAAGCGCCTACCGAGCTTATGGCCCTCTTTTTCCAATAAGTTCCTAGCCAAGCTTCTTTCTGCCTACTTTGAGGGAGATGGTGGAGTTGAAAAGGGGGCCGTAACCGCCGTAACCCTTAGCCCGGAACTAGCCAGTGATATAGCCGAGGCACTGTTACGGTTTGGCATATGGGCACGGTTCAGGCCGGTAAGCAAGCTAAAACCAGATGGAACTCGTGGTATGTATCATCTGATAACCATTAGCGGGCAGGACAACCTTAGAGCTTTCGCATACAAGATAGGCTTTATTAGCCCGAGAAAATCAGCCGCACTTCTCAGGCAGATTAAGTCAGGGAACACCAATGTTGACCTGGTGTATGGAGTAGGAAAGCGACTCCTGACATTACGACAGGAAGCAGGACTCCTCCAACGCGATGTCGCCCTAAAAGCAGGATGCACCCGCACCATGATCTCAGCTATCGAAGTAGGCATTCGAAATCCTTCTCGGACACTTTTTGAGCGTATATGCGCCTCTCTAGACGTTAAGGACGAAGAACTCTTGGGACTAACCAGGCTTCACTGGTCCCCAATAGCATCTTGCGAACCGACAAAACCTTTACACCCGTATGTGTATGATTTTAGCGTACCTGGACTTGAGACCTTTATGACAGGACGGGGAGGGCTCTTTGTTCACAATACCTTCATCATGGCTAATGCCATCGAGCGGCTGCAGCGCCCAACCCTTGTCATGGCCCACAACAAGACCCTGGCCGCCCAGCTCTTTGCCGAATTCAGGGAATTCTTCCCGGATAATGCCGTCCAGTACTTCGTCTCCTACTACGACTACTACCAGCCGGAGGCCTACATCCCGATGACCGACACCTACATCGAGAAGGACTCGGCCATTAACGAGGAGATCGAGAAGTTCCGGCACGCCTCCACCCACTCCATACTTACCCGTCGGGACACCATCATCGTTGCATCGGTCTCCTGCATCTACGGTCTGGGCTCTCCTGACGTTTATCGCCTTGCCAATATCACGGTAAAGAAGGGCGAGCAGCTGCCTCAGCGCCAGTTCACCCGAAAGCTGGCCGATGTGCAGTATGAGCGAAATGACATTGATCTCTCCCGCGGCCGCTACCGGGTGCAGGGTGACACCATCACCATCTTTCCGGCTTATGAGGATTACCAGATCAGGATAGTACAGTTTGGCGACGAGGTGGAGAGTATTGATCTCATAGATCCCATCACCCAGAAGTCACTGGAGAGCGTGGACGAGGTGGAGATATTTCCCGCCAAGCACTTCCTGACCGAAGAGACCGCCCGCCCAGAGATCCTAGCCGAGATTGAACGGGACATGCGAGCCGAGGTGGCTGACTTCGAAGCCCACGGCAAGCTGCTAGAAGCCCAAAGGCTGAAGCAGCGGGTCACCTTCGACCTGGAAATGATTCGCGAGACCGGATCTTGCTCCGGCATCGAGAACTATTCGCGCTACTTTGACCGGCGCGCGCCCGGCACTCCCCCGTCGGTACTGTTGGACTATTTCCCGGACGATTTCCTACTGTTTGTGGATGAGTCACATATGACCATCCCTCAGATCGGCGGCATGTACAACGGCGACCAGGCCCGCAAGAATACCCTGGTGGACTATGGTTTCCGCCTGAAGGGTGCCAAAGACAACCGCCCCCTGACCTTTGCTGAGTTTGAGGAGCGCCGCGGCCAGGCAGTCTATGTGTCGGCTACCCCTGGCAAGTACGAACTGGAGAAGGTAAAAGTAGAGACCCAGGAGACCCGTCTGGAAAAAGATAAGAAGGTGGATCTGGTAGCCCAGCTATTAATTCGTCCTACTGGCATCCCCGACCCGGAGATCGAGATACGGCCCATCGACGGGCAGATAGACGACCTTCTCAAGGAAATCGCAATACGCATCGAGCGACACGAGCGCACCCTGGTCACTACCCTCACCAAGCGCATGGCCGAGGACATCACCGAGTACCTGCAGGACCGAAACATCAAGGTCCAGTACCTGCACTCCGACGTAAAGACCTTGGACCGCTCCCAGATCCTTCAGGACCTGCGCCTAGGCACCTATGACGTACTGGTGGGTATCAACCTGCTGCGCGAGGGTCTGGATCTACCCGAAGTGAGCCTTATCGCCATACTGGACGCTGACAAGGAAGGCTTCCTGCGCTCAGAGACCTCACTTATTCAGACCATCGGCCGGGCCGCCCGCCACCCCCAGGGACGAGTCATCATGTACGCCAACAACATCACCGGCTCCATGCGTCGAGCTATCGATGAGACCGACCGCCGCCGCACCATTCAGAAGGCTTATAACGTGGAGCACGGAATCGTGCCTCAGCTGCTGAACAAGCCAATTACTATCGCCTTACCTAGCCACGAGACTCTTACTGTTGCCGAGGAGAAGGCCATGTACAACCGGCTGAAGCCCATGGAGAAGAAGTTCTATCTGGAAGAGCTGCGCGACAAGATGGCCCAGGCCGCATTACACTTGGATTATGAGGGGGCAGCTAAGCTCAGAGACCAAATCCGAGAACTCGAGTCATAGGCTGCCCTCAAAAACCTTCGACTCAAGGGAGCCTGTCTAACAGTATTCCTTCGGAATACGTCTCAATGGTTTTTGAGGGCAGCCAATGACTCGGCACAAGAGATGGAACATTGACTTCCACTCCTATTTCACCTATGATACTGCCATATAGGTAAGCGAAGCCACGATGAATGAGGAAATGATGCCTCAGGGGGAGTTTCACCACTTCCAACTGGTCAACTCCGATGGGGAGGTCCCGGTCAGCATCTCAGTCCTGGTCCATTTTAACACCTCGGCCCAGCGCCAGGAGCTTCCTGAAGAGGGCACCCCTATCGGTGCCAATGACATCATAAGCCTGCATGACGCCCTCGAGAAGTTTGATGGCGACTACATTAAGGCCTTTGGGTCTCGCTAACGTTCTTATTCACCCCTAAGCCTCCGGGGCATCTCGCCCTTTTTCTATTGGTATGACCTCCACTCACGACACCACCACTCCTACCCTGAGCGCCGACCTGCGTACTGTTATCGGCAAGCAGGTTCGTCAGCTTCGTTCCAAGGGCCAGATTCCTGCAGTTGTCTACGGACACGGCCAGGAGAGCCTTTCTATTTCCGTACCTGCCCGCGAGCTGCTAGCCGTATGGAAGTCCGCTGGTTCCAGCACCCTGGTTGATCTGAAGGTTGACGGGAAAGCTGCCCACAAGGTACTGATCCACGATCTCCAGCTGGACCCTACCACTTCCCGCCTAGTTCACGCCGATTTCTACACGGTGAACATGAAGGAGAAGCTACAGACCGAGATCCCACTCGAGTTCGTTGGTGAGTCCGCTGCCGTCGAGGTAGAGGGCGGAAGCCTTTCCACCGTCAAGGCAATGGTAAACGTCGAGTGTCTACCTCAGGACCTAGTCCACAGCATCGAAGTCGACATCTCAGTACTCGCCACCTTTGAAGACGATATCCGGGTCAAGGACATCAAGGCCCCTGCAGGCATCGAGATCCTGGACGACGAGGACGAGATGGTCGCTTCCGTTACCGCTCCTCGTTCCGAAGAGGAACTGGCCGCTCTTGATGAGGCCGTTGAAGCTACGGACGTCACTGCCATCGCAGCTGAGACCGGCGGCGAGGCTCCTGCCGAAGGCGAAGAGGCTGCAGCTACAGAGGAAAAATAGTCGCAAGACTAAAGAAAAAGGACCGGCCTCTGCCGGTCCTTTTTCATGTTCTTACTCAGGCAGATTCTCATACCTGCCATCCTCAAAGGGAGGTTCACATATCTCGTAATAGACCAGATCCCTTCCGAGTGCCTTCCACAGCATGGTTTGCCCAATCGTACTTCGGTCTCATTATCAGCCACCTCATCTCGCGAATTAAAGTATGAGACGCTCACCCCGCCATCAACATCACCGATTGACAGCGTAGCTTCACCCTCAAGGAAACCCTGCACAGTCTTTGTTCCTTTTTTGATTCTTTGGTGAGGAGAACTGCACCCTGCCTTTATACGAATAATCGCCAGGTCTCTGGAGTCATCATTGATAAACGCATAGACATCACATTCGACCCCAACCTTAACCTGCGACGTTTCAACGTACGACACTTCAAACGCCTCTCCGTTGAGGTTAATACTCGTTAGTTCTTGAGGGGCCATACTAGAGTCTTGAAATACTCATGGCACACAGTATGCTGCCTAGAACTTCTTTGTCGCAACTAACTCCCTCATTGAAGACAATAGCTGATCGAGCGCAATCTCTTCCTCCCCCAGCTCTGCTAAATCGGTCCGCCAGTTGGGCTTCACCTTCCATACTCCTGACTCCTTGAAGGCCTCGATCTCCTTAAGACCAAGTACTAGCTTCACGGGAGTTTTCTGTACGGAGGCATTGCGGATCTTCTTACCGACGCTCTCACTGCTTTCATCTACGGTCACGCGCAGACCCTCTTTCTTTAGTAAGGTGGCCAGCTCGCGAGCCGATTCGAAGCACTGGTCATTAACCGGAAGCACTGACACCTGGACTGGAGATAGCCAGAAGGGGAAGTTACCGGCCACGTGTTCGATAAATACCGACAGGAACCGGTCGATAGATCCCATGATAGCGGCGTGGATCATCAGCACCGGCTGCTCGCTGCCATCCTCTGCCGTATACGTAAGTCCAAAGCGAGAAGGCTGGTTCTTATCTACCTGCAGCGTTGCCACCTGCCACTTACGGCCGATGGAGTCCTTAGCCATGAAGTCGATCTTCGGGCCATAAAAGGCGGCTTCGCCGATGCCAATCTCATATTCGACGCCCTTTTCCACCATCAGCTCCTTAAGCTCGTTCTCGGCCTGCTGCCACTCCTCCTCAGTTCCCAGGTAAGCGCCCATATTAGAGGGATCATGGAAGGAAAGACGCATGGACAACTCGAAACCGAAGCTCTTGTAGAAGGTCTCGATGATCTCCCATACCTTAAGCTGCTCTTCCTTGCTCTGGTCATAGCGGCAGAATACGTGGGCATCGTCCTGGGAAAATGCACGTGTCCGGGACAGTCCGCTCAACTCGCCGCTCTGCTCGTCGCGGTAACACATAGTGGTGTTAGCGTATCGCGCTGGCATCTCACGGTAGCTCCACTTGCGGCGGTCAAATATCTGGGTGTGATGGGGGCAGTTCATCGGTTTCATAACAAACTCATGCCCTTCGCGGGTCTTGATACGGAACAGCTCTTCCTGGAACTTCTCCCAGTGACCGCTTTTCTCGTAGAGGTCCCTCTTGGTGATATGGGGGATCTCCACCTTCTGGTAGTCATAGTTCGCCCGCAGCTCACCCACATAGTCGTCAAGCAGGTTCCTAAGGATGGTGCCCTTAGGTGTCCAGAGGGGAAGGCCTGAGCCCACCAGATCAGAGAAGGTGAAGAGGTCCAGTTCGGCACCCAACTTACGGTGATCACGCTTCTTAGCCTCCTCCATCATGGTCTGGTAAGCCTTCAGCTCATCAGCCGTCTCAAAAGCCAGGCCGTAGATGCGCTGCAGCATAGGACGCTTCTCATCCCCGCGCCAGTAAGCACCGGAAGCGTGGGAAAGGGCAAAGCAGTCTACTGGGATCTCGGCAGTACTTTCCACGTGACCGCCCTTACAGAGGTCTACGAAGTCGCCAGAGGTGTAGAAAGTAACCTCGGTCTCCCCCTTTTCGGCCAGGTCACGAATCAGCTCAGCCTTGTAGGGCTGGTCTTTGAAACGCTCCAGTGCCTCATTTATGGAATGGGTACTTTCAGCAAAGCCCAGTCCCTGGGGCAGGATCTTCTTCATTCGCTCCTGCAATGCAGGCAGGTCCTCAGGCTGGAGGGCGCAGGGAAGCTCAAAATCATAGTAAAAACCGTTGTCGACCGGAGGGCCGATAGCCAGCTTGGCTTCGGGAAATTCTTCGAGGACTGCAATGGCGAGAACATGCGCCAGCGAGTGACGTAGTCGGTAGAGATTATCGATTTCCATAGAGAGTCTTAATAGTGGGAAGGGATGCGGAACTTCTTAGAGAGGGTCGCCACCTGCTTGGCTAGTTCCGACTTCTGGCTGGGGTCGTTAAGCAGAGTGGCGATTATAGTTCCGATCTGTTCCATTTCCTTTTCCTTCATACCGCGAGAGGTGACCCCTGGGGTGCCGATGCGCAGTCCAGAAGGGTTCATCGGCTTGTTCTCATCGTAGGGGATCATGTTCATATTGCAGATGATGCCGATCTCCTCGAGAAGGGCGCTGGCCTCCTTGCCGAGGAAACGGGTGGAGCGCAGGTCGAGCAGGAAGAGATGGTTCTCAGTACCGTCTCCCACCAGGCGAAAGCCGTGCTGCTGCATAGTGAAGGCAAGCTGGCGCGCATTCAGGACAATCTGCTTGGCGTACTGGCGAAACGAGGGTTGACGGGCTTCCTCAAAGGCTACCGCCATGGCGGCGATGGTGTTCATATGGGGACCTCCCTGCATGCCGGGGATGATGGCCTTGTCGATGGCCTTGGCATGCTCCTCCTTGCAGAAGATGACGCCGCTGCGGGGACCGCGCAGGGTCTTGTGGGTGGTGCTAGTGATGACGTCGGCGATACCGAAAGGAGAAGGATGCTCGCCACCGGCGATCAGGCCGGCGATATGGGCCATGTCCACCATGAGCAGCGCCCCTACTTCCTTGGCGATGGCAGCGAAGGCAGCGAAGTCGATAATGGCAGAATAAGCGGTAGAGCCGCAGACAATAAGCTTGGGCTTATGCTCCAAGGCCAGCTTCCGTACCTCGTCATAATCAATGAGCTCGGTGTCCTTGCTCACCCCATACTGTACGAAGTTATAGAGCCTTCCGGTAAGGTTTACTGGGTGGCCGTGGGTTAGATGACCGCCGTGGGCCAGACCCATGCCCATGACCGTATCGCCCACCTCAAGCAGGGCAGTATAGACAGCCAGGTTGGCGGGAGAACCTGAGTACGGCTGCACATTTACGTGGTAATCAGTGTCGAACAAGGCCTGGGCCTGTTTGATGGCTTCCTCTTCAACCAGGTCGACGACTTGGTTGCCACCATAGTAACGACGGCCAGGATAGCCTTCGGCATACTTGTTGGTTAGTACAGATCCGGTAGCCTCCATAACTGCCTTTGAGACATAGTTTTCGGACGCAATAAGAGAAAGCTGGCTGGACTGGCGCTCAGCCTCCATCTCTATAAGCTGCTGGATGCGGGTCTGGCTGGCGTTAGTCATGGGAGCCTCCTGCGGCGATTATGGTGTTGTAAAGAAGCCAAGCGACGGTAAGCGGTCCTACCCCACCCCGTGAGGGAGCTAGCGCCGAGGCCACCTGCCCTACCGAGTCCTCATGGATGTCCCGGGCACAGTCAACTACTACGGCTCCCTGCTTTACCCATTGGTAGGTAATAAGATCAGGCTCGCCGGTGGCGCTAATAAGGATGTCAGCAGTCTGAGTGATAGCCAGGATACCTGGGGTCTCCTCGTCCACGCTCGCTACTTCCAGGCCAAGATGCTTGAAGTACTCTTCCAAAGGCCTGCCGACTAGGCGGCCGCGACCTACCATAACCGTCCGCTTGTCGCGAGGCGAAATGGAATACTGATCCAACAGTGACAGGACTGAACTGACCGTGGGAGGAAGTAGGGCGTTTTGGGGTTCTAGCAGCTCTTTGAGGGTCAGGGCCTGACCTGCCTGCTTCTGCCAGTGGCCACCCAGTCCGTCGACATCCTTCGAGGCCGGGACCAATGAAAGCAACATGTCGGTCTGCTCCTGGGTATACCGCTCAGGAAGCGGCAACTGAACGATGATACCGTGCATCTCCGGATCTTCGGACAAAAACTTGATGGTACGCTCCACCTCTTCGTACGGCTCTTCGGCCTCGATATGGTACAGGGACATGATGACGCCGACTTCCTTGGCGAAGCGCTGCTTGATGGCAATATAACGGAGGCTGTCCTCGTCGTTGCCCACCAGGATGACCGCCAGCTGTGGATCTATGCCCTCATCAATAAGGGCCGCCGCCTTTTCCTTGGCGAGCTTCTTTATAGTATCGACGACGGGTTGGCTGAAAAGTGTCTGCATATGTGCTTCCATTAAAGCAAAAAGCTAGCTACCTGGCCACAGGTATAGATTGTCTAGCATATTAATGAAATGGACTTGTTGGATCGAGTGGATTTCGAGAAAGAAATGAGCAGCGTAGCGAGGAGCGACGGGCCGCCGGAAGGCGGTCCTAGGATCTGAGTGGCCTCCATTGTGTGAGTCTCACACCAACGAAGATCATTCATTCTGTAAGAGAGCAACGGAGTTTCTGACACAGAATTACACCGACCAGACCTGTCAGGTTAAAAGAATAATTCGGGGGAACTGGCCTTGAGGGAAACATATCCGTCCCTCCCGCAGACCACGTGGTCTACCAGCTCAATCCCCACCTGCCGCCCTGCCCTGGCCAGCTGCAAGGTAGCATCACGATCTGCACTACTAGGCAAGGGATCTCCAGACGGATGGTTATGGGCCACCACTACATGTGAAGCGTTGTGGATAATAGCCGGCCTGAAGACCTCACGGGGATGCAACAGACTGGCACTGGCAGTACCTATGGAAACGGTCTCGCGAGCTATCTGCTGGTTCCTGACCGTAAGAAAGAAGACCACCAGATGCTCCTGAGGCTCTCGGAGCAGGTCCTGGCACGAGGCATAGACCGTGGCCGGATCTGAAAGCACGAAGGTACCTGACCGCTGCCGGAGGGACTGAGGGAGCTGCAGGGCAGCAGCTATAATAGCTGCCTTGCTAGGACCCACTCCGGGGATAAGAGCAAGCTGGCTGGCGTCGGACTGTCCGGAAAGCAGCGAGTCACGAATGCGCTCACTAAGTGCTAACACATCAGACCCACGGCTTCCGGTGCGCAGCAGAATAGCCAGAAGATCTTCCAAAGGAAGCGCCTCAACTCCTTCGGCCTGGAGTCGCTCTCGGGGCCTGCGTACCAGCGGTAGGTGGCGAAATGGTGTCATGACCCCACACTATACCGAACAAAAAGCGAACGCAAGGCCTTGGCGGTCGAGCTTACGATTGAACGGTAGGGAAGCTCACAGCGCAGACATTTCCCAAGGCGTAGGATATGAGCCAAGAGGATGCCGGTCGAGCATCGGGGGACCCGTAACACCCCCTAGCAAGATAACCATTCTATCCATGAAGAAAAAACCTATGGAATCCAACCAATCAGGAGCCAAAAGGAGAGGATTCGCCTCGATGGACCCCACCAAGCAGAAGGAAATCGCCAAGCGCGGAGGCCAAGCCGCCCATGCCCGCGGTACCGCCCACCAGTGGACGGCCGAGGAGGCTAAGGAAGCCGGCAGGCGGGGAGGTCTCGCCCGCTCCAAGAAGCCGGTCGCCTAAGTACGGCTGCGCGACATCTTACGTTGCGTATTGTGCGCCCTAGGGATTACAATGGAAAGGAATAACTATTCCTTCTCCACAGATGATCCATTGGGGGCGTACGATCATTCTTTCCTGGGTAATACTGCTTATCTCAGTAGGCGGATTTGTAGGTGCGTTTGTTCCCTCAACCGCACATGCCGATACCAACACCCCTTCAACTGGTCTCCCCGGTGGCGGAGTGGTCCCTAGCGGTGGGCTTTCTATTGGTGGCTTCACTGCCACGCCGGCAACCCAGCAGCAGTTCACAAACTGGCTGAGCTGCAACGTAACATGTAACACCGCCTTTAAGGATTTCGCTGCAAAGCAAGTCCTTCTGGGGCCCTTGGCCCTTCTCTTTGTCGGAGGCCTCTCCAACGGACCAGCTGCCTATACCGCCATTACAACCAAGCTCAGTGCACTCTCCAAAGCACCTACCAAGCCCGTACTTACCTCAGAGAATCCTCCCAACAATAACAACACTACCCAGGAGTTTTATAACGGAGCGGCTGACTGGGTAATCCTTGCCCAGTACCGCCAGCAAAGCGTCCAGAACCACTGGAGGAATCTTCTGGAGCGTCTTGGCGCGGGTGGCGGGGGAACCGGTCTCATTGCCGACCTCGTCAAGGTAAAAGCTGGCACTACAACTGCAGTAAATGGTTTCTATTTTGACTACACTCCGGCGGCTTCTGGTACGGGGGGAACCGTAAAAGCAAATGGAGCCGGGAAACAGCTGTTCGACGACTATCTCGTCGGCCATTTAAAGGACAGTGCGGCCCGCAGCGAGACGTGCGGACTTCTAAAAACCGGAGGCTCCACCTGTGAAGACATTGCCCAGATTAACCAACAAGGCTTCGTGCTAGGCAAAATCTATACACTTCTGAACAGTCCTAAGGATGCAACTGGCAAGGACAAGTGGAGAACTGATGTAAGCCAGATCATCAACTCAGACAGCACCTTCACCGCAATGGTGATCACCAAGCTCATCACAGATCTTGAGTCCTCCTATGCTTACCTCCATGCTGACCCAGCCAACCTACAGACCCTACTCAAGGATGGAAGCGTTGGTGTGGAGTGGACCAAAACCACCGGGACTTACACCCCCTACTCCGACCTCGGTAGCTTCTATACCATCTACCAGCCGATCCGAGATATGGTTATCAGTCTGCAGACTCAGACCGAGTCAGCTAATGGTGCAACTCCAGAGGCACTGACCAAAACACTAACTGACGCTGCCGCAAAGGTGGCTGCAGGCGAGCCAAAAATCGGAACAGTGACCGGTGATGCCAGCAGTGGCCCCTGCGGTGGCAACGGCACCCCGCTCAGCGTCAACTTCTACTTGCGGGCCATCTGCAATGCCGCGGTAATCGGCCACGACATCGCAGGGCTTTTCATAAACACTTCCGCCCTCTTTCTCGCCGATAGCGCAGACATGATCCAGCGCCCACAGGGTGCCGGCACAGCTAACACAATTAGTGCATATCTGACTGATCCCGACTTCCTCAACTTTATGACCACCCCTATCGAGCAGCAGCTGATAGACAATACCCCCGGCGGCATCGGAGCCCTGGTCCAGAACGCCTATAACCGGGTCCTCCAGTTCCTGAACGTCGTCCTCGTGCTAGGCCTTGTCCTTATCGCCCTGGCCAACCTGCTGCAGATTCAAGTCAATACCTACGCCATCAACAAGCTGATACCGGCCCTGATCATCGGCTTCATCGTCGCTCACTTCTCATTCTTCGGCGTACGCGCCAGTTTGGAGGTGGTGGGGCAGCTTACCCGTGGACTTATAGGGATAGGTACGCAGCAAGGCACCGCCCCCTCCTTTGAGTCCTTCGTAAATCAGTACAGCGGCTTCCCAGAAGGTATTAAGTCTATCGCAGGAGGCGTAGGTGGGTCGGTCAGCTGTCTACCCAATGCAAACGCCGCCTGGATGACCGAGAAGTGCCAGGCCAACAGCAATGTAGACCTCAGTAAGATCTTCAAGCTTACTCTTCTCAACATCTTCACCGTCGTCGCCGCAGTAATGCTGTTGATTGTAGCGTTCCTGATGCTGGTCCGGCGCATCATCTTCTACGTCATGGTCCCTATGGCGCCGCTTGCTGCCATGGGTGCCTTCTTTAGTCCATTGGAGGCGGTCTGGAAGCGCTGGTGGGGCCTGATGAAGGGCTGGCTGATCATGCCGCTGGCAGCTGGGTTCTGGATCTGGCTTTCCTTAGTCTGGGCAAGTTCGGTAAATGCAGGGGTGCTGGGCAGCGCCGACGCACCGCTCGCCGGTATACTCGGCTATGCCTTCGGTATCGTCTGTCTCTACTTTGCCATTAAGACGCCGTTCAGTCTGGCCGGTGAAGCGAAGGGAGTGCTGGACAAGTGGAATGAATACGGGCGCAACGCTGCAAACCGTTACACACCTGCAGGAACAGTACGAAGAGGCTATGGCAAAGTTGTGGAGAACATGAACGCACGAAATAAAATGGTTATGGAAGGACCCGTCGTCAAGGGAGCCCTAGCAAAGGTCGGTCCGGGCAAACTGGTAAACCGTGCCTTTGCCCGTTCGGAGGCTGCAACCAAAAACAAGCAGGAGCGGCTGAAGCTTGATGAAGAAGAGCTTATGAATGAGTCTATTAGCAAGAGTCGTGGCCTTAAAAAGCAGGCCGCAGATATCGAAATACGGAAGGAGACCCTGGCAAATCTCAATGACGCCTTAAAGGAAGAGATCAAGACTCGAAAGGATAACAACAAGCGTTTGGCGAAGGAATTCCAGCAAAGCAAGCTCGATAAAACGAATGCGGAGAAAGCCTCTACCCGCTGGGAAGCAAACCGAAGTAGCGACAACCTCATCAAGGGAGACTATCAGCAGGCGCTGGCTGACCTTGAGTCAGAGAAGGAAATCAAGACGATGTCTGACGCGAACTGGATGGAAGGGGTGCGCACCAAAAAGAATGAAAGCGCCCGCCTTAAAAAGGAGTATCTGACGCTAAGAAAAGAGGGCATTACTGCAAAGTTCAAAGCCGAACAAGCTGAGACAGCTAAGACCATGCAGCTGAACAACTTCCTCAAGAACCCCGCCAAAGACCTTACCGACCCGGTCGAGATAGCTGAAGCGCAGAAAGAGGCAGAGACTCTAAAAAACCAGATGTTGCAGCAGGGCCTTGGGGAAGAGATGCGTGCAAAGGGCGAGGAAAAGACCCAGAATGAACAGGCTCTCAGACAGCAGAAAGTTCTTGAGTACTCAAAATCCCTGAAGGACCTCTTCGCAAAGGACAACCACACCGCCGAGGACATCTCACAGATGAGACATTATACCCAGCAGCTAAAGGCTATCGATACAAAGAACAGTACAATCTATGATGGAATGGACACTGAGATAAGCGGCATGGCGGCAGGTCACCGTAGCACCAACATCGCCCTTTTAGGCCGGCTTGAAGAGACACGCCAGGCGACCAAAGAAGACTACATCGGACTAAAAGATGAAGAACTGGAAATGTATGAGAAGCGTATTGGGAAAAAGAGCAACGGCTACATCAAGGCTGAAGGAGCCGATAGCCTAGAGCAAGGCAAGCTTATAAAGGACCTCATGCCTAAAGGAAGCCATACGGAGTTTGCGAAGCTGCTAGGAGGCGACACAGCCGACCTAAAGCCAGATGTAGAAGTAGGCTTCCACGCCTTTACCAAGGGCCTGCAGGAGGGGAAGCTTGAAAAGAAACAGGTTGAGGCCTTTACAGGCGGCTTGCGAAACATTATGACTGACACCCGGCCAGAGGCTGCAGCCGCTAAAAGAAAGATTGAGATGGCAGCAGGAGGAGCCGCGAATGTCGACACCTTTATCACTAGGGTCGAAGCAATAGGAAGTGGTCACGAAGGGCCGGGAAAGGGAGGGAAGCGAGATCTGTGGAACAAGATCACACAAGATTACGACGTCAACCACATCAACATGGACAAACAGGCGTCTGGGTCCCCTTCACTCGTCCATAACGCACGCGCGTGACCGATCCTTCCTCCCTTGTTATCGAGCTTGCTTCCTGGCTGCCCACTGCCTCACCCGAGGACCTATTGGAATATGCCCGCACCATACAGGATAAAGATAAGGACCTCTTTGCTGATTTGACGAACCTTCTTCCCCACGAAATACTATTAAGAATCGGCAGGCTTATCCGTACATCATTTGATACCAACCTTTCAGAATTAGTTCCTCCTTCGGGTTTAATCAGCCTTGCTAACGCCCTTGGCAAGTATAATTCAACCTCTGTAATCGGCCATTACCAAAAACTGTACCCCACCCTTACCGCAACCGCTCTTGCTCCCTTGGACCCCATACAGGCAGCGAATCTTACGGATGCCTGGCATAGTTGCTTTCTCTTGCTTGCAGCCCCTCATTATGACCGGGATTTCTTATATCTTAAGTCCTTCATCCATGCCTCGCTTGACTCTGAGGCCCTCCCCAACCTACTCAAAAAAGCTTCCGAACTGCTAGACAAGATTACCGACCTGCTCACTGAAAACAACTTCACCCCAGTCGTTCCCACCACTGCCATGAAGAAGGAGGTCATGGACTTCATGTCTCAGATTCCTTTTTTCCCCGTCGAATACAAGGAGCAGGCGGCAGGCCAGCGTATCGGCGAGGAAAGCTTCGTGTTGTTCCAGTCACTAGAGAATGTGCTCGAATTTCTGACAGCCATGGGCGGAACTGGAGGTCCAGACGACACTGAGCTGTACTGCACCCTTTTCTGGGACTATCTTCGCTTTGACAAGGAAGTTGAATTCTTACGCAAGGCCGATGCGGCCTTCTTTGTACGCAATGCTGGTGAGAAGATCGACTTCAGCCAGTTTGAGAAGATAACTTCTGTCCTAACTCCACAGCTCATCACCAATGGTAGTGCTCAGGAACAACTATGGGAGCAACTTAACCTTCTCCCCGCCGATCAACGGCCTGAATTTGTTGCCATAGTTGAAAGAGCCGTCACCGGCTCCCCGGTCATCCAGACCTTGCTGGACCCCCTGGACGTCACCAGCTTCATTACCCAGCTCAAGCTGCGGCCCGGGTCCACAGACCACACTTCGTATATCAACAGCCTCGAGACTACTTACGAGCCTCAGGACTGGTCCCAGACCAAGGCGGCCATGCAGCTGCTCGCCGCCCTTTTCTAGCGCACTAAAAAACACCCTCTCAGGTGCTTCCTAGGGCCCGTGGAGCGCCTTTACCTACTGGCAGGCCTCGCACTCAGGGTCGTTGATCAGACAGGCCTTTACGGTGTCCAGCTGCCACTCATCTTCGGTGGACTTGGTGATCTTGGTGGTTTCTTCGGGAGCGATGACTGCCTGTGGCATAGGTCCTCCTGTTAGGCTAGTGAGGTTGGTGCCTACCAATTATATGACAGCAGCCGGCCCGGGAAAAGGTGCCTAGTCCACTTTTGGGCCTGAAGTAAAATAGGGTACGAAAAAGCGGGCTTCAAGAGCCCGCTTTTTCACCTAATGCAAACCATTTCTATTTGCTTGAGTTCGTTTTAGCTAGGTAGTTTTCAAGGAAGGTCTGAGTAGCGGAGCGAGGCGTACTCTTCTGCACGTTGAGCAAGTAACAGAAGTCCTGACGAGGAAAACTACCAGCCAGAAAGACTCAGCCTATTTCCAGAGGGCGAGAAGAATGCCATTTATTCCCAGAACAACCAAATAATACGCCGCATTGAGCATATAGAGCGTGGTAGTCTTCTTGCCGAACACTACGTCGTTAAGAGGGATAGTGACTGCAAAGCCCAGCCAGAGTAGCAGACCGACCTCAAGACCTTCCATAGCCGTACTAGCACCAGCAAAATGAACCACCACAGCCGTAACGTAGCCCATCAGCAGAGCCCCAACAAAGGTGATCCCATAGGCCTGGGCCATACCAGAACCAGCCATAGCATCTGTCTCCTTCATACCGATCTCACGCATCCAGATCTTGCCAAATACTGCTGGCGAATACCAGATCGCACCAATGACCATACTGACCACACCAGCTGCCAAGGCAGCTACTAGATTCACTGAAATAGCGTCCATATATGAGGACTAGCTGATAAAATACTCAACACACCACCAGTAAAGACCTGGCGAACAGAGAATGCAAGAGGAGCTCAGGGGGATTGACTTTTTACCCTGATTAGTGTATAAAAGCAGATCACAGTAATGGGGGAATTATAAAGATATTTATAGCGTTTGCACTAGCTGCAGCCGCGATTGCCAACGGCAAGCCAGACACAAAACCGACCATACGTATCATTGTCCGCCTGGTCAGCCACCTAGCTGACCATCGAGCAGATACGCCCATGTCGGTGGCGTAAGTAGCATTACCCGCCCTCGCATCCTCTGTGATGCCGGGGCGGTTTTGTATCCCAAGACAATTTCCGCCTGACATGCTACGCTTTACTCTGAACCTCTAACCATTCCTATGAAGATCTACTCATGGAACGTCAACGGCATCCGGGCCGTCCTGCGCAAGGACGCCTTCCTTCCCTTTATCCGACAGGAACAGCCAGACATACTCTGCCTGCAGGAGACCAAGGCCCAGCCCGGCGAGGCCATCATCGACCTGCCTGACTACATCGAATACTGGAACTCTGCCCAGAAGAAAGGCTACTCCGGCACAGCCATCTACAGCAAGGAGAAGCCGCTTTCCATAGCCAATGGCATACCCGTGGACATCCAGAAGAAGTACGACATGACCGACGACGGCTACGGCGACCCCAATACCGAGGGCCGGGTGCTGACCGCCGAGTACAAAGACTTTTACGTAGTCACCGTCTACACCCCCAATGCCAAGGACGATCTCAGCCGCATCCCCTTGCGCCACCAGCACTGGGACCCGGCCTTCCTGGAGCACTGTGTCAGGCTCGAGAAGAGCAAACCCGTAGTCTTCTGCGGCGACCTGAATGTAGCCCATACCGAGCTCGACCTGGCCAACCCCAAGCCAAACAAGGGCAAAAAGGGCTTCACTCTAGAGGAGCGCTCAGGCTTCCAGGCCTTCCTGGACGCTGGCTTCGTAGACACCCTGCGCATGTTCAAAGAAGGAAATGGCTACTATACCTGGTGGAGTAACTTCGGAGGCGCTAGAGAGCGGAACGTCGGCTGGCGTATCGACTACGTACTAGTATCTGCCGCCCTCAAGGACAAGGTGAAAGCCGCCGACATCCATCCCGCGGTAATGGGATCCGACCACTGTCCGGTAAGTGTTGAACTGGATATCTAGGACTTTCTTGTCAGGTGCTCCTTGCGCGCCTCCATCCCCTCTCGCTCCACTTCCTCTACCCCCTTCTCTTTCATTTCTTCCAGCTTCTTGGCTTGGAACTCAGGCGTGCTGTGAGGATGAGTATCCGGTCTTGGTATGGATACTAAAACCTGGTCGCTAGGAGGAATCTGCATCTCCATCTTTTCAGCCAGGTACTCAAGGGCGTAGGCGTTGGTGGGATAACGGACCTCGTCGATGACAAGCAAGGCATCATGGCCCGGATACTCATTCTTCCATGCCTGCAGAAACGTGCGGACTATGCTGATACTGGTCACGCTTCGCTCGTCAGCCATGAACGCCCACCCGGAGACACCCTTGGCAGCCAACCGCTTCTCTAATTCAGGAATAGTAGTCTCGCACTCGGTCTTACCCTGGGAGTCGTACATACCCCCTGAGATATGCACAGCCGACACGGTGTCCTTATGAGCCAGCAACAGATCAACCACGCCGTCCAGGTACTCTCCGTAGCCGTCATTTTCAAGCTTGGGTCGGTGCTCGGGATCCCAGGCACCGTAGCAGTTTATCCAGACTACTAGTGGTTTTGACATTGTTTATTGAGAGGAAGTCATATCTTTACGGTATGGCAAAATGGCTTGCCAAGCAAGAATGAGCCGCCAGAGCCTTGAAAATATCCCCGTTTCTGATACAGTGCAGCTGACCGCCCGGATAGGCGAGATCAAAGGAGGTGCGGCCGTGATGGTTTCGCATGAAGACCACGTTATAGAGTATTTTGACTCACTGCAGACCATAGAGATATTCCGGGCCATTCGCCGTGCCCACCCCGGCTATTTGCGGCTTATTGAGGACTTTGGAAAGCTTGCTCAGGGACATTGCGAGGATAGCCGGGTATTTGAACCTGGTTGCGCCACTGGTGCCATGGCATCAATGGTGACCCTTTTGGGAAGATACCCGGTCATGGAGTATGTCGGCATCGATCCGGCAAACGGTGCTCAGTACCGGTCATTGCGAATTCCTGATGAGTTCCGTCTGGTCAAGCAGAAGTTTCTAGAGTGGAGCGAGCCAGATCTGTTTGACGTCGCCCTCTCCCGCTTCACCGTCCATCATTTCCCGGATAAGCTTGATCATTGGTACGGCCATATCGCCCGTCACCTTATACCAAATGGAAGGTATCTGCACATGGACCATGTCTTCCCAGAGGACGGCGAAACCGTTAGGGACGCACTGCATGAACTGGCGCTCGCGGTACCCATAGGTGAGAGCCAGAACGCTGCCGACCGTGACGCCTGGATACGCCATTTTCTCTATGACTGGAGCCTGTTCCTGCCAGTATCCACTCATCTGGAAGCCATGGCGCGGAGCGGCCTGCGGGGAAGCATAGCGGGGCAGTATCGAGACCAAGTCATCATTGAGGCGGTCAAATATTGAACAGGGTGCCGCGCAAGCGGTGCCTTGTTTTTTTTGGATCCGGTTAATCCTGCCGTGGTATACTGGCATGAACGGATACCCGTAAGATTCTGTGTGGTCAATACGGCACTCATCACCTACATCGAGTCCTCACTGGAGAAGGGCTACAGCGAATCCCAGGTCATCGCCACCCTGGCCGCCAAGGGCTGGCAGCCGCCCCTCATCAAACAAGGTCTCATTGCCGTGCGCTCTGATCATGTCTTTGCCAAGCGACTCCGGGCCAAGAGCCTGAGAAAACGCCGCACCCGGACACTACTCTACCTCCTTCTTATTCTCCCCATTGCGGGAGTCGGCTATCTCACCTGGAGGACCGGTCGTTTGAATACCCTCTTCCAGAAGGCGCACCTCCCTATCGCCACCGCTAGCTACACCGATACCGGCCACAACTACCAGTTCGACTATCCCAAGGGCTGGACGGTACAGGCCAACGGGACCCAGACTACTTTCAGCGACCCATCCTCAGGCAGCACCTCAAACACTGCCACCACCTCCTACGGTGACAACCAGGCCTACCATGTGACCATTTTGGGTACCGTCCTGTCAGGAGTAGTGGTGGACGTAAAGCCCTACCTGGAGTCAGGTACCCACGCCGATCAGGCACAGGCCTGGGCGGAGGCCCTTTCCAGCAACGGCACCATCTCCACTACCAGCCTGGCTGGGCAGAAGGCCTATCTGACCCAGTCTTCAGGCACCTCACATCAAACCGTGGAGATCGTACTGCCCGGCGCCAGTCAGCTGTATTTCGTAAATTTCCTGGAAGCCTCAAGCCTCTCCTCCATCACCAAGGGGCAACGGACTATACTAGACAGCTTCAAAACCCTGACGCCTAAGAAAGGGAAGTAATAACAAGACCCCATCCGAGAGCCAGGCTTCTTGTCCCTAGGCGTTCCCAGACATATACTAGTAATACATGGTCCGAAACACCTAACCCATCCTATGGAAGAGCATGAACGTCAGTCGCAACGTGAGTTGGGCCTTGAGAGAAAAAACAACCCTGCAGTACCTACTATAATTGCCGCAGTCATTGCCGCTGTCCTTGCTGGGGGCGTCACCTATGCCATCCAGAATAAGCGGAGTACCGATTCCCAGAGCACCCTGCAGGCGCAGGTGGACAGCTTAAAGACACAGATCGCCACTCTGTCCACGCCGACTCCATCTACTTCACCAGTAGCAACAGCCTGCAGCCATACCTTTGACTTCAAGCAGGGCGACTACACAGACACAGCTGATTATTACAAGGCAGCAGATAATGCGACGGGGATTCACTTCAGCCTGGCAAACGGATCAGCCTCAGTCACTACTCCCCTGGACAGCACAGCAACGCCCTACTACTCGTACATCTCAACTACAGATGGCACGCTGAGCGACAACACCTGCGCGACCGCAGTAGTCATATATCGGGGATACGGCGCCAACCTCAGCCTTCCCATTGTGTTCCTTACCCAGGAGAACCAGGGGCACGGCAATTCGCAGCTAGCAGATGTCGCACTGGACGACCATGCCACTGTAGATAGTGTCAGCCTTGAAAAAGGGAAAGTCGTAGTTAAGGCAAAGGTGACCGGGGCCGACGGTGACTATCACCATCCTTCGAAGGCAAAAACGTTTACGTTCACGTACCAGAACGGAAAGTTAGTTCCTTAGGCCAACCTCATAAGCAGGCCACTGTACTGGTGGGCATCTCATGGACAAGGACACTACACTTACGTCATCGCCTGAAAATCTATGAACTTCTTGGCAGAGACAATGTGGGTGAAGCTCGTAACCTGGGGAAAGTGCCGAAGGTTGCCCGTCACCAAGTAAGCGGCCTTCCCAGCAAAGGCTGCGTCCAGGAAGATATTGTCATCCGGGTCCTGGCAAAGCGTGAAGTACTTCTCAGGACTCACGTACGTGCTGTGGTCCGGCAGGCGTGCAAAGAATGATTTGAGGATCTTAGGATCTATTGAGAACTTGGGTCGCTTAAGGACCTCCCGGTATTCTGCAATAATCCTGTCAGAAACGACAAGCCTGTGGGAGCCTGAAAACACCATATCCAAACAAAGGGACGGCGGCGAGATATGGGAAGAAAGAAAGGCTGAAACCAGGACATTCGTGTCGAGGACAATATCAGCCATTGCTCTTTCCTGACCGGCTGAGCTCTCTCCGGGCAGCTCGTATCTCTGCCTCAATCTCAGACCCCCCGAGGTCATTCGAACCGCTTAGGGCTGCCTGTCTGCGCGACTCTGCAAAAAGTGGGTCGACAGGGGTAATGGAGCGCAGGTAGTCGTCCGCGCTGATCATCACGACCTTGTCCCTGCCCCGCTTCTGGATGACTACGCGGGTATTGTTCTCCGAAACGTCATCGACAAGACTGCTCAGGTTGTTCCGCGCCTCGACAAGGGACAAGAGCTTTGCCATAGAGAAGTATTTAATGTGTACATGTTAAGTGTACATCTTGCGATATATTTGTCAAGTATTATTCTGGTGTTCGATAAATATTATGCGTTCAAATTATGTACAGGGTAATACCAAAGACCCCCTTATGCAATATCGAGCACTTGAACCCGAGGAAGGTTGAACAAGCACAAAAAATGAGCCCGGAAAGGGCTCTCTTTTGCAGGGTTTAACCTGATGTATGTCCAGTTTGGTGGGCAATATCCGCCAGTCAAGTCAGTTTCACTGATTTTGACAGGCGTTAATTCGCTGCTTTGATAGCAGTGAAAAACTGGACTTGCTTCTGTTCGCTAGGCGAACGATTGCAACGCTTCCTGCCCGAGCGCAGGAGCGCGAGCGAACCAATGGTTTCGAGTCCGCTACTGCGGACACAAGAGAAAAGACAGGTCCGAAGACCTGTCTTTTCTCTTGGTGGGCAATACTGGACTCGAACCAGTGACCTCCACAATGTCAATGTGGCGCTCTAACCACCTGAGCTAATTGCCCTGATTTTCAATCGGGGCAACAACGGCTGTCAAAATCTGTCGAAGACAGACTTTACAGTCGGATATTGCCCCGACTTTTATAAAACTACACGGGAAGATCGCTTGAGTCCATCCTACCTTACCAGATTATCCTCTCCCCGGCAACGGATTACTCCCCGTCTTCCTTCCCGCGGACAAACTTGGCAGATACCGAGAAGCGCTTCTTCTCACCGGAGGGCGTTACATACTCCAAGGTCTGGTTCTTCATGAAATAGGCGATGAGCTCGTCGCCCAGCAGCTTTTTGGTGTCCTTGATCTCCTGGGTCAGGTCCTTCAGGTCGTCCATCAGCTTGCGATTCTCAGGCTCATTGAGCAAGGCCTGCTTCTGGGCGGTATAGCGCTGGCGGGCGTCCTTCATCTTGTCCTCAAGGGTGATAAGCTCCTCGTCACTCTTCAGGCTGTCGTTCAACATATCCTTCTTGGTCTTGAATTCGGCTTCTGACTTCTCGAGCAGGTCGAGGCGTTTCTGGATAGCGGCTGAGTCCATGGGAATCGTTACTTACTAGTGCGTATTCACTATAGCAGCTCAGGAAGCCGCTGCACCATGCCAAGCATAAGATTTGTGCTATACTTTTTCTGAACTGGAACAAGCTCCCTAAGCTTGCCAGTCGGAGGAATACATGAAATCTCAAAACTGGACTCTGAAAATACAAAAACGATGGAAGAACATTCAGAAGAGTCTATCCATCCGTCGTTTTCTAAGCAGAAACTTCAAGGTGCTGGCTGCAGTGGTGGTATTCGCCCCCTTTGCCGCATTGCTTCTTGGAACCGTTTATTTCTGCGTGAACGGCATTGCCCTCGCAGAGCTAGCTTTTCTCATTGTTACCTGGCAGCTTGGCTGTCTGGGCGTGACGATCGGCCTGCATCGCTTTCTTACCCATAGCGGCTTCAAGCCAAAGGGTATTCCCGGCCTGATATTCAAGTTCCTTATCCTGGCATTGGCAAATACGTCAGCTGAGGGACCGGCTATCTCCTGGGTGGCTTCACACCGGAAACACCACGCCTTCAGCGACATTGAGGGTGACCCGCACAGTCCCCACCATGGATGGGACAATTTCTGGAAAGGGTTCTGGCACGCGCACGTCGGCTGGATGTTCAGGATTAATTATCCAAGCGTCATCCAGCAGTACAAAAGGGACCTCGACAAGGACCGGCTTGTGCTCTTCATGGACCGTACCTACTTCTGGTGGCTACTGCTACGATTTGTTTTTGCCTACCTGTTATTTGGACCAGTTGGCATTCTCCTTTCTTTGATGGCATTAGGCCTGACCCATCAGTCGACCTTTGCCGTCAACTCAATCTGCCACCTGTTTGGTAGGCGTGAGTTTACCAGCAGCAAAGGAGACCAGAGCACGGATAACTTCTGGGTTATGCTCGTAGCCGCTGGAGAAGGCGGGCACCGCATCCACCACTCCATGGCCTATTCGGTCAGACACAGTGTCTACTGGTGGCAGCCCGACCTCTCATGGTATGTGATCTGGACGCTTTCCAAGCTCGGTGTCATCACCGACCTGCTACTGCCTACGTCTGAACAAATAGAGGCGAAACGGCATAACCCCCAGACCCACATTCCGTCTGCAAACACGACTCCAAGTGCGACTCCATAAGCGGGGCAGCACGTTTTGACCCAGCCGCCCATTCACATGGGCGGCTGAAAGGTGTTATTTGGGCAGCACCAGTTCGTTCTGCCGTACGAACGCCCGCAGCCCCTTGCCCGAGAACGGCACCATCAGCTGGCTAGCATACAGCTCCAGCGCGCTGGTTTTAAGATCAACATCTTCAGCCGACAGACTGATCACCTGCCACTGCCGGTCCTTCAGCTTGTCTGGAGGCAGCAAGGGGTAGCTGCTGTCGCTACCCTTGGGATTAGGGAACTTAGGATAATGAATGAGGAAGAAGTAGAGCTTCGGTGCCGACGACAACTTCGAGGAGATCTGCATGACAAACTGGGCAGTGGATGCATGGTCGGTATGCACGTCGTCCGGAAGCGTAGTAAAGACCTCGGTGGGACTGGTCGCGTTTACTGCCTTGGCCAGGGCAGCTTCCAAGGCATTGCGACTATACGGTAGATTTGGGACATACGAACGGGCGTACGGAGAGTGATTTTCAAGGGTACCACTGGAGGTAACAAGACTTGTACCATCCTTCTTGTCCAATAGTACCTTAAGCCCCCGGTCGGGAAGCCCAAGGAAATAGACGTCCTTGGGATCAATGCCCAGCTTGGCGGTGGCGGCCAGCGCCTCATCCTGACGTTTGGCCCCGTAGGCCAGCAGCTTCTGGGGAGTAGGATAGCCGGTGCCCAGCTCCAGGTCGGCTCCGAAGGAAAAGTCGTCGCCATTAGTCATAAATATCACGGAAACCGGTATCCCCTGCTGCCGGGCCTGGGCCACGAAGCCTCCCAATCCCAGGGTCTCATCGTCCAGATGGGGTGAGACTATGGTTATACGGTCGGTGGACTTGAGGGCCGGGAACTTTTGGTAGCGGGAAAGCTCACTGGCGCTAGCCAAGGCCCTTACATGCTGAACAAGCTGGTAGCCGCTGAGGCCCAGGCCGACGCCTATCGAGATGATAATAATGCCCCAAGGCCAGAGAGACTTCAGCCGATCCATGACAGGCGAAGTCTTCTTCATATTCTAGCTAATAGTAATGCGGGAGCTGCGGGAACGCTCTTCCCGACGCGGCACGGTAATGCGCAGGATACCATCCTCCATCTTAGCCTCGGCCCGGTCAGAGTACACAGAGGAAGGCAATGAGATGGTGCGCTGGAACTCCTGCAGCATGAACTCCTGGCGCATATATGAGTCGATCTCAGTGAAGCTGGGCTGTCCGGCCACAGTCACGAAGTCCTCGCCCACCTCGATGGCCAGATCCTCTTTGCGGTAGCCGGGCAGGCAAAGCTCTATCTGGATGCTGTGCTCGTCCTGGCGCAGGTTGGCGGTGGGAAGGATGGGGGTGGGTGCCGGCAGCCAGCGCAGTCGTTCGTCCTCAAGTCCGGCCAATGACTCACGTAGGTCGCGCAGTGGCGTCCAGGGAATCAGGGCAGAGGTCATGGCGCTGCGTTCGTCCACTCCGAAGATAGTGCCGAGGGGCACCGAGAAGTACGAGGCGATCTGCAGGGCGACCGGCAAGGAAGGCAAGCAACGGCCGGCCTCCATGGCGTTGATGGACTGGCGGGAAAGGCCCAGGGCCTCGGCCAGCTCCTCCTGGGTCAGGGCCCGCTCGCGGCGCAGGTCGCGGATACGGATGTGAATAACGTGGCGTGGTTCGGACATATCAGATGTAAAGTATAATTTACATGGGTAAAAGTCAAGGTTTACAGAGTAAAAAGAAGCGCCGGCCCACAGGGGACCGGCGACTCTAAACGACAACCATTCCTATCCTGACTTACGCGCAGGCGTATCCTCCTCCCTTAAAGAGTTTCCCATACACTGCCCAGCCAAGCTGCGACTCACGTCTCTTGATGATGAGCAGCCATTTGAACACGGCGTTGCAGCCAAGCGCTACCCCGAACCATGACAACGGTTCCGGAAAAGCCACGAATGCTACCATGAGCAGGACTGAAGCAGAAAGCTTCATCAGGACCAGGTCGCGAAGAAAACTATTGAAACGTTCCTCACTGTCCATTCCCCAGGAAAAGCGCTCCTCCAGCCGCCACTGAACAAACTGCAGCAGGCACAGTACTGCCGCTTCCATAGCCGTTGCGACGAGGCCGACAAGCACCGCTGTCGCCAGCATACCCAGACTATCCATGCCATCCACCTCCAGTAGAAGGTCGTCGCTTCTTCAGCTTTCTCCTTCTGTAGGCATAATAGCCATCATCGTCTTCATACAGCCTCAACTCAAAGCAGATCGGAATCATGTTCACCCTCCTCGTGGTATACCCCAAATCACTCTCGGCCTAGCGACGATACTGCCGGGGAACATCCTTAACGACATACGCCGTCCCAAGACAGACCAGCACCGACACGGAAATCTCCCAATGCGTAATGACGCACACATACATAGTTCCGAGCAAGGCTATCAAGGTTCACCTCCGTATTGTCTGATCATGGGCGGATCGTTGCCGACATGTGCCAGGATCAGTACCTGCACAGTCATTACCGCCACCTGGTACCACAGTGACTGCGCGGACAGTATGGCAACGTTCCTTACCGGAGCCACCACCCAAAAGAGCAGGGTTACCGCTGCCGCCGACCCGAACGTCATCAGCCAGGACATCAGTACCTGGTTGGAGTACAGCCGGTACTCGCGGCTTTCCATACATCCGTTTTTCCTGGCAAGACAGTAACGAAAAAGCCAGAATGCCTCGAACAGGCAGATCAGCCATACCATCAGCCACAAGGCCAAGTAGGCAGCTGCAATTGCCCCATCAATCGACAGCGTCGCACTATGTGCGCCCATATCCACGCCCCTTTCAATACGGAATCGATACGCCCTAGTAGTACCATCTCCCAACCTGTTGGTCAATTGACAAAAGGGCATGTTCGTGCTATGATCAGCAGGCACTTGGAGCTTAACAACATGGGGGTGTATTTATTCGACAGGGTGGTCCTGTCGCAGTACCAGCATGCCGAGGATGTGTATTTGCCCTCGTTAAACTATGTACACACACCACAAGTGCAACTGCATTTGCTCGCGTTAAGTCCGCTGTAGCCAGCTTGCTGACTCCTGCGACTTTCGCACCAGCTTTCGCCTAATAACGATCGCCGCTTACCTTTCTGCCTCCTGACCGGAGAGGCTTAGCGACATATAGTGAGGATGCCCCAGCGACAGCTACCGTCGTCGCTGATAAGCTTACGGTAGAAGCCGATCCCAGAGTCGTCCCGCGCTCAGGGGAGGTTAAATTGAACGGGACTAAGCATGTAGAACCGCTGCCGCAACCACTTTGGACGCGAGTGCGACTCTCGCCACCTCCACCAACATAAACACAGCTCTCAGAGCTGTTTTTATGTTGGTTGGGTTTGTAGGAAAGAGAGTTGCACAGTCGGAAGGGTCGGAAACCGGGGAGGGTTTCCTGGGAGCGAGCAGTGAGGCATTATGCCGAACGGAAGCGAGCGACGCGCGATTCTCCCACCGAATCCTAAGAGACCCCTGCCACTGCTTTTCTGAACTCTTCGAATTTTGGCGATGTCCCCCCGATCAGCTCCGCAATCTTAGATACCAGCACATGATCGTTGTAGGCATTCATTCCGTGACCCGTAAAAGCCTTCCACCCTAGTGACTCCGCCTTCTTTACAATATCAATATCCAAGTGAGGCCTGAGATCAACAAAAATGAACCCCTTTTCCTTATATCTGGTAAGCCATTCCTCAACCTTTGACTGGCCCTCTACGCCCTCCTTGCCGGCGCAGTTGATGAGCACAAGGCGCTCAACTGTCTCCGGCAGATCCAGGTCGTGCTGCAGGGTGTAGTATTCCACGTCCATAAGCTCGGAAAGCTCTGCCTGGAGCTCAACCTTACTAACAGGGTCGATAAGGTAGACGCATGCAGTGTGCTCGTAGGCCAAGGCCCGCGCGATAGGCTCGCCGACACCGCCTACCCCTACGAGCAGCACAGTTGCCGACTCGAACCCGCCCGCCTCGTCCTTGAACCATCGGATGAACGACGGTCCGTTAAGGTCATACGCTACCAGCATTCCTCCCTCATCCTTTACTATGGCGTCGACGTTTGCCGGGATATCTCCTTCCTCTAGGAACTCTTGCATAACCGCATTGCTCTTGTGCGGCTGGGTCTGGTTTATGGCAACAATCTCCGGACTTACAGTTACAAGAGAATAGACGGCTCGTAGCTCATCAACATCTTCCTTGAGGATGTCTACTGGAACATAGAGGAAACGGGGGAATAGGCGGTTCATGTAAGCCCTGCTGGTCGAGCGCTCCCATCCCTCTTCGTCCTTGTGGGCGAGATAAATGCAGAATTTAAAGCCAGGAAACCCTTCGACGAAAGTACTCAGCTCCTTGGCTGAGTGTTGAACTGGAATTTTGGTATTGAGATAGGGAAACTCTTGCATGTGTATAGAATAACACCAAAAGCTTGGCACGTCTTCACAGGGTGATACGTGCAAATTCACCGTATTGTGAATGTACGAACTTTACACCATTTAGTGCATTCAAGTCAGCCCTCTTGATTCAAATCCCCATAGATCTCCCTCAGCATCGGCTCCCAATCCCATACGCACTCAAGAAAAGTGTTCCAAGTTTTTAAGCTCTGGTCCACCAACATAAACACAGCTCTCAGAGCTGTTTTTATGTTGGTAAAGTTTTCAGGAAAGAGAGTCACACGGGGAAAGGGGTCGGGAAAACGGGAGTTTTTCCGTGGAGGAAGGTAGCCGCACCAGCGGCGTCAAGGAAACCGTGGGTTTCCTGGGAGCGAGCCAGCGAGGGTTCCCAACCCGAGCGGCAAGAGAGCCACGTGCGATTCTCCCACCTCCACCACTTTTTACAGAGTAGAAAACAGTCTAACTATTACGTGTAATCTACACTTTCTGCTAGGCTTTTTTCGTATACTCCTTGACAATTGGACGAATTCGGGTTATATTCGCGCTGAATCTCATTCCAAGGAGGAAGGATATGAAGCACTTTACAACCGAAGAAGCCAAGGCAGCGGAAACAGTCTATGTCTCGATGAGGGACAGGATGCGGCCAGACCAGATCCTGGTCAGCCTGCGTAGCCCGGAGATGCATCCGCAGAACGCGGTCTCGCTCACCGAGTTCCTCGATCTCGTCGGCCTGAAGGTCCCGGACCTGAAGCAAGGCTTCGTCTGCATGGATGAAAGCAATCCCCATCTTAGCGTCAGCGACGCAGAGGGCTGGGCCAGGGTCGCCCGCATGGTACTCAGGAAGAAGGTCGTACTATTCGAGCAGACTGTAGCGTCGGTCGGCGAGTACGAGCCAAAGTACTAAGCCCAAATCGCACCCACCGCCCCGTCAGATCACTGCATAGCAGCCTGTCGGGGCAATTTTTATTGTGAATTTTTCAGGTACGTTGATCCATTAAACAACACAACTCATCCTGGTGGATCGGTCCTTGCTTTAGGTTCATAGTCGTAAACCTGCCTTAATTTCGGCTCCCAATCTGTTACGTACTCAAAGAATGTGTTCCAAGTTTTTCGGCTCTGGTCCACCACGATTTTTCCAGGTTTAATCCGGCGACACCAAACTGACACTTGGAACCCAGAGCAGCCTAACAGGCTGTTTTTTGGTATCTAGGATCTTATAAATACTTTTATGGTAATATAACAGCATAATTCAATCTAAAAGATCTTTATGAGTATAGAAGGATATCAACCAGAAGATATTAAAGTGACAGCCAACGAGGCAGTTAAGGCACCGGAAGTTCAGGGTTTATATTCTGAGAAGGAAAAAACGACTATGTATGCTGCGCTGGACCGAATGCAAAAGGAGCTAATGACGAAAGAAAGGGAATACTTTAGACAGCAGCGTGAAGATGGCGTAGATACTTCCAGCGAAAAAGCTAGCGTAGCAAGAAAACTTAGCACTATCGGTGAAATCGGGCTGAAGCTAGGTGATGACGAAGCACTCTCCCACCAAGAGATCAGCCTTTTGGCCGATGCTCTCGAAAACTTTAAAGAGAACTTCAGGACTGAGCTTGAAAACGCTGGCACCGACGACAAATATGCTGCTCAAGGCCGACTGGATACCGCTTCGCTTGTATACGAAAAAGTATTCGGACAGTACCAGGAAAGCCAGGATGGTATCTAATTGAATTAAAAGCCATTTGAGTAGTCTAAATTGCCGTAAATCTCTTCCAGCTTCGGCTCCCACTCCTCCACATACTTGAAAAAGGTGTTCCAAGTTTTTAGGCTCTGGTCCACCACCCGAGATCTATCTTCTTTCAGAGTATTTAAAACCTGGTATGGAAGCGCATAACTAACGGTGTAAACTCCTTTAGTTATGTCATAGGAAGGGGGAACGGTAAACACTATATTGTGAACCGTTCTTTTTTGTTCATCTGAACCTGATTTCCAATAGGAGTAAGGGCTCTTAAGAAGAGTGCTAACACGCCCCAAAGCCTCTTCGAAGTTAGGAGGAGACTGACGGTATTTACTCACGTCTATTTCAAGACCTTTCTGTTGTGCCCGCAGCTTATCAATTTCTATCTCAATCTCTTCTGCAACATGCTCATTCGTAGTTTTTAACAAGCGCTTAGTAGCTCTCGCCAATTCCCTAGAATATTCCTCCACTCTTTGCTCAGATAATTTACCGGTTCTTTCCCAGCTCTCTAGTTTTTTAGTCCACTCCTCCTTACTAAGTCTCTCTAGAAGCTGTATTAGCCCATCTTTTGCCTCTAGGGACTTAAGAAGCTCCTCAAACTTATCAGTCAGAATATCTCTCCGTACAGTCCGACCGTAGTAGGCACATTTTTGATTACGACAATAATACCGTGGAAACTTTTTCCCTGGTTTGGCATAAGATGCAGTAAAGCCATACATACAATGCGGACACCGTACAAAGTTACGAAGAATAAACTCTGAGTTAGGTTGTGTCCTATTCCCTAGCCGCTCAGGAAGATTACCCTCTCTTCCCAATAATAGGTTATATATGTCATCACCTATTATGGCCGTATGACGACCCTTTACTTTCTCAATGTTCCACGCAGGATACTCAATATAACCCGCATAAAGGCTTAAGTTATCAAAGACTCTCGTTAGCTTTTTTTCTATAATATCCAACGGAGCATCTACAAAGAAGCCATTTTTAATCAGGTGTGTAGCAAGTGCCCTTTTTGTGGATATTGACCCAATAGCATACCGCTCAAGGCCTTCGGCTAATTTGTAAGCTGTCTGATCTGGTGTGATAAGCTTTTTATGAAGAGGATGCTTTTCATAATGTAGCCCAAGGGGAGCATGGAACGTCCAATACCCCATTTCAAGGCGGGCACGTTGGCGATTAATTACCTGCTCCCTATTTCCTTTTCTCTGAAATTGAGCGGTTGCAGCCATTATCATTTCTATATATTCACCTACCGCCGTTTCTTCAAACTTCATATTAGGAGATTCCAAAGTTGCCCCACAAGTAGCAATTGCCGCACGAAGTTCAATATGGGTTTTAATATCCCTTGCTAAACGGGAGATATCATCAATAATAACCACCTTTTCACCTGAGAATGTTCGTAGCTCTTCTAGTAGCTTCCTCATTCCTGGCCGATTTAATATTGCACCGGAAACCCCATCATCAGGGACAACCAACTTCACCTGATAGCCTTGAAATTTGGCATATGAGCGACAACGCTGTTCTTGGCTCTGAGTGCCGTTTCCCTCTGTAACCTGACGTTCGCTACTTACCCGAGTGTAGATGAAGGCGTATACCATATAATTAACTACCTAGCTGATCAAAATATTCATCAAAGGAAATATTAATCATTCGTTTTAGATCAGATATGAATCTCTCTCTATCGTTTTGCGGAATCTCAAGTTCATCCAAGAGACCTGATACCATTTCATCTAAAACTTGACCGGCATCTTTTACAATCCGTTGAGGGTCAAGATTAGATGACGTAGTTTTAACCTTCATTTCTTCGCCTTTAAGTTACGACTATCGAGGTATGTGCCCTCAAGCACTTCCACAAGAATTTCACCCATAGGAACACACTTTTTTGCAGCCTCAAGCCGCAACTTTTTATGGAGCTCTACCGAAACCCTAAGTTGTTTAGTCTGTTTGTTGACTTGTCGACGCATAGGGCTTCGCTTTGGGTAAGATGGAGGCCCTCCCTTCACTCCTAGCCGTTTCCCCTCCGTCCCGAATCCCATCCTAGGTTATCCAGTCCCAGCAACGTATGAGCGGTAGCGAGTACGGTGCGGTAGAAGAAGAAATCCTGAAAAGAAGAAGATTATTCGGTTCGTGATAGGTATCCGTATAGTTGATTCCGGTCGGCCAGCTCCCTAGACAGGTCTGCTTATAGTCTTCCTGTCACTCCGGCTAGTAGAGTCCTTACGACTAACTCCACCTCTATAGCGGGATTACACTTTGTCAAGAATTCAAAAAATAACCTATAAAAGGCTATCCATTTCAGTGGCGGAAGTGGCGGAACTACTCTACTTCCCTGCTCCGCTTTTGGGGATCAGGAATACAAGACGGACTTTTTTATTCGCTTGGGTTACTTTTGCCTGGGTTTCAGTAAATGAGATTATCCTTTTTACCTCGTACAATAAGTCGGTTAGATGGTCATACGGCAGTTTGGCAATGTCCTTCTTAATGGGGAAAGAACAGTATTCGGCATCCTTCAATCGGGCAATAATATCCTCATAGGCAAGCTCTATCCTGTCTGGACGCTCCCCTTTCCAAGTATTTCTCTGGTATTGTTCGGCAACCATCCTTAGTATGCAGTATGGTTGGGTCTTACCCTTAACATGACGCAACTTCGAGTTATTAGAGCTTGTACGAATGTCTCGCACCCCATAGGGACTCTCTGTTACAGAAAATAATCCAGGAATTTCAATGTGAGTTAAAGGGATGACTGCTGCAGAAAGTCCCGGCCCAATAAAGTAGAGAGTTACTATCTTTAGGTGCATAAGACTAGATTGGATAACCTTACTTACATCTTCATTACTGGAGACGTGCTCAAGATACTGATTTGCCCAGTCTAAATACTGGAAACTCTTACGGAGTATCTCCTCTTCCGTATCCACTATTTCAGCCTTATAGTCTTGGAAATCAGCATAGGCAGGATATGGTGAATTCAAGAATCTAATGCACCACTCATGGCTTCGTTAGGGGTTTGGTAGTTCAGTTTCTTCCTGGGCCGGTTGTTGAGGAGATCCTCTACCAGGGCGACCGTCTCGGGACTAACATACCGGAAGTCGGTGCCCTTGGGAAAGAACTGGCGGACCAGGCCGTTCACGTTCTCTACCCCTCCCTTCTGGTGGGGGCTGTACGGGTCGCAGTGGTAGGTGGCGACGCCGTAGGACTCCCTCAGGCGGTAGTGGAGGGCGGTCTCGCCGCCCCGGTCGAACGTGACCGAGGCCGCGAACCCCAGGGGCAGGTCGGCGAGGGTGCCCTCCAGCGCAGCCAGGGTCTCCTCAGCCTTCATGCTCTCTAACTTGTGCAGCTTTGTCCACTGAGTGGCTTTCTCGTAGTGGACGGAAAGGCCTGGCTTGTGGTTCTTGCCGACTACAGAGTCGGCCTCGAAGTGGCCGAACCCCTCTAGTTCCCCACGCTCCGAAATGGGCACCAGCTCCGGTATCTTAACCTGGTTTCTCTTCTTCCTACCGAACTTTGGCCGCCGCTCAACGTGCTTTCTGCGCAAGTGGTGGTAGAGCCAGGGAGCGCCCCGGGGAGACTCGGCGTAGATCCACTGGTAGATGGCCTCGTGGCTAATGGTGAGTCCCGCAAGGTGGACGGGAGGGTGTTCTTTGAGCCGGCCCGCAATTTGTTCCGGACTCCACTTTTGCATGAGCTGGTCATGTACCCACTCCTTAAGTTCCCGGTGCTTGGAAAGCTTCGGGCGGTTGGCGATCCTCCTTCTGCGCTCAGCGTAGTACTGGGCGTTTGCCGCCTCGTAGGGAAAGAGCTGACCTTTGTTTCTCCTCAGTTCCCGGCTCACCACCGAGTGGTCACGGCTCACCTTTCCCGCGATGTCCCGCACACCAAGGCCTTGGCTCTTCCAGTAGGCGATCTGTTCTCTCTCGTAGGATGTTAGGTGTTTCATATGCACCAGTTGTAGCAGACAGGTGGTGCATTAGGTATTGAATTCGGGTTTCTTATAATAGGATTGACATAGCACTATTTTTGTGGTATTATTTCCCATCACCAGCTGGCCGCGCTTATCTGGCTACTTAACCAAAGTACCTAGATAAGCCCGTCCATACCGGATGAGCTGAGATAGTACAGCATTTACCCGTCAGCAATGATGGGCGCGCAGGCCGCGTATAGCCACTTTGAGGAGATGAGAGATGACTACTGAAAACAACCGCGGAGCGCAGGCTCCCATGACAACGGAAGAGGTCCTTGGGTACATCGCCCAGATGGGTCGGGACCTCACCTGGTATGCCAACGTCGTGTTGGCAATGCTGGCTGAAGCCGAGGCCCGCCGGATCCCCGTGAACCTCGAGCAGCGACTCGGCCTAGCCGAGTTCGCAGCCCTGGGAGAGCAGGAGATCGCGCTCATCGGGATGCGCGACCAAGTAATGTCAGCCACTGCCATACTGGCCGAGAGCGGCGTCCTGGTGACGACGACGGAACTGGCTGCTCGCCTGGAGAAGATGGGGAAGCCGAGCTTTCAGGAACTCCACCCGGAGGGGGCGCAACCCCCGGCAGAACAGCAGCCCTCACTGAAAAGGAGCCCCCTTCAGCTTTACACTGACAGGGCGCCAGTAGCGGCACCGGAGGGCTTGCTGGGTCGCCCGCCGTTCGGCAATTATGCAGACGGAGCCTAACGGCAAAATATCGAACCATTGGGAAGCCACAGGCAGCAGCATGCACCTGTGGTTTTTCATTTTTCATCACACCCACATTGGGGCTGGTAGGACTACGATTGACATGTAGGCAGATTTTATATATGACCGCCTCGACAACAAGGAGGTTGCCATGTTTTTGAGCAGGTTTAATCAGCACGTTAAGATCGCCGCGTTTACCAACGACTCAATCGTGCAATTCTTCTGGATAACGGTTCGAAACAGTCCGAGTAACTTTGAGAAAGCATACGCGCTCATCCTCGAGTACAGGCCCGACTGCGCCGCACGATGCCGCAACGAGCCCCCATCACCAATGCCCTTTGCCACGCCGGCTGAGGGCATGTCGTTTTATATGCTCACTCGTTGAAACTTTTGCCTCCTACCCGTATGGTAAGGACATACCGTAGCTCACTTCCATGAGAAAGATCCTGGGCAGAATCCGACGGGGCATCACAGGAGTCCGAGACACCCTTTTTGAACGGGTGCCGCTCTTACCTGCCAGTACTGGGCTGCTTGGCATGTCCCTGGAAAACCGTGAAATCCCCTATTTTCGGATCGGCAACGGTCCCCGAAAGATACTACTCGTTGCAGCCATCCATGGCAATGAAGTCGGCACTACCAAGCTTGCCCGCCATCTTATCACCTGGCTTGGTGATCACCGCGACGAGTACAAAAAGTGTACGTTTTTTGTAGTCCCCTGTCTTAACCCTGACGGGCAGGCAGTGGCACTTCGACACCCTGATTTCCATAACTTCGGCCGCAGAGGCCGACTAAACGCCCACGGCGTCGATTTGAACCGCAACTTCCCCACCCGCAGCTTCCAAAAGACCTCAGCCTGGACCCACGGTAAGGATTACCAGGAGAAGACAGCTGTGTACTGCGGTGAGCGGGGCAGGTCAGAGCCCGAGATCAAGGCCCTTACTCTGTTTATTACCCAGCAGCACATCGACTATTACTTCGGTTTCCATAGCGCCGGGCGCGACGTCATGGGGAATGACAACAGCAAGGCCCAGAAGCTGGCTGACATATTTAGCAAGGCCAGCGGGTATACCCTCGGCACGTTAGAGGAATGGAACCAGCTTGGCCAAACCGGCACCGCCAAGGAATGGTGTGACGAGCAGGGCATTGCCTATGTAGAAATCGAGGCGGCGGTACGCTGGGGCTCGGACTGGAAGAACCAAAGGGAAGGCATTGAGGCCTGCCTGAAGGCACTAAACGCCTAACAGAATATGATACTGTGTCGAGGCGGTTTTCACGTTTAATAAAAAGTTAATCTTGATGACGTACTATGCGAATATGGTCGGTTGGGCCCTTTCCAATATGAAAGTTCAGCTAGTTTGATTTCTACAAAATCGAACTAGCTAGCCAGCTCCTATCAGCAAAGGGTAGGGTGATTCCAGGCGCCTAGGCCTCGCCACCGATCGGAAGGACCAAGCCATGGCTTGGCATGCTCTTACCCGCCCGTTAACTGAAAGGAGCACCATGCAGGAGACGATGATCGCTACCGACCAAATGGCGCAGTATCAGATAAAAGAAGTAGCCGTGATAATCGTTGCCGCCCTGGCGTATGTACTAGTCTTGGGAAGTGTTGCCTTAGCTGCGATTGCCATCTGTGGGTGGCGTGGAGCCGAGTCAGTAAGTATTGATTGGGTACATGGCAAGGCTACCTTCCTATGTCGACGCTGATAGACCCCTATCGCTGGAGTGGCGGCTTGCTTACCGCTGGCGACAGCATCTCCCTCTCCCCCGGCCTCCGGGTGGAGAAGGGAGAACTAGTGGACGATGCCACGCTCGCACGGCACAAGCTGCATGTCCGGGCAGGAAAGGCCTTGGTCTCGCTCGAAAGAATTAGCTCTGTCTCTGAATGGCTCACTGATCTGGATAGTTATAATATTTCCGAAAAGGAATCCCGGCAGATCCTTTTGTTTCTGGGAACAATCGGAGGTATAAGCATACGGAGAAGTTTGACTCAGCAGGGAGAAATGTTTATGCGAAAGGCCAGTCTCCTGTACCTCGGCGCCCCGCCTCTTCAGGTTGCTGTCCGACGGTCAGCAACTATTAAAGGAATCAGTTCTTCAGTCTTCCAGGCAATGCTGCTTCTATGGCTGGTCACCCCGGCTATGGCCCTACTACTCAGCCTGGTTCTTCCAACAGCTGCCATACCCTGGCTTCTACCGAGCCTACCGGTACTGTTTATGGGCTTGGTCGCACATGAATACGCTCACGTCATCATCCTTCGCCGCTACCACCCTGCCATCTGTGTACTGCGAAGAGGTATGCGACTGGCTATATTACATCCACCGCTAGACATGTGGGTTGAGGCGGTCACAGGACTAGTTGGTCCATTGGCAGGTGCCGGCGTTAGTATACTTACAAGTATGTTAGTTTCTCGCGCTAGTGCCCTTCCCGGTGTGCTTTTCGCAGGTCAAGCCATCGCCCTACTACATCTTGCCAGTCTACTACCGTTCTATGGCGACGGCAGGTCACTACTTACCTTATTCAAGCGAACTGCTCATGTCACATCTGTCTCGTAATCCAAGCCCCCTTCTAACGGTTTCCTCGCTCGTAATTCGCCGTAGCCGAAGCTTTACCCTTGCCATCCCTCATTTTGAACTTCTCTCTGGGAAGATAACCTCATTAGTAGGAGCCAATGGCTGCGGTAAAACCACCTTTCTCGAAGGATTGACCGGACTAGTGACTCCCCAAGGGGGAGAGATCCGGATTAATGGATACGTACAGGATGGCAGACAGATCGAAGCTAAACGGCACGTAGGTTACATACCTGACGATGACAGTTGGATAATCCCGGAGCTGACAGCTGCCGAATATTTCAAGCTACTCATTTCGCTTGCACCAAAAGAAGAGGAGAAAACGCTTGAGAAACGAACGACAGAGCTTTCATCACTCCTTGATTTCAATGCCATCGACATGCAAACCGGGGCACTGAGCCACGGCAACCGAAAAAAAGTACAGATAATTGCCGCCCTCATGAGGCGCCCCAAGGTTCTCATTGTAGACGAGTTACGAAACGGTCTGGACCCCATAGTCATTAGGGTAGCTGAACGCCTGGTCCAGGCAGAGGCACAAGCAGGGACAGCGGTATTAGCCGCCACCCACGATCTTTGGTGGGCTGAGCGCTTTTCTGATCAGGTAGCCATACTAGCAGATGGCGATATCGTGTTAAGAGAAAAGACAGCGAGGATACAGGAAGAATGGGGCAGCCTCGAGAACTGCTTCCTCGAACTTTGTGCGGGAGGAATTCATGAGTAGCCAGCTTACTTCTACGAGTCTGATTACCTCTCTCGGCAGTGGCAGTGCTCAGCCCATACGTAAGCTCACCATCAGTCTTGTAGTCCTCACTTTGGGAGCACTGACGATCAGTAGCCTTCTTTCCCGCCAGATCTGGGAGTCAAACCTGGGAATATCCGCGCCTCTTATCTGGATACTGGCCGTGATACTGGTAACAAGTTTCTTTATATCATCTTCCGTACTTTCTCTGGTTCGTATATCAGGAATCAGCAAAGGCTCAGACAATCTTGGCCGACACCTAGCGATACTTCCCGTACCGCCTCTTACCAGCTGGGCGATACGACTGCTTCCCAGCTTTGTCCTCACTATGGTCATAGCTATCTTTTGCCTTCCCCTTAGCCTGGCCTTCGCGCACGCGGTCACAACTTCCTACCTGCTAAGCGCAAGCTTCTGTTTGTACGGTTGCTTCGCAGGATTGTGCTTTGTTTTGTGGCCTATCCACCACACTCTTCTACGAATGACAAAGCCCCTGATCTTGGTAGGTGGTACCGCTATTGGCGTGAGACTGCTTAGCGGTGAACTAACTTTTTGGCACCACATATCACGGGAGACAGCGCCCTACCTGCTAATTTCACTCCTTATTCTTCCCATCCTCGGTCTGATACCCAGCTATCTCGAAAAGCCGGGAAATTACCTACCTACCTCTCCATCTCTCATACTCATTTCTCTGCCGAAGACGACGCTCCAAGCGTTTTGGTACGTTCTCAAGATTCTTCGTAACCGCAGTAGTCTTACCGATGTATCGTTTCTTTTAATTGCCGCTCTTTTTCTGGCAAGTACTGCCGAGAGACAATCAGCAATAGCAGGCCTCGAGATCATCTGGATAACCATTTCCATGTCGGCCGCTGGCGGCCTAGCCGGAGAACTACGAAGCCTGGTCCCGCGTCACAAGGCGGCCGAAGTCTTCTCGCTAGCAGGGCCTTTCTTTCTCATTCGTTCGCAACTACGTGGCTCACTAGTAGCTACTTCCATCACCTGTCTACCCTTTATTCTGGTACTTCTACACTCTGGAGGTTGGACGCCTGCCCACGTCATAGCCATCTACCTCATGTCGCAACTGGCAGCTTGTAGTCTGGGAATCGCAGTTGGGTCTCTGGTAGCCCCTCCGCCACGAGATGTGGGAGGTCAGTTATTGTCGGTCAGTTTTTCTGCGACTGCCTGCTATCTCCTGGCAAAAGGCGCCTTTTATTTCTCAATACCAGTCATGCAACTAGCCATTCTCGCCACATCTATACCTCTCACACTTTTGGCTTCTCACTATATCGAATCACTAAGAATACGATCCTATGGACATATTTAACCGAAGCCCGCTTCAACAACTCTTCACCAGGGCAATAACCTGGGGTCTTACCGGCGCGGGACTCAGCCTAACTACACTCCTACTGTGGCAATCCTTTACCTTTCCAAAAACAGCCTCGGAAAGGCTGGTGGCTATAGGGTCATTAGAATTGATGCGTATCACACGTACCCCAATCGGAGAAGGGCAGGTCGGAGTAGGATTCACCTGGCTTCCCGGCCTCATCTGGTATGCAGTAAGCTGGATCCTCCTATCCCTACTTATCGGCCTTATCGTTCAGAAACGAACAGAGAACAAGCAATAATATCGGCCACTTCACTAAGGAACCGCACATCACGATGTACTCCTTCATGTCTGGGGTGAGTATGAGCACAGACAGCGATGGTACCGTAGGTCTTCCCGGAGCAGGCAAGTGGTACCAATACCACTTCGTCGGTACAAAAAACCGAACGGAGTAATAGCGCGTCCTTCTCACTCGAGTCGAGTGTCGTAAAAGAGTGGCCGGCTGAAAGTGAATTGAGATACGGATGGGCTTGTCCGAGATGCTTGCGTACATTTCCCAGTTGAGAGGTAGTCGCCTGGTATGAGGCCGCGACCTTTATTACGTCAGCCTCACCCACGACTACAAACGAGGTGTCCCAGCCCAGTTCATGCACCAGTATCGTACAAACATGAGAAAGCACTGATCCAGGGTCCCGTTGGCTGACCAGATCCTTGACCAGTTGCCGCACTGTGCGTGCCTGATGCTCCAACAGTGAGACCTGCCTTTGCTCTAGCTGCAAACGATGCGCAAGGGCCCGATTCTGACCTTCAAGGTCATCCTTCCCTGCTTCCAGGGTTTGGATGTGAGCAATCAGATCCTCGTAGGCCTGCTTCATATCCCCCTCCTTAGATGCTCTAGACGTTATTCGTTGTTGTTGGGCTCCCCAGGACGGAGTACTTCGGCCATCGGTTTCACATCTTCCATAGAATCGAAGTTCTGGGCAGGTGCGGCGGCACCTTCCTGGGCAAATACCGCTTTGATCTTGCTGAGGATCTCAGCAGGCGAGAAGGCTGCCTTGACGATATAGTCGACGGCACCCAATGAACGGGCCTTATCGATATCGGACTGCTGGGCGAAGTTTGAGAATACTATGATCTTTGGCAATGGCTTCTTCTCGTCCTTAAGCTTTTGCAGGACATCGAAACCGCTCATCTTGGGTAGCAGCACGTCGAGAAGTACCAGGTCAGGAAGATTGGACTTGATAAGAGCCTGATAAGCCTGCTCGCCATCGTAGGCATGGTCAACCTCGAACTGCTCTTCCTTAAGCTTAATACCGATGATGTCGGCCAGGGTCTGCTCGTCTTCAACCACAAGGATGCGCTTCATAGACCGGGTATTACAGGGATTGTTCATTACTATGGTCGCACACTTTGATCCTCATGACAACGAGAGGCCAGGACGTCTCTAGGTTCGGGCAAGGTGAGCCAGCCACATGCGTCGAGCCGGAACCAGCCCCTCGTCTATGCCGATTCCCTCTAGGCGGTTCAGCAGCACGTCAAGCAGCCACCAGGGACTGGGAGAAAAGTTCTTAAGTATGAGTTCGAGCTCGGCCAATCGCCGAGAAGCTGCCTGACCTTGTTTGCCCTGACCGGACTGGGAAAGCTGCCAGCGAACGGCGGCGATAAGCGAGAAGACCACACCGTCATCTCCCTCCTCTTCCAACAGCCTGAGCAGGCGGCGAGCTTCGCCGAAGCGTCGGTTGGCCAAGGCAGTAGCCACCTCAAACACCCCGACTGCTGACGCATCGGCCTGTCCGGCCCCCAGGTGTTCAGGAGTGACCTCACCACCCGCAGCTTGCAGGAGAGCGCTATCCAGAAGTTGGTACAGCCACCAACCCCGTTCGTCCTGAAGGAGCTCCTCTCCGGCACGCAGACGCTTGGCCAGACGGGCCTTCTTGCCGAGCATTGCATACTCCTGACGAAGCCATGCGCCAGCGTCCTGGGTCAATCCTGATCCGCGCTCAGTAAGATAGGTGTGGGCGAGCTGGGCGACTGAGCGCTCGGTAGGCAGGGGGAAATGTCGCAGCTTGGCGATACCCTGCTCCTGCCAGGCAGCCATCTGCTTAAACAAAGGGTGGGTAGGCGCAAGATTGGAAGGCTCCCAGAGAACCACTGTCACGCTGGTGTCCAGCTGGGCAAGCGACTCCTTAAGCAGAGCCGCCGCCGCCTTACTGTTGGCGTAGCCAGGGGCCTTCTCGGCCTGGGTCAGCCTCTTTACTAAAATAAAGCGAGGCACGGGAAACAGCGTCTGCCCCTGCAGGTATTCCGCCAAGCCCGCAGAAAGCTGGGCCGGATTCAGCTCGTCACCCTCAATAAGATACCGGGTGAGATCCCCGTGCTTCTCAGCAAAGAGCCGCTCCCACTGGGAAACGGCCGCTCGGCTGGCTCGGCTGTCGGTACCGTAGAACAGAAAAAGCCTGGGTACCGCCATCAGCTGGGAAGATTACTTCTTTTTCTTAGCCGCTACTTTCTTCTTGGCTGCAGGAGCAGCCTTTTTCAAGACCGGCTTGGCAGCTTTGCTGACTGCCTTTACCGCCTTCTTGGACTCGTTGGCGATGATCTGGCGATTGCGCTTGCCACTGTTTGGCGAAAGCAACACCCCCAGGACCCCGCCTACTGCCGCACCGATAGCAGCTACCCCCACCTCACCCCACGGAAACGACTTGCGAGACGCCATACACAGGACTTAGTTATTGTAGGCCCATGGTATCACGGTCTGCGGATTCCCTTCAATTCTCGCTCCTGGCTACGCTCCCCCTCGCGCTTCCGCAAGAGCTCACGCTTGTCATACTGGCGACGGCCAACACCCACTCCGACACTGACCTTGGCCCAGCCCCGCTTGAAGTAGAGGGATAGAGGAACTGCTACCTTGCCCTTGGCTTCCAGGGCGCGGGTCAGCGTCTCCACCTCTCGGGCATGTAGCAAGAGCCGGCGGGTCCGATCAGGCTTGGCAGCCTGGCTGAGGTTCATACCAATAAGTACCACCTCAGGGAGTCCTCCCTGCTTTGAATGACCCCGCATCAACTTCACATAGCTACCAGAAAGCTGCATGCGCCCGGACCTTATAGACTTTATCTCATCGCCGGTAAGTACAATACCAGCCTCATACTTCTCCTGGACTTCGATATCAAAGCCGGCCTTACGGTTCCTGGCGTAGGTGTGGGAATGGTCAGCCATATTAATCCCGGCTATCTGCTGACTCCCAAATCTTTCGAAGCTCAGGCCACTCGCCAGCGATAACCGAGATAATGGCGGCTATGGGCACGGCTATAACGGCGCCCACCAAGCCGAACAGCTTCACCCCAACGGTAAGGGCAACGATCACCAGTACTGGTGAAAGACCGACTGCCTTGGACATAACGCGTGGAACCACGATATGGGACTCGATCTGCTGGATGACTACGTAACCAACCAAGAGCACTAACAGAGCCTGGACCGGGCCGCCGGTGGTGAGGGCGACTATAACAGCCGGGAACAGGCCGATAGTGGGACCTATATAAGGAAGCAGTTCACACAAGCCCGCCCAGATAGCTAGAGGCAAAGGAGAGCTTAAATGGAGTAAGTAATAGGCTACCAGACTACTGAGGCCAATGATCACCATGAGGATAACCTGGCCGCGCACCCAGCTACCCATACGGTCCGCAATCTTACGCACTGCCCCATAGACTGCCTCGTATCGGTTATGAGGAAGCACCTGACGGAAGAAAGCTCGGGCATTTTCCTCCTCCAAGAGCAGGTAGAAGCTGATCACGGCACCTGTCACCACCATCACTACACCGCCGAAGAAGCTGAGAGTAGTCTCCAGGAAACTCTGTGAAAGTCCGTTAAGGCTACTCTTGACCGTCTCAACCGTTTGATTGACGATACCTGAGTAACTGCCTTTGTAAGAGCCTAACCACGGCTGCGCCTTGTCCAGAATACTTGGCAAAGCGTGCACCAGCTCGTTCATCTGGGATATGAACGTAGGCACAAAGAAGGAGGCTAATATTACGAGGACCGTAACGACCAGTGTGTAAAATAGGCTTACCGCCAGCAGACGTGACATCTTGCCCTGCCAGCGGGTGATAGTAGGGTTCACTGCCGCCACCAGGATAAAGGAGCCAAACAACATGATGATAACCTCGCGCAGAGCGATAACTGCCCAGATGCCCACCACAAAAGCCAGCACCTTAAGCAGTGCCTCCCAGCTGATATCGAGCATAAGCCGTCCGGTATCTCGTTTCATAGGCCAATTGTATCAGATCAGCCTCACAAGGCAACCTGAAAGGCCCAGTCCGGTCCCTAGTTTACGCGTGTAGCCTCCACCACCCAGCGCTTGTAGTCGGTTCCCAGAGGCCAGCAGGTCACCAGAGTAAGCTTCCGATCGCCGGAAGCATTCAAATACTGTACCGCGCTTGCATCCACCGCCTGGCTGGTTGTCACGGTATAAGTCTGGACACGACCACCCACACTAATCTGCATACTATCACTCGGCGTAAGACTGGGCAGCCCGGCGAAAATAGCATCATAGGTACTGGGGTGCAGCGATACATTGGAAGAATGACCGAAGATAAAGGTATTACCATCCTTAGCCTCCAGGTCGGCGCTGCCTTTGGCCTGGGCGATACCGTCATGTAACGCCGCGTCGTAGGCACCCTGGTCGCCGACCGAGATATTGCGAAGAATAGGTGCCTTCAGTCCCAGCTTGGTGATGGTAAGGGTGGGACTTTCCTTATACTGAGTCAGCTGGCCGGACGCAGACGACAGTCCAGAGGCACTCAGCTGGAGTGTGGGAAGAGGAAGACGAAGGCTACCTGCTAAGGCTGGAGCATAGAAATAATACAAACAGCCCAGACTAAGCAGGGCGGTCACTCCGGCCAAAGGACGAACAAGGCGCCGGACAGTCATAGCGGGAAAGGATTAGCCCTGGTGGCGGGGGAAGACAGCGTACACCCCTGCAGAGACCAGGAAGACAGCCAGTAGGGTGATCGGCAGATACGGCGACGTGCCGGTAGCGGGAAGAGCAACCGGCGTAGCGGTAGGCGTCGGAGTAGGAGTAGCGGCAATATCGCTAGGAGTCGGGGTGGGCGTGGCGCTTGGAGTAAGGTCCAGAATGGAATCAGCCATAGCCGGAGCAGTCAGCAGAAGGGAGCCGGCGATGACCAGGCTGGCGCTCACAACAGTAACTGCCGAAGAAAAGACTCGCTGGGACATGCTGCACGCTTACTACTGATATCTCCAGTCTACGGGAGCCATCTTACCCCTGTCAACCAACCGGTTAGGACAGAAGCTTGTCGATCTTGCCTCCTTGCTCAAAGCCGCGGGAGACATGAGAAGAAGGATTTGATCTATGGAGGGGTACCTGGAATAATCAGGAAAATCAGTATGCTCCACCCATGCACGACCTCATAATATTTTCAGGCTGCCCCTGCAGTGGAAAGTCCACTGTCAGCGAACTTCTTCGGGGAGAGCTAGGCTGTCCCCTGTTTGACTTCGCCAGCTTCCGTGACGTTCATCTGGACAAGGACTGGAGCAATGCCAGCGCCGAGGAGGAGAACATGGCGTTTGAGAACCTCGTCTTCATTCTGAAAAACTATATCAAGCACGGCTACAAGAACGTGGTCGTTGACGACCTGGAAGAGGACAGAGTCCAGGCTCTTACTGATATTTTCAAGGACCTCAGCTTTGCCAGCATCACACTAACCGTAGACAGCGACAACACGTTGCGGGAACGAATGGCCAACCGCGAAGGCGAATACAAGGACATCGAAAGAACGCTGGAGTGGAATCGTATGGTAAAGGAACGTCCTCCGCTCCCACATGAGATCAGGCTGGACAACTCCGGCATCTCTCCCGAAGAGACCGTAGCGAAAATCATGTCGCACCTGTCTGCCTAGCCCTGACTGAGCGTTGCCGTGCCACAGAAAACCTTTGAGACGTATTCCGAAGGAATACAGGTGATCTCTTCCTTGAGTCGATCGGTTTTCTGTGGCACGGCAACGCTCAGTGACTTCTCAGAATTGCCCGCTATACTAGGTTACATGAGAATACTTATCGTAGAAGACGAACACAAAATCGCTGGAGCCCTACAGCGCGGACTCCAACAGGAGCATTATGCTGTAGATGTGGCCTATGATGGAAAAGAAGGCCTTGGCATGGCCCTGACCGAACCCTATGACCTGGTGATATTAGACAGGATGCTACCCGGCATTGAGGACGGCCTGATGATCTGCGCCGCCATGCGCAAAAAGGGCCTGCACGCCCCTGTCCTGGTACTTACTGCCAAGGACAAGATCCAGGACCGCGTCGCCGGATTGGACGGTGGCGCCGACGACTACCTCGTAAAACCGTTTGCTTTTGAGGAGTTCCTGGCCAGGGTACGCGCCCTCCTGCGCCGCCCCGAGCAAAGCCTGCACAACACTCTCCAAGTGGAAGACCTGACCCTAGATACGGTAAGCTATGAAGTGAAGCGCGGTGCCAAGAGCATCAGCCTTACCACCAAGGAGTTCGCCTTACTGGAATATCTTATGCGCAACAAGGACCTCACCCTCAGCAAGGACAGCATCATCGGCCATGTCTGGGATTACGACGCCGATATTCTTCCCAATACCGTAGAGGTCTACATCGGCTACCTCCGCAACAAGATCGACAAGCCCTTCAAGGGCCCCCATCTCATCAACACCGTCCGCGGCTTCGGTTATAAGCTGGGGAAGTCCTAGATGTTCCGGGCCGCCGTACTGCGCCTCACCCTCTGGTACCTGGCCTTGGTCATGCTCTTAAGTGTGTCCTTTAGCATTTCCTTATATAGGGTCTCCACCGGCACCCTCGACGCTGACCAACATCGCCAAGAGGCCCTGCTTCAGAGCAGCTTCTACATAAACCTCCAGCCGGGCTTCACCCAATTCACCCAGACACGTCTCGCTCAGATCGAGGAGAGTCGAGAGGCGATCCAAAGCACCCTCATCTACTTCAACCTTATCATCCTACTGGTGGGGGGAGCCTTAAGTTATCTTCTGGCCCGCCGCACCCTGCGCCCGATTGAGGAGACCCTCGAGTCACAGCAGCGCTTTACCGCCGATGCCTCTCACGAACTACGTACACCCCTGACTGTCATGAAGAGCGAGATCGAGGTTGCTCTGCGCGACACCGGCCTGACCCTGGCCGAGTCCAAGCAACTACTTAAAAGCAACCTTGAGGAGATCGGGCGCCTAGAGGCACTTTCAAACGGACTCCTGAAGCTTGCCCAGCAGGATAGCCAAGAACGGCTCTCAGCCTTCAAAAACTGTGATCTGCATGCTATCATACGAGAAGCAGGTGAACGAGTCGCTCCCGCCGCTAAGAAGAGAAGGGTCACTATCAGCAGCGATAGCGCAGACCTGTCAGTGTGGGGCGATCAGTGGAGCCTGGTTGAGCTGGTCTCCATACTCTTGGATAATGCCATCAAGTACAGTCCTGCGGGCACGACAGTCGAAGTATCAACTAGTTCGCTCTATCAGGGATCTCAAACGGCTATCCGCATCAAGGATCACGGCATTGGCATACCTGCCACTGACCTTCCCCTCATCTTCGACAGGTTTTACCGAGCCGACCAGTCCAGGAACCAAAATTCCACGGCAGGATATGGGCTAGGCCTCTCTATTGCCGCCAAGATCGCCAAGCTCCATCATGGCAGCATCGAGGTAGTAAGCGCTCCCGGCAAGGGATCCGTCTTTAGCGTCATTCTGCCGTCCCATCATTCCCGTCTCCCTGGCTTGCGGCCCCATCACCATTCACCCCATCAACCGTCCGCCTAACCCACCGACATGCTGCGCCTGCCCCGCCCCACCTTATCTTCATCACTCTGGCTGGTCATCCCCCTCTGTCTATCCCCTCTGAGCTATGCCCACGCCTATCTTGATCCAGGCACAGGCAGCTATGTGATTCAGGTGATAGTGGGTGTTATATTCGGGGCAGCCTACACCATGCGCGGGCTTATCGGGCGTCTCGTCACCAAACTACGTAGCCGGAAGTCCAACAAAAAGAATGATCCGGACGCATGAGCTCCGCACATGCCGTCCAGCCGCTTGCCTCTTCTTTCCGTGATCCCAGCGGCTTCGTCTTCATGAAGGACGGAGTGCCCTACCGCCAGGTAAACCACGCATACAAGGAAGCCTACGACCTACTCATGAGTTCGGGCCTGTATGCCAAGCTCATCGAGAAGGGGCTGATGGTTCCCCATGTTGAAAAGCCACTGGAGACCAAGGACCCCTTGACCTATAAGCTTCTGAAGCCTGAGCCGATCCCCTTCATTACGTACCCTTATGAATGGAGTTTCAGCCAGCTGCAGGACGCCGCCCTACTTACCCTACGCATCCAGCGCATCGCTCTCAGGCACGGCATGAGCCTCAAGGACGCCAGCGCCTATAACATCCAGTTCATAGGTCACCGCCCTGTTCTCATCGACACGCTTTCCTTTGAGATATATCCTGAAGGCCAGCCTTGGGTGGCCTACCGCCAGTTCTGCCAGCATTTCCTTGCCCCACTCGCCCTCATGGCCAAGGTAGACCTGCATATGGGCACCCTTTCCCAGCTTCACATCGACGGGATTCCGCTTGCCTTGGCCAGCCACCTGCTTCCCAAGCGGACCCGGCTCTCTATCGGCATTGGCGCCCATCTCCATCTGCATGCCCGCAGCCAGAACCGTCATGCCGACGCTCCTTCTACTTCACGCGAGTATCGTTTAGATAAGACCCGTCTACTAGGAGTACTCCAGAACCTTGATGCTACCGTAGCCTCACTGAAACCCATCCGTCAGAAGACCGTCTGGGACGACTATTATGAGACCACCCACAACTATTCCAAAGGCTCTCTTTCCGAAAAGGAAAAGCTGGTCTCGAAATGGATAGCCAAGATAACGCCTGGCACCGTATGGGATGCCGGCGCCAACGACGGCACCTTCAGCCGTCTGGCCTCTGCTACGGGAGCTCGCACAGTCGCATCGGACATCGACCCGGTGGCAGTAGAGAGGGGCTACCGGTTGAGCCGAAAGCAGAAGGACGAAAACCTGCTTTCCATGATCATCGACCTGACCAATCCCAGTCCCAGCATAGGCTGGGCCAACCAGGAACGGCCTTCGTTTCTAGAGCGCGGCAGATTTGACCTGGCCCTTTGTCTGGCCCTGGTGCACCATTTGGCAATTGCCAACAATCTACCCCTCGACCATATTGCCCGTCTCTTTGCCGGGCAGGCCAAACATCTGATCATAGAGTTCGTACCCAAGCAGGACAGCAACGCCCAGAGACTACTTTCCGCCCGCGAAGACATCTTCCCCGGCTACGAACAGGATCAGTTTGAGAAGGTATTTCTGCGATATTTCACTATACTGGAACAGAAGACCATGAAGGACACTTCGCGCACCCTTTACCTCATGAAGCGTAAGACTGCCTAGTATGCTCGGTTCCCTGCCGCCACGAATCGGACTGACTGAAACACGTTCGCCGCTCGAGAAGCGGCGGCGCCTAAGACAGAAAAGACAGAGACGTTCTGCCGCCCTGTTCATTGTCTCTGCCGTGCTTCTTGTCGGTGGACTCATGCTCACCCGGAAAAATGAGCAGCCTGAAAAAGACGATCAGGCGACTGCCGAATCCTCCCCCCAGGCTACCCGGCTGGCTTCAGTGTCCACCGCTACACCATCTCCGACCCCTGCCGCCAGTCCCATCCTACTAGACAAGGCCAAACAGGCTGTCGACGACATCGTGAAAGCAAACCCCCACCTCATCATCGGGGTGAGTCTAGTGGACCTCGCAAACGGACAACGGGCCGACGTTGGTGGCAGTCACGCCTTCACAGCAGCAAGCACTGCCAAGATAATTGCCGCCACTGATTTTCTTCAGCAGGTTGAGAAAGGTACCTACTCACTGAGCCAAAAACTTGGCAACGGTACCGCAAAGTACCAACTGCAACAGATGATCAACCAGAGCAATAATGATTCATGGGACCTGTTCAATGACCTGCTTGGGCTGCCGAATGAAGAAACTTTCGCCCACGGAGTAGGCCTAAGCTCCTATGACAGCTCTACCAATTCGCTCTCATCGAACGATATGGCTACTCTTCTCCTAAAGCTGTATAACGGAACCCTGCTTAACAAGGACAATACCGCCCTCCTACTTTCCTATATGCAGAAGACCAATGAAGAAAGCCTTATACCAGCAGCACTTCCAAAAGGCACTAAGGCCTATCACAAATACGGAGAATACGAGGACAATGTCCATGACGCCGCTATCGTGAGTGACGGAAAGCACCTATATATTCTGACTATCTACACCAACGGAAAGGGCTTCTACAAATACGATGAACGCACCGAGACCATCCACCAGATCGTAAAGGCAGTCACTTCTTAATAACGGACATGAGCGAAAAACGCCCCATCACATTTCTGAAGCGAATCATCCCCTGGCTCTCTTACTGGACCCCCCTGGTATTGTTAGCCGAGCTTCCGCCGCTTTCCAGTTGGCTACAGAACAAGTACCAAGTTACCCTGATAGACCTCCTATTGCCGATAATCCTCAGCCTGCTGACAGCGACAGTTGTGGCCTGTATATTCTATCCCCTTTCCAAGAAGACACCTCTCGGCTCTTTTGTCGGTGCCATCCTCACTGTCCTCGTAATCGGTGACCAGTACGAGAGCAAGCTCAGCTCGCTGTACCCCGCTATCAAGGCCCTGAACCCCATTCCCCAGCTTAAGAGCTGGGAGGGCACAGTCATAAGCCTGGCCTTTATCGTGTTAGTTGCCCTAATGGCTCGTTACGTCGGTCTTGTGATAGATAGACTGGTGGAGACCCGCAACTGGAAGGCTAAGGACCTGGTGGGAGGCATTACCGTGGTCATCGTTGTCACCTTCGTGCTCCAGCTCTACCCAACCGTGCGGACCATTACCACCGAGTGGGGCCAGTTCTCATATAAGCCGACTAGTACCCTCGGGACCCAGGCGGCGCTCAGCACCGGCACCGAGAAGCCTGATATTTACTACATAGTGCTGGACCGGTATGCCAGCCAAGACGTCTTGCAGCAGCAGTTCGGCTTTGACAACTCGGCCTTCATCAAGTTCCTTACTGACAACGGCTACTATTCCAACCCAAATGCCCACCAGAACTATCCCTACACGACCATGTCGATAGCCTCGACTCTAAATGCCGACTACCATACAGATATTGTCCAGAAGTTCGCAGGTTCCCCCGATCAGACTATCTTCGCTTATCACGAAGCCATCCGGAACGCCACGGTTATCAAGCGCCTTAAAAGTCTGGGCTACACCTATGACGAGCTGGGCAGCTGGTATGAGGCCACTAATGAAGCGCCCCTGGCTGACCACGTCTACCAGCCGGAAGGCCTCTTGACTGTGCTGGGCCATACCTACACCATGAATACCTTTTCCAAAAACCTACTGACCCAAAGCCCCTTCTGGCGGCTGACTGAGCACGGAATCAGTCTCGGGAATTTCCAGGTACTCGCCTACGGAGGACTTGGGGAGCAGCAAGCGACCCCATACAAGCTGGACGCGCTTAACGACCTGGCAGATCAGCCGGCCGGCGGCCGCTTCATCTTCGCCCATGTCCTTGTCCCCCACAATCCTTACTACTACAACGCCGACGGCTCCCTTAATCCCAATACCGGCGATGACAATGTCGGAGAACTCATCAAACAGAAGTACGTCAACCAGGTGAAATACATAAACAGCCAGATGGAACCGCTCCTAGCCAAAATCAATAAGAATAGTGGCGGTAAGGCCATTGTCATCCTCCAGTCAGACGAAGGCCCCTATCCGGCCAGCCTCAATGATGACCTTTTTGACGGAAATGCCATCGAGACCGAGCTAGCCAACGGTAGCATGCTGAATTGGTCGGACGCCAACCTGCAGATGAAATATGGCAATCTCGCTGCTTACCATATTCCGGAAAGCACCACTGCCGACCTAACCCAGGGAGCTGACAACGTCAACGTCTTCCGCTTAGTTCTGAACCGCTACTTCAAGGATACTCTTCCCTACCTGCCAAAGTGCTATTATGCCTACCCTGACGGCCGCTCGGAACCGTTCGTCTACAGAGACATAACAAAAAGGCTGACCGGTACGGCCAACCCTTTGTGTTCAGCAAACAGTGACTTCGGGAAGAACTAGACTATTTAGCCAGTGCGGCGTCAATAGCTGCCGCAACTCCCGTAACAGCACTGACTGGCTTCTCGTCTACGAAGAACGAGGGAGTTCCCTGTAGCTGAAGGCCTCCGGCATCAGCCAGGTCGCGTCCAAGTATCTCATTGTAGGAATGGTTATCGAGGGCTGCCTTGAACTTGTCAGCGTCCTTTACACCCACCTGCTTGGCGTAGTCGATAAAATGGTTCTCAGCCACTGCTGAGGTTGTCTCCGCCCACTCGTCATGCTTAGAATACAGCATGTCATGCATCTCCCAGTACTTGCCCTGGGCACCAGCTGCCTCAGCCGCCGTGGCGGATGACTGGGCGTTGGCGTGCTGGTCGAGCGGGAAGTTGCGGAATGCAAAGCTGACGCTCTTATCCTTGTACTTCTGCACCAGCTCCTGGACGATAGGCTCGGCCGTCTGACAGGCGGGGCATTGGAAATCACCAAACTCAACCACGGTGACCTTGGCATTAGTAGCGCCTCGGGAACGCTGGTCAGGACGGGAAATCTTTCCGGCGTCAGTTAGGGTCGTAGATGGCGTTGCCAGCACGACTACGGGAGTACTCGGGGCCGAGCGGATGGCAAAGTAGGCGACTGCGCCCAGTGCAATCACCACGACGGCGGCGATAGGAAACACGATCTTCAGCTCATTGTTCATAGGGATCGTTACGGCTAAAAGGGTACTTTCAAACTATCAGAATACCTTTAGTATAGAAAGTGTAACCTGTGAGCAAGCTGAAGGAGATGCTTGAAAGCCTGGCTATTTCTGGCACACTGGAGATACACCCTATCATCGCCCATTACCCATGATCACCCTCCCCAAGCGCAAGGGCGCCGTACTCACCGACAGCCAGCTCGAGGACTTGCGTGCCAAAAAGGCCCTCGCCCTGCCCGCCAAATACCTGCAGCCAGGCGGTTTTGACCTTCCCATTGGCACCACCGCTTACCAAGCCAGCTGTATTCCCAGTCTTGCCCAGGGCTTTGACGGCAAGAACTTCATCAAGAACTACTGCCACAGCACCCACGACCTCAAGGATGGCTCCATTGTACTCATGCCTGGCATCAACTACCTGGTGAAAATCCAGTGTGCTCTTGACCTCCCCAAGACTATCGTCGGCTATTCCAACCCAAAGTCCTCAGCCGGGCGATGCGATCTTGACTGTACACTATTAGCTGAAGGTGGCACCGAGTACAACGTCATACCGGCCGGATATAAGGGGAGCCTCTACTTGCTGGTGAGCGCCCAGAGCTTCCCGGTCATCCTGCGCCCTGGCGACACCCTGATGCAGATCCGCCTGTTCAAAGGAGTCCGTGACATCCTTACAGGTGTGCAGCTGAAGAAGATCCACCAGGAAGACCCCTTGGTGAGCGGTACCCTCAAACCCGTGTTTACCAATGAGGGCATTCTCTTGCACCTCGATTTAACTGGGGCACCTTCAAACCTGGTAAGCATACCCAATGGCCGGCCGCTGGATTTGGCCGAGCGCCAGAGCATCGATCCTACCGACTACTTCCGCGAGAAACGGCTCGAACGTGATGGCAGCCTAATGCTTGAGCCACATGAGTTCGTTCTAGCGACCACCAAGGAACGTCTACGTATTTTACCCTGGATGAGCACAGAAATGGTCCCCTACACCGAGAAGCAGGGGCCATTCCGAAGCCACTTCGCCGGCTACTTCGACCCAGGGTTCGGCTACGACGAGCAGGACACCCAGGGTAGCGGTGTAGTACTTGAGATCCGCAACCTTACCGACCGTCGTCTGCAGTTTGCCGATGGTCAGGGTGTCTGCCTCATGCGCTATGAAAGTGTCTCGCAGATCCCTTCACGACTCTACGGTGAGCAAAGCTCAAAGGTTGCTGAGCTATCTCATTACCAGTTCCAAACCGGCATCAAACTAGCGAAGTATTTCAAGAATTGGCCAGAATAACAGGAGGCCGGTCCTTTCGCCACTGTCCTTTCCTTCCTGTTACCGGCTGCGGAGGCGTCGAAACGTTCCGGCCTCCCGTTATTTACCTTGGGCCTCGAGACGCTCTAACTTATGCTGAGTGGCGAGTTCGGCTGCCATTCTCACGAGCTCAGGATCCTCACGCTGGTTAACGAAGCGCATGGCCTTGGCCGAAAGCGGATAGGCTTTCTTCAGCTCCTCATACATGGCCAGACAAATCTTCCGGTAGCCGGGGTGGCCGTCGGGCTGGGTGCGCAGTTCAAAGAGATGGAACAGTTCGCGCAGGTTGGCGGTGAAGCGGTAGGACATGCGGTGGCCAAGCAGAGTGGCGTACTGGGCCTCATGGACATAGCCCTTGTCGGTCAGCAGCTTATACAGCTTCTCGGACAGTTCAAAGCACTTCCTAAACGGCTTCTCGAGGCCGGCCTCCGTGACAATCTCAGGCACCTCATAGCCCAGATAGGGAGTCAGGGCCTGCCACTGCATTTCGTCCATCAGGCGGTGGCGCTGCAGGTCGCGGAAGGTACCGTAGTCACCGGTGACCACCCACTCAAAGTGGGCCTTCTCAGCTGCTCGCCCTGGCTTGTGGCGACGGTTTAGGCGGGTACCCATGTAGGTGGCAAAGGCCTCTTCCTGCTGCTTCTTGCTCCAGGTCTTCACCTGCTCAGTCACCTGGCCGGGAAGTAAGGGGGCGCTGAACTCGAAGAGCATACCGGGCAGTAGATCAAGCTCTTTTTTGGGCCAGTAATCGAGAAGTTGGATTAGCGGAGCATCTTTGACCACCTCGCCCTTCAGGTCCTTGGCGATCTCACGCATAGCCTGGCGAGTAGTAGCCCGAAAAGCGGTAGTAGCTCCACCACGCTCTGGAATGTCAGCTCTGCGGAAGAAGGTAGGTGCCACGGCACGGGCGGCAGCCAAAATACCCTCTCCGACTTCCTGAGCCTCCAGCATGGGCTCTGAGAGCAGCCGCATGACCAGCATCTCCACCGCCTGGTAGCTGCCAAATATGCCCACGGTGGACTTAGTAGAAGTAGGCAGGACGGCGCGGACGGCGTCACAAGCCTTGGCTCGGGTAGCGTTCATCCAGGCAGTCCTCTCCTTCTTGTCCTCAGGCTCCGGATTCTGGGTGCGAACGTAGTCGGTAAGGCCCCGCACCATGGTCGAGTAGCTTTCAAATACGGCGTCCAGTGTCTTCTCGTACTCAGTCTTAGTGGCCTTGTCTAGGTTCTTGGGCACGTAGTACAGATAGCAGCCGTCAGCGTCTTTCTGGTCGAAGTAAATATAACGGGTGGACTGCTCCAGGTAAGCGGCCAGTCGTCCCCGTTCCAGCTGCTTGGTAAGCCAATTTGAGGCTCCTTCGACGACGAACTGAATACCTCCCAGCTGCTGCACCGAGTCATCTCCGTATCCAGTCACCACTCGTTCAATGAGCTTTTCAGCTCCGGCTGTACCGGTAGTGGCAAACTCATCCAGATAGGTCAGGCGCATGTCCCCTGCCCGACGGGAAAGGCGGGCCATGGCGGCTGCCACCAGCAGCGGAGAGGCATTCTCGGTAAAGGCATAGACCTGGCCCTTAGAGTCGGTCAGCACCCGGTCCAGCTCAGTGTAGCCTTCCGCAGTAATGGTCAGCTCGCCCTCGGCGCCCTTGTTCAGGTATGGGTTTAGCTCGGTGTCTGGCATGGCTGTGCTCTACTTTTTGAAATAGTTCTTACAGGCGTCGTAAATCTCCTTGTGAATGACTTCGCGGTCCCTCTCCCCGTTCACATCGGTCAGTACCGGATACTTTTTCAGGAGACTGGCGTAGGTAGCGGAAATCTTACTCAGCTTCTCTTCCTTTTCAAACAACTCCAGCTCGAAGCGGCTGGACTCCATGCGCCCCATGGCCGCCTTGGGCGAGACGTTCACGTAAAAGGCCAGGTCAGGCAGTTGGTAGCCCTCGTTCAGCATCTCCAGCCAGGCCGGGTCCATGTCCAAGGAGCCGAAGGCGATGGTGGACCAGAAGTACCTGTCGGTAATGACCACGAAGCCCTTCTCTAATGCCGGCAGAATCTCACGCTGAAGGTGGTGGCCGCGGTCAGCCGCGTAGAGCAGCTGGATGACCCGGTTGGTAGGCTTCCACTCGTGGGTCAGGGCGCCACGGATCAGGCCGCCGATAATATTGTTGGTGGGCTCCTTGGTGACCAATACCTTGTGGCCGTCCTTGAGTAGTCGCTCAGCCAGCAAGGCTACCTGGGTGGACTCGCCGGAGCCATCCAGTCCTTCGAACGCGATGAATGTGCCCTTTTTCGCTTGTGGCATAGGAGAAGTGAGGGGTATGTCTCTATGCTAGCGGAATAGTACGGCAAGTACCAGAAAACTTAGTGGGGCCAGCCGCTTCCTCCTGAAGCCAGCTGGGCCTGAAAATTATCTGACCGGAAAACGCCTAGCCGAGTGTCATCTCGGCGATCACTGCTATGCTCCCCAGGCTTGAAGCCTTGTCCTCCCGCCACTGAAGCTCACCGGCTTGTTCCATCCTGCTTGCGGCTGCTTTGCATTCGTCAGCAGACATGACTTTTACCGGTACTCCTGGCCGGATAGCCTGGAGCAAGCCAATAACCCTGTCAGGACCAATGCCTCTTCCCGCCTGTCGAGGGGAGAATATCCCCGCCATATTCGGCATGACAATCAGCTCCTTTCAACTCAATTCTCTCGCACACCACTACCTTAGCACCGCCAACCCATGATGCAAGAGTGGGGATGGCGACCGGAATTCTCGCTTTACCTTTCTGTCCTCACGGTACGTCCCTACCTCCTTCTGGACCGTATAAGCATATAGAAAAGACCGCAACCGATAAGCAAGGCCAGACCAGCCACAAGCGACCTCCCGCCAGCGCTGTCGAGAAAAGAAAGTATGTGGTCAGCAGATGTTTTTTTTGTTTCTGCCTGAGAAGAGGGAGAAGGTGTCGGGCTTTGACTCGTAATAAGGGAATCCGACACATTGGCAACAGGGGAGTAGCTGACCACTGGCTTACCCAATCCCTGCACCAAAGAGCTGCCCCCTCTTGAGTCTTGGTCGTAACGCTGGACGGCCCCGTAAAAGTCAAAGCCGCCAAAGACTATGAGAGCGAAAGAAAAAACGAAAAGAGCGGCTCGAAACGCCCCAAAAGGGAACCTGCTCACTTTGGTTAGGACCCTTGTTTCTTTGGCACGGCCGGGCGCATCCAGCCTGGCCGCCTGAATAGCGGACCATACCCTGTCCTGCATTTCGGAAATCTCACCCCGGGTAGTGCGCTTCCTACCAACAGAGCGTAAAAGCCAGTGAATGTGGTTCCGTGTATTCTTCATTTCTAAAAAGTATATGCTGACCGGGGTACATCTGAAAGCCTATCCCTCAGCTGGCGCACCGCTCTCTTCTGATAGGTATGCACGTCTTTTTCCTTTATCGAAAGCCTCTCCGCAGTCTCGCGTCGCGTCAGCCCCTCAATCAGCCGCAATGTAACCACCTGGCGCAATGTAGGGTTTAGTCCGGCAAGGGCATCCATAAGAAGCGGACGCAACGCCTCGGTGTCATCATACCCCTCAACGTCATCCTCGCCGCCGACCGGTTCGGTTATCGGAAAATCCTGCTGCAGCTCATACACGGGCCGATTCACCCGCTCACGCACCCACTCCCTATATATGTTGCGGGCAATCGTATAGAGAATCTTTATGCAGACGGTCTCATCCATATCATTGCACCTATATTTGGCAAAGAACCTGACGTAGGTCTCCTGAGCCAAGTCCTCAGCCTCATCCGAGCCTACATCCCGATAAAGGAAGTAGCGGATAATGCGAGGAAAGCTCAGTTTATAGAGGTCATGCTCTTCCATATGGCTCCATGCTACGTACAGTGGCCACTAATGTCCAGGAAGATAGTCCTGGGGCATGAGAAGCGATATGGTGTACCCCCCATCGCATATACCTAGTGAGGCAGGTATTCATTCATAACTATTACCATGAAATCACACAGCCGTTTCCCGTCCCTCTCACCGAGAACCGGACTCATCCTCTTGATAGCTCTGGCCACCCTATTCTCTGCGGCCATTGCTGGCGCCGCCGCCTACGGCACCTATCGGAAGCAAGCAATGCATACCCACGGCACTTTGCAATCCCCCATTGAGGAACCCCCCACTTCGAGTCCGGGAAGGAAAGCGTACTGCCAATCAGAGGGGTGCAGGCCTGTAGCGTATACCAGTACTACCTTCGGGTATAGCCTTAACGTTCCTCCCTATTGGAAACGGATCATCTCTACGGAGGAAGGCGGCGAGAACCCCGCCGAGCCGGCCACCTTTGGTTCGCCATGCGTCTCGTCCGCCTCTATATGCATGACTGCCAGCACTATCCCGGAGAAGAAGCCATGGAGTGGCACCCTAGCGTCTTATGTCACCCATTTTCTTCAGCAAAACAAAGCAAGTGGCATCCAGCCGAGAGCAACCATGCTAGGAGGACTACCAGCCCAGGAGGTTGCCTTCAAAGTCCCTGCTTCGGAACATTCAGAGGGGTTCTATGAGGTTGCCACCATCACGCTCCGAGACGGAAAGCCGTTTTACATAATCGGGATTGAGTATATTGAGAATTCTATCGACCGATCCGATCCGGGGGAGATCCAAAACATCGATTCCTATCATAGTCTTGTTGAAAGCGTGAAGTTCTTGTAATAGCGAAGCGAAGCGGAACTACCGCGGTTTCGATTCCACCAGAGTCCAACATAAAAGACCGTCATATGACGGTCTTTTATGTTGGTACCCCTGGTTTATCGAATATCTAACTTTGGTGCAGCAGAACAACTGGTGGCTACCAAGGATCGGGACAGCAAATAAGGCACGAGAGCCATGCCTAACATAGGAATAATACTCGTCGGTGAGGAAGCCACTTGCACGAGCGCAACCCGGCTCAAAGACCGCGGCACGCGGCGCCATACTGGAGGCATGCATACCCACCCATTCCAGCCGTTCTGGACCCAGCAGGCCAGGTCCGCCATGCGGGAGAGGGCAGAGGCCGGCGTGATGCCCGGCTGCGCCCCGGTCGGCTACCGCAACGTGAGGTCCCGCGCCGGTGCGGTCATCGAGGCTGACCCCGCGACCGCCGCTCTTGTCCGGGAACTGTTCCGACTGGTCGCCGGCGGGCGCTCAATCCGGGAGGCCGGTAGGCGCGTGGGCGAAAAGGGACTGCGGTCACGTAACGGGGAGTCCCTGGCGCCGTCGTCCCTCCATGCCATACTCACCAACCCTTTCTATACGGGGACACTGCGGTACGGCGGCAGGCTGATCCCTGGCAGGCACCAGGCGATCATCAGCCCCGAGCTGTTCAGGGCCGTGCAGTCGAGGCTGACGGCAAGTCGCAGGAGGTGACAGGGGGATGTATTTGTCCCGGTGGTTCCCAAGGCGTATGATGGATAAGGATGAGATATAACACCTAACGTCGTCACATGGAAGAGCAAAAGATTGACCAGAAGTCGCAGCGGGAGATGGGACTAGAGAGAAAGAGTAGCCCCCTCATGCCCGCAGTGATCGCAGCTGTAATCGCCGCCGCCCTCGCCGGAGGCATCACTTACGCGGTCCAGAACAAGCGGAGTGCCGATTCCCAGAACACCCTCCAGGCCCAGGTCGACAGCCTGAAGTCGCAGCTGGCCGCCCTGCCTACGGCGACCCCGCTGGCAGTCGCCACTGCAACGCCCACTCCAACTGCCACGCCGACCGCGACTCCAGATCCTACGGCAAACTGGAAAGTATATACGAACACGAAGATGGGCTTCTCGTTCAAGTATCCGACCGACTGGAAGGTGGCGGTGACCACCGACGAAACAGGCGGAAACTCGTTCAACGCCGATCTTACTCCGGCAAGCGGAAGCCAGCTGTATGTCATCCAGGCACTCCATATACTTCCAGCACAGGACAACAAGGACATCAGCACCCAGCTTGCCTATTTGAAGAGCGTAAACAGCGGCTCGAGCTTGACGTCGCTTACCAGCCAGTACGGCATTCGGTACTCAGAGGATAGCGAGAAGGCCGGAAAGAGCGAGAACGCAGACTTCGCGACGGGTAAGTACATCATGTCACTTTTCTTCCATGCCACTGCAGGGAACCAGACGACCGACTATGCCGCTGGTAAGGCTGTATACGACGAGGTCGTATCGACGTTCGCCAAGCTGTAGACTGCATCTATCTCAGAAAGTGCGCGAAAGCTGAACAAAAAGGTCGACTCCTACTATGGGAGTCGACCTTTTGCTTTTCACCTAATCTTTGTTCAAATTGGTACCCCCGACCGGAATCGAACCAGTATCAATCGCTTAGGACGCGGCTGCTCTATCCATTGAGCTACGGGGGCTTATTCGCAGAGATGCACTCACATTCTCGTCTTGGTCCTCCCTCTATGAGACCTCGGCAGGTCCGGAATCCTCGACTATGAGTGCATCTCCGCCATTCAACGGCAATGTAAAAAGCGACTGTTGTAGTCGCTTTTTACTCTACCAGAACTAGGTTGGAAGTTCTACTTAACCAATTGGCGCAATGCCTTGCCGGCGCGGAAGCGGGGCAGACGCAGCTCAGGGATCTCAATATGCTTCTTGGTATAAGGGTTCACACCGCGGCGGGCCTGGCGAACGCCGACATCAAAGGCACCAAAACCGGTGATGGTAACCTTCTCGTTCTTGCTAAGCGCACCGGTGATGAGGCCGATCATGGCGTTCACACCAGCAGCTGACTCGGCCTTCGAAAGACCGGTCTTCCTCGCAACCGCAGAGATGAGCTCGACTTTATTCATGGTAGATTCCTCCTTTGCTAACGGAGCCTGATGGGTAAGTTACTGGACAGAGCCGAAACGGCGAATGTGCTCGATATGAGTTGCAACCCCCTTGCTTAGGTCAATCGTGCAGAAAGCAGCTCCTAGCTCACATTGTCCTGTCCCTAGACTATATCGCCATGGAAGGCCTGTCAAGAAATTCTTAAGCACCTCATTTTTATCAGCTCCTAGACTCGAATCCTGCGGACCAACCATTCCAAGGTCGGAAATAAAGGCGGTTCCGGAAGCCAATATCTGCGCATCGGCCGTGGGCACGTGAGTGTGGGTACCGACCACCATCTGGGCCTTACCTGCAGCGTACTCGGCCAGGGCCCGCTTCTCACTGGTGGCCTCGGCATGGAAGTCCACGATAACTACATCGGGGGTCGGGGTAAGAGCGACTATGCGGTCCAAGGTGTGAAACGGCGAGTCAACGTGGGTAGGCATGAACACCTGCCCCACTAGGTGGATCAGGCGCACCCGCTTCCCCTTCACCACGAAGTCCAAGTAGCCGCGGCCGGGCGCCTTGTGATGGTTGGCGGGGCGCGCCACCATGGTCCTAGGATCGTCCAGAGCGCTCACCATGTCCTCGTAGCGCCAAATGTGGTCTCCGCTAGCGAAGCCGTCGATACCGAGCTTCGTGAGCTCCTCATAGTGTTTCAGCGAGAAGCCGCGGCCGTGGGTGGCGTTGTCGGCATTGGCCAGAATCAAGTCGGGATCGTATTCCTCGATGAGACCAGGGAGCAGCTCGGCCACAGTGTCGCGGCCGGACTCTCCCACAATATCCCCAAAATAGAGAACGTTGATATTCATTTAGCTGGCGTACGCTATTGAACGAGTCTCCCTAATGACGTTGACCTTTACCTGGCCCGGATAGGCCAGCTCGTCCTCGATCTTGGCGGCTATGCCCTTGGCAAGCTTAGCGGCGGCCAGGTCGTCCACATCGGCGGGACGGACGAAGACACGCACCTCGCGGCCGGCCTGGATGGCGAAGGATTTCTCAACCCCAGGGAATCCGTTGGCGACATTCTCAAGCTCACGCAGGCGCTCCACATATTCCTCGTACGATCCGCGGCGGGCACCCGGGCGGGCGCCTGAGATGGCGTCGGCCGACTTGACGATCCAAGCCTCAGTAGTAGTAGGCATGACGTCGTCGTGGTGGGCGATGATGGCGTGGGCCACGTCCTCACCCAGATTGTACTTCCTGGCGATGTCAGCTGAGATGTGGTGGTGGGGAGCCTTGATGTCGTGGTCCAGGGCTTTACCCAAGTCATGCAGCAGACCGGCCTTGCGGCAGAGGGCGGCATCGGCGCCAAGCTCCTCAGCCAACACACCTGAAAGCTTGGACACCTCGATGGCGTGGGCCAGCTGGTTCTGTCCATAGGAAGTACGGTACTTCAGCTGTCCAAGAATACGAATGATCTCCTTGGGCAGGCCGGAAACTTTAGCATCTAGTACGGCAGCCTCACCAGCCTTACGGACGGCGACATTGACGTCCTCAGTGGCTTTCACCACCACCTCTTCGATGCGGGCCGGATGGATGCGTCCGTCCTTAATGAGCTGCTCCAGAGCCATACGGCCGATCTCACGACGCATAGGGTCGAATGAGGCTACTAGAACAGTGTCTGGACTGTCGTCAATAAGCAGGTCCACACCGGTGGCCTTTTCGAAGGCCTGGATGTTGCGGCCTTCCTTACCGATAAGCCTACCCTTCATTTCCTCAGAAGGAATGGTAACGGCGAAGATGGTATTCTCAGCCGTAACCTCGGAGGCGATACGAGCCAGTACGGTAGCAATCTTCTTGCGGGCCTCGGCCTCGATCTCGGACTCGGTCTCATCGTCGAGAGTCTTCATCTTGCGCAGGATCTCATCCTTCTGTGCCTTCTCCACTACACTCAGCAGAACCGCCTTGGCGTCTTCCTTTTTCATGTGGGCGATACGCTCCAGGGAAGCCTCCTGCTTGTCGCGGATCTCACGCACAGCCTCCTTTATCTTCACCACTTCGTCATTCTTCTTCTCCCACTCCAAGCGGGACTTCTCTATCTCCTGCAGGCGCTTGTCCAAGTTAGATTCACGCTGCTGCAAGGACTTCTCCAGGTCACGCAGAAATACCTGGCGCTCCTCGGACTCCTTAAGCAGGGAGGTGCGGCGCTTCTCAGCCTCAGCTGCAGCCTCCTTTACCATCTGCTCGGCCTTCTTCTCAGCCTCGCGGATAGCCGCCTCAGCCTTTTTGTTCCCACCTTTTTGATTCTTCTTCAGCACGGCAAATACCGCCCCGCCGCCAACGGCAAGACCGGCGACAGCCGCCACAATACCCTCAATCAGGAAACCCATGGTATCCTTTCAGTCCACGCCTGAGAACAGGAAAAGAAGGCCGCCCGTGTGGGCTGCTATAGCGAGATTCGTTCGTGCCCGTATGCGGCTCGGCGCTTCGTTAACTTCATGGACAGGTTATGCATGTAATGGCGTACGTCTTTATTGGGAAAAACACTGGTACGCGTACCTATATAGTAGCCGGTCGGGGGAAGAAATGCAATGCACTATCAGGTTCAGACAGGTTGAATATGGATGAGCATGGCGCCAGCCCTCGCCTGATCGGTTAAGATATGGTAGAGTGCTTTTGTTATTCGTTCTCTTTGATTTCCCAATACCAACACCAAGTGTACTCAATAGACGTACACTGCATCTCTCCTCGGAGGCAGATTCCGCTTCGCGGAATCGTCCCTCCTCAGAATGCTACTGCCCGTGCAAGCACGGTCGCCAGCATTCCTCAATATCAACACCGAGACGAAACACACGCCAAGGCGTGTGGGGGCGTCTCTCCCGCTTCGCGGAAGAGCTCCCCTCGTCGAGATGGTACTGACATGCTAGCACGTCAGTACCATCTCTCCTCGGGGCGTAGCACAGTTGGTAGTGCGCCTGGTTTGGGACCAGGAGGTCCGCAGTTCGAGTCTGCGCGCCCCGACCAGAATAAAAGAACCATCTTCGGATGGTTCTTTTATTCTGTAACGAAGCGCAGACTCAAACTAGCGGAGGGTCGGAGCCTGCCAAGGTTCCGCAGAGGAGAGCAGCGAACAAAGTGAGCGTTGAGAACCGTGGGTTCTCAAAAGCGAAGCGGTGAGATGTCATGCGCGCCCCGACCAGAACGTTGCCAAGATCGTCTACGCCTTAATAGAAAATAACTACCACAAGCGCCGAAGGCACAATCACCAGATTCCGGGTTTGACACCGTTGGCCCGCCTCCCTTATCCTTATCTTATAGGGATATCTATATTCGTCACTCATGATTGCCATGCGTCTTACCACGCTTCTCCGCTCCCTCCTGTTAGTCGCAGTCCTGCTGCTTAGCAGTGCCCCCGTACACGCCGCCACCCTGGACCTGGCTATCACCGCCCAGGCCACTCCCGACGAATCCCCCAACCCCGGCATGACCTTCACGCCGACTATTACGGCAAATGTGCTGAACCAAAGCGGGGACACTTCCAAAACCTACGACTACCAGATCTACTGCGACGAGAAGAATGACGGCAGCGAGCCCACCGGCACCCGCTCAAATCCCCAGACTGTCGCCTTGAATAAGTTCAGCTACAGCTACTCCGGCTGCACCTATAGCCGCGACAACCCCTTAAACCCCTTTTCTTCGATGACCAAGTACGCCAAGGTCATCGTCAACAATGGCAGCTGCGGCGTCAAATGCCACAAGATCGCCGTAGTCAGCATCATCATAAACCCACCCACCAAGATAGCAGTCACGATTAAGGTAGGCACCACGAGCGGCAACGGGACGGTGGACTCAACGATAACCGCCAAGGCAGTGGGAGGCTTTACCGACCAGAGCAGCAAGTTCAGCTTCTGGTGCGACAACAACAGCAAGACTCCCGGCATAACCCCCAGCGGCCTTATTAGCACTCCGACTGTGCCGGCCGGTCAGGACGAGCCCAATGCCGCGAACATACCTACCTGCCACTACTCCCACAAGGCCAGCGACGGGGATAACCCCAGCGTCTTCTACCCGAAGGTGATAGTTGAGCGCGGCAACAGCCTAAACATAGACATCGTGAACGCCTATGATATCGGTATGGTCGTAGTAGGTCCGGCCAGCCAGGGCATATCGGTCGGCGCCCTTCACTCATATACCAACGCCGCACGCACCCTCAATAACGACGTGCCCCCCACCTACACACTCATACCCACACCGACCAGTGCGGTTAATGGCCTTAGTGCAAACCTTCTGGTGACAGATCCAATAAAACTATACCCATCTGGTGCGGCCCCCAGCAGCGGACATCCGTTTTATTATTACGAATGCAACTCCCTGGAGAATCCAGGCATTACCAGCAACAGCGGTACTGGCGTCCTTAACCAAACAGGGTTGTCGCAAACTCCTGCCCCTCCCTACGCAATCCCCTGCGTGTACCAGTACCAGGACATCGCAAGCGAAGTCGCTGCCGATAATCGCCTGCCCCACACCGCAGTGGCCAAGGTCACCGCGGCAATAGCGGACAATCCCACGCTCTGCGCAGGCCAGACCCAGTTCCCGGCAGGTGCCCCCGTCGGAGCCGGCGCTCCCGACCCACGCAGCTGTTCCACAAAAGCCTACTCCTACGTAGTCTTCACTATTTACCCACCCGTCAGGGTCACCATCACGGTACTCCCTGAAATCCCCGTTTCCTCCAGACAGTACTACCGGCGCAGTGCAAGCCTCACCGCCAACGTAACGGGGGGAGATCCGACCGCCACCACCAACACCTACTTCTACTGCGACAGCCAGGACAATAGGATCGGCCCGTTACAAGGTACCGCCCCAAACCAGACGCTTTTACCTCACACCTATGTCGCCAACTCCGCCGTTCAGCCCAATGACTACGGCTGGTACTATAGGCTCATGAACGTGCCCCGCCGAAGCAGTTTCCAGTGGAGCTGTCCCGCCTATGCCTTTACCAACGACAGCACTACCACTACCCGGATGTTCCATCCCAAGGTAATCGTCGAGAAGGGCAGCGGCACCGGCTCACAGGCCGCCCACCGGTATGACTACGCCGACACCACCTTTCCAATCAGGGTAGAGCCGGCCGATACCAGCGGTGGCTCAGGCGGGATCCAGGTGAAACTTACCAGGACCGGAACCACTGACGACAATCTGGTCGAAGCTGGCCACACCAAGCACAAGTACCAGGTCGCCATCACCCAGGGTATCCCTGATGCCCTCATAGACTATGATCTTGTGTTCCCGGATGCCGTGAGCGCTGGTGGAGTTGCCGGTGCCACCATTCAACACATCAGGGGCGTAGCGCTTGGCGCAACTGGAGCCGTGACCATTACCACAGCCTTAGGCGGAGCTGAACTTAAGGGCGAGTGGAGGAATGGGACTGCAGATGATCAAATCAAGAATGTGGAGCTAAACAATGGCACCCAGACTGTGACGATACATGGTGTTACGAGCAGGACCAGCCTCTCAAAGCCAGGTGATGCGGTGTCAGTCCTTAAGCCGGTCCCCACCCCCTCCCCCAGCCTTCCTTGTGCAAGCCACATTTGCGGCCTTAATTACGGATCCGGTTCAACCTCATTCTAACCTTACGCCTGCGGACGGGGGCTTCACCAGGCCCCCGCTCTGTGCTATAACCGTAAGGTACGCGGGTATCGTATAACGGTATTACACCTCCCTTCCAAGGAGAAGACGCGGGTCCGACTCCCACTACCCGCTCCAAAGAAAAACTCTCCGCTTGCGGAGGGTTTTTCTTTGTACTCATGAGTGGGAGTCGGACAGGGAGGGGGAGGGATAAGCAGCATCTGGGGGATGCCGCTTTTTCCATGTGCAAGCTTGCCCGTCCGCCGAAGGCAGATGCTGCAATCCGGGAGTTCTTCCGTGGAGGAAGGTAGCTTTCGAAGAAAGCGTTAAGGAAACCGCAGGTTTCCTAGGAGGAGCTTCGCTCCGACGTCCGACTCCCCTCCCGCTCCAAAGAAAAATCACCTACCCCCTAAGTAGGCACTTTTCCCTGTACAAAACCGGTTATTTTTGATACCTTTGCCCTAGTCCAGGATTCAAGGAGGATCCATGAAGATATTTCTGTGGGCTGGAGGATTCGGTCTAGCTATGATAGGCGCAATGGTGGTCTACGATACTACAAGGGACCTTGCCGCACAGCTACTCTGTCACCCAAACCCATGACGCCCCGAGCCGGCAGTCTCATCCCTCCAATGGCATGAGACTGCCCGCCTCACCCTGGAATTTGTCTGCAGAATAGGCTATTATCGAACGGCAGGTTAACATATGGCGGCCATAGTGTAGTGGTAACACAAGAGATTGTGGTTCTCTTATCGAGGGATCGTTCCCCTCTGGCCGCCCCAATATTTTGCATATATCGAGACAGAGAGGAAATCCCCCGCCAGCGCAGCTGACGGGGGATTTTGATCTGAATATCATTGCGCCTTTCTCCATAAGACGCTTCCGAATACGCTAAGCAGGTACACTACGACCCATGAGACAGCTGCTCCGACATATGCTCGCGGCCTTATCGCAACTACCAAAAGTTCAGACATCAGTACCAGTAAATGCACCGAGATTATCCCTGCCATAACCGCAATGACTACCTCCCTAAGCCTGCCGTTCAAAGGCTTGTACTTGAAGCCTTCCTCAATGCAGATACTAAGCATGTACATGTAGACGACAGCGAACACTACGGCAAACGTTATCCGAGCACCCATAATTCCTCCCTCTTTTGTCAAGAAAAAGGTACCATGACGGCAAAACTAAGTAAACTAAGCAAAGCTTCAACCTGTTCATACCCCTCCAAATCCGCTATGGTAAAGATACCTAACCTCTTCCCTCATGGCACTGAAGCGTGTCCTCCTAAAACTCTCCGGCGAACAGTTCTCCGGCAGCCGTGACCATGGCATCGACCCTGAGTTCGTCGCCAAACTGGCACGTGAGCTGAAGGAGGCCCGCGAAAGCACCGGCGTCCAGCTAGCCGTGGTAGTGGGCGGTGGCAACTTCATGCGCGGTGCCTCCATAGCCAACCACGGCGTCGAACGGGCCACCGGGGACTATATGGGGATGCTTGCCACCGTTATCAACGGCATGGCCTTGGTGGACGCCCTAGAGGCCAACGGGCAGCCAGCCAGACTGCAGAGCCGCCTGAAGATAGAGAGCGTTGCCGAGCCCTATATCCGCCGCCGGGCCATCCGACATATGGAGAAGGACAGGATCGTACTTATCGCCGGCGGCATCGGAGCGCCCTACGTCACCACTGATACCGCCGCGGTAAGCGCCGGCCTGGAGCTCGAGTGCGAGACCGTACTGAAGGCCACCAAGGTAGACGGCGTCTATGACAAAGACCCCGCTACACATCCTGACGCCGTACGTAAGCAGCAGATTGGTTTCAGCGAGGCCCTCAGCAGCTCTGACATCAAGGTAATGGACAATGCCGCCCTCTCCCTGGCCATGGACAATTCGCTTCCCATTATCATCTTCGACCTTCTGACTCATGGCAACATCAAGCGGATCATTGAGGGCGAGACTATCGGCACACGTATTAGCTAGCCCGCATGCACTCCATCGAATCATACCTCAGCAACCTTTTTAGCGAAGCATTTGCCAGCTTAGGAGCCCAAGTAGGCAGCGTTACGCCCAGCGACCGTCCGGAGCTTGCCGATTACCAATGCAATGACGCCCTCTCCTGCGCCAAATCCCTTGGCATGCCTCCCCGCGAGGTCGCCCAGAAGGTCGTCGACACCCTCACTGGCTGTAGTGAGTTCACCCTCGACATTGCCGGGCCCGGTTTCATTAATATTCGCCTGGACAAGCAGTTCTTAGCCGACCAGGCCAAGCTCGCCACTAAGGACGCCGATTACTCCTCTCTCACGAATGTAAAGGACCAGAAGACCGTCGTCGACTTCGGAGGCATGAACGTAGCCAAGCCCCTGCACATCGGCCATCTTCGGCCGTCAGTCATCGGTGAAAGCCTGCGCCGGCTCTACGTCCTGCTTGGTGCGAATATCCAGGGAGATATCCATATGGGCGACTGGGGCACCCAGATGGGCATGATCATCAGCGAGATCCGCCGCGACCAGCCGGAGCTCCCCTACTTCGACGAGCAGCTCACCGGCCCCTACCCTACCGAGTCTCCGGTCACCCTCGACGACCTCGAGGCCATCTACCCGCGATCTGCCGCCCGCTGCAAGGAGAATGAGCAGGCCAAGAAAGACGCCTTGCAGGCCACCTACGAGCTGCAGCAGGGACGACCCGGCTACCGTGCCCTCTGGCAGCACTTCGTGGATATCTCGGTAAGTGCCATCAAGGTCCAGATGGAGAAGCTCGACGTGCATTTTGACCTATGGAACGGTGAGAGCCATTACCATGACCTCATCGGCACCATGATCGCCGACCTCAAGCAGCGCGGCCTGGCGGTCGAAAGTGAAGGAGCCCTAGTGGTCCACCTTCATCCCGTTGACGGTAAGGAGCTTCCTCCGCTTCTTCTTGAGAAGTCAGATGGCGCCTACCTCTATAGCACCTCAGATCTTGCCACCATCCTAGATCGGGCTACTGACGGTGTGAAGCGATCACTAGTAGTAGCTGACCAGCGCCAGAGCCTTCACTTCCAGCAGGTCTTTGCCGCTGCCCGCCAGACCGGCATCGCCCCTGAGGATATGGTCTTGCAGCACCTAGGATTCGGTACCATGAACGGCCCTGATGGAAGGCCTTTTAAGACCCGGGCCGGAGGCGTCATGAAGCTGCAGGACCTCATCGGAGAGGTCCAGGAGAAAGCCCTGCAGCGATTGCACGAGATAGGAGCCGCCAAGGATTACTCGGAAGAAGAGCAGCATGAAATTGCTGAGAAGGTAGGTCTGGCCGCCCTTAAGTTTGGCGATCTCAGCACCAACTCGTCTTCCGATTATATCTTTGATATCGATAAGTTCGTCAGCTTCGAGGGCAAGACCGGACCCTACCTCGTATACACTACCGTCCGTATCAAGTCGATCTTCAGGCATGTCGGGGAAGAGGTGAACTCGTCTGAAGGACTGTTGGCACCTGCCACAGAGGCTGAGCATGCCGTCATACTGTCGCTCACCCGTTTTCCCCAGGTCCTCATCGACACCCAGGCCGGTAACGCCCCTCACATTCTCTGCGACCACCTCTTCAGTCTGGCCCAGGAGTTCAATAGGTTCTACCAGAACTCACATATCGCCAACCAGCCGGACCCGGCTATCAAGCGGTCATGGCTGACTCTGGCCTGGCTCACCCAGCAGCAGCTGGAGCTCGGCCTTAGCCTGCTTGGTATTTCGGTTCCCGAGAGAATGTAATGACCGGTAAGACCCACCAGGTCATTGGAATGACCGCCGGGCTTGCCTCTTTTCTTATCGCTACTTCGCCGCATTACCAGCCCGCCTCTCTAGCGGGAGTATTGGTGGTCTCTTGCATCGGTTCACTACTTCCCGACATCGACCAGCCTGGATCCCGGCTCTGGAACGCCCTTCCTTTCGGTCATATCGGCGGCGAACTAGTGAACCCCTTCCTTGCCCACCGTAACCTGACTCACTCATTCCTGGGCTACGGCATAGTCTGCTATGGCATGTATCGACTCCTGCTCTTGGCACCGCTGTATTGGGGACTAGGCAGGCACTATGTCTTCATTGCCTTCGCCATCGCCTACGGGAGCCACATACTGGCGGACATGCTCACGGTAGAAGGCGTGCCGCTACTGTTCCCCAACCAGCATATGTTCGGCATCCCTCCGCACCCCTTCCAGGGGCTTCGCATTGAGACCGGTCACTGGTTTGAGAACCTGCTGATATTTCCCTTAGTTAATGCTGGGTTTATCGTTGTCATTGTCCACTACTGGAGCGTCATCCGGACAACCCTGTTTTTGCCGTAGCGCACACAGGCAAAAAGTTAATGAAAAGTTAATATTTCTGTACTAGCATGAGGACGTATTATTTTCATAGATGATATATGCTCATTCCCCCTCCCCACCATGCAGCTTCCGCCATGATCTGTTGCGTAGACCTAGTAATTGATTCGGCCAGGCGAACAGTACGCCGTAGCAACACCCCAATCAGGCTTCGCCGCAAAGACTTCGACCTCTTGGAGTACCTCATGCGCAACCAAGACCGGGTAGTAACCCGGACAATGATCCTTGAGCAGCTCTGGGACGACGCCACCAATCCCTTTTCCAATCTTGTTGACGTTCACATCAAGCATCTGCGAGACAAAGTCGACCGACCCTTTGGTCGGCGTCTCATCCGTACTGTTCATGGCATCGGCTATACCATGGACCAGGATGGCTAAAGGATGACGATAAGAATAACTGTTACGGCGATAGCCAGCCAGATCAGATTAAGTACCAGAGGCTGGTAGTCACGCTTTATATACGAATGCAGCACCAGTCCGAGCGAGCCCAAGCCGGTAAGCAGCTGGTACGGGATACCTCGCGGCTGCAGGTAGGAAAAACTGATCAGGAAATAGCCGAGCAGAATAGCTGCCATGCCGGCCCAGCCGACAAACTCATACGTACGACGGGCTTGTTTCTTCATGCCTCCTGCTTATTCTTCTTGGTCATGTGTTTCCTGTATCCCTGGAACGCCAGCAGGACCACACCAATCAGACAAGAAAAGGTGATCAGTATCCGGGCAATCGGGAACGAGGCCCATAACCAGATGAACTTGCTAGCAAAAGCCAGACAGATAAGGTTCAGGATGATGGTGCCGGCTGAGCTTAGTAGCAAGAAGGGTACAAAGGGCACTTCGGCAATACCAGCCACATACGAGCTCCAGGGCCTGACATAGCCGATAAGACGAGTAGCAAATACCGTAATATAGCCGTACTTCTCAAACCAGCCGGCGATCCGCTTCTGGGTATCGGTAAACTGGCTATGGTCGCCCTTCATCTTAATACCAATGCGACGACCCATCCAGTAGGAGGCGCAGGCACCCGCCGTATGGCCAAGGTACAGTACGACCTGGATCACCCACCAGGAATGAGACCCGTCAGTGATAAGGGCCTGGCCGACCAGGTAGGCCGGCTCGGTGGGTAGCGGCAACCCCAGGTTCTCTATAGCCACCGAGACGAACATGCCGAAGAGGCCGTAATGTGAGATCAGGTTCCGCAGGATATGGAGCATAGGGAGCGGATAGGTAAGACAAGCTCCAGTATATCAGATGCATCCCCTGGAGAAATAGGAGTAGTTCTGGTATTGTAAAGGCCGTCGAGAAGGCGAGGTGAATACATAGCACTTCGCGCCGCGTCACTACGTGACGCAGGCACTCGCTCGGACCTACCTGACCAAGCAAGCTTGGCAGCCAGTTCCTCACTCGCGCCTGTAGCTCAGTTGGATAGAGCGTCTGGCTTCGAACCAGAAGGCCGGGGGTTCAAGTCCCTCCGGGCGCACCAAATGTTAAGTTGACAGGTTAGAAACAACAAAAGAGAGCTCGATCGAGCTCTCTTTTGTAATAATTATCAGGTTAAAAAAGTTCGATTAACACCAGGGTTGTTCAGGTCTAAACTGAAGGTTATACTTTTTCAGTCTTATTATCGAACTCTATGAGAGGTAAAAGAAGAGAAACTCCGCATATACCGTGAATATATGACGAAAACAACTAATATTCACGGTATATTGACATTACGTCGTGAATATTGTATACTTTAGTCATATATTATGCCTACTACCAACCCCCTCAAAAACATACTACAGGAGCGTAAGAAGCAGTACGACCTGCTTCGTATTGGCAAGGAATCATTGGTTAGTATACTGGACGAATCAGAAATTCCCGAGAGCGTCTACAACTCCAATGCCATTGAGAACTCTACTCTGACTCTTAAGGAGACGGAGAAGATCCTCTTGGAAATGGAGATCTCCCGTGACGTTGACTTGCGCGAGGTCTACGAGGCAAAGAACCTGGCTCGGGTCATGGAATACGTGCGTCACAAGTCGCAAGAGGCGGAGCTTAGCGAGGAGCTGATCCTTTTCCTCCATCAGATGCTGATTGCCACGATCGATGACCCGATTGCCGGAAGATTCAGGAAGAGCGGCGAATATGTGCGTGTCGGTACCCATATCGCCCCGGCGCCAGAGCAGATAGGGCGTTTAATGGAAGATCTGCTTGTGGGCCACTCCAGCGAGCACACCACCTATTTCCTGGAAAGAATCGCCAAGTTTCACCTGGATTTTGAAACGATCCACCCATTTAACGACGGTAATGGACGTATCGGCCGTATACTCATTAACTACCAGTTGCTCCGCATGGGGTACCCCATCCTCATCATCCGCAACAAGGAGAAAAAGACCTACTACCGGGCGTTTCACGATTATCGGGATACCAAGAAAACGGATACCTTGGAGCGCGTGCTCTACTTAGCGCTGTTGGAATCGCTTCACCGGCGGATCACCTATCTTAAGGGTGAGGAGATAGTCGACGTTGCTGAGTATGCAAAAAGTCATGAGATCTATCTGCCGAGGCTTTTAAATGCCGCCGCCCGGCAGACTATTCCCGCTTTTAGGGAAAAAGGAGTGTGGAAGATTGGCGCTGGCTTTATCGACACCTCAAAAAAGAACTAGGGCTGGGCCTCCATCTTTTCCAGACATTCGTAGCCGTAGAAAAACAGCCCGATTGGGCTGTTTTTCTACTGTCTCATTTTAGTTGCTTGCATAACGTATGTCATGACTTATTGACCAGGTGGAATACCAACTACAGTAGGGCTACTTACCAGTAACTTACCGGAAGGAGTCACCTATGAAAGTAGCCATCTATCTTCGAGTGTCTACGCTCGACCAGGCGACAAAGGGCAATACCAACCGCGACGGGTTCTCCATACCTGCGCAGCGGGAAGCCTGCAAACGCAAGGCTCAGGATCTTGGAGCTAAAAGTATCAGGGAATACGTTGACCGGGGAGAAAGTGCCCGCTCGGCTGCTCGACCCGCACTACAACTGTTGCTTCGTGATCTTTCTGAAAAAAAGGCCTTCGACTACGTTATTGTTCATAAACTTGATCGTCTAGCGAGGAATCTCCATGACGACGTCGTGATCGGCCTGGCCATTCAAAAAGGCGGAGCCCAACTGGTCTCGGTTACGGAGAACATCGATGAAACCCCCTCAGGCAGACTGCTCCACGGCATTATGGCCACTATCGCAGAGTTCTATAGTGGAAACCTAGCGGCTGAGGCCTTGAAAGGGGCGACTGAGAAGGCCAAGCAGGGTGGTACTCCCTTCCAGGCCCCGATTGGCTACCTTAACGTGATAGAGCGAGCAAACCGACGAGAAATACGCACGGTAATCCCCGACCCGGATAGGGCTCATTTTGCACGCTTCGCCCTTGAACGCTACGCCACCGGGGATTACACGGATCGGCATCTCCTCACGGAACTCACTAGGCGAGGCTTTCGGATGCGAGCTACCAACCGCTCACCTGCTCATCCGATAAGCAGGAGCGGGTTGGCTCGCCTACTGTGTAACCGCTACTATATCGGCTACGTCAGCTATAACGGTGTGGAATATAAGGGAAACCATCAGCCGCTTGTTACTCCCGCGGTCTTCGCAGCCGTCCAGGCAGTTAGACTCAGTCATTCTGGCTCCAGACGTAAGGACCGCAAGCATTTCCACTGTCTTGCTGGTCTCCTTATCTGTGCCAGGTGCAATCGTCGTCTTTGTCATACTATAACGAAACGCCGTTACTCCTACTTTTTCTGCATAAATCGACAGCATGCAGGTTGTACGCAACCCTACATCCCCGCTGACTCACTGGAAAAGGTAGTAATTACAACACTCAATAAGCTCTCATTCTCTGAGACTGAGCATATCGAGTTGGCACAAAAAATACATGAAGAATTACGCGAGGAACAACGCTATGCCGAAGACGACGTCAAGCAGCAGAAACAACGACTTACTAAGCTTGAGGTTGCCCAGGAGAATCTTCTGCAGGCTTACTACGAAAAACTGGTTCCGGGAGTCTTATTAAAGAAAGACCAGAAACGAATTGCTAAAGACATTGCGCAGGCAACCGAAGTTATAGCCGAAGCTGAAAAACGGTTAGCTATCATCACCGGTAGAAGAGACAGGGCCTTAGCGCTGGCTCAAAGCTTGGATGTTGGTAAGGCCTTTTTAAAAGCCAACCCGATCATCCGCCAATATTTTTGTCGGGCCTTCTTTGCATCCATAACCGTCGACGACGAAATAGCTGATCATAAGAGAGGGATTGGCGCATGGAGAAAGCATCAGATTACAGTTACCAAAGTAGACTGGCACGATCCGATAAGTATTGGACGCATCACCGAGGCTATTCTTGCGCTCTCGTTGAAATAATGCTTGCCTAGGATGGCGTATCTTCAGATGACTCTACTGAGTCAGCGTCTAGGTATGCCATCCTTAAATGGTCAATCCATTTTAGAAAGAGTTCGAACGTAGGTGCACCCAGGGCACCAAAGCAAAAAGAGCATCCAAGGATGCTCTTTTTGCTTTGTCAAAGAACGGAGGGACTTGAACGTCCGAAGGGTCGGAAACCGGGGAGGGTTTCCGTGGAGGAGGGCAGGATTTATCTGTCCTTAGCAAATCCGTCGGGAACCGTGGGTTCCCGATGAGCGAAGCGACGTGAAAGTCCTCCGGGCGCACCAAAGAAACAAAGAGAGGCCCCAGAAAACTGATCGACTCAAGGAAGGTTCTCACTGAACTCATCCGGAGTACGTCTCAAAATTTTTCTGGGGCCTCTCTTTGTTTCTTCAGTAATTATGGAAGGGACTTGAACGTCGGAAGGTTCGATCGCGAAGCGGTGCGAAGCACTTAACCGGGGAGGGTTTCCGTGGAGGAGAGCAGAAAGCCAAAGGCTTTCGTTGAGAACCGTGGGTTCTCAAATGCGCTCGCGCTTCTGCGCTCGGGCAGAAAGCGGCGAAGCAGCATGTGAAATGTCCCCCTCTACTCCGCAGAGGTCAAAAGCACTGAACTCTCACGCTGATTGTTTGCTATAGTTATGAACATGAGTAATTGGCAACTTGTTTTACTAGCGTACTTTATCGTTGCAACCGCCAGCTCATTGCAGCGGCGGGTTTTTGCCCAGAAAACAAAGCTTCATCCTACCGTGGCTTCCTTACTATCCCAGGCAGCCATCATAGTACCCCTGGGCATTATATGGGCACTCATAGAGAGAGACTGGTTTCCAAACGGAATAAACGTAGGCCTGATCCTGACCATGGCAGCGGCAGGACTATTCCAAAGTCTGTACAATATCTTGTCGCTTAAGTGCCAGAAGGAGGTTGACGCAACCCAGTTTGCGATAATCGCCAATCTCTACACACCCATTACCATTATAGGCGCGACAATCGTTCTGCATGAAGGACTAACGGCGCAGCAAGCCGTTGGAATGATTCTGCTGGTTCTGGGCGCGGTGATCGTTTCAGTCAAAGGGTTCAGCAAGGAAACCCTTCGCTTTTCTCCCTATACTTGGATCGCATTCGGAGCGTCCCTGGTCTTGGGCCTGGCCCTCATTGCAGAACGAGGAGCGATAAGGGGGAGCAGTATCGGCTCCTACTTTGTCGTTGGCTATGGTATTCAAACTCTGGCCTCGCTGCTCTTTGCCCTGCCATATATCAGGAAGTCGAGACCGGTGGACTATAGGGTTGAGACGTCGGGGATATTCTGGCTTGGACTGCTGCGCTTCGGCCAGTTTGCCACATTCGCGCTAGCAAGTTCCTTGGCCAGCAACGTATCGCTGATATCTTCAGTAACGACGTTCAAGATCGTCTTTATCTTTATCGCCAGCTATCTGCTACTGAAAGAACGAGACCATGCGTATAGAAAGATGATCGGAATACTCTTTTCTATTGTCGGCTTGTTGCTTACCTAATCTTAGGAAGCTGGGAACGCGAGCGCCCTCCGAATTGCACACCAGTTACTTTACTGATATACGTAGACTGTTCCTGTAATTTGACATGCATCCTTACCGCGCACGGATTGAGACCCCCTCTCGCTCCGTGCGTTGTAAGGATTTCTACAGACCCCACCGACAAAGGAGCGCACCATGTTTTATCGTTTGAGAGCGGCACTAGTAATCGCCCTGTTCTTCACCGTCGTTACCGCCCAGAGCGGAAATGGCAAACCAGCCCGAAAGCCAGCCAAGGCTGCAGAGCCAAGCTTCCTCATGGGCACCTGCCTCAAGTCATCCGAGGCAGACCCTACAAAAAGTACATTCGTATACGTCCTGGAAAACGTTACCAGGGCCGGCAGCAAGGAGACTGCCGTCCTTCTCCCCATGAACGCCCTGTCTCCCACAGGGTTTGACGCGGAGATGAAGCTGCGGCACTGGCCGACGCGCTATAAGGACCTCTCGCAGGACCCAAAAACACTCCCGAAAGTGATACGGCAGAAACTCATTGGCAATACGTGGCACTCAGTCACTACCAAGGTCCTTCCCCCACTGCATTAGTGAACCCATATCGTAGAAATCCCCAACGCATCAACGCATCCCGTCTCTTGGCAGTACGCTAAGCGGCGGGATGTTTGCTTTCTAGCCCGCCCCTTATTCCCTTACCCCTATCACCACTTCCACAGGAATCTGCTTCCCGTCTGTGGCCGACTTCCACCCAGGCACCGTAAACCGTTCCTTGGCTCCGGGAATATCCAAGCCGGTATGGTCGTAAATCCGTATCCCTTCGGTATCCATGTAATGCTCAGCCAGATCCGGTGGTATCCTGTCCAAGGTCAGCAGCCAGAACCTTCCCGCCACCCGCTGCATATGCCCCACCAGTTCAGACAGCTCCTCCGGATCCAGGAAGTAGGCCACGCTGAAGCAGATTACTGAGTCATACGACGCGTCAGACACGGTCGGCAAGAAGTCGAGTAGGGCCCCATGCACCAGTTCGGAGTAGCCACGCAAGGCCGCTGCCTTCAGCATGTCCTGCGACACATCCACCCCGGCATACTGGTCATAATCCGTCATACCTTTTAAGAGACCAGGTCCACATCCCAGATCAAGCACCGTCTTCCCGCGTATCTGGGAAGGATAGTCGCGTAGCACCCGCTCCATAACCGGGCGTAGGGGGTAGTGCTTCGGATCAGATGCCAGCAAGGCATAGCCGTCGTCAAGGAAGCGGTCATAGAGATCGGCTATGGCGTGGGGGTTGTTCATGTCATGAGTATAGCAAAAAGCCGCCGTAGCTCCCTCCCCCGCTATTTGCTACCCTTAATCTACAGCCCTAATCCCCCACATGAATATCGGCCTCGACTTCGACGGCGTCATCGCCGACTATGCTTCACTGAAGATCCGCGTCTCACGAGAGCTGTTCGGAGTTGAGATCCCTCCCGAGGACATGCACGGGCGGACAGTGGTGGAAAAAGACCTGCTCTCCCTTAGCCAATACCGGGCCGTCCAGGAAGTCGCCTGCACCAGCCCCAGCTATGTACTATCGATGAATGAAATTCCCGGGGCAATCAAAGGTATCACTGCCCTTCAGAATATGGGAACGGTCAGGATCATCACTTCCCGTCCTGGTAAGAGCCTGGAGATGGCCCGGAAGTGGCTTAGCTCACACGACATCACCTGTGAATGCGTTGGGGTCGGCCGCGATACCAGCAAGCAGGGAGCACTCAAGGAGGAGGCAGTCTTTGTGGACGACGACATAGAAAAACTAGAGCACCTGAAAGGTCTCGTCCCGAAGCTTATCCTCTTCGGACAAAAGTACAACCGAGGTGATAATACCGAGGGCCTAGCTACCCGCATCGAAAGCTGGGACGAGCTGCTCTCAAGCGTTTCGGCATAAAAATCGGCGCCCCCTCATGGGGACGCCCGATCATATGGTTTCCTCCAAATTCTAAATCGCCGCCGTTCACGCCGCCGGAAGCAGAAAGCTGGCGTTGGCACCGGGGCCGGACTCATTGTTAACAAGTCTAAGGGTCGGGCCGACAATATGGGCAGCCAGTGGGAGGCCCTGTCCCCTGCCGCCCGGTCCTCGCTGGCGGTGAAAGTCGGGCTGGCCGGCGCTCTGGATAATACCGTCCCAGTCCTGAAGAAGTCCGGGGCCGTTGTCCACGATGCTCACCTTAACATTCGGCTCGCCTTCGACATCAGTGGCAATGAGCCAGACCTCTCCCGACCCCGACTCTGACTGGGCCGCCGCCTTAATGGCATTGCCCAGAAGCGTCGCAAGGGCGAAGATAATTCTTCCTGGAGCAACCGTCACATTCTGTGTCGCCTCCGATTTGAAGTTGACCCTCACCCCAGTCAGATTGGCATAGCCCCCGTAGATCTCCTCGGCATGGCTGAGTAGGAGCTGGGCGCTGCACTCGCACTCCTCTTTAAAAAACGGATCCTGGAGGGCTAGGGCGGTCTTTAGGAATGCGGAAATGAAACTTGCGGCACGGCTGGCGATTTCAAGAACCGAGAAGACCGGCTCCATCTCATAATCCAGCACCTCCTCCATTCGGCTTCTTACGGCCTTTGAGTTCGGCTTTTCTTCCAGGGCAAGCAGCTCTTCCACCGCCTGCGCCACACCGTGCGCCACGTTATTACGAACGATGGCTCTCGTGAGAGAGTCACCGCCCATTATGCGCTGCATAGCGTTTTGAATCTCGTGGGGAACAAAAAGCAGCATCTCGCCACAAAAACGCAGTTCCCGTGTCAGCCTTTCGACACGGTCCTTCAGTGTCTCTTTTGGCTTGCTAGCCGGCGGTACCATAGGTGTCACTTCTCTCTCCTCAGGCTTTCATTACGTCGTCCATACTTTTACCAGATTAGAGGCGTTTTGTAAAGGTGATAGGTCACAAGTACAAATGAAAGGCTACTTCTGGTAGTATAGGGCCACGTGTCCCCGTAGCTCAGGTGGATAGAGCGGAAGCCTTCTAAGCTTTAGGTCGCTGGTTCGAGTCCAGCCGGGGACACCAGCATACGCATGGGTAGCAAAAACTGATCGACTCAAGGGAGCCTGTCTACAGTATCCCTTCGGGATACGTCTCAAAAGTTTTTCTTACCCCTGCATATGCTGGTTTTGTTTTTAAGGCTGGACTCGAACGGGAGAGGGGTCGGGAGAACGGGAGTTCTCCCGTGGCGGGTTCAGCGAGCAATGCGAGCGCAAAGGGCCGTTCGCGAGTTAACACCTCTCGAGCGGCGAAGCGGGGCCCTTTGAGAGCGGAGCGACGAGAGATGTCCAGCCGGGGACATCAATACGCCTGACAGGTCGCCAAAGCCTGTATTTTTGTTGCGATTCCAAGATTCGATGAGGAGCGGAACCGTCCAGACAATTGGATACGACAGTAACGTTACATATGCGGAATCAACGTCCTGGAAAGTACCCGGCGACGCATACGGATACGGTCTATAACCATAGTCAGAATAGCTAGGACAAGGCTCAGAGCCACCAATAGGAAGGCGGAGGCTGGCTCAAGAACGTAGGGTCCGATCACAATAGATGGGAACACTGCATACAGCGGGCGCACCACAACGCCAGTGATATTCAGAAAGCCTGAGGCGGGCGCCAGACTCCCGAATCCGGCAGCCAGCAGTGCCATGCGGGCGATCAGCAAGTATTGAAGCACTAGCACACCAAGTTCGATACGGTCAGACAACCGCATTACCTTGCGACGGGTGGGCAACGTCACAACAGGAGCTGGCAGAATCGGATCATTTTCAGATACGCGATCGTAATATGTCTCCATATGCGTAGGCTAGACGAATACCTCATGATGGAACTCATCCATATAGTATCCTGTTCCGCCCTTCCGCACCGTAATCTCAGTTACAACCGTATTACTTCCACTTCTTCGGCACCCGCACATCTTTGGCCCGCTCCAGAATGTCGATAGGATACACCCCGCTAAAGCATGAGGTACAGAACATACTCTCAGGCAAGCAGGTGGCCTTGATTAGCCCTTTATAGGTCAGATAATGTAGCGAGTCGGCTCCCAGAAAACTCCTGATCTCCTCATTGCTCTTGTCGAAGGCAATCAGCTTGTCCTGGTGCGGCACATCCATCCCATAAAAATCGGGGTATCGGTACGGCGGCGAGCTGGACAGGAAATGTACCTCCTTAGCCCCCGCCTCCTTTAGCAGCCCAACGATGGACGGAGAGGTGGTGCCCCTCACGATGGAGTCGTCGATAAGTATGACCCGCTTGCCCTCAACTGCCTCACGGATCGGGTTTAGCTTCATACGCACCATCCAATCCCGCATATGCTGTTCCGGCGCGATAAAGCTCCTGCCGATGTAGCGGTTCTTGACGATGGCGGTGTAATACGGGATCCCTGAAGTCTCGGAAAAGCCCTGGGCAGCCGAGACTCCCGAGTCAGGCACCGGCACCACCAGGTCAGCCTTGATGCTCGTCTCCCGGGCCAGCTGCGCCCCCATTTCCCGGCGTACGGCGTCCACACTCTTGCCAAGCAGATGGCTGTCCGGACGAGAGAAATAGATGAACTCGAAGATGTCGAGCTTCTGATCGGGCTCAGCCAAGGTGCGGCTCTTCAGGCCCTTTTCGTTGATAATGATCATTTCCCCGGGAAGGATCTCTCGGATGAAGGTGGCATGTACCGTATCCAACGCGCAGGTCTCTGAGGCCACTATATATCCCCCGTTCAGCTTACCCAAACACAGCGGCCGGATCCCCTTGCTGTCACGTACCGCTACCAGGGTGTCAGTCGTCATGATGACTAGTGAGAATGCCCCCGTAAACAGCGGAAATGCCGCGGCAACGGCATTGGGAAGGCTCTTTCCATGAGTGAGGTAATATTTGATGGCCTCGGTCATCAGCTCTGAGTCGTTGCAGTTCTGAGTGGCAATGCCATGTTTCTTTAAGAATTTCTCCAGCGCCACCGTAGAAGGTAGATTGCCATTATGGGCGAGGGCGACAGATCTATCGCGGCCGATCACCGGCTGCAGATGCTCACTGTCGCTACCCTTCGATGTGGAGTAACGATTATGACCGATACCGATATGCCCGGGAAGTCCGTGGATGATCTCTTCAGTGTAGACCTGGTTTACCAGACCGGCCTGGCGGTGGGCATGCAGTCTGTGGCCGTCGGACGTCACAATACCGGATCCCTCCTGCCCCCGGTGCTGCAAGGTATACAGACCGAAAAAGGCCAGCCGGGCTGCCTCAAAATCCACTCCGTAAGCGCCAAATACCGCGCATTTCTCCTCTAGCTTTCTCATGTAATAATCGTAGCACCTTTATTAGAAAAGAATCGAGATCCTCCATCATCACACCTGTCTAGCCTTGACACTTTACCCTGGTAATGGTATCGTGCTGGATCAGTCGCAAGCCTGATCTTGAGCCATACGGCCCAAGGACGGACATTCCCAATTGAAAGAAGGTAGAGACGATGAGCGATACGAAACAGCCTGCAGGCTGGGTGCTTTCAACGGTGACTGGCACGGTCGAAGACGATGGAACGATTCACCTGAACTCGTTCGACCATGTGCCCCAGTTCAGTCCGAAGCCCAGCAGTTCAGTCGAATCACGGGTAACCGACTACGATTTCAACGGCATCAGCCAGAGGACGTCGGGTGTTTACAAAACCAACACCCACATCGGTGGCGCCATCTCCATGATGGTTCCCCTGGCGGCGCTACGTATGTTCGGCAGTGAAAAGTGGGACCAGCGCCTTTTGGGCCGGGTGGGAGAGCCCAACACCCGAATAGTCCATGTCGCTGCCATCCGCAATGCAGGCGCTCCCGCCGAGCAGTTTGTGGCAGCCCCGTTCGGCGGTATGGCCACATCCACGGAGTTCGAACTCGAGCAGCTCATGGAAGGAATCGGCGAATGCCTCGTCTTCCAGGATGACGGCTGGGCGCGGGTTCGGCTTCCGGACAAGCTGGCCCATCACCAGCAGCGAGTTGACGAGGAGCTTCATCACATCTGGAGCATTGTCCGCCCGGACTTTCCTCAGAAATATGAAGTCGACATAGCCTTACACGACATCGGCAGGGACACCCTCGACGGCAGGTCCGGGGTCATCTCCTGCGGGCCGGTCGGCGATCTTGCCCTGCTTTCGTTCGCAGCCCTGGATTTAACCCCTGTCGGAAATTGGATGCTGCGCGACGGCGAGCTGAGTGGAGACAGGGCCCTGAACCGGCCGTTCGTCGCCATGTTCGAACGCAGAGGATGCAGTCCCCTGATGTTCCCCTGTAAGCGGGAGGGTGGCTTCGACCCCAACGGCATGGCAGTCCCCATTTCGGGTGACGTCGTCCACGAGTCGCTCTCGCATCTGGAGCGCGCCATTCTCGGTCCACGTGGACTGGACTGGCTTAACTGAGAGAACTGCTTCATCCGAGTTCCTCGCGAAGCGTGATGAGTATATTCACGTCTAGCCAACCACAGAAGGCCTGGATCATCCGATCCGGGCCTTCTGGCATATTACCCTCCCCTACCAGATCAAGATCCTTGACTTTTTGATCAATTCATGGTATAACCATGGATCAGTTACGACTCCCGAAAGGGGAAAGAGAGTGCATAGTGAGAGGTTTTATATTTGGGACGTGTAAGCTGGTATTCGCCATATGGATCATGTCAGGCCTGGTTCTATTGGCCTACTGCGTCTGCATGCTGGTAGCGAACAAGCTGTCCATATACGGAGGTCCCGTTAACATGCAGGAAAGGGAAATAGAAAAGGCCTGGCTTTACGTAAAGGCGATCGCCGCGTTCTCCCAGGTGGTAACACCCCTATGGATCATGGCCTCTCGTCCCTGGAATGCTTTGAAGGAATGGGGACAAGGCTGAGTAAGTAGATTAGTAGGACATCAAAGCAAGGTAGAAGCCGGTAAGGCCTCTACCTTGTTTTAGTATGCCCACTCTTTTCATGGCCTGAAAAAAGATGTATGGTACTGGAGCGTATTATTCTGTCTTACAGAATACGAGATTTAGAGGAGGCTCAGATGAGGATACTTCTTGCATATGGGACGAGCTCAGGTAACTCCATGGGAGTACAGTGGGCGGAGGAGACGCTTCGGCAACTCGGCCACGAGGTCCAGACGTCAGAATGCCTGGAGAGCACTCTCCGACGCATTGAAAGTGACGTAGTAGACTGGCTGATGGTCGGCACCTCGTACCTTAGCGAAAACGCCTCCGGGGATGGTGGCTGGCGCTTTCAAAAGATGCAGCGCTACCTGAATCGAGAAGGCCAGTCCCTGGGACTTCCCACTGATTTCCAGCCAGTGCCGCCACTCGGCCTGCTCGCCTACGGGGCCGCCCTCAAAGGGGGCATACCCGGAGTTCTAGTCAATGAGATGGTGGACGAAGACGACATTACAGGGGCACAGTTCGTGAGAAGGCTTCTACTAGGCAACCAGCTTGAGGCCATTACCAACTTTATGTGGGACTGCCCGGGAGGCGACAGCCTGCAGCCGATCTACCACCTCGCCTTGGAGTATCTCCGTGAGTCACTGGACAGCGGCATGGAAGGAACGACCTTCTGGCCCTTGATTCAGGAGTGCTGCAGGAGGCAGTCCAATACTATAGCACGAAGTGAACTACTGGGAATCGACAACCCTCTTTCCGCGCAGGCCTAACGGCTCCGGCGCTTTGACTAACAGGATGGCCACCGCCGGCCATCCTGTATTTATTGTCAAAACCCTGTGACTTCAAGCTCCCGTTTAGCCTCTTCAATGCTATCTGATGCATGTATGGCGTCTGCAGGAGGCTTCACCTCAAGTATTGCCCTGACTTCCTGCTTGATCTCACTGCAGGCACGTAAAGCGTCCAAACCACGCACATGCACGGCAACTACCGGCTCACGGGAGAAATGTTCAACCATTCCTGGCAGGTACTGTGGCTCGGCATGAGGATAAAAAGCGCGAATAGCCTCCTTGTCAAAGCTAATTTCCTTGGTATCCACTACCTCCAACTGATGGTCTGCCAAAACCTCTTGGAGCCAGGATCGTAGCTCAGTCGCACCCGGCTTTAACAAGACGACTACATCCTCATACTCGTATAGTGGCTCAGCCTCGCGCTGATATTCCTCAAATCCCATTACATTTCGTTCAATGCGATGATATTTCCTTCTGAGTCGTTAATCCAGGCACTACGCACCGGGCCATAGCTGACGATGCCGTTCACATCAGCCCCTTCTGGAAGATCCCGCATGTCTTGGGTTACACCTTTTGCCTTCAGTTCGGCAAGTAGGCCATCTAGATCCTTCACACGAAATCCCAACACGGTATGAGTGGCCTTGCTGCCGCCTTCCTTCTCATACATTACAATCATAGTGCCATCTCCAGCCTCAAACATTGCAATGCCTTGCGGTCCAGGGAACAGAGTAAGTCCTAGGGATTCCTGGTAAAACTGTATAGCGCGGTCCAGATCTTGGGCGACCAAAATGGCACTGGCAGGGAATGCATTCAACATAGGGGCTGGGGTTAGTAATTACAAAACTTAGAATACTCTTTTGAAATGGTACCGTCATTAAGCAATGCTTGCACCCGAGGGTTCACGTTTCTACCCACAAAAGGTTTACCATCTCGTCCAGATCTGCTATATTCAATCCGTTAGAAGCGTGATGGAGATGCAGATTATGCGTTCTGCCACTCTCTCATGGGTCGTACTCGCAGCTACGCTGCTCGTGCTGACCCAGTCGCTCGGCAAATGCATCCCTGCAAGCAGGTCTGCGCTTGCCTCACTCGAGGGTCTGTACTTCGTCCTGACCGTGTCGTTCGTCGAATGTCCCCGTGCAAGCACGTTTCCATTCTCCTCACTCGAGGGTCTGTAGCTCAACGGTAGAGCAGTGGCCTCTTAAGCCATTGGTTGTGGGTTCGATTCCCACCGGACCCACCAGAAAAATAGACACCCACTGGGTGTCTATTTTTCTGGCCTGAAGAGTGGTGGGAATCGAACAGTGAAGGGGGAGGGATAAGCAGTATCCGGGGGATACTGCTTCTACCATGTGCATACCTGCTTGTCCGCCGAAGGCGGACAGTGAGAAACGGGAGTTTCCCCGTGGAAGGAGGCAACGAGCGAAGTGAGCGTCGGAACCCGTGGGGTTCCGAGGAGCGGAGCGACGTGAGACTCCCCCGGACGCTGTACAGATCAGTCTATTTTCTGTATTGTAGGGCGAGTCGTAGGGCGCCATCGTCTAGAGGCCTAGGACGCCGGGTTTTCATCCCGGAAATCGCGGGTTCGAATCCCGCTGGCGCTACCAAAACTCGAATCTAGGACCCTGACCGTGGTGCTATCACCAAAAACAGGACAAGGAATCAGCTTCGGCTGATTTTTTGTTTTACTCTGATAAATACCTCATTTCCGTGCCAAAAATGGGGGCGTGGAAAGGTTGCAGACCGGAGTCCTGAAAGCCCCATTTTGTCCCATAGGTTGCATCTGACCGTGGTGCTTCAATTCGCCTCCTAACCTGACGGGGTAGCCGCCCAAAAGGTTTCCCCCGATTCCCGTTTCCATGCACAGGGAGCCTGCCCCAGAGAAGGTGTTCAATGAGAACGGAGACGAGATACTGCTTTAGTGCCCCAAAATATCTGCCGCCTTCTGCCGCAGCTCGTCCTCGATTTTCCTGGCGCTGACATGGCTTAAGTATCCCAGATAGGAATCAAGCGTGGCCGGTACCTTCTCCGGATCGGCGACTTTGCCAATATTCCGCAGCATCCGCTTGGCGGTGCCGTTCCTGGGAACGGAATAGTGCGGGCGGGCGACGTAGCCGACGAAGTCGATTCCCCAGCTTAATTTCCGTAACGAGATCTTGTTCGGGTGCAGCTCAAGTTTTAATGTTTCTTTAAGAAACACGTTTATTTCAACGAAGCATCCCATCAGCTCCGACTCGGAACTGGCCAGGATAAGGAAGTCATCGGCATAGCGCAGGTAGTACCTCGCCTTAAGCTTGTGCTTCACGAACTTGTCCAGCGGGTCCATATAGACGTTGGCGAAGAGCTGAGAGGTGAGGTTGCCTATCGGCATGCCCTTGCCCGGCTTCACCTCAAAGCTCTCGATGATTTCGTGGAGCAAGTTAATAACTTTTTCATCTTCTATGCGGTACTTGAGTAGTTCTAGCAGGATGCCGTGGTCGATGCTGTCGAAGAAGCGGCGGATGTCCATCTTCAGGGCGAAGCAGGGCTTCGTGTAATTCCGGCTTACCACCCCAATCATATCCTGCAGACGGTCAAAGGCCTTGTGGGTACCCTTGTTCACCCGGCATGAGTACGAGTCGAAGATGAAGCTGGTATCAAAGTGGGGGTACAAGATGCGATAGATGGCGTGGTGCACTAGCCTATCCCGGACGGCAGCCTTGCTGATGAGGCGCGGCTTGGGGTCGTTGATGCGGAACTGGTGATACCTTTGTGGCTTGTAGGAGCCGTTTTTTAGTTCCTCAGCGAGTTCAAATATGCTATCCTCAAGGGTGAACTCAAACTCCTGGACGTCCCGCTTAGACCGCTTGCCGTTGCGGAACTCGTACCAGGCCTTTACCAGGTTTTCCAGCGAAACGATGTCGCCAAACTTTATCTGTGGATAACTATGCCCATAACTCCCCCCCCGAGAATCGCCCAGTTCCCTCCCCATCGTGGGGAAAACTTTTAATTTCTACTGCCAGCTGCATGTATGGATCCATTTATTTCCGAAGGTTGAGCGATTTTCGCTAGGAGCTCGGCTTGAGGATGCGGCGCTGGAACTGCTTGAAGGGTTGCTCCACGCAAACCAGCTACCGAACAGCCTGAAGAGGAATGCCCTCGTGGCGCTCAGCGCCAAGCTCGATGTGTTAAAAATGTTGGTGCGACTCGCCCTTGAGACCAAGTGCGTAGACGATAAAAAGTACCTCACCCTCCAGAGCTTCCTCCAAGAAATTGGAAAGATGCTAGGAGGGTGGATACGTAGTCTCAGCTAGGGCAGTCCCAGGCGCAGCCGAGCGAACCGAAGTTGTCATTGGCATTGTCGGCAAAGTTGTTGTCGATCCACGCCTCTGAGTCGTCCCTGTTCACGTTCGGGCGGTTAGACCACGACCCGTCGTTGCGCAAAAGTGCCTCATCCTATCCAAGTCACCGGGTGTTAGAAAATAACAATCCCTGTATTTCATGCGGGTCTTCCCCATCTTGGACAAGGCACGGAGTACCCTTGCTGCCTGGACGCTTGGGAGATCCGTAGATGCTCCCAACTCTACCGGTGGCAGAAGCGTGATTTCGGTGACGGCAATCCGTGAACGGCCGTTCATGAACCTAATTTCCTCCTTATTCTAGCCAGTTTTGGAAATTTAAAAATAGGGCTCGAGCATTCCCATTCCCCATTTCAACTCAGAAGATACCACACTCCCCCTCGCAGCAGCAAACCAGTTATTTATTTTCTGACGAAAATAAAACACGGTATCTGCAAGCAGATACCGTGAGTCAAATGGCAAATGGTCAAGAAGACCAAAGTGCCGAAATTCAAATGCCCAGTTACTCCCAGGCGCAGCCGAGCGAACCGAAGAAGTCAACGGCAGCGACGGCAAAGTAGAAGTCGATCCACGCCTCTGAGCCGTCCCTGTCCACGCACGGGCGGCCAGACCACGACCCGTCGTCGCGCAATTCCGTTCCCGGAACATCGATACGTGGGCAGGCTCCAGCCTTGATCTGGTCAACCAAGTGAGGCTCTCCGATGAGGAGGCTCGCTGCGACGACCATGTCACCCGGGAGCACTTTCTTCACCTTGTTCGAAACCGGAAGGTTGGCGAACAGGGCTGGAGTGTGCAAGGGGGCGAAAGAATAGGCGGTGCCTTCATGGTCAAGCCAGATTGCCGGATTAACGGCCATGCGGCGGACGATGAGCGGCTGCCCTTTCTCCTGGGTAGTCGGAACGGCAAGCCATGCTTTGAGCGTTTCCGCTTCGAGGCGGGCGGCTTCGGTTGCCAGGCACGTATTGACGTAGTCGGTAGGCTTGACGCCAGCCAACTGGTTCATCAGGCTGGCGACCAGCTTGCAGTAGTCCGTATTCTTCACGCTCGCAGGGTCAAGACCCATCTGGAGCAGAAGATCAACCGGAGAAACCACGAGGCAGGTCTGCCAGGCCGGCATTGCAACCACCGAATTGGTAAGGACAACATCGTTGATGCCGAATGCAGCTTTCACTGCCTTGGCGATATTGCCGAGCCGGTCGTCCTCACTGCCACGCTTCGACCAGTCGTAGGTGAGCGTAGTGTTCGCCTTCGTGTAGCCGCTCTCTGGGAGGGCATCGACGAAGAGATAGGAAGATACCGAATCACGGCGGACGATGAATTTCCGGACGTATTCGCCCGGTCCTTGCAGGAGCGCCTTGAAGGCGGGGTCCTGGCGGACGATTTGGTAGTCGTCCACGGTGATGCCGTGATCGACAAACGGTTGGGCGAAGAGGCGGCCGACTTCATCGAGCTGGCCTTGTGTCATCAGTTCGTTCATGTTTTCCTTGCAGACACCTGTTTGATTTTGACGCCAAGCGCCAATCAGGTGTAAGGATCTCAATAGATCGCGCCAAGGGTACCATATTTTAGCCTCTTTGTCAATCTAGCAGCCGACAATGTACCGAACAGATTATCTATTTTTCATTAAATGAGACAATTCGTCTTTTCCTTTTTATAGTGTCTCATTTGTCTCACTATCAGGTTCGAACTATGACCGGAGTGCATGTGGAATGAGACACTCTTTATGGAGGTGCCAAAGTGTCTCACTTTACGCCAGACCGTGCTGCTCTACCAAACTTCATTTCTTAAACCAAAGCGACGGGACTTCAGTTTGCCAGAGCCTATTTCCAGCGGTTCGATCTTTCAAGATTCCACCGCGAGGTTTTTGAACTGAGATCGAACCTGCTGGAACAACGGGTTCAGTTCGATGGTGAGTTCGCCGTTATTCAGCACGTATTCACCCAAGTGTGCCGCCACATAGCGCTTGCTGGCCACATCCCCCCGTGTGGAACTGGATCCTTGTCTGCGCCATGAAGCTCACGGCGCTGGCGGCGGTCTGCCAGACCCCGTTCAGTTCTTCCTCCGAATCTTCGCCCTTGAGGTTGACTGCTCCGTCCAGCTTCACAAGTTCAGTCTTCTTGGCAGCGAACTCGTCGTCAGTAATGTGACCCTGTAGGAAAATACCCAGCAAGGCGTCCTTCTGACGCTTCAGATCGGCCAAAGCCTGCTGCCGCGACTCAAAGATGGCCTGGCGGCTACTCAATGCCTCCTGTCGCATGTCATCGAGAATCTCCAAAGCGAGCCGCTCATATTCGGGATACACGGTAATGTCCTCCAACAAAGCGTCGATCCGCCCCTCCAGAACTTCCTCACGGATGCCCCGCTTGGTACAGGTTCCAGTGCGATTGTTGCAATGGTAGTAGATATGGCCCTTCGACTTTTCGGCGGTCACTCGGAATCCGCAGGTCGCGCAATTCAGAAGGCCGGCGGCCTGCAGGTAATACTGAAGTCGCTGTTTGCGCTGGGGATCGTCGGTCCGCTCGTAGAGGCGCTTGAGCGCCGGATAGGTATCTATGAGTAGCCCATGCTTGAGGTAGACCGCAACTAAAGCTTCATCGTCGCCCGCGAAGCGTCGCTCAGCTTCAGCTGCTTCTCTGGCCTCCGTAGGCTGCGCGACACGGAAATACGCGCCGGTCCAAGCACTCTCCCCACGGCCTATGACATTCACTTTCCAACGGTATTCCCCGGGCGGCAATGACTTCGAGGCAGGTAGCCGCCATTCAGTAACTTGCAGCGATGACGGCATCCTGAGCGAGGACTACTCCCGCCAGCTCGTTCCCTATGCCTACCAGGTGCTTTCCAAACTTCCCGGCACCGACATCACCAACGTCATTGATACGCTTAGTGACGATGAGCTGACAGCCATCGCCCGTGAGATCTCCCATATATTCAAACAGCTCCGAGAGATACCCAACAACGGGAGGTTCGGCGACAAGCTAGGAGACGACAGCAAGCTACTCGAGTCTTGGACAGATTGCATGGAGGAACTGGTCAACAATGCCAAGGAGCGAGGCCTTCAGACAGGAGTAATGGACGGCGATCTCGAATCGCTTCTTAATGAAGTCTTCGACCGCTACCGCGACTACTTCAACCATGTGGAGGCAACCACCTACTTCGACGACATGTCCAGCAAAAACGTAATGGTCCATGAGGGAGAGTTCAGCGGACTAGTGGACCTCGATGCTCTGGCCCAAGGCGACCCGTTGGAGACCATCGGACGCATCAAGGCCAGTTGGTATGGCACCCGTCACGGAGAGGCCTACACCAACGCCGTTATGGACGCCGAAGTTCTCAGTCCAGAGCAAAGAAAAATAGTGACGGTATACGCCCTACTAAATAGGATCTCCTGGAGCTGTGAGAACGGTATCCAATTCAACCAAAACACTTCAGGAACCGTTGACTGGGATAAGGCGGAGACGGATAAGCGGATCGTGAAAGAGCTGGCAGAGGAACTAGAAAAATCCTAGTTATTTCGCCTTAGTAATCCAACTGATAACAACCAATATTAGTAGCCCCACCGCCAACGCCCCGGCCGCACTAGAAACAAGGGGCAGAGTAGCAGATATTTGGCCGACTCCTTGCCAAACCAAGGCAACTCCCACCGTAAGTAATATTGATATCAAAAACCTAAACCGGTAAATCGAGCGGGCCAGACCCGAGTCCTTCTGAGTCTTCTCCACCTCTTCAAGAATATACTGGTCGACGCTGAGAATTTCAGCTTCATCCTGCTCAATCTTAGTCTCTCGCTCCTCAAGCTCAGAGAGACGCTCTTCTATTTGTTTGAGAGTTGTAGTGGGCATATCACTATACTACCAAGGTAGAGAAATAAGTCATTACCGTGACTACCACTGCCACCAACGCTTGTTCTTTGCAACCGCCTTTTGCTCCTGATGGTATCGCTCGAGTAGGAGTGGCTGCTTCAGCTTATGTAAAGTCTGCTCAAGGCGCAGCAACTGCTTATATTCAAAGAAGTGCGTAACCATTTCGTCACGCCCTTCCTGACTCGTAATCAGATACAGCAACAGCTTCTCACATTTCTCTATAGCCTGAGAGACTAGTGCCATCTGCTCCGTGAGATCATCAATATCCTTAGGCTCTGGAAGCCTATTTATATTCATTAAGATAGCCTGAAATTCTTCTAGAATCGCCATACTATAGCTCTAGCCGTGTAGGTCTGGCAGTTCAGACTGAAAAATAATCCTTTTCTCCATACATGTGCTGCTCGGCCCGCTCAATGATAGTCATCATCGTCTTCACTGCATTGACCGGATCCACCCCTTCCGTGGTCTCATCCGATAGCAGCAACGCGTCCGCACGTTCCAACACTGCTCCCGACACATCCGACACCTCGGCCCGGGTCGGGCGCTGCGAGTGCACCAGCGAATAGAGCATCTGGGTGGCCACGACGGCGGGCTTCTTTACGTAGTGAGAAAGGTCGATCAGGTCCTTCTGCACGAAGGGCACTTCTTCCATGGGAATCTCGATCCCCAGGTCACCGCGAGCTACCATAATGGCGTCACTGGCAGCGATGATCTCCTCAGCGTTACCCAGGGCACTCTGCCGCTCGATCTTGCTCATGATCTTGATCGGCCGGTCGCCGATGATCTCCCGCACCTTCTCCACCTCCTCTTTGCGAGAGACGAAGGACAGGGCGATCCAGTCCACCCCCTCCTCCACCAGGAACTGCAGATCAGCCAGGTCCTTCTCGGTAAGGCAGGAGTCCAGCTGGGTCTCGGGCAAGTTGATGGCCTTGTTTGACTTCAGGGTGCCGCTGTTGGTCATACGCACAGCGATGCGATGGCCCTGCACCTCGGTCACTTCACCCTCGATAAACCCGTTCAAAAAGGAGATGGGCTGGCCCACCTGTACGAACTGATGGATGGTGGCGTCATTGATGGGGATGTCGAACTCCTCCGGCTGGCCAGCCGTGGTACTGAACCAGTAGGTCTGCCGCTCCTGCAGCAGAATGCCTTCATCGGCGATCTTCCCGATGCGGATATGCGGCCCTTGGAGATCGGCCTGCATCAGTACCGAAGTGCCTAGCTTCTCATTCAGTCCTCTCACCAGCTCCCGCTGCCGCCGGTACTCGTCATAGGGCATGTGGGAAAAGTTGTTCCGGAACATATACACGCCAGCCTTCATCAACTCTTCCATCACCTCAGACGGATAGCTAGCCGGTCCCAGACTGGCGATGACCTTGGTACGCAATACTTCACCCATGTGCCCCTCCTTTGATTACTGACCTATGTCTTTTCCTACCGCCTCGCTGATCGAGCTGAACCTGTCAGTCTTCAATAGCTCAGCCAGTCCTTGATTAATACTACTGATGACCTGAGGTCCCTCATAAATCATACCGGTGATCAGCTGGATGAGCGAGGCGCCTAGCCTGATCTTACGGTAAGCATCCTGAGCGGTAAATACCCCGCCGCAGCCGACAATGGTAAAGGTGGTCCCCCAACGACGGAAGACGTGGGCGATCATCTCGTCAGACTGCTGTTTCACCACCTTACCGCTAAAGCCCCCCTTCTCCGGCAGGTTCTGCTCTTTTACCAAAGGATGGCTATGGTTTTTAGTCAGATTGGCGCAAATGACGCCGGCCACTCCGTGCTTCTTGGCTACAGTCAGCAGGGAGTCCAACTTATCCATCGACAGGTCGGGTGACAGCTTCAGAAAGATCGGTTTACGGGTCTTCACCTTCTCTATGGCGGAAAGCAGTTCATCCAGCTTGCGTGGGTCAGTAAAGGGCTGGTCATTACAAGTGTTGGGACAACTGAGATTGAGGGTAGTATAACTACCAACTTCAGCCAGCTTCGTGCAGGAGTAGACATAGTCCTTGATGGCGTCACGGTAGTCCATGGTTGACTCGTCGTTGGTAGGTGCGAGACTGGTCCCTACCGGCAGTGAAAAGTGACGGCCATGCAGGCGCTCATAGATCCGGTCGCTGCCGTCGTTCATCAGGCCGTAGTTCACCAGAAGCGACTTGGATTCAGGCAGACGGTGCAGCCGCTTGCCGGGATTCCCCTTGCAGGGACGGGCGGTGATGGAGCCCACTTCCATCCAGCCGAATCCGACATGGGGAAGGATTGAGGTCAGGCGGGCGTTCTTGTCGAAGCCAGCCGCCAGTCCTATGGGGTTGTTAAAGTCGATGCCGTGGATGCGCTGGCGCAGCACCGGATTAGTGTAGTTGAACAGAAGTGAGGTAAGAGCTCGAGTAATTCGCATGTTCCCTAGACGGGCACCTGCCAAGCCAACCTGATTATGTACTGCCTCCGGATCCTGTTTGAAGAAGATCGGCTTAAGCACACCTCCGTACGCGGCATGGATGACCCCGTTGCGCAGCTTGACGTAGGCGTCCATGCGTACTGCTTAGCCGATAGGGTTCTCTTGGGCCGGTGCCTTGCCCATCTGGATCTGAAACTGAATGCCCTTTTCGATTTCTTCTGGCGAATTCAGATAGTAATGGTTAGTGGGACGCAGCTCATCGTCAAGTTCATAGACCAACGGTTCACCAATGGGAATGTTCAGCTCCATTACCTGTTCATTGGTCAGGCCGTCCAGGTGCTTTGCCAACGCCCTCAGGGTATTGCCATGAGCGACGATGAACACTACCTTTCCAGACTTAATCTGGGGTACGATCTGGTCGGCCCAGTAGGGCATCACCCGAGCTATAGTATCTTCCAAAGATTCGGTGTGCGGCAGGACAGAAGGGTCTATGCCTTCATAGCGGGGGTCATGAGAAGGATCTCTATGGTCTTCCATGGTGAGAGCGGGTGGTTCTACGTCATAGCAGCGACGCCACAACTTGACCTGTTCCTCTCCAAATTCAGCCGCCGTATCGGACTTATTAAGACCCTGCAGAGCACCATAGTGCCGTTCATTCAGACGCCAGCTCTTGTATTCGGGTATCCAGGCCAGATCCATCTCATCAAGAGAAAGCCAGAGAGTGTGAATGGCCCTCTTAAGAAACGAAGTAAAAGCCAGGTCTACTTCAATTCCCGCCTTCTTGATCAGCCGGCCGGCCTTTTTAGCCTGTTCACGACCGTAGTCATCAAGATCTACGTCCGTCCAACCGGTGAAAAGGTTCTCCCGGTTCCACTCACTCTCCCCGTGACGAAGTAGAACGACCTTATACATATTCTTTCTTTAAGGAGATATGAGGAGGAAGCGCCGGGGTATCCTCCCAGACCTCCTTAAGGATGCGACAAGGCTCAATGATACGAGGATCGACAATCTGATAATAGATATTTAGTCCCTCGCGCCTAGTAGTGACTAGACGAGCGTGGCGGAGCATGGCTAGATGCTGGGAAACATTTGCTTTTCGCAGGCCCAGAATACCAACCAACTGCTCCACCGAGGCCTCCTGATACTTGATAGTATTAAGGATCTCCAAGCGGATCGGATTGGAAAGAATCTTATAGATCTCAGCGTTTCGATTGTAGACCGCCTTGGGGAAGGGTGATTTCATAGTTTCGAATTTACTGGTCTTTTTAGAGTATACTCCCCCTCGCTGGGCATGCAAAGAGCCCGCCCCCCTTTCGGGGAACGAGCTCTGAAACATCCAACAGTAATCATAGGGCAAGCTCCTTTTCTCGCCCCTCGACCCACTCAGGAGTCAATATCTCTTCAACAATCTCTCGAGCAGGCACGATAGATTCTACCCGCTCAACACTGAGTCCCGCCGTCAGAATGGGCGGCTCGATGTCGTTGTAGAACCCTGCTGTCGACAAGAGCCCATTACACAGGCAGACACGGCCCTCTGTCTCGGCAGGATCCCCTCCTAGCCGCGCAAACTGCTTCTCCGGCATAGCCGGACAGATGTACGTCTCTCGCACACTGCCGTCAGGCAACGTCTCGAAATGGGACTGGGCCAGATAGAGCCGGTTACAGATACGCACACGACCCTCGTAAATAGCAGGATCAGCTACGCTGCCGGGCACTGGCATAACCTTGATTGGGTAGCCAGTCGGCGACATTATCATACTGGTCTCTACTCCACGTCCTTCTCGGGTACTGGCAATGATCCGCTCCTGCAGGTCACGTCGCATGCCCGACTCCTCACTGAGGGCAAACCGGGAACCGACCTGGATACCATAGGCACCCCGTCCAAGCCAATAGAGGTAGTCGTTACGGCTTCCCCCTTCGGGGAAGGCGCCCGCCACATAGATCGGCAGACCGAGTGCCAACACTTTATCGAAATACGCCTCGATATCGTCAGTCTCGGTAAATTCCGTCTTGTTGCGCGGCGGCGCATTATGGCCGCCAGCAGCATGGTTCTCCAGCACGAAGCCAAAAGGCCGTGCACCGTCATACTCCTTTTGCCATACGTCAAGCAGTCGCCTGCAGAATGCATAGTTTGAGATGATCGGCAGCATGTGCGGCAGCGGCAGTGTCTGCAGGAAGGCAGCCGTACCGTCTCCGGAAATATCCAGCCTGGCATGGGTTCCAGTACCGGTAAGGGGCAAATAGGCAAGGTCTTTTCCGTTTCGGATCTGGCTTACGATGCTGGGCAGCTCCATAGGAACGCCAGCACCGCAGAGCAGAGCATCAACGCCGGCAAGCATCGCGCCATAGATGGAGGGTAGCGCCGTAAGCGCGCACTTCCACATGACGTTAATACCTACTTTGCCCTTATGTCCCATCATTGCCCGCTTCACTTCGACGTAGGCGGCAATGATACTCAAGCGACGCGGCAGCCCGCTGCGAAACGGATCCGGCACATCAATGGGCACTGCGTGACCATGCTTAGCGCCTCCCGGTGCATAAGCGAGCAACTCGTCGACATGTCGTTGCACTGGAAAAGTATTGGCAACAGCGATTACCGCAGGATTCCCGCTACGAACTTCCTCCACTACTACGTGTCGCAGTCCAGCGCCAGAGACCATTCCGAGGGCTCCCAGTCTGGAAGTTGCATTCGCCAACCTAGCACTTGAAACATGTACCCCCATTCCCGCCTGAATCAGGCGGGGGAGGCCCTCCTTATCATTAGTCATTATCCTCAACTCCTTGTTTGTCAGGGTTCGATGTCAGGATCACCATACGCTTCCTCTTCACAAAGAAAAAGGTCTGGCCCACCATAGCCGCAATACAAGCCATTACAAAATATAGTAGCTACCATAAGCCATTACCGTGAAGAATGATCCGATAATTTAGAAAAGTATAAAATAACCAATTACCACAGCCTTTTATTTTTATATTCGTGTTATTTTTTTGCTATTTCTAGGTCAGAGACATAGACGCACACACAGTGACATGGTTTCATTATATCGAAACTACTTAACTACATGCATCCGCTCACTATCAGCATCTGACCCACTAATCGCCGGGAGGCCCCATGTACACCACGATCCGCAAGCGAGACGGAAGACTCGCTAGGTTTGATTCGTCTAAAATCGCCGCCGCCCTCGAGAAAGCTGGTACCGCTACCGATGAATTTGGGGAAGGCGTTTCCAAGCTACTTACCCGCCAGGTAGTAAAACTACTCCCTAAAGCTATCCGCTATAAGGTCCCAAACGTGGAGGAGGTGCAGAACGTAGTGGAGCAGGTGCTCCTGGCCTCCCCTTACCAAAAGACTGCCAAGGCCTATATCCTCTACCGTGAGCAGCATGCCCAGCTCCGCACCCTCTCCCAGACCCATCGGGTAGAGTTGATGGACCAGTACCTTCAGAACCTTGACTGGCAGGTATCAGAGAACTCGAACATGGCCTACTCCCTGCAAGGCCTTAACAACTACGTCTCCTCAGAAATATCCAAGACCTACTGGCTGCACAAGGTATACCCTCCCGAGGTCTGTCAGCCGGCTGAGAACGGTGATCTCCACATCCATGATCTGAACACCCTTTCCACCTACTGCGTAGGATGGGACCTTCAGGACTTGCTCCGGGTGGGGTTCAAGGGCACCCAGGACAAGATCGAGTCCAAGCCAGCCAAGCACTTCAAAGTGGTGCTCGGACAGATCGTCAACTTTTTCTATACTCTCCAAGGTGAGTCGGCCGGCGCCCAGGCTTTTTCCAGCTTCGACACCCTGCTCGCACCCTTTATACGCTATGACAAGCTCACCCAGGAGGAAGTGGAGCAGGCACTTCAGGAGTTCGTCTTCAATATGAACGTACCTACCAGGGTCGGGTTCCAGACTCCCTTCACCAACGTCACCCTCGACCTCATTGCCCCCAGCACCTTGACTCGCGAGGCCGTGCTGATTGGTGGCGAACCCATGAAGGAGACCTACGGAGAGTTTCAAAAGGAAATGGACATGTTCAACGCCGCCTTTACTAAGGTTATCGCCGAGGGTGACGCCAAGGGACGGGTCTTCACTTTTCCTATCCCTACCTACAACATCTCCAAGGACTTCGACTGGGATAACCCCAAGCTGGAAGGACTCTGGAAGATGACTGCCAAGTACGGCATCCCCTACTTCTCGAACTTCGTAAACTCGGACATGGACCCTGAGGACGCGCGCAGCATGTGCTGCCGTCTTCGCCTGGACAACCGAGAACTAAGGAAGCGCGGCGGCGGACTCTTTGGCGCCAACCCCCTGACCGGTTCCATTGGAGTAGTCACCATCAACCTTCCCCGCATCGGCTACCTGGCCAAAAGCCAAAAGGAGTTCCTGAACCGCCTGGGAGACCTGATGGACGTAGCTAAGGAAAGTCTGGAGATAAAGCGAAAACTCCTGGAAAAGCTGACTGACGCCGGCCTCTACCCCTACAGCAAGTTCTACCTTCGCGATATCAAGGCCCATAACGGCACCTATTGGACCAACCACTTCTCCACCATCGGCCTGGTCGGTATGAACGAGGCCTGCTTGAACTTATTGCGAGAGGATGTAGGCTCCGTGAAAGGCAGGAAGTTCGCCACCAAGGTACTGGACTTCATGCGCAACCGGATCCAGAACTACCAGAAAGAGACCGACAACTATTACAACCTGGAGGCTACCCCGGCCGAGGCGACCGCCTTCCGCTTCGCCAGCAAGGACAAGGAGCTCTACCCTGACATTGCTGTGGCCAACGAGGCAGAGCACCTACTAGGACAGCCACCCTTCTACACCAACTCCTCCCACCTGCCCGTCAATTTCACCGACGACATGTTCGAGCTGCTCGACCTTCAGGACGACCTACAGACCAAGTACACCGGGGGGACTGTCGTCCACCTCTTCATCGGAGAGGAGATTTCCGACACCTCGGCGGTAAAGGCACTGGTCAGGACCATCTGCACCAAGTACCATCTGCCCTACTTCACCCTTACCCCGACCTTCTCGGTCTGTCCCGAGCACGGCTATGTGGCTGGGAAGGTACCGGTATGCGAGACGTGCGGAGCCGAGAACAACGTATACTCGCGCATCGTCGGCTACCTGCGCCCGGTCAAGCAGTGGAATCCTGGAAAGAAGGCTGAGTTTTCCGCCCGTTCCACCTACCGCATGCCCGGCACAGTACCCGCAAGCAGGCCTTCGAAACAGACCCGGGAGAAAGTGGGCGCATGAGGATAGGCGGCCTACAGAAAATCACTCTCGTCGACTACCCTGGCAAGGTCGCCGCCACGGTCTTCACCCAGGGCTGCACCTTCCGCTGCCCCTACTGTCATAACCCTGAGCTGGTACTGCCGGAGCGATTTGAACCGGTACTAGACGTCGAGGAGTTCTTCGACTTCCTGGCGACGCGGGTGGGAAAGCTGGAGGCGGTCTGCATTACCGGTGGCGAGCCAACCGTACAGCCGGACCTCAGCGGATTCATCCGTCGCATTAAGGACCTAGGCTTTCTGGTGAAGCTGGACAGTAACGGATCCCGTCCCAAGCAGCTGGGAGCCATCCTTGCCGAAGGTACGGTGGACTATGTCGCCATGGACATCAAGGGGCCTCTGGAAAAATACCCCCTGATCTGTGGATTCCCCGCTAGCATGACCAAGCACATCAGCGAGAGCATTAGGCTCATTATGGAAAGCGGCATTGACTACGAGTTTCGAACCACCGTAGCCGATCCACTGCTAGATATTTCGGATTTTCATGTAATGGGACGGATGATCACAGGAGCGAAACGATACTTTCTGCAGAATTACCAGGACACGAAGAGTATCGACGGCACTGATCTCGCACCCTTCAGTAGCCAGAAGCTGACCGCCTGCCAGGCGGCGATGCGACCCTTTGTAGGCGAGGTCGGAATGAGATGACCTATCAACGCAACTACCTTATTGTCAGATCACACGTCTGGAAATAAGCCGTACATAAAGCAAAACGCCACGGGCAGCTAGCCCGTGGCGTTTTTCCGATATGTTTCCTCCAATAGATCTATCAGGAAGTTCCCTGGCAACTCATTGACCAGACAGTGGATGCCGGCCCGAAGATAACAGGGAATCCTCTTAAACGGCTGCTTCATGCAGAACACCTTCATAGGGCCGAGCAGCTTGACCAGCTCATCCTTCAGCCAAGGCTCACCCCCGGTCAGTATCACCCTCCCGCCGTGCAGCTGCACAAAGCCGGGCGAATAGGGAACCAGCAGGTCGGTCTCGGGGACATGGAGAGTGATATCTGCCTTCTCGCACATCCGCAAGGCATACTCCCGAATCGCTGTACGAACATCCTTATCAAAGGAAGGGTACTGCGGATCCAGGAAAAGATGCAGGCTCCCGTCATTGGCAGTGCAGAGGCCGGCGAAGACATCGACATGGCCGATACGGGCATAGACTTTACTCCCGTCATGCTCCTCAACCAACGCCCCGCCCTGGGGCAGTGTCACTATCTTCTCTATGCCAGCCTCTCTCAGTGCCCGATGGTCTTGGCGGCCAAAGATCGGTCCTTCCCGCTCTGCCACTACTGCCGTCGTCCCTGAGACATGTATGCGTCCGCCTTCACCCCAGTTCGACCTTATGACCCTCCAGCCATCGTACCGGGGCTTAACCCTCCCCCGATACCTGGTACTAACCAGCAATGTCATGGTCTCGGGTACCGCCACGGCCAAGTCCCGAGGAAAGCCGCTGAGCAGCGCCCTCCTATCAAGCTTACGAATAGGAAACTGCCGCACGCCGCTGTCATACAGCTCCTTGAATACAACTCCGGGGAACCGATTCATGTGGGTCAGCAGCAGAAAGGGCTTCTGTCTGGCGCGATGCAACGTATCAATGAGTCCAAGCAGCTCCTCGAGCTGTCCTAACGGAGCATTGGAACTATCGTCTTCATCCTCGTGAAGAATCTCACGGCAGAAGGCCTCATGGCCAAGTGGTACGAAAAGCCGGCACTCAGCACTCCAATTCCCCAGCACCGGCAAACCCAGTACGGTTATCAAGCTATTCATGCTCCCTCCCCTTTCAATCCAGATTCTAAGCTCGTTCTTTGTACCAGATAAGTACCAAATATTCAATTACCAGAGCTAATTGTCTTGACAAACAGAGTTCCAAGTGATATAAAGATCTATCTCTCACCTATGCAACGTACTAGAGAGATGAAGGAGGTAACCGTTTGCACACACACATCAGTCTGTTCAGCCATAGCTGGCTGAGCTGGGAGCATCTGGCGATCAGTAAGTACTGGGCTCGCCGCGCGCAGGAACAGCTAGAAGCGATCCTGCAAGCTCCCGAGTTGTGGTCTGCTGACATAGTTATTGACTGGTTCGATGAGGCACCTCGTATCTACGAGCCCGCCTCAAACGACCTAGAAACGCCCGGGCTTTGGATGCCCCGTTTTGAATTCAGTCGTCTATGCCAACCCAGATGGCCTCCCGAGGCCATATAAACCGGGCGGAGAATCTAGAGGCCTCCGTAACGCCTTAGGGAAACCGGTAGATCCCATCTGCCACCCGAAATCTTGCCCTAACAAGGCGCCACCGTACCAAAGGGGGCGGAGACGTACACCACGTTCTCCGTCCCTTCTGCTTTTTATCACTCGACCTCAGCAGGGTCTTTTTTTATTTCTACTTCACCCAGGCGCCTGTCCACCCAGGCTCGCTTCAGAAAACCCAAGGTAAGTGTAGACAAAAGAAAGCCGATACTAGGAACAACGGCATTGATCCAGGCATGGGCGGTGCCGATAAGGGTCAGGAAGATGCCGATGATGACATAGGTCATAAGCATAATGGACGCCCTTCTTTCCAGGCTTCCCTCCCACTGCTTGTCAGCCTCCACCCGCTTGTTGCGGTTCTCCAGTGCGTCCAGACGTTCTTCAGCTGTCTGCATGTTCTTACAATTAGGTCCTGGTAGTTGTGATCCCATAATCGCACATTCGCAGGCAACATTCAGCCCTTCGGCTTGGCACCGCCCCCCTTCTTCCATTACAATGGGCACATGTCATCATTCTTCAAGAAGATCAGCTCGGATACAAATCAGGAGAACTCTCCCGAGAATCCCCAGATCCCTCTCAAGCCCAAGAAAAGAATCGCCCTTTTCCTCGCACTAGCCGGCCTGGTCATACTAGTGCCCGCTCTTGGCTTTGCTTACTGGCATTCCAAGCAAAAGGACGTCCCCGTTGTCATCATTGCTACGCCAGGAGCCACCTCAGCACCTTCTGCCCCAGCCACACCAGCTCCCACCCCCACGCCGGCCCTGGCTACCTCCCTCCTTACCGGCCTCATGGTCCCAGCTGGCACCGAAAACCTGCATCCCCTTGGCGTTATGATCGAAAATACACCCGACGCCCGCCCCCAGTACGGCCTCGGCCAAGCCGACCTTGTATATGAAGCTATCGCCGAGGGAGGTATCACCCGCTTCTATGCAATCTTCGCCGATCCCACCAAGGCAGTCCGGGTAGAGCCGGTCAGGAGCGCCCGCCCCTACTATGTAGACCTATCCAATGAAGTGAAGGCCTTCTTCGCCCACGCCGGCGGCAGCCAGGACGGCCTGTCCGAGATCAAGAAGACCGGCGCCTACGATCTAGACGGACTGGTATTAGGGTCTCTTTTCCACCGCGACACCACCCGCAAGGTAAGCAGCGAGCATACCCTTTACTCCTCCACCGACCAGCTCTGGCAGTACGCCACCGGTACCAAGGGCTGGCCCAAGACCGCCGACTTCGCCCCCTGGCTCTTTCAGGACGATATCGCCGTCGCCTCACGTCCCGCCTCCGAGGCCCCCGTCAAAGTCAGCGTGACCAGCGCTTCATTCGCCGTGCAGTGGACCTACGACCCCACCACCAACTCATATAAGCGGGTCATGGCCGGAGTAGCCCACACTGATGCCGGCACCGGGGCACAGATCACCGCCAAGAACGTCATCCTCCAGACCGCTGTGCGCACCAATGACACCGAGCGCTATGGCAGCATAGTCAAGCCGATCAGCCGCTACGCCCTTACCGGGACCGGTGCCGCCGTGATCATACAGAACGGACAGGCAGTAAAAGGCACCTGGAAGAAAGCCGCCTCAGACCAGCGCACTCATTTCTACGACGCTGCCGGCGCCGAAGTGAAGTTTGTCCGCGGCAACACCTGGATACAGCTTGTCGAGTCTAATAGCACAATTTCGTACTAAATCGCTCAGACTACCAGCGGCGGCTTCACCTTGAAAGTGAACATCCGGTTAGCTAGGAAGTTCCAGAAGAATACTATTGCTACCGCCAGCAGCTTGGAAGCGTTGACTCCCAGGTGCAGCTCACTATAGAACGCGTAGACGATAAGCTCGGTCAGACCCAGACCGATAAAGCTTACCGTAGCGTACTGCAGGAAGCCGCTGACAGTACTGGGCATCTCAAGGTGTCCGTAGGTCCACTTGTTGTTCAGGAGATAGCCGTTCACCGAGCCTAGCAGGTAGGAGAAAAAGATGGCCCAAAAGATATTCAGCCCGAGAAAGGTAAAGAAGTTCAGGAACAGGAAGTCGATGGCGGTACTGATGCCTCCGACCAGTCCGAACTTAAGGGCATCGCGAGTCATGCAAGGGTCTGCGTGGGTAATATTCCTATTTCTTTTCCATTCTAGCAGTTCTGGCAGCCCTACCGGAACCCTCCTGTGGCGCCCGCCTACCGCCTAGGCTATACTATATCCATGCGGCTTCCCTCCCTGCCAAACCGGGTCTCCCGGCTCTATCCCATATTCTCGTTGATCCTGGCGATCAACTGCTCCATTCTCCTGTACGCCTGGCAGGTGGACCAGATCAAGCTTGCCAGTTATGCCACGGTGGACCAGCAGGAGCAGGCTATGCGTGACCAGATTGAAAAGCTGCAGTCCGACCTGCGTCAGGACAAGTCCCAGCTGAGCCTGCAGACTACCAAGGTAGACCAGGTCACCAAGCAGCTTACCGACATCCAGAAGCAGCAGGATGCCAAGTCAGCGCAGCTTAGCACCTCACAGGCCCAGCTCAAGTCACAACAGGACCAGCTGAGCAAGAATGCTGACGAACTCACCCAGCTGCGCGCCCGACCCCCGCTCTTCAGCTTCCAGAACACCTCGCATATCAGCAATGTCAGCGCCAAGGAGGCCGAGGTCAAGCAGGTGGTCTCCGACGCCTACGATTATATCCAGAAGACGTACGGGCAGCCCTACCTGCTGAACAGTATCGTCATCACCTTCGTCGACGAGTTCAGTATTCCTGGGTCTTCAGGTGAGATCATCATCGAGAACAGCAGCACCGGCATCAAGGTGAACATCCACCTCAAGGACTTCGACAAGACAAACTTCGAAGATACCAACACCCTTATCCACGAGATGGTGCACGGGTTCCACGGAGTAGCCGTTTTTCAAAGCTCAGCCCTTGAAGAGGGCATGACGGTGGCCACCACCGATGCAGTGATGGAGCAGATGACCCAGGACGGCAAGCTCCCTCACTTCAGTCATCTCTACCTGGCCGGTACGGCTGACCAGTACAAGAACTGGAATGCCACGCTCCACGTGCCCAAGGACAACCAGGCGCTCTACGAAAGTCCCCAGGTATCCGAGATCTACCAGCTCATCGGTATGGCTTGGTGGCAGCTCTATGAGAACGATCCTACTGTCTTCAAAAATATAAATGCGGCCTATTATCCGAAGGTACAAAAGGGTATCCTACCAGATAGCGGAGTAGTTCTTGATGCTATCCGTTCCTCGATCAAGACCGTCAACGGCCAGCCCGTCGATGCCTATCTATCTGCCAACCGCGCTTTCAACCCCAACTAATGCATACCGACTCCTTCGAGATAGTCGCCAACCCCAACGTTTCACCAAGACGCTACTCGCCCTTCTGGTTCCGGGCCTTGGAGATTCTGCCTGGCGCCGTAGTCTGGGCTTTTCTGCTAGCTCCTTTCTTCCTTTCCTTTTACTATCCCCTTACCGTCACTCTCTTCATTCTGGTCTTCGATGTGTACTGGCTGGTACAGACCTTCAACTACAGCTTCATGCTCATCCGGGGGTACCGCCGCCTGAAATACCACTTGGGACTGAACTGGCAGGCACGGTTGGACGATATCACCGCCCTCTCCCCTGCCGAGCGCGAAGAGCGCGACATCTTGGACTGGCGCGAGCTCTACCACGCCATCATCATGCCTACCTACAAGGAAGAGGAGCCCATCCTTGAGGCCTCGATCCAGTCGGTGCTGAACGCACACTTCCCGGAGGACCACCTTATCTTTGTACTGGCCACCGAGGGCCGTGACGCTGAAAATGCCCGCCCTATCGCCAAGAGTCTTGAGAAGAAGTATGGCAAGCGCTTCTTCAGGTTTATCGTCACCGAGCATCCCGACGACATCGTAGGAGAGGTGAAGGCAAAGGGTGCCAACGCGACCTGGGCGGCCAAAGAGCTGGTCCGCCAGATGAAAGAGGCCCACATCGCCATGGACAAGGTGATCGTCTCCTGCGCGGACGCCGACTCCCGTTTCGATGAGAAATACTTCCTCTGTCTAACCTATGCCTACGCCGTGCTTCCTGACCGCACCCGCTGCGGCTTCCAGCCGGTGGCTACCTACTTCAATAACATCTGGGAAGCCCCGATGATGTCCCGGGTACTAGCCTTCGGTACCACCTTCTGGCAGCTAATTGAGTCAGTACGCGACTACCGCCTCATCACCTTTGCCACCCATGCCGTATCTTTGAAAACTCTGGTGGACATCGACTACTGGTGCACCTCCATCGTCAATGAGGACTCGCGCCAGTACTTCCGCGCCTTTTTCCATTATGAGGGCAAGTTCCGGGTGGTACCGCTCTTTATGCCTATCTACATGGACGCCGTGCACTCGTACAACCTGTGGAGCACTCTTAAGAACCTGTACTTCCAGCAGCAGCGCTGGGCCTACGGCGTAGAGCATTTCCCCTACATCGTCCTTGAATGCTTCTACCACCGGGAGATCCCCTTCTTAGACCGGTTCATGCTGGTATGGCGCGCCTTCGTTGGCTCCTTCTCCTGGGCCACCTCGTCCTTCTTCATCACCTTCGTCGGCTGGATCCCAATCTTGGTCAATGACAGTTTCAGAGACCAAGTGGTGGTCAGCAACTTCATCTTCGTCACCAAGGAGCTCCTCAGCCTTACCTGGATCGGTCTGATCATCTCCAGCATCCTTACTCTGCGTGTGCTTTCAATCGTCCCCTACAAGAAGAAGCCCCTGACCGTCTCAACCATGGCCCTCCAATGGATACTGGTGCCGATGTTTGGCATCTTTTTCGGCTCCATCCCGGGACTCGATGCCCAGACACGCCTGATGCTCGGCAAATACATCGGCTTTCGCGTGACCGAAAAGACTCGCCACTAGCCATGAAGACTACTGTTTCACGCGCCCACAAGGTAGTGGTCGCCCTACTCTTCCTGTTCTCCCTCTCACTAGGACTCTACCTGTCTTACCGGGACAGCATGACCACCGACGAGGGCATCCATGTAGCCTCGGCGTATCTGGTACTAACCCGTCATGAGTTTAGGTTCGACCCTGAGCATCCCTATCTCTACAAGGTGCTTACCGCCCTGCCCCTCCTTGCCGTTCATCTGAACATGCCTCCTCGTGACCAGGAGCTCTGGGACGGCGCCTATCGCACCGTCGACGACTCGTGGCCCATGGCCCGGGAATGGGCTGATGAATGGTACTACCAGAGCGGCAATAACGCCGACCTGATGGTCTTCCTCTCCCGCATCCCCTCGGTACTGATTACCCTTGCCTTCTGCTGGCTGGCGTACTACCTAGGACGACTCTGGTTCTCGCCGCGGGTAGGGCTCTTTGCCCTGGTGTTTACGGTCTTCAATCCCACCGTCATCGCCCACGGCCACCTGACCGGCAACGACGTGGCCGCTGCCCTGGCCTTTCTGGGCACCGTCTGGGCCCTCTGGTACTACGGTGAGCGACCTGGCCTGCACCGGGCAGCACTTCTAGGGCTGGTATTTGCAGCGGCTGAGCTCACCAAGTTCTCATTGCTTACCCTTGCCCCCATCCTACTGGTATGGATGGTCTATCTGGCCATCACCCGAAAGGACTGGAAGCGGGTAGGTACCGACTTCCTCCTAGTGCTCCTGGTGACCTGGATACTTATCTGGCTGGCTTACCTGGGCCCTCTTAACCTCATCAACGGCACCATCTTCCAACTGAAAGGCGGCAGAGACCTGCCACCCTTCATCCCGGTCAACCCGGTCATCTTCCACCGATTCCTGTATATCCGCTATTTCCTACCGGTGGATTACATAAAGGGGGTACTGCTTATCGTCGGCGGCTCCGTAGCCGGGCGCCCCACCTACCTGCTCGGCCATCTGTACCCTACCGGTACACACGTCTGGGCCTACTTCCCGGTCATCTACGCCCTTAAGACCCAGCTGGCCGGTCTTGCCCTCCTGGTGCTTGGGCTAGTGATAGGAATTCGCAACGCAAAGGGCTGGCACAAGAAGCCACTCACTATCCTGCTGCTCATAGCCGCCGGCATCTACCTGTTTTTCTCACTGGAGAATAAGATCAACATCGGCGTCCGCCACGTACTACCGCTAATGGGGCTAGCCTCACTGGTCATGGCCCTGTCGTTGGACTGGCTGGTAACACGCTTTAAAAAGGCGTGGGTAGCTCCTGGAGCACTCGCACTTTACATCGCCCCCGCCCTTCTCACGTTTCCCAACTACCTAGGCTACGGCAATACTCTCATCCATCCTTCTTCTGACAGCTACTACTACTTCAGTGACAGCAACATCGACTGGGGCCAGCAGGCCAAGGACATCGCCGACGTCATGCACGAGCAGTTCCCTGGCGAGACGCTCCATATCACTTATCGGTGGAACCCGTACACACTCGGGTACTACCAGGTACCTGTGCAGAAAGTCAGCGAGGAAGGTGCCCCTGTAGGAAGCCTGGTCGCCGTCACCGCTACCGACCTCTCCGGCACCCTGTACCAAGGCCTGCGGGACAAAACTCCCGTGGCAACCATCCAGAACAACACATTCTTCTACCGGGTACAGCCGGGAGATTTCAAGTAGCTTTCTAGTCTGATGGGTTTTTGGTAGAGTAAGTGCTGTCGAACCGGTGCCCGGCGGGTATAGTTCACTGGTAGAACGCGTCCTTCCCAAGGATGAGAAAGGGGTCCGATTCCCCTTACCCGCACCAAAAGCATGCAGCGGCCAAGAAAACTGATCGACTCAATGGAGTCTATCTACAGTATCCCTCCGGGATACGTCTCAAAAGTTTTCTTGGCCCCTGCATGCTTTTAATGTAGATACATGGAATGGACCCCGAAGGGGGTTCGATCGTGCTTCTTCGCTCGGGCAGAAAGCGTTGAGCGAAGCGAAAATTCCCCGTTACCTTTCATTGTGTTAGCGTATAAATAAGCAATAGAAGTATCTCCATGGATTCTCATACCACCCTAGTCAAAGAGCACTTCGACATTAAATATGCTGACTACGACCAGCTTATTCGTCGGCTCATCCCCCGCTATGAAGAGCTACATGAGGAGGTAGTGAGACAAATAGATTATCCAACCAATATCCCCTTAACTATCCTCGACCTTGGGGTGGGAACCGGCCAGACCGGCCTGGCACTTCTTACCAAGTTTCCCCAGGCCACCCTCCATGGTGTCGACATCTCCAGCCATATGCTCTCGCAGGCAGAAAGCCGACTTGAAAAAGTAAGGAGCAGGGTAACACTTGAAGAACAGGATATCGCTAGCCTTACTGTCAGTGATCATTATGATGTCTGCGTGGCCGTTCTCTCAGTACATCATCTTAACGAACCCCAGAAGCAAGTCCTTTTCAAAATCTTGTCCGACTGCCTTATGCCCGGAGGGATTTTGGTCATCGGTGACATTGTCACCTTCGATAATCCTGGAATTGCCGCCCTCAGGCTTGAGGAGTGGAAGCAGCACTTGATGAAAAACCTGGGGGAAGAACAAGGCAAGTACTGGTTTGAAAATCATCTGGAAGAAGACCTTCCCAGTTCGGTGACCAGACAAATCTCCTGGCTTCAGCAAGCAGGATTTACCAAAGTACAGGCATCGTGGGAGTACATGAACTATGCAGTGATAGTTGCCAAGAAAGAATAGTTTCCGCTATAGTACATCCATGCAATCACAGCAGTCTTCCAAGCGCTTTTTCAACTATCACTCCCCCTCTGGGAGCGGCTTTTGATTGAGTAGCATTTAGTTGTCTGCCTGTCATCCGCTCCCTGAGAGCGGATTTTTTATTTTCAGTCCCAAGGGAAGGCTCAAATCCCACCTGAGCTTTCTAAGGTACCGAAAAGGAACCTTGCACAACGAGGAGTTTGCCATGAGCTGCACCTATCTTTCCAAGCCGCCCAGCCCGGGCAGCAGGATCAGTCTGAACGTAGCCAGAAAATCGCCTTCGTGGGACACGAAGCCCGAGACTGCGCCGGTATTCGAACTGCAAATCGCCGTCAATGGCACTGTGGTCGCCAGTTCCTGCCCCGCCTCACCGGCATACTGCGGTGAGATCGGACTCCTCTGCATGATGCTAGGACTGGGCTCCCAGCTCATCCGGAAGGAAGGCTTCGACCGCTCCACGCGCACCTTGAGGCTAGTAGTCAACGGAAGACTGGTTTCCGCTTCAGTCAACCCGCAGAGAGTCGTTGAAAAGCTTCCGGACGGCGAGAGTCGCGAACGGTTCTCAGAGGAGCGTACGGTAGCCTACGCCGCCCTGTGCGCGCTGGCTCAGAAGTATGAATGGGAAATCGTCTAAGCCCGTACTAGCTGCGGCACGTCAACGGGTCGGGGATCTCCCCGGCCCTTTTTCTTTGTCTTTCTCTTACCAATTTCCAGATTATACATTGCAAATTGACCCCCTCTTTTCGTACAATGGAACAGTAGTAATATTCTCCATGCCACTATTCGGCCCACAATTCTCCGAACTACCATACCAGCCCACTGCTGGACGCCGTCTTGCCATAGACGGTCCAGAATCAGAACCGGTCATATCGTCTCAGGTGGAGACACCGGCATCAACCCATCCAGGTGCCGTAGTTCGTTTCTTTAAAAAGGCCGAGCGGACACTTGCAGAAGTACCTGAAGGAGGCGTCGACCGGCAGAATATGCGCCAGGCCTTCGATATTGGAGGTGTTTTGGCAGGAAAAGTCGCGATGGGTTTCAATGAGGATTTAGAAGACCCCCATGGATGAGCGTCGCGCCCTGATCGAGTCCCTGGTAGAAAATGCCATGATCCCCCAGAACGACATCTGGCGGGCCAAGGAACTCCTATCCGTCTCCACCGACGAACAGCTCATCGAGCTGGCCCGTCTGCTTGCTGAAGATCCCAAGGCCGGCCACACCGTCCTTACCTTAAGCCTGCGCAAGGTCCGCGCCCTGGCCACCCAGAACGAGGCTATGTGGGGAGCCATTATCGAAGAGGAAAAAGCCGCCCTTCTAGCTGTCTAATACCAGGTTGTCCCCTTATCGGAAACCAAGTACCGTAGGGGTGACTCCCCTAATTTTTTATATGCCCCTCGACCTCTCGCACACCGTCTGGAATCTCTCCCCCTTACTAACTTCCGACACGGACCCAAACATCGAAAAGCTCTGGCAAGAGGTGGAGAAGGCCAATGCCGCCTTTGTCACCAAGTGGCAGGCTCGCGAGGACTACCTGACTGACCCCTCAGCCCTGAAGGAGTCCCTGGACGACTACGAGCTGCTGGAGCGTACCCAGGGCACCAGCGGAAGCATTGGCTACTACTTCCAGCTGCGCAGCTCCCAGGATGAGAACGACGCTACCATAAAGGCAGGCTACCGTTCCTCCCATGACCGGGCCACCAAGATCTATAACCAGGTCCAGTTCTATGCCCTGAAACTCGCCAAGGTCACCCCAGAAAAACTGGAAGAAATGATCAAGGCCGAGCCGGACATTGAAGCCTACCGGCATTTCCTGGAACGTCTACAAGCTGAGGCACCCTACCTACTGACTGAGCCCGAGGAGAGAATCCTTAACCTCAAGTCGCTGACTTCCCACCACAACTGGGTGCAGCTCACCTCGGGGGCGCTGGCCAAGGCAGAGCGTAACATTCTGCTGGAGGACGGGAAGCAAGCCAAGAAGGGACTTTCCGAGATCATGTCTCTGCTGCAGAGCCAGCAGAAGCCGGTTCGTGACGAATCAGCCAAGGCACTGAACTCCATTCTGGTAGACAACGTCGAGTTGGCCGAGGCAGAGCTGAACTCAATTCTGGCTGACAAGAAGACCAACGACGAGCTGCGCGGTCTTCCCCGTCCCGATCTAGCCCGGCATCTGAGCGACGACATAGACAGTGAGGCTGTGGACACGCTATTAAAGACTGTTGAAAGCCGCTTTGACCTCTCAAAACGCTATTACGCCCTCAAGGCCAAACTTATGGGCATGGACAAGCTGGCCTACCACGAGAGAAACGTCCAGTACGGCAGTATTACTAAGAAGTATCCCTACGAGGATGCCGTAGAGCTGGTTCACCGCACCTTCCAGAAGCTGAACCCCCGCTTCGCTGAGATACTTTCCGAATATCTGGAAAACGGCCAGATCGACGTCTACCCGCGCCCGAACAAGCAGAGCGGCGCCTTCTGCGCCCATGATCTCCCAGGTCAGCCTACCTACATCCTCCTGAACCACACCGACATCCTGAACGACGTGCTGACCCTTGCCCACGAAATGGGTCACGGCATCAATAACGAGCTGATCAAGGAGAAGCAAAACGCCCTCCATTTCGGCACCCCGATGGCGACAGCAGAAGTGGCCAGCACTTTCATGGAGGACTTTGTCCTCGAAGAGATTCTCAAGGAAGCCGATGACGAGCTTCGCCTAGCCATACTGATGATGAAGCTGAACGACGATGTGAGTAGCATCTTTAGACAGGTGGCCTGCTACAGGTTCGAACAAGCACTCCATGAGGCCTTCCGGGCCAAGAGCCACCTCACTAAGGAGGAGATAGGTGAGATCTTCCAGAAGAATATGGCAGCCTATATGGGAGACGGCGTCGAGCAATCAGAAGGGGCGCAGAACTGGTGGGTCTACTGGTCGCACATCCGCAATTACTTCTACGTCTATTCGTACGCCAGCGGGCTACTTATCTCAAAGTCCTTGCAGTCACAGGTCAAGGCCGACCCCAGCTTCATTAAGAAGGTGGAGACCTTCCTCTCCACAGGCCTATCTGACAGTCCCCAGGCCATCTTCCAAAAACTGGGTATAAATATCACCGACGAGGCATTCTGGACAAAGGGACTTGGCGAGATCGAGCATCTTCTCGATGAGACCGAGGTGCTGGCCAAAAAGCTAGGTAAGCTGTAAGCCAACCCACGGATGAGCTAAGGCTTGGGTGGTAGGATAAGAAGTAACTTATCTGTAATTGTCCGTTGTATGGGAATAATCATTGCAATCATCGTAGGTGGGCTGATCGGCTGGGTCGCCAGTATGATCATGAACACTGACCAGAGCCAGGGGGCATTAGCAAATATCATCATAGGTATCGTGGGCTCGTTCCTGGGAAGCTATATCTTCGGTACCTGGCTTGGCATCGGAGGCGCCGCCGACGCCGGCTCATTCAGCCTTGTAGGCCTGTTCTGGGGCATTGCCGGGGCTGTAGTGCTTATCGCCATTCTCAAGGCGTTTAACGTCTTCGGTAATAAGGGCTAAAGGTAGCGAGGGCCGCTGCCATCTGCTACAGTACAAAGGTGTTAACCAGCCGCTGTAGCTCAGCTGGTAGAGCAATACTTTCGTAAAGTAGAGGTCGGCGGTCCGACTCCGCCCAGCGGCTCCAAAGAAAAGAACCCACTTTAGTGGGTTCTTTTCTTTGGAGCCGCTGGGCGGATTTGAACGTCGGAAGGCGACGGCGGTCCGGAAGGACCGGCTAGGACCTGAGTGGCTCCACCGTGCGTGTCCCGCACCAGCGAAGGTCTTCCGAAACAGGAGTTTCTCCGCGGCGGAAGGTAGCTTGCGCAGCAAACGTCAAGGAAACCGAGGGTTTCCTGAGAGTCCGCCAGCGTTCGCGCTTCTCGCGTAAGCAAGCGGAGCGCTGCAGACGAGAAAGCGGCGAAGCGGGTTTCCAACCCGAAGCGGGAAGCGGACGATGTTCGACTCCCCCAGCTTCCGCGTATGAAACAAAAAGAAAGACCCCCTTTCGGGGGTCTTCTCTCATTTCCCTAGAAACTCTTTCTTACCAACGTTTTTCCTTATCCGCCTTCTTAGCGGTATTCTTCTGATCAGTAGCTGGAGTAGGCTCGTTCTTGCCAGAACCAGTTGTGCCAGCCTCATCAGCATCCTCATCCTCACCCCCGAACCAGTAGAAGTAACCGGCGGTGGCAAGTACTGCCAGGGCAATCAGGATGGCCAGGATGATCCATGGCGTCCAGTTCGTCGAGGAAGTGGTATTCTCACTCTTCACTTCACCCTGCTCAGTAGGACTGACCGTAGGAGCTGGGCTAGGAGTAACTACAGTAACCGGGGTCTTAACCGAGGTTCCGCTGCTCTTGGTAGCGACGGTAAGGCCAGGAAGCGGTCCGCTGCCTCCGCCCACATTTGCAGGAGGTCCGGTGACAAAGGTCTTCTCAGTATAATTACTCTCATTGCCTGCTGCGTCCACTGCCGCAACGGCGACAACGTACGAAGTAAGTGGGGAAAGTCCGTTGATGGTCGTACTCTGGCAGGTGGCAACACCGGCGCATACGGTCATTGGACTGCTAAACGAGCCACCCTCAGGCTTGTACTTGATCCGGTAGGCAGCAGCTCCGCTGATTGGGGTCCAGCTGACGGTAGCCTGGGTACCGGTGATACTTCCAACAGTGATACTCATCGTAATCGTCTGGGTAGCGAAGGCTACCGGATTCTCAAACAAGGTAGCGGGGCTAACATTACCAGCGGCGTCACGTACCACCAGGTACAGCGTCGTATTGGTATTGTCACCGACCAGGATAGGACCGAATGAGCCGTTGGCGGCCACACTGCCGGTAGCGATCTTGGTGGTAAGCGATGCGTCAGCATACACATCCACAAAGGCATTTGCCTCGGCGGCTCCAGCCATTCCCTGGACGCTGTCCTGGGTACCGGGAGCATTGGTGCTGACCTTCACTAGCCCAGCTACAACGGCCTTAGGAGCCATACTGTCCTGGGTAATAGTAGCGATGGCAGGAGCACTTACATTAAAAGCGGAATCCTGGGCCCGAACCTCGATCTGGTTGACCTGGTCGGTCAGCAGAGTAACGGTGCGGGAAAAGGTTGTCTGTCCGGCAGCGATAGGCGTAGTACCATATTCGGTACCATTTACCGAGATAACCAGAGCGGTGCCCGCATCAACCGTACCAGTCAGAGTGACAGTGGTCTGGTTGGTAAGGGTCGGATACGCGTCCAAAGTTGGAACTGAAACGGTGACAGAAGCTGGATTCACCAGATACAGATTCTGAGGGGAACCAGCGATTGGTACCTCGACGGTAGCCGAGCGACCGGCATTTGGAGTGATATCTAGGCTGGTAACGGTAATCCGATACAAGGCAGGACCCATAACTCCTGGGTAGATGACACTGAAATTTCCGGTAGTGGCATTTACAAAGCCATTCACACCGGTAACCGTACCATCAGAGACACGGGTGAACCGCACCTGGACCAAGCCAGGCATAGCCTGTCCGACAGCCGGGATGATGGTACCAGTAATAGTAGGCTGGTTAGCGGCGGGATGTGGGTCAAGAGCTAGCTGACCAGGAGCGGCAACCTCAAGGTTGTCAGTTCCGGGAGTGCCATACTGGATGACTCCGTTGTCAATATACTTACCTACCGTGGCAGGGGTATACCAGCTGGAGGCCTTGGTACCATCAGTAGTACCTGCCACACGAGACATGCTGGAAACAACTTTAACACCGGTCATGCCGTCAGAACCGGCCAAAGGAGATCCGGTACCGTCACCGGCAGTGTCCACTACGTCACCATTTTCGTCCTTCAACTGAAGTTGGAGGTCAACATGTGGCAACACCAGGGCTGAGTCAACCTTGCCGATAACAAGAAGCTGGGTAGACTGGGCAGCGCCGAGGCGACTTACTATATATTCACCATGACTGAGGACGGCGCCACTGGTAAGGGTCACCAGGTCAGTGCCATCAACTGAGATAGTATAAGGATGCAGACTGAAATCGACAGCTGGGCCCGGGTTATAGAGCTCGACCCACTGGTCATTGGCTGAGACGGACGAGCCGGCCCAGTTAACCTCATTTATAACGAGAGATGACGCGGAAGCGTGAGCAGCAGCCGGCAGACCCAGGCTCACCATAGGCAAGGCTAGGAGCAAGGCGGTAGCAGTACTCAGCGCCGTCCGCATACGAGAAATCGCATGCATAACGTGCTGTTAACGGATTATTTGGTGTACCCCCTCTTTGGGCTGGTGCCTGGTGACTCCCCATGCTGGTCAGGCTAGCCATAGCATAGGTGCATACGTCATTCAGGACTCTCCTGCTTGTCGCCTTTCTTCGTCAGGTCCTCCGTTCCTTCCTCAACGTACCCTTAAGTACGCCTCAGGCAGATACTCGGCCCTTCCTTGAAATACATCCAGGCAGATAAGTCCTGTCAAGATAAAACGGAAAATGCGGGTCAACGTATTCAGCATAGGGAACCGTCCGAGTCGATGTCAACTATCATAAACAACTTTTCCAGTTTGTACCCAAACTTCATACTATTTCATACGAACGCCTAAGAAGGTTTTGTGATACTATGTGCATATGAATCCCGAAGATTCCCTCCTATCACCAATTACGGGCAGCGAAGAGGAGCCTCTTGAGAGGTCCTTGCGCCCTGACTCCTTCTCTGATTACGTCGGCCAGTCCAGCGTAAAAGAGAGCCTGCGCATTGCCATCGAGTCAGCCAAAAAACGCCACACTACCGTTGATCATGTCCTCCTGTACGGACCGCCCGGTCTAGGCAAGACCTCCCTCGCCCACCTTATCGCCAAGGAAATGGGTGGCAACCTTCGCACTACCTCAGGACCGGTCATCTCAAAGGCCGGCGACCTAGCCGCCATCCTTACCAACTTACAAGAAGGCGACATCCTGTTCATTGACGAGATCCACCGCATGCAGCGAAGTATTGAGGAGATCCTCTACCCGGCAATGGAAGACGGCTGCCTAGATATCATGCTCGGCAAAGGTCCCAGCGCCAGAAGTCTTCGCCTGGATCTGCCGGCCTTTACGCTAGTAGGAGCTACTACCCGTGCAGGCGCCCTTTCCCAGCCGTTACGTGAGAGGTTCGGCCTACTACACCGACTAGACTACTATGAGGAAGAAGACCTTGCCGCCATCCTGGATCGTAGCAGCAGGCTTCTTAATATGGACATAACCCAGCCGGCCCTCCTGCACCTGGCTGGACGCGCCCGCCGTACACCCCGGGTGGCCAACCGTCTTCTTCGCAGGCTGCGCGACTTTGCCCTGGTAAAAAACCACGACCATATCGGTATTGAGGAAGTCGAACTAGCCCTCCGGCAGCTGCAGATAGACCACTTGGGCCTCGACAAGACCGACCGGCAGTTACTCACCATCATGCATACCCAGTTTTCGGGCGGTCCAGTAGGCCTGGACACCCTCGCCGCAGCTACTGGCGAAGAGGCTGCCACCATTGAGGATGTCATCGAGCCGTTCCTGCTCCGCCTAGGGCTACTAGACCGGACCCCCAGAGGCAGAATTCTCACTGAGGCCGCCACTAGGCACCTCGCAGTGGATGGGCTATCATGATCGCATGAGTATCATGGTCATCTACTTTGCCGTAGTGGTGCTCCTGGCTATGCTGGGACTGGTTATGATCCTCAGTTTCCTGCGCTACCGGTTCAAGGGCGACCACACTGTAATCCTCCTCACCCTGTTCGTCATCCTGTTCTTCCTGACGGTTTTTTATACCATTGGCCTGCTGGACACCAGCGCCCTGTCAGCAAACAGCGTCCAGGTCGTCCCCGAAAGCTTCTGATATGAATGACCTCCGCCATTCCTTTCCCGATCAGCAGCCTAACGAGCCGGTCTTTGTCTTTGCTCGTCCCTATCCGTTGGCTTTTGTTCCTACCGCCGCCATCTTCATTGCCATTCTGGCCTTCTCCTTCTTCGGAGAGTACGTGGTAAAGAACCAGCTGCTGACGCCTCTTTCGCCCTTCTCTATGAACGCTGGTATTATCTTTCTTGGACTCTTCCAGCTCGCGACCCTACTAGTGTTCTTTATTGCCGTTTTCGACTTCTATCTGGACATCTTAATAGTCACCGACCGCCGCCTGGTCGAAATCAGCCAAGAGATGCTTTTCTTCCGTCGCATATCCGAGCTTGACCTAGAAAACGTTGAGGATGTCTCTTCTGAAGAAGTCGGACTATTCCAGACCGTATTCAATTACGGCCAGGTCGAGGTGCAGACTGCCGGCGCCAAGGACAACTTCATGATTGAGAACATCTACCTTCCTCGCGAAGTTGCCGCCATCGTACTTGACCTCAAGCAGCAGGTGGAGGACAACCTGGAGGTTAACAAGCGATTCCCCTTGGCTCCCGTAGTCGGAGTCATCAACAACCATCCGATCAAGACCGCTGACGGACTAGAAGAGATCGGGGCACTTCTCCATACTGAGGCCGCCCGCAGAGAGCAGCCAGCGCAGCCTGTCCAGCCGATTCAACCTGCCATTCCGGTACAGCCAGAAGAGACCCCACCGACCAATGCGCCTGTCTGACATAGACTTCTCGCTTCCTGCTGAGCTCATCGCCCAGAATCCTGTCGAGCCTCGTGACCAGGCCCGTCTGTTGGTATTTCGTCGCGAGGATTCCAGCATCTCGCATGCCACAGTAGCTAACCTACCTTCGCTGCTCGCGCCGCAGACCTTGATAGTGGCAAACAATACCCGGGTACGGCACTGCCGACTCTACGCCTCTCACCAGAGCAAGACTGTAGAGGTACTCTTCCTGAACGCCGAAGGTCCCGACACCTACCGCTGTCTCCTACGTGGCAAAGGCCTACAGAGGAGAGATCTTCTGAGATTCCAGGTAGGAAAGGAAGAAACGACTGAAATACCGTTGGAAGCTGAGATCGTCGGACGAGATGAGCAGGAGGCCATGACCACTTTTCTACTCCGCCTTACGTCAGAACTGCCATTCGAGGAGGTCTTTGCCCGCTTCGGAGAGGTACCCCTGCCTCCCTACATAACCACCTCCCAGGCCCGTTCTGACCAGTACCAGACGGTTTTTGCCGGTGAGATAGGTTCGGCAGCCGCCCCCACTGCCGGTCTGCACTTCACCCCTGGCCTCATTTCCAGACTGGAAAAGGCAGGCCATAGCTGGTCGGAAGTAACCCTGAACGTAGGTATCGGCACCTTCCTTCCGCTTCGCAAGGAAGTAGTCGAAGAAAATATACTCCACAACGAAGCCACCTATATCAGTCCCGGTACTGGCGCCGAGATTGAAGCTGCTCGCAGCTTGGGACGCCCCCTGTTGGCCGTTGGGACCACTTCTACCCGTACTCTCGAGTCTCGTATAGAAACCGGGAATCACATTACGACCGGCTGGAGCCAGACTGATATGTTCATCTATCCCGGCTATCGCTTTCAGGCAGTAGACGCTTTGCTCACCAACTTCCACCTTCCCAAGTCTTCACTCCTACTTCTGGTAGCTGCGTTCCTAGGTAACAGGCCAGGAAAGGGAGTGGTCGACTCAGAGTCGGCAATGCTTGCCCAGCTCCATACCATCTACGCTGAGGCTATCAAAGAACGCTACCGGTTCTTCTCGTTCGGCGATGCACTATTAATCCTATAGGGGGTGAAATACTGATCGACTCAAGGAAATCTCCATATACCTGTATCCCTCCGGGATACGTCTCAAAAGTATTTCACCCCCTATAGGATTAATTCGGGATACGTCTCAAAACTATTCCCAACCACTGCCGGAGAACCCAGACCTAATTGGATTGAATAAATGGCCGTTTCCCGATATAGTGAGGGGGCATGATCAACCCGACCCCCGTCAACTCCAAGAGCTCTCCTTATAGTGCCAATCAGGTTCGCAGGCCTCTGCCGCGAGTCATGGCCATGCCTCCTATCAAGAAAAAACGCACACGCATTACCTGGCGGCGCATGTTTGCTCTCTCGCTTCTCCTACTTCTTGCAGGAGGCGGTACCTACGCCTATGCCTACTTTAACGGGGTAAGAAGCGAGATCATCATCGAGCATCAGGGCGACAGTTCTTCCATCCTTTCCTACGACCCCAGCCAGTCACTTTCTTCTCTTAGCGCCAGCCAGTTCAAGCAGGCAGGTGACGGACGTTTCAATGTGGTAATGGTAGGCATCGGCGGAGATGGCCATCCCGGCGCCCTACTTACCGACTCTATCCAGGTCCTTTCCATCGACACCATCAACAAGAAGGTGGGCATTACCTCCATACCCCGAGACTTGTACGTCAATATTCCCGGTTTCGGCTCCCACAAGATCAACGAGGCATACGGAGATGGCGAGCAGACCAAGGCTGGAAACGGTGGCTATCTGCTAAGACAGGTTGTAGGCAACGTACTCGGCGTCAACGTCTCAAACTTCATCTTGCTTGACTTCTCAGGAGCCAAGGAGCTGGTAGATACCCTGGGTGGGATCGACGTCAACGTACCCAAGGCCATTACTGACCCGTTCTTCCCTGATGACAATACCGTCGGCTACAGTCCCTTCCATATTTCAGCCGGCCTGCAGCACATGAACGGTACCACCGCATTGCGCTATGCACGCTCCCGTGAGACGACCAGCGACTTTGACCGCTCTGCTCGGCAGCAACTGGTCATCGCCGCCCTCAAGCAGAAGGGCCTCTCGCTTGGCACCCTTTCCAATCCAGTCAAACTGACCAACATCATTACCACCCTCGGCAAGCACATCAGGACCGACATGCAGGCTGGGGACATCCAGAAGGCCATGGGTATCTACAAAGACATCCCCGCCAGCCAGACCACTACCAGTGTCCTGGATACCACCGACTCCCTAGGTCTGCTCACTAGCGGTTCCGGTACCGCTGCCGGTTACATCTCCTATCCGGTCTTGGGGCTGAGCAACTACTCCGCCATCCATACCTGGTTCCAGAAGAATAACCCGGATCCCTTTATCGCCAAAGAAGCTGCGACCATCAGCGTGACACCAGCTGGAAGCACTACCGTCAAGCAGGCCCAAGCCTTGGTAACCACCCTAAGCACCTACGGATACAAGGCCAGCCTTTCTACCACCCCATACCGCGGTAGCATCCGGCAGACTGCCCTCTACGATACCAACGGAAACAAGCCGTTTTCTCACAATTACCTTTCCAACTTCTTCAATACCACCTCACAGAGTGGCTCCCCTCTCTCTTCAGGTAGTAATTTCGAAGTTCTCTACGTAGCCAGCTCCAAGAGCTAACCCCCACACATGTACGCCCGCCGGATCCTGGTCCAAGGAGGGATCATCGCCGTCGCCTTGAGCTGCCTCTACTTCCTAACCATAGGAGGTACCGCCGTGGCTATATGCCATTACCATGCCACCAACCGGTGGACTACTACAATAGAGCGGATCTTTCCGTACCCAGCTGGCTACGTGAACGGCACCATGATCCCGCTGTCGCGTTACCGCAAGGAAGTGGCAGCCCGCAAGAATCTGGTCGCAAAGAACAAACTGAATACCACTGATGCCGCTATCCAGAAAAGCGTCATGGAGCGCCTGGTCAACGGCCAGCTTTACCAACAGGCCCTGACTTCACATACCATCGTCATCACCGATTCTGATGTCGACACTTCTCTTAACAACGTGTACAAACAGATCGGCGGACAGGCTAATCTTGAAAAGTTTCTTACTGACCAGTATGGCGACCAGATGGATCTAGCCGACTTCCGCCTACTGACACGCGAATACCTGGCCGAATCTGCCGTCGAGAAGCAGCTCCTGGTACAGGCAGATGTAAAGCACCTGCTCATTGCAGTTCCAGCTGGAGCTTCTGAAGCTGACGTCAATGCCGCCAAAGCCCGTGCCAGCGACGTACGCTCAAAGATAAGCGATGCCGCCAGCTTTGGAGACGCAGTCAAGCAGCACTCAGAGGATACCGCCTCACGAGACAAGGGTGGTAACCTAGGCACCACTACCCGCGGGGATGTCAGCACGACATTCTCAGCCGACTTTGAGAAAGCAATCTTTAGCCTACCGGTGGGACAGGTGTCCGACCCGGTGCGCAGCAAGCTGGGCTGGCACCTACTCCTGATCACCAAGCGGACGGGAAGCGTAGATCTTAGTCTAGACGACTACCTAGCCAAGCTGCACAAGGACGGCCACATCCGAACCTATGTGGGGTCGTAGCAAGCTACGGGCACATCGGACGGAGGATCTAGACCTGGGGCCAGCTTTCGGCTATAGTGGTTGAAGCGCGGGGGTGTAGCTCAGCTGGTTAGAGCGCCACACTGTCACTGTGGAGGTCGCCGGTTCGAACCCGGTCACTCCCGCCAAGAAGAGTAAGTAGGCACTAGTGTGCCTATTTCTTTTTTATAGGAGCCTACTTTATCAAGTTCGAAAATATTATCCCTACACGGCTCTAAATCCTCCACCTTCGAACCATTGGTGTGCAGCACGGCCTTAGCAAGTACCTCAAACTCAGGACGAAACCTTACTGAGACCTGCTTATCCCTGATCTCCAGGACCTCAAACACAGTACGTACCATCTTTCGTTTCGTAGCCACGTTTGACTTGCGATATATCAGCTCACCCTGCTGGAAGATATCGAATACTTCTGCGGCTCGTGCAGTGGCCTCTGTTCCCATCGTGGACTTCTCGTGAATCGAGCTTGCCAGCCCTTCTTTCTCTTCTGCAAGCTGCTTGAACTTTCTATCATACATATCACGGTCAATAAGCCCTTCTAACTTGTCGTCATAAAGCCTGTCGATCATGGCGCAGACTTGGTCGTGTCGCTTGTTGAGAATTACTAGATCTGAGGTACGTGTATCCTCGTCCTCCCTATGCACCTCCTTTAAGGACCTGCTTAGCCAGGCTTGGAGCCTAGGGCTTGAAACAACTAGCCTGCCAAATATAGTAGCAACAACCTCGTCCACCTCGTCCTCACGAGCCCACTTCTTTGAGGGGCACTCCCTGTGATGGTTGCAGTGACCGTATTTGAATCCTTTGTGTGCCTCCCAGCTTATGGTGCCCTGGCAATATCCGCACATGAATGTCCCGCCAAACAGGTGCTCGTGCTTGGAGTGCTTCGGCGGCTTCTTTCCCGCAAGTCGGGCCTGGACAAACTCAAACGTACTCCTACTGATGATCGGACGGTGCTTGCCTTCGTACGTGACTCCACACCAGTCAAACTTCCCGATGTAGAATTTGTCAGATAGATAGGTCCTGATATTGGTGTCAGAGACCTTCTTGCCACGCATCGTTCTGAGGCCCTCTGCAAACAGCTTCTGCTCAAGGGACTTAAGCGAGTACTCTCCGCTTCCATATGCTTCGAACATCTTAACCACCCACTGTGCCGTTACCGGGTCCACCTCGATAACCTTGCGTCGGCCCTCATCCACAGACCGATACCCGAACTTTGCATGACCCGGATACCAGCCCTGCGATATCTTCTCCTGCCAGCCCTTTCTGACTTCCTCCGAAAGGTTGTCCGTGTAGTTCTTAGCAAGAATAACCCGAAGTCCCCAGTTTAACTTCTCCTGGCTTCGGGAGTTCTTGTGGAGGATCAGGGAATCCTTAACCAGATGGAGCTGACGCCCGTCGTCTCCCTCTAACCACTCATTCATTGCGACCGCCGTCTTAAGTTCACGGGTCAGTCGGTCGACTTTCTCGGCAATGATACACCCCACCTTTTCCTTCTGGATATAGGACATCATCTCATTGAACGTCTTTCTAGTGCTGCTACCACTTGCCGACTCCGATATTGCATACACCTTGTCCACCTTTAGTCCCTTGTTCTCTGCATACTGAGAAAGGAGCTTCTCCTGAGCGGGAAGAGAGTATCCGCTTAGTTCCTGATCTCTGCTTGAGACACGACACAATAGCACTGCTTTCATAGTTTAGGGTTACTAAAAGGGCGGTTCAGGCTACCCAGTCCGACTACGCAAGAGCATAGCTTTCTGGCTGAACCGCCCTCTCAGGCAGCAAGCAAACAAATAGCTCTTGGTATTGTCGGATTGGGTAGCACCCTAACTTTACCACCCATAGTCACTTGTTAAAAGGAAGGGTCACTGTAACCATATATTTACGGTTACCATATAGTAACAGTTACTATATGGTGTGATCTGGCACTTAGAATGGCTGTTCCATGATCTTCTCCACCTCCTCAAGTTCACTGAGCGTCATTCCTTCTCTGCCGATATTCTGCCTCTGGTACTGTGCGACAACAGCATCTTGGAGGGCCTTGAACCGGGCCTTGTCCTCATCAAAGTATATGGAGATCCAGCCCTTGCCGGTCCTAATCTTTGGCTCTTCCAACCAAAGGCCGTAAGGTCCGTCCTTGAGTCTGAATCCCCGTAGCTTTGTTCCGTCCTGGGTAAAGGATACCAGGGCCAAAAGAGCGCCCTGCCCATCCTTTGGACGTAGCTCGATCTCGCACTTTGCAGGATCAATCATCACCATCCTTCCTCCATATCTGATAATCCTGCCAGTTGTTCTGAAGGAAATGACGCGCAGACTCCCTGGTCGGAAACACCCCAGTATTATCTGCACTCACGAAAGAGCACGCCACCTTTATTGGCCCTCTCCTTATGCCCCTTAGACAATTCTGGGCTTTGGAAATATTGTCGGTCTGCCTGCGCTCAGGAACGCCACTTTCCCCGACCCAACTGATAAGGATTCTGAACTTTCCAGCTTTCCGCCCTTGCTTATCCGTCCTAGTACCTCCGCCCTTCTTGCTGCGATTTATGGTCATATTCATACCTTATGCTGTTACGAACCGGTAGATTCCCCGCTACTCTTAAGAAGGTCGAAATATCCGATCCACAGAGTTGCCAGAGAAGTTGCCTCTTCCAATGTCACTGCTATATCAAAGTCCTCCTCAAGAATTACCTTGAGCTGTAAGGCCGCATCTTTGGAGATCAAGGGTCCTCCCTTGCATACAGGCGGGCTTTAAGCGATCTCATCGCGTCGGCATAGGCCTGCGGCTCAACAGCCATAGTCCGCGCGTGAAACATCTGGACAAGGTCATCCATGCCTTCTCCACGCTCAAAGTAGAAGACGGCGCGAGGTTCAGATCTGTCTATTGTGCTTACTGGGTAATAAAGGCTAAGGCAGGTAGCTAGAGGCAGGTTGCTCGTTCTAAAAGGATCCATGGTAATAGTCATTAGGTCAGGCTTTGTTGCCTCAATATAACTACACTGGGAGCCTCAAAACCATTCAAAAAAAGATCCGGAAAAGTTCCGGAAATATCATGGAAGAATACAGCCTGCCTTTAAAGACGGACTAGTTGGGGTAAATCTTATACCCCTTTCCCCGCTCCGACCTAATCAGCTCTTTTGCTTTCTGTTTGTCCATTCCAGCACGTATGAGGAGATAATCAATTTGTACTCTAAGCTTGTTTGCGTCTATATCGTCATTGTTCGCGGCTGAGCCCTCTTTTGAGGAAGCGTCAACTATTTCGGAATGCGAAACAACGACGCCCGGTTTCTGCATTAACAAGCGCAACATGATCATCGGGCGGCTCTTGGTAGATACGTCTAAGGGTTTCTGACCCCGTACCACTAGTTGACCCTTTTCCAGATCAAGAATTAACGGTCCCACCTGATAACTAGGCATTAGGCCTATAGATTCAGAATTATCAGTACCGACTTGAGAGCTTTGAGATTCCGTAACGCCCCCACCGTCAGCCAAGAGTAACCGAGCGTGGATCCTTCTAAGGGACCATTCTGTGCTTTCTCTATCGAATACGGTTTGCCCAAGAGCTGATCCCGAATCCAGAATCTTGTCCATCGCGCTGGCCATATATAAGTAGTTCATGAACGTCCACTCATAGCCGTGTTGACTGAGTTTCTTAGTAATCTGATCCCGAAGGGCAATTGTGTGGAATACATGGCCAAGGGTCTCCCAAGACCCCCATGCGCTGTCACGTCGCCTTCGTTCAAAGACTTGAAGCAGCTCCTCGTATTCTCTGTACTTCTTGGAGAATGTCCAGACATAATTTGTAGTCTTGTCATCTGTCGAAATACTGTCGGCAAATAAATCTCCATGTCCCCTATCCTTTAGCTCGCTAAGAAGACGGCCGACGGAACCGTAAACAGATTTCGGATATGGTTCTGAACTCTGGTATGAGCCTGAAAGAATGTTGCGATATGCATCCAGTCTTGACGTCAGCTCCCCGTCCACCTTTATGCCATGCGAAATCAGCTTTGCAGATACTGCATCAAAGCATCGTTCAGATTCCGCTATCACTTCTGCACCGAGCTCGCTGAGGCGACTTTCAAGATCCCTTCGCTCAGAGAGCACTTTCTCAACCATTATTGCCGACCACCTCTCAGAGGAATCTACGTAGTTCACATAATCAGATACAGCCAAAAATAAATGGCTGTCTTTCTTCGCCACCAAGGCATTCTCAAGGAAATGACCTAGAAGTTCATTATCATTCATTGTCATAGTCGTGTCAGTCTTATGATTGGAGGATAGCAGGATCCCAAAGCAAGCGCCACGTGTTGTTCTCAAATTCTTATCTGAGCAAACTACTGATAGGTTACTTCCTAGGTCTGCTATAATACTGCCGTTATGCCCATACTCAAGAGACCCAGCCCACGTGCTTATAGATATGCGCAGCTCCTTGCGGAAGGATATTCTAAGGGCCTCGCCGCCCGTCTTGCAGGGTACAGCCCAAGCACTGCCAGGAATCCAGGTCGTGCCATCCATGCCCAACCTGGAGTAAGCTACTTGCTCCACAAGGCCCTAGGGCCGCGGTCCCAAGTTTGGGGCCTAGGTAATGGCCTCGAGGCGACCAAGCTAGAGATAAGACCCATCTTCCGAAAGACAGACCACGGCTGGGAGAAAGTGCGCGGCAAGTACGCAGTAGAAGTAGTACCCGACCAGCGGGTACGACTTAAATACCTAGAGCTTACCTTCAAAGCCCTCGGCTGGATCAAATAGAACCGAGTTAGAACTCCGTCAGCCGTCCGGTGCTTTTGTTGTATTTCAAGGTTAAACGGGCTATGATTTAGTGGCTTGGATCAACAGTTTGGCTTACATCACAGCTTCCCTTCAAAGGGGTGCTTGCGCCTGGTAACAGGTCAAGCACCAAAAGCAGTAGGCGCAAGCCATCTGTTGGTCCAAGCAACCTAGGTGCTTGGCCTTTATTGTATTCTTGAGGGTATTTCCACCCGCTACCCAATAACGAAGAAATGGAACAACCTCGGCTTACCCCTGACGGAAACATCTCACACGATGAAAACAAACGAAGGAATACCACCGAAGCAACAAGACCATCCGGTAGAAGAGGATTTCTTCACTGCATACGAGCGTCTTGAGAAAGAGGGCAGAGAGAGGAGCCTATCTCCCAAGCCTGGCCACAAGATCTGCCCACACTGTGCCGAGAAGATAAAAGCGGATGCCCGTGTTTGCAGATACTGCCACAAGAGAATCAGAAGAATGAGCCCTCGAGTACGGAAAGCAATATGGATATTCGCTATCGTATTGGTTTTGTCAGTCATGAAAGCTATTGCCACAGCTAATTATAATAATAGTATAGGCGGCTACACGTCCTCTCCAGTTGTTGCATCCTCAATGCCAACAGGGTGCGACGAGCAAGCCACTCTCCATGCTGCTAAGGCGGCGGCCCATCTTGTCAGAGACTATGATAGCCGGGGTAACTTGATTGGCTCAGGATCGGGTATGGCACTGACCGACTCAACCCCTGGCCTAGTCCTAACAAATTACCATGTGATCCAGGGAGTTAAGACTATTAGGGTATGGATAGGTTATGACGGGAATAAGGATATGGACGCTTCCGTCTATGCAGCCTACCCCGACCAGGACATAGCCATACTCAAGGTAGACTACTCATTCCATTTCACCATGTCGCTCTCCAATTCAGATATGCTGAAGGATGCTGAGACTGTCTATACCGTAGGTTGGCCTAACTCCCCATCTGGCGAAGCTACAATTACCAAGGGGATCTTATCGCGAAGGGTAACAGACAGCGGTCGTGAACTGCTACAGACAGATGCAACTATCAACCCCGGGAACTCAGGTGGCCCGCTGGTCAGTGCTTGTGGAGTCGTCGGCATGAATACCGAGAAGCTGGTGTGGAGCAGCGCATACGTGCCCGCTGAAGGAACCGGGTATGCCCTGAGCTCGAACTATATCAGGAGCGTGGCTTATCCAAATAATCCTAAGTGATTCTGCTTCACAAGCTGCCAACTCCAGGTCCTCCGATGGATGCAGAGGCCACTTAGGGGTATATTGCGATTATAAAAACAGGCAATTAACAGGCCTATGCCCCGCAACTCCACAACGATGCTCAAGGGGGAAACACGGAACCCAAACGGCAGACCCAGAAAAGGCCAATCCATGGCAGACCTCATGAGGCAATGCTTGGAAAAGATTCCTGCCGGACAAGAGAAGACCAACAAGGAACTTCTAGTTAGCATGGTGCTAGAGAGAGCCTTAAGAGGAGAGGCCGCCTTCGTAACACTAGTCTGGAGGTATTCTGATGGCGTACCCAGACGCGTCAACGACTATACTAGAGGGACGGGGAACGCAGCTCCAATAGCAAACACAATGTGCGCTTACAATCCTGACGCCCTCCAAACACCGTGACGATCGACCTCCCAATTTGTTTCAATTAGAACCTGAGACCTCTAGACTGTCGGTTGTTGCCTTGACTGTTCGGTATATGTTTGGTGTATAGTGCCTAGCATGAGGACACCCATCAACGAGGCGGTGAAGGTGCGCGTCGACATCGACTCCGTCGCTCAGCGCGCGTCCCTGCTGTGCGTGCGCTGGCAGGGCCGGGACTACCTGGTGCGGGAGACCGGCATGGCCTACACCGTGCGGGACGGCCGCAAGCAGGTGCACGTCTTCTGCGTCAACGTCGGCGCCCTGGACATGCGCATCCACGTGGACGGCGACACCCTGCACGCAACGCTAATCGAGGCCTCCGATGGACTTGCCGATTAACCGCAACCCCGCAACGATCATGCACATCGACATGAACGCCTCATTCGCGCGTGCCGAGCAGCAGGCCTGGCCGCTTCTGAGGGGGAAGCCGGTGGGCGTTGCGGCCTACACGGGGCCCGGGGGCTGCGTGGTGAGCCCCAGCTACGAGGCCAAGCAGGCGGGGATAAAGACCGCCGTCAACGTGCGCGAGGCCCGCATGCTCGCCCCCGACATCGCCATCATCCCGCCCGATCCAAACCTCTACCGTGAGGTGCACAAGCGCTTCTGCCGCATCTACCGAGACTACAGCCCCGACGTGACCCCCAAGAGCATCGACGAGGCGGTCATCGACTTCACCGGCACACCCATACTGAAGGTGAGGACGATGGAGGAGAACAGCCCCAACCGCCTCGAGCTCATGAAGTGGGGGCTCGTCCCCGTGTGGGCGTCAGACGAGAAGATAGGCTACAAGATGATAAACGCCCGGGCTGAGACGGTGCACGAGAAGAACTCCTTCAAAAAGTCGTTCGAGAAGCGCCGGTGCCTGGTACCCATCACGGGCTACTACGAGTGGAAGAAGGTTGGCTCAGGCAAGCAGCCGTATTACTTCAGGCTGCGAGAAGAGGAGTACTTCGCCCTGGCGGGGCTCACGGCGGAATGGCATAACAAGGAAGGTAAGGAGCTGCAGACGTATACCATTATCACGACGGCGCCGAACCCTCTGGCCGCTGAGGTGCACGACCGGATGCCGGTCATCCTTCATCGGAAGGACGAGGCAGTGTGGCTGGACCCTGAAGCGCCGCTAGCCCACCTCCAATCATTGCTCATACCCTATGAGGCGAAGAGCATGGAGTCATATCCAGTGTCGGAACAGGTGGGGAATCCTCGCAATAATACTGCTGCCTTAATTAGTCCCGTACATTGACTTCCCGTACCCTTCGCACCAAAAGGCACTAAAGACTTTAGCTCAAGGCAGAAATCTCAAGGACTAACTCTTGAAGTTTAGAGAAAACGCCAAGAACGTCTCCGTAGAGCGTATTAGTAACTGAGTGATCCCACAATATCAGGGACTGCTCAAGTACTTTATTCGTCAGATCCCGAACAGAGCCACCCGCAACCTGTGTAAGCCTCCCGAGATCGAGAATAGATTTCTCGTAAGACTGTGAGGCGTTTAACGACGCCCCCAGATCCGCACCAGAGTTGCCAACAACATCTGTCCCATTAGCATTCAGTCCCATCGATGCCCAGTCAACTTGATCCTTCCCAGCCGGAGCTAACGAAACCCACTCCCCAATAAAAGAGTGATTCTTGTTATGCTGCCAGGCATCTGATATGACGGCTTCAATTATGAAGTTCGTTTGAATATTCTTAGCATCAGACTTAAGATCGGATGTTACCTGCTCATTAGAAGGAACTGCTCCTCCTTTTAGGAGCGAATGCTGGATAGCAAGTTGAGAATCGATTACTTTAATTCTGTTCAATGCTTTGTGTCCGTCTTGAATCTCGCTTTTGCTCGCCGTAACAGACGGACCAAAACAATCACATGGTGCAGTATTCTGTATTTCTGCGGCTTCGAAAAGCCAATTTGCCGACAACGACTTCACAGGTTCGACTTGATCTTGCGACTTTGATTTAAAATCAGCAATTATGGATTGCTCATGAAGTCGGTCTTCGTTTGCCCTATCTGCAGTATCGTTCCAAATAGAAACGAGACTGTCGCCGTCCTGGAGCATTGCCTCCAGGCTATCTAAACGTGCCCGATTCGTTATATTGGCCTCATTATTCCGACTTCCAAAACCTTTCTGATAGAAGATGTACACTACTCCTGAAATTATCCCGATCGATATAAGACAGCAACCTGCAATAAGCCATGGTTGGCGATATTTGCTCTTCATTTGACGTTTCAAGGGATTAGTCTCCGGATTAATGTGACAGGCCGATAGGCCTTCGCCCCCCTTAGTAACCAAGTGACCACATTCTGGACAAAACTTCCCCTTATGTCGGAGTTCACAACCACATTCAGTGCAAAACATAGTCATAATATTAATTATGAGCTAAGTATATATCTCCATCAGCAAAGTATGAAACAACATTACACGAAGTTCGGAAATCGACCCATCGCTCCCGCCAGAGAAAAAGACCCATCTTGTATGGGTCTTTTTCTCTGGTTGGATCGTGCGGGTTCGAAACCGCGGTTCGCTGGCGCTTCCGGCGAAGTCCGGAAAGCCGTGTAGCGACTCCAAAGATATATGGGAGCGGAACTCCCGGTCACTCCTAAACATAGTTGTTGTCCCTTAATTCCTCTATACTAGAGCCATGAAATCCTTTTCCAAACGCATCTTTCGCAGCCTTACAGCCTCTCTGCTTTCCCTAGTTCTTATCCTGCTCGCCTTAGGCGGCGGCTGGTGGCTGCACGGCGCCCTGGCTGCGCCCGCCCCACCCCAGATCATCGGCTACCAGTGTCTCCGCCTTGGCGGTTATACCTATATAAACCCGCTGCTTCTCTGTGACAACAATACCGTGGACGCCTCTCCTATCCTGGCGCCCCTCCAAAATAAGCTCAACAACCTCATAGCGAGCAAAGTAGCCAGCCATGACATTGACTCAGCATCAATCTACTTCCGCGACTTCAGCGTCAACGCCACCACGAACATCAACCCCGACCAGAAGTACTACCCGGCAAGCTTGAACAAGATCCCTACCATGATCGCCGCCTACAAGATGGCCGAGAAGGATCCTTCGGTCCTCCAGCACCAAATTACCGTGAATAGCTCCAGCGATACCAACGCCGGTATTGAGATCCAGCCCAAAGTACGCCTCCAGGTCGGCCAGACCTACACGGTGGAGGAGGCCATCGAGAAGATGATCAAGTACTCGGACAATAACGCCTTCTACGCCCTGGCCAGCTACGTCGATCCCACCCTCTTCCAGCAAGCCTTCAGGGATCTGAAGGTGCCTCTACGCGAGGACTCCAGTCAACCTGAGGACTATATGACTGCTAAGGACTTTTCCTATTTCCTACGCGTCCTTGTAAATGCAACATACATCGACAGGGATCTCTCCGAGAAGGCCATGGAGCTACTTGGCGAGGTTGATTTTACAGACGGACTGGCTAAGGGACTGCCGGCCGGTACCCAGGTCGCTCACAAGTTCGGTATCGACACCAAAACCGAGGGCGGCAAGGTGACTGCACGCGAGCTGCAAGACTGCGGTATCGTCTATGCGCCAAACAAGCGCTACCTGCTCTGTGTCATGACCCGAAGCACCGGCAGTCTGGCCAATGCTGAGAAGGCCATCCAGGAGATCTCCAAGACTACCTACCAAGAGGCTACGAACGGATACAAGTAGCTATAGCTGAAAAACATTGACTCCCTACTCAGAGAGTGTTGTAATGATCTAAGAGAAGGGTTAGGAAGACGCCAGTGCCCTCACCAACCCTCGCCGGCCACCAGGCCTTTCCGAACCCTTCTCCCCCTTTTTCCCAGCATGCCACTTGGCCTGCCCTTTCTGAAACCGCCCCCGGGCGGTTTTCTCTTTTCTGGGAATTGAAAAAGACGGCACCTCCGGGCCGTCTTTTTAAAGATTCTGAATCCGAGTTAACTCTTAGCTCAGTCTCAGGTAAACACTCACACTTTCGACCGTCTCGTCCAGACAGCCGTCATCGTTATGTACGATGAATGGGTCTCCGAGAGCGTGCGCAATGGAGAAGTCCTGACAACCACGGTCAAGCCGCTCACTCTTGAGTGCTTCCGGCAGACAGGCGCGGCTGGATTCCATTCTGCGATACCGCGTCTCACGATCCGCATGAATGTGGACGTGCGGACATCCAGGAATATGCTCGCGCATATAGTGCATGCAGTCCTGGAGATCAAACTCCAGGATTATGGGCCTGGTGTCCACTGTCCCGTCTTCAAGGTAGCAGGCTTCAAAAAGGCTGGACCAGGTATACACGTAACGCTTACCATTGATCGTCGCCTTGGTCATTACATCGCCGCTCGCAATAAGTTCATCCATCTCGGCGGGCGTAATGAAATCATAGTTCGTGTCATCGTCTCTTCGGTCACGTTCGGTGATCGACCTCAACTTACGAACCACGATTCCTCGTGCCAGGCAGTCGGCAATGACCCCCTTAAGGGTTTCCCCTTTGCCCGCCGTCGAGGGACCCGTCACAAAGAATATCGGCGTTTCTGTAGGCGGTTTAAACGGACCCAACGTATCGCGAAGACAAACCTTTGACCCGCCCTTTTTTCCTGCGCTACCCACTACGTCTTGTGTCTCGACAACCAATTCCCTCACCCCTTAAAAACTAAAAACACACTTGATTCCTTTCAGAATCAAGAACTTACCATACCAGAAATGCGAAAAAAATCAATCCCCCTGTGACCTATTTCACAATAAGGCTCTCCCCGGTCATTGAAGATGGCTTCTGGATACCCAGCAGCTCAAGGGCAGTAGGGGCGATATCTGAAAGGCCACCCAGCTCCCGCAGTTTGACCTCGGCGCCCACTACGATGAACGGCACCAGGCTCAGGGTATGAGCGGTATGTCGCTCTCCGGTCATCGGATCTATGTTGATTTCGGCATTGCCATGATCAGCGGTCACCAGGGCTACGCCACCCTGGTTCTTGATCTCGGCCAGAACCTTGGCAAGCTCACGGTCCACCGTTTCAAGAGCAGTAACGATGGCCGGGACGTTGGCGGTATGGCCCACCATGTCAGGATTGGCAAAGTTAATAAAGATGAAGTCGGCCCCCTTCTGCAGCCTGTCTACGGCAGCATCGGCGATGGCCTCGGCCCGCATCTCCGGCGCCTCGTCATGGGTAGCCACGTCCTTGCGGCTGTCCAGCATGACATGCTCCTCGCCCTCATGGGGCTCCTGCTTGCCACCATTTAAAAAGTAGGTAGCGTGGGGAAACTTCTCGGTCTCGGCAATATGGGCCTGGGTAAGCCCGGCTCTGGCCACCTCGGCGCCCAGGGTAGTCTCGATGGTAGTCGGAGGGAAGGCGACTTTCACCTGGAAGTCAGGATGATACTCGGTCATGGTGGCGATCAGCAGGCCGAGGTCGGCACCTCGCTCGAGAAGCCGACGGGTAAGCATACGCACCCGGTCGGAACGGTAATTAAAGACAAAGACGGCGTCATCCTTGGCGATAGGATAATAGTTACCCTTCTCGTCGGCAAACACCATGGGCTCCAGGTGCTCATCCACCTTGCCGCGGCCATAGGCATCTTCCATAGCGGCCGAAGGCTTTTGCAAGTAAGTGGGAGCAGCGTGCTCAAACATAGCCGCCTCTGCCTTAGCCAGCCGGTGCCAGTTATTGTCCCGGTCCATAGCATAGTAGCGACCGGTGACCGTGGCAATATGGCCGATACCCAGCTCAGCAAGCAGCGCCTCCAGCTCCTTCATGTAGCCGGCCCCGCTCTTTGGCGGCACGTCGCGGCCGTCAGTATAGGCATGGATGGCTATCTTCTGGACACCCGCTTCCTTGGCAGCGCGCAGGAAATAGAACAGGTGATCCTGGTGGCTATGCACGCCTCCGGCACTCACCTGTCCCAGCACGTGCAGCACGGTGCCGTAGGACTTCACATGGTCGAACAGCTCGGTAAAGACCGGATTACTGGTGAACTCACCGTTCTTACCGGCCTTGGTGATGCGCACCAGGTCGGTGGCCATTACCTTCCCAGCCCCGATAGTGGTATGGCCTATCTCACTATTTCCTATCTGGCCCTCAGGAAGTCCCACCTGCTCCCCGCTGGCCTCCAGTAGGGTGTGCGGGTTCTCCTTCCAGACTCTGTCAAAGACAGGGGTGCTGGCAGTGGCCACGGCATTGTGGGTGGCTTCCTCCCGGTATCCCCAGCCGTCCAGGACGATAAGGGCCAGGGGCTTCATTAGAAGCTGTGGTTAAAAGCGCCCTTGCCGGCAAATACCGCCTGGTCTCCCAGCTCCTCCTCGATGCGCAGCAGCTGGTTGTACTTGGCGATACGCTCGCTGCGGCAGAGTGAGCCGGTCTTGATCTGGCCAGCAGCCATGCCTACTACGAAGTCGGCGATGGTGGTGTCCTCGGTCTCACCGGAGCGGTGGGAGACGATGGAGGCGAACTTTGCGTCACTAGCCATCTTCATGGAATCAATAGTCTCGGTGACGGTACCGATCTGGTTCAGCTTGATGAGAATGGAGTTGGCGGCTTTCTGGTCGATACCCATCTGCAGGCGCTTTACATTGGTAACGAAGAGGTCGTCTCCGACGATCTGCAGCTTGTCGCCTAGTTTGGCGGTCAGAGCTGCGTAACCCTCCCAGTCGTCTTCGGACAGGCCGTCCTCAAGGGAGATGATCGGATACTTCTCCAGCCAGTTGGCGTAGAGGTCGACCATCTCGGCCGAGGTCAGCTTCTTGCCCTCGCTGGCCAGGTCGTAGACACCGTCCACGAAGAGCTCGGTGGCAGCGGCGTCGATGGCGATGTAGATGTCCTTGCCTGGCTCGTAGCCAGCCTTCTTGATGGCCTCAACGATGAGCTCCAGGGCACCTTCGTTGGAAGGAAGGGAAGGCGCAAAACCTCCCTCGTCACCGACTGAAGTGTTCAAACCCTTGGAAGCCAGCAGCTTCTTAAGAGTGTGGAAGACCTCGGCGCCGTAACGCAGGGCCTCGCTGAAGCTGGGGGCACCTGCCGGCATGATCATAAACTCTTGCAGGTCGGTGGAGTGCTCGGCGTGCTTGCCGCCATTCAGGATGTTCATCATCGGAACTGGCAATGACAGCTTCTCGGAGCCGGCCGACTTCTGGAAATAGACATACAGGGGAAGACCCTGGCTCTTGGCACTTGCGTGAGCGAAGGCGAGTGAGACACCCAAAATGGCGTTAGCACCCAGCCGGCCCTTGTTCTCGGTACCGTCAAGTTCAATCATCGCCCGATCGAGACTGGACTGATCGTACTCCTTGCCGACTAGCGCCCCACACAGCTCCCCGTTTACATTCTCCACTGCCTTCCTTACTCCTTTGCCCATATAGCGGGTCTCACCGTCACGCAGCTCGACTGCCTCGTGGCTGCCGGTAGAGGCGCCGGAAGGTACCGCTGCCCGGCCACATGACCCGTCGGAAAGGGTAAGGTCGACTTCTACGGTAGGATTGCCCCGGGAATCAAGGATCTCACGGGCGTGGAGGGACTGGATGGAAGGCATAACGGCAGGATTACTTACGTTTAATGAACCTTTCCACTCTAGCGCAATCAGGGAAATCTCTCAAGTTACATCGCTGTTGACATGGTAGTCATTTGCACGACTCACCAGGAAGAGTAGCTACGTCAGGTGGAGCAAAGCTGAGTATCACATACCCAGCCCGTCTCATCCGATTGAAACCGCCCAGACTACTACATGCAGCGCTTACTGCTCGGAGTTACTGCTCTTCAGAAAATAATTAGTGGCCCAGCTGATAAGAGCCAGCACGATAGCTCCCCAGAGGGCGGCCCAGAATGTCTCGATAGTAAAGCCCTTGACGATGCTCGCTACCAGCTCAAGCATGAGGGCATTGATCACCAAGGTGAACAGACCCAGGGTAAGTAAGTTTATCGGCAGAGTAAGTAGGATCAGTATCGGCCTGATGACGGCGTTGACCAGTCCCAGGATAAAGGCAGCCACCAAGGCAGCAAAGATACCATTTACCTCAAAACCCGGCACAAAATTTGATACCAGAATCAGAGCGAGCGCATTGATCAGCCAGCTAAGCAGCAACATAGTCTGATATTACGAATGAATACTATGGGAAGTGTCATTTCGTTCAAACCGCTTATCCTCAAACCCAGGACGACCCAGCAGACCATACATATACTGCTTGCCGATCTCCACACCAGGCTGGTCAAAGGGATTGATATTTAAGATGCCTCCGGCATAGGTGACTGCCAGCTCAAAGAAGTAGAGCAGCTCTCCGATGGCATGGGCGTCGAGCTTTGGTAGACGGATCACGCAGCTAGGACGTCCGGCCTGAGCTAAGGCATAGGCGGTACTAGCCTGCTCAGCAGCCAGAATCTCAGCAAAATCATGCCCTTTGAGATAGCTTACTCCTTCAAGATCAGGATAGGCGCCAGGCAGGGTCAGGTTCACGGCCGGCTCGTCTACCGTAATAAAGGTAAAGATCTTGTCGGCAGGTCCCTCCATATACAACTGGACCTGGGAGTGCTGGTCGGTAGGCCCCACAGCGGCTATTGGGGTTGGGCCAACATGAATAGTAGTTCCTTCTAGATCGACTTTTTTACCGAGACTCTCTGCCCAGAGCTGACGGAACCAGAAGCCCATCTCACGTAACGAGTAAGCATAGGGCATGAGTACTGAGATAGGCCGGCCAGAACGATATGAATGCATCTGGGAAACGGCATAGATCAGAGGAAGATTTCCCATCCCCGTTTGCGTCCGATCATGCTCGGCCATGGCCTTGGCGCCCTCAAGTAACCCCCGGATATCCACTCCGGCTACAGCCAATGGAAAGAGTCCTACGCTGGTCAGCACTGAGAAGCGGCCCCCCACAGTAGCGGGTATCACCAGGCTTCGATAGCCCTCGCGCTTGACGATCTCCCGCAGAGTACCGGTATGCTCGTCAGTCAATATGATGATATGCTCCTTTGTCTCTTCTACCCCCAATGCATCCAGCAGCAGCTGACGGACATACACGAAGGTACTCATCTGCTCGACAGTATTGCCAGATTTAGAGATGACTACGAAGGCGGTATCTTTAAGAGGTGTAACGTCCAGAACCTCCTGCAGAGCTACGGGATCAGTAGTATCACCTACAAAGAACAGGTGTGGCTGGGCCTTGAGATTATAAAACTGATGGTTTAAGGCCCGCTGTACGGCTCGCGCACCCAAGTCCGATCCGCCGATGCCGATAACTACCAGGTTCTTGAACTGGTTACGTACCCGTAAGGCCAGTTCAGTAATGGCACCAATCTCCTCATCAGACTGATAGGGGAGAGCTGCGAATCCTACCTTCCCCTCACGGATCTCCCCCTGTATCCGCTCATACAAAGGCTGCGACTCGCCTACCAGCCAAGCCAAATCGTTTGCGGTGAAGTCACCTGAGGCAAAGAGATCCTGAAATGAGAGAGTAAGCGACATAGGGAAGATTATCTTCTATTCGTATGGCTCTATCTTACACCAAAATAGCTTTTTTCGAGCCGCTTCCAGTAACTCTCGGGAGTATATCACCAGATCAGACAGGTCTGAGAACTGCTGGATTCGCACCGGCACCTCTGCCCCCTTGGCGCTGGAGAGAAAGACGGGAAGATGCAGGCGCGACGCATAGCGCAGCTTTTCCCTACCTATGACAGTGGCCACCACCCTACTGTCACCCTGGAGCGACAGCATGAGCTGAGCACTGCTTTCAGCTGAGAGCTCGCTGTGTACCAGTGAGATCCCCAGTTGCTGGGAAATTCCCTTTGCCACCCGAGTCTTTTCGACAGTAAGCAGTATCAACTCAAGTCCCATCTCGGTGAGTCGGTGGGCTTCCTCTATCGAGGCTGTGACTAAGCGCGGCTCTACTGCAAAAATGCCGAGCAGACGCTTCGGCTGCTTCTGGGCCAGGAAATACATCTGGCTCCCTTCCAGCTCCAACTTCTTCATCATGACCTGACTGGTGGTGCCTAGCTCTATCCGTTCAGCGAGCATGGCTGACTCGTCTCCCAGCACGTACCAGGTACGGTCCAGCTTACCGGTGATGCCCGCCGGCCCCACTGCGTCCGTCTCAATCTCGCGGATGGGTAAGCCTGCCTCCTGGGCAGCCTGCACGAATGATGAGAAGATGGGCAATCGACTGCCAGCTGCCACGCTGGCGGCGATCTGTAGTACTTGTTGCTTAGTTCTTAGAGTCTGGTCCTCTACTCCAAAGTACTGGCTCAGTCGAGGCGGACCGTCATACAGTAGATCAGTCGAGCTGATAACCACTGTTTTCAGATCAGCCAGCTGACGCAAGGCCTCGATAGCTCTAACACTACCGGCCAAGGGGCCAGACAGTTCACGGAGACGAGCATTAAGAAAGCCTTCCAGGAGCATACTGTGTATTATTCACTTTTCAGTATAGCGGGTGGTCTATCAGGTCGCCAGATCTTGGGAACTATGCTAGTATCCCTTTACATGCCCACCCTCACATTAGAGCAGAAAATTCAGGAGACTATTGCCGAGGTCCAGCCCATGCTGGGCCTGCACGGTGGCAGTATCGAGGTGGTCAGGATTACTCCTGACCGGGTAGTAGAGCTGCGCTTCAAAGGCACCTGCATTGGCTGCGCCGCCGCCAACTACACCCTCGAATACGGCCTCAAGGAGATGCTGATGATCAAGATCGACGAGATCGAGGACGTCATTGCAGTTAATGATGAGCCGGTCACCCACGAGGCCCCCGCCATTCCACTTCCTTACCAGACCGCCTGATGCTTGTCGTCACCAATCTCCATGCCAAGAGCCAGGAAGCCGATATCCTCAAGGGGGTGAGTTTTTCGCTGAAAGCTGGGACGGTTACGGCCCTCATGGGTCCCAACGGCTCCGGCAAATCCACTCTTGCCAATCTCCTAGCTGGTCACCCGGCCTACGTCGCCACATCAGGTACCGTTAGCTTAGACAAAAAGGATCTCTTAGAAATGAAACCCGAAGAGCGGGCGCAGGCCGGACTCTTCCTTGCCTTCCAATATCCGGCCAGCCTTCCCGGAGTCTCCGTCTCACACTTTATTCGCCAAGCCCTCAATGCCCAGGAGAAATCCCGAGGTGAGGAGATCACCGGCGTCGCGCCCTTCATCAGGCTGCTACGGACCCACATGAAGACCCTGGATATCCCAACGAGCTTTGCCGAGCGCAGTCTGAACGATGGGTTTTCAGGCGGTGAGAAAAAGCGCATGGAGATGTTGCAGATGCTGGTATTGCAACCGAAATGCATCATCCTAGACGAGATAGACTCAGGATTGGATATTGACGCCATTAAGGTAGTGGCCGCGGCGGTGAACTCACTCAGAACTAAGGAGCGAGCTATCCTGGTCATCACCCATTACCAGCGGCTTCTCGAACACATCAAACCAGATAACATCCTCGTGCTACAGGACGGCCAGATCACCCGCACCGGCGGACCCGAGCTAGCCACAGACCTGGAGCGCGAAGGATACGGGAGGACCTCATGAAGATTCGCGCTATGTATTTCAAGGTTAACGACATGGAAGCTGAGCTTGCCTTTTGGCAGAAGCTGTTTGGCCGCACTTTCGAGAAAAAGACCGAGACCTATTTCGAATGCAAGATTGACGACACCCGCATCGCCCTGATGCAGGGAGAAGACGGCGACTCCTACTCAGGATCGGGTGCCGTGCCAGTCTTTGAGTACAACGAGATCGAGCTTGGCCATTATGCCGACAAGGCCATCTCACTGGGCGCCACCTTGGTACTGGACGGCATGCGTGATCCTAACATCCAGGGCATGGTGTTACGTGACCCTGAGGGACATGAGTTCGAACTCACCCGCCTGCATGGCTAGCCCAACTGACTACAAGGCCAGCCCCTATACATATGGCTTCTCCGACCCGGAGGAATACCTGACCCGTACTCCCAAGGGCCTTTCCGAGGAGACGGTGCGGGCTATCTCGGCCTTTAAGAAAGAGCCGTTGTGGATGCTGGAAAAGCGCCTGGAGGCCTACGAGATTTTCCTTGAGAAGCCGCTTCCCACCTGGGGAGCTGATCTGTTCGGACTCGACTTCAACGAGATGACCTACTTCATGAGGTCACAGGATCGTCCGTCTCGTACCTGGGATGACGTCTCCGATACCATCAAAAACACCTTCGACAAGCTGGGTGTGCCCGAGGCTGAGAAGAAGTTCCTGGCTGGAGTGGGCGCCCAGTATGAGAGCGAGGTCATCTACCACAACCTCCAGCAGAAGTGGAAGGACCAAGGTGTGGTATTTCTGGACACCGATACTGCCCTGCGCGAGCACGAGGAAATCATCAAAACCCACTTCGGCACCGTCATCCCCGCCCATGACAACAAGTTCGCCGCCTTAAATACCGCGGTCTGGAGCGGCGGCAGCTATGTCTACGTCCCCAAGGGGGTGCATATCGACGTGCCCCTGCAGGCCTACTTCCGGATCAATGCCAGGAACGCCGGCCAGTTCGAACGGACCCTAATCATCGCCGAGGAAGGCTCCTACGTGCACTATGTGGAAGGCTGCTCGGCCCCGACCTATTCTAGCGACTCCCTGCACTCAGCTGTGGTCGAGGTCATCGTCATGCCGGGCGCCCGGGTCCGCTACAGTACCATCCAGAACTGGTCGGACAATGTCTACAACCTGGTCACCAAGCGGGCGATCGCCCACAAAAACGCCACCATGGAATGGGTGGACTGCAACCTGGGTTCCCGGGTCACCATGAAGTATCCGAGTGTCTTTATGATAGGGGAAGGCGCCCGGGCCGAGATATTGTCATTAGCCTTGGCCGGACCCAACCAGCACCAGGACGCGGGCGCCAAGGCCGTCCACCTGGCGCCGAATACCTCCTCGGTCATCACGTCAAAATCGGTCTCCCACGGGGGTGGCCGCACCTCCTACCGGGGGCTGGTAAAAACAAATAAAAAGGCTACTGGAGCTTTTTCTAAGGTAACCTGCGATGCCCTGATCCTGGACGAGGCCTCCCGCTCCGACACCTATCCGACCATGGACATCAACCAGCGGGATGTAAAGATCGAGCATGAGGCCACGGTCTCACGGCTGGGCGAGGAGCAGCTCTTCTACCTGAGGTCCCGCGGGCTTTCCGAGGCGGAAGCGGCCGGACTTATCGTCAACGGGTTCATCGAACCCATCGTGAAGGAGCTGCCCATGGAGTACGCGGTGGAGATGAACCGCTTGATTGAACTCCAGATGTCAGGCAGTGTCGGGTAATCACACTGGACAGAGACTTCCGTTCTCCGCAGGATTCCATCCTGCAAGTCGACCGGACAGCCTCCATCCAGCGCTCTAAGAAAAACAATGGCAACATATCACCTCACATTTTCGAAAGATCTGCCCGCGACTGAACTGGATTGGAATCCAGATGAGGAAACCTGTGAAATCGAGGTGCCGGCAGGGGAGAGCCACTACATTTTTCAGGTTGAGGACGATTCCTCTCGCCACTACGTCTTTCACCTGCGCCATCCTGACTCCCGGCTCCTGCTCTCAGGAATTGTGAATGCGGTGGGGGAGTGGGCACCCCGTCTCCGGACCGAGGTCATTCATCACGCCCCCGCCACCCAGGCTGAGACCGATATCAGAACTGTCGCCTACGACAATTCCCAGCCTCATTACGAAGGCCTGATCCGGATCGAGAAGCCAGCCCAGGGGAGCGAGTCATACCTCTCCCACCACTCCCTCTTGCTAGGCGAAGGCAGCCACAGCTGGACCCTCCCCTCACTGGAAATACTGGCCGACCAGGTGAAATGCTCACACGCCGCCACGGTTCGTACTCTCAATGAAGAAGACCTGTTCTATCCCAGGAGCCGCGGAATTTCCGAAGCCACTGCCGAAAAGATGCTGATCGATGCATTTGCAAACTCCTACAGCCAGCCGGTAGACTAGACAAAGAAACAATTCCGTGATATAGAAGTGGTATTGAGAGATTAAGGAGGAGACAAGTGATTGCTGTAATCGGTAGTACGCCCGCTAACATTGGTTCCCTTCAAGAACCGGTTACGCATTTCCCGCTCGCAACCTTACCAGCAATGGAATGGCTTGCAAGCAACCAGGTGACTGCCGTAATCATCATTACGTCTGCCTCACCTGGAGACCGCACTGTCGCTCAGCGTCTAGCCGCTTTCGTCGCCGACTTCGATGATCCATGCGCCGTCCTAGACACTGCCTGTACACCTGAGGATATTGAGGAAGCTATCGACAGACTATTGCATCCCGCTCAGAAGCCGGAAGTAGCGTCTTTCGCAGAGCTATCCCAGCCTCCCGAGAACAACAGAATATGGTCAATTGCTGCATGACACGTCGCATCAGGCCGGACTCGTCCTACGAGTCCGGCCTGAGCCACCTTTACGCACCTGCTATACTGACCTCATGTCATCCTACCGATCTGACTTTCCCATCTTCGCCACCCATCCTGATCTGGTTTACCTGGATTCGGCTGCCACCGCCCAGAAACCTGAGGCGGTTATTAAGGCTGTAGATGCCTTTTACCGGAAGGACTACGCCTCCGTGCACAGGGGCCTCTATCCGCTGGCAGTTTCCGCCGACCAGGCCTATGATGCCGCCCATCAGACTATAGCCGACTTCATCGGAGCAGGCTCTTCCAAGGAAATAATCTTTACCAGGTCTGCAACAGAGGGACTGAACCTCCTGGCCAGCAGCCTTGGTGAAGACCTTGGGGAAGGGGATGAGATTATCCTCTCGGTCCTCGAGCACCACGCCAACCTGGTGCCCTGGCAGCAGCTTGCCTCTCACCGTAATCTGAAGCTAACGTTCGTGGGACTAAAAGATGGATATATTGACTTATCAGAGCTAGAAAAGTTCATTTCTCCCCGTACCCGTATCGTTTCACTGAGCCATTGCTCCAACGTTCTCGGCCGCTTTCTGGATGCACATGCGGTCAGAAAAATGCTGGACCGGCAGGGGAGTGGCATTCGGTTTATTGTAGACGCCAGCCAGTCAGCTCCCCACATCTCACTTAACGTGCAGACGCTGGGCTGCGACTTCCTAGTCTTATCGGGGCATAAGCTTTACGGCCCATCGGGTATAGGCGTGCTTTGGGGGAGGGAAGACCTGCTCGAGGCTATACCCCCCTACCAGACCGGCGGCGACATGATCAGTACCGTCACATTGGAAGGCTCCACCTGGAACACCCTCCCCTCCAAGTTCGAAGCCGGGACGCCAAATATCGAAGGAGCTATCGGGCTGGCTGCTGCGGTCACCTACCTTCAGGAAATCGGTATGGCGAATGTCACCCAGGAGATCGCACCGCTCGCTTCTCAGCTCCGCACTGACCTGGAAACCATCGAGGGAGTCACCATTCTTGGCAATCCCGACCCTGAAAGCGGCCTGATTAGCTTCTCTGTAAACGGCATCCACCCGCATGACATCGCTGATCTCCTGGGCCAGAAAAACATCTGCGTGCGGGCCGGCCAGCATTGTGCAGAGCCACTGCACAAGGAGCTGGAAATCCCCGCCACTGTACGGGCAAGCCTGGGGATCTACAATACGGCTGAGGACTGCAAAAAGTTCATAGCCGCACTACGAGAGATAATCGAGGATATCAAGAATGCTTAACCTCGCCCAGGAACTGATCTTCGAACGCTACAAGCAGCCTCTCTTTGGCGGCACACTTAAACAGGCTGACATCAGGGTAGACGGGGCCAATCCCGTCTGCGGCGACGAGATCCACATTGATATGCGCCTCGACGCTGGAAAGATCGCTGAAATCAGGCATAGCGGCAGGTCCTGCGCTATCTGCACCGCATCTGCTGATCTTCTGGCTGAAACCTGGATCGGGAAGTCACTCAAAGAAATCCAAGCCACCCCCGTTGAAGAAATCACCGGCCTTATCGGCATCCCGCTTTCTCCGATACGGCTCAAATGTGCGCTATTGCCACTGGAGACGATCCGGCTGGCCCACTACCAGGTTGACTGTTCTCATTGATCCCGCTATTCTCAGCCGGTAGTGGAGCCAAAAACAGAAAAAGAAAGGAATAGGAACATGAGCAAGAAGACACAGATAGGCTTTTGCCTCTTTTTGGGTATTCTGACATTTGCCGCCAGCCAGTTGCGTGGCGGCACTGCCCCTCAAGTCGTAAAAGCCAAACCGGTACAACCAGTCACACTAATCACTTCGGCCGCCCAGCAGCCAGTCGTGAAAGTGGAAGGTGAGCGAAACTATGTGGAGGTCGACGTGCCTTACAGTGTTGCCGCCGCCCACAAAACACTGCCCATCGCCATTAACGGGACCGGCAACCTGGTAAAGATACACCTGGTGGAGTCAAATCCCAAGAAAAGGCCGGCGCCCAGCGAGAACACCCAGGTCGTCAAATACCAGGGGCAAGACTACGTTATCGTCACCGTAAGGGTGCCCCCAAATCCCGAGGTCAGCACCAAGGCAACTCCCACACTGTCGACGCATTAACCCAAAGCTCTCCACTACAAATTGAAAGCGCCCGTCACCTAGGTGGCGGCGTTTTTATGTTAAAACAGGCTGAGGTTCAGTGTAGCGTCCTTGCTCACCTCTGGAAAGAAGTCCACTTCGACCTCTTTCACCCCGGCCAGATCACCGTATCTGAGCTTGCCGTACTGTTTTCCGTGATCAAAGATATCCCGGGTGATCTTTACGTCATCTAGGCAGTAGGAGCGCAGTTCTTCCATCTTTCCCTCGGCATAGAGCCTGACCGCCTTAAGACCGTCACCGGACTTGCCTAGCCCCAAGGTAGCCTGGGCGATGTTGTCCAGTTTAACCCTGAATCCCAGGTTCTTATACACCTCAGCCAGGATATCAAAGCTGTACACCTTGGTGATCTCAGGAAAGTAGGCTGCACAGACCTGGTCATCGAAGCCCTTGTTGTTGAAACCCACGATCATGTCGCACTGCTCGAGACGCCGCCAGAAGAGGGGAAGCTCGTCTTCCGTGTAGCTCATAAACTCATTATCCTTATAGGAATAGGCTCCTATTACCGATATATGTAGCTTCTTGGGGTCACGTGAACCTACGTCAGCGAAGGTTTCCTGGGTCTCAATGTCATAGACAATAATATCGTCGTTCATCCGAAAAAAAATGAGAAATTAGCAGGGGAGTGGTAATTTTGAAAAAACCGCCGGGGACACGCTAACCACACAATAAGCGAGTAGTGGGGAGTCCCGTCTTGTTTAGCCCACACACACCACTATACTGTCCTCTACTCGATTTAGAAAGGGGACAGTAGGGGAATCAGGCCACTTTTTGATACCGTTCCTCTACCCTCCCCCACTCTACATTTTGTAAAAACGCGGCGACGTAGGCCTTGCGGTCCGAGCCGAAATCGATGAAATAGGCATGCTCGTAAACGTCGCATGGGAGGAGGGGAGTACTCCCCCACACCCCGCCCTGGTTCTGGGCGTCGGCGGCGAAAATATGCAGCTTCTTGTCAGATGGGTCATAGGCCAGTATCGCCCATCCCCTCGCCCCCATCGCGGTGGCGGTGAACTCGTCGACGAAGCGCTGCCAACTCCCCCACTGTCCCTCGATAGCCTCCTTTATCTTGGTTCCAGAGGCGTCCCCGTCCCCGCCCAGGATGTCGAAGAAGACCTCATGGAGGATCATGCCATTGGCGGCGAAGGTCTCCCCTTCTTTCAGACCGCGCCACTGGGAGTAGATCTGGTTTGCCGAGGCAAGGTCGATCTCAGCCATCTTGGCCTCGACCTCGTTACGCTTAGTGACGTAGCCGGCGTAGAGCTTGTCGTGGTGGATCTCATTGGTCTTGGCGGAGATACCCTTCAGCTCGCCGGGATTTGGAGAAGTGACTTCGTGTGGCATGAAACAGGCGTTTACAGGTAGGTATGACTACTATAGCATTACATATGAAGCCTGTTTATATCCCACCTCACAGCCATGTCCACCGTTGGACCCCGTATCAGCGTTATCGGAAACTCTGGCAGCGGCAAGAGTACCCTGGCCATTGCCCTGGGGGAAGCACTGCACATCCCTGTCCACCACCTGGACCGGGAACTCCTTAACGGCAATTTCGAGAAACTCCCCCTCGAGGAATACCAAAAGGCACACGCCCGACTCATCGCTGGCGACCAGTGGGTCATCGACGGGGTCTACAAGAACGCTATTCCCGAACGCATCGACCGTTCAACTCTCGTGGTGTTTCTCGATGTAAGCCGGATCTATACCTTTCCGAGAGTTCTGCAAAGAAGGAGACGAGGCGGCCAGCTACCTAACACTATCCCGGACGGCGCCAAGCCTGAGCGACTAAAGCTGGACTATATAAAGTGGACTCTCAGCTATGACCGACGTAAGAAGAAGCGCACCCTAAGATCTCTTTGCGCCGAAAAAGGTGTAAAGCTACTTACCCTCAAGAAAATGCCGCCTCATCGGCTGCTGGAAGAAGTACTGGCTGCCCTCCCATCAGCGATATGAGCATCGTCATCCGCGACTATAACGAGACCGGTCCCCTACCCCAACTACACAACAGTCACCAGCTCTGACTATATCGAACTCATAATTTGAAAGAGGGCCGCATATGCCGTGCGGCCCTCTTTGGGTGTTTTCTCCATCAACCAATTTGCTTTTTTATTCGCTCGGCAATGAGCCCCTGCCGACTCTGGTTCACCCTCTTTTGATCAGACTTGACCTTCAGATACCGTCCGGTCTCTATCGCAAGATAAGAGACAACTACTGCCAGTATAGGCACGGCCAGCATCAGCCAGGGCGACCACTGTCTAAACAATACTGTCGCGACCCCGCAAGGCAGGCTGAGCCCGCTACTTAACTGAGCAACCTTTGCCAACTTTTTGTCATCATCCCTCACCGGATTCTTTTCCTCGGGTACTCGCATACCCAGGAACAGGTAATAAATCCCGCTGACGAAAAGGAACGAGAGCATTCCCACCGCCGCGATATTTGCCTGTACATTCATACTTATCGACCTCCTTGTAGTCGTCTAGCTGCACCTTACTCTGTCCAGAAGCTTGAGTCAAGAATACGCCAGCAGAGCTGTTTTTCATTATCGTCGTCTTCTAACCTGATTGACAGGGAGGCGATTCTCACGTATACTAATTTAATTTCGAAAAACAAATAAAAAAGTATATGAACCAGCCAACCTTCGCCCAGCTTAAGAAAACCTTCGTTGATTCCGGTTATGAGATCCGCTTCCTTCCCCGTCATCGCCTGGAAGGGATGTCACTTGACGCCCCTGCCGAAGTAAAGCGCCACGTGCACAGCGATATCATGGGACTTATCATGCCCGACCAGAACGTCATCGGCCTGGCCACCGAGCTTACCCGTGAGGAGCGTGCCGCTACCCTGCTCCACGAGCTTATTCACATGTACGATTCAGAAATTCCTGAGGACGAGGTTGAGGACCTTACCCTGGAGATGGAGAACCTTCTTACCCCCGCCCAGTACGGCTTCCTGCAGTTCCTTGTGTCCTAAGTTTTTGCCCGATATACTGGGAAGTACCTACCGGTAAGTTACTCCCCATGGACGAGTCCAGCCACCGCATCGACGTGACCGTAGACAATTTTGAAGAAGAAGTAGTGAAGTTTGACGGCGTCGTCCTGGTCGACTTCTGGGCCACCTGGTGCGGTCCCTGCCGGGCCATGGCTCCCCGTATCGCCGCCTTGGCTGAGAAGTACGCCGACAACGACAAGGTGAAAATCGTCGAAATCGACGTAGACGCGCAGCCTGAACTTTCCCAGAAATTTCAGGTTCTTTCCATCCCCACGTTTAAGGCCTTTATCGGCGGCGAGCCGGTTGACCAGCGTATCGGCCTTATCCCCGCTACCGAGCTGGAAAATCTCCTCCAGAGCGGACTTTCCAAGCTACCTGCTTAAGAGACTAGCGGATCTATTGCTAGTTCGGTTTTTGTTTGGTATAACAGGGGAGGCTAATCTCTAGCTTCCCCTGTTTATGCTTGGATCGTTACGCGAAGTGAAGGACGCCCGGGTCATCTTCTTAGATATGAACTCGTTCTTCGCCAGCGTAGAGCAGCAGTACCGGCCGGAGCTACGCGACCACCCCTTGGCAGTAGTCTCGCACGATGCCCCCCGTGGTACCGTGCTGGCCGCCTCATACGCCGCCAAGGCCTTCGGAGTGAAAACAGGTACAAGGCTAGGTGACGCCCGCATGATGTGCCCCGGACTAGCCGTTACTGAGACTACGCCCGGCCTTTACAAAGAGGTGCACTACAAATTCATGGATATCCTGCGGGATCGCTGTGGACCCGAGGTATTCGCCAAGAGCATAGATGAGGCCGCTATATTTCTCTCGCCGAACTGGGCCGATTCCGAGACTGCCTGGGAAGTGGCCCGCGACATCAAGGAGCGCTTTAGGAATGAGCTCGGCGAGTATATCAAGTGCTCTATCGGCATCGCTCCCAACTCCCTGCTGGGAAAAGTGGCCAGCAACCTGCAGAAGCCTGATGGCCTGACCGAGATTAACCTGGCCAATCTCGAGGAGGTGCTCGGACGGCTAGAGCTGACTGACCTACCTGGTATTGCCACCCGAAACGCCGCTCGCCTCGCCCTCATTGGGATCAGTACCCCACTTGATCTATACTCCTCCACCCCCGAGTTCCTCCAGGCCAACCTGGGTATCTTCGGGCGCTACTGGTGGTGGCGCCTGCACGGCTACGAGGCGGACCCTGGAGAAGAACGACTGATCAAGAATATGAGCCACCAACACGTGCTCACTCACTGGCTCTACGACTTTGAGGCGGTCTGGCCGATCATAAGCCGGATGGCCGACAGGTTGGTACACAGGTTGCGACGCAACGGACTACGCTGCCGGTCGGTCTGGCTCTACCTACGTCTATCAGGAGCCGCCTCGCTCAGTGCCGAGATCAAGCTAGACAGCCCCTGCGATAGCTATCCGGCCCTACTAGGGGCGCTGCGGCAGATGCTCGAGGCGTTTCCCCGGCCCTTACTAGGGGCCATTCGTCAGGTAAGCATGGGGTTTAACGGGTTAAGTATCACGGATGGCCTGCAGCTGGACCTTTTCCAGCAGCGACCGAGGCATGAGCAGATTAGCAAGGCGCTGGAGGACATCCGGGGGCATTACGGGTTTCAGGCCATCCAGATGGGAAACGTGGTGCGGCTAGATAAGAAGGTGGCCAAGGAGGAGCTCGGGTTTGGTAGGCTCAAGGACCGCAATCCGTCGCTTGTCAGTAAGGGGCTAACCTGATAAGATCGGTTGGAGCCCATAAGACGTACTCCTCGCTCACGCACCCATACAACGCGAGAAACGGAGAGACGCATGCCTACGGCGTGCTTCTCCTTCGCTCATCAGAAAAGAAAGTAAACTTTCTTTTCTGCCTCGCTTCAGGAGAGATCGCATAGTGGTCTAGTGCGCACGCTTGGAAAGCGTGTGTACCGAAAGGTACCGAGGGTTCGAATCCCTCTCTCTCCGCCACAAAAAAAGATCTACATCAGTAGATCTTTTTTTGTGGCGGAGAGAGAGGGAAAAGGGAAGAACCCTCAAGGGTTCGACTTCGGTGGTAGGCTTACCCGACCACCGAAGTTAGCGAAGTCAAAACCAGTCGTGAGACTGGCTTGACGAGCGTCATCCCTCTCGCAAATCCATGTGCAATTCCCTACCATAAAGCTATAGCCTCTAATTCTTTACTATGAACTGGAAAAAGATCTCCTCTACCCGCATCTACGACGGCTACCGCAAGATTGACCGGTGGTCTTTGAGCTGCCCACCGGGATTACTGCTGATTTTGATATCAAGCAGGAGGGCCATCCCGTCTGCACCCTGGCCCTCACCCCAGACAACCAGGTCGTCCTAGCCCGCCAATTCCGGCCCGGCCCCGAGCGGATATTGCTCGATATCCCAGGTGGCGCCTCAGAAAAGGGTGAAGAATTCATGGAGGCAGCTAAACGGGAGCTGCTTGAGGAAACCGGATACACCGGTAATTTTGAGTTTGTGGGGACCAGCCTAGCCGACGCCTATTCCACCTGTCTGCGCTACAACTATATCGCCCGCAACTGCGTAAAGACTGCCGAACCCAAGAACGATCCCTGGGAACCCATCGAGATAGTACTGCTCCCGCTTGTAGAGTTCAGGAAGCATCTGAGGACCGGTGAGCTCTCTGATATCGCCACTGGTTACCTGGCGCTGGACTTTGCTGGCCTCCTACAATAAGACAATGGACAGTCCCAAAGAAACTACCACCCAATGGAGCCAGTATTATGCTATCACCCAAGTCCAGCCGCCCAGTCCGTTACTATTAGAGGCACTGGAGTACATCTCCACTCCTGGAAAAGCCATCGACATCGGCTCTGGTGCCTTGAAGGACACTAAACTACTAATAGAAAAGTCGTTCGACGTGACAGCGTTGGACAGTGAGCCGCTTCCAATCGAACTAACCGTGGGGCTGGATAGTTCCCGTTTTCACCCGGTTATGACTAGCTTTGCTAGCTTCGATTTTCCTGCCTCAAAGTACTGCCTAGCAAACGCCATGTATTCCCTTCCCTTTAACCCGCCAGACAGCTTCAATGACGTATTCGCCCGCATAGTCGCCTCACTGAGACCGGGCGGCGTATTCTGCGGCAACCTCTTCGGCACCCGCGACCAATGGCAACTGGATCGGCCCCGTATGACGTTTCATACGCGCGAGCAAGTGATGACCCTGCTCTCCGGCCTAGAGACACTAAAGCTTGATGAAAAGGAGTGGGACGGCAGCACGGCAGCCGGCACACCAAAGCACTGGCACACCTTTGATTTCATCGCAAAAAAGTAACAGGCCTACTTCTTCTCGAACCGGTTGGCGTCGCGAACCCCTACCTTTTCCATGCACCTGTCAAAGGCCTCGTCCAGGTCGATATCCTGGGCATTGGCAATACATATCAGGGTGAACATGATGTCGGCGATCTCGTCTCCCATCTCGGCCGCTGATTCGGTAGACTTTTTCTTCTTAGGACCGAAACGGTGATTAATCTCGCGGGCCAGCTCCCCTGTCTCCTCGGTCAGACGCGCCATCATTTCCAAGGGCTGCCAGTACGGCACAGCGAACTGCTGGGCCCAGACGTCAACCTGCTCCTGCTGGGATTTGAAGGACATAGGATCTACTTTAGAACATACTTAATACCAATCTCCGGTATGGTGGCGTCCCCCTCCAAGCGGACTACCGAGACGATAGCCTTAGCGACCGCGACCGGGTCAAGCGCCTTGGACATATCACGGGGATTACCCGCTTTGTCGAAGAAGCTAGTCAGCATAGAGCCGGGATAAACAGCGGTCACCTTGATATTCTGGGGGCCCAGTTCGGCCTGCAGACACTTGGTGAAGCCGGTTATCGCCCACTTCGAGGCATAGTAGACGCTACGGTCTGCCTGGGAAGTTATGCCCGCCTGGGAAATGACATTGATGATAGTACCGGCGCCCTGGACCTTCAGCTGGGGAAGGGCGGCGCGGGTGAGGAGCATGGTGCCTGTCGCATTCACATTCATCACCCGGGAGATCTCGGCCGGCGTATTCTCATCAAGGGGACCTTCCAGCCAGACACCGGCATTGTTGATGAGGCAGTCAATTCTTCCGTAGGTCGCAATGGTCCACTGGCAAATCCGTTCGACATCATCCCATGCGGTGACGTCTCCCACCTGGTAAGCACACCCTGTCTCTTCTGAGAGAGTCCTCAGCTTGTCTTCTTTGGTCGAGAATACAACCACCTGGCAGTCAGGAGCCAGGATACGGGCGATCTCCCGGCCAAGCCCGTCGCTACCTCCTGAGATAAGTATGACGTTCCCCATAGGACATTTTCTAGCGCTAAGTTAGCTCTAGCATAGCAGCTTTTCTATTTCTTCAGACTTTCTACGATTAGCTTCTGGTCGCCAGTAAGCCCCGCAAGGGTAGTTGCTCCGGGAAAGCTGAGGATATAGCTATCGGGAGAGGGCGCCGGTGTAGGGTCTCCGCTGACTACGACCCCCGGGACCGTCTCAGGTGTTGGGAGGGAAGTAAGATGGGTGCTGTCAAAAAAGAAGAGCACGCTCTTGTTATTGCAAGTAGCCTCGGGGGTAAGCGTGTAGCCAGAGATGCCGTTCACGACAACAGCTTTAATGCGAGACTCGTCAGGAGCGGTACCACTCGAATAGCTCACTTCGGTACCCTTACAAATGCTCTGAGTGGCTGATCGGGCCGTGGCATGGGCGCTTTCGTAGGTTATTCGAGAGACCACTGCCTCAGTGTAAAAGTTGACTGTCCCAGAACTGCCGTCAGTAGGAGAGGCGGTAGCAGTCGCTGCCTTCTTGAGTTTTTCCAAGCCTGCCTTGGTGTAGAAGAAATACTGGTCTTCGGTATACGGCGGCTTAGAAACCGTAGAAGTATCTCCCTGGAATACCTGCTTGCCGGTAAGAACCAGCCAACTAGCATTGTAGTTAAAGCTCACGTCATTCTGGGCGAAGGCCTTTGTGGGTACGGTCGCTATGGCGGCAGGGGCAGCCTTCTTGGAATGGGCATAGGCAAAATAGCCCCCTATGGCAATAAGCAGCACTACTACGATGGCGCCCAGCATTGGCAGCATCGGCTTTTTAGAAGGAACTGAGACGATCTCTTCCGCCAGGACGTCGGCTGCAATGGGTTCTGCATCCATGGGTTGCCAATTACTATATAGGGCGTTCTTAGTGCTTTCTCAGTATACCAGTATTTCCACGTGGACAAACTCAGTGTTTCAGTGTAGGTTAGGTTCATGCCTTCAACCCTCACCATCCGCGAAGCGGTCCAGACTGACTACCAGGCCATCCACGGCCTGTTTCGTCAGGTCCTGCGTGGGCTTGCCAAGAAGTACCCAGAGAACTATAAGCAGGCCGGCGCCGAGCTGGCCCTACAGCCCCAGACCTTCGTCAACGTCCTCGACGATCCTGAGTGGGCCTTTTTACTTGCTTTCCGCGGTGAAAAGCTAGCCGGTCTCGTCCAGCTCAGCGTCGAGCAGGAGAGCGAGAACGACTACCGGACCCAGGAACGCTATGGCTGGATAGAGGAGCTCATGGTTTCACCTAACGAGACTACCGAGGAAGTGGCACCAGCTCTCATCAAGGCCGCCCAAGAATGGGGCAAGAAGTTGGAACTCCCTTATCTCGACCACATCATCTACGACTTCAATCCCGGCCTTTTGAAGGAAGCTGCCAAGGCCCGTTTCGAGACGGTCAGCACCCGCGTCAGGACCCGGCTTTAATATCGAAAACCAGGTTTGCCTCAACTATATCGTTCTGATATAATAAGGCTCCTATGAAAGAAACGACATCGAACACCAAGGCCACCCTGGCCATTTTTTGGCGTCATTGCCGCAGCCGTTGGCTGCAGATGGCAGTGATAGTCCTCGGGGTCATCGCCGCTTCGTCGGCCGACCTGTACAAGCCCTTCCTTTACAAGGGTCTCTTCGACATAGTGGGCGGACAGTCGGAGGGGAATCCTTTCGTCATAGTAGCCTGGATCGCCGTCGTGGCCATAGCCGGCTGGGCCACCTGGCGGGTAACCATGGTTACTACCACCTACTTCGAAAGCGCCGTCATGGCCGACCTGATGGAGACCTGCTTCAAGTATCTCTCCCGCCACTCCTACAACTTCTTCAACAACAACTTCGCCGGTAGCCTGGTCCGTCGGGCCAACCGTTTCCCGGACGCCTTTGAGGATCTCGCCGACCAGGTGATCTTCAACGTCCTGAACCTCATAGTGCGTCTCAGTATCATCTTTGCAGTCCTGTTTATCCATTACCGAGTGCTGGCCGGACTATTGGCTATCTGGGCAATACTCTACACCATCGCCAATTACTGGTTCGCCCAGTACAAGTTCAAGTTTAATGTAGCCCGAGCCGAGGCGGACAGCGCCGTAACCGGCCACCTCGCTGACGTAGTAGGAAACAGCATCAACCTCAAGCTTTTTAACGGATACTCCCAGGAAGAGACCGCTTTCGGTAAGCTCAACCGGGCACTCCTGGCAATGCGTCGATTTACCTGGAATCTCGACCAGGTAGCTGAAGCCACCCAGGGACTGCTAATGATCATCCTTGAGTTTGCCGTGCTCTGGTTTGCTCTTACTCTCTGGAAAGAAGGCCGCCTTACTGTCGGTGACTTCGCCCTGCTACAGGCCTACCTCCTGCAGATCTTTGACCAGCTCTGGGGACTGGGTAGGAACATCCACAGGATCTACCGCAGCCTTTCTGACGCAGCTGAGATGACTGACATCCTACTGATGCCACATGAAGTGGCCGACCCAGCAGGAGCCGGCCAGCTTGCGGTGAGCCAGGGCATCGTCGAGTTCAAGGATGTCAGCTTCGGCTACGACAAGGAGCAGCCCATTCTAGGAGGCTTCAACCTGGCCATCAAACCACATGAGAAGGTGGCTTTGGTAGGACCTTCTGGCGGAGGCAAGTCCACCATCGTCAAGCTGATACTGCGCTTCTTCGACATTCAGAAGGGCCACATCCTCATTGACGGGCAGGACATTGCCACCCATAGCCAGGACAGCCTGCGCTCACAGGTGGCTTTGGTACCGCAGGAGCCTATTCTATTCCACAGGAGCCTGCTGGAGAATATCCGCTATGCCAAACCGGACGCCAGCGACGAAGAGGTCATCGAGGCTGCCAAGCTGGCCCATTGCCACGAGTTCATTTCCAAGTTCCCCGAGGGCTACGGCACCTTCGTCGGTGAGCGTGGCGTAAAGCTGTCCGGCGGCGAGCGCCAAAGAGTCGCCATTGCCCGGGCCATCTTGAAAGACGCCCCCATCCTGGTGCTTGACGAAGCCACCTCCAGCCTGGACTCCGAGTCTGAGCGCTACATTCAGGACGCCCTGGCCAAGTTAATGAAGGACAAAACCACCATAGTCATCGCCCACCGACTTTCGACCATCATGCAGATGGATAGGATCCTGGTACTTGAAGGCGGAAAAATCACTGAGGAAGGCAGGCACGAGGAGCTGGTGAAGGCTACTCAGGGCACCTACCAGAAACTCTGGCAGATCCAAGCAGGCGGCTTCGAGGGCGCGACCGCTTAGTCCACCTTAAAGACCTCCCACTCCCCTCCTGAGTAGACCTCTTGGAAATGCTGCTCAAAATAGACCTGGTTAGCTCCCCATTCCATACGCTCGGTATTGCCTATCACCACATAGTCGATTCCGTAGCTTTGGAGCAATGCGTCTCCCTCAGCGCTTCCGGCAAACATGGTCCGTACGTCCCTCTCGATGGGCACATAGTCGTAGCCGTAGGTCCATAGCCAGCCCCGGTATCCCATTACTATACGGCGGCCGGTAAGCGTAGGTACGGGGTGGTTATGCCTGTCGGCGGTAAGGACCAGGGCATCGACCGGCACCACTTTCTGGAAGTCAGTTGCGAAAGTCTGGTCGTCATTGGAAAGAAATGCATAGGTCTTGGTAATATCGGGAATGAAGCCCAGTATTCCGCTGCCCATCATGGCCAGCATCAGTATGGCCACCAGGATCCAGGCACCACGGAACCACTCTGACCACCGAGCCAGGAAATAGCCTGCGTACAGACAGACGGCCAGCCAGACGTAGAGGAACAGCTTGCCGTTGTCATAGCCGTTGGGCTGGAAGCTAAAGAGGTTAGCTGCCACAAAGATGATCAGAAACGGTAGGAAAAAGCCAAAGTCAAAGCGCCTGTTGAGATAGCGGCCAGCCAAAAACGGTGTCGCGATGAGAAATACCAGGCCAGGCCCCATATTTCGCCACCAGAAGGTAACTAGACCTTGGTCGGGAGACTTCAGCCAGCCTAGTTGGTAAAAGCTGAAGCCGCTATGGTAGCTAGCCAGAAACTGCCAGGCCAGCTGGGGAAATACCAGAATAAGAGCGGCACCAAACGGTAGCGTCCAGCTGGTGATGAAGCACTTTTCGCGCAGCATGCTCTGCAAAGTCAGATAGCCGAAGATAAGCGCCGCTACGAAGAACGTATGAACGTGGGCAAAGGGCAAGAGACCCAGAAGCAGGGCTGCCGCCCAGAGGAGCCAGTTACGCGTCTTCGCATCCTTCTCTCGGTCAGCCTCAAACCACAGTATAGCCAGCAGACAAAATACGGGCAGCCCAAACAGATAGCCCCGCTGCGGGATTAGATAGCCGAGAATAACATTAGTTAGATGAAGCCCCTGGTTGGGAAGATGGTCGTAGGTCTTTGTAATGGCCTGAACAAAAGTGATGAGACCGGAATCGCTGGCCCGCCAGTCGGCATAGAACTCAGACAGCCCAGCAAAGCTTGAGGCAAATAAGAAGAGCAGAACGCCGATGACCGCTCCCCTCACCTTTTTGAACAACCGGTAGCTCAGAAAGAAGAATAGCTGGACGAAGCTTAGGGCCAGCAGCCCGCTTGGCAGCAGCAAGGCCAGGCGCAGTCCCATTCCCGATCGGTACAGCACAGCTGAGAGAAAATCGATAAGAAAAGGATAGGTAAGATTCTGGCCGATCAGAATAGGCAGTCTGAAATCCACCTTGTCAGTGACGGCCAGCCGCGAGATGAGCGAGAGGTGGAGGGCCAGGTCACCCCAGGTGTTTCCCACAGTATTCCAGCCGTCAGCCGTGGGCATGAGCAAGTGGGTATAGAGGATATAGGCCAGGAACGCTGAAAGGCCGGCTCCTATGGGAATCCAGACCCAGGCTCTAGCCGGCAAGGCTGTCCATTTTGTGAACGAGCCCCCCTGCCAGAGCCAGACTGCCAAAAGAGCCATTACCACCCCCGCCAATGGAAAGGCGAACCGGTACGGAATAAGTATCGAAGGTAAAAATAGTATCCAGGTGCCAATAAACAATCCCACCACTGCGGAAGCCGCCAGATATTCAGGCACATGCAACGAAAGTGGCAGGCGGCGCACCAGGGCGGCACCAAGAAAGAGACAGAGAATGAGAATAATATAGCCGGCCATACTGGGTCATTGTAGCAACACTGTCCGCAAGGCCAAAATCTGCTAGTGTGAATCTATGTCTGAGACTGACGAAATCAAAGCGAGACTACCTATTGAGCAGTTAGTAGGTAGCTACGTTCCCCTGAAGAAAGCTGGCCGGATCTACAAGGCCTGCTGTCCTTTTCATAATGAAAAAACGCCGTCCTTTACCGTCAGTCCGGACCGGGGCATCTACAAGTGCTTCGGCTGCGGCGAAGGCGGCGACATCTTCGACTTCGTCATGAAATTGGAAGGACTTACCTTCCCCGAGACCCTGCAGCTATTGGCTGAGAGGACCGGAGTACAATTGGAGCCCCGCCACGCAGAAGCCGCCAAGGCTGCCGGTACTTCTGCCGCTTCAAAACCCCGCCTCTACGAGCTGAACGCCTATGCCGCCAAGCTCTGGCATACCATACTTATTAAGCACCCCCGCGGGGAGCAGGCCTTAGGCTACCTAAAAGGCCGCGGCCTCACCGACAAGACCATCGCCGACTTCGAGCTCGGTTACGCACCCCTAGGCACCACTACCTCAGCCGCCCTCCAGAAGCAAGGATTCAAGCCGGCCGAGATCTCCTTGGCTGGCGACCCCGGCAAGTTCCAAGACCGGGTCACCTTCCCCATCTGTGATATCACCGGCAAGGTAGTAGGCTTTACCGGGCGCCTTCTGGAGATGACTGATGACCCCCGGGTGAACCGCGGACCCAAGTATTGGAACACTCCCGAAACCCCGGTCTTCATAAAAAGTAGGGCCTTGTATGCTCTTCATCTGGCCAAGCGGGCCATCCAGGATGAGGACCTGGCCATTCTCGCAGAAGGTCAGATGGACGTGCTCATGCTCCACCAATACGGCTTCACCCACACCGTCGCCTCCTCAGGTACCGCCCTTACCACTGAGCAGATACAGCTACTAGGCCGTTTCACCACCAATATCGCCTTCGCCTACGACGGGGACAAGGCAGGTATCCAGGCTACCAAACGCGGACTAGAGCTGGTCATGGCCGCCGAGCTTAATCCCTTTGTCATTCCCCTGCCGAACGGCAAGGACCCGGCCGACTGCCTGCTGAATGATCCTGACGGATGGCAGGAAGCCTATGAAGGGCGCCAGCACGGCATGGAATGGTTGATCGCCCAGGCCATGCGCGAACACCCTGAGCTCACTCCTATTTCCAAGAAGGAGATCGTCCAGGAGATCCTCCCCTGGCTTTCTCGCATTAAGAACGAAGTCGAGCAGGCCGAATGGCTGCGCTGGCTGGCAGTACGGCTGGAGACTGATGAAAAGAACCTGAGAACCGCCCTATCGAGGATAGGAGGCAAGCCAGGAGTAGCTATTGCTACTACGACTCCTAAGCCAGAAGATCACAAGGTGAACCTCACTGAACTTGCCATAGCCCTGGTATTGGCCTTTCCCAGCATCTTCCCCACGGTCCGAGAGCAGGTGCTTTCATTACCTGTCACCGAGGCCACGCCTTTTCTGGATGAGATCTTCCCAGTACTTCGCGAGGCCGAGAGCGACCTAGCCGCCACCCTAAAGGAACGGCTGGGCGAACAGAAAGTAAAGGAAACATCCCTGTATATCCAGGGGATCCTGCAGAAATACGACGAGACCGAGACCAACGACCTCTGGGCCATGGAGGAGTTTCTCCTGCTGGCCCAGCGCCTGCGTTCCGACGCCAAGGAGGACACTAAGGCCAGCCTGGCGCAGCAGATTAGCCTCGCCCAACAGCAAGGAGACAGCCAAAAGGTGCAGGAGCTTTTTGCTCGCCTTAAAGAGATGATCTAGGGCCGACCCCTAAGACTTTGGGGTAGGGGTCGGTGTAGCATTTACGCAAGGTACCAAGGCACCGCAGAAGATCGTGTTAGGACCAAGTACCGTAGGCGTACCAGTGGTAATCGTAGGTGTCACGCACAGTATTCGGATATCACACAGAATGGTCGTACCTGGCGTCGGAGTTACCACCGGAGTAGGCGTAGGAGCAACCGTTGGGAAGGTGCAGGCAACAAACAGTCCGCAGAGTACGGTGGTAGGCGATATCACCACAGTTCCCCCAGTCCCTGGCGTAATACAGGTTATGAATCTGTCGCAGACAATGCTTACAGGACTCACGGTCGTAGCAGAAGTAATAGCTGCGGTAGGAGTCACACACTGTATGCGTGGTCCGCAGATCACCGTATCAGCAGTAGGCACAATGGACGGGCCCACTGCTCCGGTAAGGGTAATACAGGCCACCTTAGGACCGCACGATATGGTTATCGGACCGGGAGTGCCAGCAGGAGTAGGTGTCGGCGTCGGAGTAACGGTGGGATAGATGCACTTCACGAAAGGACCGCAGGCCACTGTGGTAACAGTAGGATATACCGTCGGGCCGGTAGTAGCTCCTGTCAGGGTGAGACAGCTGATCTTACCACTACAGGTTATAGTGGTCAGAATAGTAGGCAGCGTAGGGCTTGAAGTGGGAGTGGCCGTAGCAATAGGAGTGGCCGTCGGCGCAATCGTGTGGGTTGGCGAAGGGGTCGGAGTTGGCGTGCCAAAGACCAGTCCACCGCCACCACCTAGGAAACTAGCGCCGCTCCTATTCTGGTAAAAAGCAAAGAAGACAGCCGCTAAGACCACTACGGCGGCAAGGAGATAGAAGTTCAGCCAGCGCTTGCCAGGAGATGCCGGCTGAGCTACGGGCTCTTTCTTTTGTTGTTCTTCCATGAAGCCATCGTTAATTGTAGGCACCCTAATACTAAGAACCCTATCTACTCTGTGTCAATCTCTCAACAGATCCCATGTCTTTCCCCTTTGCAGCAGATTATGATATAGTAAGCTTCCACGGGCATATATTGTATAGCCCATGGTCCTTTCTGTAGTCCTGGCGGCCTCGGCTTGCTGACACAGGGACCCGTGGAACCATCGCTCTCACATTACTCCCAGTCCGAAAGCCGTTCTTGGCTTTTTTAATAGCATCCCCTATGACAAAGCGTCCCCCGAAGGCGTATATCGAGGAGAGTCTTGAGTTTCTGCCGACCCTAAAGGACCTGATCCGCAAGGGCCGCGTTCACGGTTTCATCACCGCCAAGGAGATCCTCCAGGCCTTCCCAGATATGGAGACCGACCTACCCCAGCTTGACGCCTTCTTCGTCTATGCCTATGACCGTGGCATCGACATCCAGGAGTCGCCCGCCCGCCTGCTGACCGTCAACTCTGACGGCCCTGTTCAGGCTGCCCCAGTTCCCGGTGCCAAGAAGAAAGTCACCCGCACCCGCGCCAATGGCCTGGTAGACGAAGGTCCTACCCGTGAGGAAGTGGCTGACGAGGACATCCCGAACCTTTCCGATGACTCCGTCCGTATGTACCTACGCGAGATCGGCCGTATCCCCCTCCTTAACACCGAGGACGAGATCAAGCTGGCCAAGCGCATCGAGCATGGCGACCAGCTGGCCAAGAAGAAGCTTACCGAGGCGAACCTTCGCCTGGTGGTTTCCATCGCCAAGAAGTATATCGGCCGCGGACTGTCACTGCTGGACCTGATCCAGGAAGGAAACTCCGGTCTGATCCGAGCCGTAGAGAAGTTCGATTACAAGAAGGGCTTCAAGTTCTCAACCTACGCCACCTGGTGGATCCGCCAGGCCATCACCCGCGCCATCGCCGACCAGGCCCGCACCATCCGTATCCCGGTGCACATGATCGAGACTATCAACAAGCTGATCCGGGTCCAGCGTACCCTGGTGCAAGAGCTAGGACGCGAGCCGTCCCCTGCCGAGATCGCCAAGGAGCTTGGCATCGACGAGGACAAGGTCAACCATATCATCAAGATTTCCCAGGAGACCGTCTCCCTTGAGGCGCCCGTCGGCGAGGAAGAGGATTCCCGCCTGGGCGACTTCCTTGAAGACAAGGAGAATCTCTCACCTCAGGAGGCTGCCGTCTACGAGCTAATGAAGGGCCACGTCGACGAGTTCCTGGAGCTGCTGCCGCCCCGCGAGCAGAAGATTCTCCGTATGCGGTTCGGTCTTGAGAACGGCCGCGCCCACACTCTTGAAGAAGTCGGACAGGAGTTCGGAGTCACCCGTGAGCGTATCCGCCAGATCGAGGCCAAGGCCCTGAAGAAGCTTGAGAAGCACGAGGCCAGCCACAAGCTACGGGATTACCTATAGGACCATGCTGATACTCGGCTCATCCTCACCAGCCCGTCAAAAGGCATTGCGGGAAGCCGGGTATCAGTTTACGGTACTTTCGGCCGACATTGACGAGAAGGCCATTCGACATGAGCATCCCGAGAACCTGACCCATCTGTTAGCAAATGCCAAGCTAGATGCTCTCATCGAAAGAGTAACCGAGCCTGCCACCCTTGTCTGCGCTGATACGGTAGTATTCTTTAACGGAGAGATCTGGGAAAAGCCAGCTGATGAGAAGGAACATCGTGAGATGCTGCAGACAGTTCACTCCGTTCCGTTCACGATAACCACCAGTGTGGCGGTTATAAATTTAAACAGTCAGAGGCGGGCATCAGGAACCGACACGGTCAGTTTCCGACTTGATCCGCTTCCGAGCGACCTCGTAGAGACCCTGATTACCGAGCCAAAGAACCAGATACGAGCCGGAGGTTTCGGAGTCCAGGATATCCGCCTTGCCCCTTACTTACACCCTCTTGAGGGTAACGTAGAAGCGGCAGTAGGAATACCGATTTCCGTGCTGAGAAACTTATTGGAAGAAGTAGCGTATAGCGCCTAATATGTACGGATCCTTGCACGGCACTGTAACCGGCCGACTTGACCAACGAATCTTGGTTGAGGTTTCTGGCATTGGCTACTGGGTGCACACCGGCACTTGGCACCCCACCGGCGAAGTCACCTGTTACCTGCACCACGTGGTACGGGAGGACGCTTCAGACCTCTACGGCTTCGAACGCCTGCAGGAGCTGGCATTCTTTGAGCGTCTGATCGGGATTTCCGGCATCGGCCCTAAGGCAGCCCTTGCCCTGCTTTCTTTAGGAAGCGCCGACCGCCTCGGTCAGGCCATTCTTAACAAGGACGTCACCTTCCTAACCAGCGCCCCCGGCATTGGTCAGAAAGCCGCACAGAAGATCATCCTGGAGCTGCACGGGAAGATGGACAATATGGATGAGCTGCTAGGAGACGACAATGAAGGAGGTGAGCTAATGGCGGCACTTACCGGACTGGGCTACAAGCCTCATGAGGTGCGCCCATTAATCGCCAAGATGCCTGCCGAGCTGACGACAGTAGACGCTCAATTGAAATGGATGCTGCAACAGTCTTAGCAACCGGCTTTCTCATTCGTATCTGTCCTCGGCTGCATTAGTAACGCCTGCGGAGGCTACGAATGAGAAAGCCCGTCGCTAAGGGGCTAACTAAGAACATAGTAGTTGCTAAGCCAGTAGTACAATAGGATATACTGGAAATCGATCAATAATACTCGGGAATGGAATCCAACGAATACTACGACCTCATCATCATCGGCGGCGCCTGCGCTGGCTTAGCGGCTGGCACCTACGCGGGACGTCGGGCCATGAAGACCCTTATCATCACCAAGGACATCGGTGGTCAGATTGCCACTACCCCCAGCGTGGAGAACTACCCCGGCATCGACTTCATTACCGGCCCTGACCTGGCATCAAGCATGATGGAACAGGCAGTAAAGTGGGGTGCTGAGCTGGTCTATGACGAGGTGACCAAGCTGGAGAAAAAGGGCGAGAAGGACTTCGTGGTCACCGCCATGCAGAACGAATACCGGGCCAAGTCCATATTGCTGGCCTACGGCAAGACCCCGCGGAACCTGGATGTCCCCGGCGAGACCCAGTACGCTGGCCGTGGCGTCTCCTACTGCGTTACCTGCGACGCTCCCCTTTTCAAGAACCGAACCGTAGCCGTCGTCGGCGGTGGTAGCTCCGCCATGGAAGGTGCCCTTATCCTGGCCAAAGTCTGCGAGAAGGTTTACCTGGTTCACCGCCGCAATGAGTTCCGCGGTGAGGACGTGCTGCTTGAGCAGATCAATTCCACGCCAAATATCGAGAAGGTGCTTTCCTCTGTTTCCGAAGAAGTTCAGGGTGACGGCCAGGTGGTGACCGGCCTCAAGGTAAAGAACATTATCAACGAAGAGTCCCGTGTGCTGGAGCTTGCCGGCATTTTCGTAGAGATCGGCTTCATCGTAAACAGTGCCCTGGTCAAGGACCTTGTGGAGCTGGACAGACTGAACCAGGTCATCGCCAACAACAACCAGGAGACCTCAAATCCAGGAGTCTTCGCCGCCGGAGACATCACTGACACGCAGTTCAAGCAGGCGGTGATCTCAGCCAGTGAAGGTGCCAAGGCAGCGCTTACCGCGTACTCGTATATTAATGATGGGAAGCCGGTTGGGGTGGATTGGGGGAAGTAAGCGTTGGCATTGCCAAAGCCTGCTGATCGACTCAAGGGAACCTATCTAGCAGTACTCCTCCGGAGTACGTCTCAAGGCAGGCTTTGGCAATGCCAACGCTTACCAGTCGCAGAAGCGACTGATCGACTCATGGAAAACTATATAGACATACCCCTTCGGGATATGTCTCAAGGTCTGAAAAGGTCTGAATTGGAGAGGCAACAGCCTACCAGTATCAGCTCCAATCAACGCTGTTCAAATCAGGGAAGTTTTATGTACTCCTCCGGAGTACGTCTCAAGGCGTAGATTAGGGGTGCAACTACTTTTCAAGCCTACTGATCGACTCAAGGGAGCCTCAGCCCGATTCCGATAAAGAGATTTTCCACCTATGTTTTCCCTGCCGCTGTGCTACACTAGAGGTATGAGCAGACATCCACGCCACTCCTTTACCGCCGGCATTCTCGCAGCATTTTTTGTGGGAGCTGTTTTCAGCGTAGCCGCACCCATTCCCACCCAGCTACGGTCAATCTGGAAAAGCAGCCTCTCAGCCGCCCTCACCCCGTTGGTCGCGAAGGCTGACTCCGGGTCATCCGTACAAGGCTCATTCCTTAATATCAACCTACCGGCAAAGGTCCAGAATTCACCTGCAGTCTCCTACAAACTCGGGACAACGATAACCCTCAGTCTGACCGGCCAGGGAAACCAGGGGAATGGCGCCGGCTACTCCAAGAACGACCTGGCCATTTATTATAAGAAGGCAGGGGCCGCAGACACAACAGGTATCCTTACCAGCCGGATAACCCAGGTTCTTGCGGCTAACACCCCCGCCGCCACCCTGACCAGCTCCCTAAATACCGCCTCAGTAAACGGCAGCGCCCTCGCCGCAGGTGAGTACCAGGTCTGGGTCTGCATAGTCCCCGTCGGAGGAGCGGCCACTGCCTCTTCGGTCTGCGACAAATACGTCAACATTAAGCTCTACTCCCCCCATACCATTTCCGGCACCATTTCAAACACGGCGGGAGGAAGCGTAACCGGGCCGCTTTCAGGAATCTCGGTGGTACTGAGTGGGGCGCCCTCCTCCGTGACCAGTCCCGTAACCACCAATGCGTCAGGCGTCTACACCTTTTCCGACCTACCGGACGGCATCACCTATACTGTCACGCCGTCGGCCGTCGGCTACACCTTCGGCCCCTTGCGCTATAGCAATATCGCGGTCATTGGCGCCAATGTCACCGGGCTGAACTTCCTAGGCTCATTGCCGGCCGTACCAGCCCCGGTAGCCGACTGCTCCCGCGCGACAGGAGGAGCTTTCATCCTTTTCTCTGATCGGAACTGTCAAGGCACCCAGCTCAGCGTGCCGGTGGGAACCTACCTCCGCTACCTTCCCGACCAAGGCTTCAACGACATCGCCTCCTCCCTATTCGTACCTGGCACTACGGCAGTATCGATCATGGTCTACGAAAACGCTGACCGAAATCTGAATCAGCCCAGAGGCAAGAAATGCCTCAGCCAGAGCAATGGAGGTACCCACTGGGACCTCTCGACCGCAGGAACCAGTGACCAGTTCGATACCGGACTGAACATGAACGACCAGATATCCTCGCTTGAGACCTTTGCCAACGGCACCTGTACTCCCAATCCGGTGACCTATACGATTTCCGGGCATATTCAAACCTCTACCGGAAGCGCCGTAGCCGGAGTGACCCTCACTTACATCTCGGATATCAGCCAAAATCCCACTCCAGCCGCCACGACGGATGCGGCAGGAAACTACACGACCATCGGGCTCACCCCAAACCACAACTACGTCCTGACCCCCTCCAAAACGGGAATTACTTTCTCACCGATCTCGAGCGCCATCACACTAGTAACAACCCGCAATGTGACTGGCATTAACTTTACCGGCACACTCCCCTCCACCGTTCACTCCATTTCCGGCCACATAGCAAACAGCGATCCCACCGACACCGTGACCATCACTGGTGGGGTCGCCTCGGTACATCCCAATGCAGCTGGAGACTACACCATCCCAAACGTAAGGGATGGTAGTTATACCCTAGCCGTAACCACGGTCACCGTAGTCAACGTAGGACAGCTTACTGTCTCACCAGCAAGCGCAGCCATTACCCTCAGCGGGGCCAACTTGGGAGGCCAGAACTTTACTGTCCAGGGATACACCATATCTGGACGTATTGCCTCTGCCGCTGGAATCGCTGCGCAGAACGAGTCTGTATACGTACACAACTCTTCCCTTTTTCAAACGAATACAAATGGGGTCTACACTACGCCCCGCTTACCGCCCGCTGCCTACGTTGTTGAGCCCCTGCTCTTTTCCAGCACAAACTATTACAATCCCCGGAATATTGATGCCACCGTTTCCAATGCCAACCTCATAAACAAAAATTTCACCGTAATACCAGGATCCCTGGCAACCGGAAAAGTTACTGATATGAGTGGAAACATATTACTAGAAAACCAGTTCGGATACATTACTGTCGACCTGACCGACCAAAGAACGAGCGAGAAAATAACCACTACCGCCTACAATGGAACCTTTGATAGCCGGCTCATACTTAATGACAGCTACGCTGCCACGGTAAGAACCGATTTTGGCGAATTTACTTTTGGAACCTACGCCATTACCACTGCCAGCTACGTCTTCCCTCCCTTTCATATAGTTGTCCCGCAAGGGAAGCAGACCCATATCGTGGTTGACGGTCCCGCCTTTGCCTTGCCCCTTATTCCTGCCGATGTCACCGCCATCAAGCGGCTAGCCGGCGGACAGTCTCCCCAAACTTTTCACACCGTGATAGAGAACACGTCAATGTTCACCTTTCCGGCACAATTCTGGCTAGACCCAGCCGCCGTATGGGACATAGTTGTGGCCCCTCTTCACGGTGAATTCCAGCCCACTACTATCACCGATATTTTTGGGACTAGCAGCGGCCACGCCAAGACAGTCATCAATCCCGGCACCAACTATTACTTTTTGGGTATCGGCATCGACATGGTCTGCACGAGAGAAAAGGCCGTAGGCAGTGTCGACTTGTGCTTTGAAGGAGCACTTGCAGGCGCGCTGGCGGACGATTCCGCCAACACCCCCGTGTGGCAGGGAATGGCAGATGAGATGGACCTCTTAAGAGACTCTACCCGAGTTGACGGCAGCTCTAATCCAAGTCACAGGAAATTGACTGAAAAGATACTCATCTCGTCTTCTATAGTAAACAATGCTTACTACAGAGCCGGTGGCAGCCAAGATTATTCATACGAGATAACCATACTGAGCGGCTTACTGAACGCCGCCCTAATGCAAGGGGGCGTCACCCAGGAAGTATCTGCCGGCCGCAACACTGTCCGCCACGAGTCAGGACACGAGTTGGAATACCTGGTCTCAAGCGGCTGGGAGCGCCCCGACCTTGCTAGCTATGTCAGCGCATGGCCAAGCCTCTATAGCCGTACCCGCGCTCTTTCCTATGCTAACGACATCTTCACACTAGAAATGGATTCTACCTATTCGCATGACAATGGGGCCGGACACCCTGAGGAAAACGAGGAAGAGGACTTCGCCACAACCATCTTTGCCGACAACCAGCGCCCTGACCGCTACTGCCATGATTTCGTTACCAAGATGAACCTGCTTCCCGCTTCCCAGGCAGACGGGAAAGCTATTCTTGAGGAGAAGCGCGGAGTAGCTGATCGGGTATTCAGACGCCTGACCCTGGCCGGATTACCCGCGAACACCTGTATATGAGCAGACTTTTCAAACGATCAAACCTTATCGTCGGGGCTGCACTGGTCGGCATCCTTTTAGGAGGACTCGGGGTCTACCTCCACAACAGGTCTAGGGCGATAGATGTCATTACGCTGCCCCCTACCAAGATGATGGGGCAAGTGACTGACACCAAGGGCAACCCCCTTACTGGCACCCTTACCGTCATTGCCCCAGGGTCAACCTCGCAGTATCTGACGGATAGTTCCGGACTTTTCACTATTCATGACATACGCCAGCCCTATTCGGCCCAGCTCGGCTTTCTCGGAAATGACGGCTACGTTTACTATGAGGACGGTGAGCTACGCTATCACACTATCCAAGCCGGTCAGAATCTTTTACTGACTGACTGGATCAAGGGCGACAAGGTGGTGTCAGACCCAGAGCTTGCCGACAAAACGCCGCCGACCATCACTGTCGGATTTGGCAGCACCTATACCGTGGAGCCCATAAAGCTTTCTTTCACCGCTACTGATAACGTGGCGACTTCTACCTTTCCCATCCTCTCTTTCTACTACCGCACCACTCCTACAGGCGCGTGGCAGGCAGCTGAGCTAAGTGACGGAACGGACTCCAAGCATCCCAATACCTATCTGGCGAATATACCTAGCACCGGACTGCACGGTGTGACCACCTTGGATTATTTCATTACTGCCCGCGACTCGCAGGGAAATCAGGCATGGTATCCGGTTAAAGGAAATGCAGCGCCAAACCACGTCGCAATCAGCCCGGGCTTAGTTCTGGATACAGCGACAAAATAAAATAACCTGTGCCGATAAAAAAACAGGGCCTTGGATCTGAGTCAGATCCAAGGCCACTGCAGACTACTAAATGGTTGGTAGGAAAAGCCCTGGTCAGGAGGCCAATTCCAGATGTGCGGCAACTTCCGGCCAGATCACGGTCGAGGCATTGATGCGATCTTCACCGATCGGTCGGAGAAACTCGCCGATAATGCTGTCATGGGATCCTGGCGACCCGATGGTCGCAATAGGAGCGCCGCAGAGAACGGCAAGCTCCATGCACCTTACAACATAATGGGTACCGCAATCGGCAGAACGCAGTCGAGAGTTGGTAAGCCGCCGATCAAACACGACAGCCCTGGGAGAGGCCTGATTCCGGACTGCATCTCCCAGAAGTAGAGTTGCTTGACTGAGCGTCACATGCTTCAGCCAAGTACCTTCCGCCAAGACTTCACGGGCTCCACCCAAGTCCCCGGGTGCTGCTGAGACAAACAGAACTGGTGCTTTTTGACTGCCATTTCCTGCTGCACTTTTCGCCATTGAAAATTCCCCTTTCCTATTCCATACCTATCCGGCATGGCTAAGGATGGAACTATTTAACCAGAAACCCGTGTGAGACGCAAGCATGTGCCGCCCCAATCAACGCTGTTCAACTCGGAGAACTTTTATGTACTCCTCCGGAGCACGTCTCAAGGCGCAGCTTGGGGTGGTACGTACTGCTTAAAGGCTAGTGGATATATACCGGCGTACCGATCTCGGTCCAGTCGTAAACTTCTTTGGCGTCACCCACTCCCAATCTGACGCAACCGTGCGATACCGGAGTTCCCAGGTGATTCTGGCCTTCCTTGTACCCACTGGGCCATTCCGGCAGCTCATGCAGGCCGTACTCACCGTCAAGGAAGTTCTGCCAGTACGGCATATACAGTCCGAAGCGAGCCGAATAGGCCCGGGGCGACTTGCTGTGGATGGAGTACGTCCCCACTGGCGTCGGGGTGGACCACTTGCCTGAAGAGACTACGTAGCTCTTGACCAGCTGGTTGCCGATGACCAGGTACATCTTCTGCTGGGCCAAGCTGACTTCTACATATTTGCCAGGGAACTTGTCAGGAGTGTAATTGTCAGGAACCGGTGCCTTCACCGGTTTGGCGATCAGGGCGACCGCCAGGGTAGCTACCGGCTTTGCGGTAGGAGCGGTCAAAGGCGTAAGCTTGGCCATAACCGCGTCAAGTGACTTGGTCTGGTCAAGCGTCTTCTGGGCGGCTAGATATTTTGCCACGGCGTCACGCTGCACGTTGAGGGTAATAGCGCCCTTGTCATCCTGCACTGCCACGAACCACTGGAGAAGCTGGGCCCGGTTCGGGGTGAGGGACAGGTCGGCGACAGCCAGGCTCACCTTGGTATTGGCCAGAAGGTTAAGCTGGTCGGCCAGGGGCTGGAGAGTCTGCTTGGTGATGGGCGAGTCCACCGTGGTAACGGTGGCCTTTAGGTAGGTGGTGTCCTTGTCGCTGGCCACCGTAAGACTAGAGGCCACTTCCTGGCGCAGCACCGCCTGGTCCACCTGGAAGCCAGGAGCGCCAGCCAGAATGGTGACCTGGTCGCCGCTGATAGCCAGCTTGGCCGGAGTGGGAGTACCTATCTTCGGCACCACCTCAGCGTTGATGAAGTCCTGGATGGACTTGGTATTGGTGGTATAGGCTATCGAGGTGGTATGGCCGGCAAACAGCACTGGGATTACCGAACGAAACCAGGTGTCAGGACGATAGGAATGCCCCACCGACCAGGCCGTGTCGGCTGCCTTGGCACTGTCATAGGCCAGTCCCAGGTGTCCGGCCGTCGTGGAGATAGTCAGATCCTCATAGCTGCCCGGAGTGTCGGCCACCGGCTTGGTAACGTCAGGCAACACCACCTTCAAGGGATGGGCCAGATAGGTCTGCACCCGAGAGGCGATAAGGGTCCCGCCCTCCGACTTGGTAAGTCCTCCGAGCTGAATGCCCGCCACCTGGACGCCAGGATAGTACTTGCCCCGGTAGGCGTAGGCCATGCCGGCGGTCGAGCACAGTACGGTCAATGCAAAAAAAGCCATTCCTACTGCGGCTATCAGCCAGGGTCGGCCCTCCTTATGACGGTGCATAGTGTTTTTGCTCGGCTAGGGCGTGAAAAACCTGTGAGACAAGAGTATGAGGATCCTCGTGGAAGATGACATGACCATTTCCTCTGCCAGCGTGGTCAAGAATAGCTGGGATCTCATCCGACAGTCCACCGCTATGCAGGAGCAGGCCTATCACTTTGTGACGTTCAAAAGCCGAGGTGAACTCATGCAGAGAGCCGATACGACCTGACACCAAAATCATGGCGTCAGCCACATCGACAAGCAGTACGTCACGTCCGGCGTAGTCGTAGCCAGTGAAGAAGATGACGTCGTGGTACTCGGTGGGCAGCTTGTACTTGTTGGTATGCTCAGCCAAAGAATGGGCAGGCGAGAAGCCGATGACCTGGCCCTGTACTGACTTGGCGCCCTTGGCGGCTGAGAATGGCACGCCGCTGGTAGCACCGGTAACGATAATACCCCCACGGGCCGCCACTTCACGGCCCACCATAAAGCCGAGGGCGTCACCCTCTTCGCTGGCGTGGCCGGCGGCTGCTCCGCTAATAACTATCTTGTGGTCGAACATATAGGATAAGTATACAGTGAGCCCCCAGGAAATAAAACAAACGACTACGGCGTAGGGGAAGGACTTGCTGCCGGGACCAAATAATTCGGCGTTAAGGCATCTCTCTTCTTGAACATTTCCTCTGCCTTAGTGGTATAGCTAGCGTCCCATTCGGCCAGCTTTTGGTAGTCCAACCCCAGATAGTTCCACGCTTCCGGATAGCCCGGGTCCAGCTTCACCGCCGACTGCATGGGATAACGGGCATAGTTGTACTGGTGCTTAGCGTAGAGATCAACACCGGCCTGCAGGGCAGACTTGGGATTCGGATAGGACTTGGTGGCATTGTCCAGCTGGGAAATCACCGTCGTGGCATTATGACTAATATAGAACTCGCGCAACTGCGCTACATCGACGGGACCGAGCTTCGCCAGTCGCAGGCCCTCAGCCGCCTGGGCATTGTGCCGGTCGAAGTCGAGCCCCTTTTGGTACTCTCCCGCCGCTGAGTCAAACTCCTGGACAACAAGATAGGCGTCACCCCGCTCAACGTAGCGTGCGGCGACCTTCTCACGAAAAGGAATAGCCACCTGCCAGAGGATGACCACACCAATGGCCAGGCCAATACCGATGATGGCCAGACTCCTCGGAACTGAAAAGCTTTTTATTTGGGCCACTGCTGGGTCATGAGCAGACCCTCCGCCTCAGGAAGCTGCTGGTAAATGGCTTCAGTAACGAACGGCATGAAGGGGTGTAGCAGGCGCAGGCAGGTAAGCAGAGTGTGCCAAAGTATGGCCAGGGTCTCATCATCTACCTTGCCCTTTACCTCCTCGAGGTACATGTCTGCCAGCTGATGCCACATGAACGAGTGAAGTCCTTGCAGGGCCTGGGCGAAACGGTATTTCTCCAAATGTTCGGTAGTTTCCTTTACCAGGGTCTCCAGCCCGGCGATCATGCGACGGTTGCCGCCCTGGGCCTTGGCACCAGTCACCAACTCGGCGTAGTTTGGCAGGTCACTGGGCTTCTTGTCCCCCATCTGCATAAGGATGAAGCGGGAGATGTTCCAGATCTTGTTTGAGAAATTACGACCGCCGACCAGCTTTTCCTCGGGCATAGGAGTATCGGAGCCGGCGGACGAGCCGACGATAAGGCCGTACCGCACCGCATCGGCGCCGTACTTGGCGATCATCTCCATAGGATTGACCCCGTTGCCCTTGGACTTGGACATCTTCTTGCCCTTGGCGTCGAGCACCAGGCCGTGCAGATAGACGTTCTTGAACGGCACCTTGCCGGTCTGGTAGAGACCAAGCATCAGCATACGGGTCACCCAGAGGAAGATAAGGTCGCGGCCGGTCTCCATCACGGCAGTAGGATAAAAGTCCTCCCCGTATCCGGCAAGCTTGGCAGTGATCACCGGCCACTGGCTGGAGGAGAACCAGGTGTCGAAGGTGTCCTCGTCGGCAGCCACCTCGGGATTGTCAGGCATGGCGCCCTTGATCGGAATGCCCCACCAGATCTGGCGGGAAATGTTCCAGTCGCGCAGGTTCTTCAGCCAGTCCAGCTGGATCTTCTTATAGTTCTCAGGATGGTAGACCACCTCGCCGCTCTCAATGGCCTTGATGGCCCGCTTCTTCAGGCTGTCTACCTTGATGTACCACTGCGGCATCACCATGGGCTCGATGGGCTGGCGGGACTTGTAGCAGAGGCCAACCGTATGGGTATAGGTAGTATCGATACTCTCGATCATGCCCAGCTCCTCCATCTTGGCAGCAACGGCAGTACGGGCTTCGGCCACCTTCATACCGGCAAACTCGCCGGTGATGGGCAGCATCTTACCGTCCAGGCCGATAACCGGTTCAATGGGGATGCCGTGCTTCTGGGCAATCTCAAAGTCAATCGGGTCATGGGCAGGAGTCATGGTCATGGCGCCGGTACCAAACTCCATCTTGATGGACTCGTCGGCGATAACGGTGAACTCATGCTCACCAGCCACGGTCATGGCCTTGAAGGTGGTCCCGATCAGGTGCTTGTAGCGCTTGTCCTTGGGATGTACGACGATATGGCGGTCAACGAACTTGGTCTCGGGGCGGGCAGTAGCCACCATAAACTCACCGTACTTGATGTAGTACAGTGGCTCGCGGCGCTCCTCGTGCTCCACTTCCAGGTCGGAATAGGCAGTGCGGTATTTGACACTGTAGTTTACGATACGCTCGCCGCGGTAGATCAGGCCTTCCTCGTACATCTTGCGGAAGGTGGCATAGACCTCTTCGACTACCAGAGGATCCAGGGTGAAACGCTCGACGCTCCAGTCACACGAGGCACCGAGGGCACGCACCTGCGACTCCATGGTGGATTTGTTAGCCATGGTAAAGGCCATGGTCTCTTCGTAGAACTGCTCGCGGGTCATCTGGAAGCGGGACTTGCCCTCTTTTTCCAGTACTTTTTCAAATACCACCTGCGTTTCGATGCCGGCATGGTCGGAGCCGGGGATCCAGAGCACACGATCACCCTTCATGCGGTGATAACGAGCCATGACGTCCTCCAGGGGGATCATCAATGCGTGGCCCATGTGTAGGTTGCCATTGGCATTAGGCGGCGGCATGACAATGGTATACGGCTCACCGTCACCCTGGGGCTTGAAGACATCAGAAGCCAACCACTGTTCGTAGATCTCTGGCTCGTGCTGGGAAGCGGCGTAGGCCTTAGGGAAGTCGATTTCTTTCAGTGGTGAGTCAGGCATGGTCGGGGGCCGTTAGGACATCTTGCATACCCTTATCCTACTCTATTTTTCAGGTTACGGGAAGCCTCTCAGAAGGGGAATATGCTATCCTTCCAGTATGGAACATCACGACGTAGAACGCCTGACCTCCCTTCTTTCCCAGCTTGAGCCGGGTAAGCTTCCCCTACCCGTCTTTATGGAGATGGCGCGCCTGACCACCGTCCCGATAATTGAGATCGTTCCCCTGCGCTACGGCAGCGAATCCGGGATAGAGGTCCTCATGCTCGTGCGCGAGGAGTCCGACCCGCTTTGGGCCGGCATGCTACACACACCTGGCACCGTGATCAGGGCATATGACGAGCCCGGGAGCTACAAAGGCGCCTTCGACAGAATTCTTAAGGAAGAGCTCGGCGGTACGCTTACGACTGAACCCGTACTACTGAAAACCGTGCTCCGAAAGGTACAGCGCGGGACCGAATTAGCATCCATTTATTATGTCGAGGTGACTGGCGAACCAATACAAGGGACCTTTTACCCTCTCGAGCCTTTCCCTGACAACGTGGTCGAAAGCCAGATAGGCTTCATCCACGAAGCTGCCAAGGCCTACACGGCAAGTCAAGACTAACCACATCCCCTGTCGCCAGAGTCAGCGACCTGGTAGGATAAAGCTATGTCTAAGTCCTTTCTTCATTCATCTGCCTGGGAACGTTTCCAGGAAACTGCGGGCAGTCGTCCTTTCCGCCATGATGGGCAGCTCTATCTGTACCGCAGCATTCCCAAGAGTCACTACTACATCTCCTCTCGTTGCCAGATTGGGGCTGACTTTGCATTGCCTGAAGAGCTGAAAAAGGGCTGGTTTTTGCGATTCGAACCTGAAGACGAAGTCTCACTAAAGAACCTGCGGGCCTTTGCCGCCAAGCAAAACCTTAAACTCATCCCCACCCTGGCCGTGCAGCCCCGCCAGACCATGGTGCTGGACCTCACCAAGTCCTATGACGACATCCTAGCCGGCATGCGCCAGAAGCACCGATATAACGTCAGGCTGGCCGAGAAACATGAGGTGAAGGTGGATATTGTGAGCCACGATCTAGTGAAGGCCTTTGACCGATTCTGGAAGTTACTTTCCGGCACCGCCGAGCGGCAAGATTTTCGTACCCACCACCGCGAGTACTACGAGCAGCTGTTGGCAGCCCTTGAACCTGAAAATGAAGCCCATCTACTCTTCGCCCACAAGGACGGGCAGGACCTGGCCGCTATGCTGCTGATCACCTATGCCGGCACCGCCACCTACTTGCACGGCGGATCCAGCGACCAGAACCGCCAGCTGATGGCACCCTTTGTCCTCCACTCCGAAGCCATCAAGTTCGCCCAATCTCAAGGAAATACCGCCTATGACTTCTGGGGCACCGATCTGGAAAAGAACCCGGAGACCGGCGAATGGCAAGTGAAGGAAGGCCATGCCTCAGTAGGTACCTCCCGCTTCAAGCTAGGCTTCGGCGGCACCGTCATCGACTACCCCGGCGCCTATGATCTCATTCTCAATCCGATCTGCTATACTCTGTACAAAACCGTCAGAAAACTACGCGGCGGCAAACGCGCATTCGCATGAAACCCCTCAAGAACTATCTCCGCAAGCACCTCCCCCACCGGGCCATTATCTTCAGCCACAAACTGCGGGCTATGTGGGCTGTCGTGTATTACCGTTTCCCGGCCAGGGGAATGCTGGTAATCGGCGTTACCGGTACCAAGGGCAAGACCACTACTTCCTATTTCATCTCCTCCATCCTTGAGGAGGCCGGTTACACTGTCGGCATGGCCACTACGGTGAATTTCAAGATCGGCGACAAGGTCTGGGCCAATGAGCAGAACAAGACCATGCTGCCAGTGATGAAGCTGCAAGGGCTCATCCGCCAGATGCGCGACGCTAGGTGCAACGCGCTGGTCATCGAGGTCACCTCTCATGGCATTGACCAGTACCGGACCCTAGGCATCCCCTTCCGCTACGTTGGCCTTACCAATGTCACCCACGACCACCTCGACTACCACACCAACTGGGAGCAGTACCGCGACACCAAGCTGCGCCTGTTCCTGGGCAGGGCAGTGAAGGCCGCAGCAGTGAACTCTGAGGACCCTTCCGGCCCTCTCTTCCTGGAAAAGACCCGGGCTCCCCGTCGCTGGAGCTACAGCACCGAGACCGACCAGCCCCTGGAGGCTGCCACTGATCACCTCTACGCCCAGAGAGTATCCACTCATGCCGGCGGCTCCAGCTTCACCATGAAACACGAAGATGAGAGTGTAAAAGTCCAGATGCAGCTCCCAGGGAGGTTCAACATCGAGAACGCTCTCTGCGCTGCCGCCCTCTGCAGGAACCTGAACCTGCGCCTCGACACCCTGGCTGCTGGTCTCGCTAACGTCAAACAGGTACCTGGTCGCTTGGAAAAGATCGAGACCAAGAAGGGCTTCACCGTCATGGTGGACTACGCCCACACCCCTGACTCCTTGGAAAAGCTCTACTCGACCCTTCGTCCTGATGTGCGCGGCAGGATGATAGCTATCCTCGGCAGCTGCGGAGACAGGGACAAGACCAAGCGTCCTATCATGGGAGCCCTGGCTGCCAGGTTCTGCGACTACGTCTTCGTCACTGATGAGGAGCCTTACACCGAGGACCCTCTACGTATCATTGAGGAAGTGGCCAAGGGAGTCCCCCGCGGGCGTGCCCTCTTCCACAGCACCAGCCATCGTCCAGCCCCGGCTGAGCGGCCTGTCTTCAAGCGCGAGGTCAATGAGACCGGCGAAGGCCAGTGGTGGTGGAAGCTTCCAGATCGCCGTGAAGCCATCTCGAGAGCCATCGACATGTGCAAGCTGGACGATGTCATTCTGCTGACCGGCATGGGCGCCCAGACCTTTAAGATAGTGGGCGAGGAACAAGTGCCGTGGAGCGACCGTGACGTGGTGGAAGAAGTGCTGAAATCTAAGAACCTCCTATGAGCGAAAAACCCAAGAAACGCCTGCTGGTAGTCGACGGAAACGGCCTCCTCTACCGGGCCTACCACGCCTTTCCCAAGGAGCTCTCCACTCCTTCCGGCGAGATAGTCGGCGCCGTTTACGGCTTCACCCGCATACTTCTTTCCACCATTAAGACCCTAAAGCCCTACTCGGTAGCCGTCGCCTTCGATCTAAAGGGGGGCACGTTTAGAAATGAACTCGCCCCGTCATACAAAGCCACCCGACAGAAGATGCCCGAGGACCTGGCCGGCCAGATCGAGCGCACCCATGAGATAGTTGAAAAGCTGGAATTCCCCATTTATACGGCGGTGAACTACGAGGCAGATGACGTCATCGGCACCATCGCCCTCCAGGCCAGTACCGAGCATCCGGACATCGAGGTGGTGATCCTGACGGGCGACCAGGACATTTTGCAGCTGGTGACCGAACATGTCCACGTATATTCTCCCGTAAATGCCGCCAAAGTCCCGATTATGTTTACCCCTGAGAAGGTGCGGGAGAAGTACGGCTTCGACCCCCTCCAGATGATCGAGTATAAGGCATTGCGCGGCGACCCCTCCGACAACATCCCCGGCGTACCAGGCATCGGCGAGGTGACCGCCAAACAGCTGCTGGCTGAGTTTCATGACATCGAGAATCTGTATAAAGCAGTCGAGAAGGGCGAGATTGACGGCATCAAGGCTGGCGTTTTGGCGAAACTAAAAGAGCACAAGGACAGCGCCTTTTTGAGCCATAAGCTGGCCACTATCGTCACTGACGCACCGGTCACCTTTGACCCTGACAAGTGCAAGATGGAGCTGGCTGACGCCTCCGAGCTCATCGCTCTCTTCAAGAAGCTGAACTTCAAGAGCCTCATGAATGACCTTCCGGTCTCGCACCGCCTGCTCTCCCACGCCAGTGACGTGTTCAGTGGCGAGGCCGAAGTCGAGGAAGCCAAGCCAGAAGAGGAAGAATATGAGAGCGAGAGCCAGGAGATAGATAAGCGGCTGATGCCGGTACTGCGAGAGATGGAGAAGCTGGGAGCCAAGACCGACGTCGGCTACCTGAAGGAGCTGGAAGTGGAATTCACCAAGGACATCGAGGGCTTCAAGGGTAAGCTCCACGATCTGGCCGGCGAGGAATTTAACCCTGACTCCCCCCAGCAGATCGCCCATACCTTCTATGAGACACTAGGCATCCCCACCAAGAACATTCGCAAGGGCAAGAGCGGCTACACCACCGACGCCGCTACCATGGCCGAACTTTCCAAGGAATACCCCATCGCCCAGGTGCTGCTCAATTACCGGGAGCTGACCAAGCTGCAGGGCACCTACGTGAAGCCGCTACAGGGAATGGTGGACGAGAACAGCCGTATCCATACCTCGTACGACACTGAGACCGCCACCGGCCGCATCTCTTCCAAGGACCCCAACCTGCAGAATATCCCGGTCCGCAGCGAGCAGGGCAAGCGCCTGCGCAAGGCCTTCATTGCTGATAAGGACAAAGTCCTGATAGCCGCCGACTATTCCCAGCTGGAGCTGCGCATCGCCGCCCATCTTTCCGGTGACCCGGTCATGATACAGGCCTTTAAGAGCGGCAGGGACTTCCACACTGAGACGGCTGAGAGGATGGGTGTCGATCGGCGGGTGGCCAAGATCATCAACTTCTCCATCCTCTTCGGCAAGGGCGCCTACGGCCTAGCCTGGGAGATCGGTACCAACGTAGCCGAGGCCAAGCAGTACCTGGCCCAGTACTTCGAGACCTACTCGGTGCTACGGACCTACCTGGACAAGGTGCAGGCCGATGCCCGCGAGAAGGGCTATGCCGAGACTCTGTACGGCCGCCGTCGCTACTTCCCCGAGATCATGTCCAGCAACTTCCACCAGCGGGCCGCTGCCGAGCGCGAGGCTATGAATATGCCTATCCAGGGCACCGAGGCTGACATCCTGAAACTTGCCATGATCGAGCTGGCCGACCGCCTAAAGAAAGAAAAACTGAAGACACAGCTCCTACTGACTGTACATGACGAACTGGTATTGGAAGGACCAGTAGAAGAGCAGGAAAAGGTAGTCCCCATCATGCGGGAGGCCATGACCACTGTGGTAAAGCTGGACGTCCCCCTAGAGGTAACCGCCAAGGCTGGTACCAACTGGGCGGAGATGGAAGAGATCAAGGACTAGCATGTCGCACGCCTACCACGTAACCAACGCCGTATCTGACATTACCGAGGGCAAGACGTTTTACCGGGCCATGTTCGAGCAGCTCGGATGGAAGCTGAAGCACGAGGACAAGCAGTCGCTGGCCTTTACCGACGGAAAGTTCGACTTCTGGGTAGTACCTGCCGAAGAAAAGATCTCCACCCAGCCAAATGGGACCGGCTTTAACCATCTCGCTCTTCGTGTAGACAAGAAAGAGGACGTGGACCGCTTCTACGACTGGCTAATGGAAGTCGGCGCGAACATAGACATTAAGCCCCAGGCCTACCCTCATTATTCTGAGAACTATTATGCAGTCTTTTTCTTTGACGGGGATGGGACTCGACTCGAAGTCGTGTTCCTCTAAATAGTCATGGTCCTCAAACATCATAAAAATCTTGACATCGAGAAGTGGCAGAACGCCTCCCTCTCCTTCCAAATGGCAAACATCGGCAGCGAGATCAGCCGCACCATCATCTGGCGCAATAAAAACAATACTGACTATTCAGACAGAGCCTTTGAACGTGCGCTTGAACTCATCGATTTAACAGCCGCAAGCCAGAAAAACAAGGGTCGCCTTCGCGAAGTAATGCGCATGCGCGAGTCACTAGTAGGGTGGAAGCTTGCCGGACAATATGAAAAAAAGGCCGATGAAGCCTGGCAGCATTACTTCGATGCATTCGCCATAGTAGTACGAAAATCAGCTACCTAGGATCATCCCCAGCGTCCGCAGGAATCCTTCCGGGAACGCCCTTGTCCCGATAGCCCCATCCGCAGCGCTGGCATTCTCGCGACTAATCCGTATCCACCAGGTGGTTTCTTCCTTATGGCTGGCCATGGCGGTATACACGGTAAGTACATACTGTGCCCGGGGAAACTCGGTGTGAAGTGAAGATACTAATTTGGCGAGTACGGTAGCGCACTCCTTACGCCCGGCCGCACCCATCTGCTCAATGCCCCGCTCGTATTCGGTAGGCACGTACCAGACTTCCTGCTCGCCCAGCGGCGCCGAAGGTACCCGCAGAGAGCCATGCTTCCCTTCATGGACTATATACGACCGCTCCTTGGCCAGCAGCTTATCGGCTAGTTCATGGGTCATCAGAGGGATTTCACCGGCGACGGGATGACTGGTCGACACCAGATCCCCTACCCGCTGGTAGCCCTTTACGGTATCCAAAGCCGAGGTGGCAAGGATCAGAGAAACGTAGTGCAGATGGGGGTTGTGGTGCAGCTGGATGATCCGATGCTGGGCCAGGACCAGCCATTCCTCCCATTGCTTGGCCTGCCACTCGAAGAAATGCTTCTTGCCGCCATAGAGAAAAAGCTCGTAATCCCCCACCGCCGGTTCGTCAGAGTATAGGCGCTGGTCGCTTTCCGGCCGCTTGCTCCCGGGGTCCAATATAAAAGGCTGGCGGGGATAGCTGGCCGCCACCAGGTCGGTGCCGCGTCCGATGTTTAAGAGCTGGGCGTCGGTCACTTCCAAGGGCGTGGCCACGGGAGAGCCGAGCAGTACCCATTGGCGAAAAACGGGATTATAGCGGAACGTATGCATATAACCATGATACGGCCAGACGCCTGCTTGCACAAGGTTGGCTTTTCTGGTATTTTTGTTCTGTTACATTTATTTTCTTCCACACCCTAATAAGCATCGTCCATGCCAGTCACCAAGTCAGCCAAGAAGGCCCTCCGCACCGCCACCCGTCGCCACGAGGAAAACATCGTCCAGCGCGAGGCTTTTAAGAAGGCCGCCAAGGCTGTCCGCAAGGCCGTAGATACCGGCAGTGACACCGCTGCTAACCTGTTCACCCAAGCTCAGAGCGCCCTTGACCGCGCTGCCAAGAACAACACCATCCACAAGAACAAGGCTTCCCGCCTGAAGTCCCGCCTGGCCAAGAAGCTGGCCGGCATCGGCACCGCCGCTCCTGTAGTCAAGAAGGCTGCCAAGGCCAAGACTGCTGTCAGCAAGACCAAGGCTGCTGCCAAGAAGAAGGCCGCTACCAAGAAATAGCCAGAAGGTAGCTGTTCGTCGTATTTCTGTGTCAGAATCTCCGTCCCTCACTCACCGTACCAGCTAGTACGCCTCGATCAGGTACTCGATTCTTCCTTGAAATCCGTCTGAACATCTCCCTTCTCAAAGAAATAAAAATCCCTCGCCTCGGCGGGGGATTTTTAGTATGATACTGTCATATGTACCGCGAACGCCTCACCATCACCCTTGATGCCGAGCTGCTCCAGGCTGTAGACGCCCTGGTGGACGGCGAGTCCCTGCGTAACCGGTCACAAACCATCGAACACCTCCTGAAGGAAGGTATCGGCCTGCACAGGCTCGACCAAGCTTTTCTCTTCCTCTACCCCGACTATGAGCCCTCCCGTCCCGAAGCCTTAGTCCGTCTGATGGCTGCCGCCGGGATAAAGACAATATACCTGGTCAGCTTCATTGGCCAGCCCACTGAGCTTGCTATCTCCATCGGTCAGCTAGTACCTGAGGCCACCGTCTCCGCCGTCCCCTCTGACTTTGGCAGCGGGGGAGCCTTACTACTCAAACATGCCGAGCTAGATGCCCCGTTTCTCATCGCTCGGGCCGATGCCTCACGTACCCCGCTCCCTACCGGCCTGCTTACCCCTTACGTATTCCACCGACAACACCAGGCCCCTCTCACTTCCCTGCTCTGCCCCCGCCAAGACGGCTACGCCTCGGCTGGACTCTGGATCGCCGATCCCTCCCTTCTTGCCTCCATCCCTGCCGGCATCGTGAGTCTGGAGGATTCTGTCTTTCCAGTCCTATTAAAAGAGGCTAAAGTAAGAGCGTACCCGTTTACTACGTAATATCGCCCCATGATCTACGATCCCTCCATCTTCCGAGCTTACGACGTCCGCGGCATTTACCCCGGCCAGATGAACGAGAAGGTGGCCTACGCCGCCGGCCAGGCCTTCGTCCAGGTCATGGGTGCCAAGCGAGTATTAGTAGGCCGTGACGTCAGGTCTACCGGCCCAAGCCTACAGGCAGCCGCCATCGAAGGCATCCGCGACGCCGGTGCTACCGCCATCGACATCGGGGTCATCTCCACGGAAATGCTCTACTTCGCCTCAGCCACCTTGGACTGCGACGGAGGCCTCAGCATCACAGCCTCCCACAACCCTGCCGAATGGAACGGCTTCAAGTGCGTCTCTAAGAACGGCATCCCCCTTACCCGTGATGAGAAGCTTGGCGAGATCTACGACTTCATCCAGTCCAGCCGCAGCATTGAGCAGTTTGAGAAGGGAAAGCTGGAGACCGTCGACCTGCTACCTGCCTATTCTGAGTACCTTCACAAGTTCCTACCTGCCGACCTACCCATGCTCTCCATAGTTGCCAACGTCAACTTCGGCGCCAATGGCAAGGTAGTCGATGCCGCCGTCGCCCCGCTCACCGAATTGACGGTCAGCCGTCTGAACTGGAACGAGGACGGTACCTTCCCCAAAGGCCCACCTGACCCCATGCAGGCCAAGAACCGGGCCGAACTCTGCCAGCAGATCATAGACGAGGGTGCCGACTTTGGTGTCGCCTGGGACGCCGATGCTGATCGCTGCTTCCTCTACGACGAAAAAGGTCGCTGGTTTCATGGGTACTACATCTCCGCCTTCCTGGTAAAGCACTTCTTAGAGGAGAACCCCGGTGCCACCGCAGTGGTGGAGCGACGTCTGGCCTGGGCCAACATTGACGCCGCCAAAGAGGCCGGTGGAAAGACCGAATACAGCCTGACCGGACACGGTTTCTTCAAGCGCACCATGCGCGAGTTTGACGCCGTTTTTGGCGCCGAGACCAGCGGTCATTTCTATTTCAAGGACTTCTGGTACTGTGACAACGGTATGCTCACCTTCCTGACTGCCTTAAAAATCTTCGGCAAGCACATCAAGGGAGGCGGCACGGTCTCCGATCTGCTCGACTATTACCTCGAGCATTACCCTATCAGCGGCGAACTGAACTTCACCACCGACATGGGCAAGGAGATCATCAAGAAGGCCACTACCAAATACTCAGACGCCAAGCAGGACCTGGCCGACGGCATCAGCGCAGAGTATCCTGACTGGAGACTGAATCTGCGCCTCTCAAACGGTGAGCCACTTATGCGCATGAACCTAGAGGCACGTTCACAGGAGAAGCTGAAGGAGGCCCAAGACGAACTAATGCAATTCCTAACAGCGGAGGGGGCTCAACTACGCAATGAACACTAATACCGACAAGAGTTATCTCGGCTTCGACATTGGCGGCAGCAAAGTCGCTTGGGGCCTCGTCTCCGAAGAGGGCAAGCTACTTACCTCTGGTCGTTACCACACCCCGGCAGACGCAGAGGCGTTCATGCAGGCACTAGTGGAGACCATCGAGGCACACCCAGCCACAGCCGTAGGCATAGGTATTGCTGGTACCTTGAGCTCCGACCGGCATTCCACTGCATTGTGCACCAACATCCCCTCCCTCAGTAATTTCCCCCTAGTAGACCGTCTGGCGGAGCGCTTCCCTGATACCGTCTTTGCCATGGACAATGATGCCCGCTGCGCCCTCATTGGCGAGGTGTGGCTGGGAGCGGCTCAGGAGCTATCCAGCGCTGTCATGATCACTATCGGTACCGGAATCGGAGGCGCCGTTATGCGCAGGGGAATTGTACGACCCCATCCCCAGGACATTGGCCAGGAAGTCGGACGCATCAGCGTTGACCCCTCTGACGTGTTTCCGAGTAAGTCAGGTCGCGGTAGCGTCGAATCCTTCATTGGTGGCCGCAATCTTCAGGAACGCCTACAGATTGAACTAGCTCACGAATCAGAAGCAGTCAGAACCGGCGATCAGGACTCAAAGGAGGTCTGGCACGCAATCTCTTATTTCTTCATCCAGTGCATACAGGCAATCTACGGCGAATACCACTGCGATACCATCATCGTGGGAGGCGTCGGCAGCCGTGACCTGGATCACTACTTACAGGATCCGGCCCCCTGCAAGGTTATAGCCGCGAAGCTAGGTGAGGAGGCCGGGATCTATGGAGCGGGCAGGTTGGCTATAGACGCGTATCAGGAGAGTTTAAAGGATTGGGAGTAGCCGTTGGCTATCGACAATGTTCCAGTAATCTGGTATTGTCGTTAGGAACTGTGAGCTCCGCGAATGCGGCGCCATACCGCTTCGCGGTATTGGCTACCTCGTTCGCACCAGGCTTCCAACCTTCGGTTGCAGCCAGCTGCTCACTCAGGGCGCCATCGTCTAGTGGTCCAGGACACTTGGTTCTCATCCAAGAGATCGCGGGTTCGACTCCCGCTGGCGCTACCAGAGAAAAGAGTTTCAGCTTGCTGGAGCTCTTTTCTCTGTATATGGGGTGAGGGAGTCGAGTCCCTCTTTGACCTGCCTGCGGCAGGTCGGAATGTTCGCGATAGCGAGTAAACGACTCCCGCTGGCGCTACCATAAATTGCACTGACGCAACACTGCTTGCAGTGAGAAGACAGGCCGAAAGGTCTGTTTTTGTGTGCCCGGACATTGAGCTAGTGCCATAGCCGGATTGACTATTCCCCTTCTCCTGGTATAACGGCTGCAGGAGGCATTGTAATGAATACAAATGCGACAGCAATCGTCTTCAGTCCCGACGGCAGGCCAGATCCTCACCGGAGGCTCGAGGAGCACGTAACCGTGAGACTTGAGACGGACGAGCTCGGCGTCGTCTGCGCCGTCTTCGTACCGACGCCCGATCCATTCAAGTGGAGTCCGGAGGCGCTAACAAACCTTGGGCGGATCTGCAGCGGCATGACAGCCATAAAGGGCCGGTTCGGCGACAAGAGCGACCCCTTCGACATGCTCTGCAAGATGGCGGCGCTCTGCGGCCTGCCCTATAAGGACATCGAGCTGAACGCAGTCGATGGACTCATGGCAATCACGGTGGACGACCCGTACTGGCACAGGCTCCTAGGCGAGTACTCCGAGCGGAACTTCTGCACCGTTGAGACCGGTTAGCGTGGAGCCCTTTCCGAACCCATCGCCAGGTCCGTACGACTGGCAGTGGGCTTCACAAAGCGCACCACTTTGGAGCATTTAGAATGCTAGAACAAGTTCAACTGGACCTGGCCGCCGCCTACCTTGGCGACGATAGTCTCCCACTTTGGAAAGTCATGCTCCAACCTGGCCGCCAGGGTGCGAACTTCGTCCCGGATGGCCTACCAGAGAAAAGAGTTTCAGCTTGCTGGAGCTCTTTTCTCTGTATATGGGGCGAGGGAGGAGAGTCCCGCTATGACCTGCCGGGGGCAGGTCGGAAAAGTTCGCGTTAGAGAGTAAACGACTCCCTCTGGCCTCTACCCCGCCATTCGTGCCATACCCACCAGGCTTTGTACGTACTCCACTACCAGTAGCCACTTCTTATCCGTGCAACAATTCAAAATAAGAGTCTACCAGATTGACAAATCACTTATTCCCTGCTAGGATGTCTCTAGCATTTCGACCTCGCCATGAGGTCGCGCTATACCTCTGAATAGCTAGCATCCACATGGGAACTGCAGCCGACCATCATCACATCCAAGTGAGCACTCTTTCCATTATCGGAGTGGCTATTTTGGCTGCCATGTTCTATGCCGGCTTCCTCTTAAATCCAGCCAATGGTGGTGACCTCATACCCTACCTACTCCTCCTGCTGGCCGAAACTATCAGCATGTTCCAGCTCATCGGCTCCTGGTGGACCATTCTTGCCGGAATCAATCATCATCCAGATCAGCACAGGTATGAAGCTGAACGTGAGCGTTTACTTAGTCTCCCCGCTCACGCCTCACAGATACCCACCATTGACGTCTTCGTAACTGTCTACGGCGAGGCCATCGACGTAGTGCGAAAAACGGTTACAGCTGCCCGAGACATGTCCATTCTTCACCTTACCTACATCCTGGATGACGGACATTCACCCGCTATCGAGTCCCTTGCTCAAGAGCTTGGTGTCTATTACATCAGCCGCCCCAGTCATGAACATGCTAAGGCAGGGAACTTAAACTATGCTCTTACCTACACGGACGGGGAGTATGTCGCCATCTTTGACGCCGATCACGTACCCTCTCCCACATTCCTAGAGGAAACAATGCCGTTCTTCTGGAACAAGAACCTTGCCTTCGTCCAAACCCCCCAGCATTATGAAAACCTGAACGGCTACATCGCCACTGGCTCTGCCGAGACCCAGGATCTCTTTTATTCCCTAATCTGTCCCGGTAAGAACCGATTTAACTCAGTCTTCTGGGTAGGTACCAACGCCGTTTTTTCTCGTAAGGCTCTAGGTAGCGTAGGCGGTGTCTATCGATCAAATTCTGAAGATATCTGGACCTCTTATCTCCTCCATCAGAAGGGATGGCAATCGGTATTCTTACCCAAGGTACTAGCTATCGGCAAGGCCCCCGAAACCGCTGAAGCTTACCTGAAACAACAGCTTCGTTGGGCCGCTGGTGGTTTCGAGATATTCTTCCGAGCCAACCCACTACTCATGAAGGGCAAACTAACCACTGACCAGAAAATCCAGTACCTCCTTACTACCACCTATTACTTCACTGGTCTGGCGGTCGCCATTCTTATCCTACTACCTGTTCTATACCTGTTCTTCGACATCATCCCCATTCATGCCCAGTCCTCATCTTGGCTCATCCATTTTCTTCCGTATTTCTTGGCGCAGTTCATTCTCATTTATCACGTCAAAGGACGGGTACGTTGGCAGGTTATTGCACTTTCAATGGCTACCTTCCCCATCTATATCAAAGCTATGTGGAATGTACTGTTGAACAAGCAGCACTCCTGGCAGGTTACCAATAAGGCAGGCGGAAGTAAGCGGGCTGGTTTCCACACCGTGTTAAACCAAGTGTGCTGCGCAGTCGTAATGGTCACGGCGGCCTCATTGGCACTCCTCATTAATACGCCATCAGTAGCCTTGTTTATTTCAGTCACCTGGACCTTCTTGAATGTATGTATTCTAGGAAGACTCATCATCGAGACTCTGCCCAGTCGAAGTATTTCCCACAGCAAAGACCAACCCGTCTCCCTAACCCTCCCTACGTATGAAACAACTGTTTAAGACATTTATCATCATCGTTGTCTTTCTAGCTGCCTTGAGCGGAGTGACCGCCTATGCCGCCAGTCAGAAGCTGCAGAAGCGCTCATTCATTACTTCCACCAAGGCAGAGGTATCCGCAAATATTATTCCAGTCGGCACCACCGCCGGTGGTATTGTGAAAGAGATTCCCGTACACATCGGCCAGGTCGTTCAACCCGATACAGTCATTGCCAAGGTTGATGACGGCAAGGGTAGCATAGAAACTGACACCGCCAATCAAGCTGGCATTATCCAAAGCATCACCGTGAGCAAGAACGGTTTCACCAAGCCTCAAAGCGAGCTCGCTGAGATCATTGATAACCAGAACATCTTCGTTAAGGCTAACCTCGTGATCAGCCCGGAGGATCTCCTCAAGTTGCAGATCGGCATGCCAGTTAGCATTAGCGTAGCCAATACCACCTTCAAAGGCAGTATTTCCACCATCTTCCCCCAATACGACAGCGTCAACGGAGTCGTAAGTGTCTACGTAAGCATTGAGGACAGCCCTGAACGCGACCGGCTCATTCCCGGCATGCCAGCCAGCGTATCACTATTCATTAGCAACCCCGCATGGGAGACCTTCTCCCCCTTCCTCCAGCAGCTACACCTCCTGTAAAACTGCAGCGCGCAGGCGCCTGGATCGGCCTCATACTCATCTGTGCCGTTGGCACTGGTGCCTTCTTTTGGGTGCGAAGCCACCGCACGGAGGTGCTACAACCAGTACTGAGTGCTGACACCTTCGCCGGAAGTAAGGCCAGCATCCGCTTCGACGGAGCACCTTCAACCAAAATCGGACCCTTAAACCTCTCTCCAGAACTAGCCCGTAAGCCCGTACCCACAAATACGTGGTGGGTAAGCGCACTAACTGGAACCTGGCCACAGACTCTTTTCAGTACTCCTTTTACCTACAACCTTTCAAAAGATGGCATAAAGACAGGCGTACCCCTTGTCCAGATAAGTGCCGACAGCATTGTCACGCCCTTGCAGCCAGATATCCAGATTACTTTTCCCGATACTGCCCTGGCCAAGAGTGAGGTGACCGCTTATGACGATCTTTCAGTCACAATTACTGCGCTTACTACCAGCGGTCAAAGCATTGCCGACTCCCATTTGGTTGAGGGCAGCCCTTTCGAATATTTCACTCTCTATAGCCAGGCCACAGTCTTGTTGCCCACAGATACCGCCACCCAGCGGAGGCTTTCCGATGGGCGCACCGCTACCACTTTCACTATCCGTGACCAGACCTACGCCATCTATAGTCCCAGCGTGAGCACCACCCTCGTCAAGAATCGATTGACCCTCACGTCGGGCAGCAAGCTTACCGTGGCAGCTTTTCCCAACGGTACTCCGGCCCCCAACCTTCAGGAGACCATTGACCGCACAGCCGCTTCACCTATCACCAGCACCCAGGCTGGATTCCAAAGTGGAACCGCCTCTACCGTCCACCTTGGTTGGGGGACTTCCGACTCCAAGCCCACTCTGTTCCTTCTTCTTCCTCACCAGCAAACCGCGGACACCTTGGCCCGGCCTTCGCTCGGCACATACACCACTCTACTTGGTACTGCCCGTCTACTTGAGGGAAATGACCTTAGCCTCACCTATTCGGACGAGGACTTAGTAACATCAACTCCTCTACCCAGGACGGACGGATTCTTTAATCGCATCACCTTAGAACAGTTCCTCCAGGAAGGCCTCACCAACGACACCACGCCAGCTAGTACCTCCTATAACGGTGCTAAGGAGCTGTACCGTTTGGCAACTCTCCTAGATATTGCCGAAAAAGCCCAGAGCCCGACCGCTGAAGCCTACAAACAGGCCCTTTCTCACCAGTTGACCAACTGGCTAACCTACTCCCCAGGAGAAAGTACCACTTATTTTTATTACGATCCGACTATCAAAGGACTCGTCGCCGTTACACCGGAATTTGGCAGCGAAAACTTCAATGACCACCAATTCCATTACGGATATTTTCTGTATGCCAGCGCCATATTAGGACGCTATGACAGCCAATTTACCAAAGACTATGCCCCCGCCGTTAATGCTATTGCCGCCGACATTGCCAATGATCGTCACGGTGACAGCTCACTTCCCTATCTCCGTGTCGTTGATATGTACGCCGGACACAGCTGGGCAGACGGACTAACATCTTTCTCAGACGGAAACAACCAGGAATCTGTTTCAGAAGCCATGAACGCCTGGTACGGGATTATACTGTGGGGGGAAACCTCGCACAACCCCCATCTCGAGAAGTTAGGTAAAGATCTGTACAACCAAGAGCGCACAGCCGCCGAGACCTATTACTTTAACGCCAATCCCCACCACCCGTTTCCTGCCGGTTATAATCACCAGACGGTTTCCCTTCTCTGGTCAGGGAAAGCAAGCTTCGAAACCTGGTTCAGTCCCATGCCTGAGGCCAAACATGGTATTCTCTACCTCCCTTTGAACGGCGCTTCACTGTACCTACAGAAGAACAATCTCATCGGCAGGGATCTAGGTGCGCTCACCCAAGAACTAAACGGTGCCCCCTATGGCGGCTGGCAGGATGTCCTTCTCATGGCCCAGGCCATGCATGACCCCAAGGTTGCCCAGCAAAACTTCTCTACTTCTCTCGCGCTAGATAACAGCAACTCGATTGCCTCTCTTTATGTGTGGCTTGGCTGGATGGGACAGCGGTAAGGCTCGGTCTTGATCAAGAAGATCATCTTCTTCGACGGTGACGACACCCTGTGCCTGCTGAGAGTATCTTAGACAACCTAGACGGACTGCTGCCCCTGCTTGGTGTCTCTTAGGATTTGACAAAGGTCTCAGCAGGGTTCAATCTGGACAAAACCCGTCTAAGACCCGCCTCATGAGTTATCCCCAGGCCCTCACCTTCGACGACATCCTCCTACTCCCCGGCTACACTGATTTCCAGCGCGACGACATAGATCTCTCCACCCGCCTGACCCGGGACATTTCCCTGGAAATCCCCTTCATCTCCTCCCCCATGGATACGGTGACCGAGTCCGGCATGGCCATCGCCCTGGGGCATCTGGGTGGCGGCGGCGTCATCCACCGCAATCTCACCGTTGACCAGCAGGCCGCCGAGGTGAAAGCAGTAAAGAAGGCAGGAGTCCTGGCCGCAGCCGCTGTGGGATCCAGCCCTGGCTACGAGCCCCGTCTGGAAGCCCTGCTGGCTGCTGGCGTCGAAGCCATTGTGCTGGACAGCGCCCACGGGCACACCCAGTTCACCATCGACACCATTAAAAAGATCAAAAAGGACCACCCGAAGCTCCAGGTCATCGCCGGGAGTATCGCCACCTACGAAGCGGCTGTCGCCCTGCTTGAGGCCGGGGCCGACGCCCTGAGGGTAGGCATGGGGCCCGGCTCCATCTGCAGCACTAGGGTCATCTCAGGCATGGGAGTACCTCAGGTCACTGCCCTACAAGAAACTATCCGAGCCGCCAAGGAGCACGGTGACGTGCCGGTCATTGCTGACGGCGGCCTGAAACTTTCCGGCGACATGGCTAAAGCCTTGGCTCTCGGGGCTTCTAGCCTGATGATGGGTTCGTTCTTCGCCGCTGTAGACGAGTCGCCCGGTGAGCTGGTCATGTTGGAGAAAGATCAGGTGCCCAGCCGCTTCCAGAGCATCATCGATCCTGACACCATACAGTACGCTTTCAAGCAGTACCGGGGCATGGGCTCTATTGCCGCCATGGAAAAGGGGGCCGCCATCAAGTCCGAAAGTGAATTCCACGGTAAGACCTATAAGAACGATGCGGTACTAGTGGCTGAGGGAGTCGAAGGCCTCATCCCCTGCAAGGGGAGTCTGAAGTCGCAGATCGACCAGGCCATCGGGGGCATCCGCTCAGGCATGTACTACGTAGGCGCCAAGGACCTGCCAACGCTTGTAGCGAACGCCCGTTTCGTCCAGATTACCGCCGCCTCACTCACCGAAAGTCATCCCCACGATATTCTGATGACCAATCCCGGCAAGAACTACTCCTAAGCCATTGCTCAGCCCCGGTAGCGGCAACTATACTTAGCTTCTATTCGCTTCACGCCAATCATGACACCACAAAAGTTTACCGGACTGATCGCCAGCTTGGTTTTTCTGGTCGGAATACTTGTAATCGTCTTCGCTGTCTTCAGTACCATAAGCAGCCTCCTTGACGGAGACAGCTTTGCGGCTCAGGACAGCCTGCTCAATCTGCTGGGAGGAGTATTCCTCATCGGAACCGGCTATGGTCTGGCCACCAATAAAAGATGGGGGCTTTACCTCTACGGCCTTCTCAATCTCCCCCTCCTCGCCGCCGCACTCTTTGTTCTAAGTGGCGGATCAGACAGACTCATCGGCAACCTCCTCAACACCCCCATTCTTGTTCTGGCTGCCATAGGATTAGGCTGCCTCGTCTTCCTTTGCACGCATAGGTCCCAGTTTAACTGATCAAGTAGATAACTACTCATGAGAGCCAGTAACTGCCTCATACGTTTTCTTAGAGCATTCTGAGTGGTAGAGCTGGCGTGCTACGGTGGTACAAATTAGTAGCCTTCCCATGGATACAGCCATCATTGAGTTAAAGGGCGTTAGCCGCACCTATAAACTAGGTGACGAGGTGGTGAACGCCCTGGATAAAGTGAATCTCGAGGTCAAAAGCGGTGAGTTCCTGGCTATCGTCGGACCTTCTGGCTCGGGTAAGTCTACCCTGGCCAACATCATCGGCGGCCTGGACACCCCCAACGAGGGCACTGTTCAGATTGACGGTGAGGACCTCTCCAAAGTCGGCGACAAGAAGCTCTCCTTCTACCGGAACAAACATATCGGATTCGTCTTCCAGTCCTTCAACCTGCAGGCCAGCTACAACGCCCTGGAAAACGTCATGCTTCCCCTGGTCCTGGCCAAGACCGGTAGCAAGGCCCGCACCCAACGAGCCAAAGAGTGTCTAGAGGCAGTGGGCCTGGCCGATCGGCTGAGACATTATCCTAACCAGCTTTCCGGAGGCCAGCGCCAACGCGTGGCTATCGCCCGGGCATTGTCCAACCAGACCAGCATCATCATCGCCGACGAGCCTACCGGAAACCTCGACTCTCAAAAGGGGGATGAGATCATGCAGCTTCTCAAAGGACTCAACAAACAGGGCATCACCCTCATTGTGATTACCCACGACCCGAATATCGCCAAGCAGGCCAGCCGGGTCATCTCCATCCAAGACGGCAAAGTAAGAGAATCACGATGAAATTCATAGACTACATTCGCTTCGGCTTAAAAAACATCTGGCGTCAGAAGGCCCGGACCATCCTGACCATTATCGCAGTCATGATCGGGGCTACATCCGTAGTTCTGATGCTTACTATCATCTTCGGTGCCAAAGACGCTGCCATCAGCCAAATTGAAAGCGCTGGCGCCCTAACCCAGGTCGCCGTCAGTGGAAATACCGACATCAGCTCTGACAGCGTATTCAGCGGCAATTCTGGTGGTGGTGGCGATACCGCAAAGCTTACCGATGCCATACTGACCAAGGTAAACGCCATCCCCCACGTTAGCGGTGGCTACGCCCAGCTCAGCGCTTGGGTTATGAAGCAATCCTCCATCACCGACGCCAGCGGCAAAAAGCTCAACCTCTCCAATAGCGATACCATCGCTTACCAGCCCAGCCCACTGACCGAACGTCCCATCGTAGCCGGAAGAAACCTTACGCCGGACGACGACAATAGCATCCTAATCAGTCAGGAAACCCTTATCAAGATGGGATACGCCAAGGACCAGGCTGCAGCCGCTGTTGGCCAGACCCTGAACTTCACCACCCAAGGGTACGTAGGTGATGACAAGAATGTTCCCCTTCCTCCTACCCAGGACCCCGGTCAGAACAATAGCAAGCAGGCCAATGAAGACTATTACAACACCATTAAGAACCATCAAGGTCACCAGACCATCACGGTGGTCGGCGTCCTGGCGGCAGGCGTCTATGACCGTGAGGACTTCATTCCCCTGAGCTACGCCAAGAAGCTGATGACCCAGTGGCAGTGGCAACAGAAGGAACAAGCACCGGTCGACTGCGGCAAGACCATGGGACAGTGCTCACAGCCCGCACCTGAGTACACGCTGACTTCGATGAGTCAGTTCGATCAGCAAGGCTACTCTTCGCTCGTACTAAAGGTAGATAGCGTAGAAAATGTGGCCGGCGTCGCAGCGGCAGTAAAGAAAATGGGGCTCGGGGCTGCTACCGCTCAAGAAATGATTGACCAGATCATGCAGATCTTCAAGATGATCAGCATCGTCTTCGGAGCCATTGGCGGCATCTCCCTCTTCGTAGCCGCCATTGGCGTGATCAATACTATGATCATGGCCACCTTAGAGCGCACCCGCGAAATCGGCGTCATGCGAGCCTGCGGAGCTACCCGAGCCGCAGTGCGACGTCTCTTCACCTTTGAGGCCGCCCTACTAGGCTTCTGGGGCGGACTATTCGGCTGTGCGATTGCCTATGCCGCCTCCTTAGCAGTCAGTCACTTTGCCGGCAGCCAACTCTCCTCACAGGGAATCCCGTTGAGCGTGCTAGGCATACAGCCATGGCTAATCATGGTAACCATTGCCACTACCACCATCGTCGGCATGTTGGCAGGCTACTGGCCAGCAGTACGCGCAGCTAGGATGAACCCGGTTGAGGCATTACGCTACGAATAACTCGAACCAGAAGGAAAAGTGACCGAGCAATCGGTCACTTTTTTCATACCCTAGTTGAGTCTTTCTGCCCTGTCGTGAGATACTACATGTATGTCGCCCTCCTCGAAGTTTTTACGTCTTCTCCTGAGGAAGGTAGTTCTTGGCTATGCTTTTATAGCCCTTCTTTTCATGTCCTTGAGCGGCGCCCTGATCGGAACCCTCCAGCACGTCCATGCTACTGGCAGCCTTGACCACTTAGCCATCGACTCAGGCTTCACCCAGGGTGATGACAAGGTAGCCGGCGTCCCCTTCAATATCACGGTCAGTGCCCTGGATAGTAATGGGAATTTGGTCACCACCTTCAATGATTCGGTTTACCTATCCGACAGTAGTGGGAGTATTACCCCTACCCATACCAGTGCCTTTAGTAATGGACAGTGGACGGCCCTAGTCACCATTACCAAATCAATGGTAAACGACGCTATTACGGCCTCTTACGGTATCCGCAACGTCAGATCAGACACGTTTACGGTAGGACCGAATACCAACTTCACCACCCTAGGCCTGGTAAGCGGCAACGGACAGACCGGCGTAGTGGGGTCATCCCTGTCCCGCAGCATCGTGGCCAAGGTCATCGACCAGTACGGCAACCCTGTCCCCAATGTCAACGTCAATTTCCAGGTAGCAGGCTACCCGGCAGGAGCCAGCGGCCAGGCGGCAGGTAGTGCCACGGTAAGCTCTGGATCGGACGGACTCATCCTCAATTCAGTGGTACTAGGAAATAAGATCGGCACCTACTCGGTCACCGCCCAGGTCTCAGGCATCAGCGGCGCCCAGCTCACCATCTATGCAAACGCCCTTCCTGGCGCCTTAGCCGGACTGGAGATCACGCCGCTTACCAGCATCATCCCCAAGGGCGCTGCCCAGCAGTACATAGTAAACGGATATGACTCATTCAAAAATCCGGTAAACCTCCCCTCTCCCAGTTGGAGCGTCGCTGCCGGCGGTGGCACCATTGACCAGAACGGGGTCTTCACCGCCGGTGACGTATCAGGGACCTACGCGAATACGGTTCGAGCGGAAGTCGGAGGCATTGGCGCCCTAGCAAGCATCACCGTCGTCAACGAGACCAGCGGCGTCACCGAGGGTGGCGATCCCGGCAACGGCCAGTTCGGCAACGGCACCAGTTCGTCGCCTGGGGGCTCAAACGACGTTACCCCCACCCCTACCCCCAGCGACAGTACTGGCTCAGGCAACGGCACTCAGCCGCCTGACCCGCGCCCTGACGCCGGCAAGCTTGACCGGGTCTATATTACCCCGAAGTTTGTCAGCATACCCGCCGGAAGTAAGCAGATCATCACCGCCCAGGCCTTCGACAAGTACAACAACTCCATCACCGACATCACCTATAACTGGACTACTACGGGCGATATCGGCCAGCTTAGCTACCAGACTGCCAGCACCACCGACCTCACCGCCAGCCTCAAGCCCGGCAATGGCACAGTGACCGTAAAGGCCAGTCAGGTACAGCTCGATACCGGCGCCACCATAGATAAAACCACTGACGCTACCGTAGCCATCCATCCCCAGGATGGTGGGGTACTGGTCTTTGACAAGATCGCCGACCAGGCCGCCGGCACCGCCTTTGTTGTCACAGTTACGGCCAAGGATTATTCAGGTAACATCCTCACTAACTTTACCGGATCAGCCACGCTCAGTGACTCCACCGGATCGGTCACCCCCAGCATCGCTACTCCGTTCACCTCAGGTATCTGGAAGGGTCAGACTAAGATCCTCTACCAGAGCGACGGTACTGCCATCACTGCCGTGGGCGGCAGCATCAGCGGCATCAGCAATACCTTCAAAGTCAAGAGTGACGGCAAGAATCTGGTACGAAGCATCGGCGAGGCCCTGCAAAGCGTACTCAGCGGCAAAGCCGGAGCCAGCGCCAGCGGAGGCACCCAGCAATTCCTAAAAAATATGGCCGCGGGAATCGCAGCTGGATTCGGGCTCCTAGGGTCTGCAATCGGCATCGGCATTATGTCCGGACGAGGCCTGGAGGCCATAGGCCGTAATCCGATGGCCAAAGGCAAGGTACAATTGAATATGTATATAGGTCTGATTATCAGCGCGGCCGTGGCGCTTCTCGCCCTGTTTGCCGCCTTGATGATCCTAAGCTAACCCACCACTTCTATGCGCGAGCTGTTCCTCTTCGCCATCGGCGCCAGCATCACTCTCTCGGTCTTTCTCATCTCCCTGGTTGAGCTCTTGTTTACGTCCCGAAGGCACAAGGCAGAAAAGAAGGCTGCTGCCGAGGTAGCCGCTCTTAAAACTGCCCACGAGGAGACTCTTAAAAAGCTCACCGAGGAGAGTGAGGCCAAACTGAAAGAGGTCGAGAAACAGGTCAAGGCAGCCGATACCGACTCCGACAAAGAGATCGCCGACATCAGGAAGGAATACGAGGACAAGATCGCTGCACTTACCGAGCAGAGCAAGAAGGCACTTGCCGCCGCCAAGACCAAGTCCAAGAAGTTTGAGGAGGAAGCCAAGGCCAAGGCAGAGGAATATATGAAGTCCCGCCAGCGCGAAGTAGAAGACGACCTTATGAACCTAGTTCTTTCGGTAGCTAAGAAGGTATTACCGAGCGGCATCGGCTACGCCGGACAAAAGACCCTGGTTATGGAAGCGCTCAAGGAATTGAAGGCTGAAAGTGACGACACTAAGAACCCGGCATGAGCCTCGATTACAGTCTGGCCGCCAACCAAGTATTGCAGAAGTTCTATTTGGCAGACCAGATAGACAAGCTTCACCTGTCCCTAGTTTCCCTGCTTGAGACTGTCAACCAGGGTGAGATGGAACTGATGCTGGAGCAGACCCCTAAGACGCTCAGGGAAAAGGTAGGGTACGTCAAAAAGGTAATGGAGCAGGTGCAGTCAGAGGAACTACGTATGAAGCTGCTGGAAATCCTTGATTCCGGTGACCTGGAGTTCTTCGACAGCAAGCATTTTCCAGACTTTCTCCACGCCATGCAGCGACGGGCCGAGGCCATCAGAGTTATTAAGATCACTGTGGCCATAGAGTTCAAGGATAAGGACCTACACCAAATGGTCTCCACCCTCTCCACCCAGCTGGGCCGTCCTGTGGCCCTTGAAGTGACCGTCGACCCTACTCTTATCGGCGGTGTCATCGTCCGCTACGGAAACTACATCACCGACTACAGCCTGCGCACTCGCTTCACCCAGTTCCGCTCCGATTGGAAGCAAATGTCCAAACAATAGCCTTCATGCCAAAGACCCAGACTCCGCCCGAATCTTCCACCGTCAAGCAGCTCGCCCAACAGTTGGCCGAGTCGTTGCCGGACACCCGCATGAAGCCGGTGGTCACCGAGATCGGCGAGGTGGTCTACGTCGGTGACGGAGTGGTAAAGATCAAGGGACTACCCTCGGCCCGTATCGAGGAAGTGGTGGACATCGATACTGGCGAAAGTATCACCCAAGCCCTTATTCTCGGTATTAGCACCACCCTTATCGAGGCAGTGGTATTAGGAGAATACTTAAAAATCCGCCAGGGAAACGTGGTGAGGTCCACCGGATCAGTACTGAGGATCCAGTCCGGCGAGCAGCTGCTCGGACGGGTAGTGAACCCTATGGGTATCCCCATCGACGGCCGCGGTGCCATCCGTAGTTCGACCTATCAGCAAGTAGAACGGTTAGCTCCTGGAGTCGCCAAACGCCAACCGGTGGTAAACCAGCTTGAGACCGGCATATTGGTAGTGGACGCCACCATTCCCATAGGCAAAGGACAGCGCGAGCTAATCATCGGAGATAGAAAGTCAGGCAAGACCCGCCTCATTGCCAGCCTTATCCTGAACCAGAAAGGCCGCGGTATCACCTGTATCTACGTCGCAGTCGGCGCCCAGAAGGCCAAGGTCCGCGAGCTGGAGGAGCTGCTCCGTGCCGGTGGCGCCATGGAATACACCTGCATGGTAGTTGGCAGCTCGGACGATCCACCTTCCCTGAACTACATCGCGCCCTATGCAGGCTGCGCCATCGGCGAGTACTTCATGTACGGGGGCCAGGACGCCCTGATCATCTACGACGACCTTTCCAAGCATGCCAAGGCCTACCGCCAGATGTCACTGCTCCTGAAGCGCTCCCCTGGCCGCGACGCCTATCCCGGCGACATCTTCTACCTGCACTCCCGACTGTTGGAGCGTACTGCCCGACTATCTGAAGATCTTAAGGGAGGCTCGCTTACCGGCTTCCCCATGGCTGAGACCCAGAACGGCGACCTCTCTGAGTACATCGTCACCAACCTGATGTCGATCACCGACGGCCATATCTACCTTGACCTGAATCTGATGCATGAAGGCATCTTCCCGGCCGTAAACTCTGGGGCCTCGGTGTCACGTATCGGTGGTAGCGTACAACCCCCCTGCCTACGAAAAGTCGGCGAGCTGGCTTCCACACAAATGGCCCGCTACCAGGAAGTGAAGTCCTTCGAGACCCTAAACACTGAAATCAGTGAGGACACCGAGCGTGAGATCAAGCGTGGCAAGCGCATCCTGGAGACCCTGGCCCAGGACTACCGGTTCAATATGAGTAATGACGAAAAGATATTACTTCTCTACATCATCACCGCCGGCAAAGCTGACAACATCGAAGTGGTGGACGTACGCAAGATCAAGGTCGAGCTCGTCGAGTTCTACCGCAAGGGCTCTTACCCTGAGTTCAAGGAAAAGGCCCCGGTCGAGAAGGACATTGCGGTGCTGGAACCCCTGATCATGAAGATTGTCCAGGACTACGTGGCCCAGTCCCCCGTGATAGGTGCCAAATGGCTGATCGGTGAGAAGCCGGCCGAGGAGAAGCCAATGCCCATAGTCCCCGACCCCAGCCAGCCAGGAGCAGCCCCCGCAGAAGGCGAAAAGAAGCCGGCCGAAGGTGAGACAAAGCCTGAGGACGCCAAGACAGAAGCACCTAAGGAAGGGGAGGCGCCCGCCGAGGAAAAGAAGGAGGAGACCAAGCCTGCCGAGCCAGTCGCAGAGGCGCCTGTCGCAGAAGAGAAGAAAGAAGAGCCGGCTGCCGAGACAAAGCCTGAGGACGCCAAAACAGAGCCCCCTCCGACTGAAGAGTCGAAACCAGCAGAACCAGTAGAGGAGAAAAAGGAAGAGCCACCTGCTGTAGAAGTCAAACCTGAGCCGGCTCCGGAGCCCGCTGCCGAGCCGACCCCCACAGAGGAAGCTCCCGTCAAAAAGCCTGCTGAAGAAGCCGCCAAACCGGCGGAACCCGCTGCCGAGACACCGGCCACGGAAGAGAAGAAGGAAGAACCCAAAGCCTAGGCCATGCCTACCCTCAACGAAACCAAGGAACAGATGATCGTGGTAGGTTCGGTGGGTGAGTTCACCAACGCCCTCCAGCAAATCGCCACCCAGCGCATGATGCGCCTGCGTACCCAGGTGATGAAAAGCCGCCCCTTCGTTGAGACGGCCTCTGATCTGTTGCAAGAGCTCATGTCCCAGCGCAACGCCATGCAGTCAGAGGATATGACCAAGCTGAAAAAGCGCAAGCCCTCTGGAGGCGTCGACCGCCGCGCCGTCATTATCGTCACCTCAAACCAGGGTCTAACCGGACGCTACAACATCGAGATCTACCAGAAGGTTGAGAAGCTGCTCGTAGAGCAGAAGGATGCCGACTTCTTCATAGTCGGTAAAAAAGGCCAGGAATACTTCCAGGGCCACAAGTTTAAGGAGCTGAAAGTCTACCCCTACACCGTACCGGATACCTTCGGCGTCGAAGACCTTAGTCGCCTGACCAGCAGCTTCGACTACTATGACCAGGTGACCCTCGCTTACTCCCGCTTTATCAATACCGCCACCCGCGAAGTGGTGGTCCTTTCGGTAGTAGCGCCCCTAGCCGTTTCGGTCGCGACCGATACCAAGAAGGACGCAAAGGTCGAGGAGACCAAGGAGCAAGCCGAGAATGGAAAAGAGGGTAAAAAAGAAGAACCGGTAAAAGAAGGACGCTACCTGTACGAACCCCACATCGACCAGCTTATCGAAGGAGTGAGCAAGACCCTGCGAAACGCTCTGTTCCAGCAGCAGATCATGGACGCCCGCCTGGCCCAAAACAGCTCCCAGATGATCGGCATGAAGACCGCCTCAGACAATGCCAACGCCCTGCTTGGTGATCTCAGGATGGAATACAACAAGGCACGGCGGAAGATGATTGATAAGAAGATCGGGGAAGTGTTTGCGGGAAGTGCCCTATGGTAAGTTCGCTTCCCCTCTCCCCACAGCTCTCCGCGCGCCATAGGAGTCATGCATAAGTACAACTTCGTTGTACGCTAAGTCGATCTGTAGGGACGGGGATGCTCACTACGAAATCTTACACTCAATAAGAATAAAATATGACCGCCCTACTCTTCATCAGACATGGCCAGACCGATGGCAACAAGCAAGGGATCGCTTATGGCCAGGAGGTGGACGGACCACTGAACGAAGTCGGCATCGCCCAAGTTCAAGCTGCCGCCCAGGCACTGCCGGCCGGCATTGATGAGATACTATCCTCCCCCATGAAGCGGGCCCTACAGACTGCCGAGATACTTAATGGAAATCTCGGGCTGCCCATCTCGACGCGAGACGACCTGAAGGAGCTGAGCTACGGCAGGCTTGGAGGCATGACCTGGGACGAGATCGCCGCCGAGACCGGTGATCCCGACATCCGCATAAAAGACACCTCTTCCGCCTACGACTACCGGGCGTTCGGGGGAGAATCTGCCGAGGATGTGAGGGTACGGGTACGGGGGTTCATTGATTTCGCCAAGAACGAGCACTCTGGCAAAACCGTACTGATCACCACCCACGGAGGCATACTTGAGGCAGCCAAATCCCTTTACTCTCCAGGAGAGATCACCGAAGCAGTCAATGCCGAAGTATTCAGAGTCGAAATATAACCCACATACCGCTATAGTAAGCCCATGCTTGAAGTAATCGGACTTATCGCAGGAGTATTGGCGGCCGGGAGCTATTATCCCTATATTCTTGATATCCTCCACAAAAAGGCCAAGCCCGAGCGCGCCTCCTGGCTCATTTGGAGCATATTGGTGGGTATCGCCTTCTTCGCCCAATTGTCAGAAGGCGCCACTAGCTCACTCTGGTTTAGTGCACTGGACGGCCTGGGAGCGCTACTGGTCTTCCTACTCTCCCTCAAATACGGCGCGGGCGGCCTGGTCAGACGGGACCTTAATGCCCTCATTGCCGCAGGCATCGGCCTGGTCATCTGGTATTTCACCAAGGAAGCCGTCTTCGCCCTGCTCATCACCATGGGTATCGACGCCATCGCCGCCAGCCTTACGGTAATGAAGACCTACGAGGACCCCTCGACGGAGACCTATCCCATGTGGTTGATCGTGTCATTGGCCGGAATCCTGGCCATCATCTCGGTTGGCGAGCTCGACCCCATCCTCCTAGCCTATCCTTTCTACATTTTCCTGGCCAACTTCTCGGTGGCCGTTTCAAAGTATCTGGGAGAGCACAAAAAACAATAGCCCACTGAACCTTCAAAGGTATGACTCTCTCAAATCCAACAACCCAACCCCTCAAGACACGTTTTCAGTGCGCCGCATCTCCTCTTCCACTCAGCATCGTGGCTGCTATTCCTAGTCTTGTCTTCCTCATCCTGATAATGGCGTTTTCTGACGGCACAACGGTCGGTTTTCAGATAGTTGTCGCGATGTACTCAATCGGAGCCTCCCTGATCTACGGGTACGTACTCATCCAGCTTTTCCGACGCCTGGCTTTTAAGGCCGAAAGACTAGTGATCGCACTAGGATTTCTTATCATTGGCATATTTTTTGTTACGAACATCATTCACACGCTAACCAGAGCGCTCGACCTTAGTCAGAGGTGCACTCGCTACAGCGTAAAGACTGACGTATTTCAATGGAAAACCACTACGAGCTGTAGCCCAGGATATATGAACTACCTTGCTCAAGGAAACTGGAAGTATTATTAGCAAGAAGAGCTAGTGGAAAATCGGACCATGTATGATAGGGGACTCGAATGATATACTAGTGGCATATGCCCACCCCCGACCCTACCACCCTCCAGCGCGGTAAGATCACCAACGTCCATGGCGCTGTAGTGGACGTGCATTTCCCCCGCGAACTGCCCGAGATCTACAACGCCCTCTACGTCCAGAACGAGGAGCGCCTCATCCTGGAAGTTTTTGAGCACCTTGAGGGTAGCACCGTCCGCTGCCTGGCCATGGGCCCCAGCCAGGGCCTTTCCATCGGTCTCCTGGTAGAGAACAGCGGCGACGTTCTAAACATCGGCGTCGGTAAAGAGTTGTTGGGACGAGTAGTGAACGTCTTCGGCCAGCCGGTAGATGAGAACGGCCCCATCGAGACCAAGGAGCGCCGGCCCATCCACCGTCCCAGTCCCGTCTACACCGAGCTGCAGACCACCCATGACATTATCGAGACCGGCATCAAGGCCCTGGACTTCGTTACGCCCTTCCTAAAAGGAGGAAAGATCGGCTTCTTCGGAGGTGCCGGTGTTGGCAAGACCCAGCTGGTGACCGAGATCATCCACAATACTACGGTGGAGCACGGCACCCAGTCGGTGATGTGCGGCGTCGGTGAGCGCACCCGTGAGGGAAACGAGCTCTACCTGACCCTAAGGGACAGTGACGTGCTGCCAAAGGTGGCTATCGTACTAGGGCAAATGAACGAGTCCCCCGCCATGCGCTTCCGGACCCCGCTTACCGGCGTCACTATCTCCGAATACTTCCGCGACACCACCGGCAACGACGTGCTACTCTTCATCGACAACATTTTCCGCTTCATTCAAGCAGGAATGGAAGTATCTACCGTGCTGGGACGCATCCCTTCTGAAACCGGTTACCAGTCAACCTTGGCCTCAGAGATGGGGGAGGTGCAGGAGCGCATCGTCTCAAATAAGACGGCCTCTATCACCTCGGTCCAGGCCATTTATGTGCCTGCCGATGACTTCTCAGACCCCGCCGTACAGGCCATCTTCTCCCACCTGGACTCCACAGTAGTGCTTTCCCGTAAGATCGCCCAGCAGAAGATCTTCCCGGCTATGGATATCCTGGCCTGCTCCTCATCGGTAGACCGGACCACGTTGGGGGAAAAACACTACATGGTACTACAGGAGACTCTGAAGGTGCTTGAGCGCTACCGATCGCTGCAAAACATCATCGCCATTCTTGGTGTCGATGAGCTTTCTGAGGCCGAGAAGATCACGGTGGGCCGAGCTAAAAAGCTGCTCAAGTTCCTCTCCCAGCCCTTCTTTACGGCTGAAAAGTTCACCAACATCCCCGGACAATACGTTAAGCTTGAAGACACAGTCCTTGGCGTAGAGAAGATACTCTCGGGCGTCTTAGACGAACTTACCGACGACATGTTCGGACTGATTGGGAAGATTGAGATGGCGGAGGAACGATGGAAGGCGAAAGCTCACTAGTTCGACTTCCATTCTCCCTCGTCTCGCTTCAATAAGACAGCCAATGAATGCTCAACTCGAAGTCGACTGGACAGCCGAACCAGTGCGCTTAATCAAAATGCAACGACATGGCTGACGAAAAACCAAAGTTGACCGTAAAAATCATCAACCCGGACGAGATCCTCTTCGAAGGAACGGCTGACTATATCCTGGCGCCAGGCAAAGAAACCATGCTCGGACTACTACCTGGCCACACTCCTATGTTCGCTGAACTAGGTAAAGGTGAATTACAGGTCCACTCTGAAAAAGAAGAGAACATGGCTATAGAAAGCGGTATTCTTCGCATTAAAAATGACATAGTCACTATCCTGGTTGGAGCTGCCCCAAAAATAGTTGACAAGCCATCCGCCTAACCCGTTTAATGGTATTGTAATGTAAATTACGAGGCACCCTATAAAGGATTGAATCTTAACAATTTACTCGATTCTGAGATACACGAATCGTGTGGCTTCAACATTTTTATTACATCATCAGTTTAAATGAGGGATTTATGACTGCATCCTTACGTAAAGTAGTAAGTGGGGCCTTGATGCTTTCCACTACCCTGGCCATGACTGGCCTTGGTATGGCAGGTATCGCCCAGGCTGCCGGACAGTTGAACACTTCAACTGTTACTCTTTCAGACGTTACTTCGAACCAGACTTCTGTTACCTATACCATCGCCTTCAAGCCAGGTTCCACCACCCCGCTTGGCAGAGTGAAGTTCGACTTCCGCCAGAACGCATCCACCGATGCTACTGTTCCTGATAACTTCGCCAACGGTTCCGCTACCAAGTCAGCAGTTACCATCGGCGGTACTGGCGACACAAGCAACTGGACCCTCGATAAGACTACCACCGGTACTCTTATCTACACGGCTACCACCGACACCGGCACGCTTTCAGGAAGCCCTGTCCTGAGCTTCGCTACAGCGAACGTCCACAGCAACACCGTTTCGGCTAGCACCCCTTGTGACTCCGTTACCAACTCGGAGACCTGCTGGGTACGTATTACCACCTACGCATCTGACAACTCAACTGTTGTCGACAACGGTACTGCCACCTACACGGTTATCAACACCATCACGGTGACAGCCACCATCGATCCAGTTCTTACCTTCACGGTTGCTGGTGTGAACAGCGGAACCACGTCTGACGCCAATGCTGGCGCCACTTCGGTCACCACCACCGCTACTACCATTCCTTTCGGAAACGTAGCCCTGGGATCAGCCAAGGTTGCCACTCAGGACCTAAAAGTTCTGACTAACGCGAACAACGGTTACACCGTTTACAATAAGTTCAATGGTTCGGCCCCAGCTACAGACCTGATGGTCGGTACCTACTCGGCCAACAACATCGATCCCTTCGATGGAGGAACCGTTGGAACCGGTTGGGCTGAAGATGGCGGATCAAATGCATCAGCTGTTTGGAGCGCTGGAACCTATCCTAACGGTCCTGACGGTACCACCAGGAACGTTGATACGGCTTGGCTCGGTATTCGCAGCAGCAATGCCAACGTAAGCGGCTTCAGCTCCGCTAACGTCTGGGCACCACCATACGTCGGTTCTAGCATCGGTAAGAAGGTCATGATTGCCACCAGTCCTGACAACGGTACCGTCGCTACCTACGTAAGCTTCAAGGTACAGTCTAACGCCTTCGAGCCTTCCGACCAGTACACTGGTACCACAGTTTACAACGTCGTCGCTTCCTACTAACCTAGGATCGGTCTCAGAGCAAACGGACGCCCCTTCGGGGGCGTTCTTTTGTACTCTAATGCTGTATACTAATGGGTATGAATACCCTGCACTCCTTATGTATTAGAGCCGCTCGACTAGTAACAATCATTGCTCTCGTAACGACTTTTGGGATACAAACTGCTTTTGCAGGAAGTGTGACCAGCCAAGCCGATACACTGAGCGATTACCAGGCCGCTGCGACCGGCGTACACCATGTCATCACCTTCACCACAGCCACCACCAGCGATATTCAGCGTGTCGCCTTCCAGTTCTCCACGGTGTCAGCCGGCACCACAAAGCCGTCCCACCTCAGCCTTTCAAGCGCAACCCTAGGCACAGTCAGTGGACTAGGAAGTGGCTGGAGCCTGAATACCGCTAGTGCCGGTGACGGACTTATTTACATTGGGCGCGACACTCCGGCTGAAGTTACCGCTTCTTCGAGTGCTTCAGTTGACTTGCAGAACATCACCAATCCGCACATAGCTGACTGTAACTCAGGTACCATCAATCTAAGTGACACCTGCTATGTAGCTATCACGACATTTTCAGATGATAGCCACACGCACATCGACAGCGGTGAGACTACCTATGTCATTACCGAGGATCCTTCCTTCAGCTTTCAAATATCCAGCGTACCGGTCAGCCAGACACATAACGGAGTAACGACGACCGTTGCAGGATCGGGTACCGAATTCCCTTTCGGAAATATGTCGCCAGGAAACGTGCAGTACGCTGCCCACAAACTACAGATCACAACCAATGCCCCGCGTGGCTATACGGTCTATGCGTATCTAAATGAACCAATTAGCGGCTCAAACCCTGACAACCAGATAAGCCCTTTCGGAGCCGTCGACGCCACCTGGTCCACTCCCCAGAACTGGGCCACCCCCTCAGGAACCAGTGCCAACAGTAATAGCGGTTGGATTGCAGCAAATACCAGTGACACCCGGGTAAGTGGCTGGTCTAGTGCAAGTGCAAAGTTCGGCCCGATTTCAACTACTAAACATGCTGTGGCCACTTCTACTACTGCTGATCGAACAGAAGTGACTATTTACGTATCCTACGCTTTTGGTATAAATGCAGTGCAGCCAGCAGACACCTATAGCGGTAAGATCATCTATGAAGTGGACGCGCTCTACTAAGGACAAGCTTACGGTTGGAATAGGCGGTGCATTCCTCCTAGTGCTGGTCATCTCAGCATGGGTTCCCCAGCCGTGCTCATACTTGCGCAATCATGTATTTGGCTGCCCCAAGACCACAAATCACTTCTCAGGGCCAACTACTGAGAATGAAAAGCAGCTGGCAGGCGTCCCTCATCAAGACGTCACCACGGGACTTGCTTATTTCACCAGTGGATCTCAAGAGTATCGCAAGGAAACGTTGGTAAATTTCCAATACCGTGGAGATGGGAGCGAGGTTGCGTACTTAGAAGTAAAGTTGCCAAACGGTTACCATGATTTAGCCCTTGTCTCCCACCCTCTCCTAAAAGATCTCAACTGGACAGATACCATTACCGGCCAATACCAGTTCTTCCAGCGAAATCCGGAATTCCAAGACCTCAAATCAGCATTAGCCTCGCATCCTTCTGCATCTACGTTGGCAGCAGATACTATCATTGCCCGCGATCTAGGGCTTAAGGACGGTAGCTATGTCCCTCTAGAGAGCCTAACCTCGCTCAATGGCGTAAGCCTCCTCATTACCAGCTCGCCCCGTCAGCGCATAGAGAACGGCTGGCACAGCTTTAGCAAGCAGTTCGATCTTTCTAACGTCCAGCCGTCTGCAAAAGGTCAAATTGAATGGATGATCAAACTTCCAAACCATTCTAATGACAGCGGAATATTTCATTTAGGCACGGTACATATCGACTACCAGAAGATCAAACCATAAGAAGGTAGGATGCCAGTAATTGGCTCAGAAAAGCTAAAGCGACTTGCATGTCGTTAAAAAATCTGTTGATAATAGAGCAGATAAAGTTTCGTACTACCACACACCCCGCACTTACCGCCATGAACACTACCCGCTTGGGAGTCGTCGTTTCCCTACTATTCAGCACCCTACTGCTCGTTGCACCACTATCAGTGGGTATCGCACATGCAGACACCCTGACGGTCAGCCCGCCTAAGTTTGAACTGTTCGGAAACCCAGGTGACACGGTCAATGAGAATCTAAAAGTCACCAACAGCGGTTCAAGCGATGCGACCTATCAGACCAAGGTTGAGGACTTTAAAGCAGCTGGGGACCAGGGAGGTATCGACCTTGTGGAAGACCCCAAAGCTCCTAAGACGACCTATTCCCTAGCAAAGTGGATGACTGTTGAGCCTAGCAGCTTTACCGTACCCGCCGGCCAGCAGAAGGTTATCAACATCAGTATCCGCATTCCTAAGTCAGGTGAGCCCGGAGGACACTACGCATCAGTACAGGTCCGCCTTGCCGGTGATGCAGTCGTCGGTGGTGGTGCCTCGGTAATCACCCAGCTAAACAGCTTGATCCTGCTACGTGTCTCAGGAAATATTACTGAACAGCTCAGCCTCGATTCTTTCAAAACTGACGACTCCTATTATCAGCATGGTCCCATTGCCTTCAATCTAAGGTCCACCAATACTGGTAACGTGCACGTGGCTCCCTCTGGAACCATTGTCATTACCGATATCTTCGGTCGCAAGGTCAAAGAGCTTCCTCTTACTGAGGCAAACGCCCTTCCAGGCGGTAGTCGTTCAGTAAACACTATTTGGGAAGACAGCGGCTACGTCGGCAAGTACACTGCTACTCTTGTCGCTAACTATGGTCAGTCAAAGGTACCTCTGACCGCCACCACCAGCTTCATCATCTTCCCGCTTCTACTTGTCTGGATATGTCTTGGAGTCATAGTAGTCCTACTTCTACTGATTACCCAGCGCAAGAAGGTTCGACGAATAATCAACAACCTCACGAGGGATTGAGGTGGCGCAAAGGAGGGGTCCTTTTTCTTATCTACGTCGTTTCTCGGGCACGATCATTTCGCTTGCCCTTGTTTTGATGATGCTGCCAACGCAGCCCACCCACGCCGTAGGCACACTCGACTATCCTAAGGACCTGATCAGCAGCAACATAGTCAACCGCGTTGGTGTGAGCCACACAGTAGACTTCACGCTCCCTATCAGCTCGCAGCAGATCACCCCCAGTGACTGGATCATCATAACCTTCATCAATTACACCAATGTCACACCCGCCTCCAGCGTGACAGGAGGCTTTGGCACCCCGACCTTCCAAGTGGAGGGAAACAGAGCCAAGATCACAAACCTGGCTCTCCTTCCCGGTACCAGCATTGAGATCTCAGGTATGACAGCCCAGAACCCTCTGGACGGCGCCGATACTAGTGTCATCATCTCGGTTTCCGACAGCTCCAGTGGACTGACGATCCGTAACCAGTCCACGGTCATCCCCACCCAAGGAGGGGGCTATGTGCAGGTGTCAGCCACGTTCAAGTCCCCACTCAGCGCCGTAAGCTTCACCGGTTTCACCTCACCTGGTACCTTCGTCAATCTCACCGAGAATGGTACTGTCATCGGCACTGCTGCCGCTGACATAGCCGGATCCTTTCTGTTCTCCATTACCGGATTAAGTCCCGGCACACATACGTTCGCCATAGCCGGTAGCGATACTGCAAACCGAACCACGGCCCAAGCCACCCTTCAGTTAGACCTGGTTGGGGGGACTGTTACCACAGTCAACGGCATCCTCCTCTCCCCTACCTTAGAGCTGGATAAGAGCCAGATACAGCCAGGCGACACTCTTAAAGTCTCAGGAGCCGCCAAGCCTAACTCGCAGATCAATATCTTTACCGAGTCACCTCTGCGCAGCTATTCCACTAGCAGCAACGGCCAGGGTGACTGGTCCTATACCCTCTCATCGGTTGAGACAGCTACCTACCAGGCTGGGGAGTACCGTTTGTATGCCAGTGCCCAGGACAGCGGTGGAAACCAAAGCATCGCCAGTAACACCCTGAGCTTCACTGTCGTTACTAATCAGACATCGGACAACCCCCCTCCCGCCTGCGACATCTCACACGGAGACCTTAACTGCGATGGAAGGACCAACCTGGTCGACTTCTCAATACTACTATTCCACTGGCAGACCAACCACCGTGTCGCCGATATCAACAGTGACACCAGAGTCAACCTCGTCGACTTCTCTATTATGATGTTCTACTTCACACGCTAATATGAGGGCTCTACTCACCAGTCTCCGCAACGGGTACCGGACTTTTCTCCTAGCTTATCGTTCCTGGGGAAGACGCAGGCGCCTACTCTTTTGGGTGACTCTGGCCATCATCGGGATACTTGCCACACCAACCATCCTCTCACTACCCGCCTCCTTCACGCCGAGCGGCGAAGCCGGCTTTTATTTTGTCATGCCCAGCCAAGCAAATGTAGGCACCGCATTTCCTCTCGAGCTGCATGTAAAGACTGGAAAAAGGGCTATCAACGCCATTAGTGCCACCCTTCACTTTGATACCCGCTATCTACAAGTGACCAACATGACGACAGCAGCTTCCTTCTGCTCCTTTTATACTGGCAACGCCTTTGATAACATAAAGGGGGAGATACGTATCTCCTGCGGCGCCCCTTCGCCAGGCTTTACCGGCGATTCGTCAATACTGCTGATAAACATCACCAGTCACAACGTAGGGTCAACCTCGTTCAGCCTTCAGAACGATACCGCCCAGATACTCGCCAATGACGGCAAGGGCACTCAGCTTTACAAAGGAACCCTACCCAAGCAAGACCTTCTCATTCGACAATCGCTCTGATGCGCACCATACTCAAAAGAATTCTCTTCCTCAGCCTATCACTGGTCTTCGCCTTCGGAGCGCTGGTAGCTGGCGTCATTCCTACGGCTGAGGCGGCGGCCAGCATGTCAGTCTCGGCCCCCAGCAGCGTTGCTGTCGGCGACACGGTGACGGTAAGCATCAATGTGAATACTGGCGGCGTCAGCGCCAACTCCTTCGACGCCACACTCAGCTATAACAGTGGTCTCTTCAGCGGTGCGAGCGGTAGCTTCTCAGGCTCAGTCTGTACCCTACCCATTACCACACCTAACCCAAGCGGCGGCTCAGCCACGGCCACCTGCGGCGCCCCAGCCGGACTGACCGGCTCCGGACTGGTGGGCACTATTACCCTCAAGGCCATTGCTGCCGGAAGCGGCACGTTCGGATTGAGCGGCTGCCAGGTACTAGCTAACGACGGACACGGTACAGACATCACCGGTGGCTGCAGCGGGCGCAGCATTACCGTAACGGCTGCCGCGACGCCTCCTCCTGCCGCTACGGCCACTCCTGCTGCCGGCAGTACCACTACAAAGGCCACGCCCACCCCTGCTAAGGCCACACCTACTCCCGTCGTTAGCCAGGCCCCCAAGGCAGCCGAGACGCCTAAGGTAGAGACCACCCCTGCTCCCACCGTAGCCCCTACCGCCGCGCCGGTACAAAACCTCCCCAAGGCAACTGCTACCCCAGCTGCGACGGCTGCCTCCTCAAAAGACAACGCTGCCAGCACCTCCCAGAAACGATCGGTGATCCAAGCCCTTCGTGACGTATTCTCCTCATTTGGACAGCTTGGCTCCATGAAGAAAGATACCACCGGCCTTGCCGCCCTTATGATCGGCATGATACCGGTACTGAGCCTCACCCTTGCTATTGTCTTCTTTACCTATCGGCTATACCTTCTCGAGCGCCGGCGCAAGCGGACCCTGGACCGTCTCTTCGAGATGGAGCTAGGCGAACTAGCCTCACTTGAAGGAAAGCTAGACCTATTGGCTGAGAAGGGCGCCAAGGGCCGTGAGCAGTACCGTGAGGAGTTCCAGAAGGCCAAGGAGAACATTCTCCGCCAACTCAAACCCGACTTCAACAAACCTGTAGAATCTGACAAGGAAAAGGGCAAGCCTGCCGCCGAGCCTACCAAAGCCGCGGAAGCCGCACCTGACGCAGAAAAGAAGTAAGAACTCATTGGTTGAGAGTGGAAGAACCCGCATGGTATCATGGAGACATGGATACCAGCGATCCCCGTTATTCGTTGAGCGAACAGATCAGCCGCCTTCAACAGCGACAGCTCGAGCTTGTTCGACAGACCTCCCAGGAGCTTGACCTACTCAAGCGCCAGGTTGAAGAGGGCGGCCTTCATGAACCCGTAGTACAAGATGAGGGCTCACGACTTGCCGATGAAATGAAAAGGCTGCGCGAGGCAGTCACTTCTCTCCATGCTGAAAACCAGGAGAAAAACAGCCAGCTCAGCCAGCTAGAAGAGCGCCTTACCGACTACCAGCGCCAGGTGCGTGAGGTATTCATACATGGAGGACCCACAGGAGTACTCCACCTGCGAGACATCAGGCCTCGTCCGGTAACCCCCCAAGCAACTATCGAGACCCCGACTCCTGTAGTCGTCATTCCTGAATTGCAACCGGAGCCCGTGGTACCGGTAGTCACCCAGCTCAAGCTGCCTCCCATTGAAAAGAGAGTAAAGAAGGAAAAAAAGGAGCGGTCCCCTCGACGTCCCGTACCTGTCCGTAGATTGGTAGTACGTCTTGTCGGCCTGACCATCGTGGTAGCCGTGGGAGGCTTCACCTGGAACGTACTTAAGACCGGCAGCACCATACCCAAGCAGCCCTCCGCAACCGGCAAAGTAGCCGGAGCCAGTACCGACCCAAGTATCAACGCCTCTCCAGGAGCTGATATTGCCGAAAGTTTCTCCGAGTCATTTGCCGATCTGGCCTATGCCAGCACCGTCTGGTCCACCACCACTGACAGTGACTTCGGTATTACCATGGAATACCCCAAAAATACCTCAAACATGGTACACACCACCGGGGGAAGTAATCTCTGGTTTCTACGTAAGAGTGGCTACCTCCTGAAGGTAACCCGGACCGTAGTACCGGCCCACACAAAGCTGGATGACTGGATGGCCAGCAACACTAATACCTATGCACCGACCAGCGATTATTCCCTCAACCAAAGCACCTTCATGGGTCAGCCAGCCTGGTTGGCACAGCCTACTTCCCATAATCCCCTTTCGGGATACCAATATTTCGTCCAGCATGCTGACACCGTCTATGCCTTTTGGATCAAGGAAGAGCCTCCCACCACCGATGATGGCCAGCGCCTCGCCCGCATGATCACTTCGATCAAGTTCACCAATTAGTCCTCCACGCCAGCAATGACCGCATACCAGCTTCACCTGGCCATTTTCTACCTGGTGACCGGTACCAGCTCCCTGCTTTTTGCTGCTCTGGTCTTTGTGATAATGACACCGGTGCAGGCCTGGCGACCCCTTTGGAGATCGGTGATAAGCGGAGTCCTCGTGATGGCGGGTTTGATCATTCCCCTGCTGGTATGGGAGACCTCCTGGGGCTGGATGGCCGGTCTTGGTGGCATTGCCGGCTGTTGTCTAGCTCTGTTGTTGTTGCGCTCCTCTCGCCTTCCCGTTGTTTGGCTACTGCTCTGTGCACTCATCCTTGTTACGATACCTACTGGAACCATTCTGGCCGGTCGCTACTGCCAAGAGATAGAGACAGACCGCGCCTCCACAACCCTCACCGCAACCGTTGAAGCCATCGGCGCCAATAGGGATGCCCTGAGCTCAGTAGTCGCCCGACTGGCCCAGGATCCCACAGTCCTCCTTCCAACACCCAGCTGGATGACGAGTACGGCCCGCACTAACCAGCTCCAACTGTCCATCATTACCGATGCAAAGGGGATCATAGTGGCAGCGACTCCGAATGCACAGAGTTGGAACGGTAGCCTGGCCGATTATATGGCCTGGCTCCCCGGCTTAGAAGTCCAGGATACCTTTTCAGGGCTGGCCCGTATCCGTGACACTGGACTGTTTCTCGTGGCCGGCCACACTATAGTGAGTGGAGACGGGAGCCCGGCCGGCTGGCTGCTGATAGGCCGCCGTATAGATAGCGAGTATCTTTCATCACTATCACCTGGAAACAGGAACTTGGCTCTCGCAGATAACCGGGGAATACTGGCCCTGCATGCACCGGTTACCACTGATGGAGTACTGCTAGGCTCCGCCGACACCATAGGATATGTGCAGGAACACCTTGGCACCGACTTCAGGCAGCCAGTCATAGCCGCCGGAAGCTCTCAAGTACTCATTGGGAAAACCATTGCCACCCTGGGCGGAGAAGCCCCGGTCTCCCTACTTACTACGGTCCCTCTTTCCCTTTCCCGTAACTGCCTCCGATGAAAGGAACCGCTCTTATCACCCTGATCATGGTGGCAGTCGTAAGTGTATACGGGTCGTATGCTGTCGAGCAGAACCTGGTTGCCAAGCGATCCCTCTCCTTTGATCCCTCGGTTCGTGCCGGTAGCGCCCGCCTTCTTCTCCGCAAAGGTCCCGCAGGCATCCGGGTAGGTACTGCGACCTCTATCAGTCTACTCATCGACAATGGTGGCGGCCGCATTGAACAGGCCAGCGCCTTACTTTCCTACGATCCCGCCATACTGCACATCGACAACGTCACATCGGCTGGAACTATCTGCTCCAGTCAACTCACCCAAAAGATTGACCCGGTACTTGGGTCAATCCAGGTAAGCTGCAGTCTGGCCAGTGCTGCCACCCTTGCCCAGGTCTCCCCGTTGGTGGCTCTTACTATTACACCGCTTCAGGCAGGCTCCACCCTCATAACAACGCAGCAAAAAAGCCGCCTGACCCAGGGCGACCGCAATCTTCTACAGAACTTAGGTGACCTCAGCCTTGTGATCAGCCCCTGATGCCACCTTGGCGTATAGCTCTTCAAACTGGATGACACTATCCACTACGTCTCGCTTGGCAATACGCTTGCGGCTATCCTCGCCCATCGCCTTGAAAGCCTCCTGGTTGGAAAGCATACGACGAAGAGAAGTTGCCCAGGACTCGGCGGTATCCTCAGACACCAGGTAGCCGTTCTTCCCTGAGGTAACCAGCTCAGGCAGCGCCCCTTCGTTAGCGGCCAGGACCGGCAGACCGCTGGACATAGCTTCCATAGTCACCAAAGACTCAGTCTCGATCACTGAGGGAATACAAAACACATCCATAAGATTGAAGATCTGGGGCAAGGCTTTGTCTTTGTTGGCTACCGGCCGGATCCAGCGAATCATCGGTGAAAGCCCCATCTGACGCGACCTGGCCTGCAGATGGCGACTGGCCTGGCCGCTTCCGACCATTACGGCCTGAAAATCATACTCATCCTTGACCAGAGCCAACGCCTCTAGAAATACCTCTAGATTTTTCTCAGGGTCCAGACGTCCCACATAGCCCAGCAGGGGCCTGTCGTTGGGGAGGCGGTATTTACGTAAAAGGGCAGTAGACCGCTGACGGGGGGCGAACCGGGTAGTGTCCACGCCATTACTTATGACCACTACTGGTACGGTAATATCCCGTTCCTCAAGGTAACGCTTCAACGTTTGGCTCGGCACTGTCACCACATCGCAGCATTTGTAAAAGGAAAGGATATTGCGCTCGGTAACGGTCTGGATGAGCGGATGCCAGCTCTTGAGTAGCGGCAGAAAGGTCATCAGGAACTCAAATAGAAAATGCTGAGTGGCGATCACTGGAATACCCCGGCGGAAAGCCTGGCGGGCCACCGGCCTACAGAGGGTAGCTGGCTCCTGGATGTGTACCACCTGGGGCTGCGTCACATCAAGCACCCGCTTCACGTAGCGGTAGCTGAACGGGGCGAAGCGAGCCCCTTTCTTGAAGGGATGACGGCGCGAAGGTAGCCGGTAAACAGTATAGCCATCCTGGGTCTCCCGGCGGAAGCGACGGTCAAGCGAAGGAGCGACGATGGTAACCTCGTGACCACGCTCCGCCAAGGCAGCCCCCAATCGCTGGGTGACTACCGAGACGCCTGAGACTACCGGATGAAATGACTCCGTGGCTAACAGAATACGCATACAGCCAGTATAGCAGTAAGCAGAGCCAGAATGAATGACCTCGGCAGACTATCCAGGCGACTACGCTCAACCTTGAGAACCAGGTGTAAATCTGATATGGTAGTCTCGCATGGCAGGGTAGCTCAGGGGTAGAGCAGGAGACTCATAAGCTCTTGGTCGCGGGTTCAATTCCCGCCCCTGCCACCAAAAAGAGAACCATTTATTTTAGATGGTTCTCTTTTTGGTGGCAGGGGCGGGAATTAGACGCTGATCCGGGAGAATCGGCTATGGCCAGAGTGACTCATCTGTCACGTCGCGCACCAGCGAAGGCCATCCATTCCCCCTCATTTGAACATTTCAGGAGCGGCCCAGTGTACTACCTTCGCTACGTTCTCCCCCATCCGACCATGTAGTATACTGGTAGTAGAAACCTAATGCCTGTCATGCTCATCGCCATACTCTCCGACTCCCACGACAATATGGAAAACATCAAGAAAGCCCTGGAGCTGACCAAGGCCCGCGGCATTTCCGAAGGCCTACACCTTGGCGACATGTGTGCGCCTCCAGCTGCCATCCTCTTAGCTGAATCAGGCCTCAAGTGGCACTGTGTCTGGGGAAACGTGGACGGCGACAAACTGCAGACCTATCGCAAGACGGCTGAGTACGGCACCATGGAATACGCCGAGCAGGACTTTGCCGAGATAGAATTAGGCGGCAAAAAGATCTTTATCACCCACTATCCCGAAGTTGCCCGTATCGCCGCGCTTTCTGGGCGTTATGACGCTGCCTTCCATGGCCACAACCATGTGGCAGCCCAGGAAATGGTTGGGGAATCCCTTCTCGCAAATCCGGGAGAAGTGGCAGGTTTCAGGTTTGGAAAACCCAGCTTCGGCATCTACGACACGGAAACTGGAAACTTTGAACACGTTTCCTTGTTATAAGGCCCTCTGGTAGGAATATTACAGCTAGTACGATATGTGCCACTGTGAAATAGGTTCACTGCCGCCATCGCCTGTCATATACTTAGCCCATGTCCATCAAGCCTTCCCATTCCTCAGCGCCCTCATTCGTTGCCGAAAAGGTAGTCGAATTAGACGTGCGAGTGCGCGGGACTGAACAGGAGCTCATCAGGCACGACCGGATCTTTGAGTCTATCAATAAGCGATTTGATGCAATCGAGAGACGGCTCGATGCCCTGGAGGATCGCATGCAAAGGCTAGAAGACAAAGTCGACAAGATCCTTGACTTCCTTGTAGAGAAAGATCGTAACGATGAAAAACGCTTCCGAATGATCGAGGAGAAGCTTAGTATTCTATCCACCATCCTCATGGGTCCCTCAGCTTCTTGATATATCCTTAGTCAAAGTCTCTATTTCTTCCTCCATCAGCCAGCGAGTCCTTCTCTTCACTACCGTAGCTAGCGCCATTCTGTTAGTCGCTCTGGGCGGCACTGGATACTATGTGTTTACTTATCGTCACGACGCACTAGCCACGCAACCAACTGCTAGCGTAATTAAGAAGGTTGTTACATTAGCCAATGCAGAGGCTATACCCGCTACTTGTCCCGAAACCCTCGGAGCCGCCAAGAAAGTGGGCATCCAGGCCGGACACTGGCGGATCGACCAACTTCCCGATGAGCTCTCAAAGCTACAATGGGACTACGGCGCCTCAGCCGCCGGAGTAAATGAAGTAGATGTGAACCTTAATATCGCTCAGAAGGTGGCAGCCCTTCTCAAGTCAGAGAATATTGCCGTCGACATATTACCTGCCACTATTCCCGAGGACTACTGCGCCAATGCCTTCATAGCCATTCATGCCGATGGTAATGACGATTCGTCGGTGTACGGGTACAAGGTGGCCCCCTCACAGTGGGACAGTATAGACAGCAAAGCCCAGTCGCTCAGCGACAGTATCGAAGCAGCCTACGGCGAAGTCACCGGCATGTATCGCAATCCTACCATCACTGACAATATGACCCAGTACTACGCATTCAACTACAGCAAGTTCATCCATTCCATCGATCCCAAGACTCCCGGAGCGCTTATCGAGCTAGGGTTTATCACCAATTCCATTGATAGATCGATGTTCAAGAAGCATGACGACATGCTGGCGGAAGGGGTGGCGAAGGGAATTAGAAATTATCTGGAGGGGGAGACAACGGCGCTGGCGAAAGAATAAGACTCCTGGCAATGCGGGGGTTGGGAATTGAACAAACGGTTCCGCTACGCTCCACGGCTTTCTCGTCTGCAGCGCTCCGCTTGCTTACGCGAGAAGCGCCAGTGCTTCGGCCGCCTCCGGCAGGCACTTCGCTCGTTTCAGGAAACCCACGGTTTCCTTGACGCCGCTTCGCGGCTACCTTCCTCCACGGAAGAACTACTGTTCTTCCGACCCAACTCACGGTTCAAATCCAGCTTCCTGACAAAGAAAAAGAACCAACCGAAGTTGGTTCTTTTTCTTTGGTAGCGGGGGTTGGATTTGAACCAACGACCTTCTGGTTATGAGCCAGACGAGCTTCCGGGCTGCTCCACCCCGCTTTGGGTCACACAATAATAGACAAAAATGTAAAACAGACTTTACAATTTGCCTGGTTTTGTCATACTGGAAATTGTCATGGGCACGCTGGCATGCTGCCATCCCTGCCTACCGACAACTTCCGGAACGACACTTACAGATGCAATACTACCCTACTGCAGCCGGAGCGTCAAGTGAGCCACCTTACCGACTAACCTTATAGTTCATGCCAACCACCGAACCACAGGACGAAAACCAGTCGGGTATTCACCCGGAAGCTGAAGGTAAACCCACCCCTCAAAGCCCAAAGCCACCCCGTCGGCCCGGCAAGCGTCCCTCAAACTTAAAGATGCCCCAGATGCCCGAGCAGACTCCTGGCTGCGGCCGGAACCTGTATTGGATCGCCGGCATTCTTATCGCGCTCGCCCTCCTTTCCTACTTCTACAACCCTAATCGCAAGACTGTCCCTGAGGTCCCACTCTCCCAGGTGGCCACCCAGGTTGGCAAGGGCGAAGTGAAACAGGTGACCGTAAACAACGACACCGACCTGGTAGTCGACCTTAAAGATGGCAGCCAGGAAAAGTCGACGGTGCGCTCAGCCGACTCCCTAAAGGATTACGGCATTACCTCTGATAAAACCAGCATCGACATAAAGTACGATTCCACTAGCGCCATCGCCCTAGCCTTCCTGCAGACCTTTCTACCTGCCCTCATCATCGTCGGCCTGATCATCTACATGTTCCGCGCCACCGCCGGTGCCAACATGAAGGCCATGAGTTTCGGCCAGAGCAAGGCCAAGATCGCCAATATGTCCAAGATCCGTTTCAAGGACGTCGCCGGCCTGAAGGAGGCAAAGATGGAACTCATGGAAGAAGTAGAGTTCTTACGCAATCCTGGTAAATTTAGGAGCATCGGCGCCGAGATCCCCAAGGGAGTACTCTTGGTAGGCCCTCCTGGAACCGGTAAGACCTTGCTGGCCAAGGCAGTCGCCGGTGAGGCAGGCGTACCATTTTACTCAATCTCAGCCTCAGAGTTCGTCGAGATGTTTGTGGGTGTAGGCGCCTCCCGCGTCCGCGACCTCTTTACCAAGGCTAAGAAAACCAGCCCTTGTATCATCTTTATCGATGAGCTTGATGCCATCGGACGCCAGCGCGGCTCTGGTATGGGCGGTGGACACGATGAGCGTGAGCAGACCTTGAACCAGATTCTTGTCGAGATGGACGGCTTCGATACCGACCAGGGGGTCATCGTCATGGCAGCTACTAACCGCCCTGACGTACTCGACCCCGCTCTGCTGCGTCCCGGACGCTTTGACCGCCGGGTTACCGTCGACTTGCCCACTCGCGGCGAGCGCCTAGAGGTACTGAAAGTCTACTCGGCCCACAAGCCTATCGCAGCCAACGTGAAACTTGACGATATCGCCGGACAGACCGCCGGACTGTCCCCTGCCGACCTTAAGAATGTCATGAACGAGGCTGCTATTCTTACTGCCCGGGGCGGCCTTAAGGAAATTACCCAGGAGATTCTGCACGAAGCCGTGGAGAAGATTCTGGTTGGCCCAGAGCGCCCAAGCCGAGTACTTACTGAAAAAGAGAAGAAGATCACCGCCGTTCACGAGGCCGGTCATGCTATCGTCGGACATGTACTTCCCAACACCAATGACGTGCATAAGGTGTCCATCATCAGCCGGGGTAATGCCCTCGGTCTGACCTGGAGCCTACCCCGCGAAGACACCCACACCACCTCCCGCAGCAAGTTCCAAGACGAGCTCGCCATGATGCTGGGCGGTCTGCTGGCCGAGATCCAGTACTTCAACGAGCCTACCACTGGTGCTTCCAATGACCTGCAGCGGGCCACCGCCACAGCCCGGGCCATGGTCACCGAATACGGCATGAGTGAGAAGCTGGGTATGCGCACCTACGGTGAGCGCCAGGGTCAGATGTTCCTGGGCCGCAGCATGGGTGAGGAGAAGGATTACTCCGAGGCTACTGCCGAAAAGATCGATCTCGAGGTAACCCGTATCATCGAGGAAGCTAAGGCCAAGGCCAAGGAAGTACTCGCCAAGTACCGTAGCGCCCTGGAGATTCTTACCGAGCAGCTCCTAGAAAAAGAAACCATCGGTGGCGAAGAACTGACTAAGATTTTGGAAAGCAGTACCAAGGTGGACAAGCCACCGGTCGAGACAACCCTGGCCTAGCCTATGGGCCTTCCCTCACTCTTTCGGTCCCAGTCGGTACGCCAGGCTTCAACGTTGCTTGCGATTACTGCACTGCTCAGCAACGGGCTCGGCTTGATGCGGAACCTGGTATTTTACCGATTCATCGACAAAGGCCAGCTCGATGTCTACTTCGCCAGCTTCCGGATTGCTGACTTCATACTGAACCTTCTGATCATCGGTGCAGTCACCAGTGCCGTGATTCCGGTACTATCAGAGCTTATCGCTAATCAAAAGGAGGGTGAGGCCCGACGGGTTACCAACCAGATCTTCAGCTGGGCTAGCCTGGCCATCCTGGTGCTTATCAGCATACTGGCTGCCATCATGCCGTGGCTGGTCAGTCACCTGTTCTACGGCTTTGATGCCGCCCGCCAGCTAGACACGGTCTTCCTAAGCCGGATACTACTCATCCAGGCCCTGTTTTTCTCATGGTCGTTTATTATTGGAGCCCTGCTAAACGGCTACCGACGCTTCACCAGCTACGCCCTGGCCCCTTTGGTCTACAATATCGCCCTCATAGTAGGCGGCGTCCTAGCCAACCAGCATGGGGTGAAGATCCTGGTACTACTAGTGGTAGTCGGCGCCTTCGGGCATTTCCTGATCCAGCTTGTCGAAGCCTGGAGAATCGGCTTCATTCCCCGCATCGACCTGCGCCTGAGCGAGGAAGTAAAGACGGTAGCCCGCCTGATGGTTCCCAGGAGCCTCAGCCAGGGCATGAACCAGATTGTCCTATTGGTCTATACCAGCCTGGCCTCCGGACTTACCGCCGGCTCGATTGCCATCTTCAGTGGTATGAATGACTTGCAAACCACTCCTACAGTGATCATTGCCAACTCGCTTGCTACCGCCGTCTTCCCCGCTCTGGCTACCCAAGTGGCTAGTGAGAAGTGGGAGGAGATGAGCCACCTCCTAACCAAAGTCATTAGAGTAAGCCTCTTTTTACTCCTACCCACCTTGGTTATGAGCTTAGTCCTACGGGCCCAGATTGTCCGGCTATACATAGGCATCGGCCACACCAACTGGGAGCTTACCGACATCGCCATCGCCACGTTCACCTGGTTCATTATCGGTATCATTCCTTCATCCCTGGTAGTTATTCTCGCCCGGGTGTTTTACGCCACCAAGGATACCAAGACTCCTCTGATCATTACTTCAGTAAGTGCTGCCTGCGGTATTGTCCTCAGCATAATCGGTATCCGTTACTTCCACTCCACGGTTGCCACGCTCGCGGTCAGTGAGACCCTTATCGCCAGTGTCCAGTGCGTGCTCTACCTGGTAATCCTACATCGGCGCAATCATCTCAACCTCTCTACCCAGCTTCTCAGTCATATAACTCTGGTCTCTGGCGTCGGCTCCATCCTACTGGCAGGAGCAACGTGGCTTACCCTTCATGCCGTCGATTACGCATACACCTTTACGCCAGGATTTGGCACCGAAAAGGTCCTAGGCTTACTTGTACAGACCTTCTTGGCTGCAGGAGTTGGAATGTTAGTCTATTTTGGCTATAGTAGCATCAGAAATAAGGAGGAACTTTCATGGCTGCAGAGCAAGGTCTTGTCGAGGGGCCGGTAGACCACACTCCCTACGCGGGGTGCAGTTGGGTGGCGGCCATCGTGGTAGCATACCTCATTGTAGTAGGATTGATACTCTTGCAGCTTGGCTCTATCGTCAAGCACAGCCGGCTATTCCATTTGAACTTAGTAGTCCCCACTACCAACGGTGTAAACGCCAATGATGACTTCCTGAACCAGATCAAGCAGAACCTCGGCCAAAGCGTACAAAACTCGGCCGATCAGGCCAAGGAGCAGGCCGGAAACGCAGCCAAAGACGCCATTCAGAAAGAAGCTGACAAACAGGTCCAGGCCCAGATAGACGCTGCCAAGAAGGCCGCAGCCAGTCAGATCCCCACTTCTACACCTTAATCTTTTGATGAGTAATCTCCCGATTCGAAACTTCTGCATCATCGCCCACGTCGATCACGGGAAATCCACCCTGGCTGACCGCATGCTCGAGCTCACCCACACGGTGGCAGACCGTGACATGCAAGAACAACTCCTGGACACCATGGACCTTGAGCGCGAGCGCGGCATCACCATCAAGCTGCAGCCGGTACGGATGCATTACTCCACCGAAGGCCAGGAATACCTCCTAAACCTCATCGATACCCCCGGCCACGTCGACTTTTCCTATGAGGTTTCCCGCTCTCTGGCGGCCGTTGAAGGCGCCGTATTACTTGTGGATGCATCCCAAGGCGTCCAGGCCCAGACCCTTTCCACCCTCTACCAGGCCATTGAGCAGGGACTGACCATCATCCCGGTCATCAACAAGATCGACCTCCCCCACGCCGAGCCTGAGCGACGGGCCCAGGAACTGATTAAGCTGATCGGCTGCTCCCCCGACGAGATCATCTTCGCTTCTGGCAAGACCGGCCTGGGCGTCACCGACATCCTGGACGCCGTAGTGAAACATGTCCCGGCACCCGAACTACCAGCTGAGAAACCACTACGAGCCCTGGTTTTTGACTGTATCTATGATCCCTACCGTGGAGTAGTCGCCTACGTCAGAGTCATGGATGGCAGCCTCCGCTCTGACACTAAGGTGCGCCTGATCCAGGGGAATAAGACCACCGAGGCCTTGGAAGTCGGCTATTTTCTACCTAGCCGCAACAAGTCAGCCAGCCTGGAAACAGGAGAGATCGGCTACATCGTCACTGGACTCAAGGAAGTCAGCGATATCGGTATCGGAGACACCATTACCGGTGACGGACGCGAGCTGCCCGAGGCACTGCCCGGCTACAGGGTAGTCACCCCCATGGTCTTCGCCTCGCTTTACGCCCTTGATACTGACGAATATCCAGAGCTGCGTGACTCCATCGGCAAGCTGAAGCTAAACGACGCCTCACTGAGTTATGTGCCCGAGCATTCCCAGGCCTTGGGATTTGGCTTCCGCTGTGGCTTCCTTGGCATGCTGCACATGGAGATTGTCATTGAGCGGCTGGCCCGCGAGTATGACGTCGAAGTGATCGCCACCGTCCCCTCAGTCGCCTATCGCATCGTCACCACGGCCGGCAAGGAACTCGAGGTGCACAATCCCAGTGAACTACCCGATCAGTCCCAGATCAGCGAAACTCGTGAGCCCTGGATCAAGCTGGAAGTGGTCACTCCCAAGAACTACATGGGCTCCATCATGGATCTCACCCAGCAGCGCCGCGGCGTCTACCAGGAGACCCAGTTCCTCGACGAGGAGCGGGTAGTCCTGAGCTACGAGGTGCCGCTTTCCGAGATAGTCGTGAACTACTACGACCACCTGAAGTCAGTCAGCGCCGGCTACGCCTCAATGAGCTACGAAATCATCGGCTACCGGACCGCCGACCTGGTCCGCCTGGACATCATGGTGGCCGGCAATGACGTGGAGGCCCTCTCCAGCGTTTGTCCCCGCGAAAGCTCGGTAGGTATCGGCCGGGCCACTGTGGAAAAGCTCAAGGAGCTCATTCCCCGCCATAACTTTGAAGTAGCCCTGCAGGCCACCATTGGCGGCAAGATCATCGCCCGCGAGACCATCTCAGCCGTGCGCAAAGACGTGACCGCCAAGCTCTACGGCGGCGACGTTACCCGAAAAAACAAACTGCTCGAGAAGCAGAAAAAGGGTAAGAAGCGGATGAAGCAGTTCGGCAACGTCCAGATCCCTACCCAGGTATTTATTGACCTGCTGAAGCGGTAGTGGTATAAAACGGTTAGTGTTGCCGCTTTGACACAATCTTGATTGAGAGAGGTACTCTTGTGTTCAGATCAGTTTGTTCGTTTGCAGGCCAGGTAACCGGCAAGGCCGTGCTATACACGGTAGCGATTTCCATAGCGATATGCGGCACGAGTTTTGTCACGTATCTGGGTAAGACAGACCCCTTCGTCTTATTCCTTGCAGCCCTAGCCAGCGGCGTTCCCACACTTCTGCTTATGGACAGGCTTTATAAGCCCCACCCACCGGAGCCGATATCCGCCATTGTCCTCGGCCTACTCATGCAACTCACGGCGTTTCTCATGGGACTCAGTGCCGCCAGAGTGGCAATGCTCACACCCGACATCAGCCAATGGTCCATAGTCGTCGTAGTGTACCAATTCGGTTGGCTGTCTGGCCTGCTCTTTACCAAAGGTCTCGATGTCATAGCTATGGAAATGAAAGAAGCGATGGATTCCGGTTGGCCCCGCGGTAATGTCGTGTACGAGATCGCCCAGGACATGAAGGTCCATCTCTCTCGACTTAAGCGCCCCGGCAGGAACGTTCTCATGATACTGCTGCATGCCAGCCAAGATATCGTGTGGCGCCTGGGATACGGCGGCATCGAGGAATGCCCAACCTGGAAGGAGGCTCGTACCATCAACTGCCTTTTGGGCTTGCGTCTGGCCAATGTGACGCGCCCCTTGGCCCAGTCGCTCTATTCCTCCCAGTATTGCATAGAGGCCGTGATCCACTCTTCGCACGGCATGGTCCCCTTCACCTTCTCGGTTGAACAAGACCACGCCAGCTTTCAATTCTTGAAAGGACTTGGCACCAACGACGCTTTTCTGTTTGACTACAGCTGGAATGCCCAGCAGAACTCAAATACACGAGAAGCCCACTTCAGGTTCGCACCTCCCGGTGCACCGCGACCTCGCTGGCAACGTCCCCTCGACGTTCTCCGCACGTTCGCCAACCGCCTCCGGCCATTCGGCCGGGGGCGTCGTTCTTTATTCTGGGCTGTTTCCGACCGGCAGCCTAAGGGTAAATGTAGATCCTTTGTGCAGCTCGCTCTTCACCTTCACTTCTCCGCCGAGCTCCTCAATGATCCGCTTCACCAGTACCAGCCCCAATCCGGTCCCTTCATGGGCGATCTGGCGGGCCTCTTCACTGCGGAAAAACTCACTAAATAGACGCTGCTGGTCGGCCTCGGTCATACCGATGCCGTGATCTTCTACTGCCACCTCGATCCAGCCGTCAGCCGAAGTCTGGGACGTGACCGTCACCGAGCTGCCATCACTTGAGTACTTGATGGCATTGGTAATGAGATTGATGACTGCCTGGCGTAGATAGGCCTGGTCGGCGTAGATAGTAGGCAGCACCTCGATGGGCCCGCGGATCAGATGGATGCCCTTCTGGCTGGCCGTCATCTCATATTCCTTCAGCACCGTGTCAATGAGCCCGTTCATATTCACCGCCACGTACTCCTGGCGTCGGTTCTGCCGGTCTGACAACCTGAATACATGCAGCATGTCGGTAACCAGACTAGTCATGGCCTCAGCCTGCACGATAGAGGTCTGAACCAGCTCACGGTCCTTGCCGACTACCTCCTTTGACTCCAGGACGGTCTGCAGACACCACTGAATGATGGCCAAGGGCGACTTCAGCTGGTGCGAAGCGGCCAGGAAGAACTCCAGCTTTTTGCTAGCCTGTAGCTCAAGCTCTTCGATGCGCTGCTCGCGCTTGAGTATCTCCTGGTTGGCCATTATACCCCTAGACCTTTGCTTTTTCTTCCTCTGATCCACCAATCACCACTGCAAGCACGGCGCCGCAGATGCCTCCAACTATAGGAGCTAGCAAGTAGACAAAATGAATAGCACCCAGGCTAAGGGCGACCGCCGGGTTCAATACGCCGCCGCTGGGAATCAGGGCAATGCTGATGCCGATGACCAGAGCCAGTCCGATAACCAAACCGCTCAGCGATTCAGATACCCTCCCTATCACAACCGACGTCACAGCAAGTACCAGGACAAAAGCTCCCATGGCCTCGGCCAGCATAGCCGCGCTGGTAGTCACCCCTGAAAATTGAGGTGCCGTTCCCAGTAAGAGCTTCACTAGACGCAGACCTACATAAGCACCAACGATTTGAGATACAACGTAAATAACCAGCTGTTCGTGCTTTATCTTCCGAACCACCCAAAGCGAGATGGTCACGGCAGGATTGAAATGAGCACCACTGACCGAGCCGAACAGATAGACCAGAACGGTTATGACCAGGCCAATAAGTAGTGGCGAATACAGGGAACGATACAGGTTTAGATACAGTTCGCCGCCAATAGCAGTCACCCCGATGGTCACAGTTAGCAGTAAAGTACCGATGAGCTCAGCGATTATCCACCTGACATGCACTTCAGAAATGCGCGGGATCATAGGGTTTCTGACTTACGGGTAATATGAGGTTTGGAAACATGTCTGATGAGATGCACGCCCGCCAGTAGCGCCAACACAGCGAACCCAGCCAGCATGGCAATGCGATCCTCTCTTGGCAATGAAAGGCTGTCAAAGAAGAAGTATTTGCCCAGTCCCGAAAGCATCCCAGCGATAGCCAAAGACTGGACCACCTGCAGCTTCTGAATACGCCCAGCCAGGAGGTACACACCTCCCACTACCAACCAAAATACAGTCTGGGCCGGAGCCTGAAAGCCAACCCAGCCGATGCCAAGCAGCAGCATGAAGGACCCTACATAGAGCAGCTCAATGATATAGCTTCGCTCGGCCGTCTCAGGCTCACCAGCCGGAAGGTCGCGATACCAGAACCCAAGCACCGGAAGGAACAGCGCAAATATTGCCCCCAGCCAGATACGCTGCTGGAGCAGGAAGGGACCGGGAACCAAAGTAGGATAGGGGAAAATGGCGGAAAGATAATAGAGAAGCGTAAGCCCGAGCAAGCAGAGCCCGACGGTACGTACGCTGTAGCTCCCTACTGAGAAGCCCAGTCCCAGGGCAATGATACTTACGGCAAACCAGAGGATACTAGTAAGCCCGGTATTGCCCGCCAGCAGCGCCACCAGCATGAGTAGTCCCAAAGCCGCTATGCCGTAGTACTTGGCAAAGGAATAGCGTCCGTAGCGCATAAGGCTAATGAGGCCCAAAGCAATAAGTACTAGCAGATACAGGCCGGCTGACTCCATCCAGGCTACTGAGAAAACAGGATTACCAGGTAGTAGGAGGGGCAACAGCACGAAAGCCGCCACGCTACCAAATATGGTCCGGCGGACAAACTCTCGATTCGCAGCCTCGCGGCGGAACAGAGCAAAAGGAAGTACGAAGGCAAGCGAAAGGATGAGGGAAGTCAGCAGTACCATCAAAATGGTGGCGGAGCTTTCAGGATAGAGTGCCCAGCGAGCAAGTACTGCGTAACTTCCTGCCACTACCAGAAGCAGAGAGGGCCAATCACGGCTCATCCAGACCCACGCGACGAAGGCTAGGGCCAGAAGGGTAAGATATCCCAGGGCAAAGAGCGGAGCCTGGGTGAAGCTCAGCAGCAAGAAGACAGCGACCAAGGAGAAGTACAGTAGTGAGCGATGAGAGCCAGCTAGGGAATAGGCCAGACCCACGGTAGGCACCAGCAATGCCCCCCATAGCTGCCAAGCACCTTCAGGAAGATAGGTGAGAACCAACCATGCATACACTAGAGCAAATAAGAGCGAAGCAGCTAGAACTAGGTAGTAACCAGTCATAGCCTGCCAGGATGTGTCCTCTTTGGCAAAGGAAAAGAACGGCTGGTGCTGGCTAGTAGCATGAATGCGACGAGCACTGCGCTCCTCTTGGAGTAGATGACGAGTAGACTGGCTGATGCGAGGCCAGGAAGAGTCCCTAAATACTAGCCACAATCCGGCCAGCAGACCGACGCAGGAAACCAGCACGCTGGTGTCGGCGCTGTCGTTGGTGGCAAAGAGGGAAAGAGCAGAGACGGTCACAAGCAGCCAACCAGTCATATGCAAAACCTCACCAGGGGTCAGAGCACGAATGGAGGCAAGGAGACGACGATGCCAGGAAGCGTCTACACGACGTTCCAGACGCTCAACGCGCTCGTCCAGCTTCTGCACATGTTGCTCAATAGTTGCGTGTGGCATTCCCCCCTTTAGGCTCAAACGTTCTAGGTTCAGTATAGAGGAGAACGGCAAGGGGATGCAAACAACAAACAACTTTGCCTGAAACTCAATCGGGAGCACTACGAGGAAGACCTTCGCTGGTGCGGGACGCGCACAGAGGATACCGCTCACGTCCTAGCCAACCCTCCCGGAAAAGGACTCGTCCTCGCTGCCGCACCGACAAGTGCGGAGGTTTCCGCTCGGACGCTAGCCGGCCCTCCCGGGCCGGCTTCGCCCACGGGTTTGAGTCCCCTTTTCACACCACAAGTATGCCCTCAGAAAACTTTTGAGACGTATCCCGGAGGGATACTGTAGACAGGCTCCCTTGAGTCGATCAGTTTTCTGAGGGCATACTTGTGGTGGGTCCGGTGGGACTCGAACCCACAACCAATGGCTTAAAAGGCCACTGCTCTACCATTGAGCTACAGACCCGAGTGAGGAGAAAGCTGTCAAGCTTGCTTGGACAGCTTGGTCCGAGCGAGGGAGGCTACGCACGCAGTGCGTAGACAGACCCACGAGCAGCATAGCTGCGAGTACGACCCGAGTGAACGTTCTGCATCACGGGATTACCCCCGTACCATATCTGAAAAACCCGCCCAGGTCTAGTTAGTTGTCTTCGTTAGAGTAAATTCCGAAGAAAATAATCACAAACACTGGTACCACCATGATCCAGGGCCGGAACTGGTAGATATACGGCAAAATCTTGGAACCTGCCTCAGCATGGGCAAGGACGGGAGGAGGCATAAATCCTACAATACAGGCGACGGCAAGTGCTAAAGTAGCTATTGCATAGGCAGTTACCTCTACAGCCGAATACCGTGCTCGACGGCCCCCCAGCTTAATGAACGAAGAAAGCAAAAAGGCGACCAGAACCAGTAAAAAGGACTGTACCACCCAGGGTGAAGCATTGGCCTTGATCCACACTGAGCTAAAGATGACCCTGTCACCTGTAAATAACTGAGTAATAGTGGCTCCCCAAGCGGCAGCCATAACATACCCGGCGTAGACGCTCACCAATGTGGCCAGCGACTTATGCTTACGAATAAGTAGGCTGTAGGCCAAGAGTAGACCAAGCGAGGCAATGATCCCGGTATCCCAGGTGAGAAGATTCATATGCCCCTAGTATGCGGCATTACCCTAGTTTCTTCAACTCTTCGTAGAGTTCTTTTTGACGGCGGGAAAGGCGACGCGGCACTACGACCCGAATAATAATAGTAAGATCCCCCCGGCCGCGCTGATGCTGGCGCCCTTTTCCACGGAATACCAGCTGGGAGCCGTCCTGGCATCCGGCTGGAATTTCCAAGCGCAGACGCTCGTCCCCTACCCGCAGTTCAATATGGTCACCCAATACCGCCTGGGGCACTGAAATGTCAACTTCAGCCTGGATGTTTGCCATGGCAGCGCCAAACATATCGGAGAATATATCGGCAAATCCCCCGCCAAATCCGAATCCCCCTCCGAAGTCGGATCCGTCGAAGCCTCCTCCGCCTCCGTAGCCCTGAGGGCCGGCGGTGCCGTAAGCGTCGTATTGGGCTTTCTTCTGGGGATCAGAAAGTACCTGGTAGGCCTCGTTTACCTTCTTGAAGGCCTCGGCATCACCCCCTTTGTCAGGATGCAGCTCATGGGCCTTCTTCCTGAAGGCTTTCTTTATCTCATCAGGACTGGCGCCCTTTGCGACCCCTAGCAAGCCGTAATAATCGTCAGCGGCCACCGGAACTACTCTTTATGGGGTTCGTCGTCGCCCTTCTCCTCATCCTTCTTGGACTCTTCGGTGTCAGCCTTTGGCTCCTCAGTGGCGCCTTCTTCCTGGGCCTGCTGGTACATGGCGGCGCCAACTACCTGCAGCTTCTCGCTCAGGACGTTCAGCTTGGCCTTGATGGCCTCGACGTCCTCATTGCCGTGCACACTCTTCAGTTCAGCTACGGCGTCCTCTACGGCCCGCTTATCCTCCTGCTTGGCCTTGTCGCCGGCCTCGCGCAGGGTCTTTTCTGCCGTGTAGATCAGGCTGTCGGCGTCATTGCGAACCTCGACCAGCTCCTTCTTTTTACGGTCGTCCTCGGCGTGCACCTCAGCGTCCTGACGCATCTTCTCCACCTCTTCCTCGGACAGACCGCTGGAGGCGGTGATAGTAACCTTCTGTTCTTTGTTAGTAGCCTTGTCGACCGCCTTTACATGGGCGATGCCGTTGGCGTCGATGTCAAAGCTTACTTCTACCTGAGGCACACCACGGGGTGCCGGTGGGATGCCATCGAGGGTAAAGCGGGCCAAGGTACGGTTGTCCGCAGCCATCTCGCGCTCACCTTGCAGTACGTGGACCTCTACCTGGGTCTGGTTGTCTGCGGCAGTAGAGAATACCTGGCTCTTTGAAGTAGGAATGGTGGTATTGCGCTCGATCAGTTTGGTCATGACGCCGCCCATGGTTTCGATTCCCAGGGAAAGCGGGGTAACGTCCAGCAGCAGGATGTCCTTGACGTCTCCTGAGAGTACACCAGCCTGGATAGCAGCGCCGAGGGCGACTGCCTCGTCAGGGTTTACTGAGCGGTTGGGTTCCTTGCCGAAGAAGGCACGGACCTCTTCAACGACCTTAGGCATGCGAGTCTGGCCGCCCACCAAGATCACCTCGTCAATGTCCTTAGGCTCCAGTTTGGCGTCCTTCAAAGCCTTCTTAAGCGGCTCAATGGAACGCTGCACCAAGGTCTCAGTCAGCTGCTCAAGCTTGGCCCGGGTCAGCTTCAGCACCAGGTGCTTAGGACCGGAGGCGTCCGCGGTAATGAAAGGTAGGTTGATCTCAGTCTCAGTAGCGTTGGAGAGCTCAATCTTGGCCTTCTCTGCAGCTTCCTTGACGCGCTGGATAGCGTCTACCTGACTGGAAAGGTCGCTGCCTTCCTGGGTCTTAAACTCGGCCAGGATATAATCCATCAGGGCCTTGTCAAAGTCATCACCGCCAAGGTGGGTGTCGCCGTTGGTGGAAAGCACCTCAAAGGAGGACTCGCCCTCATGGCTGCCCAGCTCCAGGATTGTGATGTCGAAGGTTCCGCCTCCCAGGTCATAGACAGCAATCTTCTCGTCCTTCTTGCGTTCGATACCGTAGGCCAGGGCGGCGGCAGTAGGCTCGTTGATGATGCGCTTCACCTCAAGGCCAGCGATCTTACCGGCGTCCTTGGTAGCCTGACGCTGGGCGTCATTAAAGTAGGCGGGAACGGTAATGACCGCCTCGGTGACCGTAGTACCAAGATAGGCCTCGGCGTCAGCCTTCAGTTTCTGGAGGATAAATGCGGAGATTTCCTGGGGAGTGTACTCCTTGTCGCCCATGACCACCTCGACGGCGTCGTTCTTACCCTTGGCAATCTTATATGGGACCCGCTTGGCGTCCTCCTGGGTCTCCTTGTCGGCAAAGTGACGGCCGATGAAGCGCTTTACCGAGAAGATGGTGTTAGCAGGGTTGGTGACGCCCTGGCGCTTGGCCGGAGTACCAACTACCCGCTCCCCGTCCTTTTTGACGGCGACGATAGAAGGGACGGTATTAGCGCCTTCAGCGGATGGAATTACCTTAGCGGTGCCGCCTTCCATGACGGCTACACATGAGTTGGTGGTACCGAGGTCGATGCCGATTACTTTTGCCATAAGGCTGTTTTATTAGTTTGTAGAATGATGATTGACGATAACCTGCACCGGCCGGAGGATCCGGTCATGCAGCTTATAGCCCTTGTTCTTGATCTCAGTGATCACATCGTCAGGCTGAGCCGGCTCATGCACGACGCCGATGGCCTCATGCAGATGAGGATCAAACTGATCGCCGGCCTTGGCAGATATCTCAGCTACGCCTTCACCCTCCAGTACGTCCAAAAGGTTCTTCTGGATGTAGAGAATGCCAGCCACCCAGGGAGAGCCCTCCAGCTCGGTTGGGACATGCTCAGTAGCCCTATAGAAGTTATCGACTACCGGCAGCAGTGAGTCAATCAGGCCTTGTTTGGAGTAACGGGCCTGGTTCTGCTTTTCGGTCTCAAACCGCTTCTGGGCGTTCTGCTGCTCAGCCACCGCCCGCTGCCAAAGATCCTGGTAATCTGGCTCCTGGGGCTCGGAAATAAGTACCTCCTCAGGCTGCATATCAGGTTCGACGGGCTTCTTACTGGACATGGGACGGGTTATGAGTGATCCCTTAAAATGTAAAGTATACTTGACATTTTGTCAAGCAAAAAATCAGCAGAGCCCTCGTACTTCTTTACGGGGCAGGAGGAAGGTCAGCGTCTTCCCAGTCTTCGACGTAATTCCAGCCGTAACGGGTGTCCGCGCTGCCGCACAGGCTATGGACCTTGCTGGTATCAACAGATGTAGCGGCCCCCTTCAGACTAGCATAGACCGCGAAGTTAAGTGCGTCGGCCTTACCGGTGGCCTGCTGACCCTGGGCATTACAGAGAGTAAGGACAAAGTCGGGCGAGTCTTCCTGAAAGGAATCGACCCCCGGATAGGCCCTTACCTCCTTAAGGACACCCTGTGAGACCAAGGCGTCGGCAATGGAGTAGTTGTCATAGGCGTGGTTGAACTGCAAGATCATACCACCGCCACGGCTGGATCCCAGTGCAATAGTGGTGCCATGGATATGTGAACGGGTCATCCTGCCCTGGCTGCCACCATCCAATCCTACGCAGGTAGGCGAACCGTTACCATAGCCCTGCAGGGTATAACCCCACGGCGTTCCGGATATTTTCTCAACTTTACCAAGGTCGTAAGGAGCCTCACAGGTGGTCGCACCCGCTCCCGCCCAGGTCACAAAGTAGGTGTGGCTCTGAGCATAATACAGATCCATAGCCTGGGAGTACTCGCCCACGCTACCTCGAAGATTCGTATTATAGGCCCTAGTGCGGGCACCGTCATAGCTCTGGACTCCAAGAGTAGCCAGGATACCGACGATAGCCACAATCAAAACAAGCTCAATGAGAGTGAAGCCGGTCATCTTCGTTCGAATGCGCAAGGACATAGAGATAGCTACTTGAGACTATTATCGTCCCGACAGGTGAGTCTGTCAATGAATACCACTCCGCATGCCGATCCCCGCTTACAAAGCTGCCCTCGACCTAGTGTTGATTTACTACTCTGCAAACTAGCTTGTCGGGCATGTCCCTGCAAACTAAGGTGAGCGCATGTACCTCACTATCTCTCTCGCCAGCTTCCTTATCGGGGTGCTTACCGGGTCCTTTCAGGCTCCCGACCCCATCGGTCCCTCACTCCTGCTAGGGGCTGCCTTCCTGGTGATCTCCGTTCTATTTCATAATAGAAAGGCTAGAAGTCTGGCCCTCTGCCTGGGCTTTTTGACGGCAGGCCATGTTTACATATCAGCCTGGAGACTTTTACACCAGGCCTCATTGGCAGGGACAAACGGTACGCTCACCGGCATTATCAGCGAGCCGCCCGATGTGAGGGCGACAGCTATCCAGCTGACCGTACGGGTAGTCGACAACGGACCGCCTACCAAACTGCTGATCAGGGCCGACCGCTACCCTACCTGGGCATACGGAGACCTCGTACAGTGGGAGGGAGCCGTCGAAGCTCCCAAACCCTTTAACAGCTTTAACTATCCGCTCTATTTGGAGCGATTCGGCATCACCGGCATCGTCAGTCGACCAGAGAAGCTGAGACTCATCTCCCATAACCGCGGCAGTCCCGTACTCGCCGCACTGTACCGTCTCAAAGACGGGGTAGAATCTCGCGTTCAGGCCACTATACCAGAGCCGGAAGCCAGCCTGCTGGCCGGCATACTACTCGGCAGCAAAGGATCCATCCCTGAGCAGATCCAGGCCGACCTGCGTCAGACCGGCACCTCGCACATCGTCGCCATCAGCGGTGCCAACATCACCATCCTGCTTGATATCCTGATATCAGTACTTCCGGTCTACTGTGCTAGGCGCCAGTTCCATATGGTCGTTGGCTTGAGCCTATTCATGACACTACTTACTGGCGCCTCAGCCAGCGTCATGCGAGGAGCCTTTGTGGCATGTCTTGGAAGATTCCTGAGGCTTCGCTCCCGAAAAGCTTGGGCGACCCCGTTTCTCTTACTGTCCATGACCGTGCTCGTACTGGGAAATCCATTACTTCTGGCTGCTGACCCCGGCTTTCAGCTGTCGTTTGCCGCCTTCGCTGGACTTCTCTACTTGAGTGGTCCCATAAACAGCTTTCTCGACCGTTACAAGCCCACGAAGGTCTGGCCAGAGCCGATCAAGTCAGCCCTGGCAGAGACGACGGCAGCCACTCTAGGTACTGCGCCGCTTTCATTACTTCTGTTCCACCAGCTTTCACTCCTTGGCCTCATCGTCAATCCGCTCATTCTCTGGCTGCTGCCGGCCATCACCGTGCTCGGACTTATTATTGCTGCACTGGGCTGGATCCCTGCTATTATGCTGGCAATGAGATTGCCGCTCTGGATACTGCTGCATGCAGTGCTTTCGGTCATCAGCAGCTTCGGAAAGGTTCAGTTCGGCGTCATCCACACGTCTTAGTCCCCACTATGCCTCGGAAATCCATCACCAAGCTCTCACTCCTGTTCTTCTGCATCTTCTGTGCAGTAGTCTGGACCTTTGCCAGCCTCAGGCCTCACTACGCCGCCGCTCCAGCACTGGATGCCTGGGTACTTGATGTTGGTCAGGGTGAAAGCGTACTTATCCACGAGCCGAGCGGGAAGAAAATACTTTACGACGGCGGGCCCGACGACTCGGTGCTTACCCAGCTAGGCGACGTAGTGCCTGCCTGGGACCGCAGCATCGACCTAGTCATTCTCTCCCATAATCACAGTGACCACTTGCGCGGCCTTATCACAGTACTTCAGCGTTATACGGTTAAGGAGATCTGGGTTTCCGGAGCCCTGTACGCCACTGCTGACTTCAGGGCCTTCCAAAAAGAGATCAGCCAACACCAGGTCCCCGTACAAACCCGCTTCTTCAAGGCGGCCGACTGTGTAGCAGGTACCCCTTGCCCGCCGACGACAGTCTTCGGTCAGCTTACCCTACAGGTCTACCACCCCCTGACCGATATGACCGGCAGTCTTCCGGGCGACCAACACGATGCTACCGTATCGGTCAAAGTCAGCTTTCACGGCGAATCACTCTTTCTGATAGGGGATCTAAACGAGACCCACGAGAAACAGATGCTCGAAACCTGTCCCCCGCCAGACTGCACCCTTTCGGCTACCGTCCTACAAACTCCTCATCACGGATCGGCTACCGGCCTCTCGCCGCCATTCCTAGCCGCCGTAGCACCACAGGTCGCAGTCATACCGGTAGGCCTCAAGAACTCCTACGGACACCCAGCCCCTTCGACCATCGCCAAGCTTGCAGCCGCCCACATACCGACCTATCGTACTGATACCCAAGGACGCATACATCTGGTTTTGTATGGAGACCACTTTACTGTGGAGACGGAAAAACCCTAGTACTTCTGGGTTTGGGCGGCGGTAATGGCGATAGCCAAGGCGTCAGCCGCGTCATCCGGCTTCGGTATTCCCGGCAGCTTCAGCAGCAGCTTCACCATGTTCTGGATCTGGGACTTGTCAGCCTTCCCATAGCCAGTGAGCGCCTGTTTTACCTGGAGCGGCGTAAACTCTACCAGCGGAATTCCCTGCTGCTCAATCCCAAGCAGCAGGACGCCGCGGGCCTGGGAGACGGTCATGACCGTAGTTTGGTTTTTAGCAAAGAACAGCTTCTCCACCGAAACCAGATCCGGAGTGTACTGCTTCAGCAGACCTTCAAGTCCGGAAGCGATAGCCACCAGCCGACGGCTGTCCGAGAGCCCCTTGTCAGTAAGTATGCAGTCGTATGCCACGCACACTGCGGATGAGACGTCGTTGCGGGGACCAGTATCGATTACCCCCCAGCCGACGATGGCAGTACCGGGATCCAGCCCCAGGATTATCATTCGGCCAGGTTCGTGAAGACGTTGGTCACGTCGTCATTCTCTTCTAGTACTTCGATAAGTTTGAAGGCTTTTTCCAGATCCTCCTCATCAGCCAGCTCAATAGGCAGATTGGGAATCCTCTCGATCTTGGCAGAGCCGATCTTGAAGCCCTTGGCCTCCAATTCATCCTTGACCCGATGCAAATCAGGTATAGAAGTGTAAACCGTAGCAAAATCATCTCCCAGCGTATAATCGTCGGCCCCGCTTTCGATGACCGCCTCCTCAAAGACATCAAGGTTGGCATCGGAAAGATCAGCCCGTACGACGCCCTTCTGGCCGAACTGGTAGGCAATGCCTCCGCCTTCAGGCATACGGCCGCCGTTCTTATTAAAAATGTTGCGGATGTCAGAATTGCTGCGGTTGCGGTTATCAGTTAGCGCCTCCACCAAAATAGCTACGCCACCGGGACCGAAGCCCTCATAGAGCACTTCTTCGACGGCAGCGCCGCCGCTCTCACCTGTACCACGTTTCACCGCCCTCTCGATGTTGTCCTTGGGCATGTTGGCGCCACGGGCCTTCTCAATGGCCAGCCGTAGCGACGCGTTCATCACTGGGTCGCCGCCGCCCTGCTTGGCGGCAACGGTGATGTTGTTGGCAAGTTTGGTGAATGAGCTACCCCTCTTAGCATCAACAAGGGCCTTCTTGTGCTTAATTCCTGCCCATTTGCTATGTCCTGACATATATTCGGGTTAATCCGGTATTACGGCCGTTACTCGTGTGTCCCCACCAGATACTGAGCAGGCATGGCCTGATAAAAACTGTTGAACGTCTGGGTATTTATCACGGTACCGCCCCGGGTCACCGTATAGGTCGCAGTGGTTTTGGCTCCCTGTACCGGCGGATCAATCTGTTTAGTGGTACCCTTGGGCAGGGTGTCGGTATTCACATAGATAGGGTCACCGCTCGGCTCGAAGGTCTGCAGGGTGTGTGGGCCATCCACCGCAGCCGTCCTACCGTCCCTGGTACCGTAGAGCTCGAAGGTGAGGTTCTTACCTGTGATGTAGGTTTGCACGTAAATGGCGTGGCCGGTGTCATTCTTCCACTTGAAGTCTGGATTTGGGTCATAGATGGTGGCGTCCAGACCAGGGCCGATGCCTCGCTGATAGTAGGAGACCTCATAGGAGTGATTGGCCCGGGCCACTACCGGTAGTCCGGCGTTCAGAACCGCTCGGAAAAAGGTAGTAGAGACCTGGCAGAGGCCGCCGCCGTCGGCAGGCAGCGTCTTGTTATTCACGATCACCAGTCCCTGGACATAGCCATGGGCCTGGTCGATAGGGCTGAGCGAGGTAATCGTAGAAAACGTCTCACCGTCCTTGACCAGCTTACCGTTCAAGAGCTCCACCCCGCGGGCAATGTTGGTGATACGGTTTGAAGGACTTCCCGAGAAGTCAGTGGTGCCAGTACCGACAAGTTCCTTGATACCCAGTGCGGTGATAGTGTCGGCCCGGAGGTCAGCCTGGGCCACCACCACGTCTGCTGCCACGGTTCGAGCCGCACCGGTACCCCCGGCAAGGATAGCTGTCTTTAGTTTGGTCAGACTAGTGTCTGCGGTCAAAGTGAGCCCCGGCTTGTCGGGCACTGTAATGGCCAGCCCAGTACCATCGGCCTTGAGGCGCGCGTCGACAGGAGCTACATTCACCGTCTTAGCAAAGTCAGTCACCTTCTTACTGAGGCCGTCACTACTAAGGGCCACGCTAAGTCCGGTAGCCTGACCGCCAGCATCACGGGCCACTGAGACGGTCAGCCAGCCAGCTACATCCTGGGGAGAAATAGTCAGCACCTTGTCGCCAGCCTGCAACTTCCAACTATCTGACAGTATTGCGCTTGCTAGGTCGCGGGCCGGTATAGCCTCGTCCGGAGTCACCTCAGGGGCAAAGGGTGCCAGCTCCAATGAGATCCTCGTGTCACCAGACTTGAAATCGTGATACAGAGAACCCTCGAAGACATCCACCTTCAGTTTCTGACCAGTCTTGCCGGGAGCTACCGTCACTTTTCCAGGCACCAGCACCAGGCCAGTCTCGGTAGGAGGAACCTCGATAGTGGTGAGGACCTTAGTATCAAGGCCCTTGAGAGCGGCGGGCGTAAGTGGCGCCATGTCAGCTTCAAAATAACGATACCGTACCAGTGAAGCGAGAAAATCCTTTACCTGGCCGTAAGCACCCCCGCTCTTCCCGACGGCGTAGGCAGCGTCCAGGGAAGCAGTGTTCTGGAACTTGACGTCCAAATCCTTCACGGCCACCGGCCAGCTCTTGTCCTGGTAGCGCAAGGTGAGGGTACCCGCCTTGAAAGAAGCCTCCTTGGCGGCAAGACGGATGCTCGCCTCAGACTTGGTAAGTCCTCCGACTTCCACCCCGGAGATCTGGGTGTGGGGAAGGATGCGGGTATTCACGTAAAAGGCATAGCCAGTCAGGCCACCTGCCAGCACGATAAGGAGAGCAAGTCCCGAGATTACAACCCAGTGCCACGGCCGCAGCCGCCGCACTCTTCCGGTCCTGGCCTTGGCCTCAGGATTCTCGGAATCCGATTTCTTTTCAGTTTTCAGCTTGACTGTCATCGTTGATGATCTGATTGAGAATAGTCCGGGCCAGTGATTCGCGCTCGAGTCCCGCCTCTTCCTCAGGAAGAATCTGGACGGTGAAGCCCCCTCCTACCTCTGCGTCCCCCAACTCACTCCGAAGCAGGCGTAGCTCCTGGCCGTTTTCCAATGAGAGCACTGCCAATTTGCCCTCGGTACGATCCAATGTAGCCTGTTTTCTTAGCAGCATCTATAAGAAGGAGGAAATATGATAGCGTCTAGGCTTATTCAAGCAGAAAACCATCATACTTGCCAGCTCGAGCAACATGGGAGTACGAGGCCAGCGCCCACGGAGAAGGCTGAGAGGGCATCAGGAGCATCTGAGTGGTCACCGTTCCGACCTCACGACCTCCGCCTGTATGCCGATATTCCCTGATAGTAAGAAGCCAGCCGTCTCCAGAAGCTACCGTATCAAGGACCACATACCTACTGGGTGACTGGTCGGTAGTTACCGAGGCAAACAAAGGTGACCCCTCATGAGCTTGAATCGGAAACAACCCCTCATGCACATGCTGGTCCGCAGCCACGATATCTGGGGTAAAAAGAGTAGCCAGCCGTTCACGGTCACGCTCCTCATAGGCGGTATAGAAATTGGCCAGCACCGCCCGGGCCGAATCGGGCAGCAAAGCTGTGTCATTGGAAAGCGTCGGTGTGGAAGTGGGAGTGGCCGCGACAAATTGGCTTTCAGCCGGCAGACGCAGCCACCAAGCAGCAGCCAGGGCGACGGGTATCAGGAGTATGAGAAAAAGCCTTCGCACAGCAGGGGCTAGCGGTATGCCTGGCTACGGTAGCGCCTGACTATGGTCGCCAGGTCAGAAAGAAAGGTGCCAATGCCTCTGGTTGCGCGCAGGCTCGACCACTTGGAGTCAAACCAGTCTACAGCCACTTCCTTAATAGGATTGCCAGTCTGCTTGGCAATGGCCAGCAGCTCGATATCAAAGGCCCAGCCGCTCATCGTAAGCTTGGGAAAGATCTTCTCGGTAGCCCCAGCCGAAAACAACTTAAAGCCGCACTGGGTGTCCTTGATACCAGGTAAGATCAGGGCCTGGATCACTACATTGCAGGTACGAGAAATGATACGCCGTCTCAGGGGCTGCCTCACTTTAATGCTGCCAGGCTCAAGATAACGGGAGCCGATCACAACGTCATACTTCTTGGTCTGGGGAAGCAGCTTCTCAATCTGGTCAATCGGAGTAGAGTAATCAGCGTCCATGAACAGTCTGAGCTCGCCCTTTGCCTCCAGCATCCCCTGCTTGACCACGCCGCCCTTGCCCTTATTCTGAGCATTTCGAATGACTCGCAGGCCGGGGAAACGTTTAGCAGCCTTACCGGCCAGCTCCACCGTATCGTCAGTACTACCGTCATCCACCACCAGCACCTCGTAGTCATACGACTGCTTGGCCAAATAATCCTTTAGCAACACCAAGGTCTCAGGCAGCCGGTGCGACTCGTTGTAGGCGGGTATAATGATAGAAAGATAGGGCATAAACCCAGTATACAATGAACTCATTGGAAAATTCTTTTTTCAGCGAAAAAACCGGTTTGCAGCTGGAAACAGAGTTTTCCAACGAGTTCAGTGGTATATACTAAAGGGTATATGGCACACAGACGGCGTCACGCTCCGCTCGTATTCAGGCTTCTGGCTTTCCTGGGGGCAGTTTATCTAGTTGCATCATTAGTCATCCTCGTCACTCTCTCACTGCCGTCCTCCCGCCAGGGGCTCACCGAACTCCAGGTGGGCCAAAGCCAGCTCCTTTCTCATCCCACAGACGCCACCCAGTCGTTCAACTCAGCTGCCGCTGATCTTGAGCAGGGCTTCCAGCGTCTCCAAGGACTTCCCTTCCTGGTAAAGCTGGTAGCCACTATTCCCCCCTTCCGCTGGGAGGTACGACTTCTGAAGGGAAGTCACGCGCTTGCCGTCGCCGGTGGCCAAGCCAGCCAGCTGGTCGCCAGCTTCCCCGTGCTTACTCCGGCACAGCCCGAGGAGCTTTCACCGCTTCTGCGCGACAGCAGCTCCGCCTATCTGCACTGGTATGCCAGTCATGCCCAGGAGCTAGCTGACCTGCAGTCCAATCTCGATGAAGCCAACGACCAGCTCCAGGGAATACCCGACTGGATACTACTGGGAAATTCTGCCCAGCTCCGCCAATTGAAAGCCGATGTGGCCGCAGCCGACAGCAATCTCCAGGTGGCCCGCGGGGTCAGCGACCAGCTTCCAGTAGCTCTTGGCAGCAAGGACACCAACACCCACACCATACTAGTCGGTTTCCAATATCCCGCCCACCTTCAGGATTTCGGCAGCCAGATAGTAAACTACGTCCTGATTAACGGAAAGGGCGGCGCCATTACCGGCCTCACCTATTCTGACCAGATCCCGCTGGCCTTTAGCAAAACCTACCCCGGCCTGTTTGCCGAGTCGTCTCCCCAGCTGGCCAACGCGTATTCCAGCAGCCTAGGAACATCTGTCGACGGCATCGTCCTCCTGGACGCGCCGTTCATGGACAAGCTCCTAGGTCTCAGCGGACCCATTACTACCGGTCGGACCGAAAATCCTACAGTCAGCGTCATTTCAGGGAAACCCCAGCTGTTGGCCACCCCGTCCCTGGCCGCTCTGCTCCCTGGACTAGTAGACAAGCTGAGCCGCCTTCCTGAAGCCGCCAGCCGTCTCGCACTGGTCCTGGCCGAAGCTAACCAGAACAAGACCCTACAGCTCTGGGCTCGACTGTCCGATCTTGAGTCTGTCATAGCTGCCCACGCCGACTCCGACCAAGCCCCAAAGGAAGGTAACTGGCTGAAGACCGTAGGTACCACTGCCGATCCCCGTACTACTCAGGTCAGTCAGGCCGGCACGCTCTTTGGTCATAGCCTGAGGCAGACCGTAACGCTGAGTGGTGGCTCCGGATCCCTGGATGTCTATCTGCCGGTTCAGGCCAGCAACCTTGCCATAAGCCAGGCTTACAAGCTGGACAGCCAGCCCTCCTGGCAGCGCATTAGCGTCAGCCTCCCGGCCACCATCAGCTACGACCTGCCTGACCAACCCGGTTTTCACGACGCCCTTATGTATCTGAAGCAGTCCGGCCAGGACCACGAACACCTGGAAGCATCGGACTTCAGCTTCAACGGAATGGTAGGCGGCAATCTGCTTTTGACGAGATAACCTGGAATTGGTATAGTGCTGGGACTGGGACGGCACGTGGAGGGTAGTACGAGTGGCTCGTAACCGGTCTTGAAAACCGGACCAACAGCAATGTTGAAGGTTCGATTCCTTTACCCTCCGCCAAATGAAAAAGTACCACTAAGTGGTACTTTTTCATTTGGCGGAGGGTAAAGGATCGAAACCAGGCGACGCCGATCCGGGAGGACCGGCTAGTGTCCGAGCGGAAACCTCCGCGCTGTTAGCGCGCAGCGAGGACAACCTTTGCTCTAGCAGCAAGTCCGAAGGGCGAATTCCTTTACGTTAAACTCCTGCTACCATATCCTTATGATCTCCATCCCCGCCGCCCAAACCGCCCTCTCCTCCCTCGGCCTCGACGCCTGGCTTATTCATGACTACTGCGGCAGCAATCCCACCCTCTCCAAGTTCATTACCCAGCAGAGCCACGACACTGGGCGAACCTTCCTCATCATCCCTGCTAACGGCCAGCCCCGCCTGCTGGTCCACACCCTTGAGATCCTTAACCACAAGGACTCTGACATCGTCGTTGACAGCTTCGTCAGCCACCAAGACATTCGCGCTTGGCTTGAGAAAAACCTTACTCCGCACAAGAAGGTGGCCATGGAATACTCTCCAAACAGCGACCTACCCAGCGTTTCATTCGTAGACGCTGGCACCCTTGAGTTGGTCCGCAGCTTCGGCCCGGAGATCGTCACTTCTGCCGATCTTCTGCAAGCCACCGCCCCCACCTGGACCCCCGCCAATCTTGCCTCCCATCACCAAGCCGCCCGCGCCCTCGAAGAAATCAACGCCAAGGCCTTCGACCTCATCAGCACTTCCTTGCGCGGGGATAAGCCCATCGACGAATACACCGTCCAGCAGCTGATCATTGCCGAGATGGACCGTCACAAGCTAATCCAGGACGGGCCTGCCATCGTCGCAGCCGGCAAAAACGGCAGATTCCCCCACTACGAACCCACCAAAGAGCACCACAGCCCCGTCCAAAAAGGCGACATCGTCCTCATCGACCTCTGGGCCAAGCCCGAAGGTGCTGACGGCACCTTCGCAGACATTACCGTAATGGGCTTCGCCGGAACCACCGTCCCTCCTGAAGCCAGAAAGGTCTTTGACGCCGTCCGTACCGCCCAGAAACTGGTAGTCGAACGACTCACTGAAACCTGGACCAAGAAAGAGACCCTCCAGGGCTGGGAGCTGGACAGGATCGCCCGCGACTACATCACAAGCCAAGGCTACGGCGACCAGTTCATCCACAGCACAGGCCATCCCATCGGCCCCGGCGACTCCGTGCATGCCCCTGGCGTCGGCCTCAACGACATTTCCGCCCATGACACCCGCGTTATCATCCCCGGCATCGGCCTCACCGTAGAGCCCGGCATCTACACCAAGGACTTTGGGGTCAGACTAGAGCTCAACGTCTATATGGATCCCGAAAAAGGCCCAGTCGTCACCACACATACCCAGGACGACTTCTTCTTGCTCGGCTAGACACAACCCCTTCCCTGGCATAGTATGGGTATAGCTATTACAAAGGAGGACCATGGATCCAAAAGCGCCCGCCGCGCCGGCACAACCCGAGGAGCTCGTCGCCCAGTGGACTGAGCCTACCCGCGTCACGCCGCCAAACCAGCAGCAGTTCACACTCCAGGTCTTTGCCGGGGCCTCAGTCGTGACCGTCCTCATGCTTCTTCTGGGCTACTTCCAGCAGGACATTACCTTTTATATGGCTGCCGTAGCCGCTGTGGCCGCCGGTATTTTCCTAGTCACCCAGCGTCGTCGCGTACATCCCTCCCTGGAGATCGCCCTCACCACAACTCGCCTAGTGGTCGGAAAGCACGAATATCCTCTCGGCACCCTTGCCGGATTCTGGTTGCAGGAGGATCTTGGCCAGCTACTCGTCAACATAGAGCCCTCCAAGGCGGCCACCTACCCGGTCTGCTTCCTGTACGCCAATGACAACGAGGAAGAGGCCCGTCAGATCCTACATGGCGTCATGGCCGAGGTGGAACCCCGCAAGCAAACCACCGCAGACGCCATCAGCCGCTACTTCCGTATCTAGGTTCCCAGATTATCTCAGCTTGTCCTGGTATCTGGTTTATGATACCTTGGAGGACGTGGAGAGGTGGCTGAGTGGTCGAAAGCGGCTCACTGCTAACGAGTTAAACTCCAAAAGGGTTTCCCGGGTTCGAATCCCGGCCTCTCCGCCAGAACAAAAAAGACAGTCCTTAGGACGGTCTTTTTTGTTTGGTCGAGAGTCGGGATTCGAACGGGAGAGGGGTCGGGAGAACGGGAGTTCTCCCGCGGCGGGTTCAGCGAGCGAAGCGAGCGCAAAGGGCCGAGGGGCCCTTTGAAACGACCGGAGGGAGTTTGTGAGATTCCCGGCCTCAATCAACTACGAATGTATCTGTAATAATTCCCCATACCTCCCAAGAGCATGTTTCCTAGCATCGTCACCACCATCGTCCTTACTGCTCTAGTTGCTGGCGGCATCTCCTTTCTCTATCTGAAGCACCAAACTGATATCAAACAGGCTGACCTACAGAACCAGATTACCGCTCTACAGAAGCAGATAGGAACGCCCACCCCACCCGCCGCAGCCACGCCCAGCCCCTCGACCCCCACTGTAGCTGCCTGTCTTCCCGCCAATCTCACCGCCACTCTTACCGCCCAGGTAGGTGGGGGAACTGCGGGCACCAGTTATTACAATCTCACCCTTACCAATAAGGGCACTGTCGACTGCACAGTCACCACCGATCCCCCCACAATCGCCGCGCTGAACGCTAGTGGCACTGTCGTCGGCACCACTGCCCCCACCCCTGATTCAACTACTCACCTTACCGTCGCTCCTGCCAGGAGCGTCTATACCAGCGTCGGCTTCCCCAATCCCGCCACCTTCACCAGCGGCGTCTGCAAGCCCATCAAGAGCCTAAAGATCACCCTCCCCGGCCAGACCGCCGGCGTCACCGTCGCCAATGTCGACACACTAAGCACCTATACTGCCAGGCACTTACTATACGTGACTTCACCAACGCCATCGCCCAGTAACCTTGGGCAAGGTAGTCTGGGACGGAAAGCAGCATCTCCACCACGGCCTGCTGGAGTATCTACAGAACAGAAAAGCATCTATATAGCACAATGTCCCGCGCCAACTAGTGGCACGGGACAAGGAGGCTTGTAAGATCACTGGCTTCACACCCAGGCAGGCAGAAATATAACACCCTCCAGTTGACGCATCTCAGCCAAAAGGTCGAAGCTCTGCTCAGCCCAGCGAGGATCCCATGACAAGAGATCTCGACAAGCAGAGATATCGCCTAGCCCATTAGGACTGGGAAACAACCCGACAATAGGGGCGGTATGCTCAGCTGGAATCCCGGAGTGCCACACAGGTGCCCAGAGACCGTCACGTTTTACCGTACCGGCCTCCGGGGTATAGATAACGATGCCACGTGGCTCGCTGATACCGATGGACTCGCCATCGGTAAGCTCCCCTCCGACGATATAATCACAATAACCGTATATCCCGGCGTGTCTTGTGACGATTACTGACCCATTTGACTTCGGCTTAGTAGCGCAGTCCACGCACAGCACCGTCCCATGGGTCGACAACACGTATATGAAATTCATTACCCCGCCCCCTTCTCTCGCATTTCCGCATACTGTCGCGGTACCCCACACCCTATAGAATTACCCCGCAGACGTCAACCATCCGCCAACTACCTCGTTGTCATTGACATTTCCCGTCTTTCCCATATGGTAAAGGCGGATACGCAAAGGAGGTGATGACCATGTCGGAAGTAGATACGGAAGCGCCACAGGATATGTGGAGCTACATTGGCGACAAGTCGGTGGTGCTCTGCCCTAATCCAGAGTGTCAGGCAAAGAAAACCGAGCTACCGCTCCCTATCGAGATCGCAGATGATCTCAGCAGGGGTACCGTTACGCTGTGGTGCAATGTCTGCGGCGCCGAAGTCAGAGTTGAGAACGATAGGATCACCGGATTCAAGGTACCGGTAGCAAAGGAACGACCAGATGGCACATTATAGCCTTCATCGCAGCCCCCATCTTGCCTAGAAGCACAGCACATTGTGTTCCTAGGCGACCATGAGCGCTGAGCTAAAGCTGCACATTCATCGCCTCCTCCACCGCCTTGGTAATCTCTTGAAAGGCCGGGTAGCGGACCTCATACCCCAGGCCGCCGCTGGTGCTGTTGGTATAGATCGTAAGTACGAAGGGATTCTTCCCGTCGTCGATGATAGCCGTATCATGGAGCCCGTCCTCATAGTCCCCGTACTTGTGAAACACCTTCACCCCCTTTGGCACGGCCGGCGGGATCAGATAGTCGAAGTTGGTGTCATGCATATAGGAAAGCAACAAGGCCGTATCGGCCTGGTTTAGCAGCTTGCCGGCATACAACTTCGAAAGCAGGAGGGCGTCGTCATTGGGCGAGATCCGGTTATTCTGAAAGTCATAGGTAGTAATGCCGATACTCTTGGCGTAGGGAATCTGGTAGGAGTAGCCAATGAACTGCATCAAATCCATCCAGGAGTCATTGTTGCTCTGGTTTATCATACGCTGCAGATGTGACTTCACCGTGCCCCCATCCAGCGGATCACTCAGACTATGTTTCCCCGCCTCCACCTGGGAAAGCACCAGGCAGGCGATGAGGGCTTTAGTGGTACTGGCCGCCGTGAAGACCCGGTCGCCGTTCACATCGGTACGGGTGCCGGTATTCAGGTCAATAAAACTGGCGCCAACTATAAGCTCAGGATGGGCGGAGATCGCTTTTTGCAATGCGATCTTGACCACAGAAATTTGGACCGCAAACGGAGTAGCTGAAGCTGCAAGCGTCGGAGTGGACGAAGGTGTGGCCACAGCATCAGCTGTCACAAGGGCAGTCGGAGTCGGAGTCGCCAACACCACGACGGGCTCCCCGCCCTTTCTCCCGTACCAATACGTCCCGGCGCCCGCCACCAAAACCACTACACACAGTAGGGTAAAGACCCGTATCCAGCGTATCCGCTTTTTTCTGGGTTTTGACATGCCCCAAGTATACAAGCCGGTGACCAAACCTGTATAGTTTGGTCATGCGCATATCTCCCCGCACCTGGCGGCTTACCGCTTATACCACCGGCGGCATCCTGGTCTTTTTTATTATGGTCTCGGGCGGCGGACTGCTGTATCTCTCCAAAAATCCGGCCGGAGCGGCCACCTTCACCGATAACGTTCTGCGACCCCTCATCGGTGACAAGGCGGTAATTTCCCTTGAGGGGGCCGTCTTTGGACTACAGGACAGGATCAAGCGTCACTTAGGCCACCTCCCTGATACTACCGCTTATGCCGTAGACGTGAAGACCGTTCCGGTCCCCACTACTGAGCCACTGGCCGCCTCTACTCCCGACCCGAATCCACCCCCGACACCTATCACGCCCATTATTGACATCACCCATCCGCTGGCCGGGGAAGGGGTCTGGCGCGGCATTGCCGGGACGCCGTTGTTTACCACCTTTATCCGTACCGATCAGGAGCGGCCGTTTGCGGTGGTCAATCTGGTTGAGATCCCCTCGAAGCTGGTAGGTATCAACGAGGTGGCCGGCACCAAGTACCCCGGCGGAGCACCCGGTCCGGGCAAGGTCCCCCAGGCAATACAAGATAGCGGCCGACTCATCGCCGCCTTTAACGGAGGATTCCAGGGGAAGGACGGGCACTACGGCATGTACGCCGATGGCACTACCTACGTTCCCTTCCGGAAGGGCCTGAGCATCTTTCTCATATATGCCGACGGTCATACCGAGTTGACTACCTATGAAGGCACTCCTCTACCTTCTGACGTCATTGCCGCCCGCCAGAACGGCCCCCTCTTGGTCATTAACGGTAAGACTGCCCAGAATACCTCCCACGGCATAGACCTCTGGGCCGGCACGGCGGCCGGAGGCTATGTCACTTGGAGGTCTGGACTAGGGGTGACGGCAGACGGAGATCTGGTCTATGCAGTCGGGCCTTCGCTCACCCCGACTTCCCTCGCTGACGCCTTACGCCTGGCCGGTAGTCAGAATGCCATGCAGCTCGACATCAACGATTTCTGGGTCAGGTTCATGGTGTATGATTATACAGGAGGCGGATACACCTGGTCCCCGCTGGTCAAAGGACTAACAGACGGGGGCAAGGCCTACCTACACGGCTACGAAAAAGACTTTTTTTACTTATATACCAAGTGATGAGATTAGGACACAAAGCACACTAAGCTTATGGAGAATCTTTTTCACTACCTAGAGAATACGGCGGCTGGACGCGGATCTCAGACAGCCTTCATCGAACGACGACGCTATCGCCGCATTGAATGGAGCTATGAGCAGATTTTGCAGGTATCGGCCCGCATAGCAACACTGCTTGAATACGGCCACCTCCGCAAGGGAGACCGAGTAGTGATCTGTGGCACTAACAGCCCCCTCTGGGTGGCCGCCTTCCTCGCCTGCGCCAAGCTAGGTGTCATCGCGGTGCCCTTGGATCTAAACTCCACGCCCGATTTTATCGACAGCGTTCTAAAGCAGACCTCTCCCAAGCTCTGTTTCACCTCACTCTTCAAACAGTCCTTCTTCCCCACAAACGCCATGGTCGTTCCCCTTGAAGAGCTCCCCTCCCTCATAAGTGGGCTTCCCCGTCACACCACTACCATAGCCACCGAGCCCGATGATCTACTCGAGATTGTTTACACTTCAGGCAGCACTGGGACGCCCAAAGGAGTGATGCTCAGCCATGGCAATATCCTTTCCGACATAACCTCACTCAGACAGGCCTGGGAGATTGGCAACGACTACAGGCTCCTTTCCACCCTACCTCTCAGCCATATGTTCGAGCAGACTCTCGGCCTGTTCGTACCCTTTGCCTGCGGCAGCCCAGTGATCTATCCGATATCGGTTAGGCCAGTGGAGATTCGCCGCAGCCTCAGACTGGAACGGCCTACCACCATGGTGACCGTGCCGGCATTTCTTGAGCTTATGCAGCATCGCATCGTCCAGGAGGCTAGCGAACAAGGCCGCAGCAAGCAGCTCGAGCGAGCATTACACCTGGCCGGCCGCCTTCCCCGGTCCTTTCGACGACGACTCTTCCATGGCATCCACCGAAGCCTCGGCGGCAGACTTATCTTCTTTACTGTAGCCGGCGCCCCCCTTCCCACCGAAGTCGAAGACTTTTGGGAAAGGCTAGGCATCCACGTTCTGCAAGGCTACGGGATGACCGAAAGCAGTCCCGCCGTCACCTCAAGTAGCCTGCTCTTCTATCAGGCCGGGACCGTCGGCAGACCACTTCCCGAACAAGAGCTGACCCTTGCCGAAGGCGGCGAGATCCAGCTCAAGGGGTCGCACATCTTTAAGGGCTATTGGCAGAACCCCGAGGCTACCGCAGCGACCCTTACCCCGGAAGGCTGGTTCAAAACCGGCGATATTGGCGAGCTTGGCTCTGATGGCTACCTGCGACTGAAAGGCCGCATCAAGACCATGATCATTACTAGTTCGGGAATGAAGGTGCACCCGGAAGACATCGAAAAGCTCTTAAACGGACTCTCTACGGTGCGTGACAGCGTGGTAACCGGTATAGAGCGCCACGGCGAGATTCAACTGGTAGCCACGGTCATTTCCGTCGGACAGCCCGACCTGAAAGAGATGGCAGTCACCCTAAACGGACGCCTGGCTTCGCACCAGACCCTACGCGAGATAATCCCTTGGCCTGATGAGGACTTTCCCCGCACCACCACCCGCAAAGTCCGTAGGGAGGAGATAAGGAAGCGGCTAGAGCAGTCGCATGACGACAAGACGCTAGCCCACAGTGACACTGGCAAGGATGTCTCAGCCCTTTTTCTTATTCTTTCCCGCGTCTGCTCGGTAGCGCCTGACACCTTGGCGGATTCCCAATTGTTAGTGGCTGACCTTGGTCTTGATTCAATCAAACGGCTAGAGCTTCTTTCCCAGATTGAAGAAGATCTAGGGACCGTATTGAGCGAGGATGAGCTCGACCAGACCACCAGCGTCGGTCAACTGGCAAACTTGGTCAAGGTCGGAAAGGCCGCTGAACTAAGCGGACAGCCCATAGTCCTTTGGCCACTCTCATGGGGAATAGGCTTTATCCGCGTCATCCTTCGCGTTCCCATTGTGGTCTTTGTCTGGTATTACCAGCGGCTTCAGGTCAGACTGGTGGGCGAAATGCCTCAGCAACCGTCTATCTTCGTCGCCAACCATACCAGTCATTTCGACACCCCTACCGTTCTGCGGTCCCTGCCTTTTGGCATCAGTGACCATCTAGCTACCGCCGCTGCCAAGGATTACTTCTTCAAAACCAGGATCCGCTCGTTCTGGGCCCGACTACTCTTCAATGCCTTCCCCGTCGACCGGGACGGAAATGCCGGCAGCAGCATTGCCGCCATGGGAGCCTTCCTGGACCGCGGCTACTCGGTACTGATCTATCCTGAGGGAACCCGCAGCACTACTGGCAGACTCGGCGCCTTCAAACATGGTATAGGACTGGCCGCCCTGGAACTCGGGGGCCCTATCGTTCCTATTAAGATGCAGGGAAACCAGAACCTTCTCCCTAAAGGCTCTCATTGGCCAAAAAAAGGAACTACTACGGTCACAATCGGGTCCCCGGTCACGCTTTCCAGAACCCTTTCCTATATCCAAGCGACCGAAGCGATCCAGAAGATGGTGGAAGAGTTATGACTATTTCTACCGGCTGCGACATCGTGAAGATAGATCGTGTCCTTCCCCTTATAGAAAGCGAAGCCTCGAGTTTCCGCATATTTCATCCCGGGGAGCTGCGCCGCCGCGATCCCCTGCATGCGGCAGGAGTCTTCGCCCTGAAGGAGGCCGCTCTCAAGGCGTTCGGGCTCAAAGCTGGCAGCTGGCTGGATATCGAGGTCATCTATGCTGAAAACGGCAAACCGTCCCTTAAGATATCCCCCGAAGCCCACCAAAAAACCATTCTCTCACTAGACTGCAGCATCTCCCATGACTGCGACTATGCTATCGCCACCGTGACCCTCCTAGAGGAATAGTCGGAAGAAATAATAGAGGATGACCACTACGCGGACCATGCTGTCTACCCGGTCCAGGATACCGCCGTGTCCGGGAATCAGGCTACCGCTGTCCTTCACACCGTAAAAACGTTTGAAAAGCGAGTGAGTCATCCCCCCGACCGGAGCGAACAAGCCAATCAGAACAGCTACAACAACCCAGAGCGGAGGGGCCAGGTACCCTCCCACCGCGAAGTAGAGGAAGGCGATACCGATGCCGGCGCCAATCATATAGCCCAGCGTCCCCGCATACGTCTTATTTGGACTAAGGTTGGGAGCGATTTTGTAGGCATCAAAGAAATGCAGCTTCTCAAACGTCTTGCCGAAGATATATCCTCCGATATCGGCCAGGGCCACCGCGAAGATCACCAGGAAGACCAAGCTACTGGTCTGATCAAGATGGTTGTTCAGGTGGGCCAGTAGGTCGATATGACTCATGCTGAAGATAATCCAGATGGCCACGAATAGGGAGACGGCCGCCTGCTGCAGACCCTTTTCAGCGTCATTGGACCGGATAGCGACCAGGGTGAGGACAATGAAGTACACCAAGGGGAGGGAGAAGAAATACTCAGGATGCAAGGCAGCGATGAACAGGCTATAGATCGAGAGAACCACCAAGGCGACGTGGTACGCCCGCGAAAGTCCCGAGACCCTGACTATCTCGGCCAAGGCCAGGTACATAAAAGCAAAGAGTACGATATGACCAAAAAGAGCACCGAAAAAGGTGCCTACCACGTAGATCGGAAAAAGAATGAGCCAGCCAACGTAACGCTGGCCGAGGTTCGAGCCCATCAGGGCAGCATAATTACCCTTCTTCAGTGCCAACAGGATCAGGAAGCCGGCCGAAAAGAGCACCAACATCCTGGTCATCAGGGGGATGAAAATGGGATTTGCCAGCGGATTCGCAAAGAGGCCCTCCATACTAGGCAAGCTCCTTGCGGGTGACCATGAAGCGCTGGTACATGGTAATCATAGTGCCGGCTAGAATAAAGACAAGGAAATAATTCCAGATCTCCGTATAACCGCTCACAGCTACAGCCACCGCAGCGATACCGAGGTAGATCATCCTATCGGCCTTACCCATGATGCCTCCGTACTGCCTACTACCGCCAGCTGCCTTGCTGACGATGCTGAGATAGCTGTTCAGCAGGATAACTACCAGAGTAACTATCCCCAGTCGCATATCAGCTAATGCCGAGAACGTGACGCCGAGAAAGATAGCCGAGTCGGATATGCGGTCAATGAACTCATTGAGCACCTCCCCAAAGGCCGAGGCCTCCCCCAGCTCTCTTGAAACCAGGCCATCCAAGGCGTTACAGGCAGTACGCACAAAGCCGGCCACCGGGATGTACCAGAGCAGCAGGGCATACTGTCCTGAGTAATAAAGCGCTATGCCCGCCAGGAGCGAGATCGCCAGCCCGATGATATTGATGGTGGTCGGATGCACCTTTCCCCTCACCAGCAGGTCTTTCACCGGGGTAAGAATCTTCTGAAACTTTGGCTTTACCGAGTAGATACCCATGATAATTTCAGTTACTGGTGAAAGCTAAGGGCGACGACTACATAGTATGATGCGTGCAACACGGTCCAGAATATGACATACCCCACGGTCCAGGATTTGGTATGCGCCTTAATACTAGCGCTATATCTGCCATTCAGCCAGGTGGAAAGCAGCATGGCCCAAGAAAGCCTCAGAATACGCATAGGAATGGTCCAGAGCAGAAAGGCCCACAGGGGTATTCCGGCAAGCGCCGCCAAGCTCGAATACACCTTACTGGGAATGGCCCCCAGTATCAGCCGGGAGATGTGCAGCTTCCCCAGCCCCGCCAGGCCCCCAGCCGCTAGCGTATTCGAAACAGTATCCAGCATGGGGCGGCTAATCTCAGGCACGTGCAGAAGGTAGGTAATGATCCCGTTGCCCGCCAGCACTACGACTGCATACATGACCACCGAGGCCAGAAGGGTACCCAGGATTGAAAAGCCTATAGCGGTCCAGCCGGCTCTTCGGTTGAAAAGCGTGATATAGGCGCAGTAGACATCCGGTACTATAAAGAAGAATATCCCCTCGCATACCCCCCATAGAAAGGCGACCAGGGCATTGGCCGGGGTCTTGGCAAAGGCATCTATGCGCTTGTAGAGTGCAGGCACCTGGTATTTCATATATACTAGTGTAAGCCAATGGCACCGCCAGGAACAACTATGAGGCTCTATTTTCTACTATAAAAAGTGATGAGTTACGAGCACGAAGCACCACCGGTTAAAGACGCCGAGACACCTAGGCCGGAACAGCGGGGTCTTTCCGCATTGTATGAAGTGCGAGAGACTGCAAGCGGCGCCTTCGAGGCAATTCTCCCAGGGCTCACCGATTTCAACGGAAGAATAATCGGTACCGCCACCGAAGGGTTTTTTGACCGCGAAAGTGCCGAGCGTGCCGCAGCTGACTCTCAGATCGACATGCAGGCACAAGCCGACATCCAGAAAGGAGCAGGTGACTGGATGCAGAAACGAACCCTCATGCGCGAATATTACGACCAGAAAGAGCTGGCCGCGACCTATACGGTGAACTGCAGCATTGAGAAAAAGCCGGATGGAACGTATGCCGTAGTCTACCCCCAGCTAGTTGACCTGGAAAGTGGTGAACTGGTCATCGGGAGCTCACGTTGTGCGACCTGGGAAGAAGCCAGACACTGCTACATCGACCAACGGGCCCACTACGAGGAACAGCTCAGTCACAGCCCCCTGCTCCGCTTCAAGCCCGACCCAAACACTACCGTCTCGTTCGTGGATTTCAACGGCTACGACCCTCAGCCTTCGCCTACTGACCAGGAATACCCCATCAGCAAGGAGCTCGGGGATAAGTTTTACACCTCTGATAACGCTTACGCTCACTCCCAGATCGGGGGTGTAAGAGGCGAGTACGAGCGTGAGCTTACGAGAGTGGCCACCCACAGTGAGACCATGAAACGAGAGGGGTGGGAACGAGAGCTCTACCGCTTTGTGCAAGGCTATTTGCTCCAGGAAGAGCCCGAACTTGCCCGCCAGATCGGGATCACCAACCTGCGCGAGTTGAGCCCCCGGCAAGCGGCCGAGCTATCGACCTCTCTGATAGTCAAGCTCAGAAAATACTACGCCGACTATAAATCAGAGCGGGTGAAGAGAGATGAGAAAGGGGAGATAACAGAACGGTATGCCCCTACGTCCGCCGACACCAGCTCCACCATCGAGCTATTGGAGGAAGGACTAATCAATCGTAGCGATCCTGATTGGAAAGGAAACGGGGTCTGTCGAAACTTTGCCGCAGCCGTACTGGATGTCTTCAACGCACTAAAGGCAAGCCAGAAAGAGCTCAACCAGCTTCGCAACACCCACTGTATATACAGCAGCGGCCACGACTATGCGCCCGGAAAGGAAAACCTCGACACATCCCATGCCTGGAACAGCTTTCTCACCGTCACAAAGGACGGCTCCGGCGAAGTCACGGTCGTTGATGCAACCTGGGCAAAAGAGAACCTCAAAACCGGCGAAATGTACGATCTGGACTATACCCCGACTCGCATGGAACCCATAGTTCAAGCCTACGAAGACCAGCTAAGACGCAACCCAGACCCCGAGGCGATCCATGCCATCATGGCCTACTACGCACAAAGAATAGAAAGCGCTTCCCGGAAGGATGCCGGCGGCCACTCCACAGTTGAGGCCCAACAAGCCGTCTTTGCCCGTAATGTTCTTGACTTCATCCTAACCACCGGCACCACCCAGAACCTACCTCCAACACTTATCCCCTATTTAGCCGCTGAGATCCCCAACACAACTAAGAGAATATTTACCTCCAGCAAGACCGGGACTCTCTTCAGTCTCCAGAAAGAGTACCCTGAACTAGGCATCGACATGAGAGCAGTATTTGACAGCCTGTATCGAAAGGATGACCTTGGCGAGATATCCCTTAGCTGCGTAACGTTTGACGACGACGAACTGCAGATACTCGCCCTTGACCATCTCAAAAGATTTCCAAACCTATATCAGCAAGCACAGCAAAACAAACGCTTTCAGGAACGTATGAAACAGCTGACTCCCGGCCTTGAATAAGAGTAGCAGAACAGATACACTCCTCCTGAAGAGTGTCCCGCCACGGACATTATTTGCCGCTTAACATTCCTGTGGCACAAAAGGATAGACTGATGATCATCATTTGTGTAGTCATGTGGGTTCTTTCATTAGCTGCCCAGTATTGGGGTATACGACTCACGAGTACCAGCGTAAGCAAGGGCTTTTACAGTGAGAGATGGGACACCAGAAGAGCTTTCGGCATGTCCCTCGAATGCGCTTCACCGATACTGGCCTTTGTAGCTATCAGCGTCTGCGTAATCTGGGCATACGCCAACCTCACACCGGTCCTTCTTGCCATCGCCTCCCTTGCCTGGGGAGCAGTGGTAGCAATCAGCAACTACTATGTCGGGAAGGTAGGATGGGAAGTCGGTGGAGCCGACTGGACAGTATAGTCCTAGCATTTGAAAAGGAGTGACCGTGAACCCTGCAATATTTGAGCGCATAGCAAGACGAGTTATTGCTGGCATGAAGATACTATTGCTCATCACACTCGTTGGGGTTGAAGTTGAATTCCTACGCACTACCGAGCACGTGTATATCCTATTGGGAGTGGCAGCCGCCCCTTTCACATCCGACGTTGTAGTCCGCTGGCTTGAGGCGCCAGCCCGCTATCTGGAGCTTGTCCGCACTATCTGCCTTGGCATAGCCGCCGGCTGGATATCCTGCTCTGTTGGATTTCCTGGCTATGTAGCCATACCTGCCGTCTACGTCCTCTTCCTTGTGACTCCTGGAGTCCTTAACCTCCTTCGAGAAGAGATCTTCAGCACCTGGATGAAGAGCCGCCGCATCGACTGACACGGCCTTTCCCAACTCCCCGCCCACGTCCTGTGGCCGGGGTTTTGGCTTTTAGGCTGGAAACCCTCAGCTAAGGCAGCTATAGTAAGGCTATGCACATTATCCAAGCTATCATCCTTGGTGCCGTCCAAGGCATTACCGAATTCCTGCCGGTCTCCTCCACCGCACACCTTATCATTACCGAGAAGCTGTTCGGACTGAATCAGGCCACCTACGGCCTGTCCTTCGACATGTTTATCAATCTTGGGACTATCGCCGCCGTCCTTATCTTTTTCTGGAGTGACCTTAGGGACATCTTCGGAAGGCTCCGCCTCCCCTCCGGTGCCAAGCCGCTTGCCGCCAAGGAACAGATGCCCTGGCTAATACTGGGAGCCACTGTCCCGGTTGGCCTGCTCGGCATGCTGCTGCAGAAGCGGATCGAGACCCAGTTTCGCTCACTCTCATATATCGCCGCCAGCCTTGTCATCGTAGGTATCCTGATGATCGTGGCCGAAGTGATCACCTGGCGGCGCGACCACAACGTTGAACCTACTCCTCTTCAGATAGTTGCGACCGCTCTCTCCCAGTGTCTGGCATTCGTTCCCGGCGTCTCCCGTTCCGGCATAACCATTACCACCGGTCTCTTCCTCGGTATGGACCGGGTAACTGCCGCCCGCTACAGCTTCCTCCTCTCAGTACCGATCACCATCGCCGCCACCGGCAAGAAGCTGCTGGACTTCGTTAGCCTCATTCATAGCCAGGGAATTGCCGCCGACGTACTTGCCTTCTATCTCGTAGGCGCGGTCGTCTCATTCATCACCGGATACTTCACCCTGAAGTTCCTGCTGAGGTTCTATACCCGCTACTCGCTGACCAGCTTCGCCTATTATAGGTTCGCCCTGGCCTTGGTGCTGCTCATACTGATAGCGCGCTTCGGCTACTAAGCCCCGCCTACAGGTACAGCCAGTTACTTTTTATTGTCTAACTCATTTCAACGTATGCCAACCGACCACCATCATCCCGAGCCTCACCTTCATTCTTCCGACTCCATCCGCGATGTCATCCTGGGAATGGCCGATGGGCTTACCGTACCCTTCGCCCTGGCTGCCGGACTCGCCGGAGCCGTGGCCGCCTCGCATATCATCGTCGCGGCAGGACTGGCCGAGATCGCCGCCGGATCCATTTCCATGGGACTGGGAGGCTACCTGGCAGCCCGTAGCGAGGCCGAGCATTACGTGAATGAACGCAAGCGAGAAGTGGATGAGGTGGAGCGCGTACCTGAGACCGAAGCCCAGGAGGTCGCCCACGTACTAACCACCTACGGACTGAACCATGACGAGGCGAAGATCGTAGTAGACGGACTACGGCGCAAGCCAGAAGCCTGGGTAGATTTCATGATGAGATTCGAGCTAGGTCTTGAGGAGCCACATCCCCAGCGTGCCCTTGTCAGTGCCGCCACTATAGCCGCCGCCTACATTGTCGGTGGATCCATCCCCCTGGCACCCTATCTCTTTACCAGCAACGCCCATGAAGGACTGCTCTTCTCAATAGGATTCACCCTACTGGCCCTTATTCTGTTTGGCTATCTCAAGGGCAAGGCAACTGGCAGTCCTGCCTTGCGCAGCTCCCTCCAAACTGTTCTAGTGGGCGGTGCCGCCGGTGGCCTGGCCTACTGGCTGGCCGGGCTCGTAGCCTAAAGGAAGCTGTCCGGAGTATACTGGAATCATGCCGTTCTCGACTCGTACTCTCGCTGCCCAGGCCCTGCCGCTCGTCACCGTCGCGGTACTGGCCTTTGCCGTTTCGGGACTCTATCTGAATAGCCGGATCTCACCCGTAGATCTTGCTCTCCCCATCAGCGTAGACAGCCAGGGTAACGCCCGCCAAGGAAATACGCTGGTAGGTAGGCTTACACCCGCTGGAGAGCTCTCCATTCCCCTGGTCACCCCAAATAATGCCGACCAGCCGGTCAATACCCAGGTCGAAATAGACTTCGACCAAAGCCAGGCAGAAGAGCAGGTGACTCCCACCTTTATCTCTATACAAGGTACCAGCACTCTGTACAGCAGCTGGCTGGATGAGCGGCGCCTCACCCTGCAGATAGTCGACATCGTTCCTGACTCCTATACCGCCGTCTCCCTCCAGGCTGACCCGGGATTCTTCACACCAGGACTCCTCGTCCGTTTTGAGCGCTGGCTGGGAGGCCTCAATCCCAATGACGGACCGATAGCCGCCGGTCTCATTCTACTGGTGCTTTCAGGCTATTCAGTATGGATCAGCCGTTCTCCCCTGAAAACCGGCCGTCAAAGCACCCCGACCCCTCCGGCCGACCTGCGCCCCATCCAACTGGCCATCCTTCACCATGGCGGTGTCGGTCCTGCCGATCTCATCGCCCTGCTATTTGACCTGGCTGAACGTGGCTATCTCCAAATCATCCAAGGTCCCCATGGCATCCTATTTCTCCGCACTGCAACCGTAGAAGGACTGACTGACTATGAGCGCGGCCTTCTGGCCCTGCTTTTTGCCACCAACCAGACCAGCCACCTCGAGGACATTTTGGCCAGCCTGGATAAGGACCTCTTCTCAGCAGCGGTAAACCAGATTTACCTTGAGATCTATGACGGCTTCCAGACACAAGGTTATTTTGCCGAGAATCCCCGCTTCACCCACCTGCGCATCAAGACCCTGGCTATCGGGGTGCAGTTCGCTGGCCTGCTCTATGCGGCTCTAGGAGCCACCCTGCTCAGCAGCTTTTCGGTCATTCTCTGGGCGGGAGTAGGTCTGTACTTGGGTGGCGTCGCCCTCTACTGGGCAGGAGGCCATACCCTCAGCTTTTCAGCGCTGGGAAAGAGCTACCTGGGAGAGTGCTCGAAGTTCCTCGGCTACCTGGCTGACTCCCAGCATATCGGGCAAGAGGGCACCCAAGGCATCCTCCTCTTCCAGCTCATGCCGTTCGCATTGGCGGGACGCCGCTCTCATCAGTGGCTCGAGCGTTTCCGTCACACTAGCTGCAGCGTCCCTCAGTGGTACAGCACCCAGGATGAAGCCATCGTCGAGCCCCTGCTATTTCTGCGCAGGATCGAGAACACTGTCAAATCCATTTCCAAGGACATGGCCTCACTAAAGGACCCCAATGTTGAATAGCATCAAGCCCATCCGCCTGCTCCGCTACGCCCACACCCTACTGGGTCGCATCGCCGTACTGCTGGTAGTGCTTATCCTGGCCAATGCCTTTGTCATCACCATCTTCAGGGTAGACGGCCACAGCATGCAGCCCACCCTCCAGAACGGACAGCCGCTGGCGGTGTGCGAGGCCTGCCTCTGGTTCCGCACTCCCCAGAAAGACGATGTAGTCATCGTCCAGTACGAGGGCGCCCAGTCGGTAAGATTCGTAAAGCGGGTCGAGGGACTTCCCGGTGAGACCGTACTCGTGCAGAACCAGCCGGTAGTATTACAAGAGAACCAATACTTCGTCGAAGGCGACAACCGGGGCGGCAGCACTGACTCCCGGGTCTACGGACCGATTCTGAAGAGCCAGATCATCGGCCGGGTCCTCGGCAATTACCCCTTACCTGAAGTCGACAAGTAACGGCGCTCAATGAGAAAAACATCCTGATCCTCGTGCATGCACTCAGGGACTGCAGTGAACCAGCCTCCGTGTGAGGCCTCGGCATTGACCGCCAGCTCACCGTCAAACGCCGTCACTTCAAAGACAATGCCCACCGGTGAGTCCAGCCCGTGTAGATAATGGCTGGGATACTCGATATACCCCACATTCTGACTGGCTGTCACTTCAATACTCAGCTCCCGCTTGGCAATCCTAGCCACCGCCTCCACCATGGGCTCGCCGAAGCGCACGGTCCCACCCGGCAGATGCCACTTCCCCTTGCAAGGCCCGATGGCCCGCTCAGTGAGGTATATGGCGCCAGAGTCATTCTTCACAATAATCTCAACCGTCAGGCGGGGAACCTTCGCATAGATGCTGTCGAACTCTTCCTGGCTTAGCGGGTTTTCTGCGTTCATAGGGCGATCTCGGTTAGGCTGATGTCAACGCTATTGAAATGAGGTAGGTTCTCGGTCAAGTCGGTCACCAGGTAGTGTCTGCCTCCACCTCGTCCCAGTAGTATTTCAGTCTCAGGGTGACGCCCCAAATACTGCTTGAACGAAGCCGGAATCAGCTCGTCCTGGGCGATTATCTGCGCATGCGGCAGCCGCTCCGCCACCATGTCCTTTATGGCCGCATAATGGGTGCAGCCGAGCACTATGGCCGCGCAGTCCCTCAGCGGTTCGAGATAGTGATCAAGGATAGGCCCAGCCCACTGAAGCCCCTTATGCTCGATGAGCGGTACCAGAAGCGGAGCCGCCTGCTGGATCACGGTAAGGCTTGGGAAACGTTGGGCAATCTCAATGGGATAAGCCTGCGAGTTTACCGTACTTGTGGTAGCCAGGATACCTACCTTATCACCTTCTTGTAACGAACCGAGCGCCTCTACCGTCGGCACGATCACTCCCAGCACCCTTCTCTCGGGAAAATGCTGTGGCAGCCACTCCTGCTGGACCTTCCGCAAGGCCTCGGCCGAAGCCGTATTGCAGGCCACAATGATCAGCTGGCAGTCTTCCTTTTCAAAAAGATACTGTGCCGCCTGGCAGGTAAATTCGAACACCGCCTCCTGGGAACGGTTGCCGTAGGGCACTCGTTTGGTATCTCCGAGATACACGTAATCATAGTCAGGTAATGCCGCCACTAGGGAGTGGCAGATGAGCAGACCGCCCAAGCCGGAATCAAAGATGCCAATGCGCATAAGGAGAAGTTAGGGTCGCTTTTACCGTAGCATAGCTTTTCCAATATGGGGATAGCCCCGGATCATTGCCAAAAAGACCAGGTTCCGCTATAGTTACCCTGTTATCCGCACAAAGCCGGTCGTCGGCACCACTGTTCGCGCTCGTAGCTCAGGCGACGGACCGCCGGGAGGCGAGTCCTAGGGTCTGAATGGTTTCCACTGTGTGTGTCCCACACCAGCGAAGACCTTCCGCTTAGAGAAGGAGGTAAGTGAGATTAACCGCAAAGTGTTTGCGCTCGTAGCTCAGGGGATAGAGCGTCTGGTTGCGGTCCAGAAGGTCGCAGGTTCGATTCCTGCCGGGCGCACCAAAGAAAAAGAACCAACTTCGGTTGGTTCTTTTTCTTTGGTGCGTTCAACTGAAAGAACCTGCGACCTTCTTACGATAGATGCAGGTTCGTTCGTGCTCCCGGCGTAAGCAAGGCCGCCTAAGCGGCCGCTGCAGACCGGGAAGCGGTGCCCGAAGGGCACATTCCTGCCGGGCAAAGTACCTGTACTTTCTCCCCCAAAATAGTACTCTTGAGACAGTAGGCTGATACCCCCGTATCGACCATGCAAAGGAGCATCATGGTACTGAATCTTGATTCCCCAAAAAGTCCGTCGCAATTGGCTCACACAGTAAAAAGGGCCAAGGCGAGGTACAGAAGATTGCGAAATATGAAGATATCGGGACGCGCAACGCACACGCAGGTTGAGACCGCTCGTCTCCGACTGGTATGTGCGAAACTTGCCCATCGCAATGAGACAGTAGTGATTCCTACGCTAAGATGGCTCGACGATTCCCAAAGCAACTTTCCCCCTGAATTCTGGGATATGGTCATCGACTAACGACAGAGGTGCTGCGCACTACGCGTACTACCAAAAAGCTTCCAAGGCGGTTCGTAGCTCACCAAAGCAACGGACCGCCTTAGCGTTTGTGCGCCAGCACCAACCCACCCGCCACCCGATACCCGTCCCTCTTTAGCGCCTCCGCACAGGCCCTGAGCGTGCTCCCCGTCGTATACACGTCATCCACCAGCACCAATGGCCGGTCCTTGGGCAGTCCATCCTTTACCACACTAAAGCGGCCTTCCAAATGACTCCGTTCCGCCAGTCCCTTGCCCACCTGGGACTGCTTTCTTTTATGCGCGACTAAGCCCTCCTTTACTTCCACTCCCAGCCACGCCGCAATCTCCTCAGCCAACAGCTGTGCCTGGTTGTATCCCCGCATTTTTAGCTTTGCCTTGCTAGTTGGTACCGGCACTAAGATAGCCTCAGGCCCGTAATACCCTCGCGCCTCATCAAGACTGACACACTTCCCCGCCAACCCCACCAAAACACCCGCCGCCTCGCGGATCCCGTCATATTTCAAGGAATGAATAAGCTCCCGGACCGGACCCGCGCCGAAGTCCAGCAGACACACAACGGCCGGCAGCACCTCCGAAGGCAGCACCTCTGGCACCGCCCCCACCAGGTACTTACCCTCACACCCAGCACAAAGCCACGCACCTGCCATACCACACTCAACACACTTCCGAGGAAAGAAGAGGTCCAGCAATCTCGTCTCCCAGCGACTCGCCCAGTGGGCTAGAGCCACGACTGCAGCCAGAGATGCTGCTGGTTTCCTTCAGGACTAAGCGGCAGACCCATGGCAAAGGGCAGGTAGTAGATTGAGATCCCCAGCACCACTGCCACAAACAGCACCACCGGCCAGGGCGAGCGCTTCCAGATCCGGCCCAGCAGATCGGTCAGCATCAGCATGGCAAACGCATATGACGGCAGGTAATGATAAATGAACATGACCCGGTGTACCGGGATAAACGGCAGAAATAGTGCCGACCAGCCGAGCAGCAACGGTACAAGCGGATGCTCAAGCATCTTCCTCCACCCGGCCTGCCACCAGGCATTGATTACCACGAAAAGGCTAACTACTACCGCTGCAGTACTACTCCACCAGAGAATGGGATTGCCTAGCGCGGTAATCATCATTATGCGACCCTGGTCATCGGACTGGTAATAAAAGAGTACCGGCCTCAGCATCAGCGGCCAGCTCCACCACTTCGAGCTCCACGGATGGGTGGCGGTGAGTCCCAGCTGATAGCCCCAGGCCTGTTGGTGCCATAGCACCATACCCTGCCAGGGATCGGTAGAGCCCGTAAGTGCCTGGCCGACCACCACGACTACCAGGTACGCCGCCAAAACCACCGGCACACTCAACAGAAACGGAAGTAACAACTTCCGCCGCCACATCACATAGAGAACCGGCACGATGACTCCCAGTGAAATCCACTTGACCCCACAAGCCATGCCCAGCAGCAAGGCCACCCAGACCACCTGCTCGGGCCGCTTGATCCGCACCGCCGCCGCAAACACAGCCAGTATGAAGAAGGTCTGGATGCCGTCCATCAGCCCGGTGCGAGAATAGACAATGAGTATCGTCTCAATAGCCAGAAAGACTGCGAACAGCAGGGCGCCCAGCCTCTCCTTGCGCCACCAATACCAAGTGAAGCCGCCTAGCACCGGTAGACCCAAGCCAAACACTGCCGGCATGATCCGCCAACCAAACGGCACATTGCCGAATACCCAGACCCCTAGGGCGATGATGAACTTACCCAGCGGCGGATGCACGTCGAAGAAGTTGACGTGGGTCAGATAATCATTGGCAAAAACCGGGAAATAGACCTCGTCAAACACCTGCGAACTAGGAGTTCCCAGGTGATATAGCCGGGCCCAGATACCAATTGCAAATGCGACCACTCCCAAGACAGCGAGCAAGGCAGAGGCAGGGCGGCGGCGAGCCCAGGCAATGAGTGTAGAGAGATATGCCATACCTCTGTACATTACCGCATTTCCAAGGTCCGGGCCACCCTTGCAAGCCACTGGAAACTGGGGCATACTAGTGACAGATCAGATCCTAGGAATTATAGGAATAAGGAGGACCGTATGAGCAAAAAACCAGAAGAGACAATGCAGGCCATAGTGGATCCGGCCGACTGGATGGAAGAGCTTGAAGGCCAGCTGGCTATCGACGTCTACCAGACCCCGTCCGAAATCATCCTCAAAGCCCCTATCGCCGGCGTACGCCAGGAAGACCTTGACGTCACCATCACCGACGAGCAGGTCAGCATCCGAGGTGAGCGCCATGACAACCAGAGCGAGCAGGTAGACGGCTACATGGTCCAGGAATGCTACTGGGGCTCCTTCTCCCGCGTCTATGCTCTACCTGTCGCCGTAGACTCCGACAAGGCCACAGCCCGTCTGGTCAATGGCATCCTTACTGTCACCGTTCCCAAGGCCGCCAAGGCTAGGACTAAGACCATCGCCGTCGAAATCGGTTAGTTCGGAGCCCGCCTCAAGAGCGCCCAAAGGAAGAGTATCTACCCACCGTAACATTCATTGGAAATGTCCAAAATTCGCAAGATCGTCATCCCGGTAGCCGGCTACGGCACCCGCTTTCTCCCCTTCACCAAGTCCATACCCAAGGAGATGCTGCCCATCGTTGACCGTCCGGTCATCCAGTATATCGTCGAAGAGGCGGTAGCGGCTGGCATCACCGAGGTCATTCTTATCACCGGCTACAGTAAGCGGGCCATCGAGGACTACTTCGATTACAATCTGGAGCTCGAATACCTGCTTGAGAAATCAGGTAAGCTGGCCCAGAAGAAGATGATCCGCGACATCTCTGATATCGCCAAGTTCGTCTACGTCCGCCAGAAGGAGCAGCTGGGCAACGGCCATGCCATTCTCCAGGCTAAGGAAGTGGTAGGCGACGAGCCCTTCGTCATGGTCTGGGGGGATGAGGTCTACAAGGGAACCCCCTCTAAGATCGAGCAGCTGATCGCCACCTACGAGCAATACCAGGGACCAGTTCTCTCGGTAATGGAACGAACCGCCGACAGCGACTACGACAAGTACGGCTATGTCAAGGTGAAGGAAGACAAGGGAAACGGAGTGTATGAACTCTCCGAGGTCGTAGAAAAGCCAGGCGTAGACAACAAGATCTCCCCCTATGCCTTCATCAGCTCTTGCGTACTTACCCCGGACATCTTTACCAAGCTCGAACAGCAGACTGCCGGCAAAGGCGGCGAGATCTGGCTGGTTGACGCCCTCAACGCCCTTCTTCAGGAGCGCCCTACTTTCGCCAAGGAGCTCAAGGGAGTCAAGTTCTTCGACTGCGGCAATAAGCTTGAGTACCTGAAGGCCACTGTTGAGTTCGCCCTCGAGCGCGAGGACCTCGGTGCCGACTTTAGAAAGTACCTTCAGGAAACCATCTCATAATCATCTCGTGCTATGGGGCAGCACCACTCACCATCAAAAAAACTGAGGCTGAAGCTCTCCAAGGGAGCCACTGTCGGCCTCATCGGCATTTTCGGCCTTGTGGCGACCGGCTGCAGCACTACCGGTACTAGCACCCCCCATACCAACCTGATCCGTATCTGGCGGGTAGGCCAGGCAGTCGACTCCTTCCGTGACACCATTACTCAGTTCCAGAAGGACCACACAGCTACCAAGGTCAGCTACCAGAACCGAACTATCGATAACTACGAATTTGCCTCCCTGAAGTCGCTCGCCGGAAGGCAGGGGCCGGATATCTGGAGCATCCCCAACGACTGGATAGGCGACTACCAGGACCAGGTCCAGCCTCTCCCCGACGACTTCTTCAGCCAGGTGACCGGCAGCCCCAAGCCGGTGGACGAAGTGAAGAAACTGTACCCTGTCGGCATCTCCAGCCAGATCATCAGTGCCGACGGCACCCATGTCTACGGCCTACCTACCAATGTCGATACTCTCAGGCTCTATGTAAACCAAGACGTCTTCAGTCAAGCCCTACAAGATTATCGCAAGTCACTCGGAACCAATTTCAGCGACGCCTTATACCAACCAGTTCGCTTACTATTGAATAATCCCCCGGCCACCTGGGACGATGTAGTCAATGACGTCAAGTACATTACCATTCGTAACGGCAATACCATCACCCGCTCCGCCATCGCTCTCGGTACCGCCGACAACATTCCCAATGCCCAAGATACTTTGGAACTTCTGATCAGCCAGAACGGTGCCAAGATAGTCAGTGACGACCACAAGAACCCACTTTTCCATGTTCCCACCACCACTCCTTCTGGAGGACAGGTACGCCCAGGTGAGAATGCCCTCTCCTTCTTCTCCTCGTTCTCAGATCCTAGCAAGGCTACCTACTCCTGGAACCCTTCCATGCCGGACGCTCTCGACGCCTTTGCCCAGGGAAAGCTTGCCATGGTGGTCGCGTACTCCGACTTCGGACAAAAACTCAAAGTAAAATACCCTCACTTCAGTCCCCAAATTAGCCCTGTGCCGCAGGTAAGCGTATCGCAGACTCCAGTAAACTGGATCCGTTTCTCTCTTGAGACCGTCACCAAGACTGCCGACAATCCAGCCGCCGCCTTTGCCTTTATGAAACTTTACACCAACCAAGCCATGGCCAAGGGCCTAGCCAGCGAACTGAAGCTCAAGTCACCATTTGCGGCTACTTTGGACCAGAACAGTTCCAGCGACTTCCTGAGCAAGCAAATTCTCACCGGCAAGACCACCTACAAACTAGGCCATACCCAGTTTGACCAAACCTTCCACCAAACCATCGTTAATGTCAGCCAGAACGGCATTTCCCCGGCTGACGCCATCAAGACTGCCGCCGACCAGATAGACACCCTACTGAACCCAGTCGCAGTTCCCACATCCTAGTTCTGGCCATGAACCCATTCTTCACACTGCTGCTAGGTATCGGGACGGCCCATGCCGATGATGCCGTTCTGACCATTCCAGGACCAGGAACGGTCACAACTGTACCCGACCTCTTCAATCGGGCTCTCGACCTGCTGACCTTCGCCGCCTATCCGCTCGGCTTTCTGTGCCTGCTCTTCTGTGCCTGGCTTCTACTCACTTCGGCAGGCAAGCCTGAGGCCTGGACTACCGCCAAGAAGAACTTATTGAACCTGGTTCTTGGTATATTTCTTATAGTCTTTGCCGCCATCATCGTCAGGTTTATCACCCACCTCTTCAGGTAGCATGCCCAAGAAGTCCTTCCTCGGAAAATCCTTCCCCCACTCAAAGCCGGCTCCCAGGAGCAGCGGCGGACCTACTGGCTGGCAGTCAAAGACAGCCTTGATTGGCGTTCCCGTCACCATCGGGGGAAGCCTACTGCTTTTTGCTCTGGCCCCCACCCTTACTGTCACCAAGCCACAGGCCGCCGTAGTGGATTCGACTGTGTCTATTCAGGAACGAACATTGGGCGATGTATCCAGTTCACGGACTCTGGCAGCTGATCCGCCGGGCACCAAGCCGGGTACTAAACCGGGTACCAAACCTGGTACTAAACCGGACACCAAGCCAGACACCAAGCCGGCTACACCGCTTCCCATCGCAGATCCACCAGCCCCCATCACTGGCTGCACTATTGAAGTGCTGGAACCGGCAGCCAATACAGTATTTCCCCTTATTCCTGATAACCTTCGCCCCGACGCCACCGGCGCCAACGCCTGTCCTCCGGCAGACTGGGGTCTGGACGTCTTCAGATTTTTCTCTTACAAGGGGCTTACCCTTATAAACTGGGCGGCTGGCGCTCTTGCGGTCATCTTCACCGTCTATGCCGGACTCCTGTACATCGCCGGCTTTGCCAGTGAGGCAAACGTCAAAAAGGCCAAGACCATCCTCATCGCTGTCTATGCCGGTCTCATTATCACCATCTTTGCCAAAATTATTCTGTACGGATCTATCCAGGCCACCGTGGATGGAAATATCAATGCAGGCACCCCGCCATCAGGCCTTAGCGGCGTCGTACAATGATCGCCCGCCTACTCACCGCATTTCGACTACTTCCTCTGGCTCTGGCCTTCGTCACGCCGACAGCTGTCCACGCCGGAAACACCATACCCGATATCGTCGGCCAGGGTACGGCCGGTACAAATAGCCCCGCTATCGTAGCCCAGTTCGGCTTTATTGACGGGCAGGGTGACGACGTAAACCGGGTAGGAAATTTCGTCTGGGACCATCTGGTCAACCGTGTCGCCCTCCCCATTCTCGGCGGCCTGGCAGTCCTAAGCCTTATTTACGGCGGCATCCTCTATATCACCGCCAATGGCAGCGCTGAGGCGGTCACGCGCGCCCGCCAGGTCATCATTAACTCCTTGCTCGCCGTCGTTGTAATAGCAACGGCTTATACCTTACTAGGAGCCATTATAGGCGTTGCCCGCATCCTCGCAGGCAGGGTTTAGGAGTCTATTTGCCGATACAGAGATTGACAGGCAAAACTGATCCACCTTACAATAAGTGTAACAATCATAATCCAGAAGGAGGAAAATGAAGAAATTAGCCTATAAGGCCTATACGTACGCAGGAATGTTCGCTACCGGAGCTACACTCGCCATGGCCGGAGCCGGTCGCGCCTTCGCCGCTAACGGCGTCGGAGGAAATGACCCTTACCAGCTCAAGATAAATGGAAGCACTGACTTCAACGGCTCCGGAGCTGCTGATGACCTACAGGGCAGCATCGGCACCATCGCTGGACGTGCCATCAACATCCTATTGCTGTTGGCCGGTATCCTTGCTGTGATCTACCTGATCTGGTCAGGTTTCCAGTACATCACCTCGGCCGGAAATGCAGAAAAAGCCAAGGTAGCCCGCCAGGGTATCATCAACGCCGTCATCGGTATCGTGGTCATCGTAGCCGCCTTCTTCATCGTCCGTTTTGCCGTCGGTATCGGCACCACGGTCGGCGGCAGCGACTCCACCAACGTTTCCACCCAGTAGTTCCTAGAAATCAAAGAAAGAGGGCGCGACCACTGATGTGGTCGCGCCCTTTTCGTACTTCTTTGAGATTAGCGCCCGTAGTGGCGATAACCTCCCCTCCTGTCATCCCGACAGCCTTGTGGCTGCACAGGGATGATGATATTAACGGGGAAACGACTTCTACCACCCCCGAAATGGCTCTCGATGACGACCACTGGCGGCTCGCAATACCGGCGCGGCGTCGTGTAGACTACCGGCGGCTCGCAATACCGGCGCGGCGTCGTGCAGACCTGGTCAGAGTAGTAAGGCCCCGTGATGTACGGGTGGCGGCAGTTACGCTCCCAAGATTCGATCTGGTTACGTATCAGACCGACCATGCAGTACGCTGCTGCCCTCACCGCTTGGCGATGGGCGCATTGATACTGGCCCGACGCCACATCCCTATTTTGGACGGTCTTCTCCACCCTATTGGTAAGGCAGACCGTCCCGCTGGGACCACTCAGGTCGGCCCTCATGTCGAGGGTAGCACACTGACTGTAGTCGGTGGTCGAGATGACCAGCGTCGAGTTGACTCGCAGACAGTAGCTGCCCGTTGCGACCTGGTGGGCCGCAGCATCGTGGAAGATGTATTTAGCGATGCTAGACGAGTCGTCCAGTTGATCAACCGCTAACGTATTTACCACCGCTGTGGTAGTAACGCTCTCCACGTTGATTGCCGCATGGGCCATCCCGGAAAAAACAGCAAGCAAAACGAGAATCGTCGAAAACTTAACCATTATACTTACACCTCCGCTACCTCACTCCCACTCACGCAGGCTGTGGATAGTTGAGCCAATGTACCACAAAAAGGGGGATTTGTCAATCCCCTAGCCACATATCAACAGGTTAAAACCGGGATTTAGCGCTGCCCGGTCCAGAGGTAATCCACCCACCGCCGCCATATGGATTCTCCGGCGTTTTCTATTTTTCCAGAGACAGACGACGTATCGGCCAAACCTTCCGCCACCGTCCCCTCATCAAGCTCACTGGCACTACCGCTTGACTCCGGAAGCGCAAACACCTGTTCCTGTGGCAATTTCAGAAGAAGATCCTTACGCAGCACCTTTTCCTTGAACGAGTCAGTGCGATAGTAAATGAGAAGAGCATTCAACCGGGCCTCCTGCTCCTGGGACCTGACAAGCTGTCGCTGCAGGTCAACCGTTTCCTGTTGGGACTGATAATTAGCGTAGACGGCGTGCCCAGCCAGCACCATCAAGTAGCCGGCCACCAGGGCCAGCCAGAGAAAGCTGAATGAACCGCGCAGCCAGAGTAAGAGGCGGCGGAAAAAATATCGGTAAGGATGGCTGCTCACAAGCCCATTATAGCACTTCACGACCTCCACAAAACCCGCACGTTCTTACTTGTGGCCGAACATTTCAACAGTCAGGAGGACTGAAGAGCCATCACTGTCAGTGCTCATCACGCTGGCATATCCGACATTACTATACTTAGGAGAAACCAGGTTAGCCAAATGAGTAGGACTAGCAACCCAGGCCTGGGTAATGCCCTCAGGACTACGAAAACCCTTGGCCAGGTTCTCACCTGCCACGTGGTAGCTATAACCGGCCTCGCTAATGAAGTCCCAAGGAGCCTTGTTGTCACCGGGGCGGAAGTGGGCCCAATACCCCTTGTCCACCATATCTTGGGCCTTGGCCTGAGCGGCGGCATTCAGCTGGTCATCCAGGGTAAGAGGAAGGACACCGTAGGTCTGGCGGACGGCATTGGTGAGGTCAAGAAACTGCTGAGGTGGGAATTGCTCAAGACGGGCGGAGGTAGCCGCAGCGCTCACGGTGCCAGTATCCCCTGCCTTGGCGAAAGCCAGAGGCGAGGCACTGAAGAACGCCACCAAGCGGAATACCACGAAGGCGACGGCGATCTGACGATAGGTTGTGCGGGTAGACTGGGAAGTCATGCGAACCTTTTTGTTTTTGTTTTTCTTTTGAACCCTCTTTTGTCGCGCCTCTTTTTGGTATTCGTCTTTTCCTTTTTGGAAATTATATTAGTATAGGCCAATCCGACCACTTTGTCAATCTGTTGGGCAGGAGGCAACAGGGATAATAGGCTCTGGTAAGCACGGCTCAACTCATTAGACCGGAGACCCCTCGCCAGGTTATAATGACATCATGAACACGATCTTTACCGAAATAGGCGTAGTGGTGGCCGCCGCCACGTTTTGCGCTCTGGCGGTCCGCCTACTCAAGCAGCCTCCGATACTGGGCTATATCATCGCCGGCGTCATTCTCGGCCCCATCGGTGCCCACTTCATTCAGAACCAGAACCTGTTCGAGGGCATTCGCCAGATCGGCATCGCCTTGCTGCTTTTCCTGGTCGGACTGGAACTTGACTGGAGCAAGACCAAGCACCAATTAGCCACTACCTTCCTGATCGGCAGCGCCCAGGTCAGTGGCAGCTTCCTGGCTGGCTACCTTTTAAGCACAGTACTTGGTCTTCCGGTGCTTACCGGCATCTATCTGGGGGCTGCCCTCTCCTTCTCCTCTACGGTTATCGTCATCAAGATCCTTTCCGAGTCCCGGGACATGAACTCCCTGCACGGCCGCCTCTCGGTTGGATTGCTGCTGTTCCAAGATGTGGCTGCCATCATTGTGATGATAGTGCTGGGTGGCGTCGGCAGCCCCAGCAGCCTGGGCACCGGTAGCCTGCTCTTGCTACTGCTACTCAAGTCACTGGCCCTACTGGCCATCCTCTACTTCCTTTCCCAGTACGTACTGCCACGCCTGTTCAGAAGGATTGCCAGGTCAGGTGAGCTGCTCTTCCTGGCCAGTCTGGCCTGGTGCTTCGTAGTGGCCATTGCCGGATCGTATTATGACTTCCCGGTAGAGATCGGCGCCTTCCTGGCCGGCGTCAGCCTGGCGGCATTGCCGTACAGCCTGGATATCCTAAGCCGCCTGAGGTCGCTGAGGGACTTCTTCGTCATTTTGCTCTTTGTAAGCTTCGGCACCGAGCTTTCCATACCCGGTCCCTCCATCTACGCCCTGATCGGTGGCATGATGGTCATCACGGTCATCGTGAAGCCCCTGATGACCTTTATTACCCTGCACCTGCGCGGCTTCCGGAACCGCACAGCCTTCCTCACCTCGCTAAGCCTAGGACAGATGAGTGAGTTCTCCTTGATACTGGTAAGCATCGGCCTGGCCCAGGGACAGATCTCTTCCGATATCGCCACCGGCATCGTCTTCACCACCATCGCTTCCATCTTTGTCTCGACCATCCTGCTCAATAACCGTGAGAGGCTCTATAACCTAGTCCGCAAGCCGCTGCGCCACATTGAGCACAACGGTCGCGAACACCTGTATTTGGCCGAGGAGAAGGAGCTGGAGAACCATATTATCATCTTCGGCTATCACCGCATGGGCTACCACATCCTCAGCAAGCTGCGGGCTCTGCACCATCGGGTGCTGGTAGTGGACTTCAATCCCGACATCATCCGCCGGCTCAAGGAGCAGGGCGTAGACTGCCTGTACGGCGACGTACAGGACGAGGACATTCTGGAGCTAATCCAGGCCGACAAGGCCTCGATGATCATCTCGACCATCCCCCACAGCCAGGAGACCACCTTCCTTATCAATGAGGTGAAGGCGCATCACAAGAAGCCGATTCTTATCGTCACCAGCCACCACATCGACGACGCCCTGGAATACTACAAGCTGGGCGCCAATTACGTCATCCTGCCCCATTTGCTTGGCGGCGAGCATGTAGCTGACCTGATCAGCGAGTACGAGCATCACGAGCTGCGCGGCTTCATCAAGCAGCAGGCCGAGGAGCTGAAGCTACTAAAGGCCAAGAACCACGCGCTGTACTATGATTAGCGTCAGGCAGTTGCTTATTGCTACTGTCCTCAAACTGAACTAACCATTCGGTACTGCGGAGGCAGCAATAAGCAACTGCCTGACGCTCAAGAAACTATCTGAAAGGAGCCTTGTTTTTTAAGGCAGAAATGGTATTCTTCGACTGCCAGCTCTCACTGGCCGGCATGATGCCGTACAAAGGAGATCAAAGTGAAGATAGGTACTTTAGCCGAACGTACGCTGATTATTTTTGGAGAGACACCTCCGGACAAGGAGCTCCACATGGTCGCTTTCAGTTTCGGAGGTGGGTACGCCGAGTTGATAACGTATGACGATGGCTTTGAGTCCACCGCCACCACAATGACCAGCTTCGAGGCGGCAAGTGCCGTCCTCCTCTTCCACGCCATGGAGCCAAACCACACCGGCGTCGGCATCGACCTGGGTATCATCCGCTGGATCTTGCACCGTTCCGAGTTCAACCTTGGTCCTCAAGTAGCAGAGGAGCTGAGAGCACTCCTCGACAGCGCCACAATACCTGCCGAGGCCTAATCGCGGTCCGCCGCACAATTCCACCCACCTCACGACGTTTGTGTCGGGGGTGGTTTTGCTATGCGCAATCAAGAGAAATAATGAATCATATACTATCATACCTTTAATATGCATGTTTGGTTTTCAGCATTTGGCACTTTTCCACAGGTGGATAACATGGGATAACTCTCCAATAATCTGGGTAATAAAAAAGACCCCCTTTCGGGGGTCCTTTTTCTGTTTCTAACTCCTAAAGGTTGAAGTAGTTCGGGCGGGCCTTGTACTCCTCTATCCGGCGGGCGATCTTCACCATAGTCTTCAGAGCGTTGACCGGGTCGATACCGGCGGCGGTCTCCTCAGAGAGCATCAGTCCGTCTGAACCAGCAAATACTGCATTAGCAACGTCAGACACCTCGGCGCGGGTAGGCCGCAGGGCGCTGGTCATGGACATCAGCATCTGGGTAGCGGTCAGTACCGGCTTGCCGGCCTGGCGGCAGAGGTCGATCATATCGCGCTGCAGGATTGGTAGCTCCTCCATTGGCATCTCGATGCCCAGGTCACCGCGGGCGATCATGATGGCGTCGGAAGCGTCTACCAGCTCAACGATATTCTTGATAGCAGCCTTGCGCTCCACTTTGGTCATGATCTTGACCGGACGGCTACCGATCATCTGACGAATCTCATCCACTTCCTTGCGACTGGGGATGAAGGACAGCGCGATCCAGTCCACACCGGCTTCCAGGAGGAATTCCAGGTCGCGGCGGTCCTTTTCTGTAATAGAAGGAGAAGAAAGGTCGGTATCAGGCACATTAACGCTCTTGCGGGGCTTCAGCCGACCGCTGTTGATCAGTATGCACTTGATCCTGGCTCCGTCTACCGCAGTAATGGTACCTTCCAGGGCACCATCCATGAAGGTAATAGGCTCACCGGCCTTAACATCCATGTGCAGGGTCTCATCATTGATCTGGATCTCGCCCTCCTGAGGATCGGTGCAGGCATTGGTATAGAAGGTATACTCCTTGCCGGCCTCAATATCCATGCCGTCCTCGGGGATGCCGCTGCCGACCCGGATATTTGGACCCTGTAAATCAGCCTGCATCTCGACGTGCAGACCATAAAGGGCATTCATATCATCCACGACAGCCTTGCGCTCCCGGTACTCGTCGTACTGAGTATGTGCAAAATTGCTACGCATGATATTTGCGCCGGCCAAAATGAGGCCTTCCATAACTTCCCTACTTTGACTGGCAGGCCCTATGGTACAGACATATTTAGTCCAGGTAGGGTTAACCATCTCTCCTTCTTGTGACATATCGTTTACTTTAACGAGTAAGATTCATATAATGAATGAAATGAAACCTTTCAACATCGATCGATGATATCACTTCTTGCGCTTTTTGTCCAGAAGGCCTACGCGGGTAACGCGCCGGTTATTGCTCCTATCGGCCATCCCAATGTGGGAAATTCAGATGCGGTAGCCCTTATCGGAACCATTTATACGCAGGCCTTTACTATCATCACCCTGCTGGCCGGTGCTCTAGCAGTACTATACATCATATATAACGGCGTCCAATACATCACCTCCAACGGCAATCCTGAGAAGGCGAAAGTAGCCCGTCAAGGCATCATTAATGCGGTCATCGGTATTGCCATCGTTGTGGCCACCTTCTTTATCATCAGGATCGGCATCACCGTCGGCAACGACATCACCACTTCGAGTCCTAATACCCCGGGCACCAACGACCCAATAAACGGCACCGGCACCAACGCTCCGAATCATGTAGCCTCCTTCAGTGTCAGCGCCAGCGTAGTCGACCAAACCAACAACCCAGTGCCAAACGCCACGGTGAGCGTGGTCGACCCTCCAGCCACAGCAGCATTAAACCCCTTCCTTAAAGACTTTACAGCTTTCGCTGCAGACACCCCTCCTGTCTATGTGAACAAGGGCATGACCACCGCCACAGGCACCCTTACCTTCAACATGAACAACCGGGGCACCTACTCCATAAGCGTGGCTGCCACTGGCTACAAGGACTGCAATAGCCAGCTTAGCTTTACCCCTGGGGCCGCCCTTACCATACGCATGGCCAAGGGCACCGACTCCTGCACGGCTGGTCTTGGCGGTGGTAAACCCACTACACCTGGAGATGGAAAACCCCCTCCACCCGGCGGAGGCGATCCCCCTACCGGTACTGCCCCTCCCTATCCCGTAAAGGTCACTGTACTGAGTAGCGAGGGCTACACCCCCATGGACTCTGCCTCGATCTTTGTCGATGGATATGACAAGGGATCCACTGGCGGCGACAGCACCCTTACCTTCCTGATGTACAGCGGCAACGATCTCCAGACCTTCACCTTCCAGGCCCAGCGGTCAGATTATGCAGGCTGTACCGCAGAAGTATCCTTCAAGCCCGGAATCTCCATTTCCGTCACCCTAAGTTATGGTGACCTCGGCAGCGAAGAGTCCTGTGACCTTACACCAACCTATGGCACCCCTCCAGTCATTCCTCCTGGGACTCTGCCAAACTACAATGTAGAGTTCCACGTCATCAATGCTACCACCCATCGTGCTGTACCAGGGACCCAGGTTCGCGTCATCGATAAAAAGGATGGCAGCAGCTATTATAAGGGAGAGACTGACAGTAGCGGTGTCATCAATCCCATGAATATGAACGAGAAGGGTCGCCTATCGGTAAGCATCGACCACACCGGCAGCTTCAACGTATGCAATGCCACCATAGACTTTGAGCCGAACGAAGTAATTGTAGTATTTCTCAAGCCTGGGGACCACAACATTGTCGGAAGCTGTAACACTAGTACGACGCCAGCTACCAAGAAGAAATAAAGCAGAGATCCTTTCATCCATCGAAGAACAGAAAGGACTGGCCGTGCGACCAGTCCTTTTCATTGTCCCCCAGCTATCCGCCTCTAGATGGAAGTAGCTGCAATCGACTTGATCTGATCAGCTGCCTTCATATACTCTTGAATGCGGCATGGCAGGTCAGTGCTCGATGCGCAGGCGGCATTGGCGGCCTTCACTGTTTCAGTAGAAAGAGTATAGCGATACGTTACACCGGCTCCACTACCTGGCAAGGGCCCCTTAGCTAATAGGGCGGACCCGTCTTCGGGAAAACCTATGATAACCTGGACCTTGTCCTTGGCAAAATCAGCCACTATCCCGTTAGAAGTGACAATGGTAGTGAGATTATCCGAATAGACGGTAGTGACGCCCTTCGGAGTAGCCGAGGGGCTTGGCGTGGGAGTCGCGAGAGCTGATGTAGCAGCCTCCTGGCCCTTGTGGTAGCTCAGATAGGCTTCAGTACCGAGAAGTCCCACCAGTACAATGGCGAGAAGAGCAAGGATCAGGACTGCTACACGAGTTTGCATACACCTAGTATACAACTGTACGCGGGCATAACAAAAGCCCCGGCCTGAGCCAGGGCTTTCTTTCGTCTTGCAGGTGCCAATTAGGCCTCGCGCTGATCTCGTGGAACGTAAGGACGGGCCTCGTTGACGAAGATGGGGCGCTTCATAGCCTCACCACGCATCTCGTAGTCGACTTCGGTGCCGTTCACCTTCTCGATGGACTGCTCCATAGCTTCCTTAGTGGTGAAGCCTACGAAGCCGATACCGCGGGAGCGAGGTGGCAGAGAAGGATCGGATGGATTCTTCTCCTTAAGAATAATGACTTCAGTGATCTGGTCCGCCTCAAAGCCTCCGACTTCCATGAATACTTCTTTGAGCTTGGCCTCGGAGATTGAGTAGGGCAGATTTCCTACGAACACTTTGAACTGCTGTGCCTGTTCTTCCATATAATTGCTGTGAACTGATCTGTAGATATACTTGTGCACGCTCCCCTTCATGCGGGTACCTGCACCGCTAGATTTCCTCTTATGTACCTCCGTCTTACTTGTCATCATGAGTCGCCTGAGCGACAGCTAAAATATAACATACCGCTTGGAAAACACAAGCGAGATTGTCAGGCTTCTTTTCGCCTGGCCTTTGCCCTCCGACCTGGCTATAGTAAGTACATGACCCCACGTTCATACTTAGCGCTTGTCGCCGGCAAGTCCACACTCTCACTGCTCCGTATGTTCCGTTCTGGAGGCGGTGCCCTGCCGGGACTGATTTCCGCTCGCCTCTCTCCCAGCCTGCTCTCTGACCTCAGTCGCCAATGCTCAGAAGGAGTTACGCTCGTCTGTGGGACCAACGGTAAGACCACTACCAGCCGCATGCTGGCAGCCCTCTTGGGGGAAGAGGCCATCGTACATAATCGCAGCGGCTCCAATCTTACCCGTGGACATCTGGCTGCCTTCCTGGCCGCTACCAGCTGGAGCGGAACCGTCCGGGCTAAGGCGGCCATTCTCGAGGTAGACGAAGCCGTTCTCCCCGCTACTCTCCTGAACGTCAAACCCCGGCTGATCATCCTCCATAATCTCTTCCGTGATCAACTTGACCGCTACGGAGAAGTAGACAGTATTGCCAGCAAATGGCTTGAGGCACTCAAGAAAGACCTTCCCCCTGAGTGCCAGCTACTCATTTGTGCCGACGACCCCAATCTTGCCTGGCTGGGCACGCAACTGAATCACCCCCATACCATGTACTACGGACTGGATGATCCATCCGTTGCCACTGATGCCGCCACCTCCTCGGTAGACGCCTATCTTTCTCCTTCCTCTCATCTTCCCCTTCACTATAGTCGCTACTATCTTTCCCACCTGGGGGAATACGATGACGGCACCGGCTTTTCCCGCCCCCCGCTTCAGATAAGTGCCGCCGCTATCACACAAGATGCCGCCACCGGCAGCTCATTCACCATTACAAGAGGTGACAAGAACTTTTCGACAACCCTTCCTTTGCCAGGTCTCTACAATATCTATAACGCCCTAGCAGCCAGCGCAGCCGGACTTCTACTGGGCATACCCACTGATCACATTGTCACTGTTCTCTCGAAGTTCCAGTCAGTCTTCGGCCGTTTTGAGCGCCTCACCTACAAGGACAAGGAGCTTGTGCTCTGCCTGGTCAAGAACCCAGCCGGGGCAACTGAAGTACTACGCACCATCGCCCAGGAGAAACGTCCCTTCAGCCTAGGACTCCTCGTCAACGACGACTTCGCCGACGGTCAAGATGTTTCCTGGTACTGGGACACACCTTACGAGCTGATCTCGTCACTTCCCTGCATAGTCGCCTGTGCAGGCACACGGTCGGCGGATATCCGCCTACGCATGAAGTATGCCGGCTATGTCGGCGAATCCGTACACGCTATTTCCTTATCTGACGCCCTTGACCGACTAGCCGCCTCATCATCCTCAGTCACCTATGTTCTCTCCACCTATACCGCCAGTATCGAGCTGCAAAGTCTACTACAAAAACTAGGTATCAAACAGTACTATTGGAAAGAATAACTATGGACTTGTCTTACGACTCCTCAAGCAAGTGGAATCCCCACCGAACCAACTACAGACGACTCAGGTCTCGTCACCGTATATCCGATACGCTTCCTCTCCCTTCGCAAGCTTCGGTGAATATTCCATTCTTTAAGCAGCCGTAAGACAAGCCCATGTCCCTTCGCATCGCCCACCTCTACCCCCAGACAATGAGCACCTATGGCGACCTAGGTAACATTACCTGTCTGGTACGCCGTTGTGAGTGGCGCAACATAGCTGTCACTGTGATCCCCATAGAGATCGGCGAGGAGATACCCGCTGATATCGACCTCTATTTCTTCGGCGGAGGACAAGACGTAGCCCAGACCAGCGTCGGAAACGACCTTATCGGTAAAAAGGGGCAGCGCATCCTGAACGACGCCAGGGCAGGAGTGCCCATTCTGGCCATTTGCGGTGGATACCAGCTACTAGGGAGTAGTTACCAGCCCGCCGAAGGACCTCAAATACCAGGTCTAGGACTATTTCCTGTCACTACGGTTGCAGGTTCAAAGCGGCTTATCGGCGACCTCGTGCTTACTGCAGATCCTCGGCTGAGCCTTGGCGAGGAGCATCCCACTATCGTTGGTTTTGAGAATCACAGCGGTAATACATCGTCTATCGATGTAAGTATCGATTTTCCTCTCGGCACGGTACGCCACGGGGGTGGTAACAATGGCAGTGACGGTACCGAAGGCTGTTGTGTCTACTCCTCCATCGGCTGCTATCTCCATGGTTCACTCCTTCCCAAAAATCCCCACTTAGCTGACTGGCTGATCCAAAAGGCTCTTACTCACAAGGGTATCGACCAACCCCTCGCCAAGCTTGATGACACCATGGAATGGGAAGCCCATCAAGCCATCGTTGGTCGATATATGTGACTATAAGGCGCCCGATCAAGCAGTACCTCGACCGCCTTGTCCACAAATAATCCCAGCGGTGTCCCCTCACGCACTACGACCTGCTCGGACAGCACCTGACTATCATAAAGGAGCTGCACAGCGTTTCCTGAGGCAAATATAGGCAGCTGCTTCTGGTGGAACCCATGGATCATGGTAATCACCCTTACGTCTTTGCGCATCAGCTCGGTGGAGAGTATCCCGTCAGGAATGATCAGGCCGTCAAAGGCCAACTCCTCCACTGCTTCGAAGGGAATATCCACCAGGATATCCGGTCCCCTACGACTACCGCTAATGGTCTCTATTGAAAGACTCTCCTGGGGAGAGGTAACCATGACGGTAGCCTCCTCGCGCTCAAAACCCTTTCTGATCTGGGCATACTCGGCATGGTCCACACCGTCAGTCAGTAGTACTAACACCTTCTTTTCAAGTAGTCTCATACGATTCGCATTATCCAGATAAATAATGGGACCCTGGGACGGAATTATACCTCCGTCCCAGGTGTTCCCGCGGCATTCTGTGCCACTGGCTCGGACCACAAGGCCCACATCTCAGGCAGCACCAGAAAAACCAGGGAAAGTGCAGCCGCAGCCAAGAAGCCGCTTGGCAGACGCATGACTATGGCTAGGTATCCCAGCCACGGGATGACCGCCACCTCCTTCCCCATGATATTGCCCAGGCTCAGTGTCCAAGGGTCGCCATTGGTGTTAGCATCCCCCTTCGTCTTCGCCAATCTCAAACCCTGCTCGTCTCGGTACAGTCGCACCAGGCGGTGGGTGACCACCTCGGAGGGACGACTAGGAACCTTGAAGCTCACTACATCCCCAACCTGGTACTGTGACGCGGGCAGCTCTCTCACCACTATCAGGCTCCCTACCGGCAGTCCTGGCGCCATGCTGCCAGAAAGTATCACTTCGTAGCGCAGACTCCGAACCGCCAAGGGCAGGAGCAGTAGGTAGACGCCTAGGAGGCCCAGGAAGGCCCCTAGAACACGCCTAACTACGCTGGGTACCCGTGAGCACCAGGTCATATCCTATCGACTGATTAGCGGCCGTATACGAAGAGGCCAGGGTGGCCTTCAGCTTGAACCGCTGGGTAGCAGAGGTGGGAACTATCACCGGTATGGACAGATGACGGGCGGTCAGGTCAGCAAGCGTAGTACTTACCGGCACGCCATTTATCACACCTGCCGCGTCAACCGAGACGATCTCCAGTGTCACGGCGCCGGCCATGTCTGGGTTGGCCGCTTGGATGACCGCCAGGGCGTCTATGTCCAGCGGAGCTGGCATAGGGCTGGTGTTCTTAACGAAAAAGTAGCTTTCCTGTGACTGTCCCGGCGTCAGCACCAGGTTGAATCCTGGTCGACTGTCGGCATAGGTCGTAGAAGTGGCGCTTTGCGAATTACTTATCTGCAGGTTAATACTTCCCGTGGTGATGGTATTTCCCGCCAGGGTAGCGCTTGAAGAAAGCAAGGCATGGCTACCTTCAACCACAAACCCTAACCAGGCTAACAGTACAAAGGTGGCAAGCAGGTATCTCCGAAAAAGTGACTTCGGCATAAATGCTCCGTTTATGTGAATGGTGTCTGCCGCCTCGACCGGGGATAAACCCTGCGACACCATTACCTTACGGACGCACTATGTCAGCCATATTACGAAAAAATGTGAGAACTATGCCCGAACGAAATAGCCGGTGGGGAGCAGCTTTCCGCTTGATGTTTCTTTAAGAGAGAGGCAGCCCAGCTCGCATTTCATGGTAGGAAGGGCGTCCTCGAAGACCCGTAGTACGGCCTGGGGATAGAGAGCGGTAGCATAGACATTGGCCAGGACGCCTATAGGTTTTTCAGTAAGAAGCTGGGAGGTAAGGACAGCTAGTTCAGTGATACCTACTTCAATACGCCAGATCTCCCCCTTTGGTCCCCGCCCAAATACCGGCGGGTCCATAAGGATCATGTCGTAATGATTACCGCGACGCACCTCGCGCAGCATGAACTTCAGCACATCGTCCACTATCCAGCGGATGGCGTCTTCAGCCAGACCTGAAGCTACCCCGTTCTCGCGCGCCTTGTAGACGCTGGCCTTTGAGGCATCGACATGAGTGACCTGGGCGCCGGCCCGGGCGGCGATGACGCTGGAGGCACCAGTGTAGGCGAAGAGGTTGAGCACCTTGGGCTTGCGCCCCTCCTTTACCGCAGCTTTCACCTTCTCCTCTATCCAGTCCCAATGAGCCTGTTGCTCAGGGAAGAGTCCAACGTGCCGGAAGCTGGTGGGCTTCAGGAGGAAGCGGGATTTACCGTAGGCGACATCCCAGCCCTGGTGGATCTCGGCGCTGGCTTTCCAGGGTTCTTCCTTCTTGCCCAAGTACTCGAGATCAGGCGTGGACCAGGCGGCATTGTCAGGATTGCTCTTGACCCAGATGATGTTGGGGTCAGGCCGGACGACGGTATGGGGGCCGAAACGCTCCAGGCGCTTGCCCTCGCCGCTGTCGATGAGCTCATAGCCCTCCCAGCCGGCTGCGATAAGATCAATCATGGGAAATGGGTCTATAAGTATTAAGTGGCCCAAGAATAGCGGATTTTACAGGTTTAAGCAAGGTTCAGAGCTGATCCCGGAACTCCGCTACCTCATCCTCCATCTCCACTTCGGCAGGCTGGCACTCCTTGATCCCGGTATTGTGATTCACTGAGAAGTAGCGCACCGGCTTCTTTATTGCCTTGGCCTGCTTCACCTCGGCCAGTACCCCGTCACTAACGGGACCGAAGACCCAGAGCTCGTCGCTCCTGGAAACTGCCGTGTTATTTGCCTGCCTGACAATGTCGCGGTCCAGGGTATCTAGCATAAAGTAGTCAAAGAGCATGAAGGGATTCATCGGCATGCCGCCCTGTTCCAGGACGAATTTGGAAATGAACATGCGGTAGTAGAAGAGATGCTTGGAGAGTGCGGTAAAGACCAGGGGCCGGTCGGGTTTCAGGTCAAGAGCACGGTGGGAGAATGATGTAGGCATGTACCTAGGATAGCGGAAATTACGACAAGAATAAGCCCTACCCAGCCTTCAACATCTTGCCCCTTACCCCCTTAACAGGATTGACATTTTGCCTAAAATGTGCGGTACTTGCGCATTCGGTCACCAATGGCCGTGTTTATAGGGAGAGAAAAGTGAACTCGAAGAATGGAATCCGTATCGCATCGATGAACCTTTACTGCAACTGCTTACCGGGAATGCCCCCAATCGGGCGCACCACCCTCGAGCAGATATCGGTTCTCAAGGCCCTGAACGCCGACGTCATCATCGCCCAGGAGCAATCCGGGCGGCAGCTGGATTTTTACACCAGCATGCTCGGACCAGAAGTCGCCTTTAGGCAGCAGCGCTACTTCGGCGATCCCGACCTGGACACGAACCAGGGCGTGGCAGTGTTCAGCAATGAACCCATTGCCCGGGAACGCTCCATGTCTCTGGGATTCCTCCACGCCGACGGTGTGGAGCATGTAGCCGCATTCAAGGGACTCGGACGTGAAGTCCAAGCCGTGGTCCAGGCAGCCGAGATCGAAACCCCAGAAGGAAACTTTTGGGCGGTCACAGCGCATATGGCCTGGACGGAAGCAGCCCACAAAGGCCTGCAGCCGCACCAGATCAAAGCACTGGAGAAGCTGACCGTGTTCCTGGAGGAACTCAGGGCCACCGGCTTGCCGATCGTGCTGGGAGCGGATTTCAACGGCCTCCTCAAGGATGCCGCGCCGCTACTGCCCGACTGGATGCGCTGCCTGATCACCGACGCTCAGATCACTGAGATCGGTACCACCATCGACAGCGTCGATCCGGAACGAGTAACGAAGATGGCCGGATTCGGCGTCTTCATCGACGGAGTGTTTGCCTCACCCGAGGTCAGACTGCTCAAACCCGTCAAAGTGGTCAGAGGCCTCAGCGACCATGTCGGATTCCTGTTCGAAATCGAGATCGGCTAGGCCGACTCGACCACCACATCCATCATTTCCCTGCACGTCGCAGTTAGGCGCGCAGGGAGATGGAACAGAGTAGTCAAGATATTGAATACTCTGTTCCATTCTAAATACCAAAGACAAAGAAAAAAAGACTACCTGAAAGGTAGTCTTTTTTCTTTGGTGCGCCCGGCAGGAATTTGCCCTGCGGGCAACGCTTCCCGGTCTGCAACGCTACGCTTGCTTACGCCGGGAGCGCGAACGAACCTGGTTTCGCTTTCTGCCGAATGCGACAGAGAAAAAGCACCAACATTTGTTGGTGCTTTTTCTCTGGTGCGCCCGGCAGGAATCGAACCTGCGGCCTTCTGGACCGGAACCAGACGCTCTATCCCCTGAGCTACGAGCGCGCAACGCTTCAGATTGAATCGTCCTCTCTGCCGCGCCGACAGCGCGGAGGTTTCCGTTCGGACGTTAGCCGGCCCTCCCGGCCCGTCGTCACATACTATGGGAAATCACCTTCCAAAGCAAGGCCCACCACCCCTGTTCCAACCTCAACAATAACCCTTACCACCAAACCCCGCATAATATGCTATCCTTAGCCCATAATTTTCATCTTATGGCTACGACTCATTCCTCCAACCCAGAGTATCTCCTGCACAAGCTAGATACCATCCACTACAAGTCGTCTCGCGTCATGCGGTACGGCGCGGCCATTCTGATAAGTAGCGGGATTCTTCTTGTCCAATACCTATTTCAGCCCTATCTCAGCGCCTCCTTCCTCGACGCCTTCCTGGCCGTCATCATTGTAGCTTGGTATGGAGGTCTGGGTCCTGGCCTCATTGCCACCTTCATCTGTGTCACAGTTACCGCCATCTACTTCCAGCCAATACACGGACTATCTGACATCATTGGCGAGACGAAACTAATAGCCTTTGTTGGTCAGGGAGCACTCTTGAGCATTATCTGTGAACTAAACCAGCAGAGAGACCGGGCTATGCGGCGCCTTAACGCTCTTTACGAGAACTTACTAAGTGCGCAAAGCGACCTAAATGAAGGCGTGGTCCTTATCCAGGATAATGAGGTGATCTATGTTAACGAAGCTGTAGAGCGTATCACTGGCTACGCTGCCAACGAAATCACCGATTTTGGCTTCATCCTGGATCATGTGGTTCCTGAGCAGCGAGAGTCGGTGATTGCTCGTATGGAGCATCGTTCAAATGGTGGAACTCCGAGCAGCTTTCCTGAGGTTACTATTGTAGATAAGTCAGGTCGCCGCATTGACCTAGACACCTCTATCAAGGCAAGCCAGTTTGGAAATCACGTACACCTCATCGTATTAATCCGAGACGTTACCGAACGCAAGCGCATGGAGGAAACCCTTCGACGAAGCGAGGAGCACTACCGTCTGCTCATTGAAAATGTGAAAGACTATGCCATCTTTACCCTGAAGAAGAACGGTGAGATTGCCAGCTGGAATGAGGGGGCTGAGCGAATTCTCGGCTACGACGAAGAAGAAATGGTAGGCAAGCACGTCTCAGTGCTGTTCTCTCCAGAAGGACGAAAGAAAAAACTCCCGGAAGAGCAGCTGATCAAAGCTGAAAAGGAAGGACGATCCGCCGAGCAGAGCTGGCACCAGCGCAAAGATGGTAGCCTCTTCTTCGCCAGCGGCATCACCACCCCCCTCTTCAACAGCCGCGGCAAGCTGCGCGGCTACATCAAGGTGCTGCAGGACATTTCCGATCAAAAGGAACGCGAGGAGAGTATGGAACACCAGGCTTTGCACGACTCCCTTACGGATCTACCAAATCGCACCCTGTTCTGTGACCGGCTGGATCGTGCCATCATCAGTGCTAAGCGCAAGAAGCAGGGATTGGCGGTGATCTACCTTGACCTGGACAAGTTCAAGAGCATCAACGATACCCTAGGACATGCCCGCGGCGACCTGGTATTGCAGGAAGTGGCCCAGCGTCTGGCTCAGGCCGTCAGGAAACAGGACAGCATTGCCCGCATCCACGGCGATGAGTTCACCCTGCTACTCCCGGAGATAACCGCTGCTGAGGACTGCCAGAAGATCATGAAGAAGATCGCCAAGTCCATGCGCCAGCCCTTCGTCTTTGACGAGCACCAATTGCATGTCAACGTAAGCATGGGCGCCGCCCTTTACCCTGAAGATGGGGAAGACGTACAGTCTCTGCTTAAGAATGCCGACACCGCCCTCTACCAGGCCAAAGGCATGGGCCGCAACACCTACCAGTTCTACACCTCCACGATGAACCTGCAGGCAGATAAGAACCTTACCCTGGAAAGCGAGCTGCGCCTGGCCTTGGACCGCGGTGAGTTCGTCCTCTACTATCAGCCGATCATCGATGCCCTCACCGAGAAGGTTGCTGGCGTGGAGGCTCTGGTCCGCTGGAACCATCCCCACATCGGCCTCATCCACCCTGGTGACTTCATTCCTCTAGCTGAAGAGAACGGACTTATCATCCCCCTAAACGAATGGATCATGAAGGCCGCCTGTCGCCAAAGCGTCCAGTGGCAGGCGGCCGGACTTCCCCCGCTCACCATGTCGGTCAATGTCTCGGTCAGACAATTTACCCAAAAGAACCTGGTTGAGAAGATCTCCACCATCGTCAAGGAGACCGGCATGCCGCCTGGACTGCTCGAGCTTGAAGTCACCGAGAGTTTTGCCATGCACGACATCAAGGAGACCACCTCCCGCCTTCTGGAGTTACGCGCCATGGGGGTTAATGTGGCCATCGATGACTTCGGCACTGGCCACTCTTCCTTAAACTACCTGAAGCACCTCCCTATCAACACCCTGAAGATCGACCACTCCTTCATCAAGGGCTGTGTCACCTCGCGCCAAGATGCTGAGATCGTTAAGGCAATCTCGGCGATCGGTCACAGCCTTGGCCTGAAAGTAGTAGCTGAAGGAGTAGAGACCAGTGAGCAGCTCGAATATGTCAAAACCCTCGGATGTGAGCTTATCCAAGGATTCTTATTCAGTGAACCGCTTCCAGTAGAGAGGTTGGAGGAGCTAGTGCGAAAAGGAGCCGTCTAATGGGTTACCGTACCAGGGGTAGTGGCACCGTCGGAACCTTGGATCTGGTTGCCGATACCGATGGAGACCCGGATGATGAAATAGGTGGCCACGATGATGGCGATGCCGATGACGGCGTTGATGATGCCCTGACGGGCTACCTTGGCCTTGTCAGCGTTGCCGGCCGAGGTGATGTACTGGATACCGGACCAGATCAGATAGACTACTGCAAGTACACCAGCTATGAGGGTGATGACAGTGATTGCGGTACCGGCGATAGTGGTAATACCTCCGACCAGCCCCCCGGTAATGCCCGTTGAGGAAAAATTGCCTGCTGGAGTAATAGCGCCCACTAGAGGAGATTGACCAGCATGGGCGGGAGGAGATTGACCAGCATGGGCGGTGGGAACCAATAAGGAAAGGAGGGCTGAAATCATAGGTATATGGTACCGTCTAAGCTTGAACTATGTCCAGGCTTTTTTCAGCAGGTTTGAAATAATAAGCTCCTACAGTCTGCTCCCCTTCAACTACAAGCTCTGTCTGACTTCGGCCAGCTGGTCCTGCTCCGCCTGCACATCCCCCTGTGCCTTCAGTGCCACCACATGGTCGTACCCACTGTTCAACACCTCATTGGTCTCGTCCAGCACCTTGAGTGCGTCAGCCTCGGTGAAACGGTCGATCTCTGCAAGTAAGGCCGCACGGCGCTCTTCCTCGGGCATACTCTCAGGTAGAGTCTTATTAAACTCTCTCAGATGGGCCCGCAAGGCTTCTTGGTAGGTGGTTGCCATGGTCAGATGTTCTTATCAAAGCTGGTCTTGATGTCCATACTACCTACATAGCTCTCGGCACCGGAATCAGGCTGTCTGATTTCGACCCTGATAGCTCCGCCCTCCTGTATCATCTTCACCTTGGCATTCTGGAAGCTCTTCAACTCAGGATCGGCACTCACGGTAACGTCCAGACCGTCGCTCTCAAACTCAGCGGTGGCGGCCCGGGTGAATGCGTCAGCCTTGTTCTCATTCTCCAATGACTCAGTCCCTGCCATCAAGTTGAACATCCTACTTTCGTTGCTGCGCATTTTTAGAGCCTGCTTGATCTGAGCCTTGCCAGCCCCTTCTGGATAGTCATAGCGAGTATCGTACTGTCTGCCGACTTGATTATGAGTGGTAACTGTAGAAAGGCCCTGCTCGGACTGGAGCAGCTCGGAAAGACGGGCCTGTTCTTTCACGGTAGCCTGACTCAATGAACTAAGGTCCATGTTTGCATACTCGGCCTCGGTTTTACCCTTAGGAAGCTCCCTGTTTTCAGGAGTTCGACTTCTTTCACGGCGCGGCCGACGCTCAGCCGATCTGGTGCCCGTCGTGGCCACCCCTTGTTCCTGGCCGACACCGGAAGCTGCCTGTTCTCCTTCGGCACCTTCAGTCCCTCCCTCAGCACCAGATTCTTCCTCTCCCTCGTTCCCCGAGGTAAGCCTGTCAAACTCGCCGGCCAGCAGCATCTCGACGTCCTCCTCGCTCAGATCGCCTGACTCTACGCCTGCCTTCACCAGATCATGGTAGTCCATCATCTGGGCAGCGATCTCAGGTCCGTGCTTTGCCGCCAACACACCCTCAAGTGCATCACTCATGCCCTCTTTTTCGAGGAAGCTAGCAATACGCAGCATCTGCTTCGAGTCATTCCAACCAGTGCCTCGCTCAAGACTTTCAGGACTCTTGATCCGCTCTGCCTTTGCGGCGGCGACTTCCTGCTGAAGCCTTTCAGGCGTGACGACAGCATTTTCAGGACTTTTACTGGCAGGCCGCTCCGCCGCAGGCACCGGAGTTTCGGCAGCCGGGTCTTTCAAGGTCTCGCTCAGTGGCTTACTGGAATCAGCGATCTCCCCTTTCATCTTGTCTCGGCCGCTCATGATCTCACGTACTGCCAACTCAGCCCTGGCGACCCTGTTATTCAATTCGACTATCGCCTTTACTGTGTCATGATTTTTGACTGTGCCTGCCAATCCTTCAAGGCGCCCGATGGTCTTGTCCCTGAGCACGCTTATGGCGTTCTGGACCGCCGCAGAGGCGGCATCTTTTCCAAGAGTGGTAAGCTCCTGCTTAATGGTGGTGAACCGCTCAGACAAACTGGCCTCAGGACGTACTGCAGAAGCTTCAGCGGTAAGAGGAGGCTGATTCTGGCCAGCCTGAGCTTCAGGAGTAGCAACGGCCACCTGCTCAGGAGAGACCTGGGGAGCTGCCTCGACAGCGGGACGAATGGTTGTAGTCTGCTCAGTAGGGGGCACCTCGGTCGTTGGCCTTGGCATCGCAGGCAGCGGCTCAACAGAGGCTAGCTTGAACTCGGAAGCCGGCTGACCAGCAGCAGGTAATGTTTCGAGGGGAGCCAGCTTGAACTCGGAAGCCGGCGGAGTAACAGCTGCTGCCTCAACGGGTGCTTGAGCAGCTTCTGCCGGCTGACGCACATCAATGGTGGGCAAGCCGGCAAGGTCTTTCTTTGCCTCCTGGTCAGCTAGTGCACCCAGCTCAGCGCTATCAACCTTTTTAATTCCGCCTGGAAGACGACCCCAGACATCATCCACGGCAGCGGCCGGGGCAGGAACTGACTCAGCCGCAGCATCAGGGGTCTTGGCTTCAAAGGCATACCCAGCGTCTCCACCAGAGGTGCCGACGGTAGCCGAAGGCATGTCGGGAAGATCGCGCTTAGTCTCCACCACGATAGGAGGTGGTGCTTCGACTACGGCAGGTGGTGCGGCAAAAGCTTGAGTTTCAAATGAAAGCATATATCAAGTATACCTCCGGTATATCATGACCCACAATACCGACTGCTCAGCGGATGCTCTGGTAGCCGTCAGATTCTATAAACTCTCCTGTCATGGCACGGGGTCTTCAGCTTCAATCACGCCATTCAGACCTGTAACGAGATGTTCGAGATTGAAACCAGACTGCTCAGCAAGGTATACTTTTATGGACTATACCTATACGCGACGATGCACCGCACTACCCTCCGTCTTCTCATCGCCCTCATCTTTGTCGCCCTGGTCGGCGGCATCCTCGGCTATTCCTATTACCATCGCAAAAGCGGTGCCTCTGATATTCTTGGCATGCAGGGTGTAGCAGTCTGCTCCACCGCTCGAGACTTCAGCAGCGGTGGCCATCGCTGCCCCACTAACGACCAGTCAATAACCACCTGTGACCAAGCCAAGCAGGCAGTAGGCGGGCTCGAAGGCATAAAGCTGCAGAGCCAGATCAACCAGGTTACTTCTGCAGCCGCCACCCAGCCGGTTGAATGCGAGCTGCGTACGGTCAGCCAGTCAGACGGCCTCTACGCTTTGGTAGTACATGCCTATTATCCGGTGATCTCAGACGGGGGCAGCAAACCTCTGAGCGACGGCGGCGAACGATCCAAGGCCATTGCCGCTCTCTACGGTGGCTACAGCAACTTCTACCAAAGCTATCTAGCCCTCGACCTTACTACCACCTCGCTCAGCCAGGGTGTCTCCCAGCCAGGCCTCTTCCAGGCACTTACCACAGCCTTCCTAGTTAAGGGTGAGCCCGGCTTCAGAATGTCAGTCCAGGTGATCGACGAGAATGGGGCGACCCATCCGGGCGGCAGCTCCCTTATTACCGTCTCCTGCGGCGCCTCGCAAGATACCATGGTCACTGAAGGCAACGGCAATTCATGGTTCTCGTTTGCAGGTTATGAGAAGCTGCAGTGCGGCACCCAACCTCTGACTGCCCAAGTCCAGGTTCAGAAAGATGAGAACGGGCGTTGGATAAGCGGAACCCCCAGCTATAATTACCTCTACGCCCCAACCGATCCGACAGTCATCAGTTTCCAGAACCGTCCGGAACCCGCCCGGTTGGCTTTTGCCGGCTCCTGGCAAGGAGTAGGCACCCAGGTTAGCATTACCAGTTACGATGTGACAGGCGCCGCTCTCTCTACGCCACTCCCCGGGATGGCCGTCGCCTTCAGTTGCTCCGACCCAACCACCTCCCTAGTACCACCTGTACTGGCACGGATAACTGATAAGAAAGGCAAAGCGATAGTCGGCCTAGCAGACGCCCAGAATGATCTTTCAGGATGTACCCAGGATAAAGTTGTGGTGAAGCTTGCCAATTATGACCCCGCCAAGCCCAAGAAGGACGACCCCGGCTATGACTATTACTTTGGAACACCAGGACCCATGCCCGCCGGAACCGTAACGGCAGCCACCCTTACAAACGGCACCATCCAAGGCCAACGACTTGAACTGGGAGGGTCAGTCCGTATCGCCGACGTCGGTAAGACCCCAGGTGGGTTCCTTACCAATGGCAGTCGTATCTGCCTGTTTCTCACTCCTGAGGCCGTCTCAGCTACAGCCGGCTGCCCGGATTCAAACGGGGCCAAGGTACTTACTACCACCGCCGATTCCAACGGCCGCTACGTCTTTGGCAATGATGGCTCCACCCATCTGAGCTACGGCGACTACCTGGCGGCAGGCTCTTCAAAGGTTCAAGTCAGAATCATAAATTACAAAGGCGCTGCCTATCCCCCAGACATCGTCGACAACAACACTGCCGTCCTCTCCCTGGACAGCTTCAGTCAGCGCGACATCCACCTACCCGCCACTGAAGGAGACCTGCACGACGATATCTGCCAGGCAGTACTTAGAGTCTGGGGCACCACTAAGGAATGCGACCCCCTCTTCAATATCATTGAGCATGAGAGCGGCTGGACGGTGGCGGCTACCAACTCGAGCTCGGGTGCCTGCGGACTCTTCCAGGCCAATCCTTGCAACAAGTACCAGTCCACTGCTCTTACCGGCGAGCCCTACCAGGCCATCGGCAATCAGATCCGCTGGGGGGTACAGTACGTCAAGGCACGCTATGGTACGCCGTCCAAGGCCTGGGTATTCTGGCAAGCCAACAAGCACTATTAATACTTACAGAGCCATATAAACAACCTATACATCGATACTCGATGTATAGGTTGTTTTGTGCTCAATCCCTGTTATTCTTCAACTCTTTTTACCCGCCAGGCTCAGCTCGACAGCCCAGTACCCATAGATGAGCAGGGCCAGGATAAAGCCTACCGACATAACAAAGATAGACAGATGCTCAAAGTCAGAAGAGCCCATGATCATGACGCCCCCGACAAGGGCAAGCACTACTGATGCCAAGCCGGCTGAGGCCCGACCCTTTAGAGAGGCTACACCGAGGCTACGGGCCTGAAACCAGAGTATCAATGCGCCCACTACCAGCGACAGAGCTATCAGTACATGCAGACCGAAGAAGATGTTATGGGAAATGCTCTGGGAAGCAGCGTCAGGATCGAACTCACCAAAAGTGGCGAGAGCGACACCTACAAGAAACTGGGCCACCAATCCCCGCGTGACACCATTCACACCTGAAGAGAGCGGATGTGTTCCAGACGACATACAAGGGTGCTTAGGCTAATAAACTAGCCCTATACAACACCTTATCTGCCCTCCAAGCAATACGTCGACCTACTGTATCTCCACAGACTGGGCCTGGATAGTACCACTGCTATCAGGAGCACCGAAGACCACAACTACGTCACTGACCTGGAGATCGCTCTGCTTAGCAATAGCCCCCTGCTTATAAAACGAGGTAGTGCTGGCAACCGCTACGGTTTGGCTGGCACCGGAGACCCGCAGGGTAATGCTGCTGCCTGAAACTGCCGTAACGGCCCCAAGGACACGGTCGTCCTGTCGATCAGGACGCTGACGTCCCCCCATCATTCTCTGGCCACCCATGGGCCTCACACCGGCTTCCCGCAAGCCAGGACCCTCCATCCATGCTGTGCGGGCCATATGTGAACGAGAGGCGAAAGCACCAAGAGAGAATACCAATACAACAAGCACCACTCCCCCGATTACTACGCCGGTACCTGACCATGGCCTCACTACGGTCTTCACTTTTGTCTCCTTTGGCTGTTCCGTACCTGGTTCCATAGAAATAGTGTTAGCTATATGCGGCTACACTACCAAGTAAGCCTGAGAACAGGCTTAAAAGATACTCGGGGAACGGCTACTCCCAGTTAACGACCTGGGTGCGGGCGGCCTTGGCAGAAGACCCGAAGTACTCAAGAGTCACCTTCATGGCAAACTCCTGGTCGTAGGGCTTGCAGGAGAAAATGTCGATGAGCGCCTCGTTGTACTTTGAGAACGTATGCACTGAGATGTGGGAATAGTCGATCACCACAAAGCCGGTAATCCCAGGATTCTCTGGAATTCCCTCCTTGATAACAGGTCCGTGCAGGATGCTCATGCCGATAAGTCCTGGGAGTTTCTTGAGAAAACCTTCCAGTCCGACGGCGTCATTCACCTTCTCGGTCGATACCTCCTGGAGGTCGAGCACAATGTGATAGCGGGCTGATTGCATACAGATAGTATATGATAAGTTCCTGAGAAAATACAAAGCAGCAGGCCTCCTGCCTTTCGATGTACAATACAGAAGTATGAAGTCACACTATCTACTTGGGCCTCTTCTCTGGATTAGCAGCCTCCAATACTTTGCGGTACAGGTTCTGGTAGCCGCCACGTGGACGCACCCGTACAGCCTTACCGGCAACTACATCAGTGACCTGGGCAATACCATTCTCTCTCCCCTGCATTCCCTGATGAACGCCTCGTTCGTGCTACTAGGAGTCACCATGTCTATCGGCGCTCTGCTCATCATGCGGCAGCTCCAGGTAAGAAAGCTGGTACTGGTAGGCTTTGCCTTCCTACTGCTTTCCGGCATTGGCACGGTCATGGTCGGACTGTTCCCGGAGAATGTTCTTCGTCCGGTACACACCCTTGGGGCCAGCCTCCCCTTCATCTATGGCAATCTTGCCCTTATTCTTATAGGAGTAGGCGAGAGGCGCCTTCCCGGATGGCTGCGGACCTATGGTCTTATCTTCGGATCACTGGCCCTGGTGGCACTCATCTTCTACCTCTTGCATAATTACCTGGGAATCGGCCTTGGAAGCCTTGAACGAGTAGTAGCATATCCTCAGACTGTCTGGCTTATTCTAATGGGACTTCACCTTGCTAAGAAGGAGACTTTCCTTACGACACAGTAAACCCGTATACTAGTGACATGCGTCACTTTTCTTCGTTATCGCGCCCGTTTGCCTACCTGATGATTGCCACCGTACTGTGCTGGCAGGCAAGTGCATTGCTGGGCCCTCAGGTTGCCCATGCTACCTCGGACACTATTTACGAGGGCACCAACACCACCCTGTCAGGAGATGACGATTATTCCGGTCCCTTTAACTTTGGTTTCAACTTCCCCTTCTTCGGCGTCACCAAGACCCAGGCTTTCGTCAACATCAACGGCACCCTGAACTTCGATAGCGGCTACGATGAATACAGTAATAGCGGCCTGCCGGCCGGTAGTGGCATGGGCGCTGCCATTCTGCCTTTCTGGGACGACCTCATCACTCATAACTACGACGCCCAGAGCATCCTCTATAAGACCGTCGGGTCGGCCCCCAACCGGGAGTTCATCGTCCAGTGGACGAGCATGTACTTCTATAACAATCCCGACGTGCAGCTCGGCACCTTCCAGGTCATCCTCTACGAGAACGGGGGCAAGATCCAACTCCAGTACCGTGACATCCTCGGAGGCACCCAGGCCGAGGGAGACAGCGCCACTATCGGTATCCAGAAGGATGGGAGCACGCCGCTGCAATACTCGGTCAATGACCCCGTCGTACACAGCCGCATGGCCATCAGCTACACGCCGGACGAGGACACCTACATCATAAATGACGCGGCGGCTTACGACTACAAGTACCTGTCCGATGCCGATGGACCCGGCACCGCTACCCTCACCTCTCCCTCAAACGCCGCTACCGGTGTATCAACCAGCCCCACCCTGACCTGGAGCGCTGCCACTAATACGACCTCCTACAAGGTGCTGGTGGCCACCGATGCCGGCTTCAGCACTATCGTCACCAATCAGAGCGGCGTCACCGACACCAGTTATGGTCTCAGCGGGCTGGATCCCGGCACTACCTACTATTGGCGTATTGAGGCGGATAACAGCAGCGGCTCCGCCCTCTCAGACAGCTTCAGCTTCACTACCGGGGCAGCCAACCAGAACCCCACTGATCCCACCTCACTCTCTCCCAGCACCCTAACCGGCAGCAGCTTCATTTCCCAGTCCACTCTTGCCGGCACCCCCTTTGCCTTCACCCTGGCTGATCCTGATTCCGGCCAGCAGGTAAAGTACCAGATCCAGATCAACTCCAGCAACGACTTCGCGTCTCCCCTGATCAGTTACACCTCAGCACTCGCCGCCCAGGGCGCCAGCACCTTCACATTCGGCCAGGCTGCCGGAAGCGGCACCTACACGGTAGGCTCTGCCAGCACCACCTTGTCCGACGGTAACTACTACTGGAGAGTACGAACCATAGACGATGCTACTGCTGTAAGTGGCTGGTCCGCGCCTTCAGGTATCGCCTTTAAGTTAGATACTACTGCACCTGCCCTCGGAACCGTCACCGCCACAAACAGTGGCTCTACCGCAACGTTTTCCTGGGACACTGCTACCGATGCTGGAAGCGGCCTCTCCGCCACCCCGTATACCTTGCAGTACAGCAAGAGCAGTGATTTTAGCAGCGGGGTCACCACTGTCAGCCAAGCCGAGACCACCTATTCGCACACCTTAAAGGACGGCACCTGGTACGTGCGGGTAAAAGCAGCAGACGTTGCTGGGAATATCTCTGCATACAGCACCGCCACCCTTTCCATCGTTCCTGTTCTTGCCGTAAAGACCGTGGACCAGAAGGAAACTGCCGGGGATCCGGTCATTACAGCCCTACCGACTTTCAGCGGCAATGCCACTCCCGGGACCGAGATCACTGTTACCGTTCACTCCAACCCTGTTACCTGTACTGCTACGGCTGATGCCGACGGACACTGGAGCTGCACGTTGGCTACGTCCCTCCCTGGGGGCCAGCACACCGTACTCATCTCTGCCTTAACTCCTGGCGGCACACCTATCAGCTTGGCTTCCTTCCCTGTTACCGTACCTGCCCAGCTGGCCGGCACCGGGAGTCCCGTGCAGCCTATCCTCTTCATCGGCGGCCTGCTCTTGGCCCTTGGCCTAAGGCTGCTCTTCAAGCATGACTAGGGCCGAGGCCCGTACTGTCATCACCGAGGCCTTGCAGCGGGCCTATAAGCGGCTCAGGACCCCTTATGGTGCCGCCCTCATCGCAGTCAGTATCCTCTGCCTGCTCTACCCCCTGTTCCCCGAGCTGCAGTTCAGACTGCAACGCGCTTCAGTGGACCATCCTGGCCTGGCCCGGATTCTTCCTCCCTCCTTACGGGCGCCTGACACCAGCACCGTCCCCAAGACCGGCAACTGGCTAGTAATACCGGCCATCGGGGTGCGCGAGGAGATTCTGGAAGGCCCGGACCTTTCAGTGCTCAATAAAAAAGAAGGTGTCTGGCACCAGGTAGGAGACATCAGTCACAACCTGGTTCTGGCCGGCCATCGCTTCCAGTACCTCCCCCCCAATGCCCATACGTTCTATAACCTGAACAGGCTGGAGACGGGGGATATTATTATCATCTACTGGAACGCGACAGCCCAGGTCTACGTCGTCAAAATAACCGAGACGGTAGACTCGGACCAGGTCTCCATCCTCAATCAGAATTTCAGCAACCAACTCACTCTTTACACCTGCGACAGCTGGGCCATGACCCGAAGACTGGTGGTTATTGCCACAAAGAAGTAGGCACGGCCCTAGGGGACGTGCCTACAGGTACTTCTCACAACTCCGCCACCAAGTAGGCCAGCTCAGGGTTCTCCAGATAACCCTCCCAAAAACCCGAGCCCATCTTCTCCAGTCCTTCCTGAGAAATGATAGGATTTGCCCAGGAAACCTCCTTGAACTTGGCAGTACGGCAGTTGATCTCTACGGTCTCCTTCTGGAAGTATATGGCAGAAAGCGTAAGAAGAGGCTGGCCTTCATTGAACAGCTCAATCTGCATCGACGCACCGTCTTCAGCGCCTCTCGGTAAGCTCTTGCGTGCCCCGAACCTTGAAAGATCCTGGCCGCTTGGCATATCGATCACGGCAACCAATCTTCCTTCCTCATCGCACTCACGAAGGACCCAGCGGAAGGCCTCGAACAGGCCGTGCAGCTGCCACCAAATCTGGGCATAATTCAGCACGAAAGGCGCCACTACCACGTCGACCAGGGGGAACTCACCCCAGTCTGACCACCTGAACATATCCTGCTGGATGTACTTCACGTTGGAGTTCCGACTCTTCTGCCGTGCCAGCTCAATCTGCCTGGCTGAGCTGTCCAAGCCATACACCTCAGCAGCTCCTCGGGCGGCGAACAGTTCCGTGAAGAACCCGTCGCCACAGCCCACGTCCAGCACCCGTCTTCCCTCCAGGTCGCCCACCAGGCTCAGCACAGTTGGCACCACACTGTACCGCACATCCGGCTTGTCATGGGCACCCTGGTACCGCTCGGCAATCAGATCATAGTCATTCATACGTCCTCCTTATTGGCCAATATGCCAATATCGGAGTATATTACGTAAATCTTGACTTGTCAATAATATATGGTTATAGTATATATGTTGTAAATTAGTATGTCACATGTCTACACCTAAGCGCTACGTCACTCTCCTGCAGTCGCTGGGCCTCTCCGAAAGTGAGGCCTCCCTCTACCTGGCCGGACTTTCGACCGGTCCCGCTACCGCCATCCAGCTGGGCAAGAAGATAGGTATGAGCCGTCAGATGGTCTATACCCTACTGGACAGGCTAGCCAGCCAAGGCCTCATGAAGGAAATCACTACTGACGGCAAACGTTTGTTCCAAGCCATCGGACCTGAAGCGCTCAATGACAAGGCCCGCCAGATTGCCAAGGACATCGAGGAGGCAGTCCCTCTCCTGAAGACCCGAGAGGCCAGCAATGCCTCATTGCCCACCATTTCGGTCTATGAAAACCCCATCAGCATGCGGGAGTGGTACCGCGAGTTCATGAATCAGGCCACACCAGGGGAAGAGCTCCTAGTCTGGGCCACCAACACTGCTTGGCACAGTGTCGACCCGGAGTTCCTTACCACCTTTATTGAGTTCAAGAAAAGGGTGGGGACAGCCGACCGGATCATTGCCCCAGACACGGCTGATTCCCGGGAATTCACCCGCCAGAACCAGCAGTCCAACGCCCAGTTCAGGTTTAGCACTGACTGGTGGGAGACCGATACCGAGAAATGGATCTGGCGCGACACCATCTGCTTCCTAAGCATCCGCGAGAATGCCACAAACCTGATAGTAGTGCGATCAAAACAGCTGGCCGCCCTGGAGCGGTTCGGATTTGAGAAAGCCTGGCTGACCCTTGCCCCTTAGCAATGAAAAACCCGTGAGGGCGAGATCCTCTATTACTAGAGAACATCGCACACTCACGGGCTTCAGACGTGCCCGGAGGCTAGGCCTATTGGCCTGCCTCCTGGGCGGGTTGTTCAGCCGGCTTGGGAGCCGGCTTTGGTGCTTCCGGGGCCGGAGCCGCGGCAGCACTGAAGGGAATGCCGAATATGGTTCCGGCACCTACTGCATTGGGAGACTGTCCGGTCCATTTCTGTATCGCCTGCGCCTGGTTGTCCAGGGCACGGTTACGCAGTTGGAACGACAAATAACTCTGGGCGGCAGGTCCAGCCATAGTACGTCCAGCCTGAGCCAGGGCGTTAGCCTTGGAAATCTCCTTGCGGTTCACACTTTCTTGAGCCTGCTGCTCCTGGGCGGCGGTGAACTTCAAGTTGATCGACTTCTGGATCTCTTCGCTGGAGTAGGTCAGCTCACCCTGCAGTCCGAGGACCGTGATAGTGATACCACGTCCCTTGAAGAAGGGGAGCACGTCGCCACGAATGGCGGACATGATCTTATCCTTATTCACTAGGAGTTCAGACAGTGGGTAATGAGCACACTGTTCGACGAACTTCGACTCGACTCTGGCCCGGATCTCCTGATCCATGACTTCTTCGAGAGGCTTGTCGTTATAGCGGTACAAGTAGAGCACGGCGTCTGTCTCGTCAATCTGGGCGGCGCAGTTCATGCGTGCCATAAAACCGATCGATTCACGGCTTTCAGCCTGGATGCCCTGGTTCTTGGCCGAGGTACCCGTGCCCGGATTTTCCGTCCACTCACGCACTACCGGCTTCCGCTCAACTATCAGCAGTCGCATGGTGGGAACGTACTTGCCGTCATTCCCACTACGACCCTCTTGGATCCAACGATGCGGGATCTGTACCCGCTTCGTCGCCACCATGGCTTTCTGGTAGAACTCTTGCGAGCCAAACTTCTGCTGCCCGGAGGTCTGTCCCTCCATAGGGATCAGAAAGGCAGTTTGCGAAGGGCTGATTTCCTGAAATTCAGGCCTATCATAGGCTCCGCATCCCGCCATCAGCATCGACATCACCACGGCCAATAAGGCCAGTCCTACAAAACGACTCTTCATGCTAACCACTCCTATACCGAATCTTCTTGTACTTCATCGGCGACCGCTTTTTTGGCAGCACCGAACACACTCTTGATCTCTGGCCAGAACAGCGCCAGCACGATCAGTACGACTGCAATCGACCCGTAGCTCCACGCCGTCTCCCACAGTCGGTAGTCGGTAAATGAGCTGGGCCTGTCCTGCAACTGCCCAAGCGCCACTTGCTGGGTGAGCACCGGATGGAACGTGTTACGGGCAATGCCGTAAACCACCATCAGCGCCACTGCAGCCGCTGCCTTGAGCTTCTGTACTGCGTTCATCTTTTCTCCTCTTTCGCGTTGTCAAAGTAGTCGCTGTCTTGTAGACATTGATCTGCACTTTTTTAAAGCAGGATAGTTATAGGTCTAACTAGGAAAATAGGGTATAGTAAAAATGATTTCTCACTGCCAGGTTTAACACCTGTAACAAAAATGACCTGGTTTTTCGCAAGCTCAACCATACGCAGGCTAATTATCTAAATCAGTAGATATTTCTCTACAACAAAATGACCACCGAAGAACTCATTTCCCTAGGCCTTTCCGACAAGGAAGCAGAGCTCTATTTAGCCCTTTTGGAGCTCGGTCCCAGCAAGGCCAAGGACATCTCCGCCTACACCGAGCTGAACCGCGGTACCATCTACGACGTGGCCCGCTCACTCTTCAAGAAGGGTCTGGTAAGCAGCACCCAGAAAAAGAACATCACCCACTTCGTCGCCTCCCCTCCCCACCGGTACATTTACCAGCTGAACCAGGAGGTCACGGCCGCAACCTCCCTGATGCCAGCCATCGAGGATATGATCCAGAGCAGCTCCTACCGTCCGGTGGTGCGGTTTTTCGAAGGAGTCGAGGGGATTAAGACGGTATATGAAGAGACGTTGCGCTGCCGGAGCAAGGAGATAGTCTGCTTCGTCTCGGCAAGGGAGATCTTGGAGGTGGTGGGTGAGGAGTTCATGCAGTACTACGCTGAGAAGAGGACGAGGCGCCATATCAAAATCCGCACCCTCAATGACCCCCGCGGTGAGATCTCCCTGGAGGAGGAAGGTTTCCACATGGTCAGCGACCCGCTGCTGTTGCGTGAATCCAGACTAGGACCTAGCAGTATCGACGTCTCGGCCATGATGATGATCTACGACGACTCGGTCGCCCTCATGAGCACCAAGCGAGAGAACTTCGGCACCATCTTGGAATCGCATGAATACTCGACTATGCTTAGGGATATGTTTGAGACTATGTGGAGCCAGACTAGCGCATTATCATGAGCCATATCCCCAAGCCGGTTATTTTCGGCGCCATTGCCATCATCCTTATCCTCTTCATCCCCTTCCTGGGCGCCACAACCTTCATAAACCTGGACTGCGGCAGCGACTTCGGCGCCGGACTTACCACTCAGGAAGCGACGGGGAAATCCCAGGAACAGATAGCCCAGATCCTTACCACGCGCTGGCTAGATAGACACCGACCGTTCTTCTCCTGTCCGGACAGCCGCCTAAGCGACTACTCAATTACCAAAGTATCTCCCGAAAAGCCTGATACGAACGGCAACTTTACCTACGGTCTTAGTTTTGACGTGAAAAAGCCTTACATTTTTGGAGAGAACTGGGTGTCAGGTAGCGGTGTCCCAGAAGACGGCGGCTGGATCCGCCATAAGTATCTGTTCATAAGCATCATCAAGGATGCTAACGGCTACCACATTGACCATCTAAGCGGGGGAGCTTAAGATATTCCAGAGATATTTTGCTTCTTTAAGCAGATGGGCTTAGAATGAGAATATCGTTCACAACCTAAGCAACCCCATGGCCGACGCCTTCACTTCACCTACCCCTGCCGAGACGCCAGATACTAGCATGCCGCCAGTAGAGGCGCCAGCTACCTCGCCCGTTACCGAGCAGCCTGTCGTGGCTACACCGGCAATAACGTCAGCTCCCGCTGTAGCCCCTGTCACGTCTCCCCTTGCGGCACCAGTCGTTTCACCAGGAGCAGCACCAGTTGTGGCAGCCACCACCCCCACCGGACAACCCATCCATGTTTCGGTAAACCTGGGCGGCGCGGCCGGACCTAACGGCGAGTTCCCTGAGGAGCTGCGCCGATGGAACTGGGGAGCCTTCTTCCTCACCTGGGTATGGGGCGTCGCGCACAACACCTATCTGGCCTTTCTCGTACTCATTCCCTTCCTGAACATCTACATCGTTATTTCCCTGGGTATCAAGGGAAATGAGCTAGCCTGGAAGAACCGGAGGTTTGAAAGTATCGAGCAGTTCAAAGCCGTCCAAAAACGCTGGGCCCAGTGGGGCCTTGGGTTCTTCATCATCTCAACTATCGGCTTCATCCTCCTACCTATCCTCGCATTCAGCTCCCTGGCCGGTCCCGGCGGCAAAAGCAACGGAGGCTCTGACCAGACCCGTAAGAATAACATTGACCAGATCGCCAAGGACCTGAACGCCTACGGAGCCGACAGTACCAGCGGCGGCATCCTTCCCTACAGCCTGTCCGGCCTAGGCAAGACCGAGCCCACCGACCCGTTCACCGGCTATGATTACGACTACACGGTATCTGACAGCGGCGCCAAGGCCGAGGTTTGTGCCACGTTGAGCGATGACACGAAATACTGCAAGAGCGCCACGGTAACTGATACCACTCCTTCTGAATAGGTTCTTCACAGCCCAAGACCAACAAGCGCCCCTGACAAAGGGGCGCTTGCTTTTCCCTGATTTTTCTATCGAACATTACCGGGTCTTATCAGAAAGATATTGACTAATATCATCATCAAACTGCCCCATAAAGGTCTCGATCAATGCATCGAAGTTCGGAGCCACAGCCGTGTGGTCTTCTCCGAATATGTCGCTCAGCGTCCGTCGCTGCGACTCGTCTCCCAGAAGAATAGCCGAGTGCATATGCTCGCCAAATCCCCCCCTTTGCTTGGTTTGCATGAACTCCCTCACCTTGGCACCGTTTCCACAGGTGTCACCCCCGTCTCCCATAAAGTAAAAGGCGGAGGCAAACTCAGGGTTATCCGAAGCTTGTTCGGTAAGATCATCAGCTGCCGCAGTAATGGCGGCCAGCATGTTGGTGCCGCCCTTGCTGGCAAGTCTCTCCATAAGGCGCACCTTTACCGTGGAAGTGCTTCCGTCCTTGAAATCATACCGCTCATTTCGATCGTAGTCTTGATCAAACCCCTTGATGGTGGTCAGGTTGTCAGAGAAGATGTCGATGGAAAACTTGATATACCCAAACTGCTCCTTAATGGCACTAAAGAGTTCAGAGAGAAATACCAGTGTCTTGCGAGCGCTCCTCAGCTTCTCACCCTGCATCGAACCGCTGACGTCCACCATCATCTTGGCCAGGAACAGGGGTTTCACCACCGGATTAATGATATGAGGATTGCGGACTGTGCCGAATAACAGGTTGCGGGCCCGCATAGCTGAACGCCTATTGAAGGTTCCCCTTCGAGCCAAAGCGTCCTCATCTACTTCGATTTCATCCTGGCGAGGAAGGCGCTCCAGAAAATACCCAAGCCACTCATCCACCAGCGGCTGCACCTCCTGCCGGATAGCATCGTACTCATTGTAGAGGCCACTCTCCCTCTCAAGCTGCTGCTTCATCTGGTCAAGCTTCTCGAGAGCACCTTCATCCAGTGCTTCCTCAAGCTGCTTCCGCTTATCTTCGTCCATAAAGCCGTCCTCAACCATCTCGTCCAGCTGCTCTTTGATATTGTCCTTCATCTGCTCCTGCTTGGCCTCCAGACGCTTCACAAGGTCTTCCTTCATATCGTCTAGCAGGTCTTCCTTCTCCATCTTGTCGTGCAGTTCCTTGAGGTCGTTGAAATCCTTAGCATCCTGGATCTTCTGATTGAGCTCCGCCTTACGGTCATCCATTTTTTGCAGCTCGTTTTGAGCCTGCTCAAGCTGGGACTGGGCTTCTTCCATCTCCTGGTCACTGACCTGGCCCATCTCTTGTCCAGACCCCTGGCCCTGGCCGGCCTGTTCACCGGATTCGCCGGTCTGGGTCGGCTGGCTGGTATCGCCTTCGATACCTCCGTCCTCTGCCTGCTGGCTAGGAGTGGGCTCACCCTGCCCTGGGTCACCTTCGGGCTTCTTGTCCTCTGGCTTGGGAGGAGGAGTCGGGTCAATGCGACGCCACTCACTTCCATCCCAGAACTCACCCCAGGCGTGCCCGGTAGTGGCATCCATAGCCGCCTTGCCGTCACGTGCCGAATCTATCATGTGCCCGAGCACCACTCGACAGGGTACATCAACGCTACGCATCATGGCAATCCACAGGTTGAGGGACGAGTAACACTCCAAGTATTCCGAGGCATCCAGGTTCTGGAAGTAGGTGTCCGCCGTCGACTCAGACCTGAGCTTGTGTTGGAGGGCTTGGGCGGCCTTCAGATCCCCTCCACCGGGGTAGAAATGGTTGGAGCGGATGTACCCCTGCGCCTTGACTGCCATCTCGGTAGGAGTGCCCCTCACAGTGGCCAGGAACTGCTCGGTCTGATCCGAGAGTCTCCCCCTATGAACGTCACGCACATCCTCTCCTATGGGCGGGCTGATAAATGCAGTCGGCTCCTTCAAAAATTCTACGGTAAAGTCCGAGGTCTCAGTGGACTGGATATAGAAACAGCCGTTCTGATCCCGAGAAAGGGTCGCTGTCCCCTGCTGAACCCGCAAGGTGGCAGCATCTAGGGCATAGCCGTTGGGGATGGGAACAGACTTCAAACCAGCATCAATGCGGCCGCTCAGGACCTGGCGGTCAGTACCGGCGGGAGACTCAGAATAGGGCATAAGCTGCTTCCGCTTGCTCCAGACCTTGGCGTCCTCGTCATAGTAGCTTTTGCGGCCGGATATATAGTAGCCGGTCAGCGGCTTGGTGCTACTACCGGTAGGGGCGATCTCAAAGATAGGCCTCTGGGGCTCCGACTCCACTCCTGACTCCCGGCCAGGTCGGGGCGGAGGCGTATGGTATTCGTCATTGTCATCTGGCGGTATGGCCGGATCAGAAGGCATTCCAGGCGGAACTGCTTGGTCCATATACGGCTCAAGTTCCTTCTCCAGGTCCTGCATGCTCTGGCTGCTCTCTAGCGGCTCAGCTCTCCCGAAACTCTCCTGGACATACGTCGCTAAGCGGCGATACGCATCCTTATCGCCTGACATATACTGCAGATAGTCCTCCTTCAGTCCCTCATAGGCCCTGAGCTCGTCCTGAGACAGCGCAGCGGCTATTCCGTCGCGATCATCACTCCTCAGTGTCCTGGCCCCCTCACACAGCCAGTGGGCCCGTAGCGCCTGGAGCACTCTCTCCTGAGGAGTGCTCCCCGTGGATTCCAGAAGGCGCCTTGACTCGCCCTGCAGGGCGGCCTCCATCTGTCTGCGGCCGGTGCTTCCAAAGCTGTCCATGGCCCGTTTCTGGACGTATCCGCCAGTCAGGCGGTCATAGAGGGCCTGAGCCTCCTCTGGCGAGACGTCCTTACCCTGCATCTGGCCGACGAACTCGGCCAGCCCTTCGTAGTCATAGTTCTGCAAAGTCGAGGTGACTGCCCGCAGTCTCCCGCTTACAGCTTCAAACCCTTCAGTCTGAAGATCCTCAAGGCTATAGGTGATCGCATCAGGGCGCAGGCCAAGGGCAGCCTCCTCAGAGCTGACGGTCCCGTCCAAGAGACCCTTAAGCAAGTCTGCCCGCTGGGCGCCGTTACCCGGATAATGATACCCCCACTGCTTACCTGGGAGCACCGGTGCTCCCAGCTCCCTGCCCATATCTGACAATATCCCCATATGGCGGAGATGCTCTCTCTGCGGGGGTTTCTCCGCTTCAGGAAGGGGAGGCAAGTTTAAGTGGTCGAGCATATTACCCTTTAACGAACCCGTTTGGCCGAGGTCCAGGTCTCCATGGCCGACGCAATCTTGGCGACCTTGGATGAGTCATCTATGTGAGAGAGAAAGAAGGTGGTGATGAGGTTACGTGCCACCTGCTCAGGATCCGCGTCCTTCTCAACCAAAGGAATCTTGTTCAAGGCGTAGGCGCAGCGCCTGATTTCGCGGCCTGTGAACGGCTGGGTGACCGGTAGGTCCCTGCTAGTATCCCGCTTCTGCTGCGGCGTACCGTCATATTGCATCATGAAGGCGTCGCGAAGCTTGTTGCCAAACTGGACGACTGCCAGTATTACGTCCAGGTCGTATTTCTGGAGAGTAGTGGGCTCAGGACCACCTCGTTCAACACCGTTCACATACCGGTCCCACAGCATGCCAAACTCATTTCTGTCAGCATCAGACTCATAGGTGAGACGGGAGACCGATTTGACCTCGCGGGCCATACGCAGGGCCTCAGAGGAAGAGAGCATGGCATTGCGATTGGGATCGCCCTCGGCCGGATCCTTATACTGGTCAGGATAGCCGATATCCATGGAGACCATGCGACTCTTGGTAGCGAATTGGGGATCAAAGGTGCCGGGGTAACCGGGGTTCATCGACGAAATGAAGAGTACGCTGGGGTCTGCCTTGGTGGCCTTGCCCGAACTGGTCTTCAGGGTCAGGGAGCGCTTTTCGTCAAACAGACCGTGTAGGAAGATCTGGGCCTGCTCAGGCATTGCGTTGAACTCGTTGAAGTACATGACAGCGCCCGGCGTCTCGACTGCCTGCAGTACTACCGAAGGAACCTTCACCGTCTGGGTGGCCCCGTCCTGAGCCTCGAGGACCACATCCTCTGAAAGCTCAAACTCAGTGGTCCACTTGGAACAGTCCATAGGGAAATACGGCCGCTTGGCCAGCTCGCAGAACATCTTCACTAGGACGTCCTTTCCCGTACCGGCATGGCCTTTGAGATTAAGAATGCCCTCATGGGTCTCCAGCTGCATCAGTAGCAGCTCCGCCATCTTCTCCAGGTTCTTCTCGGTGTCGACGTCAAGTACCCAGTGGCTCTGCCACTCAGGCACGAAGCCGCGGCCGTTGGTGTACTCTGGCTCCGGCAGGCCGGCTATGGCGTCCAGACGCTTGTAGAGTCCCACGTTCTGCTTGGCATAATAGTCAGCATACTGCTCAAGCAGCTCAGCCTGCTGCCTCCTCAGCTCCCGCAATTCGGAACTGGACTGGCGCAATTCCCTGCGCCCATCACGAGAGCTTCCAGCTTCCTTATACAGAGCGTCGATCCGCTCATTCACCGCTTCAAGGCCCAGCTCCTTCCGCTTAGCCTCCAACGAGGCCATCACCGAAGCGCCGTCGTCGCGCGTCCAGGTACGGTACCCTCTGGCAATGCCGTCAAAATCCTCCTTGGTGACGTATGAGGGGCCCATTGCCTTGATGCTGTCGCCATACCGCCTGAGGTCCTCAGTATCGCCCATGGACTCCCAGAGGCGTACCGCTTCCTTATGTCCTTCTGAGTTCGTGATGACCACCGAGACATCGCCCATCACTTCGTTGGCCTGCACGCCGGGGCCTCGGGAAGCCTCGTTAGCGGCAAAGCTGACTTCCACCTTCTTCTCCTTGCGCTCCTTGACCTTGCTCTCCCAGACCGGGAACAGAGTGCTCCCGAAAGCCGCCATCTGCTGGCCGTTGGCCTCCACCTGGGTTGAGGCGCCCCGACTCACTTCGGCCAGAAGATTGGCCTTAGTTACATTAAAGACCCGGTCCAGCTCCTCGGCATGGGTGGGGTGGGAGCTCTGCATGGCCGCGATATCCTGTTCGATCTGAGCCACCGCACCACTACGGGAGATATAGTCCTCGGCATCGGATCGCAAGGTAAAGCCCTTGGCCCGTAGCCGTGCACTGAACGAATCAATCTCCGTCCGTATGGAAGATTCCATCTGGGCAGTCTGATCAGCTGCCTTCTCCCGTACCTTTGCATACTGGGTGGTGAACGTGTTCTCATACTGGTCTGCCAGCTCCTGGAGACTCCGTGAGCCGTCAAGAATGATCTGCCGGGATTCAGTGGCCTCAATGGGACAGTCCTGAAGCAGTCCTCCTAGGCGAGAACGGTACTGGGGATAGGCGAACTCACGCCAATCAGTAAACTGGGTAAGCGAGGCAAATCCCTCTAGCTCAGCCTTGGCATGCCCCACCAGCTCACCTATGCTTTTCTTGATAGTCTCAGCTTCCTGCCTAAATACTTCGGCCAGCTTCTGGGCGATATTCTCTTCAAGGATACGGATCTGATCTCTATACGGCTGATCCACCAGGCCTTTGAGGGCATCCAGCTGGCCGGCATCGGCCTTCAGCTCGGCAAGACGGGCAAGGGTGAGATCGCTGCCACCGAGATGACCTCTGAGGTCTGCAATAAGCTTGGCAGCCTCCTGGCTGGCAAGTGTCTTCTGCTTCTCCACCAGCAAGGCCTTGGCCTCTGCCGTAACATACTTCGCTTCTTCTTTGGTAAGACCCTGTCCCATCAGTTGGAAGATCAGGTCACCTATCGACTGAATCCGCACATCCTCTAGCTGCGCCAACGTCGTCGCCTGGTCAATGAAGACTGAGAGCTGTCGCGTATACTCTGCACGGGAAGGGTTTAGGTGCTCCATGCCGCTTGGCTGGGGGCCCTGACCCGCTGCGGCCTGAGGAGCGGTAAAGGGACTCTGAACCGTCAGCGGCTCCAGGTTCCTTGCAACTGCCTGGGCCTTCCAAGTGGGGATATCCATAGCAAAAGTATGGATATAGCCTTCGGCGTCCATGATGCGAACCTTTCCTTCGCCGTCAAACCACAGCTCTGTGCAAAAATCATTAAAATAGTACACCTCCTCCAGGGTATCCTTGTCCAGGATAACGAAGCCCTTATCGGTCTTACCGCAGAGCAATGTGCCAGAAGGATCCATTTTTAGATCATTCAAAAAACCGTATGTCTGGGGAAATATCAGGTCAGTCTGAGTGGCAGCCCATTTGCCAACATCATCTGCCGAGGTATCCATGCGGATAAGCTTCTGGGGATTGCGACTGGAGTAGTAGTATATTATTTCCGGGTGTTTCGTATCGGCGAAAGAGGTATCAATGCCCTGGACATTATCCTTGAACTCGGGATCCATCCCCAGAAGGATTGCGCCGCGATAGATCTCCACACGGTCCAAAGCATATTTGATACGCAGCTCATCATTTAGTCTAGCTGTTCCACGGTTATCAACCTTAGCAATTTCACGGGCAATATCCTGCGCTTCAAGCGGTAAGTCATCAATTGGAGTAAAGCTGTCTATCCTCTTCCAGTGCCTTGGTGCCACCGGGTCGCCGCCAGGATTACTGACATACCCCACATAGGCAGAATGCTTTCGACCAGGGAACATCAAGATGTTGCCGTTATCAAGAACCATCGGGTCTATGCTTTCAAGCTCTGGTGAATAGATCGTATCCACACGGTGCATGGGCGTTTGCATACTGACACCACCTTGTTCTCGGATAGCTCTTCTCAAGTAAGAATGGGTTACAGCCGGATACTGCTCAACGGTATTAGATCTGCCCCTTGGTGATTCTGAGACATTTGGCTCCTTACCACCAGCACTTATTAGCTCAATGGCGTCCCATTCAGCCGTCAGGTGTGCGTCTCTTGGCATATTTTCACCGACTTCGTTCCCTTCATCGTCAAAGACGAAGTACCGCGACTTGTTAAGCACCACGGTATACCCCTGAAACTGAGTGATGATCCGGTCAGGAGATTCAAATCCTGTCATCTCAATCCTAGGGGCTGCATTTGGCCCCACCATGTTGGCGACAGTAGCGAGAATTGTCTTGGCGGAACGATGCACCTCCTCCACTTTCAGTTTAGGAGAATCCTCAGGAGAAGCGGGCACCTCGGGAGAGTCCGCCTGTCCCGCGGAAAAGAGGGCCGCGTCATAAGCAGCCGCTGTCAGAGCATCAGGCTCTCTATTGTTTTCTTCGGATGGGGGAACGCCCCTTCCCCAGTCGCCCTCATTAACCATGTGGCAATATTATATGTATCTTCAGTATATGGTGGTCAGCGCCCTTACACAAGAAATGTCACAGCAAAATCCCCGCGCCACCGGCGCGGGGATTTTTTAACCATTCTTCTTCTCCTTATATTTCCGCAGGGCGCGAGCGAGGGGTTCGATGACTTCGTAGTCAAACTTATCCTCGATTCCCCAGGGCATGTGGACATAACCTGCAAAGCGCGGGTGCGCTTCGAGGAAGTCCCGGCGGTAGGAGGAAGCATCCCCCACGACGAACAGCGCATTCGGAAACACTCTGTCCATCATGGTAATGATGTCATACCCCGCCCAGTCCTCGCGGACGATTTCGCTCGTGTAGAACGCGACCGCCGCCACATCGGGATCAGGAGTGCCGGTCTCGGCCACCTTCCCGAAGCCAGTCATGTAGACCAGGTCACACTTCCGATCCGGGTCCGGCGTCTCGCTGCGTTCGAGGATAACCCTCTGCAGGATATGTCCGCCGGACAGCATAACGTCAAAGATAACTACTTTCTTCATGGTCTTCTCCAGGCCCTTCTTCTGTAATCCCCCGGTGAGGGTGGGTGTCTCGAAGGGCTATCTTCTAAAGGTACGACTTTCAAACCTGTGAGCGTTGCTTCGCTCAGGGTGGGTGAGTGGGCGTATGTGCCCACCCACACCTGAGAGAACCACCGATTCAACCGGAGAGCAGCGGATGCTCCATGGCATTCCCCAGAAGAGGATCCATAAGCACCCTGTTGCCATTCTCCGAGTTCAGGGAAACTGGTTGGGGTACGTACCCCGCAAAACGCGGGTGAAATGCGAACTGCGACAACACGGCACCCCGGCCCCCTACGCAGAACACTGCGTTTGGAAAGGTTTTATCCATCGTCTGGACAATCTCTTCCCCGGCCCAGTCACCCGTAATGAGTGGATCTGCTGGGTAACCTGGGTCAAGAGGGACGACACCAGAAAGGACCATGTCAGAAGGACGGTCAGCGAGCTTATCGAGGGAATGCGCCGGCCCTGCTGCTGGATAGGCTGCATTCATCGTACTGACAAGGCGGTAAGCCCGTCGATACAGGGGATATTGGCTAAGCGAAATAAAGGTAAATAAAAAGAAGCCTCATCAGGGGCTCCTTTTGTCTTTCCAATCTCATCTTCTCCCCCTCACCCCTGCCACAAGATGACCTGTGGCACGTGCTGGAAGTCCTTGTCCTTGGTTAAAAGCGGCAGCGACAGGTGAGAGCACTCAGCGGCTATCCAGAGGTCATTGGCAGACATGGGGGTACCGTGGGCACGCAGATAGGTGTATATCTCCGCGTAGAATAGGAATCATGTCCGGGGTCAGTCCTGGACTGGTGATAATGTGGCGATCGGCAAGGAACTCCTCAAAAAGAGGCAGGAACTTTGCCGGATTAGCACCCCTGATAATGCCCGCCCTCGTCTTGGCGAGGACCATGTAGGGAAGATAGAGGTCGTCAGAGGGAAGCTAGTCCATGCCCCTCAGGAACAGGCTGACGATAGTGGTGTCTACGGCAAGTATGCTCAGGCCCACATTGCTTCGTCGACAGCCTCAAAGCCGTCCAGGGCCGACTGGTCAAAGGCACCTTCAGAGAACATGCCGAAATACTTTTGCAGACCAGTCTGACGCTTAGAAGCAGACATATCACCCACCTTCTCACGCAAAGCCTCAAGGGCCAGGTCAACCTTCCGAATGGTGATTTGGGTGGTTTTCATAGGGGTATGATAGCATTGACACTGTTTTGATGTCGATGATGTCAATTGTCCATCGGCCCATTTGTTCAGGTTTCAAATCCAGCCTTTTCAGAAGTGGTATCAGTACGTCTATACTCGGTACGGATACCTTGGCTGCTAGTAGCATACTGGTAGAGATACTTAAGCCCAGCAAGAGCCCTGAGCTCACTCTCTATACCTATGAAACCTGGCTAATGCTTCGAAGACACGTGTGGGTGGCGAGAGAAGAGACCTAGCCCACTTCCGATCAAGAGAATAAGAGCAAGTACCATTCCTGGGAGAGGACTATCTCCAGTCTTAGCCAAAGAAGGAGCTGGGGTAGCTACGGCCGGACTGATACCGATTCCACCCGTACCAGTCAATCCGTCTATTTTCCAATAAGCCTGGGAAGCTAGCGTTACTACCGTCACATTCGTATCGCCCGCTGCATAGGTAGTACCTCCCGTACAATCAACGGTGACGTCACTTATAATGGTGGCGCTTGGGCAGATTCTTACCTGGGTTTGACCAGATAGCTTAGGAACAAAGAGGGTGTGTGTACCGCTCACACCTGCCAGGGCGCCAAAGCCAGAGATAACCGTCTTCCCCGTGGCCAGACTCGTAGCGGCCGTTATGCCGGCGAAACTTCGATTGGTCGAAAGATCAACTGAGACCGTACCAACCACCAGCCCGCTAGCCGTATCAACTACCTGAACCGTTACCAAGCCAGTACTACCGGAAGTGGTAAGGTCGACTCCCGAAGTAGCATCCTTAACGCTTAAACCACTTGGCAAACCCGTTGCCACCCCACCAACAATCGTCGCCTCATCGGTAAGAGTTGATAGGCTTCCGAAAACGGTTGAGTTCAAAGCTCGAACCCTGAAACTATAGACACCGCCTATGGTAAGCCCAGACAGCGTTATGCTAGTCAAACTTGGATCGGCTGTATGAGCTTTAGTTGTCCACCCAGAATCAGTAGAAAGCTTATACTGCACTTCGTAATCAGTACGACTTCCTCCACCGACAGTACTAGGTGCAGCCCAGGTCAATACTACTGAGTCACCGGTCTTAGCGGCACTGAAGGCTTGAGGAGCCGAAGGGGCAGTCGGGGCACCAGCCGTTCGAAGAGTAGGGTAATCGGCCGTTACGGTCTGCCAGACAGTAGTAAAGTTGTAAGTATCAAGCGGAGCGTTGGTACTATTGTTTAGAAAGTATGTCGGATCCCCCGTGATCGAAGTAGCCCCAGTATCTGAACCTGTACCACTAGCTCCTTGACTACAGGTAGTACACGCATCTGAGTCAAAGAACACATTGGTCATCGTAGTGCTGCCGCTCCGTATACCTGAAATAGCCCCGTGATTAGTAGAGCCAGCCGTATTCATTAACCCAGCATAGAACGTATCAGTTATCGAGGCGGATCCACTAAAGGTGCCGACCAAGCCACCCACGTACACACCTACTGCATTAATGGTGGCAGTACTATAACTTCGGACAATTGATGAGCCTCCACCTAGGTTACCCACCAGACCACCAGGGTAGATATTGTCATTCATGGAACCCTTACTGTATGAGTCGGCAATAGTGGTGGTGTTATACGTAACCCCAACCAAACCTGAGGCATAGGCGCCTGCTGTAACTGATCCGTTGTAGAAAGAATTACTCATGGTGACCGTATCGGCAGTAGTAACTAAACCCGACCCCCAACCGCTGCTCGCCACAATCGTAGCTGTCGAAGAGATGTTGGTTACCGTTGCTCCCAGAGCATAAGCAATAACTCCTCCAGCATTGGAGGTTGTTGAAGTCATGGCTCCACCAACAAAATGGACGTTCTTGATGGTTGCCGCCCCGACATAGGCAAAAGGAGCAATTTGGCCAGAAGCTGAGATTGTAAGGGCAGTAATTGAAAAATCATTACCATCAAAAGTACCAGTGAATTTAGTGCCTGAGGTTCCCAGTGGGGTGAAAGTTACTCCGGTACAGTCAATATCTTTTACCAGAACGTAGTTAGCCGCCAGATCACTGCTAATATCCTGAAACTGGGCACAGGTTTCAATCTGATACGGTGAACCTACGGTGCCGCTGCCATTACCAGAGAAAGCCTGAGCCGCCGGAGCATAGGAGAAAATAGCTAACAGTGGCGCCACGAGCAGGGCAGCAGCTAATGAGGTTTGAAATTTCTGGGCGTTGCTGATCATGGTATTTTTTATAGATGCATCAAGTATACAGGCAGGCCGGAGATAAAGGGAAGAAACTGAGGCGATACAGAGTGAACTAACTATTAACACTAGTCTCAATCTCGGTCTCGGAGTACAAAAACGATCAAGTAAGACATCAGAAAGAAGGAGTTTGCACTATAAGCAAGGCCCATATTCTCCCCACCCCTCTCCCTTTCGAATCCAACCTTACGATAAACAAAGAAAAAGACAGATCCGAGGATCTGTCTTTTTCTTTGGCTCCCCCGGTTGGATTCGAACCAACGACATCCTCGTTAACAGCGAGGCGCTACTACCACTGAGCTACAGGGGATTACTTACTCTCAAGAGAGTAACAAATTCTTTTCCCTTCTTCAACCCTAGGCCACGTCCTCACTCAGCACGTGATCTAAAAGCATGCGCTGCTCCACAGAGGCCAGGAAGGCCCTCATTTCGGGCAGGAAGCTAGGTATGACGGTAACGCCGGTCAGACCGGCCTTCACGGCGCTCTGGACGACTTCTGGACGTAGTTCGTCGAGCTCCGCCACCAGCATTGTGGCGATACCGGCATTGCGGCAGGTGGCAATTGCGAAAGTCAGAGCCTGTTCTACAGCTTGGCCGGTGGTATCGAGGTGATGGGCCACCTGGGCATTGTCCCTGTCTATACCCTGGATCAGCTGGGTAAGGGCGGGGACCTCGAAGCAGACGCCGGCTATATCCAGCTGGCAGAGCTCCTCCATCAAGATAAGCATGGCGGGGGTCTCGCACTTCACCCAGACCTTGGTGGCCAGATGGGCGGAAAGAGGCGAGTCCTGCAGATACTTGATCATGCGTTTCACCTCGTCAATGCTCCTGACCATTGGCAGCATGATCGAGATGTGATCAGCCCCCTTGTCAGCCACTTGTGAAAGGGCCTGCAGCTCTATCTCCAGAAGCTCAGGCTCGCTGAGCAAGCGGTGGGTGCCGCGGAAGCCCAGGATGGGATTGGGCTCATGCCGGTCATGATGACGCTCCCTGAGGCCCAGCAGGTCGGCGCTGTTCAGGTCATGTAGCTGATAGACCAGGGGATGCGGATTGATCAGGCGGGCTACCCGGGAGATGCCCTCAGCCAGGATATCCGAGTACTCACCGGCAAAGCCCCTGCGCAGCACGTCATGGGGATGCAGGCCGAGCATCCTGATAATGAACTCACCTCGCATCAGGCCGACGCCGTCGCTTGCGATAAGCTCGGGACCGCTTACCTGGTACGGGTCAGAGACCAGGGTCCAAATCTTGGTGCCAGTGACCGGTGACTGATTAGGCGCATAGGCGGCCTCTCTCGGTATAACCCCCTTATACACCGCACCCCTTCTACCATCTACTGTAATGATCTGGCCGTTTCCGATAAGGCTCAGAGCTTTGCTGGCGCCTACTACCGCCGGAACCAAGAGCTGCTGTGCCACCCGTGACTCAGGACTGGTCTGGGTACCAGCTTCGGTGACTACTCCAGCTGCATTCTGTAACCAATCAGCGTCCTGACTAGTCAGGTGCTCAGTTACAGCTATCTCTCCTGGTTTCAGCTGGGCTTGGTCCTTCTTGTGTTTAATGAGGCGAGCAGGTCCAGAGACAACTCCCAGTGCACCTGAAAGACCCTGAACCAACGCTGGTTGGATATCCGGTGGCAGGGGCGGAGCCGGTGGCAGGCTGCATTCGCAGTCGGCGCGATGTTCCATCCGGTAGGCCCGGGTGATCAGAAACTGCTTATGGGCATAGACCCATTCGAACCGCATAGTCGACTGGAAGGGCGCCTGAGCAAGCTTGATGAAGCGAGCCAGCCTAAGCACCTGGTCATCATCTAATGCTGTAGCCAGGTCAGGCTGCTGCTTGGGCGCAATGAATTTTCCGCTGCCATCCTCAGCCCACCACTGACGTTTCAAGTTACGGGAAAGAAGAGTAAGCGACTTGCGATCTACCCTAAAGCTGTCATGTGTAGCCATCGTCTCCTTGGCGGCCTTGGTAGGGCGGGTCAGGGGCCAGGCATCTATCTGAATAGTCAGGTCGTCATGCTCACTCTGGTCATGGCAGGCAGCCAAACCACTGGCGACCGGTGCCTCCAGGTATTGGATCAGCACACCGAAGGAGTTAGGAACCAACGGCTGACGAGCTTGAACCCTCTGGAAGAGATCATGTTCTGTAAAAAGCAGACTAAACAACTGCCTAAGCGCCTTCTCAAACTCGGCTCCGCTCTTTACCGACTGCACCAACGTGACCTCATTGTCTGAAAGGCCGGTCAGATGGAGGCGAACCGCCTTATCAGAAGAGTGAAGAAGCTGCGTACGCAGTTGCTCATAAAAAGCTTTCAGGGAAGAACTGGCTTCAACCGGGAACTCAGCACCAACTACAGCAGCCCGTATATCCTTGGCAGCTGCAGCGAAACGTTCAGGCCTGGAAGCCGACAACCCCTTGCCAGCCTTGGAAATGTTTCCGGCAAGGGAACGACTCTCAAACAATTGCTCAAAAACCTTGTACGACACGACGAATCCCGGAGGTACTGCTACCCCGGTACGGCTGACCGCCGCCAGATCCCTTGCCTCGTATTCCCACCCCTCCGTTTCCTCTGGCCCTATCTCATAGAGCCAGCGGCAGTAATTAGCACTCATGCATCCAGTATACGACGGATGACATCATAGGAAAAGCCGCGCCTCTGAAGAAATGCCATCAGCCGCCGTTTCCTCACTTCAGGAGTAAGGTTTGCGTAGAGTCGCTCCTTGCCGGCCATCAGTCGCCGGGCCAATTCATCCTCGGTCGGCTGCTCATCTTCCTCGTCCTCGGACTGCTCACGACGCTCAGCAAGGACCTCTGAGATGATCTCCTTCCCAATCCCCTTCAACATGAGTTCCTGACGCAATACGGCCGCTCCACGCGGTGCTAGGCGGTCCCTAGTATGCACCCACGCCCTGGCATAGGCCGTGTCATTAACAAGGCCCTGCTCGGTAAGTACCTGCAGGACCTCGTCTCGCTTCTCATCCTCCACCTCGTGCCGCTTCATTGCCTGGTCCAGCTCGTACCGGCTTCGCAGCCGTTTCTTGATCAGGACCAGGCAATAGGTAAGCGGATCGCGCATGAGAGGTGGCTAGGAAGCCTTCTCTCGGTTCTTCTTGGTTGGCTTCTCTTCAAACTCCTTTGGCTCTGAGTCACCCTGGGATCCGGCGATAGTCACCTTGTCCAGGCCGGTCTTGGCCCGGATCTCCTTTTCAATCTTTGCGGAAAGCTCAGGATGAGCCTTGAGATACTCACGTGCGCCCTCTTTCCCCTGTCCCAGCTTCTCCTCTCCCAGGTAATACCAGGCACCGGACTTCCTGACGATGTCCTGCTCTACTCCTACATCCAGTAGGCCGCCCTCACGGGAGATACCCTCGCCGTAGATAATGTCGAAGAGCGCTGTGCGGAAGGGAGGAGCCACCTTATTCTTCACCACCTTCACTCCGGTAGCGACTCCGGTCACCACGTCCCCGTCCTTGATCTGTTCCTTGCGTCGGATATCCATACGCACGGAAGCATAGAATTTCAGGGCGTTTCCACCGGTAGTGGTCTCTGGGTTTCCGAACATGACGCCGATCTTCATGCGGATCTGGTTGATGAAGATCACGGTGGTCTTTGACTTGGAGATGGCGCCGGTCAGCTTACGCAGAGCCTGGGACATCAGCCGAGCCTGGACGCCTACCATGGCGTCACCCATCTCACCCTCGATCTCAGCCCGCGGCACCAGAGCAGCCACCGAGTCGATGACTACGATGTCAACGGCGTTTGAGCGCACCAGCGTCTCAGTGATCTCCAATGCCTGCTCACCCGTGTCAGGCTGCGAGACCAGCAGATCGTCAAGCTGTACTCCCAAGGTCTTGGCGTACTCAGGATCAAAGGCGTGCTCAGCGTCAACGAAGGCGGCTAGGCCTCCCCGCTTCTGCACCTGTCCCAGGATGTAGGTGGAAAGAGTGGTCTTACCTGAAGACTCTGGCCCATAGATCTCAATGATACGGCCACGAGGAATACCACCGCCCAGAGCAATATCCAGGCTGATGATGCCTGTTGGGATAACCTCAATGGAACCAACGTTATTTGCCCCGCCCATGGTCATGATGGACCCCTTACCGAACTGCTTCTCGATGGAAGCTATGGCCATCTCCAAGGCCGCTTTTTTACCGGAGAGCTCCGGGTTCTGTGTATCTGCCATTATGCCTCCCAGTGCGAATTACTAATCTAAAAAAGAGCGGCTTCTCTCCTACCCACTCTACCAAAGCAAAGTGGCTTTGCAAGCTAGTACAATACTAGCAACATTGAACTACTGAGCTACGACGTTGAGGACCTGAGAACTTTTCTTCCCTGAACCGTCGGTGGCTTCTACCAGAATAGAATTACTCCCCTTTTGCAAGGCTACGGTAGAACGAAAGCCTCCCCCGTCGTCTACCGTAGCGGCTCGTCCGTTAACCTCAACGGCGGCACCCATTACCGTACGACCGGTGATATTGATAGAGTCGGTAGAGACTACCAGGTCAGAGCCTTCCTGACCCTTGGCCTGGGCGGGGGTGGCCACTTCTAGAAATGGCAGCGCCGTGAACTTCCGGATCTGATACCCTACCATTCCTACCCCGATCATGAGCACCAGAACTGCCGCCCCGATAGTAAAGAAACGGGGGGTAAGAAAGAACTTAGGCAATGAAAGGTGGGACATGGGAGTAAGCTCCACCGGCCCGTCCTGGCATTTGCGGGCATACAGTTCACGCTCTCGGGCATACTGGCGCATGATAGGCTCAACAGCCAGCTGCAGGTAGCCTGCGTAGCTTTCCAGATAACCCCGGCCATAGGCTTCGGACGGAATCTGGTCCCAGGAGTCCCCCTCAAGAGCAAGAATGAAACGAGCGCGAATCCTAGTCTCCTCTTCTGCCTGGGCAACGCTGAGACGTCGGCGAGTGCGAGCCCGCTTCAGCTTGTCGCCGATTGAGCTCTCCGTCTTAATCCTCCTTGTTCGAAAGCCTGCTGCCACGCGGTGAAGGTGTTAGGTGATTATGAGCTTATGTTACTCCCCTTCGGGATAGGCTTCAATGCCCATTTCCTCGTCCCCAGTCGTTTCTGACCCGTATACTTCTCGAGGCTTGGCACCCTTGGCAGGGCCGATCATACCCTTGTCTTCCAGGGCCTGTATGAGGCGGGCTGCCCGGGCATATCCGACGCTTAGGCGGGTCTGCAGGAGCGTCGAGGATGCCTTGCCCGCCTGGCGCACCACCTCATAAGCCTCATTGAACAGCTCGTCATCGATCTCTCCCCCGTCCCGGCTTCCGCCTAGGCGGCTCTCCACCCTGGTCTCAAGTACGCTAGGGTCATACCGGTCGCCTTCTTCCTGAATCTTGATATGGGCGATGACGGCGTTGATCTCTTTCTCGGAAGCGAATACTCCCTGGATACGCTTAGGCTTACCCACTTCAGTACTGATGTACAGCATGTCTCCATATCCGAGCAGCTTTTCGGCGCCGGCCTGGTCAATGATAGTACGGGAGTCAATCTGACTAGCCACTGCGAAGGCTACCCGCGTAGGCACATTGGCCTTGATAAGGCCGGTGATCACGTCAACGGATGGGCGCTGGGTAGCAACGATAAGGTGGATGCCCACGGCTCGGGCCATCTGAGCCAGACGGACGATGGAACCTTCCACGTCGCGCGCAGCAACCATCATCAGATCGGCCAACTCATCGATGATAATGACGATGTAGGGCAGCTTGCCCTCGGCCAGGTCGGGCTCCTGGTTGTACAGGTCGATATTGCGCTTGCCAGTGGTCTGGAACAGTTTGTAACGGCGTTCCATTTCGCGTACCGCCCAGTGCAGGGCCGGAATAGTGTCCTTGGTCTCGGTGATAACTGGAGTAAGCAGATGGGGAATGCCGTTATAGCCGGTAAGCTCAACCCGCTTAGGGTCTACCAGGATGAGGCGCAGCTCGTCAGGTGAATTATTATACAGCAGTGAAAGGATGATCGAGTTGATACAGACCGACTTACCTGAGCCAGTAGCACCGGCCACCAAGGCGTGAGGCATGCGAGCCAGGTCTACCACTATCGGCGCGCCGGCAACGTCTCTACCCATGGCCAACGACAGCTTGGAGCCCGACTGCTTGAACTCCTTTGACTCCAGGATGTCGCGCAGACCGACCATGGCCTTCTTCTCATTAGGAATCTCAATACCCACCAAGGCCTTACCAGGGATAGGCGCCTCTACCCGCAGCTCTTGGGCTGCCAACGCCAGAGCCAGGTCATCCTGCCGTGCTGTAATCTGATTCAGCTTCACCCCGTCAGCAGGCTTCAGGGTGTACTGAGTGACGGTAGGACCGACGTTTACATCGGTCATGCTTACCTCGATGCCGAAGTCTGCCAAAGTCTTCTTGATAGTCTCCATACGCTTCTGGATATTGCCAGCCTGGGGCTTCATGTCGATGATGTCCAACAAGCTGACCGAGGGATAGTTCCAGTTTGCCGTACGACTAACAGCCGGCATAGCCGCTTTCTTGGGTTGAGCAACTTCGATAGTCTGGGTCTTTACCAGCTTCTTACGAAACTTATCTAAAGGACTGGGCTGCAGTTCACCCACCACGCGCACCCGACTAGTCGCCTCTCCATCTTCATCCTCCTCATCGTCTTCAAGAGTCAATGGAATAACCGCCTTATCAAATACCAACATCAGAGAAATGATCATCAGGACTATCAGAAGCAGACGACTGATATAGGTGCCGATCAGTGAGTAGGCGGTATTGAAGATAAGGTAGCCCAGCATTCCCCCTCCCTCACCCTTCAGTGCCGTTTCATAGACCTGAGAACTTACTACCAGACTGTGAATGAATCCGTTAAGAGAAAGGATAAACAAGATTATCCCCAGCGCCGTAGTAAAACGAATGGCAAAACGCTGCGGCCAGAAATGATGGCCCAGGTACCAGAGGAGAAAAACTGCGGAAAGAGGAGTGGTGACCCCAAAGACCAATGCCAGATAGTGATGAATGATCTCCCCCAGGCTGCCTGCCGCATTGAATATAGAGGCAAATAGGAACAACACCACCAGAACGATGATGAGAACCTTTATCTGATGGGCAGCTGTCTGGTTGACCCCGCCCTTGCGACTACCAGAAGAACTTGAGGAGCGTCGCTTCTTTTTAGCCATAGAAGAAATTACAGTGATTACTTGGCAGTATATCACGGAAGCGTGAGATCATTCGAGTGCAGTATCAAAAAAAGGGGCGGCGGCAAGCCGACCCCTTTACTGATCATCAGACGTGAAGGCCTAGAGACATAATTCTATTCTCCTTACCTTCTGGATATCACCCACCGTACCAGAGACCTTTAATGCGTACGACCCGAATCCTTCGTTCGCTAAACTTTTAGCGGCGAGGCGAACCACGGTTTCGTGATCAGCAGGTCCAAATTCAGATCTAGTCCCCTGCATGACAACGGTCTTCGTCGCATCAATGCGGTGCACGCTACCGCAACCGCAAACGGTCACTTTGTCTAGTCCCATCTGGTCCATATACTTGCGGAGAATTGCCACCGGGGCTGTTCCTCCAGTAGAACGGTCAGCCACAAGTACTTGCTCACCGCCGATATCAAGAATCAGGTATTTTCTAAGAGGACAACTGAAGTTCCTCCACGTGTTCTCTTCCACAGTTACCTCCTTAAAATGCATCCGCAACAGTATCACCTTTCCCCTACCTGGTCAATAGGTTTGGAAGTGCCTTTGTCAAACTAGCCAGAAAATGCTAGGATCACTGGGCTATATGCTACATGATAAGCCTGAGCCCAGAACATGAACCTCTCCCTCGGTATCGTCGGCCTTCCCAACGTTGGCAAGTCCACCCTCTTCAATGCCCTCGTCAAAAACGGCCAGGCGGTAGCCAGCAACTACCCCTTCTGCACCATCGACCCGAATATCGGTATCGTTGAAGTACCTGATGCTCGCCTAGGCGGCCTCAGCGGCCTAGTCAAACCCGAGAAGGTCATTCCGGCTGTCGTAGAGTTCTATGATATTGCGGGCATTATCAAAGGTGCCTCCCAGGGAGAAGGCCTTGGCAACAAGTTTCTGGCCAACATCCGCCAAACTGCTGCCATCATTCTGGTGGCTCGTTTCTTCGAACATCCCGACGTCATCCATGTAAATGGACGTATCGATCCCAAGGCTGATCTGGAAACCGTCATGCTGGAGCTCATACTGGCCGACCTGGAGACTATTGGCAAAGGCAAGGATCGTTACGCTAAGGCAGCCCGTGGCAATGACAAGGAGGCCGCTGCCTGCCTAGCCTACTGCGAACGCGTCTATGCAGCCCTTGAGAATGAACAGCCTGCCTCAACCGTGAAGCCCGAAACCGAGGCCGACTACCAAGTCATCCGCGAGTTACAGTTACTGACAGCCAAGCCTCTGTTGATAGTTGCCAACGTTGGTGAAAACCAGATCGGAGTCACCGCTGAAGAGCTATATGAAAAGCATGCTCTGAGCTCGATCATCCCCTCGTCTGAATGGCTGGTACCGATCTGCGCCCAGCTTGAGGCAGAGCTCTCTACCCTACCCGCTGAAGAGCAGGGCGAGTTCCTCTCTACCTATGGACTTGAGGAGTCAGGACTTACCCGCCTCGTACAGTCGGCTTATCATTTACTAGGACTGCAGACCTACTTTACTGCCGGCCCTCAGGAGGTCAGGGCCTGGACCGTCCGCATAGGCGCCATGGCACCCGAGGCCGCTGGCGTCATCCATACCGACTTCACCAAGGGCTTTATCAGGGCTGAGGTGATTTCATATGATGACTACATCGCCTACTCAGGTGAGCAGGGCGCCAAGGAAGCCGGTAAATTGCGATCAGAAGGTAAGGAATACGTCGTCAAGGATGGCGACGTGATGCATTTCCGGTTCAACGTCTAGGAAACCAAAAAAGAAAGACCCCCGTAGATAAGGGCCTTTCTTTTTGTTTTGACTAGTCGCTTAGGCGATAGAAGTTGCCTGGAGTACTCCGATTAGAACAGCAAGTACCATGACTAGACTCATACTGGCTGACTCGAAGGCGCTTAGATTGTTATAGTCAACGTGCTTGGTGCTTACAAACATGTAAGACTTCTGCAACGTGTCCTTAACCTGCTGAGCGGCTTCATTTGACTGCACCTGGGGGGTAGCATTCTTCACAAAAACCTTTCTATCGGAAAACTATTTATATTTGTTTTGAACTTTGTTTTTGTTCTTTTTCCGATGTCCCTAGTATAGCTCTTTCAGGGCACTTTGTCAATGCCGTGTAAGCTAAAGACGGAGGAACGTACCCAGCTTCTCGCCGCCCTGACGGAGGTAGGAAGTCTTGGCATTCACTAGGGAGATTATGCCCAGAATCACTGCGACGACAACCAGAAGAAGGATGATCCGAACAATGTCTGAGCGAATATACTCAGTCTGGACATCCATGAGCTGAGCGGGTTTGGCAGGGGACTTGGAAGGAGTAGAAGCTGCGGCAGAAAACCCGGCCCCAGAAAGACTGGCGGGAGTAGTGCCCTGAGGTGCGTAGAGGGGAGTACCCGTCTTCAAATTTGGCTTTGGCTGTCCTTTGCGCTTGTTTCGGCTTTTCTTGCCCATGGGAGTAGTTAGGAGTAGCTCGGTAAGCTCATTTAAGCAGCTCGTCGACAGCTAGGCAAGGTAGTAATATTCTGCTAAAGTATTGAGGTAATGAACCTGAGCGGGTATGGTATAACGGTATTACATCACCTTGCCATGGTGGAGACAGGGGTCCGACTCCCCTTACCCGCTCCATAAAACTGCTACACACACGATATCTCTCAGCCTCACAGTCGCTACACGCTGCTGACGCCTACTGTTCGGACTGAGAGATATCGTGTGTGTAGCTCAAGACACTGCCCTAGGAAGAACAAACCGCGGAATGGGAATCAGGCGTGGTAGCCAAGTGGTAAGGCAGAGGTCTGCAAAACCTCCACCACGGGTTCGATTCCCGTCCACGCCTCCATAACTCACCTCCATGCTTGTTCTGCAGATTGCTAGCATCATCGTCACCTTTCTTCTTGTAGCCTCCATCCTGCTTCAGCAGCGCGGTAGCGGCTTGGGAGATGCCTTCGGAGACACCGGCGCCGTATATACCAGCAGAAGGGGAGCTGAGAAGATCCTGTTTTATCTGACCATTATATTCGGAGTCAGCTTCGCCGCCCTCGCGGTACTGCAGATCTACCTTACCCGGGTGTAACTTCACAATTTTTGTTGCATAGCACCCTGCCGGGGTGGTGGAATGGTAGACACGCTGGCTTCAGAAGCCAGTGATCGCAAGGTCGTGGAGGTTCGAGTCCTCTCTCCGGCACCAATTGTTGCCATTTCCATGGATTAATCCATGGAAATGGCAACAATTATGCCTACGAGAGGACGAGAGTCCCTATCTGACCTGCTGGTGCAGGTCGGAACCGTCGCAAAGCGACATAGGTCGAGTCCTCTTCCATTGATTTACAATTTGACAGCCGGCGGCCTGCCGAACTAGCTCATTGGTAGAGCGCTGCCCTGAAGAGGCAGGCGTACTCAGTTCGATTCTGAGGTTCGGCACCATAAACATTAGCTTCCATAGGTAGATAGGGGCTCTGCATTTACTTCGTAAATGCCGCCTCTCTCGCTCGTCAAATGCACATTGCCGGGTGGTGAGGACTCTGTTCCGCTTCGCAGAACCGTCCCCTCACTCGGGCTCTTAGCTCAGCTGGTAGAGCGCTTCGTTTACACCGAAGATGTCAGAGGTTCGAGTCCTCTAGGGCCCACCAAACAAAGAAACCGACTAGATGTCGGTTTTTTTGTTTGGCGACTAAGTTAGGGGACTCGAGTACCATGTGCAAGCCTGCAGCTCCGCAGGATACAAACGAGCCTTCTAGGGCCCCCAGAACATTCCCACAAATGAATATTCGTGTTTGCTGGCTGGAGTATTTTAGTAAAAGGTTAGTAGCCTGCTAGAAAAAGAAAAGACTTCTGCAAGCAGAAGCCTTCCTTGAACTTCCAAACCGGTTCGGCCGCGGAGTCTACCTCTCCTGAGCCTGCTGATCCAATTCAACAGCGACAAAATGTTTCAGGCTTTCCTGACCCTTCACAATGATCCGTACGTTAGCATCAGCATCGCTCGCAAGTTGCTGGCGCACACGCTCCAGGACGTCTTCATCAACTTCCTGAACACCGTCGCCTGACTCATCCGCCCCAGTGGACTTCTCTTTTCCGTCTACCATATCATTGCTCCTCATGCCCCTTCTGGGGCTATAGAATATGCCTTTTGGGCATCCAAGATATACTCCCTCAATGGCATTTAGTCAATCCTTTAACGGTGCAATAGGGCGAAGGACCCAGCCTACTGGCCAGGTCCTTCAGGGATTACCATCATTATTTATCCTTCTTGGCCAACTCCTGTAATCTTTGCTTGTTTACATGTGGAGCGTTTTTCGGCCCCTTATCCTTCACGTTACGGCCATTACGTGTTTTTGCCTTGTCCTTTTTGTCTTTAGCCTTGCGCTGCTTCTCACGTCCTACTTCTAACTTTTCATTCGCCATGTCTTTCACCACCTTTGCCTCTTCATTTTGATACCATTTCACAAAGCACTCTACAACCATGCCACGCTTAGATCGACCGCTTAATTCTGCCGCTTTTCTGCTCTCTTCCTGGCTAGCGCCTCCTCCTTTTGCGTTCTCCTTCTGTCCTGCTTTTTGCCTTTCATCACTTTCACTTTGTAAGCTCTGTCCTTCGGCTTTCCCACCCTGTCACCTCCCCTTCTTTCATACCAGGTTTATCTCCCTGTCACAACCAGTCCTCGCCTTGCCCCATTACCCTCCAGGGCATACAATGACTCTATCTAGAGAGGGGAACTCCTTATGCTCAACGTCCTTACAACCTGGTACGTAACCAGCGCGTCATGGTTCTACGCCTCATTCCTTGAGAGCGTCGCTTCAGTAGAGGCTACACTTGCTGTGCGCGACACCATCAAGAACCTACGTAAGCCACTTTTCCAGGACTACACCCTACAGGGGCGCGCCATAGGCTTTGGCCTACGACTGGTTAGGATCTTTATAGGTGGACTAGCCTTCTTTACCCTCGGCGTGCTGTACGGGATAGTCTACGTAGTCTGGCTGTTCTTTCCGATCATCTGCATAGTCAGCCTGATCGGCTCAATCTTCGGAGCCGGGCCAGTCGTAACAGGGGACGGACTATGATCACCGGCCTGGTCACCACTATTTGTCAGACCTGTCAGGGTGCCGGGGTTCAAGCTGGCCATGGTGCAGCTTTCACTTGTCCAACCTGTACCGGTGTAGGCAGCTGGCTACAGACAGGCGACGGCAAACGCCTGCAGTTTGATTTTTCAGCAGTTGAGACCAGTCACGCCTCTGAAGCACTGACTGCCAAGCATTGGATCCGCCTAGGCATTTATGCAGCAAGCTTTGGATTTGTCTTTCTTTCGTTCATTCTCCTGATCATTGAACACGGCGCCTCACTTACCGAGATCTTTTGGAGCCGAGGAATAGCAGAGGCGATATTTGGCATAGCCGGCCTCGCCAGTATGTGGTCCATCACCTCGATCAAGGCAGTACAGACTAGTCGCCTGCCCCTTATGCAGCTAGAAGAGGACCTGCAGGCGCTACCGGCCGGTTCCACCGTCTCTCTGAATCACTACTCGAACGAACGGATAGAGCTTCTTCTTCGAGATGCGGCAGCCGTGGCGGCCGAACTGCATACCCCCCTCGTCAATGACACAGTCTTCCTGATCACTCTGCTCAGACAGCAGCGTATTCGAGGTATGTTCTCACGGATGGAGAAGGGCTACACCGAGCTTTCAGATGAGCTCAAGAAAACTTTGCCCGAAGCCACTACTAATCTCATCTCCTCAGCCACCTATGCGCCAGAAGTGCGCCAGCGGCTGTTCGAAGGACTTGGCCAGGCGCTTGATCATCAGTTCCCCTATGTTGAGGTGGAGGACGTACTCTTAAGTTACCTGGCCCGACCTGAGGGATTTGCCGACATCTTTAAAGCCTTCGAGCTAACCTATGATGAGTTTTACGCTGTCAGCCGCTGGTTCGCCGCCGATCAGGAGCGAGCACGTAAGTGGGCATTCTGGCTGGAAAAGGGGCGTACCCGTCCTAAAGGTTTTATGAACCGGGCCTGGACCGCTCTGCCTACGCCGTTTCTCGACCAGTACAGCACCGACCTGACTCGCTTGGCTGGACATGGTGCCGTTGCCAGCGTCAGTGTGCGCGACGCTGAGATCCAGAAAATGCTAGAAGTACTGGGACGTACCCAGAAGAACAGCCTGCTTATGCTAGGTGAGCCAGGCGTAGGCAAGAACACCCTCCTAGGCGCCTTGGCACTACACATGATCGAGGAGGATGTACCAGAGATTCTTAAGGACAAGCGCCTTATCAGTATGGACTCAGCGGCCCTGCTGGATAAGGGAGCCAACAGTGAGCAGAACATGCAGGCCATCCTCGATGAGGTAGGTCAGGCCGGCAACGTGATATTGGCCATTCCAGACATCCAGGTACTGGTAGGCACTTCTGACAATGCCCTGGATGCCGCCAGCCTGCTCTCAAGCGCCCTTAACCAGGGTAAGCTGCAGGTGATCACTACCGCGACCTATGCCGACTATCACCGCTATGTAGAGTCAAATGCCCAATTGGCTGCCATCCTGGAGACTGTTGAGATCAAGGAGGTAAGCGTGGAGCAGGCCATTACGATCTTGGAAGAGGAGGCGCCTAGTATAGAGGCCAAGCAACAGGTCTTCCTGACCTATCCGGCCATTGCTACCGCTGCCGAGATGGCCAAGAAGTACTTCCCTGAGAAGATGCTGCCCGAGAGTGCTATAGGACTGATTGATGAGGCAGCCTCAGCAGTTCGACTAGCCAAGGGTAGCTGGGTGAGCAAAGATGACGTCCTAGATACCGTGGAGAAGAAGACCAACATACCAGTACGTGAAGCCGATGATCAGGAGGCTACTCGCCTGCTCAATCTCGAGGACAGCCTGCATATGCGAGTAATCGGCCAGCTCGAAGCTATCCATGCTGTGGCCAATGCCATCCGTCGTTCCAGGGCTGGCCTGCACCAGGGTGAACGACCTATTGCCACCTTCCTGTTCGTTGGCCCTACCGGTGTAGGTAAGACCGAGACTGCCAAAGCCCTGGCTGCCATCTACTATGGCAAGGAAGAGGCGATGATCAGGCTGGATATGTCAGAGTACCAGGATAGCTCCTCAATCTACCGCCTGATTGGTGCTCCCCAAGCTAGCGCATCTGAGCACACCGAGGGTGGCAGCCTGACCCAGCCGGTGCGAGAGAACCCCTTCTCGCTGATACTCCTGGACGAGCTTGAGAAGGCCAGCCCCGAGGTCCTCAACGTCTTCCTGCAGCTGCTGGATGACGGACGCTTAACCGAGAACACCGGTAGGACCGTCCACTTCAACAACACCATTATCATTGCCACCTCAAACGCCGGAAGTACTGAGCTGGCTCAGCTTCTCCAGAAAGGATTGTCAGTTGACGAGCTGCCTAAGCAGGTACGCGCCCTTCTGCAGAGCCACTTCCGCCCCGAGTTCCTCAACCGGTTTGACGCTATCGTACCGTTCCATCCGCTTACCCAGTCGGAAATAGAGCAGGTGGTTACCCTGATGCTCAAGGAAGTGACTGAGAAGATGGCTGAGCAGAAGTATATTATCGAGTTCGACCCGGCGACTGTGACAAAGATCGCCCAAACGGGCTTTGACCCGCTGTATGGCGCCCGTCCGCTACGTAGGCTGATCCAAGACAAGGTAGAGGGCAAGTTGGCTGAGATGATCTTACAGAGACAGATCCAGCCGGAAGTGCCATTGCGTATCACGCCCGAGATGGTAGACTAAGGGAAACATAAAGGAGGCTTATGTCATTGCATATCAGGAGAGGTTATAAGGGCTTTACTCTTATCGAACTGATGGTGGTAATCGTGATCATCGGGCTGCTCTCATCCCTGGCGACCACTAGTTATCTGCGTGCCCAGACTTCGGCCCGCGACAATACGCGAAAGACCGATATCAGTGCTCTTTCAGCGGCGATTGAGACCTATTACGCCAGCAACAAGGCATTTCCTGGTGACAAGGTACTTGCCAGTGTTACCGACGGGTGTCAGTACCTCTTCAGTACTTCAACCTACTACTACGCCTACAACGTCGCCAAGGACCCGGCTACCACCTGTACTGACGCCGGCCTTACCCATGATTACAAACCAAGTCCGTCTTGGATTCCCAACCTGACCTCATACATCAATCCTTTCCCTTTTGAGAAGCGTTACGTGGACTCGGATACGAACCCCAGCAATGGTCCAGGCTATCTACTTACTAACAACACCACTCAGAGCTACTTCTATCAAAACCAGGGCGAAGGTTACATAGTGGCAGCCCGCCTGGAGAGCGCCTCGTCAGGTGACAACTACTACCTGGTCCACCCCAGTGCTGGGCAACTGGCGTGCCCTGGTAATCCCCACACTCCCCTGACTGCAGACAATCTCTTCCTCATCTGCAAATAAATGGCCATGCGTCGCACCGCCTTCACCCTTATCGAGCTGATGATAGTGATATTCATAATAGGCGTTCTAATTGGCGCCCTTACTATCGGGCTTAAGGGTGCCCAAAGCAGCGCCAGAGACAGTCGCCGTCTCAGCGACGTACTTCTGATTGGAAAGGTGATCGATCAGTTCGCTGACACCCATAACGGCGTATACCCCGTCAATGTAAATCTGGATAACACTTCAATTCACGCTAACAAGTCCACGATGTGCGTGTCAGAACTGTTGCACAGCTCCATTGACAATACCAATATGGGCCAGAATCTGGCCTTATCGAGCTTTAGTAGCGGCAAGATGCCTGTAGACCCCCGACCGCTTAAGGTCCGCAGCAGAGCCACGTGGGCTGAGTGCGGCCAGGATGCTTCAACAGGAGCCCCTGCCATTAGCACCAGCTTCAGCGGCATGATCAACGGCTACACCTACCATACCGAATACGACCACTCCCTGCTCGCCTATTCGAACCTAGCCGAAATTAAGCAGGTAGCTTACGCCCTGGAGGTCGGCCTGGAGAACAAGGCAGGGGACTCCGGACTATTCCAGGTAGGACCGCTTTCTTTGCCAGCCTCAGCTCCCGTAGCCTATCCCACCAGCACCGGCCGTTACCAGTACGTTCTCTACGGCCCCTACTGCAGTACTACCTGCTACAACAAGTAAAAGCAGGATTTCTCCTTGACCGACGCGTGAAAACTGGCTATAGTTACTGCTAACTAAGTCAGTATCCCCCTCTCCTTTCGCCATGCCGGCCGAGATGACTCCCAAACAGCAGTGGGTTGAGCACGTGAAGGCTGCCAAGAGCATCCTTCTTCTTACCCATGCCAATCCTGACGGCGACGCCCTGGGCTCTCTCATTGCCCTGAAGTTAGGTCTGACCAAGCTGGGCAAGGACGTAACTGCAGCCGTAGCCAGTGAGCTGCCTTCCAGTCTGTCCTTCCTCCCCGAGTACTCCAAGGTGGATACCGAGCTGAACCTCAAGAAGGACCTGCTGCTCATCGTCGATGAGAGCCAGGCCAAGGTAGGGAATGTAAACCTAAAGCGCATCTCCGAGACCAAGCTGATGATCGTAGTCACCCCCAAGGAGGGCCTCCTGACTCCGGCCGGCGTACGCATCGAGGAAGGCAACTTCAATGTTGACCTGATCATTACCCTGGACTGCGCCGATCTGGACCGTATCGGCGGCTTCTACGAGGAGAATCCTACTCTCTTCTACGACGTACCGGTCATCAACGTCGACCACCACCCGGGCAACACCAACTTCGGCAAGGTCAATATAGTCGACCTGACCGCCTCCTCTACCGCCGAGATATTGGTCTCACTATTGGAGACCCTGGGCAAGGACGTTCCAGCTATCCTAGACGCCGATATCGCTACCGCGCTTCTTACCGGTGTAACTACCGACACCGACAGCTTCCAGAACAGCAACACTACTCCCAAGTCCCTGACCGTGGCTGCCCAGCTGGTAGCCGCAGGTGGTCGCCAGCAGGAGATCATCAAGCAGATCTACAAGACTCGCACCCTTTCTACGCTTCGCCTCTGGGGCCGTGCCCTTTCCTACATCAAGGAGGATCCGCTCCACTTCGCCTGGTCAGTACTTTCCAAGGCTGACTTCGTTGCTTCCCAGGCTAGTCCTGACGAGGCTGGGGGAGTAATCGATGAGCTGATCAAGACCGCCCAGGGCATGGACTTCGTACTGCTCCTAAAGGAGAAGGACGGCAGCCTGAGCGGCTCATTCCGTTCCACCACCCCCAGCGTCGACGTTTCAGCCCTGGCCCGCCTGTTTGGCGGTGGAGGACACACCCAGGCAGCAGCCTTCAAAATGGAGGGAGCAACGCTTGCCCAGAAGGAGATGGAGATCATCAATACCATTCGCCGACACCTGGGCGGGGGAGCCACCATTGAGCTGGATGTCACTCCAGAGTCTCTTCCCAAAGCCCCCAATCGTCGGCAGCTTGAACCGCGACGCTAAATCCTGTATAGTCAAACAGACTTTCTAACGTTAATAGATCTCATGGCCGTCAAAAGCATTGTCAAGAAGTATCAGTCCAACCCAAGCGACACCGGATCCACCAAGGTCCAGGTTGCTTTGATTACTGAGCGCATCGAGGAACTGGCAGATCACCTGAAGACCCACAAGAAGGACCACGACTCCCGTTCTGGTCTTCTGAAGATGGTCGGACGCCGTCGCCGCCTCCTGAACTACCTGTCCTCCACTGAGCCGGACATCTACGGTGAGTTCATCAAGGAGCTCGGTCTGCGCAAGTAGGTTCTCCTGTGAAACGCACGAAGCGCCGGATCCCATTGGGATCCGGCGCTTTTGTTAGACAGTCACACATTAGAAACCAGTGACTACAATACCCTCACGATCCTGTGCGGCAATCGTATCCCGATCAAGCTTGTCCGCTTGCATTATGCTCAGCACGAGAATGAGCGGCCAGACTACTAGTGAGAATCCGGCCCTTCCACTACGCTGCCGTGGACTGGCTGCATTATCTATAAAGGCTGCCAGAACAGTAGGCGAAACCAAAGCGGCAAGCACCAAAATTATCAGTACCAACGTTCCCATAACATTCCTCTCCTGAAAAGATCTGACCGCATTAAACCACTGCGCTAGCCATCAGTCAAGCACCTGTGGCCTCCCTGCAACCTTTCTGATAAGATCAAACTAGACATACATTTAATCGTTCCTGCCACGTAAGAGATTGCGGAATGCCCCCGGGTATTCTGAAATCGTTACGCGGCGGGAAAGAAAGGCATCAATGCCCGTAGAGCAATTTGTCACCACCCTTGGTGACCGCCAGCTGACCATCGAGTTTGGTCGCATGGCAGAGCAGGCCGACGCAGCCATCACTCTCACCGCCGGTGAGACCGTGCTGCTGGCCACCGTGGTAGTATCCAAGTCCGAGCGCGAGGGGATAGACTATTTCCCCCTGATGGTGGACTACGAGGAGCGCCTGTACGCAGCCGGTAAGATCTCCGGTTCCCGGTTCATTAAGCGTGAGGGACGTCCTTCCGAGGCCGCCATCCTTACTTCTCGCCTGATCGACCGCCCTCTTCGTCCCCTGTTCGACAAGAAGTTCAGGAAGGACGTCCAGGTTATCGTCACCGTTCTTTCCATAGACAAGGAGAACGACCCTGACATCCTGGCCATCATCGCCGCCTCCTGCGCCCTGATGAAGGCCGGTACCGCCCCGTTCAAACAGGCCGTAGGCGCCTGCCGGGTCGGTCTGATCGACGGCAAGCTGGTAGTCAACCCTACCCGCATCGAAATGCAGGAGTCCGAGCTTGACCTTGTGGTCGCCGGAACCAAGGACCGGGTCATGATGGTTGAGGCTGGCGCCAACCAGGTACCAGAGAAAATTATGCTAGAAGCCCTCAGAATGGCCCACGAAGGCATGCAGCAGGTCATTGAGGTACAGAACGACTTCGCCAAGGCCTATGTCGCTCCTGAGTACACTGTGAGCAAGGAGGGACCTACTGTCGACGAGGCCGTGAAGGGCTTCTGCGGCGATGAGATCACTGCCGCCATGAAGAACATGGACCTTGAGGTCCGGGCCACCCTGTTGGACGACCTCACCGTAAAGGTCTGCGCCCACCTGGAGGGCACCTTCAAGCAGGTAGACATCCGCATGGCCGTCAACAAGCTGATGGAGAAGGAAGTGCGCGTAGCCATCCTGGAGCGTGAGGAACGCCCAGACGGACGCGGCATCCTTGAGGTTCGCCCTATCACCGTAGAGGTCAGCCTACTGCCCCGTACCCACGGTTCAGCCCTGTTCACCCGCGGCCAGACCCAGGCATTGACTATCGCCACCCTGGGCTCACCTGGTGCTGAGCAGATGATCGACACCATGGACTTTGAGGGTACCAAGCGCTTCATGCACCATTACAACTTCCCTCCGTATTCCACCGGTGAGGCTTCTCCCGTACGCGGAACCTCCCGTCGCGAGACTGGTCACGGCGCCTTGGCTGAGCGGGCTTTGGCTCCGGTGATCCCAGATCAGAGTGACTTCCCCTACACGATCCGCCTGGTATCTGAGATCCTGTCTTCCAACGGTTCGTCTTCCATGGCCTCCACCTGTGGCTCTACTCTGGCATTGATGGACGCCGGCGTACCTATTTCGGCTCCGGTCTCTGGTATCGCCATGGGCCTGGTCACCAATGACGATGCCTCCAAGTTCAAGGTCCTGACCGACCTGCAGGGACTTGAGGACTTCGCCGGTGACATGGACTTCAAGATCGCCGGTACCCAGGACGGTATCACGGCTATCCAAATGGATACCAAGATCGAGGGCCTAACCTGGCCGATCATTGAGCAGACGCTTAGTCAGGCCTTTGAGGGCCGCATGTTCATCCTTGAGAAGATGATGGAGACCATCTCCGAGCCACGCGAAGAGATGTCCAAGTATGCACCGCGTATCACCGCAATCGAGATCGACCCAGCCAAGATCGGTGAGCTGATCGGGCCTGGCGGCAAGAACATCAACCGTATCATCAGCGAGGCTGGCGGCAAGGAGATCACCACCATCGACATCGAGGATGACGGTACCGTCATGATTGCCTCCTCTGATCCTGAGATGGCCAAGTGGGCTATCGAGCAGGTCAAGGCCATCGGCCGCGCCATCGAGGTAGGCGAGGTGTTCGACGGCGAGGTGATCCAGATCATCAAGGACCGCATTGATCCTAAGAAGGAGATCGGCGCCATCGTCCAGTTTCTGCCTAACAAGGAGGGAATGGTACACATCTCCGAAGTCTCCAAGGACCGCATCAACCTGGTTTCCGACATTCTGAAGATCGGGGACAGCGTAAAGGTGAAGGTGAAGGCAGTCGATGCTGAAAAGGGACGTATCTCCCTGAGCATGAAGGACGCTATCTAAAGGCGAGTAGTCGCCTAGGCAAAGTAAAAGCCCCGACTCCTTTCAGAGACGGGGCTTTTCCTTTGATGTACTTTGAGGATCGGCCACTTAGGCTTGGCCATACATCCGTATCCTCTCATGAATAGCAGGGTGAGTATTGAACATACGTACCCAGAACGGCTCTTTCTCCCTAACAACTATGCCAGGGAGCAGATAGTTGTTTTCCAACATACTGGAAAGGGCTTTTGCCAGATTTTCAGGCTTCCCTGTAAGACATGCTGCAAATCTGTCAGTTCTGCGCTCGATGGCTCGGTTGTACGCAAGAACGGGAACGAGCGTCGCTACCGCCATACAGCTGGATATGACGAAAAGGGTTGCCTCGTTGCCCTGCAGGTAGTTGGTAAGCGAAACGCTTAGCCAGCACATGAGGTCCAACAGGGTAAGTCCAATTGCCGACTTCACTAAGGCATCCCGATGAGCAAGGTGGCCCAGCTCATGAGCAAAAACCGCTTCAAGCTGCTCATAGGGGAGCTGGCACAGACTGCTCGTAAGGATTACCGTGGCCTGCCCCCAAAAACCGCAGGCAGCCGCTCCCATCATGTCGTTCTGCGCCACCAGAATGCGGCATTTCGAGATTCCAGACTCGCTACTTAGTACCTCTAGTGCCGGGCGGTACTCACCCTCGTAGGAGGATGAAAACCTTCTGAGCCTCATCACAATAGGGATTGAATAGATGGTCGCCAGGCCGACTGCCCATAAGCTGACGAGGGTCGGAAGCTGAGGCTGCCGATAATACTCATGACAGGCAAAGAACGCAACATAGATAGCCAACCCGATCAGCATTCCCGCCTGAACCATCTGTGCATTTTCCCTGTAGAACTTGGAACGTCTCAGTGACTCTTCCAAACGTCTTAGTAACTTTTTCATTTGATTCCCCTCTGTAAACTCTAAACCTCAGTTCGTAATTGAACCGCCGGATACTACCACGCAACGATAAAAAAGTCAATCCTATTACAGAACAAAAGAACATCCGTTTGGATGTTCTTTTGTTCTGGTCGGTCTGCTGGGACTTTCACGTGCTCCGCACTAGGAAACCCACGGTTTCCTTAACGCCTTCTTCGAAGGCTACCTTCCTCCACGGGAGAACTTCCGTTCTCCCGACCCCTCTCCCGTTCAAGTCCCAACCTGATACAGGCAAAGTAAAAAGGCAGCATATTGCTGCCTTTTTACTTTGGTCGGTCTGCTGGGACTTGAACCCAGGACCCACGCCTTATAAGAGCGTTGCTCTAACCAACTGAGCTACAGACCGAGGAGAAAGGATAATCCATGCTTGCATGGGATTAGACTTTCGACGAGGTCAGCACGAGTAGCGAAGCTACGAGTACAGACCAGTATTGCTTTCCGATTCCCTCCCAATATAGCTGGTCAGATCACCAAAGTACAGATTAGAACCGTTGATTCGAGGATCGGTAACGGTAACTTAGTGCTTCTCGAAGATGTTCAATAGTGGGTCGCGGTTTTCTGTCTAGGTCCGCCACCGTCAAAGCTACGGCCAACACCTTCTGCCGGCCACGCATAGAAAGGTAGAATCGCCCCGTCGCCTCGTCTAGCATCTTACCGCTTGGTTGATCCAACCGAACAACCTTCTCCAGTTCTTCTAGGAGCGCTTTTCCGTTAGTCATATTCTGGCCCCAACGTCTCCCCTGGACCTTTCTGCATCGTGCAATTTCTGCCGCCATACTACGTCCATCTGCCGCCACCTCCCTACCTGACTCAGCCGGCACCGGGCAGAACAAATCGAACCGATCCAGCAGAGCCTCAGAAAGCCTCCGCTCATACCTCTCCATCTCCCCAGCGCTGCAGCGGCAAACTTGACCCTCAACTCCTAGTAAACCGCAGGGACAGGGGTTCCGTGCTGCGATCACCAGGCAGTCAGCCGGGTATTTTAGCTCGCCTCCTTTGCGATTGATGACTACCTGTCTATCCTGCAAAGGCTGCCTCAAGGACTCGAGCACTGACCGAGAGATCTCACTGATCTCATCTAAAAAGAGTATCCCGTCATTTGCCAGGCTGACTTCACCGGGGAAGCCCTGGCTTCCACCTCCCAACAAGCCTGCTCGACTGATCGTATGGTGAGGACTACGGAAGGGAGGCTCGAATTGGATAGATGAATGATCATCCACCAACGATCTGATACGGGCATGGTCAAGCGACTGGCGCCTCGTCAAAAAGGGGAGCAGTTCGCCGGCTGCGCGTGCCAGCAGGGTCTTCCCGGTACCGGGAGGGCCGGTCATCAGCATGTGGTGGCCTCCTGCCAGGGCAATAGTCAAGCAGCGCTTAGCCTCGGCCTGACCCCGGATGTGATCAATGAAGTACTCATTCCGAGTAGGCAGGAGGTCAGGAAGAGATACCCCGGGTTTCCAGAATAATCGCTTAGACAGCTTGCCCGCCAGTTCTTGTAAAGAAGCGGCGGTGAAGGTAGCGCACTCGGGCACCTGTGCTACCTCATCACTGTTTACCGCCGGGATAATTACACCTGGAATACCGTGATCAAGCGCCTCTACAAGCAAAGGCAGTAGGGGCTGACAGGGCCGCACTACTCCATCCAAAGCCAGCTCACCCAGCACCCAACAGCCATCTTCAGGTACCCGACATTTCCCGCTGGCAGCCAGCACTCCCACCGCTATGGCCAGATCTAGACCGGTTCCCTGCTTAGGCACTGAGGACGGGGAGAGATTGACGGTGATCTTGCCCAAAGGAAAGGTGAAGCCGCTATTCTTGATGGCTGAGCGCACCCGCTCCTTGGCCTCGCCTATGCGCCTATCCGGCAGGCCGATGACCGTAAACAAAGGCAAGCCAGGCTGGATATCCACCTCGATACGCACCGGAACTACACGGGGACCGGAAAGACAGGCACTTGAAACTACTGCGCAGGACATGGGAATGGCTTAGTGTGGTACAAGCCACACCCTAACAAAGCCGCCCACCACAAAGCAGCCTAGTCCGCATTCCTGATTTTCGTACTAGGGAACTATCTGCTTCCCATCCAGTGAAAGTGTGAATGTGGTATTTGGATCGGTGCTGATGCCACCGGTAAAGGCTGCGATCGCCGCAGGCTTGGTGCACGTATCGTCGGTACTGTAGGTCTTCAGCTCGATATGCACGATGTCAGTAGGCTCGTCATAGGTCACCGGATTCACTATGGGCATGATCAGCTGCTGGCAGCCGGTATCCATGACTCGGGCGTACTGCCAGGACCAATGGGAGGTAGCGGGATCGTACTTGGCAGTAAATCCAGGTTGAATAGTCGCCAGTCCTATGGGAGCAATGACCGGCGCAGGAGAAGCAGCTGGCGGCGGTGAGTTACGGCCAATCAGATAGCCAAAAGCGGCCAGCCAGACCAGAACTGGCAGAACCCACGCCAACCGAGAAATCCGGGTAAACACTAGGTAATTCATTGCAGTCATTCTACAGGCCATAAACCCTCGACAGCAACCGGATCATTTGATATAGTCAGACAGATCAGAAGAAACCACGCCTCGACCAGGCCGCGATGGCGGAATCGGTATACGCACTAGGTTGAGGGCCTAGACCAGCAATGGTGTGAGGGTTCGAGTCCCTCTCGCGGCACCAGTTTGATAGAGTTAAGGTAGCCGCCCTCGGGACTAGTCACTAGATGGTACATGCACCTGCCCCCGGCAGCTGCATATCCCTCTCGCGGCACCAATCGAGACGAAGCTATTGTGTCAGTAGCAATCCCACCATGCATGCCCTGTGGACTCGATTCAGTACTGCCCTTACCAGCTCAGCCTTGGCTCACTGGTTCAAGAACAGCGACATCCTTCAGATCACCCCTCGGCTTCCTTGGAAGCTTATGTGGGGATACGTAGGGTTCGTAGCGGTCTGCTGGGTCGGAGGCATTGCCATTAGCTTCCTGAAGGTTCATCCCCAGCTGAAAGAACGGATTGCCACCTTCTTCTGGACCAATGCCATCCTCGGAGTATTCCTGTTCTTCTTCAGGTTCCAGTACCTTCCCATCCTTGGCATGGACGCGATACGATTGATCCAGGAGATCTCTGCGGTAGTATGGATAGGCTTCCTCATCCGTTACTGGAGGACCGACCTGACCCAGGTGATCAAGCAGGAGAAAGTGATAGAGTACAAGCAAAAGTATCTTCCCAAGGCTAAAAAGTAATTCGCAGGCATAAAGGACTAAGCGCTTAGGCACTTACTCAGAATATGCCGGCGAGCATACTCGCTTACGCAGAAGAAAGAGATATAATCTCATGGCCACAAAGCCCAAACAGACAGATGTGGAGTTCGTAGAAGAAGTGAAGAGTGAAGAGACCATTGTGAAGACCGAGGAGACCGAGGAGAAAAAGAGTGAAAAGACAGAGGTCGCAAAGCCTGCTTTCGATGGAGTCGATACCATGGAAACGATGCTTCGCGAACTTGGAGGAAAGGTCGTACCGTTCGTACCGGGCGCAGTAGTCGAGGGAACTGTTATTTCCTCCTCAGCTACCCGAATCTGGATTGATATTGCCGGCATCGCCGTGGGAGTCATCCCCGAGCGTGAGCTTTCCGTACTTTCCAGCGAACTGAAGCCAGGCGACACCGTAATGGCGTCGGTACTGGTAATCGAGGATGAACGGGGCAATATTGTCCTGTCACTGCGTCGTGCCGATCGTGAGCGCATCTCCAACGAGCTGCAGCAGCGTGTGAAGGACGGCGAGCCCATGCAGGTCAAGGTGAGCGACGCCAACAAGGGCGGTCTCCTGATCGAACTAGGCGACTTTACTGGATTCCTTCCAGTATCGCAGCTGGCATCCGAGCACTATCCTCGGGTTGATGGTGGAAACGTTGACGAGATCTATGCCCGCCTGAAGGAACTGGTCAGCCAGACCCTGACGGTTAAGGTACTGAACTTCGACATGTCCCAGGGCAAGCTGATCTTCTCAGAGAAGGCAGCCGGCGACACCATTCAGGAGGCTAAGCTCAAGCACATCAAGGAAGGCGACACCATGGAAGGTGTCATCACCGGCATCGTAGACTTCGGTATCTTCGTCAAGCTTGGCGATGAAGGCGACGCTCTCGAGGGTCTGGTGCACATTTCCGAGATCGCCTGGGGACGCGTTACCGATATCAACTCCCTGTACGCCATTGGCGACAAGGTGAAGGTACTGGTAGTGTCTACCGCCGACAATCGTGTTTCACTTTCGATCAAGCGCCTACTCAAGGATCCGTGGCAGGAGGCAGCCAGCAAGTACAAGGTCGGGGACATCGTAAAGGGTGCAGTCACCCGCGTTACCCCGTTCGGAGTATTCGTACGGCTTGACTCTGACATCGATGGACTGGTGCATATCTCGGAGATCAGCAATGAGCGGATCACCGACCCAGGCACCATCCTGCACCTCGGCGAGCCCTTCAGCTTCAAGATCATCTCGATCGATCCTGACCAGCATCGTCTCGGCCTTTCCTACAAGCGCCTGAACGAGCCAGCTGCCAAGGAAGCGAAGGAGACTAAGGAAAGCAAGGAGAGCAAGGCTGAGGACAAGGCAGTAGAAGCTGCTGAGAAAGAGGAGAAGCCTAAGCGCAGCTCCAAGAAGACCCCTCGCAAGAAGCTTTCTGACGAAGTAGTTGAGGTTGAGGAAGTCATCGCTGAAGAAGAACTAGCGGCCTAGCATTCACCATGGTTATTTCCCGCCAAGGAGACAATGGGGTAAGCATCAAGACGAAGACCGAGACCGTCACTATTGGTGACGGGGTGCAGATCGGATCGTTCAAGATTCCGGGAGCTGGAGAATATGACGTCGCGACCATCCAGTGTGAGGCTCAGAACCTGGCCAAGGCCACTGTCTACTTCATCCGTTCCGAGGAACTGACCGTCGTTTTCCTCAGCGAGGTGGACACCGATGTCACCAAGGTAGACGACGCGTCAAACACCGACATCCTTATCGTTGACCTGAGGAGCGATACCGATGTGGCGGATCTGAAGTCAGTACTGAAAGTGTTGGAGCCAGGCTACTTGCTGCTTACGGGCAGCAAGGCTGACGCCTCCTTCCTTTCCACCCTGGGACTGCCCGCCTATGAGTCTTCGACTCTGAAGGTGAGCCGGACCAGTCTGCCGATGGAAGGTACCCAGTTGGTCCCTGTCGACTAATATGGAGCCGACTATCCGCCTTATCACTATGGCAAGGCGGATAGCCATCGTTTCCCACATCCATCCGGACGGGGACGCGGTAGCCTCGGTTCTCTCATTGCAGCACGCTTTGGAACAGATGGGCAAAGAAATATATCCGGTACTGCTGGAAGGCGTGCCGGATATATTTTCGTTTTTACCGGAAGGAGATCGACCGGTCAGCACTGAGCTGCCTGGCGACCTAGACCTCTGCATAGTGGCCGACCTGAGCGACACGGCCCGGACCGGGTTCGAGGAGTTGGTGAAGAAGTACAGCCTGGCCGAAAAGCTGGTCACCATCGACCACCACATCAAAGGCGACCTGGCCCGGCTCTCAACTGCCGGCATCTTCAAGGAGGCGGCCTCCACCACCGAGATCATCTACGGGTTGGTGATGGCCCTTGAAGTGAAGATCACCCCGGATATGGCCACCTGCCTACTGGCTGGGATCTACACTGACACCGGCGGCTTCCAGTATCCCAATACCACGGTAGACACACTGGAGATCTCGGCCGAGCTGATGCGACGAGGAGCCAAGCTCAATCTCATTGCCCGGCAGATATCTCATACCAAGACCGTGGCCAGCCTTAAGCTGCTTGGCATAGCCCTCCAGAGGCTCCGTCTGACCCATGGAAACCGTTTTGCGGTAACAGTGCTCACCCAGGATGATATAGCGGCCTGTATGGCCTCCAAGACAGACGTAGGGGGTATCATTAGCGAGCTGAACGTATTGCCCGAAGTCCGCTGCACCATGCTGCTCACGGAAATGGAGCCTGGCAAGGTAGTAGGCTCCCTGCGGACTGGTGAGGGGTTCAAAACGAAAGTCAGCAGCCTGGCCAAGGTAATGGGAGGTGGCGGACATCCCCGGGCCGCCGGCTTCACCATCACTGGGAAAATTGAGATCAACGAGGGGAATGGCAGCTGGCAGATAGTTCCGGCTTGAGTAGACCCTTCGAATCAGGTAGTATACAGGCGCGCCGCGGTGGTGGAACTGGTATACACGAGGGACTTAAAATCCCTTGGGAGCAATCCCATGTGGGTTCAAACCCCACCCGCGGTACCAAAAAAAGACCTTTATACATTTGAAGGTCTTTTTTTGGTACCGCGGGTGGGGTTCGAACGTCGGAAGGGTCGGAAACCGGGGAGGGTTTCCGTGGAGGAGAGCAGCTACCGAAGGGAGCGCAGAGAACCGTGGGTTCTCTGGGAGGAGCGGAGTGTCTGCCAGAGGCGGCCGTAGCGACGACGTGAGACACCCCACCCCATGATTGGTATTGGGACATTATTCAAAGAAATTGACTCCCACAGC